>CAWJRQ010000001.1:0-64473 GCA_963845345.1 uncultured Acidobacteriaceae bacterium
CGCGCAGGCGCACCATGCTCTCGATGGAATACGGCGTGCGCTGCTGGCCGGTGTAGAAGTGGCGCACCTCCAACTCGCCCAGCAGGCCGATGGCCAGCAACTGAATGCCGGAGACAATCAGCACCGAACCAATGACAAACATCGGTCCATGTTGGAGCATCACGTCCAGGTGCGGGTTGAGGATCTTCATTCCCAGCAGAATGGCCGCCATGCAACTGCCCGCCAGGATGCCCAACACGCCGAAGCCGCCGAAGAAGTGCAGCGGCCGGTTCATGTACTTGAGCAGGAAGCGGATGGTCAGCAGGTCAAAGAAGACGCCGAAGGTGCGTCCGATGCCGTAGTGGCTCTTGCCGCGCTCGCGGGGCACGTTCTTGATGGGAATTTCGCAGATCGACGCGCCATACCAACTGGCCAGCGCGGGGATGAAGCGGTGCATCTCGCCGTAGAGCGGAATGTTCTGGATGACCTCGCGGCGATAGGCCTTGAAGGTGGTGCCAAAGTCGTGGATGTCCACGCCGGAGAGCTTGGCCATCAGCCAGTTGGCGCAGCGCGAGGGAATGCGGCGCATGACGAAGTTGTCAACCCGCTCCTTGCGCCAGCCGCGAGACCACGTCGTAGCCTTCTTCGAGCTTTTCCAGGAAGCTGGGAATCTCGCTGGGGTCGTGCTGCAGGTCGCCGTCCATGGCCAGGATGAACTCGCCCGTGGCGTGGTCGAAGCCCGCGGCCAGCGCCGAGGTCTGGCCGAAGTTGCGGCGCAGCTTGATGACCAGCACGCGGCTGTCGACCGCGGCAATCTCTTCCAGCAGCTTGTAGGTGCGGTCGCTGGAGCCGTCGTCCACCAGCACCAGCTCAAAACTCTCGCCCACCTGCTCCATCACCTGCTTCAGGCGCGCGTATAAGACGGTCACGTTCTCCTCTTCGTTGTGAAAGGGAACGACAATGGAATATTTGGCCATATCGTTAGTGTAGACTCCGCTGCGATGAATGAGGATTACATCTTTTTCGGAATGGCGTCATGCGATGCACAAACGAGAGCACGGAGACGCGATGAAAGGATGGAAAGCTACCGCTCCAGTTCGTCGAGCATGGCCTGCATCTCACTGACAGCATGGCGGTTGCCGCTGCGCGTGGCGCTTTCGATGCCGGCCTTCAGCCGGGCGATAGCTTCTTCCGTGCGGCCCGCCGCGGACAGGGTCTGCGCGGCCATGAAGTAGCCCGCCGTGTAGCCCGGATCGTTGGCCAGCAGCGTGTCGAACTCGGCCAGCGCCGCGGCTGTCTCGCCCCGGCTGGCCAGTTCCATGGCCAGCCCATAGCGGGCAAAGCTGTTCTTTGGGTCCAGCTCCAGAATCTCTTTGAGGCCAGCGATCTTGTCCATTTTGCTCGACATGCGGCCAATCCGGCGCCGCGTGGATTTGCGTAATTGGCGGCGATTGCCGAAACTGGAACTGAGCGCCCTTTCAGGCCGGCCGCCGCCAGCTTCATTCTATCCGGCGGCAGAGTACACTGGAGCGCGCAAGCCTAGTGAACGGAGCAGAACCGACGATGAGTTCCACTGAAACCAGACCCCGCGGCCCGCACCGTGGCCAGCACGCAGTCGGAGATGACCGAGCTGATTCTGCCCAACGACACCAACGTCCTGGGCAACCTGCTGGGCGGGCGGCTGATGCACTTCATCGATCTGACCGCGCGCCATGGCCGCCTACCGGCACGCGCGCACCTATATCGTGACCGCCGCCATGGACCACATCGACTTCATCCAGCCGGTGCACCTGGGCGACCTGGTCACGCTCAAGTCCAGCGTCAACCGCGCCTTCACCACCTCCATGGAAGTGGGCGTGAAGGTGTGGGCGGAAGACACGCAGACCGGCGAGCAGCCGCACGTGGCCAGCGCCTACCTGGTCTTTGTGGCCATCGATAAGGACGGCCGCGGGTGCGCGTGCCCGAGGTGATGCCGGAGACCGCCGACGAGAAGCGCCACTATGCCGATGCGCTGCTGCGCCGCGAGCATCGCGAGGCCGAGGCCGCCCGCCGCAAGCAGGAGAAGCTGGCCCACGCCGCCCCGGAAGGCGCGAAAGCCTGAGAACCGCAATCGCCCTGAAACGCATCTGAAGAACAATAGGGTTTTAAAGAGGGGTGCCATGTCAAGCAGAACGCCAGAAGTGTCGACGGATCGCGTGCTCGCCGCCATCGGGATCGAGCGAGATGCCATGGAGTCTGGGGATATTGACCGGTACCTTGCGGTGCTGACCGATGACGCGATCTTTCTGCCACCGAACAGCCCGTCGAAGACCGGGGCTGAGCTGCGCAGCTGGCTTCGCGGCTTTCTGGAAGGTTTCCGCGTCGAATGGCTGAGCTTCGTATCGACGGAGATGCTGATCGCGGGCGAGATGGCCTTCCACTCGTACACCTACACGTGGCGCGTGTGCGCTCGTGCGGGCGGAGAACCGACGATCGCGGCGGGCAAAGGGGTGCATCTCCTCCGTCGCCAGCTGGACGGATCGTGGAGAATCGCACGCGAGATTTGGAATGGCAATCCTGCAAGCCCGCGGTAGTCTTGGCGCGGCAGCGACGCATATTACCCAATGAGGTGTTACACGACGGCCGCTGGAGCTATCATAAGGAGGCCGAAGATGAACAAGGAGCAATCAAACACTATGGCTCATTCGCCTGCCATGCCTTCGCCCGTCGCTTTGCCGGGCATATCGAAGATCGTCGCTATCGGTTCCGGCAAGGGCGGCGTGGGCAAAACCACCGTCGCCGTCAACCTGGCCATTGCGCTCAGCAAGCTCGGCCAGCGCGTGGGCCTGATCGACGCCGACGTCTACGGGCCCAATGTGCCGCTGATGATGGGCTCCAGCCAGCAGCCGGCCGTGGGCGAGGACAATCGCATCCTGCCCAACCTGACCCACGGCATCAAGACCATCTCCATCGGCTACATCTCCCCCGGCGACAAGCCGATGGTGATGCGCGGACCGATGCTGCACCAGATCATCCGCCAGTTTTTGCAACAGGTGGAGTGGGGCGAGCTGGACTACCTGATCGTCGATCTGCCTCCCGGCACCGGCGACGTGGTGATTTCGCTGGTGCAGACCGTGCCGCTGACCGGCGCCGTGGTCGTCTCCACGCCCAGCGACGTGGCCCTGCAGGATGCGCGCAAGGCTCTGGAGATGTTCGCCCAGGTCAACGTCGAGGTGCTGGGCATCGTGGAGAACATGAGCCACTTCACCTGCCCGCATTGCCACCAGGAGATCGACATTTTCTCCAGAGGCGGCGCCGAGCGCACGGCGCAGCAGTTCAATGTTCCCTTCCTGGGATCGATTGAGCTGGTTCCCGCCATCCGCGAGGGCGGCGACCGCGGCTTGCCCGTTGCGCTGGCCGGACCCAAAAGCCCGCAGGCGGCCGAGTTCTACGCCGTGGCGGAAAAACTGATGGCGCAGGCCGAGGAAGCCGCAGCCGCTGCCACGGACGTGATCGAAATCAGCTGAGCCACCTGCGGTGGGGCCAACCGCCTTCGACCAGGCAGCACCGGAAGAAAGGCGCTGCCTGAGAGGCTTCCATTCATCCTCCATCAATAATGGGCGATCAGTTTCTGCGCTACGGCCTTGGCGAGAGCGATCTTCTCGGGAGCTGATTTACCGAGAAACATGGAGATGACGATCACGTCTCCCTTGGCCTTCACGGCCAAGCGGTCCCAAGAAGATGGCGGCGGAGCCGATGCCGGGAACGTCTTGCACATCCTTGAATTCCTTGCGGGCGTTGGCGGCGTAATCGCCGAAGCGTGGGCCGTCACCAGAGTGAATGATGATGCTGAATGACTTGAATGCGTGACCGAAGCGGCAGGGATCTGTGGGACTGCGCTTGAGTTGCATGCCGACGGCGGCCGAGACCTCGTGCCTCCGTAAGCCGGTTGCAAATGTTCTGGGCGAACGCCGATAGTTGACGGTCCAATGCAAACCGCACCCGCACTACTTCTACTCCCCTTGTTTCCGCATGGATGTACCAAATTGCTCAGTCGATTATGATGGACGAATGAAGCCGGTTGCCCCAGATTCGATTCTGAGACCTGGAAAACTACAAATCATCAACCTCCAGTGCATCGGGAAGAAGACCATGAACAGGATTTCCATTGCCGCGGAAGACCGGGTCTTTGTTCTGACCGGGGCGGGCATCAGCGCGGAGAGCGGGTTGCCTACCTTTCGCGCCGCGGACGGATTGTGGGCGGGGAATCGGATCGAGGATGTATGCACGCCGGAGGCCTGGGAGCGCAATCCATGGAAGGTGTGGGAGTTCTACGCCGGACGGCGGAAGGCGGGCGCTGAGGCCGAGCCGAATCCGGCGCACGTTGCGCTGGCCGAATTGGAGCAGCAGCTCGGCGACCGCTTCTTTCTCTGCACGCAAAATGTGGACGACCTGCACGAGCGCGCCGGCTCCCGGCGGCTGCTGCACATGCACGGCGAATTGAGCAAGGCGCACTGCGAGAACGATTGCGGCCGGCCGCCGGTCGAGGATCATGCGATTTATCGCAGTCTGGACGAGGTGGGCCGCTGCGCGTGCGGCGCAAGGCTGCGCCCGCATATCGTCTTCTTCGGCGAGATTCCGCTGGAGATGGAGCGCATTCAGCAGGAGATCGAAAACGCAACGCTGATGGTGGTCGTCGGCACTTCGGGATCGGTCTATCCGGCGGCCAACTTTGTCCATTGGGCGCGGCAGCACGGCGCGCGCGCCGTCTACGTGGGGCCGGAGCCGCCGCTGAATGCCTCGGCCTTTACTCACGTTGTCGAGGGCAAGGCGGGGGAGGTTTTGCCGGGGCTGTTTGAGGTCGAGGGAGTTAGCGAGACCAGCAGAGTCAGCAATTCAGTCAGCCGGCGCGGTCAGGCGCGGAGGACAAATCCACATCCTCGGCGCCGTTCCGGAAGCGCCTATTTGCGCTTAATTTCCCTTCAGCTTCCTGGACGGGCCTGGCTCGCTTGGGAACTTGGGCCAAATCCTGATCGCGCGCAGTGCGATGAACCTCGACTTGCGTGGGGCGCGAGCGAGTTCGCGATGGTCTGCTTTTGTCTTCCTTCGCTTTTTTCTGCGTGGCCGTGAGGGGCCGGTTCTGACTTTTTCGACCGGCTTTTCAGAACTGTCGTTAGCGGACTTGATGTACTCCACGCGCCGGAAGCGCAGCGCTGTCCAATCCTCGTCGATGGCGATGGCGCGCACGGTGTCGAATCCCACGGACTGCAGAGCGTCCCATCCGGTGTCGCGATTGAAGTCGCACGTGTACTTTTTCGATGTGCCCTTGGGATAGGCAAACCACACAATCGCATCGCCAGGGGTGCGCGCGGCCACTGCCTTGGCCAGCGCGTCCACCTCGCTTTTGCGTGTAACAAACGCCAGCAAGAAGCCGATCTCCGGAACCGACTCGATGTGGTGGTGAATGGTGAGAACGGGAAGGCGCGCAAGCTCCGGCAGAAAGCTCTCGGGCGCATGCAGGACGAGGATCTCCTGCTGATCCGTAAGGTTGAGTTTTTCAAATATTTCGCTCATGGATTCTCATAATATTCTCATCGCGGAAATAATCTGCAAACCCCTGGCAGGAATTCGTTCAGGTATTATCGGGTTATCCCAGCTTCATCCGCTCTCAAGGAGGAGGCCCCGTGCCTGAAAAAAATCGTATCCGCATCGTCCCAACAGAGCTTCGGCCCCGGCCGCGCGAGATTCCCGCGCCGAATCCAGCATTCAGCGCCCGCTGCGCATCGCTCTTTTTGGCTTTGGGACGGTGGGCAGTTCCGTGGCGCGGATTCTGGTCGAGTCCCGGCCCGAGGGGCTGGAGTTGACCCACATCTACGTCCGCAGCATGGCGAAAAGGCGCGTGGACTGGGTTCCCGCGAGCGTGCAGTGGAGCGAGGACGCCGATGCGGTGCTGGCCTCGGACGTGGACGTGGTGGTGGAGCTGGCCGGCGGCCTCGATCCGGCCGGAGAGCTGGGTGCGCAAGGCGCTCAACGCCGGCAAGAGCGTGGTCACCGCCAACAAGAAGCTGATCTCCTGTCAGGGTGTCGAACTGGAGCGGTTGGCCGCGGCCGGCGGCGGACAGTTGAAGTACGGCGCCGCGGTGGCCGGCGGAATCCCCGTGATTCCGGGGCTGGAACAAGGGCTGGCCGGCGATCAGATCGTGCGCATCGAAGGCATCCTGAACGGCACCTGCAACTTCATTCTGAGCAGAATGCAGGAGGGCGCCGAGTACGCCGCGGTGCTGGCCGATGCGCAGTCCAAGGGCTATGCCGAGGCCGATCCCACCGAGGACGTGGGCGGCTTTGACGCGCGCGCCAAGCTGGCCATTCTGATGCGTCTGGCGCTGCGCGTCCACGGTGGACCCGGAGGAGATTGCGCCCCTGCCCATCACCTCGATTACCTCCGTGGACTTCAGCTATGCGCGCGACCTGGGCTGCACCATCCGCCAGGTTGCGCGGGCCGACCGCGCCGGAGGGCAGATCGCGGCCTCCGTGGGACCGATGCTGGTGGACCTGCACTCGCCGCTGGCCTGGTCGCGCGGCACGGAGAACATGGTGATCTTTACCGGCCGCTACGGCGGCGATGTGGTCTTCAGCGGCCACGGCGCCGGCGGCCATCCCACGGCGGTGGCTGTGGTCAGCGATCTGCTCTCCCTGGCGCACGGGTCAAAGAGAGTTGAGGTTCCAGCGGTTCCGGCGCGGTTGAGCGCCGAGTTCGAGGTTCCGCATTACATCCGCTTCATGGTCAACGACAAGCCGGGAATCATCGCCGACATTACCGTGGCGCTGGCCAGCGAGGGCATCAACATCCGCGCCATCGTGCAGAAGCCCGGCTATCCCTCTCACGCGCTGCCCTTCGTGATGACCGTCGAGCCGTGCAAGTCCTCGGCCCTCAAGCGCGCCATGGAAGCCATGCGCGGCAAGAACTACCTGCTCGAAGAGCCGCTGGATTTGCAGATGCTGGAGTAGCGGGAAAACAGTGGAACAGGGAACAGTGGCTTCACTGCCGTTATGGCCGTCGCGACGGATTCGACGAAGAGGCGATGCACGCGGCGGTCGTGCGAGAGCTCGGGATGAAAGGTGGCGGCCAGGATGCGGCCCTGGCGAACCAGCACCGGGAAGCCATCGCGCGTGGCGAGCACCTCGACACCGGGGCCGAGTTTGCTGATGCGCGGAGAGCGGATAAAGACCATCTCCAGCGGCCCTCCGGCGAGCGCGGTCTCGGCGGTCACGATGACCGAGTCGATCTGGCGGCCATAGGCATTGCGCTCAACGACGGCATCAAGCACGCCCATGCTGCGTTGCGCCGGGTTGAGAACCTCCCGCGCCAGCAGAATCACTCCCGCGCAGGTGCCGAAGACGGGCCTGGTTCCGCAGAACTCCTGCAAAGCCTCAAAGAAGCGGTGCTTCTCAGGAATTTCAGCATGGTGGTGGACTCGCCGCCGGGCAAAACGAGGCCGTCTAAGTCCGGCCAACTGCTCCGGCTTGCGCACCTCGACCGGCAATGCGCCGGCCTCGGTGAGTGCTTGCGCGTGGCTGGCGTAATTGCCCTGAATGGCCAGGACGCCGATCTGACGGGCCGTTGCTTTCTGGTCAATTTTCTTCCTCTCGCGTATAACGGCGAAGGGATTGAAGACCTCGACTCGAAGCCATTGAAATCCTTAACGTTGCGAGTGGCGACGATCAGCCGAAGGACACGAGCCGTTGCGGCAATCATGGCGTCTCCGCTCAGATCGTCCGGTTTGCCTGCCATCATTCGCGCCCATTCGCGAAACATCCGGCCGTCCATGGGCAGCACCGAAAAGTTGGCCATGATGTAATCCAGCCAAGCCTCAATCTCAGCGGCTTTCATGTGGTCTTGTTTGCGCGTGATCTCCGCGCCATCCTGAATCTCTCCAATCACGACAGCCGGGATTGCGATCTCTTCGGGGCGCACAGCCTAATCCAAGCCAGAACCGCTCCATGCGGTTTGGCCTTGCGCAATTCCGAGATTACATTCGTGTCCAGTAAATACATGGTCTATTCCTGATTGTCCGGCGGAGAAAAGCGAAGTCTCCGGCGCGGGGGAATATAGAGGTCATGCGGGCCATTGGGGTCGAGGAGAATGTCCTTAATGTTGGGACGTGCCGAGTCTCTCAGCCGTTTCCACTCATCGATGGGAACCAGGACGGCTGTTTCGACGCCGCGCCGGGTGAGCACTTGCGGGCCGTTCTTGAGAGTGGCGTCGAGGAACTCGCTGAAGCGCGCCTTTGCGTCGTAGACCTGCCAGGCCATGGGAAACCTCCACTCATATAGTCATATCACTAGTCATATGACTATGTCAAGTTTCCACGATGGAGTTGTCTGCTCGGAAAAAAGTGGTGAGCTATAGCTCACCCGCGCCTATGGGGTGATGGTCTATCTTTGGACTTCCGGCCAATGTGTAGATAGCTTCATTGCAGTTTGGTCGAG
Organism: uncultured Acidobacteriaceae bacterium; assembly: GCA_963845345.1. Taxonomy (GTDB): domain Bacteria; phylum Acidobacteriota; class Terriglobia; order Terriglobales; family Acidobacteriaceae; genus Telmatobacter. Next base: position 8,449 of record CAWJRQ010000001.1, read on the forward strand.
CGCAGACGCCAGCGCAACACAAAATACCATATCCAGCATTGCGCAGCGAGCAGCAAGCAAGGCCAGAAAACCTGCGGATAGTCGCGCATGAGAAAATGAACAGCCGCATGTCCCGACTGAACATAGCCCACTCCGCTCAACGAGGCGATAGACAGGGCAAGTGCCCAACTGTAGACCACGCGCTGCCAGCGGAGCATGCTCCGGGTGCGGCGAAGTGATCGCAATTCAAGCTCCACCGGCAACGTGGCTTCAGAGGCCATAGTCGTCATAAGATTCTTTATGCCATTGCGGTCAACCTGACCCTGCAGCTCCGCGTCATGCTTCAAATACTCTTCCACCAGCGCGGAGGTTTGCGGGCTTGCTTCACCCGCGAGATACAGCGGCAGCAGATCGAGAATAACTTCGCGCGAGACTTTCATAGGGATTTCGTTGTCACTGCGATTCAGCATTTTACACACTCCTGAGTTTCATGAGATATGCTCTAGCTCTGTGGGCCTTGACCTTTGCGGAGTTTTCTGTAATCTCCAGCATGCGCGCGATCTCCCGATATGGGAGTTCGTCCATCGTTCTCATCATCAACGCCGCGCGATCCATTGCCGGCAACTGGTGCATCGCTTCGAGCACAGCGTTAAACTCCGCCTTATGCTCGGCCATATCGTGCGCGCTGGGCAGAGAATCCGGAATATTCTCATGCAGCACAGTTTGACGTGAACTCTTCCGGATGCTTTGCAGAAAAAGGTTTTTTGCAATGGTAAAAAGGTAACCCTTGACAGTTTCCATCTCGATAGAATCCTGCGAGGCCCAGGCGCGAACAAAGGTTTCCGATGTGATGTCTTCCGCATCGGCTCGATTTCCGGAGAGATACAGAGCGAAACGGAATACGTCCGCCGAGTACTTTTCGTAGAGTAAGCTGAAATCAGTCATTCGTCTCTCGCCTGCAACGGTTTCCTATTTCATTGCGGCTCTGGCCAACAGCAATCCACCGGCTCCGTCCTGCAGGCAATGGGCGATAATGCCTGGCCGCAGACTGCCGCGCCAATGCGCCAGGATGCCAAAGAAACAACCGTAAATGGAGATCGTCAACACCATACCAAAGCCCTGGTATGCATGACAAATACCGAACACAGCACTCTGAAGGACGATCCCTGCCGCGGCGCTGCTCGTCCAGGCAGTGAACTGCCGCTGCAGGTAGCCGCGATAGATAACTTCCTCGCAGATGCCCGCAGTCAGGGCCATCAGAAGATACGCCGCGACTTCCGTCCCTCCGTGCGGCAGGAGGTTTTGCACGGATCTGCCTGGCGTGGAGTGGATTAGATACCCAACAACTGCCAGGGCGGTATTGGCGACAATCAGGAAAGCAAACGCCAGTCCCAGGTCGCGCAGAACCGCGCGCCAGCTTGAGGCCATATCCCCGGCCAGGCTTCGCATGGAGATGCCTTGCATCCGGCAACCGAACCAGATAAAGGCAGTGATCAGCCACTCGGCAGAGAGCACAACGAGATAGCTGACGATTCGAAGATGCGCATGATCCGCACTGTGAAGACGCATACTGGATGCGATCAGAGCGGCGAGAAGCAGAAGCACGCCGGCCGTGTGCCACGCCGGAGCAATGGATTCCATTCTGTGGCGGGAATGGAATTCTTGTGCGATAGCAGCCTGATGGATTGTCATCCCGATTCCTTTCCAACTTCACAATATTTATCCGGAAGGTTCCCAAAAGTTACAACGCAAAGTGAAAATAATTTGAAATGGAATGGAGACTGATTGAATGCGCGAACGAAGGGAGCCGGCCGTGCCTCGATTCCCAGCAGCGGGATTCTCTTTGAAGAATTGCCGAGGCACAGTGCAAATCCAACCGATAGCCAGGCGGGGACTGGCCCCTTCGACTACGCACAGGCAGGGCTGAACTCAGGCGGCCACATACCGCTCAATCGAGATATTCTTAGCGTGTGCTCTGGTTCTGGAGACGTCATAGGCGAGCTGCATGCGCAGGAGGTGGTCCATCTCCGGGCCGAAGGCTTTTTCGATGCGCAGCGCCATGTCGGGTGTCAGGGCGGAGTTGCCGTTGAGAAGATCGGAGAGCGTAGCGCGGCGCACCTGCAAAATCTCCGCGGCCTTTGTGACGCTGAGGCCGAGCGCTTCGATAACTTCGGTCTTAATCATGCTGCCTGGATGGGGCGGGTTCTTCATGGGCATTTCGGCCTCCTCAGTGGTAGTCGATCAGGTCAATATCGCTTACATCATGTACGGTATCACCGTACACGTCAAGTAGAATAACCATCTGCGGTGGCGCAGATGCCTTTAACGCGGGGAACGAACGGGGATAGTTTCCCATCCTTCGCAGAGAACGCGAAGGCTGTGGCACCCGGTGAAGATACTACTGGCGCTCGTACTCTCTTCGGTCCGGTAGATGTGCCGAATTATAGTGGAACAGGACGGACCCGTCCTTTCCGATTACAATGTCACTTATAACAATGCCCAAGTCTTTAGAAACATGGCTGCCCGACAGCGCCGCCCTTCTGTCTCCGGGGCGTGATCCCCTCGTCGGGTCGGCGCTAGGGCGTTCAGCTGAATCGCTAGCCGAGCAAATGGCCTTCGCCGGCCTCAAGGCCGGGGACGCCCTCGCCATAGCTTTGCCCGATGGCCCCGATCTGCTCCTCTCTATTCTTGCGGCTTCCTCCGTGGCCGCCTGCGCGCCGCTGAACCCGGCTCTCGGCGAGGCCGAGTTCGAGTTCCAGCTCGCCGGCCTCGCTCCGCGCGCGTTGCTGGACGTGCCCGGCTCGCCCGCGCGCGCCGCCGCCCAACGCCTTGGGATACCGCTTCTGGAGCCGGGGCGCCGACTCGGTTCCGCCTCCTCCTCTCGCCGCTATCCCGGCTCCGAGCTCCTCCTCTACACCTCTGCCACGACCGGAAAGCCGAAGTTGGTGGCGCTGAACGAGGCCAATCAGACCGCGCGGTTCGAAGCCAAGCGCGAGGCGCTTGGACTGACATCCGCGGACCGTATGCTCAGCCTGATGCCGCTCTTCCACGTCCACGGCCTGGAGGCCCGCAGCCAGTTGCGCGCCGGCGGCACTTTGATGATCGTCCCGGGATTCGACCCGCGCCACTTTCTGGATTGGATTGAGGAATACCGGCCTACTTGGTACACCGCCAGCCCGACGCACCATCGCGCGATCCTGGCTCTGTCGCCCGGCGAGGTTTGCCGGCGTTGTGGTGTCCGATGCGTGGACTCGGGCGGCGGGCCGCTGCCCGTTGAGCTGCGTACAGCGTTGGAAAGCGAACTGGGAGTCCCGGTCATCGAGGGCTATGGCATGACCGAAACCGGCCTGCTCGCGAGCCACCGGCTACCGCCGGCCGTGCGCAAGCCGGACTCGGTCGGCATCCGCGCCGGCAATTCCGAGATCGCCTGTGACGACGGCGAAATTATCGTGCGCGGCCCTGGCGTGATCAACGAATACGTGAACGATCCCTGCGCCAGCCGTGAGGCGTTTCGCGACGGCTGGTTTCACACCGGCGACCTCGGCTGGCTCGACTCCGACGGCCATCTCCACATCGTCGGCCGCATCAAAGATATTATCAATCGTGGTGGCGAGAAGATTCAGCTGCTGGAAGTCGAATGCGCCCTGGCGGCGCACCCGGCTGTGCAGGAATGCGCGGCCTTTCCGATCCCGCACCGGACACTCGGCGAGAACGTGGCTGCGGCAGTGGTGCTACGCGCGGGCGCTTCCGCCGGCGAGTCCGAGTTGCGCCGCTTCGTCTCCGCCCGCTTGGCCGCCTTCAAGGTTCCCCGCCGCATCCTGTTCCTCCAGGCCATCGCCAAGAGCGCTACCGGCAAGCCGCTCCGCGCGCAACTCGCCGAGCGCTACGGCGCCGCGGCCAGCGTTCCCCAGCCGCCCGCCGACGCCCTGGAAGCCCGCCTGGCCGCCATTTGGAGCCAAATGCTCAATCGACCGGATATCGGCGTTGACGGCGATTTCTTCTCGCTCGGCGGCGACTCCCTGCTCGCAACAAATATGCTCGTTCAGGTCGAACACGAATGCGGTTGCCGCATCGCCGCATTTTCGGAGCCGGTAACAATCGAACATCTGGCCGATCTCATCCGCAAGCAGATCCGCGCGGCCAATCGACCGCTGTTTGCCATCCCCGCCGCCGACCAGAACGTATTCAGCTTCTATCCCCTGTCGCTTCATCTCGCCCCCGACCGGCCGCTCTACGTGCTGCGCACACCGCCCGCGGCCTCGATTCCGGAAATGGCCCACCTGCTGATCGATGAGATGCGCGCCGTCTGTCCCGAGGGTCCCTACGAGCTGGTGGGCTATTGCTTCGGCGGGATGGTCGCCTTCGAGATCGCCTGCCAGCTCCAGCGGCAGGGCGCCTCCGTTGGTCTGCTGGTCCTGATCGACACGCCGATGCCCGGCTTTCCCAGCTTCTCGAAGCACTGGCGGCAGATGGCCCATGAGCTGGTCATGCGCAGGCGCGAATGGCTGATTCGTCCGGTCTACCTCTTGAAGAGAGTGCTGGTGCGGGTGCGGGCGCGCGGCGTCTGGCGGCCGGAGTTCCCGCCGGACCCTATCACCACGGCCAACATCCGTACGGTGCAGGACTACGTTCCCTGCACATACGATGGGTGCATCGTTCATTTTGTGGCCGCTGACGAGTTGATTCAGGAATGGCCGCAGCATTGGAGGCAGATCGGCAGCCGATGCGGGTGGCGCGAGGTGACCACGGGTGGCCTGGATCTCCGCCCGCTGGCCAGCGATCACAACTCGATTCTCGGCGAACCCGCCGCCAGCGAACTCGCCGCTCAATTGCGCCAGTTGCTTACCCAAACCGAGCGTGCGGCCATTGCGGCCGGAGTATGAGGGGTCCATCAAGAAGGTGGGGAGAAGGGAGGTCCGAGTGGGCGGGAGTTATGAGTGAACGAACCTCCTTCAATCGCTTGATTATACGGGCTGTTGATTTTCTTGTTCAAATAAAGCGTCCCTCAGGGGCTAAAGCCCGGACATTATTTATGGCTTTGCGGCACGACTGAAGTCGTGCCCTGACACAAAGCGATATTCCCTTAGCGAAGAGGCCTTTGCGAGCGAATAGCGAGGCACCTGCGGTGCGGCAGTGCTTACCAGCCTCTGGTTTGCAGTTGGTCTTTCTCTTCGATGGCGGCGGCGGCGAGGCCCTTCATGGTGCCGGTGACCTGCTCGCGACCTCGGCGAGAATCTTGGGGTCGTTGTAGTGGGTGGTGGCGATGACGATGGCCTTGGCGCGGGAGACGGCTTCGGCGCGCTCCTTGGGATCGTTCTCGACATCGAGCGGCGTGGCGCGCTCCTTCATGAAGATGCCCGAGCCGACGAAGATGGCTTCGGCGCCGAGCTGCATCATCAGAGCGGCGTCGGCGGGGGTGGCGATGCCGCCGGCGGAGAAGTTGGGCACGGGCAGCTTGCCGGTCTGCGCGACCATGCGGATCAGTTCGTAGGGGGCCTGATGGTCCTTGGCGGCGGCGTAGAGTTCCTGCTCGCTGAGGACGGTGAGGGCGCGCATCTCGCGGATGATCTGGCGCATGTGCTGGACGGCGTGGACGACGTCGCCGGTGCCGGCTTCGCCTTTGGTGCGGATCATGGCCGCGCCCTCGGCGATGCGGCGCAGAGCCTCGCCCAGGTTGCGCGCGCCGCAGACAAAGGGCGTGGTGAAGGCGTGCTTGTCGATGTGGTGGGCCTCGTCGGCGGGGGTGAGGACCTCGCTCTCGTCGATGAAGTCGACGCCCAGCTCCTGGAGGATCTGCGCCTCGGCGAAGTGGCCGATGCGGGCCTTGGCCATCACAGGAATGGACACGGCCTGGATGATCTGCTTGATGAGCGCAGGGCTTGGCCATGCGGGCCACGCCGCCTTCGGCGCGAATCATGGCCGGGACGCGCTCCAGAGCCATGACCGAGGTGGCGCCGGCTTCTTCGGCGATGCGCGCCTGCTCGACGTTCATCACGTCCATGATGACGCCGCCTTTGAGCATCTCGGCCAGGCCGATTTTGAGGCGCAGGCTGGTGGCGGTGACACGTCTTGATTTCATTTGATTCCGGCATGGAATTTGGCCTCGCTGGGGGCGGATTCCGGGCTTGATGAGCCGCGGAAGCCGCAATTGGCTGTCACTTACCAGTGTAGCAGCGATGTGGAGGTGCGTGGTTCGCATGGGGTGTGCAGACACGGAGCGGAGGTTGACATGGAAGCGCATTCCTTAGCCTTCCCAATCCTTCTGTCCTCGTTTCTGGTCATCTTTCTGCTTGATTTCTCAGCGAATGGCCACCGCACAACCACTTGCCGCCAGCCGCCGCCGGCTGCGCCGCCGCACGCGCCCGAGATGCCGCGAGCAGGCTGAGCTGGCCGCCGAGCAGGCGCTGGTGCCCTCGCCGCACGCTGCCGGAAGGGGCAGGGATCAAGCTGACGCGCGCCGCTGGCGCGGCTGCCGGTGGAGCTGGATGTGGCCGTGCCGGTGCGGGATTTTCGGGTGCGCAATCTGCTGGCGCTGGAGCCGGGCCAGGTGATTGAGACGCAGTGGGCGCACGGCGAGGATATGCCGCTGGCCGCGGGCGAGTGCAACTGGCGTGGAGCGAGTTTGAAGTGGTGGAACGCAGCTGGCGGTGCGCGTGACCCGGCTGGTGTGAAAAGCAGGGACTAGGGACTAGGGAACAGGCAGGGACAGGGATTAGGGGCTGGGAATGAGGCTGGAGGCGAACGGAGAACGAGCGAGCAAACGACGAAGCTGGCGGTGGGCGGGCTGGCGGCTGGCTGCTGGGCCGGCTGCGGCGCGGCGGCCGCAGGCGCCGCGGCTGGCGCTGCTGGAGCGGATTGCGCTGGCTCCGCGCCAGTCGCTGGCGCTGGTGGAGGCCGAGGGGCGGCGATTTCTGGTGGCCACTTCGCCGGAGGGCGCGCCGGCCTTTTATGCGCTGGATGAGCGAGTGCGGTCGAACGGCGCGCGACCGGCGCGAGCAGGCAGCACGGCGCGGCAGGCGCGGCGAGGGTCTCATGGTAGCTCTTCTGCTGCTTGGCGGCGCCGGCAGCCGCGCCGCTGCTGCCCGACCTGAATGCGCAAGCTGCATCCCTCGGACTCGACGCCGTGGACGATTCTGCTTGTCCTGACGCTGATCACGCTGCTGCCGGCGATTCTGATGGCCATGACGCCGATGGTGCGGCTGCTGGTGGTCTTCCACTTTCTGCGCCAGGCGCTGGGCACGCAGACGGCGCCCTCGAATCCCACGCTGATGGGCCTGGCGCTGATGATGACCTGGTTTCTGATGACGCCGGTGCTCAATCAGGTGGACCAGCAGGCGGTGGAGCCCTATCGGCCGGGGCAGATCACGGGCATGGAGGCGATCGACCGCGGCGCGCAGCCGGTGAAGCACTTTCTGCTGCAGCTATGCGCGGGAGAAGGACCTGGCGCTGTTTACCGCCGCCGGGCAGATTCCGCGCCCCAACAAGCCCGACGACCTGCCCATGCGGGTGGTGGTGCCGGCCTACATTCTCTCCGAACTGAAGGCCGGCTTTGCCATCGGCGCGGTGCTTGTTTCTGCCGTTTCTGCTGATCGACATGGTGACGGCGGCGATCACCACCTCGATTGGAATGTTCCAACTGCCGCCGGTGGTGGTTTCGACGCCGCTGAAGATTCTGCTGTTTGTGATGGTGGATGGCTGGAATCTGCTGGCCAACTCGTTGTTGAAGAGTTTTTGAAGGAGGATTGCCGATGACGCCCGACATGGTTGCCGAACTGCTGCGCCAACTGATGAAGGAGGCGCTGATTCTGGCCGCGCCGCTGCTGCTGGCGACGGCTCTGCTGAGCTTTGTGCTGAGCCTGTTCCAGACCCTGACCAGCTTGCAGGAGCAGTCGCTGACCAGCGTGCCGCGGCTGGGGGCCATCGCCATGATTCTGCTGGTGGGGATGCCCTGGTTTCTGGGCCGGATGGCGGCGTATACGCGGCTGCTGCTGACGGATTTGCACCGCTATCTGGGATAGCGGAGCTAGCAGTTAGCCGCGCTTAGCTCGTAGCGGCTGACACGAACCAAGCTAGCTCCGCTAACGACGCTAACCGCTAACCGCAGAGGAGAGAATCGATGCCGGATTGGACGAGCTTTCTGAGCGCCATGACGCTGGCCCTGGTGCGGGTGAGCGGGATGGTGGCCTTTGCTCCGTTCTTCTCCTCGACGGCGCTGCCCCTGCGCACCAAGGCGGTCTTTGTGGGCGCGGTGGCGTTTCTGCTGGCGCCGCTGGTGGCCGCGCTGCCCAACGCGCAGGCTACGATCAGCTTTTCCGCGCTGCTGGGCGAGCTGGCGGTGGGGCTGGTCTACGGCTCTGACGCTGACGCTGCTGAACGAGATGCTGCTCTTTGCCGGGCAGATTGTCGGGCCTGCAGTTCAGCTTCTCGCTGGTCAATCTGCTGGACCCGACCTCGGCGATTCAGACGCCTCTGCTGGGCGACCTGTTTCAGCTGATGGGCACGCTGGTGGTGATCGCCGCCGGCCTGGACCGGATCCTGCTGGCCTCGATGGTGCGCAGCTTCCGCGTGGCGCCGCTGGGCAGCTTTGCGCTGGCGCCCGCCTCGGCGCTGGAGATTGTGCGCGCCGCCGGGGGCATCTTTCTGGCCGCGGTGGAGCTGGCCGCGCCGGTGCTGGCCGCAACCATGCTGGTGGAGGTGGCCGTGGCCCTGCTGGGCAAGCTCAGCCCGCAGTTGCCGGTGATGATGCTGACCGTGCCCATGAAGACCCTGACCGGCTTTGCTCTGCTGACCGGCTCGCTGGCCCTGTGGCCGCGCTTCATCGAGGCCCGCTTCAGCGGGCTGCTGGACCTGGCGGAGCGGCTGATCGCCGCGCCGGGCCAGGCCGCGGCCTCGGGCGTGGGAGGATAGCCGATGCCCGGAGAGCCCACCGAACAGGCAACGCAGCACCGGCGCGAGAAGGCGCGCAAGGAAGGCGACATTCTGCACAGCCGCGAGCTGTCGGCCGCGGCCGGAACCCTGGCCGGGGTGATGGTGCTGGGCGCGCTGGGCAGCCATCTGCTGCGTCGCCTGGCGAGACAACCTTTGCCGCCTTTCTCGATCTGGGACTGCCGGCCCGCTGGGAGCCGGCCGAGATTCAGCCCACGCTCTACGCGCTGCGCAAGCTGACCTTCGCGATGCTGGCGCCGCCGGGGGTGATGATGGCGGCGGTGGCCGCGGCCGCTCTGGGCGTGGGCGTCTTGCAGACCGGCGGCGTCAACTTCTATGCCGGGGCGGTGGGCTTCAAGCTGGACCGCATCAACCCGGTCTCGAACATCAAGAACCTCTTCTCGCTGCGCGCCGCCGCGCGGCTGGCCAAGTCGCTGATCCCGGCCAGCCATTCTGGCGGTCTTTGCGGTGCAGCGCATCGGCGCGGCAGTTGACCATGCCGCCGTTTTCGACCACGCGGCTGGAGATGCTGGGCGCGGATGTCTACGGGCTGCTGCTGGCCGCCGCCTGGCTGCTCTTCGCCTGGTCGCTGATCGACTACCTGGTGGAGTGGCAGAGCCGCGAGTCGCGGCTGAAGATGAGCCGCGAGGATCTGCGCGACGAGTACAAGGAGACCGAGGGCAACCCGCAGATTCGCGGGCGCATCCGCAACCTGCAGCGCCAGGCGCGCCGCCGCAAGGTGAAGGCCGACGTCTCGAAGGCCGCCGTGGTGCTGACCAATCCCACCCACTATGCCGTGGCCCTGGGCTTCGATTTTGCCACCATGGAGGCGCCCAAGATGCTGGCCAAGGGGCGCAATCTGCTGGCCGAGGAGATCAAGGCCGAGGCCCGCTGGGCGGGGGTGCCGATCATCGAGAACCCGCCGCTGGCCCGCTCGCTCTACCGCTCGGTCGAGGTGGGCCAGCCGATTCCGGTCGATCTCTATGCCGCGGTGGCGGCCATTCTGGCCTATCTCTACCGCCAGCGCGCTGGAGGCCGAGATGCGCGAGCGGCGCGCGCGCGAGGCGCGCGGCCCGCGGCGCAGGCGCAGGCCCGGCGTCCGGCAGGCGCGTCCCGGCTCTGCACCATGCGAGGAGGTCCGCGATGAGCACTGCCGCCCTGGCCGCCGGCGCCATGCCCGCGCAGCTCGATTCTGGCAGCGGCTGCGCGAGTACGTGCTGCCGCTGGCGGCCATCAGCGTGATCTTCGTCATGCTGGTGCCGCTGCCGGCCGCCGGCGCTGGACTTTCTGCTGGCGCTCTCGATGGCCGCCTCGATCATCGTCTTTCTCTCCGCGGTGCAGATTCGCCGCGCCGTCGAGCTGAGCGTCTTTCCCACCCTGCTGCTGCTGCTGACGCTCTTCCGGCTGGCGCTGAACATCGCCTCCAGCCGCCGCATTCTGCTGCACGGCCAGGAGGGCACGGCGGCGGCCGGCAAGGTGATCGAGGCCTTCGGGCAGTTTGTGGTGGGCGGCAACTACGTGGTCGGCTTCGTGCTCTTTCTGGCCCTGATCGCCATTCAATTCTTGGTCGTCTCGCACGGCGCCGTGCGCACCGCCGAGGTGACCGCGCGCTTCACCCTCGATGCGCTGCCGGGCAAGCAGATGGCCATCGACGCCGACATGAACGCCGGGCTGATCGACGAGGCCGGAGGCGCGCCGGCGCCGCCAGGCGATCGCCCGCGAGGCCGAGTTCTACGGCGCGATGGACGGCGCGGCGCGCTTCAACCAGCGGGATTCGCTGGCCACGATTCTGATCACCGGCCATCAACATCATCGCCGGCCTGCTGATCGGCACCCTGCAGCAGGGCATCGAGCTGGGCGAGGCGGCGCGCACCTATACCGTGCTGACGGTGGGCGACGGGCTGGTCACCATCATCCCCTCGCTGCTGGTCTCGGTGGCCGGCGGCATCACGCTGACCCGCGCCAACTCGGCCGGGCATGCTGGGCGGCGAGATCCGCCAGCAACTGCTGGCCAAGCCGGCCACGCTCTACATGGCCAGCCTGGTCTCGGCGGCCATGTGCCTGATTCCCGGGCTTGCCCAAGCTGGCCTTTCTGGCCGTGGCCGGCGGGTCTGTTTCTGGCGCGGGCGCCGGGTGGCGGCCGCAGGCCGCCGGCCGCTCCGCCGGCCGAGCCGGGCGCGGCGGAGAAGAAGAAGGCCGAGCGAGGCGCAGAGCTCCGATCTGGCCAACGCTGCTGCGCCTGGAAGAGCTGACCCTGGAGATCGGCTTCCAGCTGATTCCGCTGGTGGACGAGAAGCAGGGCGGGCAACTGCTGAACCGGGTGCGCTCGCTGCGCCGCCATCTCTCCGCGGAGATGGGCTTTCTGGTTCCCCCGGTGCATATCTCGCGACAACCTGCGCCTCAAGCCGCGCGAGTACCTGTTCTCGCTGCGGGGGATGGAGATCGGCCGCTGGCAGACCGAGGGCGCGCATGCTGCTGGCCGTCTCCGGCGACCCCAACCGCCGTCCGCTGGCCGGCAAGGAGGCGCGGGAGCCGGCCTTCGGGGTGCCCGCCATCTGGATCGCGCCGGCGCTGGAGGACCAGGCCATCGCCGCCGGCTACTCGGTGGTGGATGCGGTCACGGTGATCACCACCCACCTGGGCGAGCTGATCCGCCGGCACGCCTGGGAGCTGCTGGGCCGGGCGGAGACCAAGCGCCTGATGGACGCGCTCAACGAGAGCCATCCCAAGCTGCTCGAGGAGCTGGTGCCCAAGCTGCTCACCCTGGGCGAGGTGGGCCGGGTGCTGGAACAACTGCTGCGCGAGCGGGTCTCGATCCGCGATCTGGGCACGATTCTGGAAGCGCATGCTGGAGACCGCGCCGGTGAACAAGAGCGTGGTGGCGCTGGTCGAGGCCGCGCGCCAGGCGCTGGGCCGGCGGCTGATTCAGCCGCTGCTCGACGGCGAGGGCCAGTTGCCGGTTCTGCTGCTCGATGGGGCGCTGGAAGAGGAGATTCTGGCCACGCTTTCGCCGGAGACCGGCCAGAGGATGCTGGCCGCCGGCGCCACGCCGGGAACGCCCGGTGGTCCGCCGCCTGGCCGATTCTTTGAGGCGGCTTATCCCCTCCGCCTCCGCCGCGGCGCTTCCCGTGCTTTTATGCCCTAGTCCGGCCCGCTATCACGTCAAGCGCTGGCTGGAGCCGGTGATGCCTCGTCTGGCGGTGGTGGCCGCCGGGGAGATTCCTCCGGAGATTCGCCTGCGCCCGGTGGGAACGGTGCGTTGAGGGCAGATGGGACAGGGAGCAGAGCTCAGGATTGGGAGCAGATGAGCAGGCTGGCAAGATTCGAGAAAGGGGACAGCGATGGGGACGCGAAGCGGCGAATACGGCAGCGAGTCAGAGGACGCCGCGGCAGCGCGCTGCCGGGGACGGCTATCCGCCCGGCGGCGGCGCAGTTGCCGGTGCTGACCGGCGAGCAGGAGCGGGTGCTGCTGGAGCACCTGCCGATTGTGCGCTTTCTGGCCCGCCGCATTCACGAGCGGCTGCCCCAGCATGTGGACATCGAGGATCTGGTTTCGGCCGGGGTGGTGGGGCTGATGGACGCCTTCTCCAAGTTCGACCCGGCCAAGAAAGTGCAGTTCCGCAGCTATGCGCAGTTCCGCATCCGGGGAGCGATTCTGGACAGCCTGCGAACGCTGGACTGGAGTCCGCGCGAGCTGCGCCGGAAGGGCCGCGCGGTGGAAGAGGCGATCCGGGTGTTGACGGCCCGGATGGGCCATGCGCCGGACGAGGCCGAGGTGGCCGCGCGAGATGGCGCTGGAGCTGGAGGAGTACCAGCAGCTGCTGGGCGATCTGAAGGGCCTGGAGATCGGCACCCTGCACCTGGAGCGCAACGAGGACTCGGGCGAGGAGGAGCTGGCCTATGTGCCCGGCCGTCCCGAGGAGGACCCGCTCTTCCGCTGCCTGCGGGGCGAACTGGAAGAGCGGCTGGCCGAGGCCATTCAGAATCTGCCCGACCGGGAGCGGCTGGTGATGAGCCTCTACTACTACGAGGAGATGACCATGCGCGAGATCGGCCTGGCGCTGGGGGTGGTCGAGTCGCGGGTCTCGCAGGTGCATGCCTCGGCGGTGGTGCATCTGCGGGGCGCGCTCAAGGATCTGGCGGCGCGCGGGGCCTTTGAACGGCCGCGCTCGCGCAAGGCGGCGGAACGGGCGCGGCGGTGAAGACAGGAACAGGGAATAGGGAACAGGGAACAGGGAACAGCGAACAGAGACAGGCGAGAGGAAGCTAGATCGATGGAAAAGACGCTCAAGCAGAACGAGATCGACGCCCTGTTTCAGGCGGCGCTCAGCTCCACGCCCGAGGCGCAGAAGACCGAGGTGCGGGCCCGCGTCGTGCCCTACAACTTTTCCTCGGCGGGCCAGATTTCGACCGACCAGTTGCGCGCCATCAGCATGTTGAACGACCTGTTTGCCCGCAACCTGACGCATAACCTGGCCGCCTGGCTGCGCACCCGCTTCCAGGTCAACCTGGTCTCGGCCGAACAGATTCCCTTCAACGAATTTCTGCTGCGCATTCCCGAGATCAGCTATGTGGCCTCGGTGCGCATGGAGCCGCTGGGGGCGCTTGCGGTTCTGCAACTGGACCTGGCGCTGGCGCCTCCGATCATCGATCTGCTGCTGGGCGGCGAGGGCCGGGACGGCGCCGCTGCGCGAGCTGACCGACATCGAGGAGTCGATTCTGGCCAGCGTGGTGGAGATCATCTGCCGGGAGCTGACCGCGGCCTGGCAGCCGGTGGGGCTGAGCTTCAACTTCGAGCGCCGCCAGATGCAGACCCAGGTGGCGCGCATCATGTCGGTCACGGAAAAGACGCTCTGCCTGAGCTTCGAGATTCGCATGCCGCACAGCTCGGGATTGCTCAATCTGGCCTTTCCGGCGGTGGTGGCCAACACCATTCTGCGCCGGCTGACCTCGGACTGGGCGCCGGCGCCGCCGCCATGCGCGGCGAGACGCGGGCGCGCATGGAGGCCGCGGCGCGCCGCATCCGCTTCGGCGGCTCGCTGCAACTGCCCACGGTGCGGCTGGCGGCCAGCGCCATCGAGAACCTGGAGCCGGGAACGGTTCTGCGCCTGGATCTGGCCGCCAACACCCTGGCCGAGTGGAGGGTGGGCGGCCAGACGCTCTCCCTGGCGCAGGCCATTCGTCAGGGAGCGCACCGCGCCGCGCGCATCGAGCGGCCGGTTGACGAGGCGGAGTCATGAAGAGCTATCTTGAGTGCTGGACCGAGGTCGCGGCGACCCTGTTCTCCCAGGCCCTGGCCGGAGAGCCGGAGCTGGTCGAGTCGCTGCCCAAGCCCCTGGCGGCGGGCGCCTTCGGCTTTGCCGCCACCATCGCGGGGGATGTGGAGGGCCGCTTCAGCGTGGTCCTGGACCGCGCGATTCTGGAGTCGCCGCTGGTGGGCGAGGGCGTGGACCAGAAGGCCGGCTGGGGCGAGATTCTGAACGAGGTGGCCAATGCCGCGGCCGGGGAGCTGCTGGCCAAGACCGGGAAGAAGTGCCGGGTGGAGAAGTTCGAGGAGATTGCCGGGGAGAGCAAGGTCTCGCGCGCCTTCCAGTTGAAGTCCGGCGAGCGCGCTTGGACGATTCTGGTGCGCGACGAGGTGCGCGTCCCCAAGCCGGCGGCGCAGCCCGCCGCCCAGCCCGCCGAGCTGCCGCCCGCCGCCGGCGCCGCCGGCAGGCCTGAGCCCGGGCATTGAGCTGCTGCTGGATGTCGAGCTGGAGGCTTCGCTGCGCTTTGGCTGCAAGGAGATGCCGCTGGGCGAGATTCTCGATCTCGGTCCCGGAGACGTGGTGCAACTGGATCGCAATGTGGCCGACCCGGTGGACCTGATTGTCGGCGACAAGATTGTGGCCCGCGGCGAGGTGGTGCTGGTCAACGGCAACTTTGGCTTGCGGGTGACCGAGGTGGCCTCGCCCAGGAAGCGGCTGGAGAGCATCCGATGCCTCTTCTGAGCCGGAACCAGAGCCGGGGCAGGCCGGCATTGACCGGGCCGAGCCGGCCGGCGCTGATGCAGGCTACCCTCCGTGAGCGGCTGGCGCGGGAAGTCTCGGGCGCGGAGGCGCTGGCCGGCAGAGCCGGGGGGCGCACGGCAGAGCGCGCAGCGCGCCTGTTTGAAACCTGCGCCAATCCCGGTTGCGGCTCCGGCTGGCTGCACCTGTGGCGCAGCCGCCTGGCGCCGGTCTTTGAGGGTGGCTGGAACTGTTCGGCCGCCTGCACGGCGGCGCGGGTGGCCGCGGCGGTGCGCCGCGAGCTGGACGGCCGGGGCAGTGGCGCAGGAGAGCCATCGGCATCGCATTCCGCTGGGCCTGGTGATGCTGGAACAGGGCTGGATCACCTCCGGCCAGTTGCGCCAGGCGCTGGATGCGCAGCGGGTGGCCGGAGCCGGGCGGCTGGGCCACTGGCTGGTGCGCCAGCAGGGGGTGAGCGAGCAGCTGGTGACCCGGGCGCTGGGCTTGCAGTGGAGCTGCCCGGTGCTGCCGCTGGAGTTTCACGACGCCGAGGCGCTGACCGTGCTGGTGCCCCGGCTGTTTGTGGACGCCTTTGGCGCGCTGCCTCTGCGGGTGGCCGCGGGCAGGCTGCTCTATCTGGGATTTGAGGACCGGCTGGACCCGGTGGTGGCCCTGGCCGTGGAGCGGATGAGCGGATTGCGGGTGGAGAGCGGGCTGGTGCAGGAGTCGCTCTTCGCGTCCGGCGCACGCCCGCATGCTGAGCGCGAAGTTTCCCGCCGTGGAGTTGATCGAGGCCGTCTCGGAGCCGGCGGTGGCGCATGCGCTGGCAAAGTCCATCGAACGGGCGCGGCCGGTCGAGTCCCGGCTGGTGAGGGTGCACGACTGCCTGTGGCTGCAGGATGTGGCGGCGGCCGCAGAGCGGACCGATGCCGGAGCGCGGCTCGATTCAGGATCTGATCTGCTCGATTGGGGCGCACTGAAGCGACGGCCGGAGGCGATGAGGAGAATGCTCTCTCAAGGAATTGACGCGGAAGAGCCGATAGACGACAAAAGCAGAGGAGCCAGGGCATGAGTGAAGTGCGAACCCTGATCGTCGACGATTCCTCGGTGATGCGCAAGATTGTGGAGCGTTCGCTCCGCCAGGCGGGCCTGGACCCGCTGGTGGTCTTCGAGGCCGGCAGCGGCGTCGAAGGGCTGGACCTGTTGAAGGCCCAACAGGTGGACCTGATTCTCTCCGACATCAATATGCCCTCGATGGACGGGCTGGAGTTTCTGCGCCAGGTCCGGGCGCAGAACCTGGCTCCCGGCGTTCCGGTGGTGATGATCACCACCGAGTCGAGCGAGGAGCACGTCAAGCAGGCCATCCTGGCCGGAGCGCAAGGATACATCCGCAAGCCGTTTACGGCCGAGCAGGTGAAGGAGCGGGTGCTGCCGTTGTTGAATGCGGCGTAGCCGGGAGGCATCGGTGTGCTGTTGAACGGTGTGCGCAAGGCCGCGATCGCGACAGCGCGAGGGCGGCGGCAACAAGGAAATGGAGCGTACGATGACGCTGTTCATTGCGGGAGTCCGTGCATCTGGTCTCCGATCCCAAGAATCTGGATGCCAGCGTGGAAGAGGTCTTTCAGTTGATGCTGGGGGTCAACTGCCAGCGCTACGCGGGGCCGGTGGAGATCGGCGAGCCGGAGTCGGTGACCGCGGTGGTGGGCTTTGGCGGCCTGCTGAGCGGGGCCTGCGTCTTCCGCAGCGGGGGCTCGGCGGCCATCAAGATCGCCGCGCACATGACGGGCATGGAGTTTGAGGAGATTGACGATACCGTCAAGGACGGGATCGGCGAAATCTGCAATATGCTGGCCGGGGCGTGGAAGGGCAAGGTGCCGGATCTGGCGGCCAACTGCGGCCTGTCGGTTCCGGCCGTGATCACCGGCCGGGATTACAACCTCCACGTGCAGGCTCCCGAGTTCAAGCTCCACCACACCTACCATTTCGACGACGCCAGCTTCGAAGTCACCATCATCTGCGACGGCCTGCAATAGAGCAGGGAACAGGGACTAGGGACCAGGGAGCTAGCGGAGCTAGCGGTCCGGCTACACGCGCAGTGCCCGATTCCTGGCAGCTTCCGCGATTTTCATCCTAATCCCTAGTCCCTGAGTCCCTGTTCCCTATTCCCTGTTCCCTGTCTTTCTGCCCAATTCTGATGCTGCTTCTAATCCCTTCTGCACTCCCTTCCGGTCCTCCACCTGCACTGTCTCTCTGTGCCAGGAGGGAGGCTCCGATGGACAGCGGATACTATGCGGCGATGACCGGGCTGGTGGCGCGCACCCAGGCGCTGGATATCGCGGCCACCAATCTGGCCAATGCGCAGACCCCCGGCTACCGGGCCGAGCAGGAGTACTTCCGCTCGGTGCTGATGGGGCCGGAGCCGCAGGACTCGCAGTTGGGGCAGACGGTGAACAACTACGGCCTGCTGGGCGGCGACCGGCTGAATCATGGGCCAGGGCGCGCTGCAGCAGACCGGCAATCCGCTGGATCTGGCCATCGAGGGCGAGGGATTTTTTCAGGTGCAGACGGCCAACGGCCTGCGTTACACCCGCGATGGCGGCTTTCATCGCACCCCGGCGGGACAGCTGGTGACCGCGGCCGGCGATCCGGTGCTTTCAGCCGACCGGCCAGCCGATTCCCATTCCGCCCGGCGAGGTGACGGTGGGCGTCGGATGGCGTGGTCTCGGTGGCTGGCGGCGTGGTGGCCACGGTGGGCGTCTTCACCTTTCCCGCCGGCACGCAGCTGACCCCGGAGGGCGCCAACCGCTATCGTCGCGCCGGAGGGCGTTGCGCCGGTGCTCTCGAAGAATGCCGCGGTCCACCAGGGGGCGATCGAGAGCGCCAACCAGGGCGTGATTCCGGGGACGCTGAACCTGATCATGGTGCAGCGCGAGGCGGAGATGATGCAGAGGGCGCTGACCGTCTTCCACACCGAGTTCAACAAGATCGCCACCGAGGATCTGCCGAAGGTGTGAAGACAGGGACAGTGAACAGTGAACAGTGAACAGGGATAGTAATCAGTTGATCCATGCGCAGTTGTAGATGGAAAGTGGAGATCAGGATCAGTTCTGCAGGCAATTCGGGTTTTACAAGTAACTGTTCCACTGATCCCTGATCACCTGGCGACTGAAAGGAGCCACGATGATTCGAGCCTTGTATACCGCGGCCAGCGGCATGAGCGCGCAGCAGTTGAACCTGGACACCATCGCCAACAACCTGGCCAACTCCTCGACCACCGGCTTTCGCCAGTTGCGCCTGGAGTTTCAGGACATGGTCTACCAGAACCTGGTGACGCCGGGGGCGGCGCAGAGCCAGTCCACGGTCTCGGCGGGCTTGCAGATCGGCCTGGGAACCAAGTCGGCGGCCACCGAGGTGATCATGACGCAGGGCGAGCTGAACCAGACCTCGAATCCGCTGGATGTGGCCATCGAGGGCGCGGGGTTCTTTCAGGTGCAGCGGCCGGACGGAACCATCGAGTACACCCGCGCCGGGCAGTTCCACATGAACAGCCAGGGAACCATCGTGACCACCGACGGCGACCCGATCATTCCCACCATCACCATTCCTCCCAATGCCACGGCGGTCACCATCACCCAGTATGGGGTGGTGAACGCCACCTTGCCGGGGCAGCAGAACCCCTCGCAACTGGGGCAGATTCAGCTGGCGACCTTTCCCAACCCCGGCGGCCTGGAGAGCATGGGCATCGAACCTGCTGCAGGCCACGCTCAGCTCCGGCGACGCGGTGCTGGGCAACCCCGGCGGAACCGAGGGGCTGGGAACCCTGCAGCAGGGGTATCTGGAAAACTCGAATGTGGACGTGGTCACCGAGTTTGTGCAGATGGTGCTGGCGCAGCGGGCCTACGAATCGAACTCCAAGGTCATCAAGGCCGCCGACGATATGTACTCGCAGGTCAACAACATGACGCACTAAAGCGCAGGGACCAGGGAATAGGGACTAGGGACTAGGGACTAGGAATAGGGATCGGGACAGAGAATCGATGCGCGAGCGAGCGGGACGCTGGTGCATGGGAGTGCTGGCGCTGGGCTGCTGGCGCTGGCCGTGGCGCAGGCTCCGTGCCGGCTCCGGCGCGCAGGTGATGCTCTCCTCGGGCGGGCTGCTGGCGCAGGCTGCGATCAGCGGCCGTCCGAGGGGCAGCTTGTTCGCGAGATCGACGATCCGCACACCGGGGACCGCTGGCTGCTGCTGCGCAACGAGCAGTTTCCGGGCGGGCCGGGGCGGCTGGTGCTGGCTGGCGGCTCATCGCAACGCGTCGGGCGGCGCAGCCATCGGGCAGGCGGCGAGCGAGGCAGCAGAAGCACGGTTCTGCCCGTGATTCGCGCCGGAGACCGGCTGATGGTCGAGGAGCACACGGCGGTGGTGGATGCGGTTCTGGAGGCGCGCGCGCTGAGTCCGGCCGCGCTGGGCGCGGCCTTCGAGGTGCGTTTGACGATTGGCGGCCGGGTGGTGCGGGTGGTGGCTCTGGGGCCGGGCCGCGCGGCCTTGCAGCCGGAGGCGGGAGGTGCGGCCATGAGACAGATGCGGTTGCTGCGAGCCGGATTCTTGCTGGCGGCTGATGGCGCTGGTGGCGGCGCAGCCGGCCGATGCGCTCGGCAGCAAGAAAGACGACGCCGGGGATTGCGGGCAAGGCGACGCCGCCCGAGGCGGCCTTGAAGGCCTACATCGAGCGGGTGCGGGCGCAGCAGGCGGCGGAGGTGCGGACGCCGGGCTCGATCTGGAGCTCGGAGGGGCGGCTGGTGCGGCTGGGCACCGACGCCAAGGCGGTCCGGCTGCACGATGTGGTTTCGATTGTGGTGACCGAGAGCCTGGCGGCCTCGACCGACGGGCAGGTGAAGAACTCGCGGGCCTCGAGCGCCAGCTCCGGGCTGACCGTCGCTCTTCGGCAAGCTCGAAGACCTCGAACAGCGCTGCAGAATCTGCTGGGCATGACCGCGGCCTCGGGCTTGACGGCGCAGGGGCAGAGCACGACCAACTCCAGCCTGACGACGACCTTCGGCGCCGAGGTGGTGGACGTGCTGCCCAACGGGATGCTGGTGGTGCAGGCCACGCGCCAGTTGACCTTCTCGCAGCAGACGCAGTTGATCAAGCTGCGCGGCCTGGTGCGCCCCGAGGATGTGAGCGCGCAGAACCAGGTGCAATCGACGGCCATGACCGATCTGGAACTGGAAGTGACCGGCAAGGGCATCGTGAACGACTCCACCTACCGGCAGAACCCGGTGGTGCGCTTCCTGGAGAAGCTGCTGGTGTTCTAAAGGCAGGGACTAGGGACTAGGGACTAGGGAACAGGGAGCAGGTAACAAGGGATGCGAGATGGCGTAGCGACAGGAGACCGGACGGAGCAGGACAGGGGCGTAAGCTTCTGGTGGTGGGTGGCGCTGGCTGTGGCGCTGCTGCTGGCTTCGCTGCTGCTCGGCGCCGGCCCACGCCGCGGCGGCCGCGCAGCATGGCGCGGATCAAGGACGTGGCGACGATCGAAGGGATTCGCGACAACCAACTGGTGGGCTACGGGCTGGTGGTGGGGCTGCGCGGCACCGGGGACAGCTCGCAGACGGTCTTTCCGGCGCAGACGCTGATCTCGACGCTGGAGCGGATGGGCATCACGGTTCCGCAGACCGGGGCCAACAGCGCCAGCAATATGCAGGTGAAGAATATGGCGGCGGTCTTTGTGGTGGCCACGCTGCCGCCCTTCAGCCGGCCCGGCTACAAGATGGATATTACCGTCTCCTCGGCCGGCGATGCGCGCTCGCTGGAGGGGGGCATTCTGCTGATGACGCCGCTCTACGGGCCGGACGGGCAGATCTACGCGCAGGCGCAGGGGTCGCTGGTGCTGGGCGGCTACATGGCCTCGGCGCGGCGGCAATACCAGGCTGTCGAACCATCCGACCACGGCGCGGATTCCCGGCGGGGCGCTGGTGGAGCGGCCGGTGCCCTTTGATCTGAAGCAGATGCACGTGGTCAGCGTGGTGCTGAACGACGCCGATTTTCATACCGCCGAGCGGATGGCCGCGTCGATTGACAAGGCGCTGGGCGCCAAGCGCGCGCACGCCGATCGATAGCCGCCGGGTGGAGATTGCGGCCGCGCCGGACGAGGATATGGCGGCGCTGCTGGACAAGGTGGAGGCCGTCGAGGTGGAGGTCTATCCGCGGGCGCGGGTGGTGGTCAACGAGCGCACCGGGACGGTGGTGATCGGGGGCACGGTGCGCTTGCAGCCGGTTTCGATTCTGCATGGAGGGTTGAGCGTGAATGTGATCGCCGAGAACGAGGTCTCGCAGCCCAACGCGCTCTCTACGGGAACGACGCAGGTGGTGCAGCAGACGACGGTGCAGGCACAGGACAAGCCGGTCAACCGCATTGAATTGAAAGAAGGGGCGACGGTGGAGGATTTGGTCCAGGAATTGCAACGTACAGGGGCAGGCGCGCGGGATGTGATTTCGATCTTGCAGGCGATGAAGGAGGCCGGCGCGTTGGAGGCCGACCTGGAGGTTCTCTGATGCTTTCGAGTTGCGAGCGAGTCGGCGGGATGCTCGATGCAGCAGCGGCAGCGGCGGCAACGGCGGCGCGATCAGCACGGCTACGCCCGCAGCCCCGGCTGGTGCAGGCGGCGCATGAGTTTGAGGCGCAGATGATGAAGGAGTTGTTGAAGCCAATGACCAGCGGCGAACGGTCTCGATGGCGAGGAGGACGATCGGCTTCCGGCTCCGGCGGGGCGCTGGGCGAGTTTGCCTCGGAGGCGCTGGGACGGGGGTTGAGCGAGCAGGGAGGATTTGGGATTGCCAACAGCATTGTGCGGCAGCTCACCCCGGCGAGTAACCAGCAGGTAACTGCGCAGTAACCGGAAATTTGCACGGCAATACCGTGATGAAAACCCACGAATGACTAGAGTGATTAGGGCATGCCGATGAACCAACAAGGAGTCAGTGAACTATGGACATTCGCAGCAGTCTTGAAGGATTGAAGTCGCTTTTGGGAACGCCCGCGCCGGCGCCGGCCACACGCAGCAGCCGAAGAGCGGCGCGACGGCGGGCGGAAGCGCGCTGGGCAGTGACCGGGCGACATTCAGCAGCGCGGGCAGCGAGGTTTCGCAGACGGCCGGCGACGCGGGTGTGCGCATGGACAAGGTGGCCAGCATTCAGGCGGCGCTGGCGGCGGGAACCTACAACGTCTCCGCGCGGCGGTGGCCTCGAAGGTGGTGGATTCGATGCTGGGCAGTCAGCGTAGCGGGCTTGGATGGACATGATGCGCTTGGAGGTGCGAGCGCGATCGGACGCCGATGCGCTCCGGCGCAGAGTGCAGCGTCAGGTAGGGCAGCCAATGCGGCTGGACATCGGCAGGAGCGAAAGGAGCGATTGCGTTGCAGCGAGCTGGAGAGCGCGGCAGCGTCCGAAGCTGAAGGAGCTGGTGGTGGAGGCTTCGCGGGCGCTGGCGCGGCTGGATGCGGACGGCTGGAGGAGCTGGCGCTCTCTTGTCAGGCCTTGAACCGCGATCTGGCGCAGCATGGATCGGCGGATGCGCGCGCGCGGCGCTGGCTCCTGCAGGCCAAGGAGGCCGCAGGGGATATGGCGGTCTTCGCCCGGGTGCTGGAGGCGACGCGGGCCAATCTGGATGTGATGAACCGGCTGCGGGAGCTGCGCGCGGGGCGGTTGGAGTACCGCGCGGCGCTGACTGGCGCCGGCAGTGGCGGCGAACGGAGAGCGGGCATGGGGACAATTAACTCCGCATTCAGCATCATGTCGCAGGCGCTGGACGCCGATCAGCAGGCGCTGAATGTGGTGGCCAACAACGTGGCCAACGCCAACACCCCCGGCTACACCGAGGAGAAGCCCGACTGGCAGGAGAATCAGCCGCTCAACATCGACGGAATCTCGATCGGGCAGGGAGTGACGGAGACCGGCGCCACCTCGGAGCGGGATCGCGTGCTGGAGTCGCGGCTGGACCAGCAGCAGCAGTTGGCTTCGGCCTCCGGCTCGCGGCTGACGGCGCTGAACACGCTGCAGGCGCTGTTTACGCCGGATTCGGGCTCATCCAGTTCGACGGCCGGAGACATCGGCAGCGACATTACCAGTTTTTTCGATTCGTTTTCATCGCTGGAGGCCAATCCCACCGACAATGCGCTGCGCCAGAGCGTGCTTTCCACGGCGGGCACGCTGGCCGGCGACATCTCCAATGCCGCGGCCAGCCTGAACGCGCAGCGGTCGGCGCTGGATCAGGAGGCGGCCGGGGTGGCCAGCCAGGTGAACTCGCTGACCTCGGCCATTGCGCAGCTCAATCAGCAGATTCAGACCACCTCGCCCAACGCCGACGCGGGCACGCTCGAAGACCAGCGCCAGCAGGATCTGAGCCAGCTTTCGCAGTTGATCGGGATCAACCAGATCACGACCGAGAACAATGGGCTGGCGATCACCACCACCTCCGGGCCAGTTGCTGGTCTCCGAGGGAACGAGCTATCCAGTTGACCACCGGCATGGTGAACGGGGTTACCGATTTCTTTCTGGGCAATGCAGGATATTACCTCGCAGCTGGCCACGGGCGGCGGCTCGCTGGGCGGTTATCTGACGGCGCGCGACCAGGATATTCCCGGCGCGCTCAACTCGCTGGATCAACTGGCCTACAGCATCTCGACGGCGGTCAATACGCAGAACAATGCGGGAACGGACCTGGATGGGAGTACCGGCACGGCGGCCAGTCCGCTCAACATCTTCAGCCAGCCCACCACCGTGGCGGGCAGCGCGGCCGGCATGAGCGTGGTGATGACCGATCCCAACCAGATTGCCGCCGCCGGCGCGGGAGATGGAACGGGCGACAACTCGAATGCCGTCGGCGATGGCCGCGCTGGCCAACCAGGCGAATCGTGAACGGCCAGACGCCGACCGACTACTACTCGAATTTTGTGACCACGCTGGGCTCGACGGTCTCCAGCGTGCAAACGGAGAACACGGCGCAGAATGCCTCGGTGACCCAGTTGCAGACGCAGAACAATGCGCTCTCCGGCGTGAATCTGAATGACGAGGCCTCTTCGATGACCACGTTGGAGCGCAGTTATCAGGCGGCCTCGCAGGTCTTTGCCATGCTGAATACGATCATGGCCTCGGCGCTGAACCTGGGGGATCAGACGACGGTGTCTTAAAGACAGGGACCAGGGAACAGTGGTCAGGGACAGGGCTAGGTGTCAGGAGCAGTTTCCATTGCAGGCTGAATGCTGCAATGACGAAAAAGCGAGACTGTTTCACTGGATACGCCGCCGATTGCTGCATACCTCTCTATTCCCTATTCCCTAGTCCCTGGTGGAGGAATGCGATGCGGGTGGATCCTTTTTACGTTACGAATCTGGTGGGTTCGCTCGACCAGGCTCAGGCGAACGAGCAGCAGTTGACGGCGGAGCTGTCGAGCGGGGTGCGCGTCAACTCGCTGAGCCAGAATCCGGTCGGCCTCGGGGGAGAATGTGCTGCTGCTCAACCAGATTCAGCAGGACGATTCCTTCACGCAAAGCGCGAACCTGGTTACCGGGCCAGTTGCAGGTGGCCGATTCGGCTCTGGGCAGCGTGGTTACGCAGCTGACGCAGGCCATCTCGCTGGCCACCAGCGCCAATAACGGCACGATGAACGCGAGCGACGTAAAGTCCGATCGCCAATCAGATCTCCGGCATTCTCGACGAGGTGACTTCGCTGGCCAACACCAGCTATCAGGGCCAGTACATCTTTGCCGGCGGCCAGACCTCGACGGCTCCCTTCACCACTTCGACGGCCACATCGCCGGCCGTCACCACCTACAACGGCGATGAGAACGTGAATTATCTTGCATACGCCCAACGGGCAGAAGATTCAGTTGAATGTGCCGGGCGAGCCAGATCTTTCTGGGCACGGGGACGAACAGCGTCTTTGGCGCGCTGAATGCCCTGGTGGCCGATTACTCCAGCGGCACGGTGGACACCGCCCAGGCGGTGAGCGATACGGAGGCGTTGGGCACGGCGCTGAACTACGTTTCCCAGCAGCGCGTGACGATCGACAACTCGATGACCCAGGTCACGGCCGCCTCCGACGCCGTGACCAATGTGCAGACCCAATTGACCACCGCGCAGACCAACCTGATGCAGGCCGATATTCCGACGATCTCCACGCAGCTTTCGCTGGCCGAGACGCAGCAGACGGCGCTGGAGGACGTGATCGCGCAACTGAATTCGAGCCAGAATAACCTGTTCAGCAAGCTGCCGGCGTAAGGCAGTGGTCAGTGAACAGTTGTCAGTTGTCAGTGGACAGTAGTCTGCAAGCGCCTTTCAGTGTCGAGCTGATTGGGCATGCAGCTTGACTGTAACATTTCATTATCACGCCGTCTATACTCAAGGCGAAGGACTTTCCTATGTTCGCACCGCTCCGTTTTCTCTGGAATGCAACGCGCGGCCACCGGCTGGCTCCGTGGCGCAGCGAGTATCTGCGCTGGCGGGTCGAGACCTACAGCGGCAAGCAAGGCGGAGACGCTGACATCCAAAGATGTGCTGGGCTTTCTCTGGAGCTCGCGCTGGGAATTTCTGAGCTATCTGGGCTGGATTGGCCGCATGGACCGCGAAGTGCGGAGAAGCAGCTAACAGCAGCAGACTGTCATGCTGATCGCTGTTCGACTGTAAACTGTCCACTGTATGAGATTCTGGCTTATTACGATTGGTTTGCCTGGCGATTTCTGTAGGTCTTGCGTGCCGGCGTCGGCTGCCAGCGCGCAGCAGATGCCGCCGGCTGAACCGCCTCTTCCGCTGCCCAGCACTCACATCGAAGCGCCCACCCTGCGCGTGACGGCCAACGAGGTGCTGGTGCCCACGCTGGTGGAAAAACCGGGCGGAGGCGTGGTCTACGGCCTCAAGCCGCAGGATTTCGTGCTGGAAGACAACGGCGTGCCGCAGAAGATTCGCGTGCAGGAGGAGATGGACACGGCGCCGGTGGCGCTGGTGGTGGCGGTCGAGCTGGGCGGCGTCAGCGTGCTGGAATTCGACAAGCTGGCCAAGCTGGGCCCGCTGCTCGATCTCTTTCTTTCCGACGGCAAGGGCCAGGCGGCGCTGGTGGGCTTCGACTCGAAGCCGCATCTGATCCGCGACTACACGCACTCCAGCGATGAGTGAACCAGGCCCTCAAGCAGCTGAAGACCGGGCGACGGCGGCGACGCGATTCTCGATACGGTCAGCTACGCCGTCGATCTGCTGGAAACCCAGCCCAAGGAGTATCGCCGCGTGCTTTTGCTGATTGCGAGGAGCGCGACCACGGCAGCAAGCACACCAAGACGGAGCAGTTGATCGAGAAGATCGGCCGGTCCGATGTGCTGGTGCTGAGCGTTTCGTTTACGCCGGCGCGCGCCGAGCTGAGCCACGACTTGAAGGACAACGGGCGACGACCGCGTCGATGAATATGGTCTCGCCGCTGTTCATGCTGGTGCAGGCCTTCAAGAAAAACGTGACCAAAGAAGTGGCCCACATGAGCGGCGGCGAGTACCACGCCTTCACCGGCGACAAGGGCTTTGAGAAGCGGGTCGTGGAGTCGGCCCAGCACGCCCGCAACCGCTACCTGATCACCTTCAGCCCCTCCGATCCGACGCCCGGCCTGCATACCATCAGGGTGCGATTGGCCGAGGACTACGGGGCACGGATCGTGGCGCGGGCGAATTACTGGCGGGAGCAAGAACAGTGAACAGTGGTCAATGGTCAGTGGACAGTGGACAGTGGTCAGTGATCAGTGTCAGATTTTCCGTGCTACTGCGAGGGGGTACCCCCACCCATACTTTGGACGCAAAGTCACTTGTTTTCTTGAGGTTACAGGCAGGGTTGCGCTGCAAAATATAGAAAACAAAGAAGTTCCCTGCAAAATATTCCAGGATAAGGAGTTACGGGCCGTTTTGGCCTCTGCCAGCCTCTTCCGGCTGAAAAGTGGCGCGAAGAGGACGTGCCGGGACGATGTTTGAAGGAAGAGCTTCTAAGGATCATTGTGCACGAAATGGGGAAATAATCTGCAAGGACTAGCCGCCCGGGCGGGCGCTCGCTATTCGCTCGCAGGAGATTCGTGGTCTCCCAGGTCCCTAACTGCGAGGGACCGGGGGCACCCGCAATTAACTTCCTAAATCAGAACGTTACGGAATTCGATACGTCGGACGCGGGTATGGCGATGGTTCCGCTGGTCTTGTTGGTGGTGCTGGTCTTCACAATCCCGCCGCAATTGCCGATGGCCGTCGTATTGTCGTAGATGTCGTTGTTATCGAGGCGGATCTTCGACGATCCGAACGAGCAGACCCCGGTGGTATTAGCGGTAATCATGGAGCTGGCCACGCTGATGGTGCTGCCATTAGCGTAAACACCAGCCCAACTCTGTGTGAGCACGGAGCCGGTGATCTGGGTGACCCCGGACTCTGTATAGACGGCTTCAGCTCCAGCGCCCATGATGGTAACATTTTGCAGCGAGGCCTTGACAGGTCCGGTGCCTGTGTAGACATAAAAGCCCCAGTTGTTTGCTGAAAAGGGCGAGGCGTCGATGACGGTGTCTCTTACCACAACATTCTCCGCAGCATTGGCATTAATATAAATGCCAGTAACCACTGATCCGCTGAGGGACTCGATCCGGGAGTTCTCAACGGTCAGATTCCCTGCGCCTTCGAAATAAATGCCGTAACTAATGAAGTTCATGATCCGGCAGTTGTCAACTGTCACAATGCTGCCGGGGTTTTCGACAATTATGCCGTAAGTTGCTGAACCCAGGCCATTGATGGTGAGATTCTGCAGAACAACATTAGACGAGCCCGTAATGTTGATTCCACCGCTGGTGGAAGGTAATGCTGCCGGTGTTGTTGCCGTCGATGGTGACCGACTGATTGATGGTCACTGCGCCGAAGTCGCCCGCATCCTTTGCGGTGATGATGCCGCCCGCGGTGGTTTTGGTCAGCGCGCCTGCGAAAGTGGCGCAGGGCGAGGCGAAGGTACATGCGTTGGAATCGCTGCCGCTGCCGGAGACCCAGGTGTGAGCGATGGTGGTTGCGGAGATGGAAGCCGGGCAGAAGAGCACGGCGGCTGACGCGAGCAGAAGATTGCGAATTTTCATGAAAATCTCCTCTCTTGAGTTGTGAATTGCCGAGGGAATAATCCGAATCATTAAAATGTGACGGACTCAGATACGTCGGACGCGGGTATGGCGATGGTTCCGCTGGTCTTGTTGGTGGTGCTTGTCTTTACAATCCCGCCGCAATTGTCGATGGCTGTCGTGTTGTCGTAAATGTCGTTGTTATCGAGGCGGATCTTCGACGATGCCATCGAGCAGACCCCGGTGGTATTGGCGGTGATCATCGAGCTGGCTACGCTGATCGTGGCACTATTAGAAGCTTCAACGCCAGTACCACTCTGCGTGAGCACGGAGCCGGTGATCTCGGTGATCCCGCAGTGAGGCCAAGACGGCATATTGTCCAGCGCCCAGGATGGTGACATTCTGCAGCGAGGCCTGGACAGACCCTCCACCGCAGTGCGATAACAAAGCCGAAGTTATATGCTGAAATAGGCGAGGCATCAATGACAGTGTTTCGCACTATAACATTCTCCGCAGCATTGCCCACAATATTAATGCCAGTAACATAATTCACTCCGACAGTTCCGATGAAGGACTCGATTTCGGAGTTCTCAACGGTCAGATTCCCTGCGCCGGCGAAATCAATTCCGATAGCCCTTGATGTTCATGATCCTGCAGTTGTCGACGATCATAGTGCCGCCATTTTCGACGTCTATGCCATCAGTCGCCACACCCATACCGTTGATGGTGAGATTCTGCACTGTGACATTGACCGAGGCTGTGATGTTGATTCCAGTGCCGCTGGTGAAGGTGATACTGCCGAGATTGCTCCGTCGATGGTGACCGACTGCGCGATGCTCACCGCGCCGAAGTCGCCCGCATCCTTGGCGGTGATGATGCCGCCGGCGGTGGTTTTGGCCAACGCGCCGGTGAAGGTGGCGCAGGGCGAGGCGAAGGTGCAGGTGTTGGAATCGCTGCCGCTCCCGGAAACCCAGGTGTGCGTCAAGGTAGTAGCGGAGATCGATGCCGTGCAGAACAACACGGCAACTAACGTTAGAAGAATACTGCGAATTTTCATGGAAGTTTCCTTTCTTGAATTTGAGTAGCCTGGGGATAAGGACATCCGCGCGACTGAGGGTCGCAGGCTGACGGACGGAGCCGCCCAATCGGCTGCCAAGGGTTATCTCCGCAACATCCGGAGACACATAACTGGTAAAGACTGAGGGGGATGGCAGCGGAATGATTTGTATCATGGGAAGATAACTGTTGGCAATATCTTTGGAGATAATTTGTCAGCTCGATTCACTCGAACCGGCGTATGCGCACTTGCATATACGGTGGTATGGCAGGAAGGCGAGGGTTTCATTGACTTCACTCATCGAGAGCCGTTTGGGGACACCTGGAGTGCAGAATACATGGTTTGGGAATTTAGGTACACTACGTCCGGCAAGTTCGGCAGGCTGACCGAAGTTGGACGCATGACTCTGAAGGTGTACAAAGATGAAAACTAGCACCGCAAGGCCCAATCGACGTTTTGGACGGTTGACCGGCAATCCGGAAGTAATCATCACAATCTGCATTTTCCGGCAAACCGGACAAAATGCCGCGAAAAGTGTGGCATAATGTCCTTATGGGCCAAAGTGCTGCCATTCCTGTCGTTTCCCCGCCTCCCTTCACCTTCGATTGGAGGGAGATTGAGCGCGGGCTGCCGCTCTCGACGCTGGAGGAGTTTTCCGCCTACTCCGGCATTGCCGTCAAGGATTTGCTGGAGGTGGTGATTCCCGCGCGGACGCTGAAGCATCGGCGGCAGAAGAAGGAGCCGCTCAGCATGGACGAGTCGGACCGGCTGGCGCGGGTGGCGCGGATGTACGAACTGGCAGTGAAGGTCTACGGCGATCCGGAGAAGGCGAAGCGATGGCTGACGAAACCCAAGATTCGCTTCGATGAGCGTACTCCGCTTTCCATGATGTACACGGGCTTGGGCGGACAAGGCGTGGAAGAGATGCTCTACCAGATCGATGAGGGTGTTTTCGCTTGAAGACCCTGTGGCGCATCAGCAATTACATCGATCTGGGCGGCTGGGGCGGGAGGAAGTTTTCCTCGCGTTGGACCAGCCTGGGCCGTCGTGTGGTCTATTTTGCCGAGTCGCCGACGGCTGCGCTGGTTGAAACGATCGTGCATCTTGAAGTGGATAGCGAAGAGACTCCGGATTTTTACACGTTGCTCAAGATTTCTGTTCCCGATGAACTTGTCATTCAGCCACTTGATCCTCCCGCCGGGACGGATTGGAAGCAGAACATGGAATTGACGCGGCGTATGGGCAACGTCTGGCTGGCGTCATTGGAGACGCCGCTGGCTCGAGTTCCCTCCGCCATTGCGCCGCAAACCTGGAACTACCTGCTGAACCCGGAGCATCCTGAGGCGAAGCAGGTGGAGGTGGCCGAGATCATCAAGGAGCGCTTTGACAACCGGCTCTTCCGATTTGGTTCGCGGTGAGTTTCGCACCGCCCCTACGGGGCTTCGGAGGTATTGTTGGTTTTGCCAACCCCACCCCACGCTGAAGCGCGGGGCTAACAACCATTGCGCCTACGGCGCGAGCAACGAACTGTTTCGGTCATGGCGCGAGCGACGAACTGTTGCCTCCATGGCGAGGGTGACGGCTGATGCCAGCAAGGATCGCTTTGACAATCGGCTTTTCCCATTTGGGACGCGGTGAGTACGAGCGCGGGCTAGGAAGCCCGCGCTACAGCCGGCCGGGAGGCCGGTGCTACACATAGTAGGCCAGTGCTACACACGGGAGGCCGGCGCTACACACAGGAGGCCGGCGCTACACGAATGTTCTTCCGATTTGGTTCGCGGTGAGCGGGGAGGGTTTGCATTTGGGTTCCGGCTGAATTCGATTTGCATGCGAATGGCGCGAGACCGCTGATTCGTGGTAATCTCACAGTAGACACTGAAGAGTGGACTGAGAAGACAAGAGGAGTAACACACGCCGTGCTGGCGACTGCAAAGAAAACAACCCTGATTGAAAGCTTCCGCACCCACGATACGGACACCGGCTCGCCGGAGGTCCAGATCGCGATTCTGAGTGCGCGCATCAGCGAACTGACCGAACACTTCAAGACGCACAAGAAGGACCACGCTTCCCGGCGCGGTCTTTTGCAGTTGGTCAGCAAGCGCCGCCGCCTTCTGGATTACCTGAAGACGCACGATACCGATCGCTACCGCGACGTCATCGGCAAACTCGGTATCCGCAAGTAGCCGAGAGCTGCCCAGAAAGCCACTGACCATTGACCCGGAAGCGCCCAGACCGAAGATTGGTCACGGCCCCCGTTCTACACAGGACCTGGGGCCATGGTGTACCTGGCGAAGACGACCCGCTGCCAGGGACGGCGCGGAGCTATGGGCTGAGTCATTTTCGCGCGTTGCTGGAATGCAGGCATCATGTGTCATCCCAGGTCGCCCAAATGCGCAGGGACCTGGTGGCACTCGCTCTTCGACTCTAGCCTTTTCCGCGCGCCATTCCCCACACAAGTTTCCCAAGCGAACACAATGAAACGAGGACTCGTATGTCTAAGCATGAAGTAGCCGTCGAGCTTGCCGGTGGCAAGCGACTGGTCTTTGAGACCGGGCGCATGGCCAAGCAGGCCTCCGGCGCCGCACTGGTGACGCACGGGCGAAACCGTGGTTCTGGCCACTGCCGTGGCCTCTCCCGAAGCCCAGGGAAGGCATCGACTTTTTCCCCCTTACCGTGGATTACCGCGAGTACACCTACGCCGGCGGACGCATTCCCGGCGGCTTTATCAAGCGCGAAGGCCGGCCCAGCGAAAAAGAAGTGCTGACCTGCCGGCAGATCGACCGCCCGCTGCGCCCGCTCTTCCCCGACGGCTTCCGCAATGAGACGCAGCTGATCGCGCTGGTCTTCTCGCGCCGACAAGGAGAACGATCCGGACGTGGTGGGCATCAACGCCGCCGCCTGCGCCGCTGGCGCTCTCCGACATTCCCTTCAGCGCCACGGTGGGCGCGGTGCGCGTGGGCCGCGTGAATGGCGAGTTCGTCATCAACCCCACCTACGCCGAGCGCGCCGCCACCACGGTCAACATCATGGTCGTCGGCCACAAGGACGGCATCGTGATGATCGAGTCGGGCGCCAAGGAAGAGTCGGAAGAGACGATTCTGGCGGCCATCGAGTTCGGCCACGCGGAGATCAAGAAGATCGTCGCGGCCATCGACGAGCTGGTGGCGCTGGCCGGCAAGCCCAAGCGGGCCTTTATCGCGCCGGAGTTCGACCAGGCCTACTTTGACGAGCTGAGCGCCAAGATCAGCGACCGGCTCAAGGACGCGCTGGACACCAAGACTCACGCACAAGCTGGAGAGCCAGGAGCTGATCAAGGCGATCAAGGACGAGCTGGCCGCGGAGCTGCCCGCCGACGATCCGGCCGCCAAGAAGAAGCTGGCGCACTACTACGAAAAGCTGCGCGAGAAGATCTTCCGCGAGCAGGTGACCAAGGAGCGCATCCGGCCCGACCGCCGCGCCTTCGACGAGATTCGCCAGATCACCATCGAGACCAGCGTTCTGCCCCGCGTGCACGGCTCGGCGCTGTTTACCCGCGGCGAGACGCAGGCACTGGTTACGGCCACGCTGGGCACCGCCGACGACGGCCAGCGGCTGGAGAGCTATGAGGGCGAGAAGAAGAAGCCCTTCATGCTGCACTACAACTTCCCGCCCTTCTGCGTGGGCGAGACGGGCCGCATGGGCGGCACGGGCCGGCGCGAGATCGGCCACGGAGCACTGGCGGAGCGCGCCATCACCGCGGTTCTGCCCAGCGCCGAAGAGTCGCCTTACACCATTCGCATTGTCAGCGACATTCTGGAGTCCAACGGCTCTTCGTCGATGGCCACGGTCTGCGGCGCGAGCCTGGCGCTGTTTGACTCCGGCATCGCGCTCAAGGGCGCGGTGGCCGGCGTGGCGATGGGCCTGGTCAAGGAGGGCGACGACTACGCCATCCTCACCGACATTGCCGGCGCGGAAGACCACTACGGCGACATGGACTTCAAGGTGGCCGGCACGCGCAAGGGCATCACCGCGCTGCAGATGGACATCAAGATCGGCGGCCTGACTCGCGAGATTCTTGCAGCAGGCCATGGAGCAGGCGCGCAAGGGCCGGCTCTTCCTGCTGGACAAGATGGATGCGGTGCTGGACGGGCCGCGCACGGAGCGCTCGGCGTACGCGCCGCGCATCGAAACCGTGATGATTCCCACCGACAAGATTCGCGACCTGATCGGCAAGGGCGGCGCAACCATCCGCGGCATCATCGAGCAGACCGGCGCCAAGATCGATGTGGACGACACGGGCAGGGTCAACGTTGCCTCCTGCGACGCCGAGGGCCTGAAGAAGGCGCTGGAAATGATCGGCAACCTCACCGCCGTGCCGGAGATCGGCAAGGTTTATCTGGGCAAGGTGGTTCGGCTGGCGGAGTTCGGCGCGTTTGTCGAGCTCTTCCCCGGCACCGACGGCCTGCTGCACATCTCCGAGATCGCCGAGCATCGCGTGAAGGAAGTGAAGGACGAGCTGCGCGAGGGCGATCAGGTGATGGTGAAGGTTCTGGCCATCGAGGGCAATCGCATCAAGCTCAGCCGCAAGGCGCTCATCAAGGAGCAGAAGGCCAAGCTGGGCCAGACGGCTCCGGCTCCGGCTGCAGTGGAAGAGGTGGAGATTTCCGCCTCCGAGCTCCCGGCCGCGCCTGCTGCGCCGCCCAGGCCGAGCAAGCCGCGCAATGAGTTCGACGAGCGCCAGCCGAAGTCCAACCAGAGCACCATCCTGATCGAAGGCGGAGACGACTTCGACGAGGAGGACGGCGAGGAGATCGACGAGGAGAACGAGCCGAACTTCAACCGCGTCGATGGCGCGCCGGCTCCAGTAGCCGGACAGCCGGCAGGCGCAGGCAGGCCAAGGCCAGACAACAAGAACCGTCGTCGCCGCCGCCGTCCGGGTGGTGGTGGACGCGGATAGCAAGACAGTTTTCAATTTTCAGTTATCAGTTATCAGATCGAAAACGTAACGAAAGGCCCGGAGCGCATCCGGGCCTTTTCATTTCAGGCTTCAGGAAGCGAAGCAAACGCCAGTACGTTCGAGGATCCTGCGCGAAGAGATTTCTGGTTCATCTACAAACAGAATCTGCATTTGGCTCAAACGCCGGAATCGCGGTTTCGATGGGTGCGGCTCGATGCTTGTTCTCGTACATCCGCAGGTCGGCCGCAATGCACAACGAATCCATGTCGGAAGCGTCTTCCGGGAAGACCGCAATGCCAATGCTGGCGCCGATCCGCACCGTATGCCTCGAGTTGGAGAGGTTCTATGAGCAACTGGATCAGCGAATGACCAACGTTTTCGGCATCCTCGCGGCTGGTAGGCCTTCCAGGATCACGGAAAACTCGTCTCCCCCGGTTCGGGCCACAGTATCCGAGCGGCGGACCCGTCCAGAGCAGATCTCCGCAACGCGCTTCAGCAGCAGGTCGCCAACGTAATGTCCCAGAGTGTCATTCACATTCTTAAAGTGGTCCAGATCGACCAACAGCAAAGCCGTCTTCGCTCCGGTACGGCGGGCACGATCCACGGTATTGACCAGCCGATCCTGGAAGAGACGGCGATTGGGCAGTCCGGTCAGTTCGTCATGCAGAGCCAGATGTTTGTTGTGTTCGATCTGGTCCTCCAGCAGCAGCAGAATCATGCCCACGGCCACGATATATTTGGGCAGGTTCCAGACCTCGCTCTCGAGATGAATCTCGGGCGAAACGATACCCATGACTGGCGAGACGACAAAGACTGAAGCCCAGGCAAGGAATCCGGCGATGGTGATGAATGCGCCTGCGGTGGCGCGCCGGTACATATAGAAGAAGTGGATGCAGCAGCCGAAGTAGACTGTAAAGAGCACGGCATTTAGCGCCAGGTCGAGGCCGTTGCCGGGACGATGTTGGAAGATCAGCAGGAAGGCCGCGAGGGAGCTGTATAACAGGACCGTTGCCCAGCGGAGCGGATGACTGAACCCGCGCAGCGCAAGCAACGTGAGCATCAGGGGCAAGAGGAAGAAGAGAAGAGCGGAGAGATTCAACGCCCAGGCAACGCCTGGTTCGCAGAGGATGATGCCGATGTAGAGGGTATTGACGAGCATCAGCACAGCCAGCATCCACTGGCTGGAGTGCTGCTTGCGGTAGGGTACTGAGGCCCACATGAAAAGAACGCCGGACCAGATCAGGGTGGCGAGCGTGAAAAACAGCGCCAAGGTTCCCCAGATGCCGGGCGCGCGCAGGAACATGCTGACGGTAAAGTGAAGCGCGATCATGATCCAGGCGATGAGCCAGAGCCTGGAGGCAGGTGTGTGGCTGCGGCGCGCCACGGACATGAAGGCGCTGGTCAGCAGCGTGACCGCCCCCACGTCCGGCAATTTGCTCCAATCAACCAAATCCGCCCCTGCAACGAACCACTGTCTATCAATACAATCGGCAGTCTGGCATCAATTCTATGACTTTTCACTGTAAATATAAAAAAATATCTACACTTGCGTGACCTCGAAGCTGGTTGTAAGCCTGGAAATTCACAATTAAACTGCTCTAATCGGTGCTCAGTCGGCTGCCGTCATCTCTCCTTTGGGAGCAAAGACGTTGCCCATGCGGTGAATCTCGGCGCCCACGCCGGCCAGCTTCTCCTCGATGCGCTCATAGCCGCGGTCCATGTGATAGACGCGGTCCAGGATGGACTCGCCGTCAGCGACCAGAGCCGCCAGCACCAGCGAGGCGGAGGCCCGCAGGTCGGAGCACATGACGGCCGCGGCAGAGAGCCTGGCCGGTCCGCGCACCGTGGCCGTGCGGCCTTCCACTTTGATATTCGCGCCCATCCGCGCCAGTTCCTGCACGTGCATGAAGCGGTTCTCGAAGATGTTCTCCTGGACCATGCTGACGCCCTCGGCCTGGGTGGCCAGCGCCATGTATTGCGCCTGCATGTCGGTGGGAAAGCCGGGATATTCTTCGGTGGAGATGTCGGCGGCGCGCAGCTTGCCGCCCGAGCGCACGCGCACCGAATCGGCGCCGAGAATCTCCACGCGAGCGCCAGCCTCTTGCAGCTTGTTGATCACGGCGCTCAGGTGCGCGGGATTGCAATCGGCCACCGTCAGGTCGCCGCCGGTGATGGCGCCGGCCACCAGGAATGTGCCGGCCTCGATGCGGTCGGGGTTGATGCGATAGCGCGCGCCATGCAGGCGGCTGACGCCTTGCACGCGAATGGTGGATGTGCCCGCGCCTTCGATCTTCGCGCCCATGGCGGTGAGCAGCGCGGCCAGGTCGGCGACCTCGGGCTCGCGCGCGCAGTTCTCCATCAGCGTTTCGCCTTCGGCCAGCACCGCGGCCATCAATAGATCCTCGGTCCCGGTGACGGTGATCTTGTCAAAGAGCGAGGTGCGCGCCGTGCAGATCGCTCCGCCCGCGCATCCAGATAGCCGTGCTCCTGGGTGATGCGGACGCCCATCTTCTCCAGGCCCTTGATGTGCAGATCGATGGGCCTGCCGCCGATGGCGCATCCGCCGGGCATGGCCACGCGCGCCATTCCGGTGCGGGCAATGAGCGGGCCGAGCACCAGGGAACTGGCGCGCATGGTCTTGACGATTTCGTATTTTGCGACGGGGTCGGAGAGCGTGCGGCAACTGATGGTGGTCGCAGTGCGGAGCGTCCGGCTGGCTTGACCTCGGCGCCCATGGACGAGAGCAGCCGCCGCTGGGTCGCGATGTCCCACACCTGGGGAATGTTTTCGAGAGTGACCTCGTCCTCGGTGAGAATCGCCGCCGCCATGCAGGGCAGCGCCGAGTTTTTGGCGCCCGAGACGCGAATCGTGCCCGCGAGCGGATTGCCGCCGCGAATGACAAATTTATCCATGAATGCCGAAGAGCCCCTGGTATTCTAGTGTAAATTGAGGCGCTGGATGGGGCAGGGAAGGCGCGTGGCTCACCGGAAGAAATCTCTGATTAACCTGCGCAATGCTCTTGGTTACAGCTCCAGCACATTGTCCTCGATGGCCAGGCGGACGTTGCCGTCGCTCTTGGCGAGGCGGCGGACGGCTTCGGGCTTGTCGACTTTGGCTTTGAGCATGACCAGGGCCACGGGGACGCTGCGTCCGGCGCACTTGATGGTCTCGACGGCGGTGGCGCGGTCGATCTTGCAGGCGCACATGAGGATGCGGATGCCGCGCTCCACCAGCTTGGAGTTCTGCATGTGGACGTTGACCATCAGGTTTTCGTAGACATAGCCCAGCCGGGTCATGGCGCCGGTGGTGATCATGTTGAGGATCATCTTCTGGGCGGTGCCGGCCTTCATGCGCGTGGAGCCGGAGATGACCTCGGGACCTACGTCGGCAACGATGACGATTTCCGCGGCGGCGGCCAGCGGAGTTCCGTGGTTGCAGGTGACGGCGGCGGTGTGGGCTCCGCGAGCGCGGGCATAGGCCACGGCGGCCACCACATAGGGAGTGCGGCCCGAAGCGGAGACGCCGATGATAACGTCCTTGCGGGTGGGGCGGCGGCGGGCGATGTCCCGCTGGCCAAGCTCTTCAGAGTCTTCGTTGACCTCGACGGCCGAGGCCAGCGCCTTGGGTCCGCCGGCCATGATGTACTGCACCTGTCCGGGGGCCGTGGAATAGGTGGGCGGGCACTCGGCGGCGTCCAGCGCCGCAATCCGTCCGCTGGAGCCGGCGCCGATGTAGATCAGCCGGCCACCCTCGCGCAGGCTGCGGGCCACCTGGTCGATGACCTGCGCGATCTCCGGAATCGCCTTCTTGACCGCTGCCGCAACCTTGGCATCCTCGTGATTGATGATGCGGGCGATATCGAGCGCGGATTTGGTGTCAAAGCCTTGAGAAGCCTCGTTCTGGCTCTCGGTGGTCAGTTCCTGAAGCTGGGAGGCCGGGTCTTTCTGCCTATCTACTATATGGGCGGCGGCCGTAACCTGCGTCGTCGAGCTGATAAGCATCGCGTCTGTCCCCAGTTTTTAATTGTATCTGGAAACCGTCAACAGCGGATAAAAAACACTCTAACTCAGGCCTGTTGGCGGTTACCCCATGTTCGGAGTGATCCTTAATATGATCATTTCGGCGCGGAAGCAGCGGGTGCGAAATTACTCTATGGGTGATGCTGGCAGCCATCCCTGTGGCGCCCAGTTTGCCGCTGAGATATTTGGAATGGCCAGGAATCGACCGACGCTCGATGATCCGACCCAGCTTCGTTTGACACTCGAACTTTAACAGTGTTTGATGGTTTCAGCGGGACGTGTGTCATCCCGGCTGCTCTCAATCACGGAGACGCGGAATGCGAGCAGGTGCGGAGATGCTGGCAGCGATTATTTTGTCGAGCGCATTGTTGTGCGGATGCGGCGGCGGACGGGATGGCTCGACTTCAACCGCCAGACACCAGGCGGCCGCGCCCACCATCACCACGACTAACGCGCAGAACGGCGCCGTGGTGGTGAGCCTGACACGGCGGCCTCCGGCGCTACCATCTATTACACCGTGGACGGTTCGACGCCTACCACATGCCTCGCAAATCTACGAGGCGCCGTTTCTGGTGGCTTCGAACCTGACCGTCAAGGCCATCGCCATGGTCTCCGGGCAAAGCGGCCAGCAACGTTGCCAGCCAGAACTTCTACGCCCAACATTCCATCGGGAACACTGGTCTGGTCCGACGAGTTCACCAACGCCACCGGCGCCAACGCGCAGCCCAATCCGCTGGTCTGGACCTACGACACCGGCAACAGCGGCTTCGGCAATCACGAACTGGAGAACTACTGCGCGTGGGGATCGACCGCTTCACCGTGCAACACTGCGAGTCCGAATGCCTACGTGGGCACAGATGGCTATCTGCACATCGTTGCGCGGCAGCCTTCGACCGGCGTCTACACTTCGGCGCGTTTGAAGACTCAGGGTTTGTTCAGTTTTCAGTACGGCAGGCTTGAGGTGCGCGCCCAGGTGCCGGAGGCGCAGGGCTTCTGGCCGGCGGTCTGGCTGATGGGCAACAACATCGCCACCGTCAACTGGCCGGCCTGCGGCGAGATGGATGTGCTGGAGCGGATCAACGCGGCAACCACGCCCGACTGGAACGAAGGCTCGATTCACGGAACCGGATTTACCGGCGGCAATCTGGGCACGGTCTTCAATTTTCCCAGCGGGCAGACGGCGGCCGGCTGGCACACCTACGGCATGATCTGGAGCCAAGGGCAGCGTGGCCTATTACGTGGACGACCCCACCCATCCCTACGTCACCTATACGACCTCGAGCATCAGCGGATTGAGCGGCGCGGTTTGGCCCTTTGATGCTGGCAGGCCAACTTCATCATTCTTAACCTGGCCGTGGGAGGCAATTGGCCTGGAATCCCCAACGCCACCACCCCATTTCCTTCAGAAATGCTGGTGGACTACGTGCGGGTGTATACACGAACTAAGTATGAAGGGAAGACTCGTGCGCAAGACGGCCAACATGGGTCCGTTTGCGCTTCAATTCCCGCAAATGACCTTTGGAAACGCCGCACGGCGCCGTTGGCTGCAAAGTTGCTTGCGCTTAAATTGACTCTGTGATACAAATGAATCATTCCAGTTTGCCCCCAAAGGCAAGCCTGGATTTCATGCAGAGTGGCTGAGGGACGAGCCCTGTGACGCCACGACAACCTGCCTGGGCAAACCAGGAGTATGGTGTCAACTCTCGCCCGTATCGGGGAACATGAGATTCGGGGGTCGCTTCAGCACTCTTAGTTGAGGCGTCTCGCAAGGTACTTCGAGTCATTTCACGTTCGCTCTTTTGAGCCGGTCACGCGCTCGTATATTTGCAGCCGCTCGCGCATCTAGCGAGGGATGAATGACGACTGCTTACGAATTGCGCTGCCGGGAATGCGGCAAATCCTACGGGATTCAGCCGCTTTCCATCTGTGACGAGTGTTTTTCTCCGCTCGAGGTGGTCTTTGACCTGGAGTACGCCCGCACCCGCTTTACCCGCGAAGCCATCCAACAGGGACCGCTGAATATGTGGCGCTATCGGGCGCTGCTGCCGGTAGCAGACAGCTACCAGCCGCAGACGCCGGTGGGGTTGACGCCGCTGATGAAGGCTCCCCGGCTGGGCGCGCGCATCGGCGCCGGCAATCTCTTCATCAAGAACGACGCCGTCTGCCTGCCCACGCTCAGCTTCAAGGATCGCGTGGTGGCCGTGGCGCTGGCCAACGCGCAGGCCTTCGGCTTCGACACGGTGGGCTGCTCGTCCACCGGCAACCTGGCCAACGCCGTGGCCGCGCAGGCCGCGCGGCTGGGACTGAAGACCTTCATCCTGGTTCCCGACGATCTGGAGCCGGCCAAGATTCTCAACACCCAGGTCTATGGCGCCACGCTGGTGCGCGTCAAGGGCAACTACGACCACGTCAACCGCCTCTCCTCGCAGATTGCCGACCGCTACAACTGGGGCTTTGTGAACGTGAACCTGCGTCCCTTTTACGCCGAGGGCTCCAAGACCGTGGGCTTTGAGATTGCCGAGCAACTGGGCTGGCGGCTGCCGGACAATATTGTTTGCCCCATGGCCGGCGGCTCGCTGATTACAAAGATTCGCAAGGCATTTGATGAGTTGATCGCGCTCGGCCTGGTCGAGGACAAGCCGGTGCGCTTCTTTGGCGCGCAGGCTACGGGCTGCTCGCCCATCATCCAGGCGGTCAAGAACGGGAACCGACGTGATTGAGCCGCAGCGGCCCAACACCATCGCGCGCTCGCTGGCCATCGGCAACCCGGCAGACGGCACGTATGCCGCGCGCGCCATCCGCGCCACGGGCGGCTGGGCCGAGGATGTGTCGGACGTGGAGATTGTTTCCGCCATGCAGGAGCTGGCGGAGACCGAGGGCGTCTTTACCGAGACAGCCGGCGGCGTGACCACCGCGGTTACCGCGCGGCTCTATGCACATGGCCGCATCCAGCCCGATGAGCTGACCGTCATCTGCATCACCGGCAACGGCCTGAAGACCACCGATTGCCTGAACGGAGCTTACGAGCAGAGCCAGGCCATCCGTCCCCGGCTCAGCGATTTTGAAGCCTTTGTGGAAGAACACAGCGAATCCAACCCAAAACTGAGCCGGGATCTGGTCCTGGCGGGAGAAACCAATGGCCGTTAGAGTTCTGTTGCCCAATGCCTTTCAGAAGCACACCAACAACACGCGCGAGATCGCCAGCGAGGCGGCCAATCTGCCCGAGCTGATCACCGAGATCGAGGGCCGTTTTCCGGCCCTTCGCAAGCACCTGCGCGGCGAGGATGGGCAGATCCGCCGCTTCATCAACTTCTATGTAAATGAAGAGGATATCCGCTTCCTGGGCAATGAGAAGTACCGCTTTCAGGAGGGCGACGAGGTGCTGGTGATTCCGTCCATCGCCGGCGGCTGAGCCTTGTGATGGCGGGGTGTTGCGCTATATGCTTCCGGGATGGGAGCAATGTTCAATAATTGGTTGACAGCGTTGACTCCCAAAGATTCGTTTGAAAGCAGCTAACTCAATGATATTTCGAGCGATACGGCGCGGTTTCGCGCTGGTGTTTGCATTGGCTCTTGGCATGATCCGTTACTGGCTGCTGCGTTTGCGCGGCCCTGTCACCCTGGAACGCCGCGCGCTTTGGGGCCAGCAAACTGCCCGCTTAATTCTGGCCTGCGTAGGCATACGCTGCCGCGTGGAAGGCACTCCGCCCACTCAGGGGTTGGTCGTCTCTAACCATCTTGGAATCATCGATGTACTCATCCTGTCGGCGGACATGCCCTGCTTCTTTGTCGCCAAAATAGAGGTCGGCGGCATGTCTGTCTTCGGCTGGGCGGCGCGCGCCTGCGGGACCATCTTCCTGGATCGCTCCAGCCAGGAGAGCGCCATGAGCGTAGCCGATCAGATGGTGGAGCGGTTCAAGTTGCAGATTCCAGTGCTGTTATTTCCCGAGGGCACCAGCACCGACGGCAGCCAGCTGCTGCCCTTCCATCCCCGGCTCATTGACCCGGCCACCTCGACCGGAACGCAGATTACCACGGCCACCATCCGCTACGTGCTGGAGGACGGCACGCCGGAGAAGGAACTGTGCTGGTATGGCGATGAGCCGTTCGGGACGCATATGCTGAAGGTTCTAGGAGTTGCGGGCTTCTCCGCCATGGTGCGCTTTGGCGAGCCGAAGCGTCTACAACGACCGCCGCATGGCCGCCGATGCGACCCGCGCCGAGATTACCGCCGTGCGCGAGAAGATGGGGAAGACAGGGAATAGGGAGTAGGGAGTAGGGAGTAGGGAATACGGAATAGGGAATAGGGAATAGGGAATAGGGAATAGAGAGCAAAGATCAGGCACGAAAAACGCGCCCAAAAGAGTCAATATCTATGTTGACTGTTTTTTGCGAAAAATTGGGTTGTTTGGGAAGCGGAATAGGCAGTTTTCAGTGGTCAGTTCTCAGTGGCTAGGGTCCGAAAATGTTCCACGTGGAACTTATTCATTCTGTTGAGCTTGTTACCATGTTTACTACATAATTAACTGCAAGATTTTGAAAATAAATTTGAAAATCAGATAACAGAGATCAGGGGTCAGGGGTCAGTGCCCGGCTACCTGCGGCGGGGGAGTGGATCCTTTGACAGGCTCAGGTCAGGCGGACTTACCGCCCAAGCGGGGGCCTTCGGCAGAGAGAAAGGAATTATCACACGGGGTAAGATGACACGAATGTTCAATCCACCTCATCCGGGCAAGGTGCTGCGCGAATTTCTATACGCGATGGATGTTACCAGCGCGGCCAAGAAGCTGCATATTTCGCGCACCACGCTCTCGAGCATCCTCAATTGCAATGCGGGAATCTCGGCTGATATGTCGCTGCGGCTGTCTGATGCACTGGGAACGCACGACAGCCTGTGGTATGAGATGCAGATGGGCTACGATATGTGGCAGGCATCGCATAAGAAACGGCCCAAGATTGAACGGTTTAATATTGCGGCCTGAGCGGCGGAGGGAGACTGACTTCGCGCAGGGACAGGCTTTCGACATAGTGGTAAAGCAGACTCTGGTACACATTATCTTCCTTTCACTTGCTCTTCGCCTGACATATATGAAATATTCATGCTATCCCTAAAAGAAGTTTCAAAGGGGAGAAATGACAACCTCGCAGGAAGAATCCCATCTTCGCTCTTTCACCGGCTTTTCAATTCAGCGGGTACGAGAGCAGGAAATCCTGCGTCTTTCCGCTAATCTATTCGGCGCAGACCCAATCAAATCTGCCTCAGATGCGAGGTTACAGATTCTACGTTGGGCACAGAATAAAGTAATTGGAGAGTTACCCCCTGAAGCATGGGAACATAAGAGTTTTGATCATCTTTCGAGCGGAAGGAACTGTGCTGCTGTACGAATCGAGGATGAAATTGCAGACGTTTGGTCCTTGAGAATCGAAGATCCGGACAAAACTGTTGCACGCAGAACCTGGACTACAGAATCCACGATCTCATTCGATCCAATTGCAAACGTATCTAGATTCACTCTTAGGCTAATGGTTGGTACGCCTGAGGCCAAACTAGAAATAGAGCCCCATGTTCCAGGTGTCGTGCGGCAACTCATTCAATCTCCCGGCCTCATGGCTGGCAGGTATAAGCTGACTGACAAACCACTTCCCATTCGATCAAAAACAGGATTAGATCTGTTAATTAATGCGCTTATCGACCCATCACGTAAACTTCCAATTATTGTTCTTAGCGTTCCTCACAACGCTGCTGAGCCCTATACCCCATTGCTTGATGCAAAAACTCTAGCTGAAGCGTGTTCTGGACTAGCCATTGTTGCCATTCTACCGTCGCATTATAGCTGGAATCTGACAGAAAGATTTGGCAAGCAACTCTCTGTATATGAGGGTGCCGCACGTGTATATCTTCCCGGATTCACTGAGGATGCTAACCCTTTCAGCGGCCACGAGCTTATTCTTGCCAACCGGTATTTTACGCCGTTGGGTGCATCAGAATCGC
This sequence comes from uncultured Acidobacteriaceae bacterium, assembly GCA_963845345.1. Classification (GTDB taxonomy): domain Bacteria; phylum Acidobacteriota; class Terriglobia; order Terriglobales; family Acidobacteriaceae; genus Telmatobacter. Next base: position 52,447 of record CAWJRQ010000001.1, read on the forward strand.
TGACTCGTATACGTTGGATAGCTGCGACTGGAAGTGTCCGCAGGCTTAGGCTTGGACAAGATGTTCTATCATTTTCGTCAATTAGGGCTCAAGGCCTGGAGAGAATTCAACATGAACTTCTCGAAGCAGGCGCAACAGATCAGGAACAGCTTAATGCCGCTCAAAAGCAAATCGAGATACTTAGAGAACAAGTAACAGAATCTGAAAGATATCAGCAGGAATTTTCTAATCTCCACGCAATTGCAGAAGAACGTGCTGAGACTGCTGAGGCCCAACTTCGAGCTTCTGCATTTCGCATTCAACAGCTTTTAGAGCAATTTAAATTAGCCGGAGTTTCTCCGGATGCAAAGATTGATCTTCCAAATACCTGGGATGAATTCGCGAACTGGTGCGATGTTAATCTTGCTAGTCGCGTGATCCTTACGCCGCAAGCAAGACGTGGTTTGCGCTCAGCTGTTTTTGGGGATATACAGTTAGCTGCTCAATGCTTGCTCTGGCTTGCTAATGATTACAGACTGGCAAAGGTAGACGATTCTATTGGGAGTCTACGTGATGTAACAGTTATTCCAGGCGTTATCAACGCTCATTGTGGTGCAAATACATTTGAAATTGAATGGCAATCGAATAAACGTGATGTTGACTGGCATATTAAAAACGGAGGAAATACACGAGATCCAATCCGTTGTTTACGTATTTACTATTTCTGGGATGAATCGTCACAGCAGGTAGTGATTGCAAGTATGCCCGCCCATCTGCGAACGGACGCAAGCTGAAAATCACAATAAGTAAAAAGCAAAAGCCATACCCTTCATTCGCGGCTCGCGCCGCATGGATTGATTTCTAAAAACGGGTGGATGGAGTTGATGCGGGGGTTGAAGCCCCCGCCTCCCTCCGTCTATGAATCGATTACGGCACGGATAAATCCGTGCCCTGATACAAAGCGATATAAATCCCACCCTAGCCGCAAAAACAAAGACGCGGCGAGGATGGGGCACCCGGCGTATTGGGGTTCGTGGTATCCCACCCATTCGCAAAGTACGCGAATGGATGGGGCACGGAGCATTTGTGGGGCGCGAGGCTTTGAACGCGGCTTCGCCGCGTGGATTGATTTCTAAAAACGGGTGGGGCGGATGATATACGGGCTGAAGCCCGTACCCTTCAAAGCCCGAAAAGCAAGAAGCAGGTCCTTTGACTCCGCTACGCTTCGCTCAGGATGACAGACATAAAAACAAAAGCCAATGCAGGTCCTTCGACTTCGCTCAGGATGACAATCATTTATGATGGGCAATGAGCCGCGGCTTCGCCGCATGGGTTGATTTCTAAAATGCTAGTGGATAAGTTTGTGGCACGGTTGAAACCGTGCCCTGATACAGAGTGGGTTTATGAAACACACTCTAGTCGTGGCGCAGAGCCTCGACCGGCGAAAGCCGCGCGCCGCGCCATGCGGGAATCGCTCCGGCGATCAGTCCTGCCAGAACGGCAATGCCCAGGGCCTCGGCCAGCAGCGGCAAAGGAAAAGAAGCGGTGACGATGCTCGCCGTCTGGGGCAGGGAGGCCAGCAAGCGCAGCGCGTACCACCCCACCGCGATGCCCAGAAACCCGCCGCCCAGGCCCAGCACGGAGGCCTCCAACTGAATAAGTATGAGCACGTGACGGCGCTTCCATCCGAGCGCGCGCAGGATGCCGATCTCCTTGGTGCGCTCAAAGACCGACATGGCCATGGTGTTGGCGATGCCCAGGACGCCGATCAGCAAGGCGATCAAAGAGGTGCCGATTGTAGAGGCGTGCGCCAGCCGGACAAACTGATTGTTCTCGGCGCGTTCGGCTGCTGGAACGGCGCGCAGTCCGGGCAGAGCCGCCTCGATTTGCGCCTGCGCTTGCTTCAGATACTCTTGCTGGGATTGGCCATGCGGCGCCGGGCGCAGACGCACATGAATGGTGGAAACTTTTCCCTGCAGGCTGCTGAGCTGTTGCAACTGGTCCAGGGGCAGGATGACCGCGCCGGCCTCCAGCGCAGAGCCGCCCTGGTAGATGGCGACGACGGTAAACGGAGAGCCTTGAATCTCCAGCGTGTCGCCCGGCTTCTTGTTCAGGTTACCGGCCAACAAATCGCCCAGCATGACTTCCGGCTGACCATCGCGGAAAGGCCGTCCCGAGAGAAAATGGAGGGATTCAAACTCGTAGGAGTCTGCCTTCCAGCCGAAGGCCAGCGCATTGATCTCCGGAGTCAGATCCATCACGTTGTAGATGATGGGCGAGGCCTGGCGGACGATGGGCAACGCCTTGAGCGTCGCTGCCGCCGACTCGTCCACTGAGGTGTTCAGGAAAGTCTTCTGAATGACGGCAATGTCGGTGCCGCTGCTGGAGTAGATGCGCAACCATTCGTGTTCAAAAGCCCTGGAGAAGCCCACCAGGCCCACAAATGCGCCGATAGCCATGCCGATTCCGCACAGGGTCAGCAGAGTTCTCAGCTTTCGCCGGCAGAGATTCTTCCAGACAAATCCTAAAAACGACAGTTGAGCGGCCATGATGTTGGAGTGAGTCCTCACATTTTCGGATTCATGACGTGCAAAATGCCAGTGTATCAGCCGCCACAGTCCTGATCATCGAAGAAGCCAGCAAGGCGCGACAATTATGAATGCGTAATTTCGTCTGAAATGTCGCGAATATCCCAGGTCCCCAAATGCCAGGGACCTGGGGCACCCAGTCTTATACGTTATCTGAGCAATCGCGCTACTCGTTGTCGGCGATGAGGAGGCGGAGGTCGCGGAGGTTTTGGCCGGTGGGGCCGGTGACGACGGAGTCGCCCAGGGCGGTGAACATGGGGCAGGCGTCGAAGTTGGCCAGAGATGATTTGAGGTGGAAGCCGAAGGTGTGGGCGCGGGTGACGGTGGTGGGGTCGGCGATGGCTCCGGCGGCGCTGGGTGTTGCCGTCGATGCCGTCGGAGCCGGCGCTGAAGACGGTGAGGCGCTGGCCGGCGTACTGCTCGAGGTCGAGGGCGCAGGCCATGACGAATTGCTGGTTGCGGCCGCCGGCGCCGGGAGCGCGGTCGAGGGTGACCGTGACCTCGCCGACGGAGATGAGGCAGAGGCGGGGATGGGCGGCGCGCAGTGCGTGAAAGCGCTGGAGGAGGTAGCGGGCGGCGTCGGCGTAGTCCCAATCGTCGCAACTGTTGTCGACCACGACGTGAAAGCCGGCCTGCTGGGCGAGGGCGCGGGCGTTTTCGGCGAGGTCGTGGCTGGAGAGGAGCAGCTCGAAGACAGAATCGCGGAAGGCGGGGTCTTCGCTGGACATGGCGGCGGCGGCGGTGACGCGGCGCGCGGGCGCGGCACTCGGATTTGGAGAAGGCGGGAAAGAAGGGCGGAAACCATCCCTTGTTGCCGGGGGATTCGGGCAGGTCTTCGCGCTCGAAGAAGGCGCGGATGGAGGGCGGGAGCTTGGAGTTCGAGATCGTACTTGTCCAGCAGGTGGCGGACCTCGGAGACGGTGGAGTGGTCGGGCGAGGTGGGGCCTGAGGAGAGCGCGTCGAGAGAGCGCAAGGGCACGTCGGGGAGCAGGAGGCTGACCTTGGCGGCTTCGCGGCGCGGCGATGGCCAGACGGCCGCCCTTGACGGCGGAAAAATGCTTGCGCAGGGTGTTGACCTCGCTGATGGGAGCGCCGGAGGCGAGCAGCAATTGATGGAAGGCGATGGTGTCGTCGAGGGAGATGTGGGGGTCGAGCGGCAGATCGAAGATGGCCGAGCCGCCGCCGGAGATGAGGAAGAAGACGAGCGTGTCTTTGCGGGCGCGTTTGAGCATGGCCAGTGCGGCGCGGGCTCCGGCGAAGGACTCCTCGTTGGGCACCGGGTGGCCGCCCTCGAAGTAGCGAAAGCGCCAGGAGCGGCTGGCGGGAAGCTGGTTGGAGCAGCAGATGCCGCGCAGGCCGCTGCGGCGGTTCATGCGGCCGAGGAGCACGTCGAGCATGGGGGCGGCAACTTTGCCCAGGGCGATGACGAAAATCTTTTTGTAGCAGGAGAGATCGATGGAGGCGGGACCGCTGCCGTCGGGGAGAAGGCGGTGGAGGGTGTTGCCCTCAAAGCGAATGCGGCGGTCGAAGGCGGATTCGATGTTGCAGGCCTTGATGGCGCCGGTGAAGATGTCGTTGGCCGTGGCGTGCAGGGCATCGAGAGAGGAATCGGTGACCGGGGTCATCGGAGCTGCTCCTTGAGAATGCTGCGAGCCAACTGGCGAGCGCAGACTGCATGGGCTCGAGTTGACCGGTAAAGAAGTGATCGGCGCGGGGAAGGAGCACCAGTTGCGAGGGTTTGGCGGCGGAGGCGGCGATGACGGCCAACTGCGAGTCCGGATCGAATACGTCACTGTCTCCGCTGAGGAAGAGCTTGGGAATGGCGCAGTTGCGGAGTTGGGGATAGCTGAAATTGTGACCGGCGGCATCATGGGTGGGCAGGCCGAGGAAGGCCAGGGCGCGGATGTTTTTAGTAGCAGGGGTGGACGAGCAGCAGGCGCTGAGCGCCATCATGGCGCCGAAGCTGAAGCCGACCACGACCATGGGGAGGCGGAATTCGTTTTCCAGCCAATCAAGCGCGGCGAGGAGATCACCGGCCTCGGCCTGGCCGTCGTGGACACCGTCGCTCGAGTCCCGCGCCGCGAAAGTTGAAGCGCAGAACCGGCCAGCCCAGCCCCCATTCGGGGTCGTTGAGGGCCTTCATGGCGTGATAAACCACCTTATTTTGCATGGTGCCGCCGCCCAGCGGATGGGGATGGCAGATGAGCGCGGCAAAGCGGGCATGGGGCGCGCCCGTGTTCAGCAGAGCTTCAAGCCTTCCGGCCGAACCGCGCAGATCCACGCTGCGCAGGGCGGCAGCTGCGGGTCTGGTTCTGGGTTGGGCGGGGTCGCTTGTGGTGGTCATTCCACACTCCATTCTACGCGTTGGGGGGAATCTCTGGCAGCCGGAAGCGCCGGGGCTTCAGAGTGCGGGAAGCCACGGCAGACGTCCGGTTCAGAATCATGCGCCCCCGCCATTTTTATGGCGTAAACGACCGCGTGCGGTATTCTGGCAGCAGCATGAGCGATCGCCTGGCTGTTGATTTTTCCGCTGAATCCATTGACCCCATCCGGTTGACCCGCCAACTGTGCGAGATTGAGTCAACGACCTACCATGAGGGCGCGCTGGGCGATTTTCTGGCCAGTTTTCTGGGGGCGCGCGGATGGGCGGTGGAGAAGATGTCCGTTGCGCAGCCGTCGGAGAGCGCCGACGCCGGGGCGCGCTGGAACATCTATGCGGGAACGGCGGGCGAGAGGCCCGACCTGGTGTTTTCCACGCACATGGACACCGTGCCGCCGTACATTCCATTCAGCGAGGACGACGAGTTTCTCTATGGCCGCGGGGTGTGCGACGCCAAGGGCATAATGGCCGCGCAGATGGCCGCCGCGGAGTCGCTGCGGGCGGCGGGATTCGGGATTGGGCTGTTGTTTGTGAGCGGCGAGGAGCGCGACTCGGCCGGGGCCAAAGCCGCCAACCTGATGGCCAAGGGCAGCCGCTTCCTGATCAACGGCGAGCCTACCGGCAACCGCCTGGCGCTGGCCTCCATGGGCGCACTGCGCGCGGTTTTCCGGTCGACCGGCAAGATGGCCCACTCGGCCTATCCGGAGTTGGGAGACAGCGCCGTCCACAAGCTGGTCAAGGTGCTGGGAAAACTGCTGGCAACTTCCGCTGCCGGCCACGGAAGACGTGGGCCCCAGTACGCTCAACATCGGCCAGATCGAGGGCGGCTATGCTCCCAACGTCATCGCCGACAAGGCCGAGGCGCAGGTGCTGGTGCGGCTGGTGGGGGATTCCACGCCGGTGCGCGCCGCGCTCATGGAGGCCGCCGCAGGACTGGCCGAAGTGGAGTTCACGCTGGAGATTCCCTTTGTCCGGCTGCGCGCCGTTGAGGGATTGCCGACGATGATCGCCAAGTTCACCACCGACATTCCCAAGCTCTCCAACTGGGGCGAGCCGCTGCTGCTGGGGCCGGGGTCGATCCACGTGGCCCATACGCCCTTTGAGAAGCTGGCGAAGAAAGAGCTGCTGGAAGCGGTGGAACTGTACATCAAGGTGGCGAAGCAGTTGCTGGGGTAAGCGCGAGGTGGCAGCGTCTCAGGCAGGTTTGGACCTGGCGCGCGAGGCCCGTCGCTGCGGGGCGGCCGACTGAAGGGCCAGCTCGGCGACGGTTGCCGTGTTCAGAACCCCCAGCATGGCAGCCTGGGCATTGGCCCAGACAATGTGCGCCGGGCAATAGGATTTCCGCTTGCAGGTAGATCCGGAGATGCAGGCAGAGGTTCAGGTTGATGGGCCCCTCGATGGCTTCGATGACTGTGCTAAGCGAGGCTTTGCGGCCGGCGGGCAAAAGCTCGAAGCCGCCTGCCTGTCCTCGACGGGAGGCGATGAAACCGGCGTGGCACAAGGCTTGCAGGACCTTGGAAAGAAAGCTCTGCGGGGCAATCGTGGCGCGGGCCAGGGCGGGCAGCAGGGCGCGCTCACGGGCGGGCAGCGTGGCCAGGTGGATCATCACGCGAATCCCATAGTCGGCGGCCCGCGTCAGCTGCATGGTAGAGCTGGATTTTTCCATTGGCTTACTTCCTCCCACAACCCTAATAACCAATCTTATCGCGATTGACCGCCTATGGTATGCGGATCGGCGGCCAGGGGGCAACCGGCGCAGTGGGCGGCGCGGCGGCAATGGGCCTTGCCCACGGCGACTGTAAGGGCATGAAACTCGTTGAAGAGGCGCGCCTGGGTGCCGGGCGTATCGGCGGCGAAGGCCTGGCGGGTGAGTCCGACCAGGGAATTGTATCCCTTGCGATCATGGCCAGGCGCGGGAACGAGGAGCCGGTGGCGCTCAGCAATGCGCCGCAGGTACTCGTCGGCGACGGGAACGGGATGGCCGAGAGCGTAGAGCAGGATGGCGTCGGCGGTCTCCGGACCAACGCCGGGCAGGGCTAGCAGGCGGCTGCGCAGGGCGGCGGTGGGAGCGGCGGCGAGCAAATCGAGCGAACCGCAGAACTCCTCGTCGAGCAGGGCCAGAAATGCCTTCAGCGCGGGCGCTTTGCGGGTGTAAAAGCCGGAGGGCTGGATGAGGCGCTGCAACTTCCTGAGGGTAAGCGAGCGCAGGCCGTCCACGGTGAGAGCACCGGCGGAGCGCAGGTTGTCGAGCGAGCGCTCGACAGCCTTCCAGGATGTGTTCTGGGTGAGGTAAGCGCCGAGGATAACCTCAAAGGGAGTTTTAGCCGGCCACCAGTACTGGGGGCCGTAGGCCTGAGCCAGTTGATCGTGCATTTGGCGCAGCCGCTGGGCGGGAGTGGGTTGGGTTGAGGTCACGGCTGGACTTAGGATAGCGGAGTTCGCGGAGTTAGCCGCGCTGATGAAAGGGCGGGATTTATCCCTTTCATTATGAGGCAAATGGCGGCATTTCGTCTGAAGGAAGGTTCTGCAGGGCACGAGCAGTTTTTATTCACATGAAATCAATAATAAAATCATTGTGAGTGGTGACAATCGTGGAGTATATTGCACGGTAGTCGAGAAGTGAAACAGAAATCCCGGTCTGGGAATCTCTGATTTAGTTCCGATCGTTGCAACACCTCCCCTCGCGGGCGAAAGCCCACGTAGATTTTGCAGCATTTCCAACGCGGATTCTGACCGCGTTACCCATCTAGCCGTGTCTTTTCAATGCAAAGAGTTTAAAGAATCATTCAGAGGTTCTTCAGGGGACGCTTCTCGAACTATTCCTCAGGAGGAACTATGAAATCTGTAAGATCCGAACGCGGATGCGTTACGATCCGTGTCTCCATCGTCTTCGCGAGCCTGCTGACAGGGCTCTTGATGTTCTGCGCTCTCTCCCCCACGGTCAAGGCACAGACTCCCACAAAACCGGCGCCCGCACCGGAATTGCAAAGGCCTCTCCCTGTGGAAACGGTCATGCACCCCATACCCATTGTGGATGCCCAGGTTCGCGAAGTATGGGCAAAGACCATGCATCGCACGCCTGCACCCAAGGTCGGATGCTTCCATTCTTCGTATCCCAGTACTCAATGGCAAGAAGTAAAATGCGCTCCGCCCAACGGATGGCGGTCGGGTCTGCCAAAAAAACACAAAGTCGAGAAGGGCGGCCACGGTGTAGTGTTTGGCCCTAGACTCATCCCGCCCAACAGTGACATTGTTGTTCAGGCTCCTTCGGGGCATTTGTTCAGTACGGTTGTTGGCAGTTTCCTTTCGGTAAGTGGCGTCACATCAGAAACAGACTACGGTGGAATCGATCCTGGCGCAAACGAATATTCACTGCAGCTGAACACCAATGACAATCACACCTCCGCTTGCGGCAGTTACAGCAACTGTTTCGCTTGGGTGCAATATGTAATGGCGACGAATGCGCCGGTATCCTTAACAAACTGCACTGTAAGTAGTTGCCCTTTAACCAATGAGACGCAGGTCTTTATTGAATATTGGCTGTTCAACTACGGCGTGGATACCGGGAACGGGGCCAATATCTGCCCGAGCGGCTTCATTGATAATGGTTCGAATTATCTCGGAGGAGCTGGTGACGATTGTGTGCAGAATAGTCCGGCAGTCACGATCGATTGGAATCCCCCAACAAACTTAGGCCAGTTACCGATTACCGATCTTGGAGACCTGAAATTGTCTGGCTCGGCAACATCCGGTGGAAACGATACGACCACGGTGACCTATAACGGTCAGGCTTATTCGGAATCGGTCTCAGATAGTCTTACGGATATCGCAAGCATCTGGAATCAGGCTGAATTTAACGTGGTAGGAAATGCCGGCGGCTCGGAAGCCGTATTTAACCCCGGTATTCCCTGTGTTGCCAGCACGGGCGTTAACTGTGCTGTCGTTGTTGTGAAGAGCGAAGTGACCTACACGCCTGCTTCTACGATTGCGCCAATTTGTGTCCAGAACGGCGGCACGACAGGCGAAACAAACAATCTCAGCTTTGCGCCTGCTCAGGGTACTACGGGGCCACCAGTATGCTGTCCCTACGCCGCGGCGGGGACGCAGGGTCCGAGGATCGAGTTTGTGGAGAGCAATAACCCCGACGAGTGGGCGGCATGCACGAATCCGATCACCTGGGGCGAGCCGCACATCACTACCGTGGACGGAACAATCTACAATTTCCAAGGCGCGGGAGAGTACGTGACTCTACTCGATCCAGATGGAACAGAAGTTCAGGTGCGCCAAACGCCCATTCCAACCGACGGAACCGATGACTACGTCCCCCCCACACCAGCAAAATACCAAGATGATGGGCTCAAAAGTTGCTTGAGTGGGAATACGGCCGTTGCCGCGCGCGTAGGAACACACCGCGTTACCTATGAGCCCTGCTTCGGCGGAGGCGCGTGCCCTAACAGCGGTCTCCAGCTTCGCATTGATGGTCAAGTGAAAATGCAGGGAGTGAATTTCGGCGATGGCGGGAGCGTTGAGACTAACTCCGACGGCATAGAAGTTCAATTCCCCGACGGCAAAGTTTTAAATGTGTCGGGGGCCTTGCCGCTGCTCAATGTTGAATTCTCAGGCCTTGGGGTGGTGAGCAAGAGCGCTGGATCTTCCGTGAGTGGACTTGCGGGCTTCGTTCCGGACGAAAATTGGCTGCCCAGGCTCCCGAACGGCACAGCGTTGGGGCCAATGCTGGCTGCCTTGCATGACCGCTACATCACTCTAAATCAAAAATTCGGCAATGCCTGGCGGGTGACAAACAGCAACAGCCTCTTCGACTATGCGCTGGGCACGTCAACGGCAAACTTCACCAATACGGCGTGGCCGGTGGAGAATTCCACATCGTGCACTGTTCCGAATGTGAAGACAGTACCGCACATCAGCGTGGAGGCTGCCGAAGAAGCCTGTAAGTCGATTGCCAACGCAACCTTGCACTCGAGCTGCGTTTTCGACGTGAGGATGACAGGCATCACCCGCTTCGCCGAAACGTATGCGGTCAACGAACGTATCCATACCAAACTGGCCCCCAAACCGATCCTCATCAGACCTAACCTTGAAATCAAACCCAACCTTGAAACCAAACCTAACGTTGAACGATGATGCAGAACCTTCGCAGGCCGGAGTAAGGGCAACCTTCCGGCCTGCGATGTCATTGCGGCGCGGGAGAAGCCCCGCGGAGCGGCGCGCTCCGCAATAATCACACCGAAAAACTGAGGAGCTGAACAAAATAGGGGTACACACCCAGCCTTTATTGTTGATAGAATTCAGTATGGAAACCATACAGTTCAACCTTCCGCAGAACCGCATCCCCCTTGCCTGGTACAACATTGCCGCCGATCTGCCCAAGCCGATGGCGCCGCCGCTGCACCCCGGCACACTCAAACCCTTGGTCCGGACGACCTGGCGCCGCTGTTTCCGATGGCCCTGATCCTGCAGGAAGTGAGCCACGGAGCGGGAGATCGAGATACCCGGCGAAGTGCGGCAGCTCTACGCGCAGTGGCGGCCCTCGCCGCTCTTCCGGGCGCGCCGCCTGGAGAAGGCGCTGGATACGCCGGCGCACATTTACTACAAGTACGAAGGCGTAAGCCCGGCCGGTTCGCACAAGCTGAACACCGCCCTGGCGCAGGCTTATTACAACAAGAAGGAAGGCACGAAGCACCTCTCGACGGAGACCGGAGCGGGGCAGTGGGGCTCGGCTCTGGCGATGGCCTGCGCCTTCTTCGGCCTGGATTGCAAGGTCTACATGGTGCGGGTGAGCTACGACCAGAAGCCCTACCGCCGCGCGCTGATGGAGGCTTTTGGCGCCACCTGCATCGCCAGCCCGAGCACGGAGACGGAGTCAGGCCGGGCGATTCTGGCGGAGCATCCGGATTCGAACGGTTCGCTGGGGATTGCCATCTCCGAAGCCGTGGAAGTGGCCGCGAAGGACCCGAACACCAAGTACTCGCTGGGCAGCGTGCTGAATCATGTGCTGCTGCACCAGACGGTGATTGGCCTGGAGGCGATCGAGCAGATGGCGATGGCCGACGACGAGCCGGACGTGATTATCGCCTGCGCGGGCGGCGGATCGAACTTTGCCGGCCTGGCGATGCCCTATCTGGGCCGCAAGATCAAGGGCCAAAGCAAGGCGCGCGTGGTGGCCGTGGAACCGGCCGCCTGCCCCAGCCTGACCAAGGGCAGATTCACTTATGATTTTGGCGACACCGGGCATCTGACGCCGCTGGTGAAGATGCACACGCTGGGAAGCACGTTTGTTCCTCCGGGAATTCATGCGGGCGGGTTGCGTTACCACGGCATGGCGCCGCTGGTGTCGCACGTGCTGGACCTGGGACTGGCCGAAGCCACCACCGTGCAGCAATTGGATGCCTTCGCCGCCGGAATTCAGTTTGCCCGCTCCGAGGGAATCATTCCCGCGCCGGAGGCCAACCATGCCGTCGCCGTGGCGATCGCCGAAGCCCTGCGCGCCAAGAAGGAAGGCAAGCAGCGGACGATTCTCTTCAATCTCAGCGGGCATGGACACTTCGACATGCAGTCGTACATTGCCTACCAGGCCGGGAAGCTGGAGAACTACGAATATCCGGCGGAAGAGATTGCGATGGCGCTGGCAGGGTTGCCCGCGGTGGGGTGAGAAAGAAGTGAATAGGGAATAGGGAATAGGGAATAGGCTGCACGCGATGTTGATGGAGTAAGTCGGATCACCAGATCCGGAAATCCGGACCTCCGCCCCACGGCGAAGACCTATCCGTGGGGACCCTGATCTTGGCGTACCCGGCAAGCTCAACCTGGAAGCCGGTGATCACCCATCGCCTGAAGCTTGCCGAATTCCCCAAGGCCATGGAATATCTGCGAACGGGCGAGGCCATCAAGGTGGTGTTCAAGCTGGAATAGCGCCGGAACGAGGCATGTTCTCCATTCCTGTACAGTAACTATGTATTTGTCCCGGCATGGACATCCGTGGCTGAAAATCGTACTTAAACCACTTGAGCGGTTCCTGCCGGTTTCAGGAGGCGAAGATGAAAAGTCATACAGAATACCTGG
>CAWJRQ010000002.1:0-242644 GCA_963845345.1 uncultured Acidobacteriaceae bacterium
TTCAAACACAAATTACTGTGCCCATGCCAGGGCCGGCTCTCCATGGCTCACCCGGCCGCTCACTTGTCGTCCGGGAAATAACCGCCTGGAATCACGCTACTTCGGCGGATAACCCACCGACTGCCCATACAGCGGAGTTTTCCCTTCAGGCAGTTTCAGCGCCGCGGCCACGGCCGTTGCGTCCTGCTGCCCGTGCAGCGCATAGAACCACGCGTTTAGCCCCTCGGAGGCCGCAAACAGGTAGACGTTCTGGCCGATGAAGCCCGTATCCACCTGCGCATAGTTGAGCTTGGCGTCGGCCACATAAACCAGCGTGACGGCTGCCTGCCCGGCGGGAGGCGCGCCCATCTTGGCGCGCATATCGCCCGCCACAACCGGGCGCAGCAGGTTGGTCTCGGCCTCATAAACGTAAACTCCCTGGGCAAGAACCACGTACAGCTCAATCTCCTGCTTGTTCATGGCCGAGGGCGCCGTGCGGCCCAGCCCCGGCTTCACCGTCGCGCGGCCGGTTCACCCCAAAGGCCGCCCACAAGCAGATTCGAGAGGGTTTGCGGCGGAAGCGGCTTGTCCTGAAAGGCGCGCGTGGTCTTGCGCTGGGCCAGGGCCTGCATCAGCGGCATTCCGCCGTCATCTGCGGCTTGGGCAACTGGATGGGCTTGAGTTCCTGCGCGCCCAGGGCGGGCACGGTCCACAGCAAGGCTGCCAGACCCAACAGCGCGGCCAGCCGCTTAGAAGTGAAAAGTGCGGAAGTCTTCATGGTTCCTCCTCGAAGTATGTCGTGCACGCCAGCCTCCGGAGGTGTGCGGTACCGGGGAAGAGGTTCAGAGATTAAACAATTCCAATTTGTAAGACAAAATGTAAGACGAATGATTGCGCACCTAAGTCGACTGCGCTGAATGAGTCAGTAGCGAAGGTTCCAGGCGCGCCCTCCTTGCAATTGCCGCAATGGGGTGATGCCAGCTCACCGTGCCCTCGGCTCAGTCGGTCAAAAAAGCTACCGACTGCAACGTGCTGATCTCGAAGGCCTTGCGGCAGCGGATGTTGGCGCAGGCCAGCTTTTCATCGCGTCTTACCATGTAAGACTGCGCCTTGGCGAACTTGGCGCGGTCCCGCTCGTCGGCCCCACGGGGCAGTTGCGCCCGCTTGCGCCGCACCACCCACGTCACCTTGTACTCGCCCGCCTGGCCGCACTTGGGACAGGTCAGCGTGTGGGTGCGCTGCTTCGGTCGTTTCGTTGAAAAAATCCCGCTCTTCCATGGTCTTCCAGCTCTCCATCCCGGCGGCAAAACACACCCTCCCGGGCCTTCCCCTCCGGCCGCACTTCCTCCATACTCATACTTGCCATGACGAAACGCAAGCCAGGAAAATTTTCCGCCACCAAGGCGGTCAAGGCCAACGCCCGGGAGCGGGTGGGCCAGCCCAAACCCGCGCGCGTCATCGCCACCGAGCCGCGCACCGGCCGCGCCGCCAAGCACAAACCCAAACTCGAAGAGATCATCCAGCAGGCGGAATCATGATCCCGCGCTGCAGGCTGGCCAAGGGCGATTCTGCCCTGTCTTCTGCTGTGTCTTCGGTCTTACAGCCGTAAGACACGCGTAAGACAGCCATTCCGCCAGCCATTGGAGCGACTCCCGTCTACTCTGCCGTGCCATAAAAAATGTCTCACAGATGTCTCACGCGGAAATCCCAATACCCGCAGCCCCCCTCGCTACCCCGTCACGATTTCCATCGGTGAAATCAGAAAAAACGTCACGCTCTCCGCGGTACTTCGCTTATGCAGCGTTCCCCGCGGAATCACCAGCATATCGCCCTTCTTGAGCTTGAGCGTGGCGGCTCCCTCCGCCTCGGGCGCAAGCCACTCGCCGGACTTGATGCTGCGTCCGTTCTTCGGCGTCCCGCCCACCTCGTAAACCGTTGCCCCGTCGAGAATCAGCAACACATGGTCGCGGCTCTCGTGCCACTCGAACTCCTTGGCGCTCTTGGCCGTCTCAGTCGTCAGAACAACCGTGACCTCCCTGGAGCCGAATAAACTCTCGCTGCCGGGGGAGGCCGCGAGAGCCTTCATGCCCTCCTGAATGCGCTCCGCGGTGATCAGTTGAAACGCAGCCGGCGAGGCAGGCGTGGCGCTCTGCGCAGCCGCATGCGAAGCATATAGCGTTGCATCGGCGAGGGCCAGTCCTGCCGCTGCGGCAGCCGGCGCGGTGCGCAGAAAGTTGCGGCGAGCCGGATTCTCGACGGCAAGATTTTCCATCGGATGTCTCCCCCAAAGTAAAAACACTCAACAATGCATTCCGTCAGCTAAAGACGTTGCATGGACAGGCCGATGCGCCCTCTTGCGGTGAATCGAAGACGGATTATTGACTCATCATCTTCCCGGCCTCGCCTTAGAAACCTGGAAACCGCACAAAATACTGACTACCGCGGCACGCTGTAAGGCCCGGGTAGCACCGGCTCGGCTGGCTTATCGGGCGGCTCCGGCGGGGCATGCACATTGGTCATCTTCGAAAAGATGCGGAAGGGGACGTTCAGGTTGAGCAACACCGCCACAGGCTTGCCGTCCATGATCGCCGGCTAAAATTTTGCCTTTTTGATGGCCGCCACCGCGTTCTCGTCCAGCCCGAAGCCGATGGGCCGGCTGACGACGACCTCGCTCACCTTGCCGTCCGGCCCTACCACCGCGTGATATTGCGCCATGCCGGCTACCCCGTTGGCCTGGGCAAATTCATTCGAGTCCGGCTCGAACTGCGTCAGCAGGCGCGCCTTCTGGTCCACCTTGTTCTGGCGCAGCACGGCCGGGTCTTTGGGCCGGTAGTCGACCTTGGCAGCCACGGCCTGGTAGTAGAGCTTCCAGAAGTCGGGCATGGCGGCCATCATGCGCTCGTCGAGTCCCTGGGCAAAGATATTATCCAGCGCGTCCTTGAGCACCCGCGTGGCATGCTCCGGCGAGGTCGTGGTGGTCACGCTCTTTGGGGTCGGCCGGGCGCTCTTCTTCGGGCGTCGCGGCGATGGAGGCCTTCAGCTGATCGGCCTCGCTCATTTCTTCGGGCTCGGGCGCCGCTTGCGGCGCGGCTGGCTGCGCCTGCTCGGCGGCTGGAGCGGCGGCATGACTTTACATGTCTGTTTTTTCTTGCTTTCTTTGTCGCGTGCTTCCTTGTCGTCTCGGTTTCCTTGCTGCCCTTGGCTTCTTTTTCCTTCTTGGGCTTCACCACCATCTCGCGGTCGATGGTGATTTTTACCACTTTCTTTTTCGGAGTGATGCGTACCCGGTCAAAGGCGCTCGAAGGAGTCCTCGTTGGCCAGCTGTCCCAGAAAGTGCAGCCCGTAGCGCGCGCCTTCCAGCGTGACCTTGTGCTTGGTAACGCGCACCCGGTCGATCTGGATGGCGTTGAGCGTGTAGGAGCCCTGCGGCGAGTGCCCGATGAGGCGCCCGTGCTCGTTGAAGCTCAGAGTGTTGTCCAGGTAGCCGCCGCGCAGGTAGAGCGCCTTGCCCACCAGCATCTGCTTCAGCTCCGCCTCCGTAATGCCGCCGGCCTCCTGCGCTGGGGCCTGCGCGGTGCTGCGCAGGACTGTTTATGCGGCTGCCGGTCGCCTGTTGTGCTGCTGAGCCGCAGCGGGTTGCGCGGGCTGTTGAGCGGAGGGAGAAAGCCAGCGCCAGGGCGGCGCAGCAAGCAGCGACGCCAAGTCGCGCCCGAGCCGCCGGAAACGGTGAAACGAAAACCGAACGAGAGGCCATGAGCATAAAGGGGACCTATGGCAGACACTTTAGCAGGATTTCGTTCCCGCCGTCGAACAGAATTGCGTTAACTGCCCTAAGTGGTTGAGCCGCCACAGGATGCGGCGGAAGAGGCCGAGAATGCGGCGGTTATCGTGCGCGGAGAGCGAGAGCCGCCGCAGCATCAGGCGCAGGTCGTGACGGTTGGCCGGCTGCATGGCGCGCGGGGAGTAGCCCGCCGCACGCATGGCCTCTTCGATCACCCCGGCCAGCAGATCAAGACGCCCGGAGGTCGCGGCGGAAGTGGCTGACGGAACTGGGGTTGCGGGTGAGGATTCCGATGTGGAAACGGCGCGCCCGGCAAGCTCGTAGAGGCAGACGGCGACGGCCTGGCCCAGGTTCATCGAGGGCTGTTGCGGGTCGGTGGGGATCTCGACCAGGAGGTGGCAATAGGAGAGGTCTTCGCGGGTAAGTCCATGTTTTTCAGAGCCGAAGACCAGGGCCACGCGGCCTCCGCGAGCCAGTTCCTGCGCCGACCAGCGGAGCCAGCTCCGGGCAGCGGGACGACCGGCTGCTCCGGCTTGCGGCGGGTGAGGGTTCCGGTGCCGACGACCAGCGTGCAGTCGGCGACAGCCTCGGCCAGAGTCGCTGATTCTACTGCGTTTACCAGCAGAGCCGGCGCGCCGATAGCCGAGCGGGCCTCGCGCCAGTTGGGCTCAAAGGGGGCGACCACCGAAAGCCGCCGAAGGCCGAAGTTGGCCATGGCCCGCGCCGCCGCTCCTATATTAAGGGGGTTGCGCGGGGAGACCAGCACCACTGTCCAGCGAGTCGCGTTGGGCTTCAGGGAGCACGAAATGATTGTAGTGCGGCGGGGGAAAACAACTTTTAAAATCGTGAGCTGTAGCTTACCGGTTTTTGTACACTGTGAAGCTACAGGTTATCGGTTTATCCCCAAATGTGAAGCTGTAGCTTACCGGTTTTAGGGAAAATGGTGAGCGCAAGCTTACTGGTTTGTCGAACACCGTAAAGCTCAAGCTCACCGGAAAATGGAACAATAGCTGCAAATCCCTCAGCAGTGATTTTTGGAAGTAATAGAAGAGAGGGCGAATACTCCTGACCATCGTTGGTCAAGGGAAGTTTTTTGGGGGAAATCATTACAAGGGACTAGAACCCATCTCATAAACATTTCCGGATCGAATTTCTGCGAAACTGTAGTAGCTCAAGGCGTCTCCGCAGTCGGCTATGGCAGGTCGCTGGGAACTGACAGACGAACAGTGGGAGTTGGTGGAGCACGTGCTGCGCCCGTCGCGGCGTGAGGATAATCGGGGTCGTCCGTGGCACGACACGCGCGCTGTGCTCAACGGTGTGCTTTGGATTTTGGGCAGTGGTGCGCAGTGGTGCGAACTGCCTGCCAGGTATCCTCCGTATCAGACCTGCCACCGGCGTTTTCAGCAATGGGTTCGCCAAGGCAAGCTGGTTCTGATGCTGCGTCTGTTGGCCCGGCAACTGCATGAGCGAGGTAAGCTTCATCTCGACGAGGCTTTTGTAGACGCTACCTTCGCGAGCGCCAAAAAGGGGGCTTCGCCGTTGGCCCGACCCGGCGCGGCAAGGGCACCAAGATTGTCGCTATCGCCTCTGGTGACGGTCTTCCTCTCGCCGTATCTGTCGAAAGCGCTTCGCCTGCCGAGTGCCGGCTTGTGGAAGCTGTTTTGGCCGGATGCTTCCTTGACGAGCTGCCCGAAAGGTTGATTGGAGACAAGGCCTACGACTCAGACCCCCTCGATCAGCAATTGGCCGCGGAGTATGGCATCGAGATGATCTCGCCCAACCGGGCCAAGCGCAAACGGATAACGCAGGACCGACGCCCGCTGCGCCGCTATCGCCGTAGATGGAAGATCGAGAGGGTCTTTGCCTGGATGCAGAACTACCGCCGATTGGTCACACGATGGGAATACCACGTCGAAAACTTCCTTGGTTTCGTGCAGCTTGGATGCCTTCTCATGCTGCTCAGACATTTATGAGATGGCTTCTAGGGACTAGAAAGGCACGGCTCGGCCCGGTCAGCGCTCCGTCAGGTATTTCAGCGCGGTGAAGCCGCGCGAGTATTCTCTCCGGCTTCACGCCAGATTGATGGATGAAGCGTAGAAGCTTCTTTCGTTTGCTACGGTTTCTGGATTATGCCACATCCTCTTCGGGCCATTCGTCTGCGACCGCAAGAGCTTCCTCGGGAGTCCTGCCAAACACCCAGAAATCCTCGTGTTCTACATAGATTCCGAAACCAGTTAGCACCGTAAAGCTGACGGGCATGTCGCCCATGACAAATCCCAGACAACACACGGTCGGCCAATCTACATATTCAAACAGATTATCAACGGGATAAAAACCGTAATCGTCTTTGAAAATCACTGAGTAGAACAGTTCGGGGCCTCTAACTTTCATAATTCCTCATTCGTTTTCGTCAATTACTCGATAGATTTCATATGTCTTGCTCTCGATTGCCCCCCTCGGCCATCGGCTCGAAAGGACAAGCTCTGAGGTTTTGGTTCCATTCTTCATGGTTCTTAACACATGGATGACGCTTACCAGTAAACTCCCGTCCGAAAAGGTCACTCGAGCCCCTTCCAGCCCATACATTATATGGAAGTATTCGATGGCACCATGTAAACCTCTTACGGACCGAATCCTGATAGTCTCTTTTTCAACTTTGCGTCTCATCTCGTATCTCCTAATTCCCTAGAGTTCGACTCCTGCTTACAGGCGTTAAGAAAAAGCTGGATTCGAGGCAATGCACGAAAAGATTGCCTCCGGGGCTAAAGCCCACATCAATTTTGATGGTTATATGCGGGGGTTAAAACCCCCGCTTCCATCCGTCATACGACACGACTAAAGTCAAGCCATGATACAAAGCATGATTCTTGTGCATTCTGTTAAGTCGCGGATATTTGGATTGCGATCAGCAGGATCAACGAAAAGGACTTTTTTGTCAATAGAGAAGTCGATATTCCCCGCGCTCTTCAAATGCCAGAACGCCCAAATCACGCAGAATTTGCAGTTGCTGGCGAATTTTGTCTTTGATGTGGCGATTTTCCGGGTAGACTTTAGCGAATTTCCCTTCCAGCGCGTACAAGTCTTGCAAGTTGAAAGCAGCTTTGCCCAGACCGCGCACCATACGCAGAGTGAGCAACGTCCAGCCGCGCTGTTCAGCGGACTTGCCAGCAAGCGGCAGGAAGCGCTGGAAACGCTTTCGGACTTCGGCAACAGGCTGGACAACACCATCATCTACGACGGCAATCTCACCGTCACTGGCAATGTGGTCGAGACGGATATTGCAGCCTACCCAACCAGCGCGTCTTGCCGTCGGGGCAAGCGGCGGACGTTTCTCAACCACATCAGGAACGAGAAAGCTGGAATGAAATGCGGTCAAGGAGCGAATCAACCATTCTTCCGTATGCTCCAGAAGGCAGAGGGTAGGAGCTTCACCAGACGTAACAAGCTGCATCATCGATTTGAAAGCTCCATCCAGAAGTGAGTGAAGCGGACGACGTGCAAATGCTTTCAGTTCGTAATGATGCTTGCATTTTGGACAGACAAAGTCGGTGGCCTTCGTATTGGCCGGAGTTTTCCTTACTTCATCGGCATCACAGGCGAGACAGTAGACATTCTTCAGAAACCAGCCCTCTGAAATTACTCGGGCCTGCTGGGAATGACTTTTATAGTTTGCAGCCAGACTTAAATCGCAGGAGAGTTCCATCATTCATTTGCCTCACTCAACGTCAGGGGGAGGATCTTTTCTTATGCTACCGGAGGGAGCAGGGGCCTTCAGGCCTCTGAATGCAGTAGCTAAATTGTAGGGCCTTTAGGCCCGGGCATTGTTCTCCCGCATATGAACAGGCATGGGGTCTAACAGCCCACAAGCAGCAGAGCTAAACGGATAATCTGGCGGAGTCGCCACAAGACCCCGCCGCACCGGGTTCTCCTCGATATACCGCACACAGCTCATGAACTTCTCATCCGTCGAGATTTGGCTTTCGTTGAAGCTACGCGTCCACACGTCGAGCTTGCTCTTCAAGCGGAATGAGAAGCCGCCCTTGATGAACTGCATCGCTTTTTCCAGCGAAACCTCCGGAGCGGGCGTAATCAGAGCGTGGAAATGGTCCGGCATGATGACGAATGCATGCAGGAGAAATTTTCCCTGACTGTGATAGTCGAGGACGGTTTGCTTCAGTAATTCCGCCGTGGCCGTGACCTGAAAAAGGCTGCGGCGTTCGGCCGTCACAGCGGTAACAAAGTATGTCCGGGTTTCTTGAGGAGCGAGCCGCATCCCAGCAGCATAAACGAAAAGCCCGTGGCTAAAGCCACTTTTATTACAGAGCTACTTTCAGGGGGCTGAAGCCCCCTGATCTCTGTTCCCTACTCCTGATCTCTATCCCTAAACCAGCGTGGGCATGGAGCCCTGCGCCTTGGCTTCGGCGACCACAAGCTCAAGATGCGCAAGGACTTCGTCCACGGTCATGGTGTAGATTTCGCGCCGCGAGTCGAAGCCTTCTTCAATCAATTGCTTCAGAAAACGGCCCGCGATCTGGGCGGCGAGCTGGTCGGTGATCACCTTTCCTGTCAACGACTTATGACGCCCCCAAGCCTCCAGCGGCAGGGCAATCCACATCGCCCTTCCATTCACCTCGAAGCGCACATCGACGGCGTCGGCGTGGCGCGTGGCGATGGCCACCAGCGTGCCCTTCCAGCGGCAGACAAGCTCTTCGCCGCTCCAGCGATCCGTTACGCTAAACTCTTCATACATATAGCCCAGCCTACCGCCCCGCCCAACCTACCGCAAGCGCCGGTGGACGCTCCGGTTCACGCGCTGATAGACTGAGGGGTTGCAGTTAAAGGAAGAAGAGACCCGTGGATACAAAAACCCGTCATTCCCTGAAACAAGATCGTTTTGCCAAGGCCACCGCCAGCAGCATGAGCTGGCTGAGCGGCCATCGTTCCGGCG
The DNA here is from genome assembly GCA_963845345.1 of uncultured Acidobacteriaceae bacterium. Taxonomy (GTDB): domain Bacteria; phylum Acidobacteriota; class Terriglobia; order Terriglobales; family Acidobacteriaceae; genus Telmatobacter. The sequence goes on from CAWJRQ010000002.1 coordinate 8,709, forward strand.
TGATGCGCCTGGTTATCGTTGCAGTTGTGGTTGTTGTGGCTGGCGCAGCCGCATTGATTTATTGGGGTTGGAGCTCGTCCAAGGCGGACACCGCGCTGGACGCGGCTCTGGACACCTACAACGCGCCGCTGGCGCCGCCCGGCGCTCCGGCCGCGAGCGGAGTGTACGCGACGGCAGGCGATCGCGCGAAGGCCGCCAACCAGCAGTTTGTTGCGGTCGCCAAGCAGTATGGCTGGCTGCCGGAGGGCGCCAAGGCGCACTACTTTGCCGGCGTCACCTACGAGGAATTGGGTCAACAACGCCTCGGCCGAGACGGAGTTGAAGACTGCGGCCGGACTCGTGGGACCGGAATCTGGCGAACCTGGCCAAGCTGGCCCTGGCCGGCCTCTATCACCAGATGGACCGCGACGCCGAGGCGATTAACATTTACAACGCGCTGGCCGCCAAGCCGTCGGAGACGGTGCCGGCCGCCGTGGCGCAGCTTGATCTGGCCGACCTGTATGCCGAGGAGGGCAAGATCGACCAGGCGCGCAAGCTGTGGGCCACGGTCAAGGACGCCGACAAGGAAGGCATGGCCGGCTCGATTGCCGCGCAAAAGCTGGGCGGCAAGCAGTAAGGCAGACAAATTGACGACAAAAGGCTCGCGGAGCGAAGGCTTCGCGGGCTTTTTCATTTTGGCCCGGCGCGGGGATGGAGCGGCGCGGATGTGAGCATTTTGCCGTCGGCTTGCGTCTGGTGGTCTATGAGCGCCGGTCAGGCAGTATTCTCAGGTTGGATGGAGATTGCGACAAGGCTATGAACGAAGAGGCCCGCCGGCGCGCGGAAGAGGCAGCGGTTGCGGGTCTGGTGAGCCAGTACGCCGGAACGCTCTACCGGGTGGCTTACTCGGTTCTGCGCAACGCGGCCGACGCCGAAGACGCCGTGCAGGAGGCGTTTGTGCGCGTGCTGCGCCACCGCGAAACGCTGGCAGAGGTGCGCGACCAGCGGGTTTGGCTGATTCGCATTGTGTGGAACGTGGTGCTGGACCGCAAGCGCCGCATGAAGACCCGTCCGGAGACCGACGACGTGGCCGAGCTGGCGCGCGTGCTGCCCGCCGACGGGGCTGAGCGCCGAGGAGCGCGTCGCAGCCGCCCAACATCACGCCCACGTGCTGGCCTGCGTGGAGCAGTTGCCCGCCAAGGAGCGCCAGGTGCTGATGCTCTCGGCCTTCGAGGAGCTGAACAGCGTGGAGATTGCCGTCGGTGCTGGGCATCAGCGAGTCCAGCGTGCGGTCAAGATTGTTTCGCGCGCGCAACCTGATGGCCGGATTGCTGGAGCACAACGAGGAGCGTGGCAGGGGTTACCAATGAGGCAACAAACGCGCCCAAAACCGCGCAAAGAAAGCTCTGCATATACAGTGGGTTTTTTGCGAAAAATTGGGTTATTTGGGAAGCGGAAATCAGGGACCATGGGCGAAGGAATAGGGAATAGGGGACAGGATTGTGAGTGGACAGTTGCCTGGTTGAGCAGGCAGCTAAGGAGTATGCAGATGAATTCCTCGATACAGAAGCCATTGGTTGGCGGTTCCGGCGAGTTTGAGGAGACGCTGCGGCTGATTGCCCGCTTCTCCGCGCCCGAGGGGCTGGAGGAGCGGGTGCAGGCAGGATTGCGCGCGGCGGCGAGTACGGCCTCGGGCAGGGCGCGGATTTTGCGCTGGCCCGAGGCGCTGCGGCTGGAGAATGACTGGATGCAGAATCTGGCGCGCGCGGCGGCGGCGGCGGCGATTGTTGCCGTGGTGGTCGGCGGCGGATGGGGAATTTCCTCGCGCTTTCAGCCGGCTCAGCCGTCCAGCGCAATCGCGGTTCCTACCGCAGCGCCGGACAAACTGGACAATGGACAGGGCGGATTTTCCAGCGCCGGAGCCATGCGCACTCCGCAGACGCTCAACGGGCCAGTGGTTGCGCCTTCGGCAACGGCTGCGCCGGAGAAGGGCAAGGCTGCTGCAAAGAAGCCAATTCGACATGGAAAGCATGCGGCAGCAAAGAGGGGCGTGGCGCAGACGACGCCAGCAGCAAAATAGATGAATCCCATGGTCCCAAAAGCGGGACCTGGGGACCCCGGCAATCCCCCGCCTCCCTCCGGAAAAACAATCCCTCAGGGTCTTAAGCCCGACGTTTTTATTTTTGTATTTGCGGCACGGCTAAAGCCGTTCCCTGACACTTCTTGCTTCTCCGTTTGCTATTTTCCGCAGCTTATAAAGTCGTGCACAGATATAAAACCGATTTATACAACCAGTTCTTGTGTTGCATCCGCTTACGCGCCTTTGGTGACCATGCGGATGAGCATGCCCAGCAGGGCCAGCACCACCGCTCCCCAGAAGGCTGGAGCGAAGCCGCGCACGTGGAAGCCATGCACGAGCTTCGACGCCAGCAGGATCATCAAGCCGTTGATGACCAGCAGGAAGATTCCCAGGGTGAGGATGCTGATGGGGAAGGTGACAACCTTGAGGAAGAAGCCGACCGTCGCGTTGAGCAGGCCGATGATCAGGGCAGCCGCCAGCGCCGAACCCAGTCCCTCACATAAAAGCCGGACACGAGGTTGGAAACAACCAGCAGGGCAAAGGCGCTCAAGAGCCATTGAACCAGAAGTCTGAGCATGGAGATGTTCTCCTTGTCGTTTACAGGGTAGCAGTTTGAATCAAGGTTCCCTCAGGAAAGGCCTCGGATATCGGCTATTGGTTCCTGCACAAATAATGTCCTTGCGCCGTCCCTACGGGACTCCGGAGTGAATCTGTGGAATCCGCTTTCCCCACGCTAAAGCGCGGGGCTAACAAACACTGCGCCTCCGGCGCGCTTATGTGGAATCCACTTTCCCCACGCTACCACCCCAAGAAACAAAGACCATTTCTTGGGGACCCCAGTGAAGCGCGGGGCTAACCAACTCTGCGCCTCCGGCGCGTTATGCGGACATTACTTCTGCAGTCATCAATAAAGCCCGTACCCTTCAAGTCCGTGTATCTTTCAAAAAGTCCATCACTCGGCGAGCGGCGGCTCCAGTTCCTCGGCGAGACGGGATTCGCCGGGTAGCGGCGCGCCTTTGGCTTTGACCTTGGCGATGGTCGTCAGCAGAAAGACAGCCACCACGATGGCCGCCATGCCGGCAAACTCGGCGCGCTCGGGGCGTTCGTGGAGCAGGACGATTCCCAGCAGCACCGCGACCACAGGGTTCACATAGCAATAGGAGGCGACCTTGGCCACCGGCACGTGCTCCAGCAGGTAGACGAAGGCGGAGTAGCCCACGAGCGAGCCGCCGGTGATGAGCCAGGCCTGCGAGCCAACCGAGGCCAGATTCACGTGAAAGTCGGGCCACTGGCCCAGCGCGGTGCCCAGCAGGGTGCAGAAGGCGCCGGCGATCAGCATTTGCCAGGCCGCGGCCACAAAGCTGTTGACCGGCAGGCGCGCGTGGCGCGAGAGGATGCTGCCCACGGTCCAGGCCAAGGCTCCGGCCAGCAGCGCGCCGATGGCCACGAGGCGCGTGAAGTCCCCGGCAAAACCGGTGTGCAGCGAGGGCCACACCAGCGCCGCCAGGCCGGCAAAACCCAGCGCCATGCCCAGCCAGCCGCGCACCGGCAGCGGTTCGCCGCCGGGAAGCAGCATCTCAGCCAGCGCAATGAAGAGCGGAGTCACCGCCAGCACCAGCGAAGCCAATCCGCTGGGGACGGTTTTTTCCGCGTAGACCAGGGTCACATTGCTTCCGCTGAGCAGGAAGAACCCGACCAGGCCGAGGATCAGCATGGTTCTTGACGGCCACAAGAGGCGCAGTCCGCGCCAGCGGCACCAGGCAAGCAGAATCGCGCCGGCGATGAAAAACCGCGTGCCGGAGAGCAGCAGCGCCGGCATCTGGGCCGCTCCAATGCTGATGGCCGTATAGGTGGAACCCCAGAAAAAATACACGCAGGCAAAGGACAGCACGATGGAGGCCGTGGAGGCCGCTTTCTTTGCCGGGTGTGCAGAGGGAGTTCGTCATGGGCTGATTCCATGCTACAGCTTTTTGATAGACTGAACAGTACTGGTATGGCGCGAAACCCGTGCTGGAGGTTCCCCAATGAAGATCCCATCGATGAAGCAGCCAAGCGCCTTTCTTCCCCTGGCCATGTCGCTCACCGCCCTGGGGATTGTGCTTGGTCACATTGCCATTTACGGTGTTGCCCGCGAGGCCGATGAGGGCGCCGCTGCCCATCTCTGGCAGATCCTCATGGCTGGACAGATACCGGTGGTGGCGTTCTTTGCTATCAAGTGGCTGCCGCGGGCGCCAAAACAGGCGCTGTATATCCTTGCGCTGCAAGCTGGAGTTGCGCTCGCGGCCATAGCCCCCGTCTATATTCTCCATTTGTGAACTGATTCCACGCTATACTGTCGCGTGCTCGGGCGCGACGGATTTGCTGTACAAACCAGCGAAAATGTTCTATTCTCAGAGAAGCGGGGATTTCATGCACAAGCGCGCTACACATCGACTGCTTGCACCGGCCACCAGGCGCTGGTCGCGGTCGCGCGCGCTCGGCCTCTGCCCACGGCGCTACCTGCGCATACTCCCGCCCCTCACGCGACCTAGCCTCTTCGGCGGCGATTAGGTCAGTCCCGCCGAAGATTCTCTCCAACTCTATCTCGTCCTCAGGGCGATGAGAACTGGACCATCCCACCCCTTTGGGATCCGCGGCCGGGCATCGAACGGATGCCGCCAGGGCCGCACAACCGAATCCGTCGAGGAGACAATGAAGATGACCAAGCAAGAAATGCACGCGCAATACGGACCCAAGATCGTCTGTCCGCTGCCCGGACCCAAGGCCAAGGCCGCCGTCGAGGCCGACGACCGGCTGATTTCGCCCAGCTACACACGCTCGTATCCTCTGGTGGCCAAGCGCGGCCGCGGCATCCGCGTGGAAGACGCGGACGGCAACGAGTTTCTCGACTTTGCGGCGGGCATCGCCGTCGGTCTCCACCGGCCATTGCCATCCCGAAGTGGTCGCCGCAATCCAAAAGCAGGCCGCTGAGCTGATGCACATCTCCGGAACCGACTTCTACTGCGAGTTGATGACCGATCTGGCTGACCGGCTCTCGGCCATTGCCCCCATGCCCGGCCCGCACAAATTTTTCTACGGCAACTCCGGCGCCGAGGCCATCGAGTGCGCCCTCAAGCTGGCGCGCTACCACACCGGCCGCCAGCACATCATCGCATTTCTGGGCGCCTTTCACGGGCGCACCATGGGCGCGTTGTCGCTGACCGGCTCCAAGCCGCAGCAAAAACGCCGCTTTTCGCCGCTGGTTCCCGGCGTGACCCATGTCCGCTATCCATACGCTTATCGCGGCTGCACGGGCGGCGCGCAGGAAGAAGAAGCCTTCAGCCTGGGCTGCGCGCGCTACATCGAGGAGAAGCTCTTCAAGACCATTCTTCCGCCCGAGGAGGTGGCCGCCATCTTCATCGAGCCGATTCAGGGCGAGGGCGGCTACGTGGTGGCGCCCGACAACTTCTTGCGCGAGCTGCGCGCGATCTGCGACCGGCACGGCATTCTGCTGGTGGTGGACGAGGTGCAATCGGGCATGGGCCGCACCGGCAAGTGGTGGGCCATCGAGCACTCCGGCGTGGAGCCGGACATCGTCTGCATGGCCAAGGGCATCGCTTCAGGGAATGCCGCTGGGCATCTGCATGAGCCGCGCGGAGATTATGGATTGGGTGCCCGGCTCGCACGCCTCCACCTTCGGCGGCAACCCGGTCTCCATCGCCGCCGCCATGGCTACGCTGGACATCATCGAACGCGAGGGGATGGCCAACGCCGCCCGCGTGGGCGGGCTGATGTTGCAGCGGGTCAACGGCTGGAAGAAAACTCACCTCTGGTGGGCGACGTGCGCGGACGCGGCCTGATGATCGGCATCGAGCTGGTGAAGGACAAGGCTACCCGCGAGCCCGCCACCGCCGCTGCGCAATCGCGTGGAGACGCTGGCCTTCGAGCGCGGCCTGATGGTGCTGGGCTGCGGCGAAACCACGCTGCGGCTTTGCCCGCCGCTCATCGTCAGTGAGCAGGAAGCGACGGTCGCCCTCGATATTCTCGAGGAGGCGATCACGCTGGCGGAAAAGGAACATGCAGGCTGAGCGAAACGCAGCCGTGGCAAATCCGGACTGAGGACAGAACCACTTTTCAGGATTTGCGCCTTATGCTCCATCCGGCGAGAGAATGGATATGCCATGGGATGGTTTGACGCAGATGCGGATCGGCTGCGAGGAGCGCGCGCTGGCCGGCCTGGGATGGGTGGCGCGCCGGCGAGGAGGGACCGAAGGCCTGCCCGCTCACCTGGCCACCGGCATCGAAGGCGAGAACGCGGCCTTTTTCCATCTGCGCCGCAAGGGTTACACCGTGGTGGCGCGGCGCTGGTCGTCGGGCGACTTGCCCGGCGATGTGGACCTGATTGCCTGGCAGGGGCCGATGCTGTGTTTTGTCGAAGTGAAGACCCGCACCGCCCGCGACGCTAATCCGGCCGAGATCGCCGTCGACTCCCACAAGCGCAATCACCCTCCGCCGCCTGGCCCGCCAGTACGTCCGCCAGTTGCCCCAGGAGACAGCCCCGCCGGTCCGCTTCGACGTGCTCAGCGTCTACCTGGTGCCCGGCGAAAAGAAGGAGTTTCAGCACTTTGAAGGCGCGTTTGGCTGGAGTGAGCAGGAGGAATTACGAGCGGTATTAGGCTATTGGTCTCAAGAAACGCGCGGCTGCCAATCAGCAGCGTCTATCCCTTTGCGTCCTCGAACTCCTCGTGCCAGGCCATCTGAATGGCCTCCAGCCGCGCCTCGTTGGATTTCGCCGGGTCGTCGGCAAAGCCCTCCAACTCCGTTACGAAGCGGTGCAGATCGGTGAAGCGCACCGTCAACGGGTCGAGGGCGGGAAATTTCTCTTGCAATTGAATGCCGATCTCCTCGGCGTCGGTCCAGTGAATCTCGCGCGGCATCGTGGATCTCCTTACTTCTCTTCGGCCAAAGCCAGCGGCTTGCCTTCGGAGACGTAGTTGCGGTTCCATTTGGGAATCTCAACCACATAATCGCCGGGACGGGTGATGACAGCCTGGCAGCCCAGCCGCGAATTCAACTGCTGGTCGGCGGCCATGTCCAGCCGGTCCAGCTCGTCGTCGTCGGCCTCGCTGATGCCCGCCTGATCCTTGATCCACAGGTGGCAGGTGGTGCAGGCGCAGACGCCGCCGCAGGCGTGATCGAGAAAGACGCCGTGGTTCTCCGCCACGTCGAGAAAGGACATCGGCTTGCCATGATGCTCGTAGGGCATGGTTCCGAACTCGAACTCCACCGTCTTGCCCTCGGGCATGAAAGGTGACGCGCACGAGCTTATCTGCGGGAATATTCTTTTCGGTTGATTCGCTCATAGAGTTCTGCTCCTGCGTTAACTTGGTCTCTCAAACTTTCCGAATCATCTTTCAGAAAGCAGCGAAGTCTCACTTTATAGATCAATTAGGAAGGACTTTTGACGCGAGGGTCAAAATCAATAGAAGAACATTTGCTAACGCCAGCTTCCATCTCTCTTCTTTAGAAGTTGAGAAAGCCAGACCAAAACCGAGAAACGTAAATGCGATCCCAAACAGCGTCCAAGCCACCATGAATGAGACCGACCACTGGTAGATAAATATTGAGTACTGACCAAATATATAAACCCAAAACCAAAAGAGTCGTCCAAAATGCAATAGGCATTCCTGTCAAATTGCGGCTTTTGCGGAATCGAAGCCAAAAAACGCTAACAACAAGCGCCATCGCAGGTAATGCCAATAACAAGGATTTGACTAATGTTCTTTCAACCCAATACGAACTTACCATTCTGCAACCTCCTAATCAGAACTATACGCCGCTGACTAGCTTCTATTTGAACTCCGCCGGCGCCATGGCGTGCGGCGCGGTGACGGCCTCGGCCAGCTCCTCGCTGGCTGTGTTCATGGTTTTGCCGCGCAGGGCGCTGGAGACGGCGGCCTCCATCATCAACTCCGCAAAGCGGCGCGTGGCGTGGTCGAGAATCAGCGTTGCTTCGCGGATTGCGGCTGCATTCTCGCTCTGTTTCACTTTGTTCAGGTAGTCGCGGGCCAGTTTAATGGCGGTCTGCTCGTCGCTTGTCAATTGCGTCCACGCAGGATTTTCCGGAGCGCGTTCGACTGCCGCTAGAATCGTCTCCGCTTCGTTGCGCGCTTCGATCAACAACCGCTTGGCAAAGTCCGCTCCGGCGTTATCGAAGGAATCCAGAATCATGCTCTCGACCTGTTCATCCGTTAATCCATAAGTCGGCTTGACTTCAATCTGCGCGGCCGTTCCGCTGCGTTGCTCGCGCGCCGTCACGTGTAGAATGCCATCGGCGTCGATGAGAAATTTCACTTCGATGCGCGGCAATCCGGCGCTCATGGGGGGAATGCCTTTGAGGTCAAAGCGTGCGAGTGACCGGCAATCGGCGGCCAGTTCACGCTCGCCCTGGACGACATGAATGGCGACGTTGGTCTGGCCATCTACGCCGGTGGTGAAGTGCTCGGTGGCCGAGGCGGGAATGGTGGAGTTGCGCTGAATAATCCGCGCGACAGTCCCGCCCAGCGCCTCGATGCCCAGCGAAAGCGGCGTCACGTCGAGCAGCAGCATCTCCTCCGTGGACTTGGATGAGCCCGCCAGTATGCCGGCCTGTACCGCCGCGCCCAGCGCAACCACCTCGTCGGGATTGAGTTCCGTGTGCGGCTTCTTGCCGCGAGCGGTTAGGTGAAAGATTTCATCGACCAGTTGGCGCACCGCGGGAATGCGCGTGGAGCCGCCCACCAGCACTACTTCGTCGATTTGCTCGGGAGTGATGCCGGCATCGGCGAGCGCCTGCTTGCAGGGTGCGACTGTGCGCTTGAGCACCGGCTCGATCAGCATCTCGAAGGCTGCGCGCGGAATCTCCCGCTGATAGCGGTCGCCCTTGGGCAACTCGATGTCAAAATATGCCACCGGCTCAATGGAGAGCTTGACCTTGGCCTCGATGGCGGCCTTGCGCACGGCCTGCACCGCGCCCGGATGCAGCCGCAGATCGATGCCATGCTCGGCGTGAATCTCGTTGAGCGCGATAGCCAGCAGCAGGTTGTCGATGTCGTCGCCGCCCAGGTGCGTGTCGCCGTTGGTGGACTGCACCTCGAAGATGCCGTCGCGCAACTTGAGAATGGAAATGTCAAAGGTGCCGCCGCCCAGATCGTAGACGGCAATTGTTCCCGACTTGGCGCGATCGAGGCCGTAGGCCAGCGCTGCCGCGGTTGGTTCGTTGACCAGCCGCAACACTTCGAGGCCAGCCATGCGGCCCGCGTCCTTGGTGGCCTGGCGCTGCGCATCGTTAAAGTAGGCGGGCACGGTGATGACCGCCTGCGCGACCGGCGCGGAAAAGAATCGCTCGGCGTTGCGCTTGAGCTGGCGGAGTACGTAAGCGGAAATCTCCGGAGGCGTGAAGCGCAGCTCGCCCAGCTGAATGCGCGGCACCTCATTGGAATCCGATGGACCGGCTTCCGTGTCCCCGGCCAGGCGGAAGGGAAACAGCTTCAACTCTTCCTGAATCTCTTCGAGGCCGCGACCCATCAGCCGCTTGACGGAGTAGATTACGCGCTCCGGCGTTTGAATAAGCGCCTTGCGCGCGCTGTTGCCTACGGTGACCGTGGGACGATAGCCGCCATCCGCCGGAATTGGGATCGGGATTGGATCTAGAGCCACCACCGACGGCACGAGATTTGAGCCATCAACGCCGGGAATCACCACCGGAGTGTCGCCCTCCATAAAAGCGACCAGGGAGTTGGTGGTTCCCAGATCGATTCCGACTACGCGCGATTCGGCCATTCTTATCAGGCTCCTAAAACTTCGTTCACATCGCGAACCAGATTGCTGAGGTAGCGCCGGCGGTCGAGCAGCGCCACCATCCGCCGCTGCGCGGACGCGCGCTCCCCGGCATCGCCCTCGTCCCACAGATTCCATTCGCCGCGCAGATCTTCATCCACGGTTTCCAGCAACTGGTCAAACTTCCTCTTCGCCTGTTCCAGGTTGACCTGGAGGGCCGGATCGGCTTCGCCTGTCGCGCGCGCCGCGCGCATTTCTTCGAGCTGCATATTCAACTCGAAGACCTCTTCCAGCAGATCGGTCGGGCGCACCCGCGCCCTTATCCTCGTTGCGCGCGTCATCGCCGGCCAGCTTCGCGCCCAGCAGCTTGAGCAGATATTCGGTGCGGCGAATGGGTTCTTTGAGGGTGCGATAGGCGTCGTTGAGCAGCGCCGTGTCGGCCAGGCTCCATTGCTTTTCGTTGTCCAGCGCGCGGGCAAAGCGGTCGGGATGCAGCCTGCGGCTGAGGCGGTGAAACTCGTGCTCCAGCGCGGACAAATCCAGATTGAGTCGAGGCTCCAATCCAAAGACCGAGAAATAATCGCCGCCGGGCGGAGGCTGAATCTTGCTGCAATGCGGGCAAAAGAGCGTGGAATCGTTGTGGCCGATGGAGCACGACCAACAGGCTACGGGTACCGCAGAATCAATAACCTTGAACATGATCGTACCTTGCAAAATCAAATCTACGCTGAAAACGACGAACCGCAACCGCAGGAGCGCGAGGAGTTGGGGTTGATGAAGTTGAATCCCTGGCGCATCAGCGTCTCTTCGTAGTCCAGCGTCATGCCGTGCAGGTAGAGGAACGATTTGGGGTCGACAAAGACCCTTACGCCGTCGAACTCATAGATGCGGTCGCGCTCGCGGGGTTGCGTATCGAACTTGATGGAGTAGGAAAGTCCCGAGCAGCCGCCGCCCATCACGCCCAGGCGCAGTCCGCCCTCTGTGGGCGAGATGCCTTCCTTGGCCATGGCCGCGCGAATGCGCTTGATGGCTTTTTCGGTAATTTGCAAACCTTGCGGTGCGGTGACTTCGGCACCTGCGGTGCGGCAGTTGCCTGCGGCTGCGCCGCTGCTCCTGCGACGGCTTTGTTCCGATGGTCACTGTGTTCGACATAATTGCCTTCTTCAATTGCCAATTTTCAATCCTTGCGCTGTCCCTACGGGACTCCGGTGCGCATTTGTGAACCACTTTCCCCACGCTAAAGCGCGGGGCTAAACAAACACTGCGCCTACGGCGCGTCTGCAATCACGTGCAACAGCCGCGGCCTCAGCTGTCTGCGCCGCGTTGCCGTTCTTCTTCTTCCAGTCGCCGATGGCCGCGCGAATCGCATCCTCGGCCAGCACCGAGCAGTGAATCTTGACCGGAGGCAGCGAGAGTTCCTTCACAATGTCGGTGTTCTTGATGCCGAGAGCGTCATCCACAGTCCGGCCCTTGATCCATTCGGTGGCCAGAGAAGAACTGGCAATCGCCGAGCCGCAGCCAAAGGTCTTGAACTTGGCCTCTTCGATGACCTGCGTCGCGGGGTTGACGCGAATCTGCAGGCGCATCACGTCGCCGCACTCCGGCGCGCCCACCAGACCCGTGCCGACCTCCGTCGAGCTCTTGTCCAGTTGGCCCACATTGCGCGGGTTGTTGTAGTGGTCGATTACCTTGTCGCTGTATGCCATGTGTTGCTCCTTTTGCGGGGGAACGCCAGTTCTCAGTTGCTTCAGCGGTTCGCCGTTACTGACAGCTGACGACACTGACAACTGACAACTCGACTATCTAGTGCGCCGCCCACTGAATCTTGGTCAGGTCGATGCCGTCCTGCACCATCTCGTAGAGCGGTGAAAGTTTGCGCAGATGCTTGACGACTTCGATGACCTTGTCGGCCACGTAGTCCACCTCGGCCTGGGTGTTGAAGCGGCCTAGTCCAAATCGAATGGAGCTGTGCGCTACATCGTCGCCCAGGCCCAGAGCCTTCAGAACATACGATGGCTCCAGCGTCGCCGAGGTGCAGGCCGAGCCGCTGGAAACCGCAATGTCGTTGATGCCCATCAGCAGCGACTCGCCCTCGACGTAGACAAAGCTCATGTTCAGGTTGCCGGGCAGGCGATGATCCATGGAGCCGTTGACGTGAACGTAGTCGAGATTCGCTTCGAGCTTGTCCTTGAGCCGGTCGCGCAAGCCGGTCAGGCGCGCGGCTTCGCCGGCCATCTCTGTCGTGAGCTAATCTCGCAGGCCTTGCCCAGGCCGACGATGCCGGGCACGTTCAGCGTGCCGGACCTCATGCCGCGCTCGTGGCCGCCGCCGTCAATCTGCGCCGCGATCTGCACGCGCGGATTGCGCCGCCGCACGTAGAGCGCGCCCACGCCCTTGGGCCCGTATAGCTTGTGCGCGGAGATCGAGAGCACGTCGATGTTGTCGGCGATCACGTCGATGGGAACCTTGCCCACCGCCTGCACCGCGTCGGTGTGGAAGAGCACGCCGCGCTCATGACAGAGCTTGCCGATTTCGGCGATGGGTTGCAGGACGCCGATCTCGTTGTTGGCCGCCATGATGGTGACCAGGATGGTTTTGTCGTCCATGGCCCGCTGCAAGGTCGTCCAGGTCGATCAGCCCGTCGGCCTTCACCGGCAGATAGGTGACGCGGTAGCCCTGCTTCTCCAGCCGCTTGCAGGTGTCCAGAATGGCCTTGTGCTCGGTCACCTGGGTGATGATGTGGTTGCCGCGCTCGCGGTACATCTCGGCGATGCCCTTGATGGCCAGGTTGTCGCTCTCGGTGGCGCCGCTGGTGAAGATGATCTCCTTGGCGGTGGCGCCGATCAGCTGCGCAATCTGCTCGCGCGCCGTCTCCACGGCCTGCTTCCGCCTCCCATCCAAAGGAGTGGTTGCGGCTGGCCGCGTTGCCGAACTTGGTGGTGAAGTAGGGCATCATCGCCTCCAGAACCCGCGGGTCCAGCGGGGTGGTGGCGTGGTTATCCATATAGATTGGCAGGTGTACGCCCTTCGGCACTTCTACCTGGCTGGCAAATGTAGCTCATATGTGTCTCCATCCTTATCGTTAGCGGAGTTAGCGTTGCTTAGCGAAGTTCAGTAGTGCTGGCGAATGCCGCTAACTCTGCTATTTACAGCTTGTCAATGCAACCAACTCATCTGTCTCTCGTTCGCGCGCCGCCGGTTGTTCATGTTCCGCCAGATCCTGAATGCTGATGCTCTTCAGGACTCCGGCAATGGTCTCGTTCACCCGCGCCAGCGGCTCCTTGATGGTGCAGCTCGACCCCAGCTCGCAGCCGGTCTTGCCCTTGGTGCAGGAGGTGATGAAAAACGGCCCGTCGATGGACAAAATGACCTCGTAGGCCGAAATCGAGCGCGCCTCCCGGGCCAGCGCGTAGCCGCCGTTCATGCCGGCGTGGGAGCGCAGCAGCCCGGATTTGGTCAACTGCTGCAGGATTTTGGCCAGCAGTTGCGCCGGAATCCCGTAGGCGTCGGCCACGTCCTTGGCGCTGAGCGCAACGGTTTCCGGGTGCTCGGCCAGGTACTTGAGCGCCATCAGGCCGTAATCCGCTTTTTTGGTCAATTTGAGCATTGAATATCCGACTTCTTCAGTCCGTATTCAGTATACGACCATTTCTGTCGGAATTACAAGCCCTGCCTGAAATTGTTTCTTCCTGTCGCTTACAAAACCTCTATGGAATACAAAGATTCAACAGATATGGTTTTCAAATCGGGGAAAATGCCGATACAATCTGGCGGAAGAGCAGTTTATTCCACCAAACCACGACCGATGGCAACCGCCTGCAAACACCCTAGGGTACGCGTCGTTTCCCGGCACGATGACACCGAATATGTCGAGTGCCAGGATTGTGGCGAGGTCTTTGACTCCGAAGAGTTTCGCGACATGGAGATTGAAGAGACCGGCCGAACCAGAACCCAGCCTGGAAGACTCCTGAAGCACAGCGCCGTCCCCTGGCTCAGCCGGGAGACGGAAGATGATGCGCGCCAGCATGAGAGGCTGGAGGTGCGTGGGGGCTAGGTCTGCTTATTTGCCGCCGTGGCCGTTGTCGCCGTTGCCGTTGGGCCCTGGGCGCCCACGCGCCTGGCCGCGATCCAGGAGTAATGCAGCCCGGAGGCGATGGTGAGCGCCATGGTGGCCCAGAGCGCCCATTGCTCGAAGATCGCCACCCAGCGGAGCGCGATGTGATGATCCAGCAACATGGCTTGAAACAGCACGGCAGCTACTGCGGCTATCTGCGCCAGGGTGTTGCCTTTGCCGAAGATGCTGGGGCGGAACTCCCGCCGGCCGGCGGCCGCATACAGAATGCGCCGCCACCACCAGGATGCCCACATCCCTGCCCAGAACCAGCGCCGTCACCCGCGCCGGAATCAGACCCTTTGTAGGTGAGCACCAGGAAGAGCGTGCTGAGCAGCAGCTTGTCGGCCACCGGGTCAAGGTACTGGCCCAGCATGGTGTACTGCTTCAGCAGGCGAGCCAGCAAGCCGTCCAGCGCGTCGGTCAGGCCGGCGACCACGAAGAGGCCAAAACCAAGCGCATAGTGGTTGTCCAGAATGGCGGCCACCAGAAACGGCGCCAGGCAGATGCGCGACAGCGTGAGCAGGTTGGGGGCGGTGCGGAATCGGTGCAATCGTTCGTTAGCAGCATCTGGCATAAAGGTTTCAAGACAACAAACAACGATGGTACAGCATGGCGGGCGCTGTCTGCCCAACTTTTCCCGCCGCCCGGTTCCTGATAGACTACCTTAAGTTGCATTGCAGGCGCGTAGCTCAGTTGGTTAGAGCGCTTCCTTGACACGGAAGAGGTCGCTGGTTCGAGTCCAGTCGTGCCTACCATTCATTTTCAATGGTTTAGCCAGTTTTCCCCGTCCCCATCCCTCGTTATTTCACCCAAGAATCACCCAAAGCCTACTGGATGACGGTTCCGGCTGCTCCGAAGATGGCATCGACCATCATCTGTTGAGCCGCCATTAGCTCGTCTGAGTCCGTTTGCGTGTACCGGCTGAGCGTAATGGCCGCGTTGTTCTATCGCAGGGCGGTTTGCGCCGTTTTGGGGTCAACCTTCTTTTTGGTCGTCAGGAAGCTGTCTTGATTTTGATGCGTTGATAGAGAACAACTGATCGATTAGCCAAGCCTTTTCTTCTTGCTCGCTAGACTGGATCTAAGTGGCCTGGAATGAATAACTTCCTGTAGTTTCCAGCCGTTTCCAGTAGAAGCCAGAAAATAGTAACACAAACAGTAACACGCTTCTAAGTAATTGATTATAAAGGATTGGTGCCGAAGAAGGGACTCGAACCCCCACACCCTTGCGAGTACGTGGACCTGAACCACGCGCGTCTGCCAATTCCGCCACTTCGGCACGAGACTTGAGATTCAGCGTACTGCTGAACCGGCAGCAATTCTGAGTCTCGCAAATGCGGAACCCTGTGTCAAATTGCACTCTCTTCCAATAAGTGAATAACTCAACGGCTCTTACGGCTTAGTTGCCGGAGGTATGAACTCGTTGAGGTTGAATGGGCGTAAGGATTCACCGGGCGGCTTGATTTGGAGGACGAGAGCCAGGCTGACCGGAGGACCTTGAAAGTAGGGCACATGGATCGAGTGCCATCCTGCTGAAAGCGTGGTCGTGGCGGTTCGATCGGCAACAGCGTGGACTCCGTCCAGATCAATGAGAAGGCGGTTGTCGATTTCAAGGCGTGAGCCATCATCAGATTGGAGTTCGAACAAGTACTCGCCCGGCTTGGTCACATAGAACTTGCCGTAGTAGTCGATCCCAAACCAGACGCTCGTGTGAGTGACGCCAGGAATGCCGCCCATGCGCGTAATATCCTGGTCGGGAACGTTGAGGGTGTTGGTGTAGAGCGAGGCAACTGGATCGAGTTCAGCAAGATCATGAAGAGAGGTCGTGTCTGCTGGAAGTTCGTAAACATCGCCGCAGAATGTGTTTTCGCTGGGTGTAACCGAGCCGAAAGCACGAATATCGCCAATGAGTTTCCGCTTTTTCCCCTTTTGGCCCGTTTGAGCAGCGATCTGGAGGGGCCGCGAGACATCCACAACGCCCAGATTGCCGGTGTTGCGATCCAGTACGGCCAAACGCGCCAGAACGGGAGGTTCCTTTCCCGGAGCGTCCAGCAAACTGACAAAGCCACGGTTTTGCAGACGCTCGATTTCGTTATCGTTCATCTGGTGGTCCGCCGTGGAGTGCATATAGTCGACCACTTCCCCATCGGCGTCGAAGACGCACATACCGAAGTCGAGCTGTACGCGCGGGAGGGCGCCGTTGATTCCAATCTGGTTCAGGGACTCCGGCTTGATCACGGCCGCGTAACGAGTGGCTCTTCCGCTGCCGGTGTCGAGCACTTTGGCGGTTATCGCAAGCGTGGGCGGTGTGAGTGGATGAAAGCAGGCCGCTTCCCTCAATGCCGCCGGAGTGACGAGCTTCTTAAGGTCTTTCGCCGTGGCATTTTCTCTGGTAAGACCGACATAGTACCGCCGGCGAAAAGTTAGATTGACGTGTGGCCGGGTGGTCTTCACCAAAACGGTGTGATAGCCAGGCTGGGAAGATGCCGGTATGGCGATCTGATAATGAACTGCGGAGTCCAGCGCGCAGACCGCACCCGAACTGACGTGGAAGCCACTCGTTGCATCTTCCTCTTGCGTCTTGTGCTCCGGGTCGATGGTGCGAAGGAATAGAATGCGGCGGGCAATATTGGCGCCGCGTTCGGCAACCTCGTAGACGCTGAATTCGTTGGCGGCTAAATCCGAGATCGGCAGATTGTGGCGGTCGCGCGCCACCACGTCAAGCACAGCTTCGCGGGTTTCGACATGCAGCACAATCGCTGGTTCGGGTTCCTGACCTGACGGAGCGGCCTGCGCTAGAGCGGAGCGACAGGACAAGGAAACCAAGCAGATTGTGCTGAAAACAGGTACAAAGAAAAAAGACTTGCCCGGCATGGTCACCATTCTGCCTCAGAGACAAGCAGACGGTCAAGACTATACCGGCCATGGAGCCAATCTGCCGCGGCTGAAGACGTTTGCCACGGCCTTCGAGAGCTGCTTACACCAGCTTGGCGTCGAGTAGGATTTCGGTGTTGTTGGCGAAGAGCTTCGAAATCGGGCAGCCTGTCTTGGCGTCGGCGGCGGCCTTGGCGAAGATCTCCGGTGTCGCGCCGGGAACGCTGGCCGTGGTGGTCAGCGCGATGCGCGTGATGGCGAATCCTTCTCCCACCTTGCCCAGGGTGACCGCCGCGTGGGTCTCAATCTTCGCGGGCGTCAGCCCCGCGCCGCCCAACTGCGCGCCCAGAGCCATGGAGAAGCAGCTGGCGTGGGCCGCCGCAATCAGCTCCTCGGGCGTGGTGCCCGTGGCTGCGCCTTCAAAGCGCGTGGCGAATGAGTAGTTTGCGTTGCTCAGCACGCCCGTCGCCGTGGAGATCGTGCCCTTGCCTTCCTTCAGTGAACCTGTCCAAACCGCGCTTGCCTTGCTTGCCATTGTTCCTCCTTGGGGATTGCAGAATGTTACTGAGTTCAGATTTCGTTGATTATTCTACCGCCCCGAGTGGAAAATCCCTGACGGCGCGGCAAAAACCTTTTCCTCTAGTTGATGCGCCAGGAGCCCGTCAGGATGCGCTGATCCGGCAAAGACCGGTTCGCCGCACTGGCCGCTGCCTGCACGATCAGTGGCCGTCGCACGGATTCGCGATCTCCCAGTTAACGTAGATGGGATTGCCCAGTAACCATATCTTGCCGTTGGCGCCCATGACCTCCGCGCGGAACCAGTGACGGCGGCCATCGCTCACCCAGACCACAGTAAAACTCTGATTCGCCGATGCAATCGCCGCGCTTGTTTTGAGCGCGACCTCCTGGCCATCCTCCAGCCAGCGGACTGTTCCGCCTGCCGCGGCAGTTACGCGCACATCAAAATCCACCGTCTGTCCTTCCGGCGCGGTGAGCAGATCTCCCATGTGAACAACCGTGTCTCCCGCACGCGCCGTCACTTCAAGAAGGCGGTCGCGAGTCCCCGCAATGTCGATGAACACGTGCCCGGCGCGGATGCCGGCCAGAATCGCGGGCGTCGAAAGCTCGGTTGCATAGACCACCGTTGTCGGGCTTCCGATGGAGCCAATTCCATCAAGCGGCTGCATGGGCCGGTGATTATCGCTCCCGCCGATTCCCGCGAGGCGGCAGCCTGCGCTCAGTTGCTTATTCCAAAATGGAATGTTGGGAATTCCGTACTGCTCGCTGCCCCCGTTCACTGCCTCGACCGCCGTCAGCAGATGCATATCGACCTTGGAAGACGGCGTCCATCCGCAGCCCATGCACATCCCGCCGCTGGGATCGCCGGGATGGTTGATTGCGGTCAGCGCGCCCACGCTTGCCGCGCTGCGCAACAGCGTATTCACGTCGGGAACTTCTTTGCTCCCCAGGCGGAAATCGACAAAATCCGTGCTGCCGAGATAATTGATGTGCCCCTTGAAGGTGGTGATCTCGCGCCCCGGAATCAGCAGCAGCTTGTCAAAGTAAGGTTGCAGCTCGCGCATGGAATTGTACTGCGAGCTGGCGTTGTGATCGGTAATAGCAATGAAGTCGAGTCCCCGGCGAGCCGCGGCCTCCGCGCTGAAGTACACCGGACAGGGCACCATCTTGCCCGTCTGGCTCGGGCATTGGCCGTCGCTGTGCGCGGTGTGCATATGTGGATCGCCGCGATACCATGCCGGCCCCTTCCTGAGCGGCACGTTCAACACCGCTGGCTCGCTGGTCACAGCGCCACTGGAGGAAAAGTACACATGAATGATGTAGTGCGATTGCACGTTGGGGCGAATGTTGGGCACGCCGATCAGCACATTCCATGTGCCCGCGGGAATCAACCCTGGAAGGCACGAGGGCGTCGCGTCGGCAATCCCCACGGTCAGCAGGGATTTGTTGCCGCCGCTCCAGCAGCGCAGCTCCGCCGGGTCAAGCAAGCCCAGGTCGAGCGCCGTATGCTGCTCCTTGCCGGTGTACTCAAAGGTCAGCGTGACCCGCTCCGTGCCCGCGGGCACAACAAACGGCACTTGAATATAGGTTTCATTTTGCGCGCGGGTGACCACGCCCTCCAGAACCAGATCCGGAGCAGAGGCCGGCGCGGCGACAGGAATCTGCTGGCCGTTCCCGGCTGCGGTCGCGTTCGCATTCAAAGAGAGCAAAAACGCTGCACAGGCGATGGTTTTTCCCGGCCGTAAAAATCGTTCACTCATGGTTGGCGCTCCGTGTGCGTACTGCAATATTCTCTCCTCTCCTCTCGCACGATGCAAAGCATGGATCGTTGAGCCCCAAAAAGAAATGCGGAGGATTCTTCTTCAGGAAGAATCCTCCGCGCATAGTTTACGCGAATCTCAAAATCCGCCTAGAAAACGATCTTCGCGGCCAACTGCAACTCGCGTGCCGGAAGGGTTGAGGTGATCACGCCGAAGGTGGTGCTGTTGGCGCCGTTGTACACGCTGTTCGGCTCGCCGAAGTTGGTTCTGTTGGTGAGGTTGAAGGCCTCGGCGCGGAACTGCAAGTGAGCTTTTTTGGTGAGCGGAAAGTCCTTGGTCAGGCCCGTGTCGAGCTGCCAGAAGGCATAGCCGCGGACAGCGTTGCGGGGCGAATTGCCAAAGGGCGCATAGGGCTCCGGGGTAGAGAAGTTGGCGGTGTTGAAGTAACTGGCGTAGGACTTGTTTGTCGCAATGGCCGGGCCGCTCTGGTTGGGACGGTAGGAGTTGCGGCCGCTGATGGTGATAAGCGGCGAGACTTGCGTGTCGCTGTCTGGGCTATAGGCAAAGGTGAGCGGGTCGCCGCTGCGGGCCTGGAAGATATCGGTCATCTGCCAGCCGCCCAGCGCCGTGTTCCAGGGCGCGGTTGAGGTTCGCCTCCCAGCTGGTGGCCTTTGCCCACAGGCAGCGTCCAGACCAAAGAGGTCACGTTGAGCAGCGGACGGTTATAGGCGGAGACGCCGTAATCCGCCTTGTAGTTGTAGATGTTCTGCACCGAAGGAATGAAGTTGCCGCAGTTGTCGCAACCGCCGCCGCCATCCTGGGCCTGGGGGGCGATGTCGAGGGCTTTGGACCAGGTGAAGGCGTTCAGCAGGTAGAGTCCGGAGGAGAAGCGTTTCTCTACTTTGGCTTGCAGGCCGTTGTAATTGGAGTAGCCCCAGGGCAAAGTGCCGATGACCGAGGAGAAGCTGGGCATGGGGACGCGACTCTGGAAATTCGTGATGCAGCCGCTGCCGGAACTACTTTCCGTAGCACGCGTGCACGTCGTCGGCTGCATTACGTTTGCCTGGTTGACGTCGTTGATGAGGATTTCGTTAACGCCGTTGTTGCCCACGTAGGCCAGGTCGACCAGCCAACTGTGGCCCAGATCGCGCTGCACACTGAAGAACCAGCTCCGTATCTGGGTGTCGGGCGAGCTGCGCGGCATGTACTGCAGGACCACCTCCAGCGGGTTATAGGTTGCGGGGTTGGTCATATTGGCGGGAAAGCTGCTCTCGGTGTTGAGATAGTTGGCTGTGCTGGGGGTAACGATCCGCACTGCGCTGATGCCATAGGGCGCGTTCTGGGTGAGGTAGTTGGAGCCGACGCGGTTCCAGCGCGAATAGCTGATGCCGAAGCCGCCGCGCAAAACGGTTTTGCTGTCCAGACTGTAGGCCGCGCCGAAACGCGGACCGAAGTCCTCCTTATTCGGATTGACCGTATAGCGGTCGCCGGAGCTGGCCAGCTCAATGGGCGTGGTGGCGTTGTAAGCAGTGGGATTGAAGGAGGTGAGATTGAAGTTGGAGAGCTGGTTGTTGGCCTCGTAGATGGGGAGTGCCGTACTCGTAGCGCAGGCCCAGGTTCACCGTCAGCCGATGGTTCACCTTCCAGTCGTCCTGCACATAGCCGCTCCAGCCCCAGTCGCGGATGTTGGCGATGGGGGAGTTGGAGAGGCCGATCTCGGCGCGGTAGCCCAGCAGGAAGTCGGCATAGTCGTACATCTTTGTCGATTGGAAGTCAGCGGGACTCAGGACAGAAGGAGCGGGATCGCTCACAACCGCACAGAGGGGTATACCCGGGGCGTACATGAGGGTGTAGTAATTGTCGTAGCAGTAGCCGCTAATCTCGGCCATAAACATCGCCGCCCATCACCGGATGCAGGTCCTGCTGCGCCACGTGGAGCATGGTGTACTCGAAGCCGGCCTTGAGCGTATGGCCCGGCAGCAGCCGGGTGTAGTTGACCTTGGGATTCCAGACCGTGGGGTTCTGGTACTGGGGGCTGGTCCACAAGCGGCCCAGGCTGGTGAAGCCGCCATTGATGAAGTACTCGTAGGTGATGCCGCCGGTGTACTGCGGGTCGGTGGGCAGGCCGGTGATGCCGAACTGCGCCAACATGCTGGGGCCGCCGGCCAGCGGCGGAGTTTTGCCCGCCTTCATCCGCGAGAAGCCGAAGCGGGCTTCCAGCAGGGATTTCGGGCTGATGGTCCAGGTAGCGCCGCCCACAATCTGAATCACGGGAGCATAGACGTGGCCGTCGCCGCTCATGCCCGCCGAGCCCTGCAATGGTTCCGGGGTCATAGGCATCCCACCGGGCTTGCGAGTAGCGGGTAAACAGACGCAGGTTTTTCTTTACGTCATAGTCCACCTTCATGTCGCCCTTGTCGCGGTTGAAGGTGTTGGGGTGCAGAACGATGTAGTTGTTGGTCTAGTTGTTGTTGGTGGTGGGCGGCAGGTACAGATACGGGTTGCCGGACGCTCCTTCCATGATCGTCGCGGCGTAGTTGATCACGGCCGCTGCGGGAATCTGGCCATTCGTGTATTCCTGACCGCCGGCGTGGCCGCAAGCTGCGCAACAAGCCCGATCCGAAATAGGTAGCGTTATTGCACGGGTTCGGATTCGAGGTTCGGACCGCCGTTGGAGCCGACGTAGGGGCAGGGGTTGTCGACGGGAAGGTAGCCTTTCGGGTTATTCGGATCGCCGGGGTCGTCAATCATGTAGTAGCCGCAGGGGAGCGCCGGTGCTGGAAAGGCCGCGCTCGGCATTAGTGGGCAGGGTGGCCGTGTCGGTGAAGGAGCTGGATTGGCGGAAGCCCTCGTAGTCGATGAAGAAAAAGAGCTTGTCCTTCTTCAGCGGGCCGCCCAGGGTAGCGCCGAACTGGTTTTGGTGCAGCGCCGGCTTGCCGCCGTAATCCGGCTTGAAGAAGCCGGCGGCGTCGAAGTCCGTGTTGCGAACAAACTCCCATGCCCGGCCATGAAGCTGGTTGGTGCCGTAGCGGGTGACGACGTTGATGGTGGCGCCGCCCGAGCGGCCGTACTCCGCGCTCATGTTGTTGGTCACCACCTGAAACTCAGCCACGGCGTCTGGCGACAACTGCACCACCTGGTTGCTGAATCCCTGGTTGGAGGTGCCATACATATTGTTGTCCAAGCCGTCCAGCAGTAGTTATTGAAGACGCTGCGCAGGCCGTTGATATTGAACGATCCCTCGCGCTGACTGTAGCCTGTGGACAGTTCGTTTTGGTTGGGAACGACGCCTGCGGTCAGCTCAACCAACTGCGAGTATTGACGTCCGTTCAGCGGCAGTTCGGCGATTTCGCGCTCATTCACCACCTGCCCGCGCTCGCTCGATTCGGTCTCCAACTGGGTTACATCGGCCGTGGTGGTTACCGTGGTGGCCGCCGTAGCCACTTTCAGGGACACGTCCACGCGCTGGCGAGCGCCGACCGTCAGCTCGAATTTGGCCGCAGCAGTCTGGAAGCCCGTCGCCGTCACCTTCAGCTCATAGGGGCCAATGGAGATGTCCACGAACCGGAACTCTCCCCGGTCGTCGGTGGTGACCGTGGCCAGCGCTCCAGTGGCTGTGTTGTGCAACGCCACCTGGGAGTGTGGAACCACCGCTCCGCTCGGATCGGTCACGGTTCCGAGCACCGTTGCTGTATCGAATTGCGCCCTGGGCGCAGACCGCAAATACTACAACAAGCACGAAGACTGCTAAACGACGCATCGCTTTCCTCCTTAAATTGGTACTCCGCTCCTTCACGGGGGTTCCGGATTCGGCCGGCGAAACCTGCGGCCAGACAGTGCTGACCGGGGAAGCCGGCAACCGTCTTTCTACACGAACCTGATGAAAGAAAAGCCTATCTTGGGATGAATCTACCTTGAAAGGAGCAACTGTCAACCCTTTTCCCGTGAATATTTTGTCGAAAATCATTCAATCGTGAGATAAATCACTTGAAATGAGCGTATTGGGCTGGTTGACGATCATCAGCGCGATCTTGCCCTTCAGGTCGATTTCCTTGCCGTCCACGCCCGCATAGTCGTTCCACTTGTACTCCGGCGCATCAATGCAGTAGCCGCAATGCCTGCGGCCACAACGGCGAAAACAAACTTGCGATGCATGGATTTTCCCTATCGACACATCAGAGTACGTCGTCGTCCGTTTGCGGGACAATGGCGTCCAGAGGCGCTGTAGCCAGCAGATGCAGGCGGTTAAGCACCTTGCGCGTCAGCCCGGTCAGCGCCATCCCGGCCGCATCATTCAGCGGAACCCAGCGCCGCTCGCCGCCTGACACACTCAGCGCGTCCATGTCGTCTTCAAAGACCGTGCGAATGCGTACGTAGTAGTTCACCTGCATGATGGAGTGGCGCAGCGTCAGGCGCAACTCCTCCTCGGGAACCTTTGCATTGATCAGCGCAGGAAGCTCCCACATGCCCGGCATCACGGTCTGCTCCGCCGGCCTCTGCTCCAGCAGCACCTCCCGATGCATCTGCCCGGCCTGCCGCCCGCTGCGCACTGAAAGCGCGTGGGCCGTCTCGCGGCAGATCATCTTCGGCCGCGGCGCGGTCTGGTGCTCTCCCTGGGTCTTGCAGTCGCTGGCCACCGGGCACGCCTCGCACTGCGGATTGCGCGGCGAGCAGAGGGTTGCGCCCAGCTCCATCAGCGCCTGGTTCGAGTCTCCCGGCCGCTCGGGACAAACCAGCTCGGCAGCCAGAGCCTCAATCTTGCGCCGAACTTGAGAGCCGCCGCCCGCGCGGCTGCCGGCCTTCCAGCCTTCCATCCGGCACAGCACCCGCTCCACATTGCCGTCCACCACGGCCACCCGCTCGCCATGCGCGATGCTGGCCACGGCCGCTGCCGTGTAAGCTCCGATGCCCGGCAGCAGGCGCAGCTCCGCCGCCGTCTGCGGCAGGTTGCCCTGGCAGTGGTCGGCCACAAACTGCGCCGCCTTGTGCAGCATGCGCGCCCGCCGGTAGTAGCCCAGCCCGCTCCACGCCGCCAGCACCTCCTGCTCCGGCGCAAGCGCCAGCGAAAGCAGCGTGGGAAAACGCGCCATGAAGGCCTGGTAGCGCTCCACCACCACCGCCACGCGCGTCTGTTGCAGCATGATCTCCGAGACCCAGATGGCGTAAGGGTCCCGACTGCGCCGCCAGGGAAGGTCGCGCCGCGCGCGCTCGTACCACTCCAGCAGCCGTCGCCGCACCCGAACAATCTTTTCCGCGTCCTTTTCCGCGCTCGGTCCTGCTTGCCCATGCGCCCAGCTTAACAGGAGGCGGAATTGACCCGCCGCGGCTGCCTCCCTACAATCAAGCTGCATCCGTCTTTCGGCTCCGCATGACCTTTCCGCGCTCATCATCGACGACGAACAACTGGCCCGCGAGGAGCTTGCCTACCTGCTTGCCCAGGTGGGCGGCGTGGAGGTGGTGGCGCAGGGAGCCAACGGCATCGAGGCCGTGGAACTGATCGAGGAGCACCATCCCGACATGGTTTTCCTCGACGTGCAGATGCCCGGCCTGGACGGCTTTGCCGCGATTCAGAAGCTGATGGAGCGCCGGGCCAAGTCAGGCAGCGATGCCGACCCTCTGCCGCAGATCGTATTTGCCACCGCCTACGACCAGTACGCCGTGCGCGCCTTCGACGTCAACGCCGTCGATTACCTGCTCAAGCCCTTCGACCGCGCGCGCGTCGAGCAGGCCGTCGTGCGCGTGCGAGGCCGTTTAGCCGGCAGCACACCCGGTTCGCTGCCGGAATCACAAATCGACGCACTGCTCCGTCTGCTCAATCGTCCGCAAGGTGCCTCGCGCACGCCCCAGCCCGCCAAGCTCATCGTTCAAGCGCAGAGCCGCCTGTTGCTCATCGATCAGGCGGAGATCTGCTTCGCGGCCATCGACGACGGCGTGATTCGCATTGTGACGCAGAGCTTCGAGGGCAGCTCCAAGTGCCGCACGCTGGAAGAGCTTCTCGATCAGCTCGACCCGGCCATCTTCTGGCGCGCCCATCGCGGCTTTGTGGTCAACATCAACCACATCCGCGAGGTCGTCCCCTGGTTCAAATCCAGCTACCAGTTGCGCATGAACGACAAACAGAAGACCGAAATCCCCGTCAGCCGCGCGCAGACCCGGCGGCTCCGGGAGCTGTTCAATCTGTAGAGGCTTTTTCCTGCTCGGCGAGCCGGACCCAGGCGATAATGGCAAACGCTCCCATGACGAAGATAGAAATTACCGCCGACGCGCCGGCGATGTCGGCATAACACCATTGCTTGCCTGTGGGGTCCTGAACGATAGCGGGGGCGGGAGGCGAAACGATCTGCAACACGTTCCCCGCGGCGCAGAGTACGTAGAAAATCAGCGCCGGCCGCGGGCTTGGCGGAGGCGTTGCGGTGGCTGAAGCCGGACGGCGTCGCAAGTAAAGTGCAAAGAGCAGATAAATCGTAAAGACGGTTCCATACCAGCCCATGTAGTTGGAGACAGGCACGCCGAACCACGGTCCTCCGTCGCGCCAAACCCAACCGTGCAGCACCGTGGCCCACAACGGGTCCTGCGCCAGGTCCCAGGCAACCATCAGGAAGCTAGCCACCACGGGCAGCGCCACAATCCTCATTCCGCCAACCGGCGCATGGGGATTGCCCACGATCACCCGCGCCAGTGTCCAGGAAACGTATGCCATGCCGATGTAAGCCAAACCCAGCAGCACCGGCACCTGGAAGAGCTTGGGGCCCATCAGCTCAACGAAGTAATAGCGGCCAAAGGGAAAGCCCGTTGCGATGCTGAGGTTTTCAGTAATATTGCCAACCACAAGGCAAATGCCGGCAAAGACCAGAATGCCGCGCAGCCGGTAGTGTCGCGATCCGTCGACCAGCGCAAAGGCCATGGCGGAGAGCACGTCGAGAGCTACGATGGCCGTGCGCGGAATCGAAGTGGGTGTAACTTCCAGAATCCGTGCGCACGCGTAGAAGGCAAGAATCAAGCCCAGCGCGAAGACAGTCCTGGCGCGGTGAGTCGATAGCTGTATTGGGTTCATTGAGATTATTGTTTCAGACGCGGACCGGAAGATTTTGTCCCGGCCGCTGGGATCGTTTAATCGTACCGCTCAAAGACAATCTGCTTCTTGTGCCAGCCGAAACTGGCCAGCCGCTCGCGCACGCCGGAGACCATCTCATTGAGTCCGCAGATGTAGGCGTAGATGTCGAAGTTCAGCTCCGAAGTCGGCTCAGGTGGTGGCACAGGTAACGTCTGCCCCAGCTGCGCGGCGCGCTCCTCGACGATGCGGGCCACATGCTCCTGAACGTAGCCGCGCAAGCCGGTCCAGATCTTCTCAGCGCGGCTCAGCGTAGGCAGGTAGTGGAAATTCGGCGCGCGGCGTGCCAGCGCCTCGAATTCCTCGCGATAGTAGATGTCGCTCTCGTAGCGTGTGCCGTAGACCAGCCAAATCTGCTTGCCGTTGCTCCTGTCCGGCCCGCCCTCCGGAAACAGCCATTGCAAAAATCCGCGCATGGGCGCAATGCCCGTGCCGGTGGCCACCAGAATCGAGTCGGTAACAGGTTCGCGGAGCGTGAAGTGCCCGTGCGGCCCATGAATCTGAATCGTTCCGCCGATGGGCAGGTCGGGCAGGTCGGCCAGGTGGTTGGAAAAGAAGCCCTCCTCCACGCGATTCACGCACAGTTCAAATTTATTTTGATTGGCCGCCGAGGCCATCGAGTAGGCGCGCGTCTGCATCTTGCCTTTGGAGTCCAGCGCCACTCCGCTGACAAACTGGCCCGCGGCATAGGGAAAGCTTTCCACCTCGTCGAGGACAAAGCCAAAGTGGTAGCACTGGGCAACTTCAGAGATGCATTCCTTGCGTTCAAGACGTGCGGTAAGCAGTTCACGTGCCATGGAAATTCTTTCTGGAGAAGAGATGCCCGCACAAGCGGGCTCATCTCTTGGATGCGGCCGGCAGGAAAAAGGAGCAGGCCCAGTAAGGCGAAGATCAATGTCGTGAGGGCGAAACAGGAGGCCATTGCCTTGAGGTGTGCAGTAGACGAAGAATCTGCACCGCGTCTTCGTGAATTCTGTAGATGAGAAAGTAATGGCGATGCGCCAGCAATTCCCGCGTTCCGGAAACGCGCCCTAAGCGGCCAAGCTCGGGAAACCTTGCAAGAATCTTGGCTTTTTCTGCGAAAATCAGGTCCATCTTACGAGCCGCACGCACATTATCCGCCGCAATAAACTCGTAAATTTCATGCCGGTCCGCTCTCGCTGGCCGAGTCCAAAGCAGATTCATCACGCTGTCCGGTGAAGATTACCTTGTGAGTTCGCCCTGAGAACCGCGAATTCAGCTTCAATTTCCTCGCCGGGAATCAGCTCGCCGGCATCCGCCGCTTCGACGCCGATTTGTACTTGGCGACGAAACCACTGCTCGTATTCGGCGTCTGTCCGCTGAACATCAATGTAATCCTGCATGAACTCGCGCAGGAGTTCCTCATCGGTCCGGTTATGTGCCTCGGCCGCCCGTGCAAAGGCCGTTTTCAACTCGGGATCGATACGAATGGTGATCGTAGCTTCGGCCATATTCATCTCCCTCGGGAGAGCATTTTCTTCAGCGTACCACGAAGTGTGGTTGCGCTGCATCAGGTCGCAGTCCGTCGTCCTCCTATAATGGTCAAGTAGCCGGATCAGCGCCGCGTGCGCTTTTTCGGCTGCAAACGCTCGACCTTTTGAGGAATCTATGGCCGCACTTTTAGAAGCGATTACCGTCAAGCGCAAGATGTACTTCGAGTATGAAAACGTCCCCTACTACTGCATGGAGGCCGAGGTCTCCACGCCCACGGCGCGCGGCGGCCAGACGCTGGTGCGGCTGAAGATGCGCAACCTGCTCACCCAGGCGGTCTTCGACAAAACCTTCAAGGCCGGCGAGCGCTTCAAGGAGCCGGACCTGGAGCTGGTCGAGGCCTCTTACCTCTACAGCGACAACGAGGGCTCGCACTTCATGGATCAGGAGAGCTTCGAGACGCATACGCTCTCCCCGGAGATGATGGGCAGCGCGCTGGAGCTTCTGGTCGAGGGCGTGATCATCCAACTACACAAGTTCAACGGCAATCCCATCGGCTTGCTGTTGCCGGAGAAGGTCGAGTTGGAGGTGACCTACACCGAACCCGGCGCGCGCGGCGACACCAGCGGCAACGTCACCAAGCTCGCGCGACTCCAAACCGGCCTGGAGATCAAGGCCCCGCTTTACATTCAGGTAGGCGAAAAGGTGAAGGTCTACACCGAGACGCGGGAGTTCGCGGGACGCGCGTGAAGGCGGGGAATAGGGATTAGCGACCAGGGAATAGTCTGCTAACATCTCTGGACCAAAAATACGGACCCAGGAGCCCAATCCTCGTGGTAGATTGAGATGTGAACCCACACCGTAGCTTCGGCTGTATATAGTATTCTATTCTGGTTTCCAGATTTTAGTGATTTTCGGGCTGCAACCTGCGTGATAAGCAAAGGTAGCTAGATTTCGAGGTGTTGCTATGAATGGATGGGTAGGCTGGGTTGTGAGTTGCGGAACTGTGGGTATGGTCTGCGTTCTGCTGACGTTTAGGTCATGGCGAAATCTTGTACAAAACTGGCGGAACTTTACCAGTTACGAGTTGGTGGATATAGTCGATTTTGAAATTGTCGGAAATAGCACTAAAACGACTTATAACATGGACTATCCGCAGTATCATAGGTTGCGTACATGGCTGATATGGGTTTTGATTCATCCTATAATTTTCGTATACCTTTTCTTTGGGGGTGTCTTTTACGGAATTCCCACTGTGTTTATCTGCATGATATTGTGCGAAAATATGGGATTGTTCAGTGAAGAAAAATACTTCCAGTGGACCATTCCTGTTGTTTTTGTCATTATCTACTTAATAGGCGTCGAATCCGTGGTGGATATGTTCATGAATATGCAAGCTAGCCGGGAGCGTCGGAGAGGATATAATCCTAGTTATGGCATTAGTATCAAACACCAAGGTATTATTGAACTACTTTTTACACGATTATTCTCAGGATTATCTCGGAAAGGAAAATAGGAGGGTGGCCGTGTGCGCCAGGTCTCGGCTTCGAGACCTGGGAGTCGAATCCCCATCCATCCACACGAGCAATCACTACACCAGCTCAATCGAAACCCTTCTTCCGACCATCGCCGCCGCGCGCTGCAAGCTCGAAAGCGTAATGTCGTTCTTCGGATCGAGAAGCCGGTCCACCTGTGTGCGGCTGGTTTTGAGCAGCGTGGCCATCTTGTTTTTGGAAATCTTCTGCTTCTTCATCGCCTCGGCCAACTGCCAGGCAACTACTTCCTTGATCGCCTCTGCCTGCGCCTCCTCGAAGATTCCCTCCGCCTTGAGAAAATCGTCGATGCTCGAACCCATATGCTTTTTGCTCATCGCTCCAACTCCCTCTGACGCTTGCGCGCCAATGCCAGATCGCTCTCCGGCGTTGTCCGCGTCTTCTTGATGAATCCGTGCAGTGCTACCAGATGCCCGCGGTAGAGGCAAATCAGCACCCGCGCCGTCCGCTTCGTTGGCAGGTCAGTCCGAATCTCCCACAGACCGCTTCCCATCGGGCGGCAGAGCGGCATCCCCACCGGCCAACGCCATTGCGCCCTCAGCAAATCTTTTCCAATCGCCTGGCGTTCGGCCTCCGGCAACTCCAGCAGCCACTCCCGCACCGGCTCGTTTCCTGATTCAGGACGATAAAAGATCAGCGGAATTTTCTGCGGTTGAGGATTCTCTTTCATCCTGCACCTTATCTAGTACAATTGTACCTTATAATGTACAATATGGCAAGCAGCCGGATTTCTGTAACTGAGAAAATGTACTACTGCTTGGTTCCGGCTTTGCCGGATCGCTTCAACTCATTCCAATCCTTTTCCGTCTGATCGGCGTAGGCCGCGCCGAATTTCGCCAGCGCCTCGGCAAACCCATCACCAGAGCCGATGTAGCCAGACAAAATCAGCGGGTCGCCGCTGCGGGCGTGGCCGCGGGCCAGCAACTCGCCGCAGACTTCGGCGTAAGCCTCCAGGCCGCTGCCCTCCAAATCCTCTAAATCGATGGAACCCTTGTGGTCGTTGAGTTGGCGGACCAGATAGTCGCGCCCGGCGATGTGCGTCCAGCCGAGGAACGGGTCGGACTGCACCTGCATCGCCTTCTGCCCTTCCGCCACGCGCTGGCCGTTGTGGTGGGGCGGCGCGGCGTCGGGCAGATAGGGCGCGTAGGCGGAGGCCGGCTCCTCCTTGATCTGCAAAAACAGCGGATCTTTGGCTCCGTTGCCCTCGAAGTAGACGCAGTAGTCGCGCAAGCCCACCGAGCCGGTGCCGACCACCTTGAAGGCCACGTCCACCGGGCGATAGAGAGACAGCAGATGTTGCCGCTGCGGCTCCAGCATTTCGCGATAAGGTCCCAGCGCGGCCAGCACTGCCTCGGCCTGCCGGCCGGTCACGCGCGTCAGCGTCGGCGGCGACTCGATGAAGCGCCGTTGCGCGCCGGGTTTCTCGGAAGCAAGCTCCGTCAACTTCTCCAGCGTGTGCAGCGGCGTGGCCCGCTCGGCCTTCATCAGCGCATCGTGCACCGGCGCAGCCTCGTCCATGCGATGAACCTGAAAATGCGCCACTTCGAGGAAGGGCATCCGCGCAAAGGCGCGCATCTGCGCGGCGTAGCGGACGACGAATTTTTCCACGGCCTGGCGGGCGGAGGCTTCTTTGTGGCCTGAGGCGCGCCCGGCCAGCACCAGCGATGCGGCCATGCGCTTCAGGTCCCACTCGAAGGGGCCGCGGATGGTCTCGTCAAAGTCGTTGATGTCGAAGACCAGCCGCCCGTCGGGAGCGGCAAAGGCGCCCAGGTTGCGCACGTGCGCGTCGCCGCAGAGCTGGCAGACGAGGCCGGTATTCGGCAGCACGCTCAGGTCGGCGGCCATCACCGGCGCCGCGCCGCGGAAGTAGCCGAAGGGCGACTCGGCCATCAGCTGGTACTTGAGCTGGATGAGCGCGGGCACGCGGCCGCGCATCGAGCGGGCGACAAGCTCGAGGGCGGTGGCCTGCCGCGCCTTGGGTTTCAGTTCGCTGTGTTGCTGGCGGCCCACCTGCTTGCGCCGCGTCTGGCCCAGAGTACGCCGTTCCTGTGGAGTTGCCCAATGCATGACCCGGAAGATACACCGCTCGGGCTGCGCCGTGCAAGTCATTGTGCTGCCAGACGATGAGTCCGCTTCCGCCCCCAGCGTCCGATACCACCTCCGAAGGCAAATGGAGGCCACAAAGCGGTTCTTTGCCGGACCTACTTGTTGTGGAAAAAATATTTGGAAATGTACTTGACATCACACACTGTATGTCATACAGTGTATACAGTACAGTGTTTGAGGTACACCATGACCATCACAGAGAACATCTTTGAGAACCTTCGCATGGAGTTGCGGCGCGGCTGCCTGACATTGGCAGTTTTGGCGCAACTTCGCCAGGAGCATTACGGATACACGCTGCGCAAGGCACTGGCTGAGCGCGGGCTGGAGATTGACGAAAGCACGCTCTACCCGCTGTTGCGGCGTCTGGAGACCCAGGGGCTGTTGAGCAGCGAATGGCGCGAAGAAGACAAGCGCAAAAAACGGTTCTATCGCCTCTCCGGCGACGGCGAAGTGATCTTCGTCCAGTTGCTCAAGGAGTGGCAAGCCATCAACGCATCCATCGACAACATTTTGTAAGGAGCAAAGGAAAACGCCATGGACCTACTTGATCGTTATCTGCAAGCCGTAAAAAAACATCTGCCCTGGCAGCGGCAGGATGACATCCTCGCCGAACTCCGGGCCAACCTCGAGTCGCAGCTTGAGGACAAAGAGGCTGCGCTGGGACGGCCGCTCACCATGGGCGAATCGGAGGATTGGCTCCGGCAAATCGGGCCGCCGATGCGGGTGGCGGCGCGCTATCAGCCGCAGCAATACCTGATCGGGCCAGCCATTTTTCCCACGTACTGGTTTGTGTTGCGACTGTCCGTCTTCTGGGTCATGATCGCTTACTCGGTCGGAGTCGCGGTGCAGATTGCCGTGCGGACCCCCAGTTGGATGGCCGTTCTTGAAGGGGTGCTTCGTGTGCCGGAGGTTCTGCTGACGACTGCTGCATCGGTTACTCTCATCTTCGCCGCGATCGAGTTCATGGCCACGCGTTATCCAGGGAGATGGCCGACGCTCGCAGCTCCCTCCAGGCGACTGGACGCCCAGCTGCCCTGCCCCCGGCGGAGAAGGACTCTGCGCGCGGGGAGAGGCCGCGCAGCTTTGCCAGTGCCGTTGCCGAATCGATTATGGTCTTTCTCTTTTCTGGTTTGGCTCCTGCTGCTCCCTCATCATCCCTACGTGCTGTTGGGGCCGGGCGCCGCCTACTTGAGCACCTCACCCTTCCAGGGAGCTCCTGTCTGGGTACAGGTCTACTGGTGGATCGTAGCGTCGACTCTGTTGCAACTGATCTGGCGTTGCATTGCCCTATATCTCAGAAAGTGGCAACAGCAGCGGAACGCGGAGCGCATGGCGATTGCGGCCATTGGACTGATTCCTCTGGGGCTGTTGCTGAGCATCGGCGATCATACCTACATCACACTCAAGCATCCCGCGCTGGATCAGTTGCGCTATGGCGTGGCTCTGGACTCGATCAACAAATCGATCCACCTAAGTCTGTTGGTGCTCTGCACGATTAACGTGCTGCAACTGCTTTGGGGCATCGGGCGGCTGAGCCTGGATTGCTATCGCCAGCGCGCGGCGGCAATGCCGGGTCCACACCATCATCATGTCTGATGCAGTGCTTTATTGCTTCACCAGTTCGACGCGGCGGTTCTTCGCGCGCCCCGTTTCGTTGTCATTCGACGCCACGGGGGCGTAAGGACCGCAGCCATAAGCCCGCAGCCGGCTGGCCGGAACCGCGTATTTCGTCGTGAGCGCGGTAAGCACTGCCTCTGCGCGACGGCGTGAAAGATCCATGTTCATGTCGACTGCGCCCTGGTTGTCGGTGTGTCCAACAACATAAAGTTTCAGCTGGGGTTGGGCTTGAAGCAGCTTGGCAATCTCTTTCAGCGTCGCGTCGGACGCCGGCTTGACGTCGGCCTTGCCGGTGTCGAAGTAGATCCCGTAAACCGAAGCATGGCCCGTGCGGTTGATATCGTTGGCCAGCGACGCGGCGTTCACCGTGATGAGTCCCGAATCCATGGGCTTCACTTCGATGACGTAAAGCTCGGTATTGGGCCGAAAATCCCCACCCTGGTCGTCAACCAGCAAGCTCACATAAACGTCGCCCTCCGGCCGCCCGAGCTTCGCCGAAAGGTAGTGAATCGCGTGATCGGGTCCCCAGTAATCGTCGTATTGACCATTACCGTAAACCCTGCCATCCGTGCTACCCGGCCCGGAGCAATCCTGCGGTCCGCAGACAAAAAGTGTCTCGAACCCGGCATTCTTGAGCGCGCCTTGATAATTGCGGAAGACCTCCAGTACCGAGCGTCCAGGTGGAGGCGTGTAAACGATGCGAGTGATCTTCCCTTCAAGATGCTGGCTCTTGGCAAATTTAAGGTCGCTGGTCTTGCCGAGCGGAAGCGTGAACTCATCAAACTTTTTCGTCAGATAGTCCTTGATATAAGTACCGGGATACCGCGAAATCAAGGGATGGTCCTTGCTTCCTTCCACGTCCTGGTCTTGTCCTGCCGCGAAGGGCGCCGCCAAGCCGAGCAACAAACAGGCTGCGAATACTGTGCGAATGAGTGTTTTCATTGGTTCCTCCTGGGCCAGTTCTTCATTGAACTCCCAACTGCCCAAAATCATACTCCCTTCGCTTAGAGCGGTTCCACAATTCACGTGCCCTTTTTAACATTGTGCAAGATGGCATTTTCTTGAGGAAAATGCCACTTGAGGGTAGTGGTTTCAGGGTACAGCAATCGTGGAACCGCTGTAGTCCCAGCGCCCTTTTGTTGCAATCAATATTGTGCGGCCCAATCTTCGGTTTGTCGGCAATTCGAAAGACGGCCTAATGCGTTCATTCGTGTAACTGCGCTGATTTACACTGAACTGTGGAAGCCATGCATCTCTGAGTGTGCAATCTGCTAGGCGATGCCGTGCTCCTCTCCCGGAGGTTTTCTCTTGACTCGTAAAACCGCCCTTCTGCTCGCCGCCATTGTCACTCTTTCGCTTGCAACGTTTCCGCTTTCCGCACAAACCCCGGCCAAGCCTCTTACCATGGCGAAGCCTCTCACCGTTGAGGCGATCTACGCGCATGGCCCGCTGATCGGTACGCAGCCGGAGGGGCTGGCCTGGTCGCCGGATGGCAAGCACCTCACCTTCATGGTGGCCGGCGAACTGTCGGAGATGGAGCCCGGCTCCGACGATGCGTATGTGATAGTGAATCGCGCCAAGTTCGCTTCATTCAGCGGGGCCAGCGAATCGGAGACGGACCGCGACCATCGCGAGCGCTACAAGATGGCCAGCTATCTGTGGGCGCCGGATTCGCGCACCTGCTCTTCGACATGAGCGGCCACTTGTGGCTCTACGACCTGCATACCCGCGCGGGCGTGGAGGTGGGCTCGACGGGCGCGGCCTCGGGCGACGACCCCAAGTTTTCGCCGGACGGTGAATCCATCTCGTTCATCCGCGAGCACGGGCTGGCGGTGGTGCGGCTCAAGGAGCCGGGAACGCCGATGACCATGGTGGCTCCCGCGCCCAACAAAACCACCCTCAACGGCGAGGTGGATTGGGTCTACGAGGAAGAGCTGGACGTGCGCAGCAACTATTTCTGGTCGCCGGATTCGAAGCAGCTGGCCTATCTGGAGATGAACGAGGCCGATGTGCCGGAGTATCCCATCACCGATTGGATTCCGACGCACGCAACGGTGCGAGGTGCAGCGCTATCCGCAGCCGGGCGATCCCAATCCGGCGGTCCGCGTGGGCGTGGTCAGCGCTGGCGGCGGCAAAACGGTGTGGGTCAGCCTGCCCATTCGCGCCGGGCAGGATTACATTCCGCGCTTTGGCTGGGCGGACGCGAAGACCGTGTGGATCGAAACGCTGACCCGCGACCAGCGCATCGCGACCTCTACTTCGCCGACGCCGAGACGGGGCAGTCGCACGCGGTGCTGCAACTTGACGGACGATAAGTTTCTCAACGACGATTACGACGTTTGGGTGGGCGGCGGAAGCATTGTGCTGACGAACTGGACCGACGGGCACAACCATTTGTATCTCTACAGCTATGACCAAGCCGATCCGGCTCACACGACAGCCAAACTGGATCAGGCAACTGACGCAGGGCGACTTCGAGGTGGGCGAGGTCTACCGCGTTGACCTGCCGGGCAAGATGATTGACTACGCCTCGAACGAGGGCAGCGTACTCGATCAGCAGTTGTGGCAGGTCAGCTTCACCGGCGAGCGGAAGCAGTTGAGCGCGGGCGCGGGCACGCATGTCGGCAACTTTGCTCCAGTGGGCAGCGCGTTTGTGGAGCGGCAATCGTCGCGCATGGAGCCGCCGACGACTCAGGCTGTGCGCGGAGGCGGGCAAATGCAATCTCCTCTGGGCGACACACGCTCTGGAGCCTTACCGCCTGCGCGCGCCGGAGCAGATTGACGGTGAAGGCCCACGACGGAACAACGCTCTACGCCACGCTGCTGCTGCCCGAGGGCGCCGCAACCCCAGCCAGCGTTCCGCTGATCGTGAATCCCTACGGCGGCCCCGGCGCGCCGACGGTGGTCAACCGCTGGGGCGACGGCCTGCTCTTCGACGAGTTGCTCGCCCAGCACGGCTTTGCGGTGCTGCACGCCGACAATCGCGGCATGGGCGGACGGGGACGCGCCTTTGCCCAGGCCGCCTGGCATAACTCCGGCGCGGTGCAGTTGGAGGATCAACTGACTGTGATGGATGCGGCGCTGGCCCGCTATCCGCAACTGGACCCCAAGCGTCTCGGCTGGTGGGGATGGAGCTGGGGCGGAACATTTACGCTCTACGCCATGACCCACTCCGATCGCTTCCGCGCCGGGGTCGCGGTGGCGCCGGTGACCGACTGGCGCAATTACGACTCCATCTATACCGAGCGCACCATGGGCCTGCCCGCGGAGTTTGCCGATGTTTACAAGGAGTTTTCCGTGCTCAACTCGGCGGCCAGCCTGAAGGGGCATTTGCTTCTGGCGCATGGAACCGGCGACGACAACGTGCACATGGAGAACTCGGTGCAGTTTGTGCAGAAGCTGATCGAGGCGGGCATTCCCTACGATTTGCAGATCTATCCGCGCAAGACGCACTCCATCGCCGGCCCGGATGTGCGGCAGCATTTGTTCAACCGCATCCTGGCGCACTTTGAGGAGTATCTGAAGGCAGGGGTTCAATAATCGCGCTCGGCAGATGAAGTGCCGCAGCCCTGCGGCTCTACAGCGCGTGGCGGGTGAGCTTGAGAAGCTCGCGATTGCCATTCTTACGGACAGCCGTTTCATGCTGGCCCGCGCGGAGATCTTCGGCGTGGCGCCGAGACGCTCTGTTTGGAGTTTGAAACGGAGCCTTATCCTTGCCACGGTGGATTGATTACTTCCATGGCGGAGGATTGACAATTTTCAAGGAAATATCATCCTCCGTCCTGGCTAGTATTTTACCGCTCAGGTCAAACCTTATGAACAATTTAGCGTCATAATTACTGTCGCATTTTATAATCCCGTAAGCGTCAACGGGTCCGCAAGTACTTAAATTCCCTAACCGGAAGATCACTTTGCCAGTGCGATCTACATATTCAGTCCGTCTGCTATAGTACGAGGAAACACTATCCGAATAAGAGATCATCGCCAGGCCGTAAGAGAAAGCTCCTCCGAACCGCTGCAATCCATTCGGAACAGGGGCAAGAGTAAATACTGTCTGGCCTAGCTTGTCCACATATTTATTGACGCCCTGATCGTTGACATAAGCAAGACCTTCAGAGAAAGTGAATTCTTCCCTATATTGGGGTAGAATGACTATTTTTCCGACATCGTTGATGGCGCCCCACTTGTCTCCTACTTTCACAGCAGCGATATAAGCATCATCGGAGAAGTCAGCCACCGCGTCATAGTTGGCAGGTATTGCCCAACGGCCGTCACTGCAGAATAAAACCCCATCTGTTGGGTTGCGCCGCAGCCGCGGCGAAACCATGTTTGAACAATCGACAGTCGGCAAACGACCGTGCAAAAGCATAACCAATGGTGCCATCTGGCTGTTTCCGTAAATAATGGCAACCGTCCGGCGAATACACGATTGCCCAGCCTTGGTGAAAATGCCAGTGATCAATGTCGTCGAAATCCGGGGGAAAATTCGCATACTGTTTCTTGCTGTTTAGAAAATGGGAAGAACCGATCTTGTTAACGGGAATCTCTACTTCCATACCTTTTACGGGCCAGGGAAGCTCCATCAACACATGGCCTATTTTGTCAATATAGCCAAGATGCCCGCCTGAGATACTCCAGCTATACTGACAATTCGAAGTTACTTTGAAACTTATATCGCCATTATAATGAAATTCCGAACTCGAGGTGGTGCTGAAACAGTCTTTGTGCCTGTTTGTCTTTGCGTCAAGTACAACCAGGGCAAGCCCCTCTGAGAAGTTTTCCGCCCAGCTAAAACGGGTGGGGATCACCCAATTATTTTCTTTGTCGACATAGCCGCAAGCGCCGGGACTGTCTGTGTCGCGCCTGCTGTTCCACCCCATCGCCGCAGTCAACCCTTCGGATTCGTAGGACAGCTTATATAATTCGTTCTGTGCGAAAACCGGGCAAATGACCACCCCCAGCAAACCGATGAGAAGATACCGCATATTCCTTTCCTCCGCTCTTGTTAGAGATTTTCACCGTCAGGTATCTCTTTGCAACCAAGCGAGTTGCAAATAGGCAGAAAGGGACGAGATCACCTTCCGCCGTTCAAGGAAACAAACCTGCAGCAGCTCCGCAATTCTTCAAGGCTAGCCCGAGTCCTTAGCCTGTGAAGAGACATACGATTATCTATCCTTTGCCCTCAAGGGTTTGGGCTGGTGGAATATTACATCAAATCTCAACATGATCTTGCAGTGATGAACATCAATAGATGATGTGGTGGCCTGTCCGGCAATTCTTTTACGAAAGCAAATTTTCTAATGGAAGAACATAGGGAAAGCGCATTTCGTCTGTTCGGGTTTTTCGTAACCTGCAAAACGCCGCCGCGCTCATGGACTCTCTACATCGCGTGGCGGTTGAAGATGTCGTCCTTGTCGCGAGGGGGAGCAGTCATGCACTCCAGGCAGCAGACGACGAGCAGCGCCACTCCCAGCGTGACCAGAACGGCAACGGCATTTTCGTATACCGTAAACCACTGAATCAGGCTATCCATCGTCAGTCACCAACTACAACATACTTAAGGAGCTATGCCGCTGTATGGACCCAACGGCTCACTTGTTTTGACGCATTTTGGGGATCGGAGTTCCTGTGCGCCAAGAACATTATCAGAAATTTTTTTAGTCTTCCACTTGCTTTTAGGGGAATAAAAGGCGAATATTGAAACACTATGGTAACTCCTCTCAATCCGGCGCCGGACCCTGATCCCACCAATCCCTCCAATTCTAAGGAGTGGCCGGAGGAGCTTCAGAGCCTGAAGCCGCGAGGAGGCGCGCGCTCCCGAACCGCCGGAAGCCCGCCCGGAGGATGGCCAGCGGCTCAATTGGCTCTTTGTCGATATGAACTCCTATTTTGCCTCGGTGGAGCAGGACACGCGCCCCGAGCTGCGCGGCCAGCCGGTGGCCATTGTGCCCATGATGGCCGACACAACCTGTTGTCTTGCAGCTAGTTACGAGGCCAAGGCCTTTGGCGTCAAAACCGGCACCTCCGTCGCCGACGCCAAGCAGCTCTGCCCCGGCCTGGTGCTGGTCGAGGCCCGCCACGAGCTTTATGTCCAGTACCATCACCGCATCGTCGAGGCCGTGGAGAGCTGCCTGCCGGTGACGGCGGTGCTCTCGGTGGACGAGATGGCCTGCCGTCTGATGGGCCGGGAGCGGCCGCTGCTGGCGGCCATGGAGCTGGGCCGGCAAGGTGAAGCGGAGCATTCTGGAGCGCGTCGGCCCCATGATGCGCAGCTCCGTCGGCCTGGCCACCAACCGCTACCTGGCCAAGGTGGCCAGCGACATGGAGAAGCCCGACGGCCTGGTGGCGCTTCCGCTCGACATTCTGCCTGAAGCCTTGCGCCAGCTCAAGCTGCGCGACCTGCCGGGCATCGGCTCGCGCATGGAGAAGCGGCTCAACGAGCAGGGCATTCAAACCATGGATCAACTGCTGGCGCTCGACTGCGACCAGGCCGGCAAGGTTTGGGGTTCGGTGCTGGGCTCGCGGCTGGGCCACTGGCTCCGCGGCGAGGACTTCGACATGGAGGAGGCCGAGCACCCGAAGTCGATGAGCCACCAGCACGTGCTCGCGCCCGAGATGCGCACCCCGGAAAAAGCCTGGGCGGTGGCGCACAAGCTGCTGCACAAGGCGGCCATGCGTCTGCGCGCGGAACGGCTTGTGGGCCAGCAGCATCGGCCTGGTCATCGGCTTTGCCGTGCCGCGCAGTGAAAAGAAACCCATGAGCCGCTTCGGCATGCCCACGCGCGGATGGAAGGGCGAGATTCGCCTGACCGAGTGCCAGGACAACCTGACGCTGATTGCCGCGCTCAGCCGCCTGTGGGCTTCGCGGCCCTCGGGAGCCGCCTACGAGAAGCCCTACTTCATCGGCGTGCATCTGAACGGCCTGGTGCCCGACCATCTGCACACGCTCAACCTCTTCGACGGCTCAGAGAAAGAGCAGAACCGCACGCGCCTCGTGGCCGCCATGGACGCGCTCAATCCAAGTACGGCCTCAGCACCCTGGCCCCCGCCACCATGCTCACCGCCTTCAGAGCCGCGCCCACGCGCATCGCCTTCCACACCATTCCGGAGATTGTTCTAGCTCGTGTGTCCCAGTTCGCGGCACTAACCCCAACCACGAAGCGATAAAATATAAGGTGAGCCATGCCGGGCGAGATTCTTCACCACCAGCGGCGCTGCACTTCCCCCCAGCATTGCCTGTAGATGACGGAGTCATTTAAGGCTTAAGACCTGGCAGCGCTCAGAAGGGTGGTTTCATATGTTTCGTCGCGGCGTTTTCTTCACAGCAGCACTTTGTCTTGCCCTTGTTTCGCCGGCGCACTCGCTGGCGCGAAATGTACATTGGTATCAGCCGCATTACATGGCTAGAGTCGATCAGGCAGCCAACCGCCTGCAATTCCTCGCTCCGCACTTTGCCCCCTCAGGCTGGTACGCGACGTCAACCCATTACACGCTGACGAATTTTACCCAGAGCGAGTTGGGGATCAACCTGTTCTTCAACGAAAGCGGCGTGAAGGACGTGCCCCAGGGCCTGCTCGGATTAACCTCCATCTCTACCCCTTACTCGCAGGATTCTGTCACTTCGATCGCCTATGCGAACATTGAGTTCTTTGAGATAAGGAACTTCGGCTCCTCCCCAACCCCCTGGTGCGTTTATCCCATGGGCAAAGAGTCCGGAAATGGAATCATCTGCGTCTCAGACGAGGGAACTGCTCATCAGGTTGCCGATGCGCTGGCAACTTTGGCGGTAGCCTACGGAAAGAATCTGAACATGTCCTTCAGCATGTCCTTGGGGCCGATGACGGACAAGGAGCAGCGCAAGCATCCCGGGCAAACCGGATGCCTGGTTCGTGAAGTGGATGCGGATGGACCCGCTGAGAAAGCCGGCGTTCAGGAGAATGACGTTGTGCACACCGTCAACGGCCAGGCCTGTACGCAACAAGCCTTTGGCGCGGCCGTCTTCGAGGCCATCACTAAGCCGCAGGGCGGCGTGGTGCGTGCGGAGATTCTGCGCAAAAGCGGCCCTCTGACCGTCGATCTGCGCTTTCCCCACCCCGAAGTCCCTGCCGCTCAGTTGCGGCAGCAGGTCGCCAACCCGGCACAGCAAAACGCGGCTGAGCCTTCCGCTGCTCCCGCCCCAGCCGCGCCGCCCGCCGGCGTTCACTTCGGCATTCAGGTCCGCCCCGTCATTGCAGGACGACATGGCGCCCCTTCAGTTGACCAAAGCCCAAGGCCTTGTAGTAGTCGGCGTTGAAAACGGCGGCTTGGCCGACACCATGGGCATTCTTGCCGGCGACGTGATTCTCCAGTTGAACGGCGCGGATGTCGGCAATATGCAGCAGTTTGTCCAGACCGTCCGCAGCGGCGCGGCCAAAACCTTCCGCGTCTGGCGCAAAGGGCAAACAGTCGAACTGACTGTGCCGCAAAGCCTGTAGCGTTTACTGGATATTCAAAAGACAGGAAGCATCAACATGAAAAATTTGAGGCACGGCGCGGCGCTTTACATCGCAATCGGAATGAGCCTTTTGATGACGGCTTGCGGAGGGGGCGGAGGCGTTACGAATCCTCCGCCGCCAACAACTTACACGCTCACTGTGAACTCGACAAATCCCGCCAGCGGCGTAACCATCGACTACAACAATCCGTTGAATAACGTGATCGTCCCGGGCACTACGAGTTTTACAGTAACCGAAACGGCCGGCACGACGCTGAATCTGACGGCGCCGGCAACCGTGGGCGGCAATACCTTCTCTTTCGTGGACCGGATGCGCTACATCCTCCACCGTTAACTGTTCGGTGACGCTGAACGCCAACATGACGGTTACCGCCAATTATGCCGTTCCGCCATCCACATTCACGCTGACCGTGAACTCGACGAATCCCGCCAGTGGCGTGGCCATCGGCGTCTCTCCTGCGGACATTAACAGCGCAACCAACGGAAGCACCAGCTTTACGCGAACCTATAACTCCGGAACATCCGTCACGCTCACTGCCCCCGCAACCGTGGGCAGCAATACCTTTCCTTCGTGGACCGGATGCACCACGGCCTCCACTGTCACCTGCAATGTCACAATGAGCGCCGCAACCACGGTTACCGCCAACTATGCCGTTCCGGCAACCACATACACGCTCACCGTGAACTCCACCAGCCCCGCCAGCGGCGTGGCCATCGGCGTCTCTCCCGCGGACATCAACAGTGCAACCGGCGGAATCACCAGCTTTACACGAACCTATAACTCCGGAACCTCCGTCACGCTGACTGCCCCCGCAACATCGGGCAGCAATACCTTCTCTTCGTGGACCGGTTGCACCACGGCCTCCACTGTCACCTGCAATGTGACCATGAACGCCGCTGCCACGGTTACGGCCAACTACTCTGCCCCGGCGGCATCAACTTCGGTCACGGTGAACCAGTCGAGCCTCGGCCCGGCCGTCACCGACCAGATTCTCGGCATGAATCTGGCCGTCTGGTACGACGTGGCCTCCAACCAAACCGCAATTGTGGATGCTTTTCAGGCCGCCGGCATCAAGGCGGTTCGCTGGCCGGGCGGATCAACCTCCGACGTTTATCACTGGGCGAACAATTCTTATTGCTCCAGTTATGCCAGTCCGAATTCCACCTTTTCGAATTTCGTCAACGACATCGTCATTCCAGGCGGCCTCAATCTGGCGCTCACCGCGGATTACGGCACCAACGTGGCTTGCACCGGACCCGGCGACCCCACGGAGGCTGCCGCATGGGTAGCCGAGGCCACGACCCTCGGCGTCACGGTGATCCATATGACGGTGGGCAACGAGGAATACGGAAGCTGGGAGACAGATAACCACACCCTCAAGAACGACCCCACAACCTACGCCGCCGCGGTGGCGGGAAGCAGCGGTTACTATGCGCTCATCAAGAAGGCCAATTCCAGCACGCTGGTCGGCGTAGATGTGGATCCCGATTATGCTCCCTGGGATCAGGATGTAATGTCTAGGGCGCCCTACGATTTCGTGGAATATCACTACTATCCCGAGACTCCGGGCAGTGAAAGCGATTCCTTCCTGGTGAATTCCGCGGCGCAGCAGCTGACCGCCAACATCAACACCATCAGAACGGAGTTGGCGAAGTGGGGAACTGCAAATACTCCCATCTACGTGGGTGAAATCGGCGGGGCTTATAGCAATCCGGGCAAGCAGAGCTGGTCGATTACCCAGGGCCTGTATGCCGGCCAGGTCTTAGGCGAAATGATGAACGATGGAGTTTCGCGCCTGACCTGGTGGATCGGCTTCGGCAATTGCAACGGTCAAGCCGGAAATGACAGTTCATCGCTCTATGGATGGCAGGATTTCGGCGCCTACAATGTCTTCTCCGACGGACCATCTGATGCCACCTGCCCCGGCGCGGGTTCCATCGGAACCATGTCTCCCACCGCGCGCGCATTCCAGCTCTTCAGCAACGTGACCGTCACCGGCGAAAGCGTGCTGACTGCCAGCGTAACCGGCGATACGGCGGATGTGGTTGCCTATGCGGCAACCCATAGCGGCGGCACGGCGCTGGTCCTGTTCAACCGCAACGAAACCACCGCCGAAGCTGTTGAGGTTACGCTTTCCGGGCAAAGCAGCTCTTCAGGCGTCACCGTCATGACCTACGATAAGGCCATCTACGACCAGACGAACTCGGCAACCCCCGTCTGGGCCGCGCCCTCGACCACCAATCTCGGCGCGCAGAGCCTGCCCATCTCTCTCACTCTCACCCCATGGAGCATGAACGTCATCATCATCCGCTAAGCGAGGCGGCAGGCTCGCGTCCATTTCTTCCGCCACCGGCAAGCCGCCCGCTTCGCAAAAGAGCCGGAGCCAACGCGCTCCGGCTTCTTTGTGCTGCTACTGCAACTTTTTTCGCCTGAAAACGTACTCTCTGCATCCCCATCGCCGCATTTCTGCGGATTAGAGAGTAGAAGCGAAACCCATGGCCCGTGACTGGCAGCCCGACTTCGAACAACTCGTGGATGAGCACCAGTCGATGGTCTTTTCGCTCGCCCTGCGCATGACCGGCGACCGCGGGCTGGCCGAAGAGATCGCCCAAGATGTTTTTCTGGAGCTGGATCGTCATCTGGGCAAGATCGAGTCCGCCGCGCACGCCTGCTTCTGGTTGCGCCGCGTGGCCATGAGCCGCTCGGCGGATGCGCTCCGGCGGCGCAAGGTGCGCGGCTTGCACCTGTGGGTCGAGATAAATGAGCATCACGGCCTTCAGCTTGAGCC
Source organism: uncultured Acidobacteriaceae bacterium (assembly GCA_963845345.1). Classification (GTDB taxonomy): domain Bacteria; phylum Acidobacteriota; class Terriglobia; order Terriglobales; family Acidobacteriaceae; genus Telmatobacter. The sequence goes on from CAWJRQ010000002.1 coordinate 52,953, forward strand.
CAGAACATCTCCGTTGGGTGGGCGCCTCGAAGATCTGCTGGCTACTTTGCCCGAGCCGCAGCGCGCGGCGCTTGTTCTCCGCTACCAGGAGGACCTGACGCCGGAGGAGATTGCGGCCATGCTCAATGCGCCACTGGCCACGGTCAAGAGCCATCTGCAACGCGGCCTGAAGCTGCTTCGCGCCAAGGCCGCCACCCATTTGAAGGAGTTCGTTCGCGAAAAGGAGTACGCGCGTGGAGTTTGAACCGATGGACGATTTTGAAGAGCAGTTGAAGCGGTCCTTCGAGCGTTGGCCGGCGCCGCCCAGCCTGAAGCAGCGGCTAATGGAGAATCGGCGCCGGCGCAAAGAGCGCCCGCGGTGGTTCGCGCTTCCACGCGAAGTGCTTGTGGCCTTGTCGCTGTGTCTCTTTGTGGGTGTCTTTGCCGCGCTGTACGGCGGAATTAGTTCGTACCAGGCGGAGCAACGCCGTAAAGCCGAGGATGTCCGCCAACAGGTTCTGACCGCTCTGCGCATCACCAATCACGCGCTCGACCACATGAATCATCAACTCGCGGCTCACCACCGCGCCAGCCAGGAATAAGGAGTGTCTTCATGAAAAACCGGATCATCACATTCATCTTTGCGGTAGTTGCACTGGCCATGCCCGTGCTGGCGCAGATCTCGTTGTTTCCTTTGCCGCCGGCCGTAGAAAAGGAACTAGCTGCGCGCGCTTCCGACGTCACTGAGGTCACGCTGGGAAAAAACATGCTGGCCTTCGCCGCCAAATTCATGAACGACAAGGACGATATAGCCACACGGCATCTGATCGAAGGGCTGGAGGGCATCTACGTCCGCAGTTACGAATTCGATAAGGAAGGGCAGTACTCGATGGAGGAGATCGAGAAGCTGCGCCAGTCCTTCGAGACCAGCGAGTGGACGCCGATGGTGCGCGAACGCACGCGCAAGACCGGCGAAACCACCGATGTGATGGTGAAGCTGGTCAACGGCGAGCCCCACGGCTTGTTCGTTCTCACCGTTGAACCAAAAGAACTGACCATCGTGCTGATTCTGGGGCCCATCCACATGGAAGACCTGGGCAAGTTGAAGGGCTTTGGCGGACTGGGCGTGCTGGGAGACGTGGAAAAGAGCACGAACACATCGAACAAAATGAAGGATAAGGATAAGAATAAGAAGGGCGGCGACCAATGAGGCGGCTGTTGATTTTTCCCATCGTATTTGCGGCCCTGCTGATTCCGGTGGCCGTGCTGGCCAGCGGCAGTGGCGGCTTTGACGGCGTCGTAAGCTCCATTGAGAGCCGCTATCATGTGCGGGCCACGCGCATTCCCTTCATGGGCCTCGTCAGCGCCATCGCGCGGACCGCTACACAGAATGACGTCGGCAACATTCACGTGGCGGAGTTCGAGCACTTTACCGGGCCCGTGGACGGCGAAGAGCTGACCCGCATGGTCGAGCAGAAGCTGGGCCCGGGCTGGGAGCGGATGATCCGTGAGACCAGTCGTAACGGTAAAAAGCAGACGCTGATTTTCATCCATCCCGAAGGCAACCAGATGGGCTTGTTCATCGTGGATTATGACGGCTATAAGTTGGACGTGGTGCAGGTTGCAGTAAATCCAGACCACCTGAATGAGAGAATCGGGCAATACGAACATCACCCCCGCGAGAACGCAACAAACGAAAATGTATCGGAGTAAGCGCAGAGGCAGAACCAAATTCTTCTAATTCCGCACAGCCTCGGCTGGCTACACTGATATTCAGTATGGCCAGCCTTTCTTCACCGCCGTTATCAAACTATCGCGGCCGCCTTGCCCCCTCGCCCACGGGCTACTTGCACATCGGCCACGCGCGCACCTTCTGGACGGCCTACCAGCGCGCAATCGCCGCCGCCGGAACTCTGGTCATGCGCATGGAAGACCTGGACCCCGATCGCAGCCGTGCCGAGTACGCCGATGCCGCCATCGAAGACCTGCGCTGGCTGGGAATTCGCTGGCAGGAAGGCCCGGACCTTGGCGGCCCGTTCGCTCCCTATGAGCAAAGCCGCCGCATGGCCTTCTATCTCGACGCCTGGCGCAAGCTGCAAAAGGGCGGTTTTCTCTTTCCCTGCCGCTGCTCGCGCAAAGATCTCGAAGCCGCGCTCAGTGCCCCGCATGAAAGCATTTCGTCCAGCACGGTTGCAGCGCAAAGTCACAACGAGCCAAACAATGGAAATATGGAGCCGCTCGACGACGAACCCGTCTATCCCGGCACATGCCGTCGTTCTGAGAACAACATTCTGCTGTCGCCCGATTCCCCGGCGCATAACATCGCCGAGCCCGGCTGCTTCAACTGGCGCTTCCGCGTCCCCGCGGGCGTTGCCATTGAATTCGTAGACTTGAATCTCGGCCCGCAGCGTTTTGTCGCCGGCACGGATTTCGGCGACTTTGTCGTCTGGCGTCGCAACGGCGTTCCCAGTTACCAACTGGCCTGCGTCGCCGATGACGCCGCCATGCAGATCACCGAAGTCGTGCGCGGCGAGGACCTGCTCAAATCCACCGCGCGGCAAATCCTGCTCTACCGCGCCCTCCAGCTCACTCCTCCCGCTTGGTTCCACTGCCGCCTGGTCGCGGACACGAACGGCCGCCGCCTGGCCAAGCGCCGCGACGCGCTCAGCCTGCGCACCCTGCGTCTGCGCGGATTCACTCCAGAACAGATTCTCTCCGGCGAGTTGCCGGTGGAAGAATAGGGCACGCTCAGAACGGCTCTGGCTAGCTGCCCCCGCTGCACAGCTTAATCGCGTGAATCATCGCCTTGGCCACGCGGTCGGCCGTCTCTTTATTGTGAAAATGGAGAGCAAATTCCCCAACGTTCTTGCCGGCCGTAACCGTCATAGGCTGTTGATCAGTTTTTTCAGCAGCAAGGTGGACAACGAGCTCGAAGAACGATGGTTGTTCCTGATATGTCATCGCGGGGTTCGCGCGGTGCTTGTAGTCTGTAGCGCTCAGGACCTCCAGCTTCTCGATGTCCTTGAAATACACTCGCCAGTTAAATGTCTGGTTCGTCGTTACTTGCCGGTCCTCGAAAATGTGCTTTATCCCCACCGAGGCTGTCTGGTTCATCGTGTCTCCCTGCGCCGAGGACTTGATGGAGTTCTGCAGGAACAGCCCGCCTGCCGGGTCAACCGCGACCACTTTAGACTCTACGGAATTCTGTATAGATGGGATTTTTTCCCCTGTGAGCGTGTTGCTGGCAGATTCGACATAGACAATGCTGCCTTGCTGGTTCACCTTGTCCTGAATTAATTTCAGAGTCTCCTCCAGCGACGGACCGTTCTCTGCGGGTTTATCAGAAGCCGGTTGCGGCGTAGGCGGAACGCTCTGTTGTGCCAGAACAGTTGCGCTGGATAAAGCGAGCATCATAATCACTTCAACAAACCGCATGCGATTCACCTCATGAATGCCCCAATCAAAACGGCTCCGGCGTGCTGCCCCCGCCGCACAGCTCAATCACGTGAATCATCGCCTTGGCCACGCGGTCCGCCGTCTCTTCATCCCGGAAATGAAGCACAAATTCCCCAGCGTTCTTATTCGCTTCCGACTCTGTGGGTTTACCGTGTCTCCCACTGGTAACTACTGCCCGGGAATGCTGTTGTACAGTCTTTCCGGCGGCGAGGTGGACGAGAAGTTCAAAGAACGGCGGACTGTCCTGGTACACATATCCTTGGGCATAGCGATGCTTGTACTCTGCCGAGCTCAGGACCTCTAGCCTATCAAGATCCTTGATATTCACCCGCCAGGTTGCTGTTCCATTACTGGTGATGCCCCTTATCGCAACCGTAGTCTGTTCCTGGAAGGACAACCCGCCGGCCGGATCAACTGCGATAACTTGAGATTCTTGGGAATACTGAAAAACAGACCCTAAGTCCGCGCCGCTGCTTGCGTAGCTGACAGACTCGGTATAGGCAAAGCTGCCCTGCTGGTTCACTTTGTCCTGAATGAACTTCAGGGACTCAGCGAGAGTTGGGCCGTTTGTGGGTGGCGCTGCGGCGGGCGGCTGCTCCGCGGGCTGTGTAGGAGCCGCGCCCTGGGACATCACAGCCTTCAGTTCGGCTTCGGTCGCGCCGGCTTGCTTGAGCGTGATCAGCGCAGTGGTGGTGGTATCGAACTTGCCGGTGATGGCATGTATCTTGTCCAGGACCACGCTTTCCGGCATCCCTGCCCGCAACAGCATCAGAACTTCAGCGTTGGCGGGCGCGTCATTTGCGGGCCTGGGCGGGGGCGCTACAGACTGTTGCGCAATCGCAAAGCCGCTGGACAGAACCGCCAAACAAACGACAAAGACGACGCGCAAAATGTGTTTCATGCACTTGCTCCTAAAACTTCTCTTTCTTGCCGCCGCCGCACAGCTCGACGGCGTGGGTAAGCGCCTTGGCGACGCGGTCGGCGAGATTGGCGTCGGTGAAACGGAAGATGTTCTCCTCACCGTGCGGGCGGCGCACCTCCAGCACCGTAATGGGCGGGTTGGTGGATGTGACGATGACGTTGGGGGAGCCGTTCCTCGCCTGGTATTCGGTTTCGAGCTGTTCCCAAGGCCTGACCACAATGTCCTGGACATCGCGCAGCGAGAAGACGCTATTCTCGTCCTTGTAGGTCTTGCCACCACCTGTTCCCTCTCGATCGAAGGAGATGCGGCACTGGTTCTGGTCGGCAACAACGTTGCTGATCACGTTTGTGCAGGTGTTGGTCCCTGTGCGGCCGTCGTTTATGTCCTGGAGGACCTCGACCCAGGCGACCTTGCCTATGTCGTTCAGCTTGTCCTGGATAAACTGCATGGTCTCGGCGAGGGATGGGCCGCTGTTTGTTTGCGCGCCGGCGGGCGGTGCGTTTGCGGGCGCCGCGCCCTGAGCCTGTATCGCGGTGAGTTCCGCTTCGCTGGCGCCGGCCTGTTTGAGCGCGGCCAGCGCATCGGCGGAGGTATCGAACGTGCCAGCTGCAGCGGAAATGACATGCAGGATCGCTCTCTCCGACACTCCTGCGCGCAGCAGCTTTAGGACCTCGGCGTTGGCGGGCGCATCACCGGCAGGTTGGGGCGGAGGCGGAACACTTTGTTGCGCCAGCGCGATGGAGGCCGCCAATACTACAGTCAGAAACACAGAAACAATGCGCATAACATTCTCCCCATTGCAAATCCGCGCGAAGCCCTAAAACCTTCGCGCTTGCAGTTTACGCCTCTGAAGAGCTTTGCGTCCCAAGGTCGAGAGCCGCCCCGCTCAGAACGGCTCCGGCTTGCTGCCGCCTCCGCATAGCTCAATGGCATGAATGATCGCCTTGGCCACGCGGTTGGCCGTCTCTTCGTCGCGGAAGTGAAGAACAAACTCACCAATGTTTTTGTCCTCCTCCATAGTCTTGCCGTGCTTGCCTCCGGTGATCCACCTGCGATGCTGTCGTACAGTTTTTCCGGCGGCAAGGTGGATGACGAGCTCGAAGAACGGCGGATCGTACTGAACAACCATTCCGAAGCGGTGCGTGTAGTCCGCCGCGTTCAACACCTCCAGCTTCTCGATGTCCTTGAAATCCACCCGCGAGGTCCATGTGTCGATCACCGTTTCTTCCTGCGGCGGCCACGTGGTAGAATTCTGGAGGAACAGCCCGCAAGACGGGTCGACTGCGACTACTTGAGAATGGTCGTCACAAAACATATCCCCAGATCTCTCACTGGTCGCTGAGTCGAAGAAAGTTTCGTGAGATACGATCTTGCCCTGTTGGTTCACTTTGTCCTGAATGAATTGCATGGTCTCGGCCAGGGATGGGCCGCTGGTGGTTGCAGCGCCGGCGGACGGTGCGTTTGCGGGCGCCGCGCCCTGAGCCTGTATCGCGCTGAGTTCCGCTTCGCTGGCGCCAGCCTGCTTGAGCGCGGCCAGCGCATCGGCGGAAGTATCGTACGTGCCGGCTGCAGCGGAAATGACATGCAGGATCGTTCTCTCCGACACTCCTGCCCGCAGCAGCTTCAGAACCTCGGCGTTTGCCTGCGCGTCATTTGCGGGTTGCGGCGGTGGCGGCACACTCGTTTGCGCCAGCGCGAGTGAAGCAGTCAGAACTAACGTCAGAAACACAGGAATCATGCGCATCACATTCTCCCCATAACAATTCATCGCAAAGCCCGAAAACTTCGCGCTTGCAGTTTACGCCTCCGGAGAGCTTTGCGTCCCATTGTCGAGATGCGCCCGCCTCAGAACAGTTCGGCCTTAGGCCCTCCTCCGCACAGCTCCACGGCATGAATCATGGCTTTGGCCACGTGGTCGGCTGTCTCCTGCTCGTAAAAACGAATAGTGGGATCTTTACCATTTTTCAGCTTGAACACCAGGGCAATAATTTCCGGAACATCCTTAACCGTCTTGGTGGAGTCTCCGATGCGCGCCAGGTACATCTGCCAATCCTGCTCATCCGGCAGCACTGAGACGTTTTTCACCTCGCGCAGATTGATGAATACATTCTCATCGTGCTCTTTTCTGCCGTTATTGAAGACCAGGCGATGATAACTGAGGGTGCAGGCGCCCGGATTGGCAACTGCATTGCTGATGGTGGTAGAGAACTTCTGCACCCCATCGGTGTCGTTGGATGCATCATGGACGTAGCCGGCAAAGTTCACCGTGCCAATCTCGTTGAGCTTGTCCTGGATGAACTTCATAGTCTCGGCGAGGGATGGGCCGCTGTTTGTTTGCGCGCCAGCGGGTGGTGCGCTTGCGGGCGCCGCGCCTGAAGACGCTATCGCTCTGAGTTCTGCTTCGCTGGCCCCGGCCTGTTTGAGCGCGGCTAGCGCATCGGCAGAGGTATCGAACGTGCTTCCTGCAGCGGAAATGACATGCAGAATCGCTCTTTCCGACACTCCCGTATGCAGAAGCTTTAGGACTGTAGCGTTTGATTGCGACTCACTTGCCGGTGGCGGCGGAGGCGGAACGCTCTGTTGCGCCCACGCGGATGCGGAAACCAGAACCATCGTAAAAAACACAGTAACAATGCGCATAATATTCTCCCAAATTCAGTTCAGCGCGAGGCTCGGAATCCGCTTCGCATTTGTAACTTCCTGTTTAGAACGGCTCCGGCGCGCTGCCCCCGCCGCACAGCTCAATCGCGTGAATCATCGCCTTGGCCACGCGGTTGGCCGCGTCTTCATCCCGGAAATGAATTGCAAATTCCTGGATGCTTTCATCCGTCTCCGTACTCCTGGCGTGCCGGTTGCTGGGTACCGTCTGGATATGCTGTGTCACGGGTTTTCCGGCTGCCATATGAACAACCAGCTCAAAGTACGCCGGATCATCCTGGTACGTCATCGCCGGATTCATGCGGTGCTTGTAGTCCGCCGAGCTGATCACCTCCAGCTTTCCGGCGTTCTTGAAATTCACCGGCCAGACCTTTGTCCAATCCTCCGTACCCGCCGCCACAACCCACGCCGACCTCGGCGCTTCCGTCTTTCGTTCCCGTTTCCTTGATGGATAAAATCCCGGCAGGATTGACGGCCACAACTTCTGTATCCGCGTATTGCTCCGGGGGCGGACCGGCGGCGCCGGCATAGCCCTTTTTCATCGGACCGCGGGCAAGGGACGGGCTCGCTTTAGCGGCAGCCGGCCGGTGCGCAAATCCCAATGAGGCATTCTCTTCGACCTTCTCTCCGGTCAGCGAGTTGATCTCAGATTCCACATAGACAATCTTGCCCTGTTCGTTCACCTTGTCCTGAATAAATTTCAAAGTCACCTCCAACGTCGGCCCGTTGGCAGCCGTCGGATTAGCGGCGGTCTGAACTGCCGTGGGCGCACTGGCCGTGGACGGGTTGGCCGCCACGGGCTTGTCAGGGGCCGGTTGCGGCGGTGGCGGCACCGTCTGTTGCGCCAGCGCCGTTGCGCCAGCCAGGATTATGGTCAGGAACACTGTAATGTTTCGCATACACTCCTCCCGGGTTCGGCGATAGTGGCCCAGTCCGGCCTGAAGGTGCGGGCAACCTCTTTCACCCGCTTCGCTAAGCTGCTTCACAGCAACCGGCTCTGAATACCATCGTCAGGTTGGAATTCTACTCAGTTGTCCCCTTGGCTGTCACGGCTGCATACGCGGGGGCAGTGGGTCAGTCCAGTCTCAAGCTTTTTATAAATTGCAGATTCAGGGCTTTACAGGATATGGTGTGGCAAGAAGCGTCAGGGCACGACTTCGCCGGGGTCCCCATCGACGGGTCTTCGTCGATGGGGTGGCTTCAGTCGTGCCGCATTTGCGACAAAATCAAATCGGGCTTTATTGAGGACTGCATAAGGAATGTCGCACAAACGCGCCGGAGGCGCAGTGTTTGTTAGCCCCGCGCTTCAGCGTGGGGAAAATGGAGTCCACAGATTCATTCCGGAGTCCCGTAGGGACGGTGTAAGGACATTTCTTTTGCAGGGATCAATAGCCCCTGAGGAATGTTTTTCTAATCTGATCCGCTATCCGAGTTTGCCTCTCCGAACAAGTTCTTCCTTGACCTCTTCCAACGGGATGCTCTCCTCGTTCCGGCGTGACTCGGAGACCAGAACATCCTCGAACTCCTCCCACAACTCCGCGTGCTCGCGAAGGTCGATCTGGACCGCGACCTTGCGTCCCTCCTCATCCGTCACATACTGAATCCCGGTCATGATTATCCCCCCAAGACGCGCACCCGCATGATTTGACGCTACTCTTGGGCTGACTCGCAGTCAAGATGGACGTGAATCCTGTCACGGCACAGGAACTGTCGGGGATTGCAGCTTTCCTGCTTCGATTAAGTCCCGCTCTTTTCCAAGATGGAGGAGACTATTTACGAATAACCCAAAGATATAGAGCACGAAGTTCACGGCATGAAGTGCGAGGCCGAGATCTTGGAGACGCTCTTCGGTTCTAGGCACGACTGTAGTTTCGAGGGCCTGGTAAAAGGGCCGCACAGACGTTATCGTTCCATGAACGGCTTGATGCCCGTTGGCGTAGACAGTTAAAAAGAGAATCAGCATCAATTCGATACTGCTTTTCTTGTCCGAGTACTCGGCTCGTTGAGCAAGATTATTAATACTCCAAGTTGGGTCGGTATCTTTCCTGTTGGTTTTGGCTCTGGCCAAGGCTACGACCTCATCAAGTTTCGTTTGCTCCTCTTGATTAGGGGGTACAGTAGTGTGTGGGCGCAATTTTGCGGAATGTTTATAAAGAGACTGTGTATCGAAGTGCTTGTAGCGGTCGATCTCCTGGTCGTCTGCAAACTGCAAATAGGCCGCATTTATAGCAACTTCAGCCATTGTTCGGCTAATGGAAAGAATCTCCTCGACGCAGACCTCCTCGGAAAGCATCAGCGCTGCTTTCGCCTGCTGCCTAAGTTTTAGCAGCGAAGAAAATAGGAGTAGCAGACGAATCGAAGGCTCTGATTTCGTCGCACCATCCTCGTATTCGGACAATAAAACACACAGGCACGCCTCTATCTGCATCCTCTCAGTTCTTACGTAGTCTTCTGGTTTCAAGTCTTTATCCTCCACTTGAAGTTAACTGAGGCGTATTTCTTGGTGCAATGATTGTTGGCAATTCTACTGCCCTCGTCGAGGAGACAAAAAACACTAGACATGTCTTCAAGTTTACCTTCATTTGAAGCGCAGCAAATTTTGTATATGAGCGAACCCAGGGTGCAGCGCCTTATCAGGTTCTGTGCGTTCAAGATTGTTGGTCAATTGCGAGCAGCTTCTCGCCTGCTGTGTCGTCCCGGCCCTCCGGCCTTATCCTCTATACAGCCCCCATGTCCGACTTCGCCCAAACCGTCAAGCAGCAGGCCGACATCGTCAAGATCGTCGAGGGCTACATCCGCCTGCGCAAATCCGGCGCGCAGAACTACCAGGGCCTCTGCCCCTTCCACAAGGAAAAAACGCCCTCCTTCTCCGTCCATGCGGTCCGCCAGTTCTACCACTGCTTCGGCTGCCAGGCTTCGGGCGACGTCTTTTCATTTTGTTGCCAAAATCGAGAACGTCCCCTTCCCCGAGGCGGTCCGCATCGTCGCCGGCAAGTGCGGCATTCCGCTGCCCAAGCGCGAGTTTTCCTCGCCGGAAGAGGCCGCCGGAGCGCGCCTGCGCGCCAAACTCCTGGAACTGCACGAGACGGCGACACTTTGGTTTGAAGACCAGTTGCGCGGGCCGGAAGGCGCTCTGGCTCGCGAATACCTGGCCGGCCGCGGCCTCACTCCATGAGGGCATCAAGACCTTCCGCATCGGCTACGCGCCCGACAGCTTCAACGCCCTGCGCGACCGGCTCAGCGGCATGGCCGACAACGAAACCCTCCGCGCCAGCGGCCTTTTCAGCTTCCAAGGAGCAGGGCGACGGCTCGCAAGGCCCTATCTACGACCGCTTCCGCAAGCGCGTCATCTTTCCCATCTGCAACGAGAGCGGCCGCGTGATCGCCTTCACCGCGCGCACCCTCGAAACCGGAGACAAAGCCGGCGCAAAGTACATCAACTCGCCGGAGACGCCGCTCTATTCCAAGAGTCTCGTCCTCTTCAATCTCGACAAGGCCCGCAGCCGCCATTCGCCAGCTTGAGTTTGCCCTGCTCGTCGAGGGCCAGATGGACTGCATCTCCGTCTATCTGCGCGGCATTCAGAACGTCATCGCCACCAGCGGAACGGCCTTTACCGAGCAGCAGGTGGCGATCCTCAAGCGCCACACCTCGCAGGTCGTGGTCAACTTCGATCCCGACGCCGCCGGCTCCAATGCCGCGGAAAAATCCATCGCCCTGCTCACCGAGGAGGGCTTCAACATCAAGATCGTCACCCTCGACGGCGGCCTCGACCCCGACCGCTATATCCGCGAGCGCGGCGTGGAGGCCTACACGGCGGCGTTGCGCGGCGCGCGGCGGCAGGCCGATTACCTGATCGAGCGGGCGCAGCCATGCCTTTCCCGGAGCCAGCGCGGAGCAGAAGGTGAAGGCCATGAACTTCCTGCTGCCCCACATCCGCCGCATGCCGGAGAAGCTCGCCCGCGACCAGTTCGCCGCCGACGCCGCGCAAAAGCTGGGCATCGACTCGGCCGTCCTGCGCGAGGAACTGCGCCAGGCCGCGCTCCGCCGCCGCGACCACATCGAACGCGAAGGCCACACGCTCACCGAAGTCGAGCGGGTCCTGCTCCGTGCCCTGGCCATCGACGATCCCGAGTTCGAGCGCTCCCGGCGTCTCGCCGCCCAGGCGCTCGCCGAGCAACCCTCCTGGTTTGAGCATCTTGGCGCATTCGCCGCCCTGCAGGCCTCGCCGCCCGCCAGGCCCGCGACCCCATGGACGTGGTCGAGGACGAGGCGCAGCGCGCCTTGCTGGCCGAGACGCTGCTGGCCGAAACCCGTCCCCCCGAGGAAACCGAGGTCCAGAGCGCCATCCAGGAGATTCACGAGCGCGCCATCGAGCGCCGCCAGCGCGACCTGCGCGCGCTCATCGCCGAGGCCGAGCGCCGCGGAGACCATGCCGAACTGGCTATGCTGACCCAGCAAAAGCTCGATCTGGACCGTGCCCTGCGCCAGTTGCACAATCCATGCCGCCATAGCGTGTCTACCGCGACCAACTAAACGCCGTAAATCCTGCATCAAATATGCGTTTTCCCGCGTCCATATAAAGGGAAGCAGAAGCGGAAATGTGCAATTTTGCTCATTTCGGCGGGTACGTTTACCAACAAGGCACCGAGGCGCAGACCCGTTTTTGCCTTGGACTGGGTCAGGTAAGACGTGGTAATCTATTGATCTCTGTGCGGATGCGCGCCACTTTGCCCCAACCATGAGCTGCGGCTCGCGGGCGACCCAGGTGAAACCTGAAGCGCTTGTCATCCTGTTCCGAGCAAACTCCTGAATCCGCATCTTTTATGCGGGTAACCTCAAGTTCGTGTCCACATGCGCCGATTTCCGTTTTCCTTGGGAGTCGTTTTTCGCGCGCCCTGAACCGGACTCGGAACTCCGCACCGGCGCGCAACTCGGTGCTGAATCTGCTTTGCGCTAGAGAGTAGGAATATTTTGGCAAATGAAGAAAAATTCGAACCCGAGCACGAACACGAACCCGGCCACGAGCACGATGTCGACACCATCATCGAGGTCGGCAAGGAAAAGGGCTATCTCACCTACGGCGACGTCAACGAGATGATGCCCGAGGAGATGGCCACTTCGCCCGAGGATCTCGACGACCTGATCACCACCATCGGCACCCAGGGCATCGACCTGCTGGACGGCCCCAAGTTCCACGGCGACAAGGACTTCGAGCCCGAAGAGGGCGAAGACGTCGAGCTCGATCTGACGCCAGGAACGATGGAAAAAACCAACGACCCGGTGCGCATGTACCTGCGCGAGATGGGCACCGTCCCCCTGCTCACCCGCGAGGGCGAAGTCGAAATCGCCAAGCGCATTGAGCGCGGCCAGATGCGCGTCCTCAAGGCCATCTCCCGTTCCCCCATCGTGATTCGCGAAGTCATCGCCCTGGGCGAGGACCTCAAGCGCGGCGTGCGCAACATCAAGGAAGTCGTCATCTTCGACGACGAGGAGCTCACCGAAGAGATCGTGCTGGCCCGCGTCAAGGCCACCGTCGCCCGCATCGACGCCCTCGCCAAGCACCAGAAGAAGATTGCCGCCCTCGAGGAGAAGCAGGCAGCCTCAGCGCCTCCAAGGCCAAGGCCTCCGCCGCGCGCCGAGCCCGCTGGACCATCGCCCGCGAAAAAGTCCTGGTCTCGCGCATCGTCCGCGAGCTCAAGTACACCCCGCTCGGAGCGCAAGCGCCTGCTCGACAAGGTCAACAAGACCGTCGACACCATGCGCACCCTCGAGCGCCAGATTCGCTCCCTCGAACAGAAGCACGAATCCAGCCGCAGCGACGAGCTCAAAAAGGAGTACCGCCGCCAGCAGAAAAACTGCAAGGCCGACCTCGAAAAAATCGAAGTTGACGCCGGCGTCCTCATCGTCGAGCTCAAGCGCACCCAGCGCGAAATGATCCAGGGCGACATGGACGCCGATCAGGCCAAGAGAGAGCTGATCGAAGCCAATCTCCGCCTGGTCGTTTCCATCGCCAAAAAGTACACCAACCGCGGCCTCCAGTTCCTCGACCTTATTCAGGAGGGCAACATCGGCCTCATGAAGGCCGTCGACAAATTCGAATATCGCCGCGGCTACAAGTTCTCCACCTACGCCACTTGGTGGATTCGCCAGGCCATCACCCGCGCCATCGCCGATCAGGCCCGCACCATCCGCATCCCGGTGCACATGATCGAGACCATCAACAAGCTCATCCGCACCAGCCGCCAGCTTGTTCAGGAGCTCGGCCGCGAACCGTCGAGCGAAGAGATCGCCAAGCGCATGGACATTCCCGTCGCCAAGGTCCGCAAAGTCCTCAAGATCGCCCAGGAGCCCATCTCGCTCGAAACTCCCATCGGCGAAGAAGAAGACTCTCACCTCGGCGACTTCATCGAGGACCGCGGCGCCGTCTCGCCCTCCGAAGCGGTCATCAGCGTCAACCTCAAGGAGTACACCTCGCAGGTTCTGCGCACGCTCACCCCGCGCGAGGAGCGCGTCATCAAGATGCGCTTCGGCCTCGAAGACGGCTCCGAACACACGCTCGAAGAGGTCGGCCAGAGCTTCCAGGTCACCCGCGAGCGCATCCGCCAAATCGAAGCCAAGGCTCTGCGCAAGCTCCGCCACCCCTCCCGCTCGCGCAAACTCAAAGCCTTCGTCGAAGGCGTCAAGGAAATGTAATTCGGAAGCAATACATCCGCATCGTTGTTCTGCAAAAAAAGCCGCAATCCGTTATGGTTGCGGCTTTCTTCTTATCCAGACTTGTTAGAGCAGTTTGCCTGTTGGTGCAGAGTTGATTTCCGATTGCTTACACAGTGCCGATGGGTCGCGAATCTGTAGCGCCGGCCTCCAAACTGTAGCGCCGGCCTCCCGGCCGGCTGTTGCGTGGACCTCCTGGTCTACGCCGCACTCTACACCATCTGTAAGTATGCTCTAATCTTCCACATAAACTGATCGATCTACCACAAATCTGTCATCCTGAATGAAGGTCCACGGACTTCTTGACCATACGCATTGAGCAGTAAGCGCGCCATTGCAAAATCGAAAAGAGGCTCAAGACAGCCAGCGCTTCTCCCCGGGACGTGCTTCATTTGGTGCCGCTTAGGGACGAAAGGCCGGACTTTCTCTCACCTTCAAATGTACCGAAGTTGTACCGAGATTGCATTAAGGATGTCCCGTCGGCTTGGCGAACCAGGCGGCGAGGGCTTTTACGCGGCTGAACCGCCCCCCGCACGTCAGCTCGAGGTATCAGCCGAAAATATATTTCACATGGTTGTCGCTAAAAAGCATCATTTTTCCCACTATTAATATGGGGTCGTTTAAAGATTCATCAGATCACATCCTCTGAATTCGCTAACATCGCGCGAATTGGCATCTCGGCGGTACAAAAGCAGTGCATTTTGGGTGGGTCACCTTCTCGACCAGCTGCTAAACTGATTGCGAATTTCGCTCCAGGGTTGCGGCGTCATCTATTCGACTGCGGGCGGCTTTGTTGTGTGCTGTCTGCGCGGTGAAAGCGAGCCTTTATGCCCTTGATGTTTCTCTTCTGCGTACGTAACGACGATGAGAAGTTTGTTAGCAGGCTGTATGCCGATCTGACAAATGCCAGGGACGACCTGCGGTTCAACCGCGTCTCCAACTCGTTACGGCAGCTTATTCTTCACCTGGAGATTCGAGATGCGATTGGGGCGCGCGATCGAGAGCTGCTAAGGGTCACTTCAGGAGGAAACACATGAGTTCACGAGTCCGCCCGGTTATTCGAGTCTTTGTCAGTTCTATCTTTAGTGACCTGAAGGAAGAGCGCAACGCTCTCCAGCGTGACGTTTTCCCGCGCCTGGAGCATTACTGCCTTGTGCGCGGTTTTCAGTTCCAGGCGATTGACCTGCGTTGGGGAGTTCCAGGAGAAGCCTGACGCGATCATCGCATCATGCGGATTTGTGTTGACGAACTGTGGCATGCACAGGAAATCTTGCCCGGCCACAATTTCCTGGTCCTGTTGGGTGGCCGCTATGACTGGCGTCAGACTGCACATTCGTGGGAAAGAGGATTCTAATGGCAAACACATGGAGGACAGTGCGCGTCTTTATCTCCTCGACGTTCCGAGATATGCAATCCGAGCGGGATCATCTTGTTCGCTTTGTGTTTCCGAGACTACGGCAGGAACTGTTACAGCGGCGTATCCATCTCGTCGACGTTGACCTGCGCTGGGGCGTGACCTCGGACCAGGATGCGATGTCGGTCTGTCGCGAAGTCGTGGATGAATGCCGGCCCCGGTTCCTATGCATGCTGGGTGGCCGGTATGGGTGGGTGCCTCCCGGTATGACCCGCTCCATCACGGCTGATGAGGTCTATTACGGTGTGTTGGACCGCGACCTCGCGAAACGCGGCTTTGCCTACTTTTACTTCCGCGATCCGTCAGCCACAGCGGCCATGGTCGAGATTGCACCGGGAGAGTTTCGCGAGCCGGCTGACAGCCACGGCGCTGTCGCCTTGGCCGAACTCAAGAATGCCCTC
This sequence comes from uncultured Acidobacteriaceae bacterium, assembly GCA_963845345.1. GTDB lineage: Bacteria > Acidobacteriota > Terriglobia > Terriglobales > Acidobacteriaceae > Telmatobacter. The sequence continues at coordinate 68,495 of CAWJRQ010000002.1, forward strand.
GTCGAGGCCGGTCTCCAACCGTTCATCTACCGGGCGCAGTGGGACGGCCAATCTCGCCGGCTGATCAGCCTGAAGGAGTTTGGCGACCGGGTCTGCGCGGATCTTAAGCAGAGCATCGACCAGGAGTTCGGACCTACGACCGGGGAGAAACCAGACGAGTTCACTGAGGAGAGCGCGGCGGTAGAGGCGTTCATCGAGGAGCGGGTCCAGCGCTTTGTGCTGGGCTGCCGTCAGCCGGTCTGGAACGAGCTTAGGCAGCACGCTGAGAGCACAGGCGGGAATGGCTATCTGTGCCTGACGGGCGCAGCGGGCAGCGGGAAGTCGGCGCTGCTGGGCAAGCTATACCAGGATTACCGGGTAGCCCACCCGCAGTACTTGGTGATTCCGCATTTCGTGGGGGCCAGTCCCGGCTCGACCGACGTGCGGCGGACCTTGCGGCGACTGTGCCACGAGCTGGCGACCGGTGCCGGGCTGACGGCGGAGATACCTGAAGACCCGGAGAAGCTCCGGGGGGCGTTCGTCGATATCCTCCAGCAAGCAGCCGCCAAGAAGCGCGTCGTGATTCTCCTCGACGCCATCAACCAGTTCGATCCCACCACCCTGCTTGCCGGCTGGTCGTGGCTGCCCGAGGAGCTGCCGGCAACCGCGCGCATCATCCTCTCCACCCTGGGCGACCCTGCGCTGGAAAGCTTGTGGCAGCGGCATCAACCACCCCGGGCTGTGGAACTCCAGCCTCTCGACACACCAGACCGCGAAGCCATCATCGGGGAATTCTTGCACCGGTACCGAAAGTCCATAACCGACGACCAACGCGCGGCGCTGGTGGCCAAAACCGACTCCGGCACCCCGTTGTACCTTCTTGTCGCCTTGGAGGAACTCCGCACGCTAGGCACGTACGAGGAGATCACCGACCGCATAGCGCAACTGCCGTCGAACACACAGGGGCTGTTCATCTGGGTCTTGAAGCGACTTGAGGATGACGACGGTTTCCGTGACACCTCCGGCCGGAAGATCGGCCTTGAACTGGTATCCCGGTTTGTCTCCATGCTGGACGCGAGTCGGCATGGCTTGAGTCGGCAGGAACTCGTGGAACTGCTCTCTCCCGGTGACGCGCAGGGCAATGTGGCAGCCCTCGTACAACTCCTGCGTCCCTACCTGATGCAACGCGGCGAACTGCTCGACTTCTACCACGGCCAGTTCCGACTCGCGTCGAGTGAGAAATACCTAGCGACCGAGGACACGCGCAAAGACACTCATGCAGCCCTGGCCCACTTTTTCGACGGGTTGGCGGATCCTAGTCGCAATAACAGCTTTGACGGTCCGACGAGGGCGCTAGAGGAACTTCCGTTTCACCTTGATGCAACCGGTGGAGATTCGCCGTCCATAGAGCGGCTGATTCAACTTGCACGGGCAAGCTTTGTACCCCTGATACTCGAAAGAACCCACGATGTCTTGAGTGCACGGAGTACGTATCGGATCCTGTTCCGGGCGTGTTTCCAGCGAGACGATCTGTCTACTGCTTTGCACTTGGCGCGTTCTCAATCCGGGCTGGCTAAACTAGCCGAGTCGTTTCCACTAGACGCAATCGCTCCACTGCTCGGCTATCTTGGACCACAATCCCACCTGTGGCTAAAGATACGGTCGGACTTGTTGGCATGTTCTTCGGCGCAGGAACGCATCGAGCGTATCACAGCTCTTGCTCGGACCAGGCTTGATTCTTCGTTATATGCGTGGATGAGGGATCAATATGAACGGGACGCCCGTAATGTGGACGAGCGTAGCAAGTGTGCGTTCTTGACGGCTCTTGGGAACAGCCAGGACGGCATCATTGATTTTCTTCTCGATCAAACCGAAAGGTTGGGGGCAGCCCCGTCGTTCGTTGCGGTACTGATCACGCGATTCCGGCAGCTATGCAAGGGCACTACGGCAACCGAAGAGGTGCTGCTGGACATGATAGCTGGATTCAGTGTGCGGGATGATGAGACTTGCGTTGCAGCTGCGGACGCATGGGCAAAGCATCCAGATCGGGACCTAGCGCGACGTGGTCTGCAGTCCCTAGTCGACCGATGTTCGACGGGGAAGGATGCGGAGTTTGGCTGTATCGTCACGGCGGCTCTTTCTCACGCCCTCTATGTGTGCGGCGATCGAAATAGTGCCGAGGACCTGGCAGCGCAAGCCTTGGAGAAGGCTCCTCCGGCAGAGGACTCTCCGTCATGCGATGCAGAACCTTCCTTTCACGAACGCTTGAACTCTGCTCGCTTCATCGCAGCGTCCGTGGGTCTTATAACAGCCGCTGCTCCTTTCCCTCTACTATGGAGGATGCCTGCCAGGTTGCCCGCGGGATCGCCCAACGGGCAGATGTTGCCTACGAAGCAAAGCAGCGTCTTGAGGCCGAGAAGTTGGCCGGGTTTCTTCGTGCCACGCGTTGGATAACTTCACCGGACAATAGGCTTAATTGGATGGCCGAGGTGCTCGCCGATATGCGCAGGCTGGCTGACGAGGATATATCTGATATGTCACTTCGCCTCCTGTCTGCCTTTGGGGGCAAGGAACCCGGTCAGGCTTTGCTGGAGATTCTCGAGCCTGCGCTGATTGACCTATTGAAGGAGGTCCACTACATCTTGCGCGACCCCGAAAGCCTCGAACCTGCAACACTCTTGGTTGAGTCAATCGTAGGGATCCACCGGCAGCTTGCGCTTCATGAATCCGATATTTTCACTCTATGCAAGACGGTGTTCCCTGCGCTTTCGCGATCACCAAACCTCAGACTCGTATATCTTGCACTTAATTTACTCGTGTGTCTGGTTGACGAAGAAGATGTAATTTCGAACGAGGCGTTCGACCTACTCGAGGAGAACTTGCTCGTTGCAGTCCAAACGGCAGATCCGAACTCGCTCGTACTACTTCTCGGTGAGGTTTTCGACGAGGTGGAGACGAGGTGGTGTGGTAAGAGTTCGGAGGCTTATGCCTGCCTGTCAACAGTTCTACTCCGCGTAATAGGCAAAACAAGGCGGGGCAACCTTCTCGCTGCATTCACTCATCGCCTTGTGGGTTGGCAACGCCATTGCAACGAAGAACTCCAAGCCATAATCACGGTCATTTGGGGTGCCACCTTGCTAGCCCTTGACAGACAAACAGAGGCGGAACGTATGTTCCTGCAAGCCCGCTTGAGCGCTGGTGGCCCAAACGGGGAACAACTACCCACAGCGATGCGGCAATTGCTGGCACGCACACTACTCAAAGCCGGCGCGAAGGAACAGGCCGCTATACTTTTCCGCGCGGACACTGTCGGGCGAATCGACTTCACGGACTCGGAACTCGCGCTCGATTCACTGAAAACCATCGGAGGATGGTTGATGGCTAGTGGCGACGACGCCGCGCGGGTCATGCTCATAGACGCCGCGCGGCAATATCGGAGTGGACTACTCCAGGGCGCAGATACAGATGAGTTGTTGCTCAATGCATTCTTTGATCTCAGAGACCCAAGCCTCATTACTGAACTCGTGAGTATGGCTGAAGCGGAAACCTTCAAACAAGTGCGCGAAGACGGACCTTCAGCTGCACGTTGGTACACCATGCTGGCATTGAGTGCATGCGGCTGTGTGAATGAAGCAGGTATGCTATGGCCGGACATTAATGATTGGCGTATTCGGCGCGAGCTTTCCCACCTTCGATCAGAGGTAGTGACCGTTGCGTTATCGAACAGCCACGATCGAGATGCTACTACGAATCGCTGTTGCCAAGTAGCCGATTGTCTGGAGTGTATCGCGGAAATGAGTCCTCAAGAATCGTCCGGTGAGTACGAGACTAGCATAGGGTTTGAGCAACGCCGAAGTCACGCCGCGAAGATCCAGGCTGAGGCAATCTGTATGGTCGTGAGGCTCGTGGGAGTACTGTCACCTGATCAGGTGCCGAACGTATTACACCTAGTTGTAAACGGAGTGGCAAGGCTCATGGACAGGCCCGGGCAAATCGAGGAGATACTTGATACCCTTAGTCGGGAGACGATTCCCGCTGATGCGGAACTGCTCGTCGTAGAGCCGATCGGAGAACTGATAAAGCTCTTCGGAGAGGGGGAGCATCCTCCTCCCAGGGATATCGCACCGTGGTTGGGCAGTATACTGAAGCCTTTGCTTGCACTCGTGCGAAGCGTGCGAGACCCAGTCAGGATGGCGCCTTTGCTGCAACGTATCATGGAGCGTGCGGCATTTCTTCCAGAATCAAGAACTGCTGCAGAACTACTTCTTGATTGTGTCGAGATAGGACTAGTGCACTTGCAGGACTCCCGAGCCGCAGAACTGCTCCAGCTTGCGAGTAACCTCGCCGTGCACCTACCAGACTCGGAAGCGTCTCTTGGACTTCAGTCTGCCCTCGCCTGCTCAGCGGTCCGATCCGTCAAACGACATGCAACGGCGGCAACAATGCTTGGAATCGTACTCCGAATCAAGGAGATGTCTGTCGTTTCTGACAGAAAGGCTTTGGCTCTGGCGCGCTTAGCAAAAGCGCTTGCCGAAGCCGGCGACTTGGGCGGCATCTTCGAGGTAGTCGCAGAAATTCTCAGTAGTATGCCGGCTCCCGAGGCCACTAGAGAACGCGCCTTATGGTGCGAGTTTCTGTTGCAGGCTGGACGTCTTGCGCTACTCGCCAAGCCAGTCGCAGACCGAATGTACCACAATCTCGATGTGTTTTGCTCGAGCTACGCTGCTTTTGGGTTTTTAGGCGGCCTCCTGCGGGCGCTTGTCCCGGGCTGGAAGGGCCATATGCGTTCCGAGGCCGAGTACCTCGCAGCATGGGTTACACACATGCCCCTGGTGACAAACGAGGACTGGCGCGATTCTGCCTTCACTGTAATCCTTGAAGCTTTTGGCGATGCCGAGCCGGAAGAACGCATCCCCGCTCAGATTCACGTTGCTGAATTGTCGTTTGCGGCTCTCTCGAAAAATCCGCACAATAGAGTGGCGCAACATTTGCTCCCGTTCGTCTCGGATTTAACGGTGGCTAAACGCATTGTTGAATTGCATATGGAAACGCTCCAGCCTCCAGATGGTGAAAAACAGGGCTCTCTAACGTCGTCAGAACGACTGTTGCAGTTACTGACTGACCAGGATCTGGATGTGTCAGTACTTGAAGCAGTCTATCTGCATCTTGAAAAGTGTCCAGAACCGCCCAAGACGTGGAACCGCTCTGCGCTGGCTGGGGCTGCCCTGAACTGCCGCCACCCTTTGCTTCGCCGACGTCTTCAAGCCTTATTGGATTCTCGATACGACTCTGCGATCTTGAACGACCTCGAGGAGAATGACTTACTATACCTTGCTGATCGCCCTAAACAGTGGTGGATCAATCATTTCGCCGAGATCGAACCGGCAAGGGTTGAAAAGCAACTGCTTGTTAAGTGGACTGAGTATCATGTTAAACAGAACCCGTTGTCGTTGCAGCGCGCAGTAATACTTGCGTTGCATTGGCTAAGCCAAGGAAGCCCTGCCGAGTTGTCTGATTTCTGGTTTGAGTTGGCGTTATCGCCTAACCTGACCTTTTCTCGGGCAATGCAGTTAACCTTGGGCGGAGTGCTGCATGCATCATTTGATTTTAACGGAGATATGACATGAAAAGCATTGAGCAAGAGTGTGGTCTCTGCCGTAACCACGACGGCAGGTGTCTCGTATGCGACGGCACAGGCAGTATCGGGACGGAGACTCACAGAGGGCGGAGCATTGGCCGGGATATAACTGGCCGCCGTTTCAACGCTTTTCGGGCTGACGGCAGCGTGGTTTATAGCAGGGACTCGATTGTCGATGTACCCTGCAGTGTCTGTCAAGAAACTGGGCGCTGCCTGCGGTGCAGAGGCAAAGGTACGGTCGCGGTGCCCGCTGTGCCTTTGGCGATTCCGGGTGGTCCCGCAAACCGCTTGAAGCTCCAATTGCGAGAAGATCACTGGCAACACTTTCTCGACAATCTCTGCAGAGAGAACCACATGGACCGTGGAAACGTTGCTGAGGATGGATCCCCTAAGATTCGCAGTTCTGTGGTAGCAGCTTTGGACGCTCTTGGTGACCGTGAAATTGAGGAACTCAGGCACTTTCTTGATCACACTTTCGGAAAGAAAGGCTGCGAATATAAGAATTACGTCACGCGGAAATCTCAGCGCAATGTGAGCCGTGAAGAAGTCGAAGACTCACTGGCGAAGTTATGTGAACAGGGATTTGTGGAAATCGTCCAGCGCGAGGATTCCTCAGGACCGTTCGCGGCCATAGAGCCGGGCAGCACTAAAGAGGCGCGCTTGTTAGCAATGGTGTTGTTGCACTTGGTGGAGCAGCAGGATATTTGAAACTGTAACTCGCCAAAATACCGATCTGTTACTGAATCAAGCAGATCGGTTATTCATCAGTTACGGCCGGTCCATGTGTATAACTGGTTGTATATTGTGCCTGCTGATGCTTCTATTTCTTCTGTCTGTCATATTCTTTTCCACTCGTCGCAACCTGAACAAGCCCCAATCGCCCTGTAACAACGCTCCGAATACAGCCTCGCTAAACCCAACGAAACACATGGCCGAATCTGCCCGATCCGGCCATTTCAGAAGGTGTCTGTGAATAGCATTGGCTGAAGTGCATCATTCCCCTGGCTTGCGCTGGCGATCCGAAACTTTGCAGATGACATGGTGCGGCGCAACATCATTGGGGCTGAGATTTCATAACCCAACCGACGATTGATGATCTCCAAGTTGCTGAGTTTCTATTTGTTCGCAGATAAGTTCGGCTGCCCAACCAAGGGGAACGACTCAACTGGCAACTTTTACTCCGCATTCGTCCATGTGCGTATGGCCGCAAGAATAAAAGATATTAACCCGGTATATTTTGCGAGAAGATTCAGGATATTGGTTTGATATTCGTCATACCACATCATCGCGACGGCTGTCAGTTGACTGCTGGTTTCAGTCACTCCTGGAATATAGATTCCAGCTGGAACATGCATGACGATCCACACTTTCTGGCCGGCTCTCTGCGCAGCGGAAAGTTGCGTGTTGAGCCATGTGAGCTGCGCGCTGACCCCGCAGAATAATCTTCCAGAATCAGAGCAGCGCACATGATCGTATTCAGCCCGATCACCTTCAGTCGGCCGTCAAATAGATCGAGAGAGTAATATCCTCCCGCCAGAAAGGTATTCACAGGCCAAATCGCTTCTACTCTTTGTTCTTCACTGGAATTCAAGCGGATGCCAACTCCAGGAAGAACGCACAGGGAACAGAGAAAAAACGGCGTGCGCCGGCAAATGTCAGAAAGCGTTCACGGCCGTGAAGAACTCCTGTTCATCCATGTATCCGATGCCGCACCAGTACACTGGCCAGTTCATACTGGTTATAGGATTCCAGTTCGTACTGGTGATAGGATTCAACGTGTTGTTGCCGGAGTAGAATGCGCCCTGGTATTGCGTCTTTGCCGCGTTTAATGCGATCAGTGTGGGAAACAGTTCCGCGAACGAAGCGGCGAGAGGGCCTTCGAGTTCATAGACTTGTGAAAATGTGTAATAGCTGTTGAACGCGGCAGGCGTCACCGTAGGTTGCAGTTCACAGCGGAATAGTCGATCGGCGCAAGGCTCGCGCCATCCAAAGTAAAGATTTTGTAGGCGGGGTAATTGCCAAAGAACGGACTGATGCCCGCGGTAATTGCCAGCGCATTGCCCGGCGACATCAGCCGGAATTCGTCCATGTGCGTGTGACCGGCAAGAGACATGGCAATGACGCCGGGATACTTTTCAATGATGCCTATGAACTGTATCCTGATTGCTGTCAACCCACATCATCGTGGCTGCCGTGATCTGGCCATTGTCATTGGCCGGATTGCCGGTTGTGCTCTCAACCGCGCCAGGAGGCGCATGCATCAGCAGCCACACCTTCTTGCCGGCCGAGCTGGCTTGGGAAAGTTGGGCATCAAACCACGCAAATTGTTCTGCAATCATGGTCGGCTCGACAGTAATATCTGGGGAAAGCGCGAACGTGTTCAGCGCGATGATCATCAGATTCATTCCCGCTGGCTCTACGGAGTAGTATCCGCCATTTATGAATGGTGCTGATAACATCCGCCTGATTCCCTGACGCCGTTCAACGCCAGCGTGTATAACTGCTGTGCATTGTTGGCAAGAAAGGTGCTGTCCGGCCCATCACCGGTATAGGAATCGCAGTTGCCCAGCGCGAAGTAGACAGGGTGGTGCCCACCGCTGTTCTGATCTGCTGCAAGACAAATGTGAGTGTCTTGTCGACAAACGCAGTTGCATCGGCGTCGGCAGTAATCGCCCGGAAAATACGTCGTGTAAAGCTGGTACAGGTCGTGGCCAAGAAAGTCACCTGTAAACAGGACCGCCGGAGCCGCCCCCAGGTTCGACGTGATGCTTTCGAGTGCCTTGTTCAGCAGCGCATAGTTGGTGTCGGTGCCAAGCGGGGAAGGTGGATAGTTCAACGCATTCAGCGAGCCCAGGAAGATTGCCGGCCAATCAGAGGTATCAGCCGTAACAAGCTGTGTTATGAGAGCCGTATTAGCCTGCGTTATTACAGGATCCATATTAAATGCTGTATTAGTTGAATTAAACGGATCGATAAATGGCTGGAAATGCACATCGGAGAAAACAGGCACCGAGAAGTTATCCGATCCGGTATTCCCGTTGCCTCCGCTGCATCCGCCGAGGAGGCCGGCGCTTGCCATGCCTGCCAGCTCAAGAAATGTACGACGTGAAAGTATGGACATGATTACTTCTCCTTCTGCATAGCACAAGCGCCTAAATGTTCGTTCGACGGTTTTATCGGCACATGAGACTATAGCATCAGTTGCCTGAGCCGTTGTGTATACGATGAGGCAAAGAATCGGGTTCTGCGAGTTATGGGCCCATTTTATATTCCGAATTCCCATTTTGGGGCTGTGTTCCTTCTTCTTTTCTTCCCTTAAAAAGTCATGCGTTTGTTCTAAGAACCGTAGCCAGACGGCGGAATTCGGTCTGTGCAGCCGTTTCTTTGGGTACTTGTCCGCGAGCGATTAGGCAATATTTCAGGTGATAAGCGAAAGGGTGGGCTCCATGCAGTCGATGCGTAGTCTTGGTTTTTCTCTGACGGCAGTCTTGGTTCTTCTTTGCGGATGCGGACACGGCGGCGGCAGTTCGTCGATTACGCTCAGCTACGCGCAGCCCTCGGCGGTTTTCGTCAAGGGCGTGGCCATCACCGCCGACACCCCGACCACCAGCGGCGGAGTTGTGAACGGATACAGCATAAGTCCGCCGCTACCCGCGGGCTTGATCCTGAACTCCTCCACCGGAGTCATCAGTGGAACTCCCACGGTTGTGGCCGGCAACACCACTTATGTGGTTACTGCCTACGGCTCGGACAGCAGCGCAACGGCCTCTCTCTCCATCACGGTAAACGATCAAAAGCCCACGGCCCTCAGCTATGCCACTAACACGGCAAACTACATCGTCAATTCGCCGATCACGAATAACTTTCCGACCAATACGGGCGGAACGGTAATCTCCTACAGCGTGAATCCGGCTCTTCCATCCGGCCTGAGCTTTAGTACAACCACGGGCATCATCAGCGGTACGCCATCAGCTATAACCGGCTCGGCCAGCTATGTGGTGACGGCGACCAACACGGGCGGCAATGCGACGACGACTCTGACGATCACGGTGAATAACGCTCCCTCGCCGGCTCTGGCAGCCCCGGCGGGTCTGGTCTATATTCCCGGCAATGCGGTCTACACAGTGGGCATTCCGATACAGGAAAATGTTCCAACCAGCACTGGCGGGGCTCCCACAACTTATGTGAATGCGAATAGTGTCACGATTCCGGCGTACAGCATCAATCCGCCGCTTCCGAATGGTCTGACTATAAGCTCCGTGCCGCCACCACCGCCCGCCTTCGGTATTGATGCCACGGGCATCATTAGTGGGACGCCAACGGCTGCTTCTGGTCCTACCCTTTATACGGTTACTGCCTCCAATTCATCTGGATACACAACGGCGACCTTTACTCTCACAGTAAATAACTCAACGACCCTGTCGGGCCTGGCATATAGCGCTCCCGCTCCGGTCTATGTCGCAGGGGTGCCGATTACAGCGAACAAGCCAGCCATCAGCAACACCGGCGGAGCGCAGCTTACTTATAGCGTGAGCCCCGATCTCACCACAATCGGTCTGAGCCTGGATCCCCATACCGGCGTCATCACCGGGACTGCCGTGGCTGTGCCATCCGCGATTGTGCCACCTCCGGCTGTTACTGCGACTTACACGGTGACTGCCTCCAACGGGACGGGTACTGTCTCCGCGCCGGTCACCATCACGGTCTATAACATGCCCCAGGCCGTTCCGAATATGTCTCAATCACTTACGCCGCTGGCAACTACTGGTTCCAGCTTCCAGTTTCTGGATACCGGCATGATTGTGACCGATCCGTATGATCCGCAGGTAGCCCCTGTGGAATGGCTGGCGGGGCAGGCGGTCAGCACCTCGATCAGTCCGGATAACAACACCCTGCTGGTTCTTACCAGCGGCTTTAATCGTGTTTACCAGGGGCCGTTCCCCATGTTCGACCCGAACATGTCGAATGAGTACGTCTTCATCTTCGACATCTCGAATCACACTCCGGTCTTCAAGCAAGCGATCCCCATCCCCAACGCCTACCACGGCATTGTCTGGGATCCGAGTGGCACAGCATTCTACGTCTCCGGCGGAATGGGCGATGCTCCCTTCGGTACCGATCCGATTCCGTACTACTCGCCATGGACTGGAACTCTTGCGAACAATAATGGCGACAATGTGCACATTGTCACGCAAACCAATAGTATCTGGGCGCCAGCGGCCGAACTTGATCTGGGACAGAATCTGCCCAGCAATAATCCGCCACAGACAGTTGTCGAGGGCCACACCTCAGGCAACGGTCTTCCGGTGCCCAACAACTCATTTGCCTCTGTCAACGCTGCGGTCTACGTGGCGCCGATGGCTGCCGGACTGGCGATTTCAAGCGATGGCCAGGCGCTGGTGGTGGCAAATTATTACAACGATTCGATCACCAGTATTTACTGGAGGCTTGGCTGTCTGGCTCAGCCAATGGCAGTCGGACCCGAGTACGAATTCGATGCAAGGGATGCAAGGGACGCTGCAAGGAACGGAACTTGATCTGCGTCCCGGCAAGGCCGCCAGTTCGCCTGCGACCGGGCACGCCGGGCGGCGAGTATCCGTTCTGGGTGGTGATAGCGGGGAGCAGCGGACCAGGCGCAACTGCCTATGTGTCGAGCCTGCGCGACCGCGAGATCGACGTGGTGAACCTGGGTGAAACCTGCATCAACGGCACCTCTGCGCCAGATTGTGTTTTAAAACCTACGCCGGTAGTCAACGCTCGCATTCCCGTCAAGGGCCAGCCCAACAAGATGACGCTGAACAAAGCCGGAACACTGCTCTATGTTGCCGAAGACGAGTCGGATACAGTGGACGTAATTGACCTCAATCCGCTAGACGTCGGCCCTCCCACCCAGAGCCAGCCCGCCACGCAATACAAGGTGATTGAAACCATTCCGGTCATCGCTCCGCCGGCGACTATGTCTGCTTACTCGCTGATGCCCTATACAGGCGCCAACACCAACAGCGTGACGCTTTCGCCGGATGAGAAATACTCTCTATGTGACCAATGGCAATCTGAACAACGTCGCGGTGGTGCAGTTGAACTGGAACCAATCTGGGCGTCTACAACAGGCGACCAGGTTATCGGGCTGATTCCGACCGGATGGTATCCGAACTCGATCAGCATCAGCAGCGATGGCACATGGGCGTATGTGGTCAATTCCAAGTCGCCGACCGGCCCGAATATCAACTGGTGCTATGTCTACGGACCCACCGGGTACCCCACCTGCATGCCCGCGAATGAGTACAATCCGCAGATGACCAAAGCCGGACTGCTGAGTTTCCCGCTCACCGGCCTCGCGGCGCAGCTTCCGGCGCTTACGGCACAGGTCGCCGCGAACAACCACTTCGCCACCGTGGAGAGCTCCTACCGCTGCCGCCACCATGGCGGCGGTGCATAGCGGCATCCAGCACGTGATTTATATCCTCAAGGAAAACCGGACCTACGACCAGATTCTGGGCGATCTGGGACGCGGCAACGGCGATCCGGCTTTGACGTTGTTTGGCCAGGCGATCACGCCGAATGAGCATAACCTGGCGCAGCAATTCGTTACCCTCGACAACTTCCTCGCCACCGCTGAAGTCAGCAACGACGGATGGCCGTGGAGCACCTCGGCTCGCGCTCCCGATGTCGTCGAGCACCAATTCCCGGTCAACTACGCGCAGCGCGGACTCAGCCTGGACACCGAGGGCATGAATCGCAGCGTGAACGTTGCGCTGCCGACTCTGGCTCAGCGCCAGGCCTCCGATCCGCTGATGCCGGGCGGAACGCTTTCGCCGAATGTACCGGATGGCGAGGATCTGCTTGCCGGGCCAGACCGACGCGGACGCGCCGGATGGACCGGACGACGAAATCAATACCGGCTATCTGTGGAACAACGCGTTGCGCGCGGGTCTCACGGTGCGCGACTATGGCTTCTTCATCGACACAACCTGCTATAACGAGCCCAGTTGCCAGACTCCTTTGAGCCACGATCCGTTCTCGACCAATACCATCGTGGCTCCCTCTTCGAATGTCGCTCTGACGCCATTCACCGATCCGTACTTCCGCGGCTTCGACCCCTCCTTTCCGGACTTCTATCGCTTCAAGGAGTGGGAGCGGGACTTCGATGCCAACTACGCAAAGGGCGGGCTGCCGAATCTGACTCTGATTCGCTTCATGCACGATCACACCGGAAACTTCGCGACTGCCATCGACGGCGTGAATACTCCGGAACGCGATGTGGCCGACAACGACTACGCGGTCGGACTGCGTGGTGCAGAAGATCGCCAACAGCCCCATTTACAAAAACAACACGCTGATCTTTGTCGTGGAAGACGACTCGCAGGATGGCGGCGATCACGTCGACTCGCACCGCACCACGGCCTTCGTCGCGGGCGCATATGTGAAGAATGCGGATCGTCTCCACGGCGTATACCACCCTTGACTTCATTCGCACGATGGAAGAGGTCATGGGCCTGCAGCCGATGAATTTGAATGATGCGCTGGCCACGCCCATGAGCGACATCTTCAACACCACGCCAAGTGCATGGAGCTTTACCGCCACCCCTGCGGCGATTCTCTACTGCACGAGCCTGCCGCTGCCGAGCTCCGGCACTGCCCTGCAATGAACCCAACGCCAGATGCCAAATACTGGGCGCGAGTCACCAGGGGGATGGACTTCAGGGATGCGGATCGCGTCGATGACGACACCTTCAACCGCGTTCTCTGGAGGGGAATGATGGGCAACCGGCCTTATCCCTCCCGGCCAACCGGCAAGGATTTGCGCCAGAACCGCGAAAAGCTGCTGGCGGATTACCGGCGCTCCCTTGCTCATAAAATGGCTCGTGCGCCAAGACCGGTCAGGAAACTGAAAACAGAGTGACTATCGCGCCGGGACTCTTGCGCACAAAGCAGGAACTCCGGCGCGAATGCGCTCGCTCCATGCAATGCAATCAATTTTCTCTCGTGTATGGTAATATTTCCTTTCGCAGACGATGCCGGCAGATTCCATCACTAATCAGCCGCAAGATGAGAACGGGACTGGCCGGCGAAATGCTTACTTTCCTGTGACTGGACACGCCTTTTCGTCGGTTACATGAATGTGATTTGCCTACCGCAACTGAATTTCTTTTCCCTTTGCTTACGTCATCGGAACTTTAATGTTTCGTGTCGGTAAGACGTGTATTTACTCCAATTCAAGGGGGATTAGCGATGAAATATCGTCCGGCACAGCTCATCCTCCACATTCATATTCTGCTGATTTTTCCTGCATACTGCACCGCACAGATTGATCGCTCCAGCTTGAATGGAACGATTCGCGACAGTGAAGGAATGCGCGTTCCCGGCGCAGCGATTCGCGCCGTCCAAACCTCTACGGGACTCATCCGCGAGGCTGTTTCCTCGTCCATCCTGGTACTCTTCATCCCAGACGTCACAGATGTGCTTGAGGAATAGCAGAGGGAAGATGTAGGTCTTGAAATCGGCTGCGTCAACCGGCTCCCGAAGGATATTGGCAGACTCCCAAAGGTGGCTTTCGAGCTGGCCGAGCGTTATCCCTTGCTGATTCAAATGGGTACCCCTCAGAATTCGAGTGACCCTTCCATCCTAACGCCAGTCGCGAAAGAATTGACTGACGTCTCAGCAGGGTACCTCATAAAGCGGTTCCCTGGCCGCCACTAGTGCGGCAGCTACCACACCCGCCCCTACCCTAGCTTGACTGCTCCTCCAGAATCACATGTTTTCGGAAGGGAAAAACCGGCCGATTCCGGCGCCGTGGAATCAGGCGCTTACGAGGGCGGCCTCCAATGGGTTTTTGGAAGGGGGCTGGAGGGCTCGACAGGCGGTGCCGACGCCAATGTCTAGCCGCTACGAGATGACCTGCCACGAGGCGCCAGCGGCTCGGAGCGTGGCGACCTGTTCAGCATCCACCACAGTACGCGGGCGCCCCAATTTTTTGCCTTTTGCCCTAGCCGCAACTAAGCCGCTGCGAACACGGGAGCGGATGAGTTCCCGTTCAAACTCCGCGATGCTGGCAAAGATACCAAACACTAGCCGACCGTTTGGCGTCGAGGTGTCAACACCCTCGTGCAGACTGATGAACTCGATGCCCAATGCCCGGAACTCCTCCAACCCGTTCACCGGCACCCACAAGGCCGGCCACCACGCGTTCAGACGTTTCAGGAACACGCACCTGCGCAATCGAACCGAATGTCCAGAGGGTCTTCGGAAGTTTTGGATAGGGCACGCGGATGAGAGCATGTCCGATCTCTGCGACAAGATTAAAGAGGACGTGGAGTTCCGCAGGAAGTGGTCTGAAAAGTGCGGTTTCGGCTTTGAATTGTCTTCGGTTGTACCGAAATGTACCGAAAATCGAGGAAAAAGACGAAGCAAAAAAATCCGCTTAAGTCTTTTTGAATGTGAGAGAAAGAATGGTCGGGGAGAGAGGATTTGAACCTCCGACCCCCTGGTCCCGAACCAGGTGCTCTACCAGGCTGAGCCACTCCCCGAACTTGGGTTGCAGGAGCGCATCTTTGGGGCGCGGCCTGGCGCTTTTGGCCCCTTGATTGCGCTTGAATCAGTGTAGCAGAATCCAGGGATGCTGCGGGGCGGCGCACCGCCTCAGCGCGCATCTTGCAAGAAAGGTGTGTTTGCCGGCTCCAGTCAGCCTTAAACTTATTCATTCCCAAAGAGACTTTTTACACAGAAGGGGTCAACTAAAGGGCGGTTTTTTGGTTGACAGCCGTGGTGTGCTTACGCACAATTGGCAAATAGTCTCCTTGAAGGCGGATCAGCAACTCCCCCGCTAACAAGTCCTGACAGGAGGTAATGTGAACAGAAGAATCGGAGTATTCGTATTGACCATCGCGGCGATTCTATTGGCCGGAACTTTGTCCGGCCATGCGCAATCGCTGAAGACGCGCCATGTGCGTGATGCAGTTATCAACGGGCAAGCGCAGCTGATTCGGGCGCCTGCCTGAAACCCAGCAGATGCAGCTGGATATCGTTCTGCCGCTGCGCGACCAGGCTGGCCTGGACGACGTTCCTGACCGATCTCTACAATCCGGCCAGCGCCTCCTACCGGCAATTCCTTACGCCGCAGGAGTTCACCGCGCGGTTTGGCCCCACGCAGGAAGACTATGACGCCGTGCTCGCCTTCGCAAAGGCGAACGGCCTGACGGTTGTCGGCGGCTCGCGCGATGGGATGGATGTGCAGGTCAAGGGCACGGTTTCGGCCATCGAAGCTGCCTTCCATATCAACCTGCGGACCTACCAGCACCCCACCGAGAACCGCGTCTTCTACGCCGCGGACCGCGAACCCACTACGGATCTTCCCTTCCATCTATGGCACATCTCCGGCCTGGACAACTACTCGATTCCGCAGCCCATGCTGGTCAACAGGAACGACTACGCGGCGGCTCATGGCATTGATGCGAAGGAGGCCGTGACCCATGCCACCACCGGCTCCGGCCCTTCGGCTTCGTTTTTGGGCAGCGACATGCGCGCCGCCTACTACGGCGGAACGGCTCTGACCGGCGCCGGCCAGAACCTCGGTTTGTTGGAGTATTACGGCACCGATCTGGCTGACCTGACCACCTACTACAAGAACGTGAAGCAGACCAACAATGTGCCGATCACGCTGCTCTCCGTGGATGGAACCAGCACCAGCTGCGTGTATACGAGGGCCGGCGGCAACTGCGACGACACCGAGCAGACCCTCGACATGACCCAGGCTCTCGGCATGGCTCCGGGGCTGGCCAGCCTGGTGATGTACGTCGGCTCAACCGATACGGCCATCATCAGCGCCATGACCACCCACAACCCGCTGCCCACCACCATTGGCTGTTCGTGGGGCTGGACGCCGGCCGATCCAACCACGCTTGACCCCTACTTCCAGAAGATGGCGGCTCAGGGCCAGAACTTCTTTGCGGCCTCGGGCGACAGCTCCACCTGGTCGACAGAGAGTCGAGGCCTGGCCGGCAGACGATGCGAATGTCGTTTCCGTCGGCGGCACGGACCTGATAACCGCCAGCGCGGGCGGCGCCTGGAAGTCGGAAACCGCCTGGGTGGATTCGGGCGGCGGCATCTCGCCGGACAAGATCGCGATTCCTGCATGGCAAAAGCTCTCCGGCGTGATCAACTCGACCAACAAGGGTTCGACCACCTATCGCAACGGCCCGGATGTTTCGGCCAATGCCAACTTCACCTTCTACACCTGCGCCGACCAGAATGCCTGCCTGGCCAACACATATGGCGGCACCAGCTTTGCCGCTCCCATGTGGGCCGCCTATATGGCCCTGGTCAATCAACAGTTGGTGGCCGACGGCTACAAGAGCCTCGGTTTCATCAACCCCTATCTCTATGCGTTCGGCGTGAGTTCCAGCTACGGCACGGACTTCCACGACATCACCAGCGGCAAATCCGGCAGCTATTCGGCTGTGAACGGGCTATGACCTGGTGACCGGCTGGGGCAGCCCCAATGGCCAAGGTCTGATCAACGCCCTGGTGACCGAAAAGTAACAGACACAAACGCGCGCTTGCGCTCAACAAGAAAGGCCCGGACTCATCAGTCCGGGCCTTTCTTTTCTTGCGGCCGAAGAGCGCTAGCTCTTGAGCGCCACGCGGATGTGCAGTTCCTTCAACTGCTGCTCGGTGGCCGTGGTGGGCGCGTCCACCATCAGGTCAACCGCCTTGGCGGTCTTGGGGAAGGCGATCACCTCGCGCAGGCTGGGCGCGCCGGCCAGCAGCATGACGATACGGTCCAGGCCGAGCGCGATGCCGCCGTGGGGCGGCGTGCCGTACTCCAGCGCGTCGAGGAAAAATCCGAAGCGCGCGCGGGCCTCTTCGTCGGTGATTCCCAGCGACTGGAAGATCTGCTGCTGCACGTCCTTGCGATGGATGCGGATGGAGCCTGAGCCAAGCTCCAGGCCGTTCATCGCCAGGTCGTAACAATTGGCGCGCACACAGGCCGGGTCGGTGACCAGGTTCTTCATGTCGGCCTCGTAAGGCGCGGTAAACGGATGGTGCGCCGGCATCCATTTGGCAGTTGCCAAGTCGTACTCGAACATGGGGAAGTCCGTGACCCAGATGGGACGGAAGGCCGCCGCGCCATCAACGCACTTTCCGCCACTCCGCGCGTTCGCCTCCTGAACGGCTTTTTCCGTGACAGCAAAAGCTCCGTGCCGGTCGGCGTATTTTTTTGCCAACTCAGTGCGGAAGTTGCCGGCGGCGGAGTAGACGTTGATCTCGCGCTCCGAGAGCCGGCCGGCGAATTTGGTGTCGCTGGCCTTGACCGGGTGAGCCGGATCGCCGGCGACGATGATGACGAAGTCGGCCTCGACCGCGCCCACCAGCTCGCGCACCTTGACCGCGGCCTCGGGGTAGCCCTTGGCCAGCCGCTTGAAATCGTCAATGAACTTGGCGCCCTTCTTCAAATCAAAGAGCGGGTGGTTGTCCTCGCGCTCCTTGCGGCTCAGCTCGCCCACGTTGGGAATGCGCAACGCCACCACGGGCAGCGCGGGATCGATTTGCAGCGTGGCCAGAGCCTCATCCGTGAAGGCCGGGCGCACATCGATGAGTCCGGGCAGGCGCAGGTCCGGCTTGTCGCTGCCGAATCGCCGCATCGAATCATCGTAAGTAATGATGGGGAAGGGCGTGGGCAGCGTGACGCCGGCCGCGGCAAAGGCCGCCGCAAGAAACTGCTCGACCACGGCAAAAACCGTCTCCTGGCGCGGGAAGCTCATCTCCAGATCAACCTGCGTAAACTCCAGTTGGCGGTCGGCTCTCAGGTCCTCGTCGCGAAAGCAGCGAGCGATCTGAAAGTATTTGTCGAAGCCGGAGATCATGAGGATCTGCTTGAAGATCTGCGGCGACTGCGGCAGCGCGTAGAACTCGCCGGGATGCACGCGGCTGGGCACCAGAAAATCGCGCGCGCCCTCGGGAGTGGATTTGGTGAGGATGGGCGTTTCGATCTCCAGAAATCCCTGCTGGCTGAGGTTGTCGCGGATGGCCAGCGTGATGTCGTGTCTGAGTCGAAAATTGCGCTGCATCTCCGGGCGGCGCAGGTCCACGTAGCGGTACTTGAGGCGGACCTCTTCGTTCTGGATGGCCTCTTCGGAAGGCGAAAACGGCGCCAGGCGGGTGTCGTTCAGGACGAGCAGTTGCGTGGCCTCGATCTCGATCTCGCCGGTCTCCATCTTGGGGTTGATGGAATCTTTATCGCGCAGGCGCACCTTGCCCACGGCGGCGACCACGTACTCCGGGCGAACCTGCTCGCCCTTCAGGTGGCCGTCGGGCGTCAGTTCCTTGTCCAGCACAATCTGGCTGATGCCGGTGCGGTCTCTCAAATCAAGAAAGATCAGGTTGCCGTGATCGCGCCGCCGGTTCACCCAGCCCATCACAACAACATTCTGGCCGGCATGCGCGGCGCGCAACTCGCCGCAATAATGCGTCCGTTCGAGATTTCCTAAAAAATCCAGCACTACCTCTGTCCTTTACTTACTTGCTGATCTTGAAAATGATTAGGTGCCCCACCCTCGCCGCGTTCTTGTTTTTGCGGTTAGGGTGGGAAACCATGAATCCGCCCCGTTCAGTTAGAAAGAAAGACAGCCAGCTCCGCGCGGGGAACCTTGGTCTGTATGCCTGTGGAGAAGTTCTTCACTGTCAGAATACCGGATTTGAGCTCGTCTTCGCCAAGAATCACGATGTGGCGGGCGGTTTTGTCGGCCGCTTCAAAGGATTTTTTCAGTCGGAAACTGCCCTCGCCTAGCTCGATCCACAGTCCCTGATGGCGCAATTCGCGGGCCAGAATCAGGGAGGCGGCATTCAGGTTTTCGCCCAGCGGGGCGATGAAGGCCTCGGCCTTTTGCTGTACGGCGGAGTTTTGGTCAAGTGCGGCGAGGAGCGTCAGCACCAGCCGGTCCTCGCCCATGGCGAAGCCGATGCCCGGAGCACGAGGTCCACCGAGCATCTCGCTCAAGCCGTCATAGCGGCCTCCGCCGAGAAGGGCGTTCTGCGCGCCGAGTCCTCCGTGGGTGAACTCGAAGGTAGTGCGGGTGTAGTAATCCAGACCGCGAACGAGTCTGTGGTTCAGCGTGTAGGGGACGCCGGCTGCATCCAGCGCCGATGTGACCGCAGCAAAGTGTTTCTTGGACTCCTCGTCCAACGAATCGGCAATCACCGGCAGCTTCTCGATAATGGGCTGGTCACCGGGAACCTTGCAGTCCAGAACGCGCAGCGGATTAGTGACGGCGCGCCGCTGGCAGTCCGCGCACATCTGCGAGACCACGGGTACCAGCGCGGCCCGGAGCGTTTCGTTGTAACGGGCGCGGTCGGCTGCCGAGCCCACGGAGTTCAGCTCCAGCGTCCAGCCGGTGATGCCCAGCTCGTCCAGCAGCGTGGCCAGCATCTCCAGAATTTCCGCGTCGCGCAGCGGCGATTCGCTGCCCGACGAAGGCGGCCCGATAACCTCCGCCCCAATCTGCGAGAACTGCCGGTAGCGCCCCTTCTGCGGCCTCTCGCGCCTGAACTGCGGGCCGATGTAGTAGAGCTTTTGCAACTGGCCGCTCTCGAAGAGATTGTGCTCGATGGCCGCGCGGACCACGCCGGCGGTGTTCTCCGGGCGTAGGGTCAGAGATTGGGAAGAGGCGAAGAACTGTCCCTCGAATTGTTCGACAATGACATCGCATCGATCAATCCACGGATTCGGGGGCGCAGACGTAGGAATCACAAGCCGCAATTCAATGCGACCCTGCTGGAGTTGACTCGACGGATCAGATTTAGCAAGCTCACGAGCTTTTACAAGAGCGGAAATGGCGTCTGTCGATAGAGCAGGCCGAAAACACACAAACTCGGTCACCCCGGTCAAATGTAGTCCCTGCTGAACGCCTCGGTAAACCTGGAGTTGAACACCAAGCGCGTTTAATTTGGTTAAAAATGAAGGATTGCCCTGGACATTTATGCGATCAGCCTGGATTTGGTGTTGAGCTCGGTGTTGCTCATCAGGCTGATTTCTTTTGATCCACTCATCAATCATCTTCTTATCGTCGAACCGCTCGCCGTCTTCCCACGTGTACATCTCCTTGGAGACGATGTCGGTCTCCTCGCCCACGCCGCGAGCAAACAGGGCCGTGTCCTCAAAGACCGGCGTGCGAATCTCACCGAAGTTGTAGCGCGCAAAGACATCCCGCGCGGTGGCCTCGATGCGGTTCCAAAGGGCGGTCTCCGGCGGCAACAGGTCGCGCGTCCCGCGAACGGCTTTCAGGGTCTGGCTCATGGTGATAACCTGTGTCATTATTTAGGATACAAGGTGAGAGTCATGATTCTTCATGCTGTTTCGATGGTCGCTCTTTTCGTGGACCAATTGGCGCAAACGCCAGTCATCGCCAAGTGTGCGTCTACTCCTGAACAAGATCCCCTTCTTGCGCGCCTTTTCATCGCTGCCCTTCCATCAGTATTTGCGCTTGTAGTTGCCTGGATGGTTTTTCGTTGGAATCGGAAGAACGACGATAGACGATGGGTTCTTGAAAATAAGAAGACCGAATGGCGAGCACTTTTAGAGCTTGCATCCAAAGTCGAGCAGTTCACACCTTCAGTGGTAGTGGGGAGCGAGTTGATCGGTACGGTGCATGATCCGGCATTCCAATTGCACCTGCGAGAGATGACCCAGACCGTATTGAAATGTGTGTTTATATCTGAGATCAAAGCCCAGAAAATCTATGATGACCTCGTGAAGGTCCAGATTGTTAATGAGGAATCTAAAGGGCACATCGAGGACTTTAATTCAAATGCGAATCTTTCTCAGGCGCTGGGGAAGCCACGACCGCTACAAGCTGCGCGAAATGTGCAATCAGAGCTTGTCTCAATATGGCGGGAGATTCGCAAGCTAGCAGCGGAGGATCTGGATTTGGAGCATCAGAAGCAGTGGAGGAAATTCTTGTTCGGCGGGCTCAAGAAACCACATAAGGTACAAATTGGAGGCAAAACGATCCCAGATGTTCCCATGGATAAGCCTTAACTCGCCAACCGCTCTTCTCGTTCCAGCCCCTCGTGAATCAACATCTTGAGATTGGTCTGGTAGCGCAGTCCTCGGCGCTCGGCCAGTGTCCGTGCACGGGAGATGTCTTCCGGGGCGAGTCGAATCGTTGTCGGAGGCGTACCCCCGCGATGCTTCAGCGTGCCCCGACGAACCCGGCCCTCCTGCGCCGCTTGCAAAAATGCCGCAGCCAGTCCCTCGCGGTTCTCGTAGAGCCAATTGGCTTCCTCGGTTTCGTTCTCAAACTTCGGAATAGTTATCTCATCCATGGTTTCAAGCTTACGCCTTGCCGTGTCTCCCAGTTCCAGCTTCTCGGACCTTGGAGACCACGAACTCCATGCGCGAAGCGCGCCCGCCTGGACGGCAAGTCCTTGCAGATTATTTCCCACTTTGTTGCACAATGATTCTCAGAAGTCTTCCTTCAAATCATCGTCCCGGCGGTCCTTTTCGCGCCTTCTGCTATCCGGAAGCTGTCGGCAGAGGCCAAAACATTGCCAGTAACTCCTTATCCTGGAATATTTTGCATGGAACTTCTTTGTTTTCTATATTTTACAGCGCAACCCTGCCTGTAAGCTCAAGATAACAAGGATTTTGCGTCCAAAATACGGGTGGGGGTACCCGAGGTGCCAGACACGTGCCGGGGGCGGAAGAGCAGAAGGCTACATATTGCAGCTTCACGCGTTGATCGCCATTCCCTCCACCGCTCCGTAGGCGTCCAGCAGGGACTCGGCCAGCGTGGGATGCGCGTGGATGGTGAACATCAGCTCCTCGACCGTGCCTTCCAGCTCCAGCACGGCGACCGCCTCGGCGATCAGCTCCGTGGCCTGCGGGCCGAGGATGTGCACGCCGAGAATCTCGCCGTACTTGGCGTCGGCGACCACCTTCACAAAGCCGTCGTGATTGCCCAGAATGGTGGCCTTGGAGTTGCCCGCGAAGGGGAACTTGCCCACCTTGACCTCGTAGCCTTTTTCTTTGGCCTGCGCCTCGGTCAGGCCCGACCGACCCGATCTGCGGCTCGGTGTAGGTGCAGCCGGGGATGCGGTCGCGGCGCACCGGGCGGAAGGCGCGGCCGGCGATTTTGGCCGCGGCGATCATGCCGCTCATCGCGCCCACGTGCGCCAGTTGCGGCAGCCCGGCCACAATGTCGCCGATGGCAAAGACGCCCGGCTCGGCGGTCTCCTGCGCCTCGTTGACCTGGATCAGCCCGCGATCGAGCTCGATGCGCGTCTTTTCCAGGCCAAGATCGCCGGTTCGCCCGGCGCGGCCCACGGCCACCAGAACCTTTTCGGCTTCCTTCGATTTGGGTTTGCCGTTCGCGTCGATGAAGGTGACCTTCACGCCGGTTTCGGTCTTTTCGACCTTCTCGACTTTTGCGCCGGTGTTCACGTCGATGCCGCGCTTTTTGAAGAGGCGCGTGATCTCTTTGGAGATTTCCTCGTCCTCGACCGGAACCACGCGCGGCAGAAACTCGAGAATCGTCACCTCAGCGCCGAAGGTGCGGAAGAGCGAGGCGAACTCCATGCCCACCGCGCCCGCGCCGATGACGATCAGCGACTTGGGCACCTGCTCCATGGCCAGGATTTCGATGTTGGTCAGGATGCGGTCGTCGGGCTGCGAGGCCGGGCAGCATCTTGGCCTCGGAGCCGGTGGCGAGGATGACGTTCTTCGCCTTGATCGGGCTGATTTCTCCGCTCGCCGACGTGACTTCGACCGTGTGCACGCCGTCGTGCGCGGGGCCGGCCAGCCGCCCATAGCCCTCGATGCGCGCGATCTTGTGCTTCTTCATCAGGAAGTCGAGGCCCTTGGCGTGCTTGGCGATGATGGCGTTCTTGCGCTGGAGCACCGCGGCCCAGTTGAGCGTGGGCGCGCCGATGCCCTCAATGCCAAACTCGGCGGCGTGCTTCAGGTGGTCCCAGATTTCGGCGTTGAAGAGCAGAGCCTTGGTGGGGATGCAGCCCACGTGCAGGCAGGTTCCGCCCAGCTTGTCGGTCTGCTCGATCAGCGCCACCTTCAGCCCGTACTCCGCCGCGCGAATGGCCGCCGTGTAGCCGGCCGGCCCGCCGCCAATGATCGCCACATCGTAAATCGTCTCTGCCATTGTCTTTGCCAAGGGAACTCCATTCCGGGGCGCTGCTCAGGAGCCGCAAACGCCGCATTCCACCGTTCAGTTTAATGGATGCGCCAGACGCCTACTTCGCTTCCGCGCCGGTGCATACCAGCCAGCAGAAACGATTCTTACAGGTTTTTCTGAACCAGTTCGGCTGCCGCGCGCAGCACCTCCGGCTCATCGCCGAAGCCCGCGATCCAATGCACCTCCGGCTCGCGCCGGAACCAGGTCAACTGCCGCTTGGCGTAGTTGCGATGGCCCTGCTGGGCGGCCTCTACCGCTTCTTCGACAGGCCAAGACTCCCGCAGCACGCCAGCGCCTGCCGGTAGCCCAGCGAGTCGAGCGCCTTCACCGGCCCGTAGCGTTCGAGCAGGCCGCGCGTCTCTTCGACGATGCCCGCCGCAAACATTTCAGCGCAGCGCCGGTTGAGCCGGTCGTAAAGCGCCTGGCGCGGCGGGTTGAGGCCGATGCGCAGCAGCCGAAAGCCGGTGAGCGGGTTGCGGGCTTTTCCTGGTTCACCATTCTGGAAAGCGGCTTGCGCGCCGCCAGGCAGACCTCGATGGCGCGAATCAGCTTGGCTGCGTCGTTGGAGTGAATGCGCGCGGCCGAGGCCGGGTCGAGCCGCCGGAGCAGCCGGTGCAGCCAGTCTTCGCCGTGCCTCTCGCGGCTCTGTTGCAGCCGGACCCGCAACTCCTGCTGCCGCTCCGGCCCGGCAAAAAGCCCTTCGGTCAGCGCGCGCAGGTAGAGGCCGGTTCCGCCGGTCACGATGGGCAGACGGCCCCGCGCGGCAATCTCCCGCAAAGCCGCCCGCGCCTGCCGGCTGTATTCGCCCGCGGTAAAGGGCTGGTCCGGATCGGCCACGTCGATGAGGTGATGCGGCAGCCGCGCCCGCTCTTCTCTTGTTGGTTTGGCCGTGCCCAGGTCCATGCCGCGATAGACGGCCACCGAGTCGCAACTGACGATCTCGCCGCCAGAAGCGCTCGCCCAGTTCGAGCGAAAGCGCCGTCTTGCCGCTGCCCGTGGGGCCGAGCAGCAGAACTGCGAGCGGGTCCGCCGCGGCGAAGCCGCCGTTCGCCCTCCGCGAAGGAGTCATGGCCGCCACCATCCCGGCGGAAAGATCCACTTGGGATTGGTGCGCAGGAGCCAGAAGAGCAGGATCGCCGCGGCCACCAGCACCAGCCCGAAGACCTGGTTGCGCCGGAAAACTCGCTGCTGCTCCCGGCGCCGCGCCTTCTCGGCAACTTCCTGAAAGTAAGGCTTGATCCGAGTCTGCACCATGGCGCGGCCCTCCTGCTGACCGGCACAAATCAGCGCCGGATCACCACGCATCAGTATAGGGGAGCCGCAGGCACGGCATTGACTTCCACCTTCAGCGCGGAATCAGCTCAGAGATATCTGCGCGGGCGGAGAGGGCTGGCTTTTGCTGCTGGAAGCAGGCGCGGCACAACACCGGCCTGCCCTGCGTGGGCTTGAAGGGAACCGTCGTTCCGCGCCGCACTGCGAGCAGTTGGTCCGGGTCTCCGGGCGCACCCTGGAGCCCCCGCGGACGCGCTTCGCCTTGCACTGCTTGCAGTGCCTGGGCTCGTTCTTGAACTGTTTGTCGTGGAAGAAAAGCTGCTCGCCGGCGGTGAAGACAAACTCGGCGCCGCAGTCGCTGCACTTAAAACTCTGTCGGTAAATTCCATGGCCGGCTTCCCCAAAGAAGGGAAATTGATTGAAATCGGCCATGAACACGATCAGCTTGCCGGTCCCGTTTCCCTGCTTCGTGCTGTGATAACAACCAGGGCCCGGGCCGCAACAAGTTCAGCGGCAAATAGTATTGTCTGTCCGGCAAGCCGGCAAGACCTGAGTACAACCTCCAAGCAACCTGCATGCAGAAAGTTGGAGTTAAATGAAAGAACGCGACAGACCGCCCCGGCCTTGCCTGCGATCTCTGGTTTCCTGCCCGCATCTTGATGCGGGGGTCGCCGGGGCGGCGCATGTCACGATGGTTTTGAAGCTAGTCCTGCTCTTTACGAGCCTTCTTGCGATTCCGCTTGCGCGCCAAAGCCGCCTTTACGCGTTTCTTTTCGCCGGGCTTCAGGTAGTAGGAGTGACGCTTGACTTCCTTGATGATGTCCTCCTGCTGTACCTTCCGCTTAAACCGGCGCAGCGCATTTTCGAGCGGTTCGCCTTCTTGTACACGAACCTCCGCCAAAAAATCCCACCTCCAAACCCGCCAACTGGCATCTCCTATGATACTGGAAACATTGGTCCGCAGGTCAAGCGCAGAGGCCAATCCTGGGAATTTCTCCTGAAATTGCGTGATATTTCGCACAAATCGCCCTCCAACCCCCATGATTTCCGATTTGGAACGGTTTATTTTGCCTAGGCGGGCTGATCCGGCGGCTTGCGCGGGTTGGCATTCGCCTATCTTGCCATGCACCATACCTTAAGAACGAAATCAGAGTAAACGTGCCCTTGTCGAGAGTGTTCAAGGTGGCTCTTTCTTGAGGTAAAAGCCACTTAGCGAAGTTGCTTCCGAGATACAGCTACTCTGGTTTCGCTATAAACTGGCCAGGAGGCCTTGAAACCATGATCCGCAGCTACCAGGGGCGGCTGCCCCAGATCCCCGCCAGTTGCTACGTTGACCCTTCCGCGCAGATTATCGGCGACGTGACCCTCGGCGAGCGCTCCTCGGTGTGGATGAACGCCGTCCTGCGCGGCGACGTCCACTCCATCCGCGTCGGCTCCAACTCCAATGTCCAGGACTGCGCCGTCCTCCACGGCCAGCGCAACCTCTATCCGGTCATTGTGGGCGACTGGGTCACCATCGGCCACAACGCCACCGTGCACGGATGCGTGGTGGAGGACGCGGTTCTGATCGGCATCGGGGCCAGGGTTCTGAACGACTGCCGTATCGGCGAGGGTTCACTCATCGCCGCCGGCGCCGTGGTCCCCGAGGGAACGCAAGTTCCTCCGCGCACGCTCTGGGCCGGCGTCCCCGCCAAACTCCGCCGCGAACTGACGAAGCCGACCACGCCAAAATCATCGAATACGCCCAGAACTACCTGGACTATGTTGAGATCTTCCGCAAGGAACCGGCTAGCTGAGCGGGCCGCGCATGGGTAGAGGTCACAGTTCCGTGGATTGGCTCTCAACCAGCGCCTTGCACTTGGCGATGAAATCGGCCAGCG
This sequence comes from uncultured Acidobacteriaceae bacterium, assembly GCA_963845345.1. GTDB lineage: Bacteria > Acidobacteriota > Terriglobia > Terriglobales > Acidobacteriaceae > Telmatobacter. Next base: position 95,446 of record CAWJRQ010000002.1, read on the forward strand.
GCATGGAGCCCTGGTCGCCTTTGCCGCGGGTGCGGACGCTGACCGCGTTGGCTTCCTGCTCCTTGTCGCCGAAGACGAGGATGTAGGGCGTCTTCTGGTTGGCGAAGTCGCGAATCTTGCCGTTCATCTTCTCGTTGCGGATGTCGGTCTTCAACGCGCAGGCCCGCGGCTTTCAACTCGGCCTCGACCTTCTGCGCGTATGCGTGGTGCCGCTCGCTGATGGGGACAAGACCAATCTGCACCGGCGCAAGCCACAGCGGGAAGGCTCCGGCGTAGTGCTCGATGAGCACGCCGAAGAAGCGCTCGACGGAGCCGAAGAGGGCGCGGTGAACCATGACCGGCTGATGGCGCTCGCCGTCCTCGCCCACGTACTCCAGCTCGAAGCGCGCCGGCAGGTTGAAGTCGAACTGCACCGTGGAGAGCTGCCACAGGCGGCCCAGCACATCGACAAGCTTGATGTCGATCTTGGGGCCGTAGAAGGCGGCTTCGCCGGGGATGGTCTTGTAGGCGATGCCCTTCCGGTCGAGAGCGCGCTGCAAGGAGCCGACGGCCAGGTTCCAGTTCTCATCGGAGCCGGCGTAGTGGGCGCGGTCGTTGGGGTCCCAGGTGGATAGCTCGACCTTGAACTCGTTGAAGCCGAAGGTCTTCAGCACCGCCTCGGCAAAGTCGATGCAGGCGACCACTTCGTCCTCAATCTGGCCGGGGGTGCAGAAGATGTGCGCGTCGTCCTGCGTAAAGCCGCGCACGCGCAACAGGCCGTGCATGGTTCCGGAGCGCTCGTAGCGGTAGACGTTGCCCAACTCGGCCAGGCGCACGGGCAGGTCGCGATAACTGCGCGGCGAGTTTTTGTAAATCAGGATGTGGCCGGGGCAGTTCATCGGCTTCAGCCGATACTCGGCATCATCCAGCTCCATGGGGGTGTACATGTTGCCCGCGTAAAAACCCTCATGGCCGCTGATCTTCCACAGCTCGCGGCGCATGACGTGGGGAGTGAAAACCAGCGAGTAGCCGCGCCGCAGACATTCCTCGCGCATCCAGTCTTCCATCACCTTGCGGACGATGCCGCCCTTGGGATGCCAGAAGATGAGTCCCGCGCCGGCCAGCTCCTGAATGCTGAACAGGTCCAGTTGTTTGCCCAGCAGGCGATGGTCGCGCTTGGCCGCTTCTTCCAGCCGGGCGAAGTGCGCGTCCATGTCTTTCTGCGAGAAGAACGCGGTTCCGTAGATGCGCTGCAACTGCGGATTCTTCTCGTCGCCCAGCCAGTAAGCGCCGGCCAGGCTGGTCACCTTGACGGCCTTGACGCGGCCGGTCGAGGGCACATGCGGCCCGCGGCAAAAGTCCACGAACTTGCCGTTGCGATAGAAGCTGACCTGGTCGCCGGGCGCGGTGAATTTGGTCACGAAGTGGGTCTTCATGAAGTCGCCGTCGCGCTCAAACTCTTCCAGCGCTTTCTCTCTTGGAGCGGATTCGCGCTTGAACGGCTCGTCGCGCGCAATCACCTCGGCCATCTTCGCCTCGATCCGCGCCAGGTCCTCGGGAACGAAGGGCTTCTCGCGATGGAAATCGTAGAAGAAGCCGGAGTCGGTGGCCGGGCCGTGGCCCAGCTTGGTCTCGGGAAAGAGTTCCAGCACCGCCGTGGCCAGCACGTGCGCGGCGGAGTGGCGCAGCACCTTGATCGCCTCGGGGTCCTTCTCGGTCATCAACTCCAGGCGCGTGTCGGCGGTCAGCGGCGTGGCCAGGTCCACCAGGCGCGGGCCGGCCGCGTCCTCGGCGGCATACATGGCCGCCTCCGAGGCGTGCTCGTCAGCGGCGGAGCTTTGCTTCACGGCAGCGCCGACCGGGGTCAGGCGCGCAGCCACGGAGGCCGCGGCCAGCCGCGGCGAAATCGAGTTGGCAATCTCAAGAGGCGTCGTCCCGGCGGGCACTTCGCGAATGGCTCCGTCGGGCAGGTGTACGGCGATGGTCTTTGCGTTCATGGGCATAGGGGTCCTGGGATTTCCGGCCACGGGGTGGCTGGGCTGCGTGTCAACACTTCAGGATATACCGAAGAGAGCCGGAACAACCCTCTTCCGGGGCGCGTAACTGCTTTTCATGGCTTATCTTGGATGGAGTGGCCCTTGAGCTTCCCCGTATGGGCTAAAACATCTTTCAGAAAGAGGTTTCCCTATGGACTGGCGTTTGCGGGGCTTCGCGCTCCTCGTCTTGTTTGCGGTCTTCGGTCTTGGCTCAGCCCAGGCTCAGCCCGCCATTCAACCCACCGTGGACATCACCAAGGTTCCGGCCGCGGCCCAGCCCTCGGCGCACTTTGACGCCGACGCCGCCACGGAAGCGTATATGGCGATGATTCCGCCCGCGGCCACGGCCCGATCCAACGCATATTTCGAAGGCGGCTATTGGCTGATTCTCTGGGACTTTCTGTATTCCTCGGCCGTTGCTCTGCTGCTGCTGAACCTGCGCTGGTCGGCGAAGATGCGCGATCTGGCCGAGCGCATCACGCGCTTCCGGTGGCTGCAAGACGCGCTCTACTGGGGACAATATCTTTTGTTGACCACGGTGCTGGGCTTCCCGCTCGAGTTTTATGAGGGCTACGTGCGCGAGCACAAATACGGCCTGGCCACGCAGAGCTTCTGGCCCTGGATGGGCGATCAGGGCAAGGGTCTGCTGCTCGGCCTGGTCTTTGGCGCCTTGGCGGTCATGCTGCTGTTTGCCATTGTGCGCCGGCTGCCCCGCAGCTGGTGGATCTGGGGCGCTGTGGCGATGACTGGCCTGACGGTGGTTGCAGGTCAGCGATCGGCCCGGTCTTTATCCAGCCGATCTTCAACAAGGTTACCCGGCTGAACGATCCGAAAATTACGGTCCCGATTCTGCGCATGGCCCACGCCAATGGGATTCCCACCAACGATGTCTACCAGATCGACGCCAGCCGCCAGACCACGCGCATGAGCGCCAACGTGAGCGGCTTTGCCAACACCATGCGCATCACGCTCAACGACAACCTGCTGCGCCGCGGCTCGCCCGAGGAGATTCAGGCGGTGATGGGCCACGAGATGGGCCACTATGTGATGCACCACATTCCCAAGAGCATCTTCTTCATGGCGGTGGTGTATCTGATCTTCTTTGCCTGCCTGCTCTGGGGGCTGCAATGGACGCTGGCGCGCTGGGGAGAGCGCTGGCAGATTCGCGGCGTTGGCGACCCGGCCGTGCTGCCGCTGGTCTTTCTGCTGGCCGGCATCTTCTTCTTTGTGCTCACGCCGGTGATGAATACCGAAACCCGACGCAGGAGAAAGAGGCCGACATGTTCGGCCTGAACGCCGCCCGCCAGCCGGATGGCTTTGCCCAGGCCGCGATTCACCTTCGCGAATATCGCAAAATGCGGCCCGGCAAGTGGGAGGAGCGGATCTTCTTCGACCACCCCAGCGGCTATGACCGCATCCACTCCGCGATGGTGTGGAAGGGCGAAAACCTGGAGCTGTTCGAGAAGGCGCCAGAGCAACCAGCCGTGCAACCGCCTGCCGCGCATTGAGAACTGAATTTTTGCCGCGTTCTTGTCCCTCAAGTTGAATCCTTCTCTTGAGGGACAAAAGCGGAATCAGAGTACCTGTACCCGAAAGCACTACCGCTCAGTGGCTTTTTCCTCAAGAAAAAGCCACCTTCAATATATTTTGTATGAGCAGTTTACTCTGATTCGCTTCAAGGAAGGCCGAGATGCGCTGGATTTCGTTGATTTGCTGGATAGGACTTTGCTTTGCGGTGGCGGGCGTGAGCGGCTCGTGGACGGCAAGCGAGGTTCCGGGATGGTATCGGACGCTGGCCAGGCCGGTCATCGCTCCGCCGGATTGGGTCTTTGGGCCGGTCTGGACTCTGCTCTACGTCCTGATGGCGATTGCCGCGTGGCGGGTTTGGGAGTCGCCCGCTTCGCCGCTGCGAACCTGGGGACTGGCGCTGTTTCTCGTCCAACTGCTCCTGAACTTTGCCTGGTCGTGGATCTTCTTCCACCACCACGCCATTGGGGCCGCGCTGACGGAAATTGTGGTGCTGTGGGCGGCCATCGGGGCAACCACGCTGGTTTTCGGCCGCGTATTGCCAGCGGCAGAATGGCTGATGGCGCCTTACTGGGCCTGGGTCACCTTTGCCTCCGTGCTGAATGCGGCATTCTGGCGGTTGAACTAAGTTACTTTGCATGCTCGCCTTCTCCTCGTGATACTCCATCTCGGTGTTGATGGCCCAGATGTTGTCCTTGGTCGTAACTCCGTTGACGATGTTTTCCACGGCGGTCATGGCGGTCAGCATGGAGTGGTCCTGGTTGTTGTATTTGTGCATGCCGTTGCGGCCCACCAGGAAGAGATTCTCAAAGCCGTCCAGATAACTGCGGATAACGTCGAAGCGGTCATAACTGCCAAAGTAGGCGGGATACGTCTTGGGAACGCGAACAACGTGGGAGTCTTCGACATCTTCCGCCTTGAGAATCCCGATCTTGGCGATCTCCGCAATGGCGAACTTGGCCATCTCCTCATCGGAGAGCTTCCATAGCGGGTCGGTGTCATTGCAGAAGTATTCCAGGCCAATCCAGACCTTGCCGGGAGTGCCGACCAGCCAGGGGCTCCAGTTATTGAAGATCTGCAGGCGGCCAACAACCACGTCCGGCTCCTGAATGTAAATCCAGTTATCCTTGAGCGGAGAGCCGTCCTTTTCCGTGACGGCCAGCTTGCTGGCGAGCAGGCCGACGGTGATGAAGTCGCGATACATGAGGCCTTCGGCGACCTCGCTCACTTCGGCAGGAACTGGCGCGGAGAGGCCGCGCACCAGATCGCGGATGGGCATGGTGGAGAAGAAGTAATCTCCCGCATAAGTCACGCGCTCTCCCGCCTCGTTGCGGCCCTCGACCGAAACCACCTTGTTGCCTTCCACGTTGATGCGGTCAATCTGAATGCCGAAGTGAATCTCGCCGCCGCCCTTGCGAACTAAGTCGGCCGCATGTTCCCAAAGCTGGCCGGGGCCGAACTTGGGATAGAGAAACTTCTCGATCAGCGAGGTTTCTGTCTTCTTTTGCGCGATGTCGCCGGAGCGTCCTCCGGGCAAAGGTCTTCTTGAGAAAGTGCATTACCACGCCCTTGAGCGACAGCCCCTTGATGCGCTGCGCACCCCATTCGGCGCTGATCTCATGGCAGGGCACGCCCCAGACCTTTTCGGTATACGACTTGAAAAACGTCAGGTAAAGCTGCTTGCCAAAGCGGTTGATGATGAAATCTTCCAGCGAGCGCTCCTCGCGCTGAGGCAGCAGCGCCGAGCGCAGATAACTGACGCCGCAACGAACGGTGCGAACCAGGCCCAGATTTCTGAAGGTTGCCGCGGTCAGGCTGATGGGATAGTCGAAGAAGCGGCGCAGAAAATAGATGCGGCTCTTGCGCTGGCGAACCAGCATGACCAGATCTTCCGTTTGCGGATCGTGCGCCGCGGTCGCCGCTGGGAAGATCGCGCTGCTGGCCCTGGTAGCGCAGTTCGCCATCTGCGCTTGAGCCGGCCTCAACCGGCATCAGGTCCAGCCACCAGCGCATCACCCGGTCCGACTTGGAAAAGAAGCGATGGCCGCCGATATCCATGCGGTTGCCCTTGTAGCGGATGGTGCGCGAGATGCCGCCGACCTGCTGGCTGGCCTCGATCAGGATGGGCTTGATCGCCGAATTGCCGCTGCAACTCGATGGCCGCCGTCAGTCCGGCCGGGCCTGCTCCGATGATGATCGCCGTGCCTTGTTTCACGCGGTGAATCGATCCCTTCCTGGTGAATTCTCAATCAATCACAATATCCGCCACAAAAATGCAAACGAGGGCTGGGATCACTCCCAACCCTCGCTTGTGTTTGCTAGATTCTGCCGGAATCCGGCCGGTGGGTTCAGAGCGGCTGCACGTCGGCAGCCTGCCATCCCTTGGGCCCCTTCACCACGTTGAATTGCACGGCTTGACCTTCCTGCAGGCTCTTGAAACCACTGGAGGTGATTGCAGAGTAATGCACGAATACGTCTTCGCCGTTCTGACGCGAGATGAAGCCGAAGCCCTTCGCGTCGTTGAACCACTTCACGGTACCTTGTTCCATATTGCTCGTATTTCCTGAATTGAATTGCGCTGGATGAATCGGAGCGACCACTGGCAGAATCTTGCTTGGTAGGGCGAGTGCTGCTCACGCCCGCTTCGGTCTAACGCTGAAAGCAGTGTAGCATCCCTTTTCATAAAAAAGTGCTAAAAATGTAGCGTTTCGCTACATCATTTTCTTTTTCAGTTTTGGAACTTGTTGAATTGGAAAGCCTTAACGTCGTACTCTTGTTGTGTTACCGCGAAAGGTTACTATGCCCCAGGATCCCGTCCCCGGCCTGTTGTCCCGCGCCACCGAACTGCTGGAAAAGCACTTCGCGGCTTTGCCCGCCTTCGAGTCCGCGGCCGACCCGGAGGCGATAGCGCGGGTACTGGAGGATGTGGCGCGCAGCATGGGCGACAACTACCCCTACTTCCATCCGCTCTATGCCGGGCAGATGCTCAAGCCGCCGCATCCGGTGGCGCGGGCCGCCTATGCGCTGGCCATGACACATCAACCCCAACAACCACGCGCGCGACGGCGGCCGGGCCAGTTCGGAGATGGAGATTGAGGCCGTCCGCGAGATTGCCGGAATCTTCGGCTGGACGGAATTCCTGGGCCACCTGACCTCCAGCGGCACACTGGCCAACCTGGAGGCGCTGTGGGTGGCCGGACAACTGGCGCCCGGCAAGCGCATTGTGGGCTCCGAGCAGGCGCACTATACCCACCAGCGCATCTCCGCCGTGCTGAAGCTGGAGTATGCGTCGATTGCCGCCGACCGCCGCGGACGCATGAGTCTGGATGCGCTGGAGGCCGAACTGCGCAAGGGCGATGTGGGCACGGTGGTCGCAACGCTGGGCACTACGGCCATGGGCGCGGTGGACCCGCTGGACGAGATACTGGCGCTGCGTTCGCGGTACGACTTTCGCGTTCATGTGGACGCGGCCTACGGCGGCTACTTCCGGCTGATTCCCGAGGCGCTGGATGAGCCGGCGCAGCGGGCCTTCGAAGCGATCGGCCAGGCCGACTCCATCGTGATCGACCCGCACAAGCACGGCCTTCAGCCCTACGGCTGCGGGTGCGTGCTCTTTCGCGATCCGGCGGTGGGGCGCTTCTACAAGCACGACTCGCCCTACACCTACTTCACCTCAAAGCAATTGCACCTTGGCGAGATCAGCCTGGAGTGTTCGCGGGCCGGAGCCTCGGCGGTGGCTTTGTGGGCCACGCAGCGGCTTTTGCCGCTTGTGCCGGGAGGCGAGTTTGCCCGCGGGCTGGCTCGCGGCAGGGCGGCGGCTCTCGAACTTGAACCGGCGGCTGCGCCAGGATAAGGCCGGACGCTTCCAGCCGCTTGCAGCCGGAGCGCCGGAACTCGACATTGTGGTGTGGAAAATGAACGCCAAGACACCAGAGCTGGCTTCCGAACTGGCGCAAAAGATTTTTTCCGCCTGCGCCGCGCGGGATTTGCATCTGGCGCTGGTGCAATTGCCGCCGGCATGGTTTGAGCCGGCAGCCTGCCCCGATTCGGCAATCGTCGCCGGGCTGGTCACTTGCCTGCGCTCGGTGCTGATGAAGCCCGAGCACGAGGCGTGGATGGACCGCATCTGGGAGAGGTTGACCGCGAGCTGCGCGGAGGTGATGGGAGAGTAGCGCAGTTGGCATGGACAGCCGAATCGGACGGAGAATTACCATGCGCATCCTCGACTTGACCCATTGGTAACACCCATTCGGCATGACCTGTGGCGGACAAACAATCGCCATGCGCGGTTCTCAGAAGCTTTCCTTGCTAAAATCAATAGGAGTTTACCTCGATAACGGCCGGGCAAGATCGCTCACGCCCGGCCGGTCGCGCAGTACTTTACATTCCCCGTGCGTCGCTTCTCAGGTTTGGAGCGCCGTGGAGACACGAAAGCCATGCAACCCACATCATCCGAGCCATTTTCCTACGAAACCTTTCCCAGCTCCGGCCTGGTCGCTTACTTCTCGATGGAGATCGCGATCAACCCCGGCATGCCCACCTACTCCGGCGGCCTGGGCGTTCTTGCCGGGGATACGCTGCGCTCCATGGCCGACCTGGGCGTTCCCCTGGTGGCCTTCTCGCTGGTGCATCGCAAGGGCTACTTCAAGCAGCTCCTGGACAAAAACGGCAGGCAGAGCGAGGACGTTCAACCGTGGAATCCAGCGGATTTCTGCACCGAGGAGAAGGCGCGGGTTACGGTTTCCATCGAAAACCGCATTGTGACGGTGCGCTGCTGGCGCTATGACCTGGTGGGCCGCTACGGGCACGTGGTGCCGATCTACCTGCTGGACACGGATCTGGACGGAAATTCGGGCTGGGATCGCGGCCTGACCGATCACCTCTATGGCGGCGACACCAACTACCGCTTGCAGCAGGAGATTGTGCTGGGCATGGGCGGAGTGCGCATGGCGCACGCGCTGGGCTACCGGGTGAATGTCTACCACATGAACGAGGGCCACGCCGCGCTGCTGACGCTGGCGCTGCTGGAGAGCCAGTTGGGCGGCGGACCGCTGGGCGCGGCTACGGAAACCGACATCGAGCAGGTGCGCAAGAAGTGCGTCTTCACCACCCACACCCCGGTTCCGGCCGGGCACGACCGCTTCTCCACCGAGCAGGCCATTCGCATCCTGGGCGGCGACCGCACGGCGCGCCTGGAAAAGATGGACTGTTTTCGCGACGGAATGTTGAACATGACGCTGCTGGCGCTGCGCTTCTCGCGCTATGCCAACGGCGTGGCCATGCAGCACGCCAAGGTCTCCCGCGCCATGTTCCCCGAGTTTCAAATTGACTCCGATCACCAACGGCGTGCACGCGCCCACCTGGGTCTCCGAGCCGTTCCAGGAGATGCTGGACGAGCATATTCCCGCGTGGCAGCGCGACAACCTTTATCTGCGCAATGCCATCGACCTGCCCGAGGAGGAGATTCTCTCGGCTCATGCCCGAAACAAGGAGGCGTTGCTCGCCGAAGTTGCCTCGCACACCGTAGTGCCTGCCAATCAGTCTCTTAATCCCAAGGTGCTGACCCTGGGTTTTGCGCGGCGGGCCGCCACCTACAAGCGGGCTGCTCTTCTGTTTACCGATCCCAGGCGGCTGATCGAGATTGCCGCCAAAGCCGGCGGCTTGCAGATTATTTACGCCGGCAAAGCCCATCCCCAGGATGGTCCCGGCAAGGATCTCATTGAGGAGGTCGTGGCGGATGCCGCCAGATTATCGAACGACCTGCTGCGCATCGTTTACCTGGAAAACTACGACTGGGAGCTGGGCGCATTGTTCACGGCGGGCGTGGATGTGTGGGTGAACACGCCGCGCCGGCCCTATGAGGCCTCGGGCACCAGCGGCATGAAGGCCGCCCTGAACGGCGTCCCCAGCCTGTCCATTCTGGATGGATGGTGGATCGAGGGCTGCATCGAGGGCGTCACCGGCTGGGCCATCGAAAGCAGTGCTGCCACTGATGAAAAAGTCATTGATGCCGAGGAAGCGCAATCGCTCTACCACAAGCTCGAAACCGCCGTCGTCCCGCTTTACAGCGGCTCACCCGAGAAGTGGGCGCAAATGATGCGAACCACGCTGGCCATCAACGGCTCCTACTTCAACACCAACCGCATGGTGAAGCAGTACGTCCGCAATGCCTACTACCCGATGTAGCTGATCGAATCCGCCCGGTCGGATCAGCGAAGCGGCTCGGCGGGGTCGAGCTCGAATCGCGGCGCAAAGCCCAGTTGCCGCCAGAAGCGGTCGAGCAGGGCTACGGTCTCCGGGGCGGTTTGGTTCGTGGTGCGGAGCAGGATCTCCGGGTTGTCGGCCTCTGTTTTGCCCGTCAAGTCGCTGGCTTCGGCGGAGATGGCGATGCACTTCGACGGACGGTAGGTGCAGTGGGCCAGGTCTGCGATGGAGAGGCGCGTGGTAGGCGTAGCCAGGACGGCGCGCGGCGGGGCCATGCGGTCCAGCAGCCAAAGAATCTCCAGCTTGGATTCCAGCTCGTCGGGGACACAATCAATAACCAGGTCGGCGTTGCGGACGGCCTCTTCTATGGTGGAGACGAAGGCGATCCCACCAACGTGGTCATCCTGAGCGGAGGCCGCCGCAGTGACCGCAGCCGAAGGACCTGCTTTTTGGCGGATGGCCTCCTGGGCGTGGTGAAGGTTGGCGGGCATCACGTCTTCGAGGAAGACGTGGAAGCCGGCGCGAGCCGCGGAGAGGGCCAGCCAGCGGCCCAGGGGGCCGGCTCCGATAATGGCGACGGTGGTTTGAGGCACAAGCGGGCCTTACTTGCCGACCAGGGCCTCGGCCACGTCCTGCGCGCTGGGCTTGGTGTTGAGCAGGTGCTCGGCGACGCGGGCGCGCTCCTCGGCGGTGAGCGTGGGGATGGTGGACAGGATGCGGCGCAGGGTCACGGCAACGTCGTCAATGTAGTTCATCAGGCGAATGGCTTCTCCGGAGAGCGGCATGGTTTTCCTCGTGGGGACTTCCATACTCATTGTAAGGTGTGGGGTTTGGGAGTGGAAGGCAATCCCACCCTAGCCACAAATATAAGAACGCGGCGAGGGTGGGGCACCCAGCTTTACGCCTAAATTGTCTTTTGAATCACCTGACAGAGCAGAAAACAAGCTGCCTGGCTGAGTAGTAGTGCGTAGGTAATATCTTCTAAATCTGGATGTAGCTTGACAGTCTTAAGAAGGTCCACCGGGCTGGTTCTATCGGTTGCAGCTTCTCGCAGATCGACACCATGAGCGAGTTTATTTCGGAGCATATACAGGTCCACTGCAATGTCCTTCACAATATACGGGAGTGGCCCAGTTAGATCATTCCAGTCTGGGAAGGCTAGAGCGTTTGGACCCAGGCAAGCACACAATTTGTTTCTAAAGTCATTACGATTAGCACTATCGAAGATGGCTTCCATCCCCATCACCCATAGCATCCCTGCGACTAGCGGATGGTAATTCTCCAGTCCCAACTGGAGCAAGGTAACCGCATTTTTCAATTCGGCGCTCGTACCCTCAAGCACTGCTCGGACTCTCGGAATCATTGCGATGACTTGATGAAGCAGTTTCATATCAAGCCGCTTCAACCTAGCCCACTCCCCAGCATCCGTGGGATGTCGATACTCGATTTGTTCCACATTGATTGAGCGATGCAAGTCTTCCCCGCGAAAAATCAACCCGAGAGTTTCAACCGGCTTAATGATTTGGAAAGCTGACAATCCACTTCGGAAGGTTACCTCAGCCTTCTCAATGGCATCCTTTCTCTCAGAAGGCAGCATTGGTACATCGTACCGAAGTACGAGGTAGCGGCTGACCTTCCGAGCATCTTCGAATTGAAGCTGATTCATTGACGAACGGTCGTCATCAGAAATCAGAAATTCATTCGGCTTCAGTAAAGATAGCCCGTCGCCCAATGGCACTTCCTCTTCATCGCCCACACTCAGGTAGCGGATGCCCATATAGATTAGCTTTGCCGTGCTCATAGGTGCTCCTCCATTCTGTAGACAAAGTGGGTGCCCCACCCTCGCCGCGTTCTTGTTTTTGCGGCTAGGGTGGGTTCGCGCTAATGAGGAATCCATCTTTATCTGGCAACTTCAGCCCTGCCCGTTTTCCCGCCGTCCAAAACGACTCAATCTCTACAGTACCCACCTCTCCAGTTAGGTAATGCCGGAAACTGGACCATCTCCACTCTTCGGGATACTCCACCAAACCTCGCATGACCGGGTTGCGATGCATATATCGGAGCTTTTCGACTCGCTTCACTTCTGAGTGAACATTGAAATCGTAATAGCGCGGCAACCAGAAGGGCCGCTGATCGGATTGCTTGGAGATAGAAGTTTTCAGAGCTTGAATAGCGCGGTCTAGCATTCCCCGCTTTGGTTCCGAGACCATCAGATGCACGTGCTCCGGCATGATTACATAGCCAAAAACATAAAAGACGTACCGTCTGTGCATCTGCTCCAATATGTGCTCGAAGAGATTGCGGGCCGCAGGAGTGGCAAAATACGGTTGTCTATTGTGACAACTGAAGGTGAGGAAATGAATATCTTTCGCTTGCTGAAAGCGTTTGAGCCGTGATGGCATGACAAGTGGAGTGTAATCCCACCCTAGTCGCAAATACAAGAGCGCGGCGAGGGTGGGGCACCCGGACATCTGTTATGTGATGCACTGCTGGCCTTGCATGATCTTCGCGCTGGTGAACTCCACCAACATCGCAATCGATTAGCCCTTCAGGGGATTACGACAACAGATATTTCAGCAGCGCCATGCGAATATACAGGCCGTTCTTTGCCTGCCGGAAATAAGCGGCCCGGGCATTGGCGTCCACATCCGGAGCGATCTCGTTGACGCGCGGCAGGGCGTGCATGATGATCGATTGCGGCTTCATCCGGTTGGCCATCTCCGCATTGATTACATACGCATCCTTGACCGCATCATAGTCCGCCTGCGAGGCAAATCGTTCTCTTTGCACGCGCGTGATATAGGCAACATCCGCCTGCTCGATGACGCCTTCGAGCGTTTCACCCTCGTTGAAGGTAACTCCTTTGCTGGCCAGATACTCGCGGTACTGCGGCGGCAGGCGCAGCGACTGCGGCGAGATCAGATCGATGGTCACCCCGGTATACAGACAAAGCAGCGGCAGCAGAGAATGAATCGTCCTCCCGTACAGCAGGTCGCCCACCAGCACGACGCGCAATCCGCTCAGCCAGCCAAGCTCTTTTTTGATGGTGTACATATCGGCCAGCGCCTGGGTCGGATGCTCGCCCGCGCCATCCCCGGCATTGATGATGGGCACCGGAGAATTTCTTGCCGCCTCCGCGGCCGTCCCCGCCTCGTAGTGCCGGATGGCAATGACGTCGGCGTATCCGCTGACCACGCGCACGGTATCGCCGATGGTCTCGCCCTTAGTTGCCGATGAATTGTCGCGAGCATCTTCGGCGGACAGCACGCCGCCGCCCAGCTTCTGCATCGCCGCCTCAAAGGAAAAGCGCGTGCGCGTGCTGGGCTCGAAGAACAGCGTCGCCAGAATCCGGCCGCGCAAGGGGCCCGTCAAGGCGCGAAATACGTCGTCGCGCTCCATCCGATTCGCCGATTCGAAGAGCCCGAGCAGAAATTCGGAATCGTCGAATTGCCGCGTGCTGATTACGTGCTTGAGCTTTTCCATCCGGGGTGACCCTCCTCAGCTTGCCGGGTAAACTTTTCCTTTCAGTATGGTGTAAGTCACGCGGCCTGGCAATGTGTATCCCTCAAACGGAGACCAGCCGCACTTTGTCTTCAATTCATCGCGCCGAACCACAAAAGGCGCCTCAGGGTTGAGAATGGTGAGCGAACCGGCGTATCCCGGCGCGATCACGCCGAATCCACGGCCGAATTCCGCAGGCAAAAACTCCTTCACAAAGCAGCCTGGATTGTAGCTGCACACGCGTGCAATATCCCTGGCGGAAAATCCATGCTCCGCCATCAACCACGTGGCAAACGCTCCATAGGTGTCCAGGTGGGGCACGCCGCTTTTGCCGCGCATTTTTTCTTCACGCGTGTGCGGGGCGTGGTCGGTGGCAAGATAATCCACGAGGCCCGAGCGCAGCGCCGCGATCAGCGCCAGACGGTCCTCTCTGCCGCGCAGCGGAGGATTCATCATCAGCCACAGGCGGTTCTCATCCGTCAGCATGGTCTCGTCGAAGAACAAATGGTGCGGCGCAACCTCGGCCGTAACGCGAACGCCCCGCGCCTTGGCTGCCGCTATCTTCTCCAGGCCGCCCTTCGTCGAATAATGACATAGCTTGCCGGTCAAGCCGTAGCGCTCAATCAGGGTGAGAGCAAACTCCGTCGCCGTAATTTCCGCTTTGGCTGAGCGCCGTTGTTCATGGGTCGCGGCACCCTTGCTCTCATTGAGCGTCGCCGGGTCTTCGCAGTGGAAGCTGACGTTCTGGCCGCGATACTTCGCGATGACGCCTTCCAGTTGCTCCGGCGAAGTAAAAAATAAATCTCCCACCGACGGCCCCATGAAGGCCTTGTAGGGCACGTGCCGCTTGAGCGGGCTGGTCTCCGGCCCAATTCCCGCATACAGCGTTACATGCACGGCCGATTTGGCCGTCAACTTTTCCTTCTCCGCATACCTTGCATCGTCCACCGGCGCAACTGGATTGTTAGGCATATCCGCAACATGCGTCACCCCGCCGTGAATGGCCGCCGCGGAGACGGTTGCAAAGTCCTCTTGATAGGCCTGCGACTGGCTCGCATCCTCCCGCGCGTGAATATGCAGATCGCCAAAGCCGGGGAAAATAATCTGCCCGCCAAGATCAAGATCGCTTTTGCCGGTTCTCGAACCCACGTGCTCAATCAGCCCGGTCTCCGTATTGATTTCGATCGCGCCCTCAAACTCGCGATCGTGATTGGCGATCCTCCCCTCAACGCGCAGCATGGGCGGCCTTTCTCGCGGCGTTGATCTCTTCGCGCAAATCGCGCGCCGCCGCCGCGGGAACGTCGCTGAAAAGAATCCCCCGCGAACTGTTGATCAAAAGCCCCTTGCCCTGCGCGTTCAGGCCCGCGGAAACCACTGCCGCCACATCGCCGCCCTGCGCGCCCACCCCCGGCACCAGCAGAGGAATCTCCGGCGCAATCGCTCGAATTCTTCTCATCTCCTCCGGGCAGGTCGCCCCCACAACCAGCATGCAGTTGCCCGCTACATTCCATTCCCTGCTCACGCGCAACGCAACCGTCTCCCACAACGGCCTGCCGCCGGACTTGAGATTCTGAAACTCGCCCGCCCCGGGGTTCGACGTCCGGCACAAGACAATGCACACCTTGTCGCGCCGCTCCAGAAACGGCGCAAGCGCCTCCTTGCCAAGATACGGGTGCAGCGTGACCGCATCAAAACCCATCGCATCGAAGATGGACGTCGCATATCCGCGATTTGAATTTCCAATATCGCCGCGCTTGGCATCGCAGATGGTAGGAATCTCCGGGTGCTCGCTGCGCAGATACTCCATCGTCAGCTCGAGTTCCTTCAGTCCCTGCGCGCCTCGAGCCTCGTAAAACGCCATGTTGGGCTTGTACGCGGCGGCATACGGATGGGTCTGCTCGATGATCCACCGGTTGAAGGCAAGCAGCGGCCGCTCTTTGCTTTTGAAGTGCGCGGGCAGGCGGTCAAATTCAGGGTCCAGCCCCACGCACAGCAGCGATCCCGCCGCCTCCGCCCGCCGCTCGAACTTTTGCATCGCTGCGTTCACAAGTCCTCTATTCAAAACCATGCCGCTGAGCCCACGAATGTGGTTCTTCCAGCCAGTCGCGCACCACCGCCGCGCCCGCCTCATCGATCAGGTTGTGTTTGAGCGCGCTCTCCAGCGCCGCCTGAAACGTCGTTGCCGTGTGAAGTCGCACGCCCGCTTTCGCAAACTTCTCCGTGGCCTCCGGGAAGCCGTAGCTGATAATGGCCAGGCAATCGCTGACAACGGCTCCCTCGGCGCGCAATGCCTCGATGGCCGCGATGCTGCTGCCCCCGGTCGTCACCAGGTCCTCGATCAATACAACCCGCCTGCCTGTTACATCGCCACCCTCGACGCGCTTCTTTGTGCCATGCTCCTTCAGTTCTTTGCGTATGAAGACCGACGGCAGGCGCATCGAGAATCCCAGCGCCGCGCTATGCGGGATTCCCGCTGCCTCAACGCCGGCCACAACGTCTACCCGGATCTCCCGTTCGGCAATCAGGGCTTCAAAGCCGCGAATCACCTTTGCCCACTGCTCCGGCCAGAAGGGAAATCTCCGGTTGTCGCAGTATACCGGCGACTTGATCCCTGACTTGAAGGTGATCGGCGCCGCCGGCAGAAAAGCCACTCCCTCAACCGCAATCAATGCGTCGGCAATCGCGCGGCTTCTGGCCTCACAGCTCATGTGCTTGCCCCTTGATCCTGTTCTAGTTGATTGTTTTGGGAAGCAGAGATTGTGTCGGCGTAGAGGCCGAACGGGCCGTGCTCTAAATTGTCCAGGCAGGACTCTGCCGGATCGAGAAAGGGCTCCATGGACATTCGCCAGACTCCCTATATGTTGAGTATAGCGTATGGTTTTCTCTGCGATCCGGCATAGAGGATGGCCTCAATGGCGGCAAAATTGCGGCGGAATTGCTCCTTTGGACCCGTTTTTGTCATACGCTTGACTTTTTACGCCCAGGAAGTAGTCTGGTGGTGACAGGGTGTCTTTCTCAGTCTGCAAATCTCTTTCTTCCCGAGAATTATGTACGATTTTTCCTCATCTGGATAGGAGATGATAGAGGAAAGCACTTTAATTGACTGGCAGCAGGCTGGAAAACCTGGTCAAAGCTGTTCTGCTGAAGACTTTACTCCGGATCTAAGCCTGAATCCGCTGAGGGAAACAGGCAACTTCAGCTTTTATACTTCCGCCGGCGAAGTTCGTGACAGGCACGAAACATCTCCGGCGTCAGCCAGGCAGTGAGGCACCATGTGCGGTATCGTCGGCGTCTTCGGGCATAGTACAGTTAGCGCGATTATCTATGAAGGCCTTTCCATGCTGCAGCATCGCGGCCAGGATGCCGCGGGCATTGCCACCTGCTTTGAAGACCGGTTTTACCTCGAGAAGGGAAACGGCCTGCTCACCGACGTCTTCAAGGTGGACAATATGGCGCGGCTGCTGGGTGCGATGGGCGTTGGGCATGTGCGCTACCCGACCGCGGGATGCTCGTCGGTTGCCGAAGCTCAGCCCTTCTACGTCAACTCGCCGTATGGCATCATCTTTGCTCACAATGGCAATCTGACGAACGTCTCGGAGATCGTGGACAGCATATTCCAGACGGATATGCGGCACTTGAACACCAGCTCCGATTCCGAGGTGATGTTGAACGTCTTTGCGCATGCGCTGGCGCGGCGCGCCGCCGATCAAACCCAGCGAGCACGATGTATTCGCGGCCGTGGAAGAGGTCCATGGGCGATGCAAGGGCGGATACGCGGCTATTGCCATGGTTGCCGGCGTGGGTATGATTGCCTTCCGCGATCTGCATGGTATCCGGCCCCTGGTCTTCGGCACTCGAGGCCAGGGCAAAGAAACTGAGTACATGTTCGCTTCCGAGAGCGTGGCGCTGCAGGGCGGCGGGTTCGTTCTGGACCGCGACCTCGCGCCGGGCGAGGTGATCTTCATCGACATGCAGGGCGCTGTCCACTCGCACGTCAGCCCGCAGGCGCATGAGAAGACGCCCTGCATCTTCGAGTTTGTTTATCTGGCGCGGCCGGACTCGGTGGTGGATGGCGCGTCGGTGTATCAGTGCCGCATCAACATGGGGACCAAGCTCGCCGAAAAGATCAAACGGGAGTGGGCGCATCTGCCCATTGATGTGGTGATTCCGATTCCTTCCACCAGCCGCGTGGCGGCGCAGGAGATTGCATTACAACTAAACCTTCCTTATCGCGATGCGCTGGTGAGGAACCGCTACGTGGGCAGAACGTTCATCATGCCCGGGCAGGCGCAGCGCCGGCAGTCGGTTCGCCGCAAACTGAACCCCATCCCCAAGTTTTTTCAGGGGAAAAATGTGCTGCTGGTCGATGATTCCATCGTGCGCGGCACCACGATTAAAGAGATTATCGCCATGGTCCGCGAGCAGGGCGCAAAGAAAGTCTACGTCTGCTCGGCTGCGCCTCCGGTGCGTTTCCCCAATGTGTACGGGATCGATATGCCGGCACGCTCGGAACTGATTGCCAGCGGACGGAGCGTGCAGGAACTCGCCAGGGATATTGATGCCGACGAGCTGATCTATCAGGATCTTGATGATTTGAAAAAGGCAATTACCGAGACTGCGCCCGCGCTCACGCACTTCGACACGGCTATCTTCGATGGCATTTATGTCACCGGAGACATCACGGAAGAGTATCTCAACACGCTGGAACAACAACGGAACGACACTGCCAAACACACAGAAGATGTCGCAAGCCACATCACGAGAAATCTCTGGGCGCACCTCTGACGGCATGACGGTGCGGGTGCTGCCCGGTCCACCGGCGCTGACGGCGTCTGAAGCCGCGCGGCTGGCCGAACGGCTGCGCGCGCTCGATGGCCGCGTGGCCGCCGTCGATGCGTCGTATCTTTACTTGCTGCTGCTGCGCGCTGATTCCGCGGGCGGGATCGATCACCAGAGATTGGCCGAGTTGCTGGGCGCAGGCGTAGAGCGTGCGCCGGGCCAGTGCGTGTGGATTGCGCCGCGCGTGGGAACGCAGTCGCCGTGGTCCAGCAAGGCGACGGACATCCTGCGCAACACGGGCTTTGGCGCGATTGAGCGCATCGAGCGCGCGCGCGTGGTAAGCATCGTTTCTCCCCACGCCGTCAATCTCCATGCGCTGGCCGGTGCGCTGCATGATCGCATGACCGAGAGCGTCTTCTTCGAAAATGCAAACGAGTTGCAGGCGCTGTTTGCGCCACGCGCGCAGAAGGCGCTCGGGCATATTGACGTGCTGGGACAGGGGGCGGCGGCGATAGCCGCGGCCGATCGCGAACTGGGACTCTCGCTTGCCTCCGACGAGATCGATTACCTGGTCGCGGAGTTTACGCAGCTCAAGCGCAATCCCACCGACGTCGAGTTGTATATGTTCGCCCAGGCCAACAGCGAACACTGCCGCCACAAGATCTTCAATGCCAGTTGGACCATCGACGGTGTCAGGCAGCCGCGCTCGCTCTTTCAGATGATTCGCAATACCAATGAGGTCTCGGGCGAAAATGTGCTCTCGGCTTATCGCGATAATGCAGCGGTGATTCGCGGCGGACGCGGCGGAAGGTTTTTCCCCGAGCCGGATGGTGCGGCTTACGCTTATCACGAAGAAGAGATTCATATTATATTGAAGGTGGAGACGCACAATCATCCCACGGCAATCTCGCCCTGGCCGGGGGCGGCGACGGGCTCGGGCGGCGAGATTCGTGATGAAGGAGCTACCGGGCGCGGAGCGAAGCCCAAGGCTGGCCTGTGCGGTTTTACGGTCTCGAATCTGCATCTGCCCCAGGCGCCGCAACCCTGGGAGCAAGCCTATGGACGGCCCGCGCATATTGCCTCGCCGCTCGACATCATGATCGAGGGGCCGCTGGGCGCGGCGGCCTACAACAACGAATATGGCAGGCCGGCGCTCGCTGGATACTTCCGCGCCTACGAGCAGTCGAGCATGAATTCTGAAGGCGCGGTCTTCGGCTATCACAAGCCGATCATGCTGGCCGGAGGGATGGGAAATATTCGCGCCGGGCACGTCGAGAAGGGCGCCATGCAGGCCGGCTTTGCGCTGGTTGCCTTCGGCGGCCCGGCCATGCTGATTGGCCTCGGCGGCGGCGCGGCTTCCAGCAGCGCGGGCAGCGGAAATACCGATCTCGACTTTGCTTCCGTGCAGCGCGATAACGCGGAGATGGAGCGCCGCGCGCAGGAGGTTATCGACCGCTGCTGGCAGCGCGGCGAGGCGAACCCGATTGCCTTTATTCACGACGTCGGCGCGGGCGGATTGTCGAATGCGTTTCCGGAGTTGATCAAGGACGGCGGATGCGGCGGGAGCTTTGATTTGAACGCGATTCCGCGCGGCGAGGCCGGGATGAGTCCGCTGGAAGCGTGGTGCAACGAGGCGCAGGAGCGCTACGTGCTGGCCATTGCGCCGGAAAATCTGCATCTGTTTGAGGACCTCTGCGAGCGTGAGCGGTGTCCCTTTGCCGTGATCGGTGTTGCGGAACAGCAGCCGCATCTTACGCTCAGCGATCATGAGGCGAAGGCCATCGACCTGCCGCTTCACGTGCTCTTCGGAAAGCCGCCCAAAATGGAGCGCACGTTTGCGCGAACGAAGATTGCCGCCGCTCCGCTCGATCTCGCGGGTGTCACCGTTGCGGATGCGGTAGAGCGGTTGCTGCGCCTGCCCACGATTGCGGCGAAAACATTTTTAATAACGATTGGCGATCGCAGCATTACCGGCATGGTGGTGCAGGATCAGATGGTGGGGCCGTGGCAGGTTCCGGTGGCTGATTGCGCGGTCACGCTGGGCGCTTACGATTCTTTGTGGGGCGAGGCCATGGCTATCGGCGAAAAGACGCCGTTGGCAATCATCGATGCGGCTCGCTCGGCGCGCATGGCCGTCGGCGAGGTGATTACCAATCTGGCGGGCGCGGCAATCGGGCTGGATCAGGTTGGAATACTCGGCGACATCAAACTCTCGGCAAACTGGATGGCCGCCTCGGGCGAGGGGCAGGAGGATCAGAAGCTCTTCGACGCCGTTCATGCGGTGGGCATGGAGTTTTGCCCGGCGCTGGGAATGACGATTCCCGTGGGCAAAGACTCGATGTCCATGAAGACGAAGTGGACCGGTGAAAGCGGCGAAACTAAAACTGTGCTCTCGCCGCTCTCGCTCGTTGTCTCTGGCTTTGCTCCGGTCAGCGATGTGCGCCGGACGCTGACGCCGCAGTTGTGCGAGGGCGATGCCTCGCTGATCCTGATCGATCTTGGTCATGGAAAAAATCGCCTGGGCGGATCGTGCATGGCGCAGGTGTACGGGCAGGTTGGAGACGAAGCTCCGGACGCGCCCGCAGCCGAGATAATGAAGTCGTTCTTCGCCGCTGTGCAGCAGCTCAATCGCGAAGGCAAACTGCTGGCATATCACGATCGCAGCGATGGCGGCTTGTTCGTGACGCTGGTGGAGATGGCCTTTGCCGGACGAATGGGGCTGGAAATCGATCTGCCGGTTGCAGGCCTGAAAGAGCTCTTCAGCGAAGAGCTGGGCGCGGTGGTGCAGGTTGCGGCGAAGGATGTCTCTGAGGTGCTTGCAAGGCTCAGCGCTGCCGGTCTTGCGGCGAGGGTGATTGGGCGTGGCGTGCCGGGCAATGAGATCGTGATGCGCGGCGGCGGCCAGGTTGCCTATCGCAACACGCGCACCGCGCTGCACGCGATGTGGGCGGAGACCAGCTTTCACATCCAGTCGCTGCGCGATAATCCGGAGAGCGCGCGGCAGGAGTTCTCGCTGCTCGAAGATGCCGACCGTCCCGGGCTTTTTATCAGCGTGCCGTTCGATCGGTCGGAAAGGGTAAGTGCTCCCTTTGTGCATACCGCGCGGCCGCGGGTTGCCATTCTTCGCGAGCAGGGCGTCAATGGGCACGTGGAGATGGCCGCGGCCTTTGATCGCGCGGGCTTCGCCGCCGTCGATGTTCACATGAGCGATCTGCTCGCCCGCCGCGTGAGCCTTGCGGAGTTCAAAGGGCTGGCCGCGTGCGGCGGATTTTCCTATGGCGACGTGCTCGGCGCGGGCAGCGGATGGGCAAAGACTATTCTCTTCAACGACCGGCTGAAGGAGATGTTCACGGAGTTCTTCGCGCGCCCGGACAGCTTTGCGCTGGGCGTCTGCAATGGCTGCCAGATGATGGCGCAACTCCGCGAGATCATTCCCGGAGCCGCGAGTTGGCCGCACTTCGGGCGTAATATGTCGGCGCGATTTGAGGCGCGGCTGTGCATGGTGGAGATTCAGGAGTCTCCGTCGCTGTTTTTCGCGGGCATGGTCGGCGCGCGCGTTCCGATCGTGACTGCGCATGGCGAGGGCCACGTGAGCAGCATCGCGGCGGACTCTCGGGTTGCGCTGCGTTACATTGATACGTATGGCAAGGTCACCGAACATTACCCGCTGAACCCCAGCGGCTCCGTGCAGGGCGTTGCGGGATTGAGCAGCGCGGATGGGCGCGCGCTGATTGTGATGCCGCATCCGGAGCGCGTCTTTCTGGGCGTGCAGCACACCTGGGTGCGGGACAAGATGCGCGAACCGAAGGACAGCCCGTGGCAGCGGATGTTTGACAACGCGCGCAAGTGGGTTGGGTAGGAGAGAGCGTGAGTTCAAAGGTGGATTACAAGTCCGCGGGAGTGGACATCGAGGCCGGCAACGAGGCGGTGCGGCGCATCAAGTCGCACGTGGCCGAAACCCACAAGCAGCACGCCTCGGCGGTGCTCACCGGGCTGGGCTCCTTTGGCGCGCTCTTCGCCCTGGGCGATGCGCTGAAGGGCATGAAAGATCCGGTGATGGTGCAGAGCACGGACGGCGTCGGCACCAAGAGCAAGGTGACGGTGATGGCTGGCCGTTATGAAGAGCTGGGCCACGACTTGGTCTCTGCCGTAGCGGGCGACATCGTGGTGATGGGCGCGACGCCGCTTACCTTTCTCGACTACCTGGGCTTTCACAAGACAGAGCCGGAGATTGTCGAGGCGCTGGTGCGCGGGATGAGCGCCGCGTGCATTGAGGCCGGCATTGCGCTGGTGGGCGGAGAGACGGCGGAGATGCCCGCAGTGTATGCGGAGGGTGACCTGGATGTGGTCGGCTTTGTAACCGGCGTCGTCGATCGCGAGCGTTTGCTGACGGGAGCGAATATTGTTGCAGGCGATGTGCTGTATGCCATCAACTCCAGCGGCCTGCATACCAATGGATTTTCGCTGGCGCGCAAACTGATCTTCGAGATCGGCGGCTATGCCATCGATGCGCGGCCCGCGGAGCTTGCCGGAAAGTCAATCGCGGATGTGCTTCTCGCGCCGCATACAAACTATGTTGCGCCGGTGAGAAACATTCTCGGCGCCGGGATTCCGGTGAAGGGCATGGCGCATATTACCGGCGGCGGGCTGGTGGAAAATGTTCCGCGCATTTTGCCGGACGGGCTGGGCGTTGTGATCGATCGCGCGACCTGGACGCCGCAGCCGATCTTTGCGCTGATGCAGCGGCTGGGCGATATCGACGATCTCGAGATGCATCGCACCTTCAACATGGGCGTGGGATTGGTGCTGATTGGGCCGCCGGGATTGCAGGGTGAATTGGCGTCTGCCATCGCGCCCTTTCCCGCGCTGCGTGTCTGGGAGCTGGGCCGCGTTGTGGCGGGTGCATCCGGTGTGCGTTTTAGCTGAGGTGAAATGAGATGGAACGACAGGTGCTGCTCAATGCAATTCCAAATTGCCTGATGGCGACCGATCTGCCGCTGAAGGCGAAGTACGCGGGCAAGGTGCGCGACACCTATGAGACGGACGATGGCCGCCTGTTGCTGGTGACCACCGACCGGCAGAGCGGCTTCGATCGCCTGCTCGGCGCGATTCCATTCAAGGGCCAGGTGCTGAATCGCACTTCCCTGTATTGGTTTGAGCAGACACGCGGCATTGTCGGCAACCACGCGATTTCGAGTCCCCATGCCAATGCGCTGATCGCGCGCAAATGCACGGTGCTGCCCATCGAGTTTGTGGTGCGCGGCTATATGACAGGATCGACCGATACGTCGATCTGGACGCAGTACCAGAAGGGCGTGCGGAATTACTGCGGCCATGCTCTGCCCGAGGGCATGAAGAAGAATGAGCCGCTGCCAAAGAACATCATCACGCCAACGACAAAGGAGACGACTCACGACCGGCCGGTTACGCCGGATGAAATCATCTCCGAGGGTTGGCTGACGGCAAAGCAGTGGGAGTTTACTTCGGCCAAGACGCTCGAGTTGTTTGCATTCGGCCAGAAGATTGCCGCCAGCCGCGGGCTGATCCTGGTGGATACAAAGTATGAGTTTGGCGTGGCGAGCGATGGCGAGATTCTGCTGATCGATGAGATTCATACGCCGGATTCGAGCCGCTACTGGCTGGCCGACAGCTATGCGGAGCGGCTGGCGGCTGGGCAGGAACCCAACATGATCGACAAGGAGTTCTTCCGTTTGTGGTTCCGCGAGCGCTGCGATCCCGTACAAGGACGCCGTGCTGCCAACGCCGCCAGACGATCTGATCGCTGAGCTTGCGGCCAGATACATTCAACTCTTTGAGAAGATCACCGGAACGGCATTTGCGCCGGACCTGCGGCCGCTGGAAGCAACCGTGTTGGCGAGTCTGGCGAAATGAGCGAGACGATTCTCATCGTTGGTTCGGGAGCGCGCGAGCACGCGATTGCGGCTGCGCTGACGCGCTCGTCGCCGCGGCCGATACTGGCGTGCTTCAGCGGCGCGCGCAATCCTGGCATCGCGAGCCTGTGCTCCGCTTATGGCATTGGGAGCATTACAAACCCGGCAGAGGTAGCCGCGTTCGCTCGTGAGCAGCATGCCACGATGGCCGTGATCGGCCCGGAGGCTCCGCTGGCGGCGGGCGTTGCGGACGCGCTGTGGGCGGCGAAGGTTCCTGTCGTTGGCCCCACGCAGAGCCTGGCGCGCATCGAATCCAGCAAGGGCTTTGCGCGCGAGTTGCTGGCCAAGTACAAGATTCCCGGCAATCCGTTCTTTCAGCGTTTCGCGTCTCTCGATGGTCTCGAAGAAGTCTTCGCGCGTTATCCGAATCGGCATGTCATCAAGGACGATGGGCTGGCCGGCGGAAAGGGCGTCAAGGTCTGCGGCGATCATCTGCTCTCGCTCGAGGACAGCTTTGCATACTGCCGGGAGCTTGTTGCTCACGGACATCCCTTTGTCGTCGAAGAGAAACTCGAGGGCGAAGAGTTTTCGCTGATGAGCTTCTGCGATGGCAAGACCTTGCGGCACATGCCCGCGGTGCAGGACCACAAGCGCGCCTACGATGGTGACCAAGGGCCGAACACGGGCGGCATGGGAACCTACACGGACGCGGACCACAAGCTGCCATTTCTGCGGGATGCTGACATTGCGGCGGCGCAGCGAGATCAATCAGCGGGTTGCCGCTGCGCTGGCCACTGAGTGCGGCGCGCCCTACCAGGGAATTCTCTATGGCGGATTCATGGCCACGCGCGATGGCGTGAAGCTGATCGAATACAACGCCCGCTTCGGCGATCCTGAATCGCTCAATCTGTTGCCGCTGCTGGAGACGGATTTCGTTGCGATCTGCCGCGCCATCGTGGACACGACGCTGGCCTGCTTGTGCTGTGAGTTTCTCGCCGAAGGCCAGCGTCTGCAAGTACGTCGTGCCCGAGGGCTATCCGGACAATCCGCGCAAGGGCGATGGATTGCTGCTGCCGGCGGAGTTGCCCGCAGGGAGTCACAACGTATCTGAGCGCCGTCGATGTGAAGGATGGAAAGTTGATTGCGACCGGCTCGCGCACGCTTGCAGTTGTCGGAACCGCCGCGACGATTGCCGAGGCGGAGGCCGTGTGCGAGCGAGTTGTCCGCCAGATTCCGGGGCCGTTCTTCCATCGCGCGGATATCGGAACCGCGCCGTCCATTGCCCGGCGCATCGAGCACATGAAGGCGGTGCGATCGGCATGAGCTTGAAGGTCGGTGTTCTCGGATCAACGCGCGGATCGGCGCTGCAAGGCGTTCTCGACGCCATCGCGGCGGGCACGCTCGATGTCGAGATTGTGCTGGTCGTGTCGGATAAACAGGCTGCTCCGATTCTCGAGCGTGCGGCGAGGCATGGCGTTCGCGCGCTGTTTCTCGATCCGGCAGGATTGACGCGCGAAGCCTACGATCAGCAGGTAAGCAAGGCGTTGCGCGATGCCGGAGCGGAGCTGGTGCTGATGATCGGCTACATGCGCATCGTATCTGATCAGTTTATAAATACCTGGCGGGGAAGGCTGTTGAATGTTCATCCCTCGCTGCTGCCTGCCTTTGGCGGGCTGATGAATCTGAAAGTGCATGAGGCGGTGCTGGCCGCAGGCGTCAGCGAGACCGGGTGTACGATTCATCAGGTGACCGAAGAAGTCGATGGCGGCCCGATTGTTTTGCAGAAGCGTTGCCCCGTTATGCCGGGTGATACTGCGGAAATTTTGCAGAGCCGCGTACAGGCGCTGGAACAGGCCGCGTTCGTAGAGGTGTTGCAGAAAGTGGAGGAGATGATGGCGGAAGCGACGAAAAAAATCGACGTTGGGATCTTGATGGGATCGAAGTCCGATTGGCCGGCGATGGAAGCGGCGGCCAGGGTGCTCGACGAGCTTGGCATCGCCTATGAAGCGCAGGTGATCTCCGCGCACCGCACTCCTGACCAGCGCGTTGCAGTACGCCGAGAGCGCCAAAGCGCGCGGGCTGCGCGTGATTATTGCGGGCGCGGGCGGCGCGGCGCATCTGGCGGGATTCGTTGCGGCCAAGACGACTCTGCCGGTGCTCGGTGTCCCCATGAAGAGCAGCGCGCTGAATGGCCTTGACTCGCTGCTCTCCATCGTACAAATGCCGGCGGGAATCCCGGTGGCGACATTTGCCATCGGAGAGGCGGGCGCAAAAAATGCCGGCCTTTTTGCCGCGGCGATTCTGGCGCTGGAGGATAAGATTATCGCGCAACGGCTGGACAAATTCCGCAGCGCGCAGACAGAAACGGTCTTGAAAAACTCCGACCCCCGCGCGTGACTACAGCACCGGCCGCGCACTCAAATTCTTCCTGCCGGGCAGAGAGTTACTCTGACGAACCGCCTGCAACCGGTCTCCTCTTTCGCGCCGTGACCGTCCTCACCCGCACACGCCCCACTTCCATCACACCTATAATTACGCATAAAATCGGAAGCACTTACGCACAACTACGCATAAAAATTACCGACTTTACGTGCAACTACGCATAAAAACTGTCGAAATTACGCACAATTACGCGTATTTTAGCCAAAATCTGTACGCGTAATTACGCAGAACCTGTCCAATGCGAATTGGACTCTGTCTGTCCAAATACAGTAGGTGCTCCGAGTTCATGGGGTGCCCCTTGTTTCCCATCACACCCGCAATTATGCATAAAATCGGAAGGACTTACGCACAACTACGCAAAAAACTGCCGAATATACGCACAATTACGCGTATTTCAGCCAAAAACTGTACGCGCAAGTACGCAGAACCTGTCTAATGCGAAATGGATTATGTTGATCCAAATACGTTCGGGACCCTGTTTTTCACGCCGCGTTGTCGGCTACAATCGATTGGCTATGGCAACGAAAAATGTCACCACTTCCATTCAGCCGTGCTTCGCCGCAGGGAGAGTTTGCCAATCAACCCTTCACCGATTTCAAGACGCTGGAAAACGCTCGCAAGATGAAGACAGCATTGGAGTTTGTCTTCAGCCAACTGGGCCGCGAATATGACCTGGTCATCGGTGGCCAGCGCATCAAAACCGAGGACAAAATCCGCTCCCTGAACCCCGCGCGCCCCGCTCAGATCGTCGGCATCCATCAGAAGGCCGGCACCGAACACGCCGAGCAGGCCATGGCCGCGGCCCTCAGCGCATTCGAGTCCTGGAGTAGAACCACCGTAGAATCAAGAGCTTCCCTGCTCCTCAACGCCGCCCGCATCATCCGCGATCACAACTTCGTCTTCTGCGCCTGGCTCACCTATGAAGTAGGCAAGAACTGGGCCGAGGCCGATGCCGATGTGGGCGAAACCATTGATTTCCTTGAGTTTTATGCCCGCGAGGCGCTGCGGCTGGCCGGCTCGAAAACCCCCATCCAGTTCCCCGGCGAGCGCTGCGAGCTGCACTACATCCCGCTCGGCGTGGGCGCGGTGATTCCCCCCTGGAACTTCCCCTTCGCCATCATGGCGGGCATGACCGCAGCCGCCATCGTCACCGGCAACACGGTGATTCTAAAGCCCTCCAGCGACGCTCCCACCATCGCAGCCAACTTCTTCGATGTGCTGGAGGAGGCGGGAATTCCAGCCGGCGTGGTCAACTTCTGCCCCGGCTCCGGCGCGACTTTCGGCAACGCCATCGTCGAAGATCCCAAAACGCGCTTCATCTCCTTCACCGGCTCCAAGAAGGTTGGATTGGAGATTCACGAGCGCGCCGCCAAGGCTAAACCCAATCAAATCTGGCTGAAGCGGACGATTCTGGAGATGGGCGGCAAGGACTCGATCCTGGTCTGCGCCGACGCCGATCTGGACGCCGCCGTCGGAGGGCGTGGTGGCCTCGGCCTTCGGATTCAGCGGGCAAAAGTGCTCGGCCTGCTCCCGCGCCATCATCGAAGCGCCTGTCTACAACTCCTTCATAGAAAAGCTACTTGAGCGCGTAGCCAAGCTGACGGTGGGCGATCCGGTGGCCAACCACAACCTCGGCCCGGTCATCAACAAGGCCGCGCTCGATTCCATGCTGGCCTACATCGAAACTGGCAAGAAGGAAGGCCGGCTGATTGCCGGCGGCAAGGCTCCGGCGACGGCGACGGCGGCTATTTCCTTGAGCCTACAGTGTTTGCGGACATTGCGCCCGATGCCAGTTCTGGCCCAGGAGGAGATCTTCGGGCCGGTGCTGGCGCTGATCAAGGTTGCCAACTTCGAGGAGGGGCTGAAGGTGGCCAACAACACCGAGTACGGCCTGACCGGCTCGATTTACTCCACCGACCGCGAGAAGCTCGAACGTCGCCCGCCGCGAATTTCACGTTGGGAATCTGTACTTTAACCGCAAATGCACCGGCGCGATGGTGGGCGCGCATCCCTTCGGCGGCTTCAACATGAGCGGCACCGACTCCAAGGCCGGCGGCCCGGATTACCTGCTGCTCTTCACCCAGGCCAAGAGCGTGGCGGAGAAGCTGTAAACTCCTCCCAATTATGCGTAGTTATGCGTAGAACGGGGAGCAAGGGGCACTCAATGATTTTGGACAGACAGCGTCCAATTCGCGCCAGGCAGGTTCTGCGTACTTGCGCGTACAGATTTTGGCTGAAATACGCGTAGTTGTGCGTATATTTGGCGGTTTTTATGCGTAGTCGCGCGTAAGTGCTTCCGATTTTATGCGTAATTGCGGGTGTGATGGGGAGCATAGGCCCCCGGCCACAGTAAAAGTGCCGTTGCAACCCGGCGATCTGTTTGACCGGCTGCTGATTGCCCAGGCGATGAGCGAGCAGCTGCATCTGGTCACGTTGATTCGCAGCTCAAGCAGTACAGCGAGTTGGTGATGCAGGTTTGAGAGCGGCGGCGAGAACCTATTCCACTTGCAGAATGATATCAACTTCATCCAGAAAATCCGCATGGGCGACAATCTGAATCATGACCAGACCGCCGCGCCTGCTTCATCCACCTCAACCTGTACGCCCTTTTCGCTGGACGCGCAGTCCTTTACACTATCTGCGAGGTATCTGGTGGACCAGGACGGCGATCAAGTGACGGAGATCAACGGCGCGGGCCAGTGGCAGCACTCCAACGTCTTTTCCGCCGCGCGGCTCACCGCGACCTATGACTACCACGGGCCTGCACTACGAGCTGGCCGATCCCTTGGGATCCAAGCGCGTGCAAGCCAACATCTCCGGCCAGATCGAGATGAGCTGGGTCAGTCGGGATCCCCGCGGACAGGTCTTCGTCCGTGGGGTGGAGAGTTTGCCCTTCGGCGACGCGCTGACTTCCATCGCCCCGCCCAACCCGCCCCCCACCGCCGACGACGCCACCGAGCACCACTTCACCCCTTCGTCGGCGCTCAACTGAAGAACGCCCTCTTGCCCGAAGCGTCGCCATACAGGTATCCTTGGTGCTGTTTCGACTCCCTTGAGGAGACGCCCGGGAAATGAGGTTGCCGATGTTGAGGATGAATTATTGCAGGCTGTTGGTTCTAGTGTTGGTTCTATCTGCCGCGATGCGCATGGCCGCGCAGCGACCCGCGCCCACGCCCGAGCAGCTTGCCCAGCAGGCCGCATCTGAGAAGGACCATCAGCGCCTGATGGACCTGCTGGGCATCAAGGAACTCCGGCACGGGGCTGACGGTGACCCCAAATCTCCCTTTACGGCCAACTACGACGAGTCCAAGGCCAACGTCTATCCCACCCTGCCCGATCCGCTGCTGCTCAAAGACGGCAAGCGCGTCACCTCGGCCAAGGATGTGGTGGACAAAGCGCCGCCCGGAGATCGTCGAAGACTTCGACCGCGAGATTCTGGGCCGCGTTCCCGCCAACACGCCTAAAGTCAACTGGGAAGTGGTCAGCACCACGCAGGAGAAGGTCGGCGAAGTTCCGGTGGTGACCAAGAAGCTCGCGGGCCACGTGGACAACTCCGCCTACCCGAAGATCAAGGTGACGATCGAGCTGGAGCTGACCACTCCGGCCAACGCCTCCGGCCCCGTTCCGGTCATCATGGAGATCGGCTTTCAGCCGGAGTTCATGGCGGCTATCTTCAAGAAGCTTTCCCGGAGGAATGCCCAAAGCCGTCCGTGCAAGACGGACCCACCTGGCAGCAGCAGGTGCTCGCCCGTGGCTGGGGCTATGCAACGTACATGCCCTACAGCGTGCAGGCCGATAACGGCGCGGGACTGACCGAGGGCATCATCGGCCTCGTGAACAAGGGCCAGCCGCGCAAGCTCGACGACTGGGGCACGCTGCGCGCCTGGGCCTGGGGCGCAAGCCGCGCGCTGGACTACTTCGAGACCGACAAAGCCGTGGACGCGAAGCAGGTCGGCATCGAGGGCCATTCCAGGTTCGGCAAGACGGCGCTCGTGGCCATGGCCTACGATCCGCGCTTCGCCATCGCCTACATCAGTTCCTCGGGCACCGGCGGCGCCAAGCTCTACCGGCACATCTTCGGCGAGCTGACAGAGAACCTGGCCGGAACCGGCGAGTACCACTGGATGGCCGGCAACTTCCTCAAGTACGCGGGGCCGCTCACCACCGGCGACCTGCCGGTGGACGCCCATGAACTGATCGCCCTCTGCGCGCCGCGGCCGGTCTTCATCGGCGGCGGAGCGCTGAATGGCGATGGTTGGGCCGACTCCACGGGAATGTTTCTGGCCGCCGCCGCCGCCGGGCCGGTTTACCGGCTGCTGGGCAAGAAGCGACCTGGGAACAACCACGCTCCCGCCCATGGAAACGCCTCTGATTGCGGGCGACATTGCTTTCCGCCAGCACTCCGGCGGCCACACGCCTGGCCCCAACTGGCCCACATTCCTGGACTTTGCCAGCCGGTATCTGCACGTGCATTAACAAACACCGCGAGACTGATTCTCTCCTCGTGAGGTTCATTTGCGGGCTGGGGAACCTCGCCGTCTCCGGGTGCGTATCTTGAGATGAGAACAAGGAGAACCGCCCATGAGCAGCCAACCGTATCCCAACGCGCAAGCGATCTTTTACCAGCAGTATGCGGCGGTGCGCCGCGACGAGGTGGTGGGCGTGCTGCTGGCGCTGTTCCTGGGCGGCTTCGGCATTCACCACTTTTATCTGCGGCGGACGGGCCTGGGGATTCTTTACCTGTGCTTCAGTTGGACGCCGTTCCCGTGGGTTCTCGGCTTTATCGAGTGCTTCTTCATGCCCGGCCGGGTGCGGGAGTTCAACGCCATTCAGGCGGCGGGGATTGCGGCCACTCTGGGAATCGCGATGCCGGGATGGGGCTATCCGTTCAACGTAACCATCAATGTGCCGCCGGCGCCGCAGCCGGGCACGCTGCTGGCCTGCGGGCGCTGCGGGCAAACCAACCCGCAGGGCGCGCGCTTCTGCTCCGGATGCGGGACGGGGCTCTGAGAGTCAGATTCGCAGGGATTTAAATATACGCAGCCGGTTACTCCACTTCCAGCACCAGGCACTTCAGGTACTCGGTCTCCGGCAGGTTCAGCACCACTGGATGATCGAGAGCCGCTCCCCGCCGCTCCAGCAGCCGCACGCGCCGATGCGCATCGGCGGCGGCCGACGCCACGCTGGCTTCCAGATCGGCCCAGCCCACGTGATGCGAACAGGAGCAGGTCACCAGCAATCCGCCGGGACGCAGCATCTTGAGCGCGCGCAGATTCAGTTCCTTGTAGCCGCGCAGCGCGCCTTCGACAGCGCGCTGGCTCTTGGCAAAGGCCGGCGGATCGAGCACGATGGCGTCGAACTTTTCGCCCGCCTCCGACCAGTCGCGCAGAATCTGAAATGCGTCGCCTTCAACCCAGTCCACCTGCGCGGTGAGCCGGTCGCGATTGGCCAGGAGATTTCGCTCCGCCACTTCGAGCGAGGCGCGGGAGGCGTCAATCCCCGTAACCTGCGCGCAGGCTTCGGCCAGATGCAAAGCAAAGCCTCCCTGATAACAGCACACGTCCAGCGCTCGTCCGCCTCCATCGCGATTCGCCAGGCCCAGCCGTCGCGCCCACTCCGCGGCGGCGGCGTAGTTGGCTCGCTGGTCGAGAAATGCGCCGGTCTTCTGTCCCGAGTTGGCGTCGTAGTGAAAGAGCAGTCCGTTGAGCCGGAATACCGTGCTGACGGCCGGAGCCGCAGGGTCTGCGACAAAAAGCGGCTCTGAACTCGGCGCCGCCAACCCCTCCAACTCGCGCACTCTCGGGTCGGGCCGTTCCAAAATCGCCGCCGGCGCCAGCTCCTCGCGCAGCACGCGCACACAAGTCTCTCGCACCGTAGCCGAGTCCAGCCCTTTGGCCAGCAATTGCAGAATCACCAGCTCGCCGTACTTGTCCGCCACCAGGCCCGGCAGTTCGTCTGCCTCGCTGAAGCACAAGCGGCAGGCGTCGTTCTGCTCATCGAGCAACGGCTTGCGCCGCCGAATCGCCGCGCGCAGCCGGGTCTCCAGCAACGCAAGCCACGCCGCCTCGTCGATGGCCTCGCGCGAAACCAGCCGCAGGGCAATCTGCGAGGTGGGGCTGTAAAGCGCCGTGCCCAAAAGCAATCCGCGGCTGTCGGCCACCGGCAACGAGTGCCGGAGGCTCGCCCGCTGGCAATTCGACAGATTCAATGTCGGAGGCGTAGACCCACAGATGGCCCGCGCGCAGCCGGTCGGCGGCGCGGCGGCTGATTCTGGCTCCCGAGGCTTGGATTCCAGGAGACGGCTTCTCTTGAATCCGCTCGATCAGGCGGCGCGGGCTGGACGGATTTCGGCGCCTTCTTGGTTGCAGCGGACTGGGCGGTGCGGGTCTTGGTCATGGGCTCCCTTGGCCGGATTCATCTTCCCCCTCATCCTAACAAGGATCGAGTCCCACAGCTGCATCGCAGCCAACAGTAATCGGGTTTGCCTTCACACGCGCAGAACGCAATCGGCCTATAATAAAGCATGGCGACAGCCCGGCAGCTTACACCGGCGGAGGTTCCCGGCGCGTCCCCGGCTCCCGCGGGGAAGGCGCAGCCCGCCGCGCACGCGCATTGACCGGCAAGCCATCGACCAGCGCTTTGAGGCGCTGCTCAAGAAGGTCCACGCCAACCGCCCCAGCGAAGACATCACTCTCGTCCGCAAGGCCTGGGAGTTCTGCGTCCGCCACCATGAGGGGCAGATGCGGGCCTCGGGCGAGCCCTACATTATTCATCCGCTCGAGGTTGCCGAGGTGCTGGCGGAGATGAAGATGGACGCAACCTCCGTCGCCGCGGGCCTGCTGCACGACTCGGTGGAGGACACGCCCGCCACCAATGAGGAGATTGAGGCCGGCTTCGGCGAGCAGGTGGCGCACATCGTCGAGGGCGTCACCAATATCGACAAGATCGAGTTTGCCAATCGCGAGGACCGCCAGGCGGAAAATGTGCGCAAGATGCTGCTGGCCATGGTCTCGCGACGTGCGCGTGGTGCTGATCAAGCTGGCCGACCGGCTGCACAATATGCGCACCCTGGAGCATTTGAGGCCGGAGCGCCAGCAGTCCATCGCCCGCGAGACCCTGGACATCTACGCGCCTCTGGCGCACCGTCTGGGCATGGGCAAGGTGCGCGGCGAGTTGGAGGACCTGGCCTTCCGCTACACCGACCCGGTCAGCTACGAGCAGGTCGCGGCGGCGGTCGAAGTCCGCCGCACCGAGGGCGAACAGTTCCTGCGCGGCGTGGAAGACACGCTCACCGAGCAATTGCGCGAAAACAACATACCGGCCCGCGTCGAGTGGCGCATCAAGCGCATCTATTCCATCTATCAGAAGCAGCAGCGCTCCAAGGTTTCCTTTGACCAGGTCTATGACCTGCTGGCGGTCCGCGTCATCACCCAGGATGTGGCCGCCTGCTACGCCGTCTTCGGCCTCATCCACACCCTGTGGCGCCCGTGCCGGGCCGCATCAAGGACTTCATCGCCATGCCCCGCGCCAACCGCTACCAGTCGCTGCACACCACGGTGATGAGCCCCGCCGGCCACCAGTTCGAGGTGCAGATTCGGACCGAGGAGATGCATCGCATCGCCGAGGAGGGAATCGCCGCCCACTGGAAGTACAAGGCCGGAGGAGGCGTGGTTACGGCGCGCGACGAGGAGCGGCTGAACTGGATTCGTCAACTCGTCGAGTGGCAAAAGGAGATGACCGACCCCAACGAGTTTCTCTCCAGCCTGAAGATGGACCTGTATCCCGACGAGGTGTACACCTTCACGCCCAAGGGGAAGGTGGTGGTGATTCCAGCCGAAGGCACGCCCGTCGATTTTGCCTATACGATTCACACCGAGGTTGGTCACACCTGCGTCGGCGCCAAGGTCAACGGGCGCATGGCCCCTCTGCGCTCCAAGCTGGTCACCGGCGACATCGTGGAGATTGTCACCCAGAAGGATCACAAGCCGAGCCGCGACTGGCTCACTTTTGTGAAAAGTCCTCGCGCCCGCAACAAGATCAAGCACTGGCTCAACGAAGATCACCGGCGGCGCGCGGTGGAGATCGGCCGAAAGCTGCTGGAGCGCGAGGCGCGCAAATTCAAGGTGCCGCAGAGCCAGATCAGCGATCAGGACCTGGGCCGCATCGCCAACGAATATGGCTTGGCCACGGCCGCCGATCTGCTGGCTGCCCTGGGGTTGGGCAAGCACTCCGCGCGCCATTTACTCAACAAGCTGTCTCCCGGCTCTACGAATCTGCCAGAGCCTGAGGTTGCGCCGGAGATCAAGCCCGGCGGCGCGGCGGCCATGTCCGATGCGGTGCGCAAGCTGCACCTGACCGGCTCGGATTCTCTCCAGGTGGAGGGCCAGAACGACATGCTGGTCTATCGCGCGCGCTGTTGCAATCCCATTCGCGGCGAAGAGATCGTGGGCTACGTCACCCGCGGCAAAGGCGTGGCCGTCCATGCCCGCGGCTGTCCCAACGTGCAGAACCTGCTCTACGAGAGCGACCGCCGCATCAACGTCGAATGGCCCCGCGTGGGCGGCGAGGCCGCTGGCCGGCCGCAGCGCTACCCGGTCAAGATCACCGTCTCCTGCGACGACCGCCCCGGAATGTTGAAGGAGCTGATCGCCGTCATCTCCGACGACAATTCCAACATCAGCGGCGTCGAAATCCGCAAGGACGAGAACGGCGAATCTGTCGTTGAGCTGATAGCCGAAGCCGAAGACGTGAGTCAACTGAACCGCATGGTCCTCGGCCTGCGTCGCGTCCCCGGCGTCCGCGCCGTGCAGAGAACGCAAAAGCTGTAACGCGAATGGCGAAGATTGCTTGCTCACATGAAACGGAGAACTCTATGAAATGGCTCCTGTCCGCTCTTTTGTTCGCCGGGGCATCTTTCTCTCCGTGCGCAGGGCAGGGACTGACGCTGAGTCATCTCAGGGGCAATGTTTACGTAGTTGAGGACAGCTTCTACTCCAAAGAGAATTCGGTCGTTTACATCGGCGAAAAGTATGTAACGGTTATCGGAGCAACCTGGACTCCTGAAACCGCAAAACTGCTGACTATCGAAATCGGCAAGCTCACGCAAAAGCCCATCAAAGAAGTCGTTGACACCAATTACCATCCTGATCGCGCCGGAGGAAATTCGTATTTCAGGTCTATCGGCGCCAGAATCATATCAACCAAAATGACTTATGAACTTTTGAAACTCCAGTGGGACAACATGATTCGTTATATGCAAAAGTCGTTACCGGACTATCCTGCGGTCCCACTTGCGCTTCCCGACACAACCTATGACGGCAGCTTTGAGCTTCAAGGCGGCCGCGTCAAGGGCCTGTACCTTGGACCATCCCATACCCAGGACGGCATTTTTGTCTTCTTCCCCGAAGAAAAGGTCCTATACGGCGGTTGTATTCTCAAAGAAAAGCTAGGAAATCTCGACTTCGCCAATCTTGCTGAGTACCCCAAGACCCTGCGGAAATTGGAGCAGCTCCATCTTGACTTCACGACGATTGTCGCGGGGCACTGGTCGCCTATTCACGGTCCTGAGCTTATCGATCAATACATCCAGCTCCTGGAACAAAACGCGCACTAATGCAATTATCGGTTGCTGCAATTGGACTTCGGCAACAGTATGTGGCCGGGCAGCCTGAATCAGCTTCGCGGCCCGTTCAGCATCTGCCTGGCAATCGTCATCAGTTGCATATTCGATGTGCCTTCGTAGATCGCGCCCACCTTGGCGTCGCGGTAATACTTTTCTGCCGGGGAATCGCGCACGAATCCGTTAGCGCCGAAGATCTCCACACACTGGCTGGCTACCCGCTCAGCTATCTGCGAAGCAAAGAGCTTGGTCATGGCCGCCTCGCGCACGTAGGGCTGGCCGGCGTCCTTAAGCCGTGCCGCGTTGTAGACCATCAGTTTGGCCGCTTCAATCTCCGTGGCCATTCCAGCAAGCGCGAACTGTACCGCCTGAAACTCCGCAATCGGCTTGCCGAACTGTCGTCGTTCCTGCGCGTAGCGGGCCGCGTGATCCCACGCGCCCTCGGCCAGCCCCAGCAGTTGCGCGCCGATACCGATGCGCCCCTCGTTGAGCATCTCGATAGCGATTTTGTAGCCCTTGCACGGCTCACCCAGCAGGTTAGTCTCTGGCGCCACGCAGCCGTCCAGAATCAACTCGCAGGTGCTGCTGGAACGTATCCCCAGCTTGTCTTCCTTGCGGCCCACTGTGAATCCCGGCATGCCCTTCTCCACCAGGAAGGCGGTGATGCCCTTGTAGCCCGCCGCCGGGTCGAGCGTGGCGAAGACGATGAACAGCCCGGCCTCGCGCGCGCTGCTGATCCACAGCTTGCGCCCGTCCAGCCGGTAACCGCCGGCAACCGCCTCGGCGCGGGTTTCAGCGCAAAGGCATCCGAGCCCGAGCCCGCCTCGCTCAGCGCATAAGCGCCCACTGTATCGGCCGCCAGCCGCGGCAGCCATTTTTGGCGCTGCTCCTCCGTTCCCCAGCGGCGTAACGAATTGATTACCAGCGTGTTGTGCACGTCCACCAGAACCGCCACGCCGGGATCCACGGTCGAAATCGCTTCAATGGCCAGCACCGCGTCGAAAAAGCTGCCGCCCGCGCCGCCCTGCTCTTCGGGAACCTCGATGCCCATCAGCCCCAGCGCAAAGAACTGCTCCAGCAGCCCCGGAGCCATCTGCTGTTCTTCGTCCATGGAGCGCACCAGCGGCGCAATCTTTTCCTCGGCAAACTGCCGTACGGTTGAATAAAAGAGGTTTTCCTCTTCGGAAAGCTGTGTCAGTGCGGTGGAATGTGTTGTGTGGGCCAAGGTATTCCGCCTCCGGCGTGAAGTGTATCAAAACAGGCGGTCTGCGAGACAGGACCCGGTCTGATCGCGCCGGCACGAACAGTGGGCCTGGCAACCTTTACAAAAGTTTTTGCCTTCTTCTACTCCGAGCGTCATCATTTCCTTGTTGAATTGCGTCCAATGGATTGTCTACGGTGGTTTGTGTGTGCTCGGCAGCACTGCCGGCAAAAGCTGGGAACGGGGTCGGAGTCTTCTCCATTTTGAGATAGGTTTCTGCACAGTTTTGGCAAATTTAGCACCCTGCTTCCTCTCGAAGCTGCATAATCGTTAATTACGGTCTCTCGTATCCAATTTCCAGTATGGAGTGCGGCGAGTGTCTTATAACGGTATGATTTGACTTGTTCCGCAACTTATTCTTTTTCGGGGGTTACTCCGAAGGAAGGGTTCGGAAAACCACTATGCGCTTGATGAAGGCGTTTTCCCTCAGTGTATTGGCCGGCGTATGGCTTTGCTCGACGACGTTGATGGCCCAGAATTCCACTGTTGCCCCGCGGATTACCACGGATGTGAATGAGCTTTCGCTGGCGACACTGAAAGGCAACGTGCCGCGTCTGGCGCAAGCAGAGTTTGACCAAGGCGAGGCTGAGCCCTCGACGCCCCTGACTCACATGCGCCTGGTTCTGTCGCGCTCCAGCCAGCAGCAGGCGGCGCTGGACACCTATCTGGCCCAGTTGCAGGACAAATCATCGCCAAACTACCACAAGTGGCTCACTCCTGAGCAGTTCGGCCAGCTCTACGGCCCCGCGGACTCGGATATTGCGGCCCTGGTAGCCTGGCTGGAGTCGCACGGACTTCAAGTGGAGACGCTCTCGAAGGGACGCACGAATATCGCCTTCAACGGGACGGTAAGCCAGGTGGAGGAGGCCTTTCACACCTCGATCCACTCCTTTCTGGTCAACGGGGGCCAGGCGGCGAGCAGCAGTTCATCTCGAACACCACCGACCCGCAGATTCCCTCGGCGCTGGCCCCGGTGGTGATGGGCGTCGCGCACCTGAATACCATCCGGCCCAGGCCGAATTCCGTGCGTGCTAGTGTGGGAAGGGCCAACTCCAGCGGTAGGCAAATGGCAACGGGACAACGGGCCCAAGCCCGGCCTGACGGAGACAGCCTGCGTAGATTTTCTCTACATCGATTCCCGCGAGATGCGGCGACGATTTATGACACGCCCAACTCCTTCAACGCCAACTTCTCCTCGGGAACAAGTTATACCGGCGCAGGCGTGAATATCGGCATCGGTGGCGATGCCACGATCACTGCCAGCATCGTAGGGACCTACCGCAGTACCTTTCTCGGTAGTTCAACCACCCCCATCCTCAACTATTGCACCAGTTCCAGTTCATGCTCCGGAACTGCCACCGGTAGTGGTTCCGGCTACGAATGCCGGCGATGCCGACGAAGCCTATCTCGACACCGAACTTTCCGGCGGCATGGCTCCAGGCGCGACGATCTATTACTATGCTTCTACTGACCTCGTCACAGGCATTGAGGCGGCCATCGATGCCAATCTGGTGGACGTCTTCAGCCTGAGCTTTGGCGAGTGCGAACAGAACTTGAGTACCAGCGACAACGCGCAGATTAACGGCTGGTGGGAGCAGGCGGCGAGCCAGGGCATCGCCGTGACGGTTTCCTCCGGCGACAGCGGTTCGGCTGCTTGTGATGGGGACACCGCCAGGACATCTACAGTTGCCAAGTTAGGATTGTCGGTCAGCGGCTTTGCCTCCACGCCGTTTAACATCGCGGTGGGCGGCACGGATTTCTATGGGCTGGAATCTTCGTTTACAACCTACGCGAGCACTTCTCTCGGCACTGCGGGCGCTCCAACCTATTACCGGACGGCCACGGGATACATTCCAGAGTCCATCTGGAATGAC
The DNA here is from genome assembly GCA_963845345.1 of uncultured Acidobacteriaceae bacterium. Classification (GTDB taxonomy): domain Bacteria; phylum Acidobacteriota; class Terriglobia; order Terriglobales; family Acidobacteriaceae; genus Telmatobacter. The sequence continues at coordinate 134,559 of CAWJRQ010000002.1, forward strand.
TCGTCAACACAAGACACTACCCAACTGAGTGAGAATGTGCCAGAGACGGGCAAATACGCCAGTATCGTCGCCGGCAGCGGCGGCCACAGCAGTTGCTCCACCAACAACTCCGTTGACGAATCAAATGGTTCCGTCCTCGCGGGAAGCTGCATCTCCGGCTACAGCAAGCCTTCCTGGCAAGTTGGAACAGGTGCTTTTGACTCCGACGGCGTCCGCGATATTCCTGATGTGTCGTTGATGTCCGGCAACGGCTACGACTACGCAACCTGGCTGGTGTGCGATGGAGATACAAATTATCTCGCTAACGACACATGTACGGGGACAGCGAAGGGTGTGCTGAATTGCTCGAGTATATCGGGAGGCAATTTTGACGGCTTTGGAGGCACCTCCACCGCCGCGCCGGCCTTCGCGGGAATCCTGGCGCTGGTACAGCAATCCGATACTCCGAAGGCTGGCTGTGGATGGGTTAATTGCAGCCGGCTGGGGCAGGCCGCCACGCAATTGTATGCCTTGTACAACGGCAGCCATGCGAGCACGATCTTTCACGATGTGACGGTGGGCAACAAATCCGTGCCCTGCACCAGCGGCTCTCCGGATTGCGCCGCGAACTCGCTCGGCATATGACTTCGAGACGCGGCTACAACACGGCACTACCGGCTACGACCTGGCCACTGGCCTGGGCAGCGTGGACGCAACACAACTCGTGAACTACTGGAGTTCGGCAACCGGTTCGGCGTCGGCGACCGTGGCCTTTACTTCCGTCTCGCCCAATCCCGTAACAACCGTCGGAAGCCTTACTGTGACCGTTTCGGTGACCGGCGGCAGCGGAACGCCGACGGGGACGATCACGTTGATCGGCGGCAGCTATAACTCATCCCAGACGATTGGTTCCGGCACTTGCTCAGCTGCCAGTTGCGCCTTCACCATTGCTGCTGGAGACCTGGCGATCGGCACCGACACGCTGACGGTGAACTATAGCGGCAACTCGACCTATGCCGTGGCGACCAACTCGACAACGGTCACGGTGAACGGTCTGACTGCGGCCGTGACGGCCACTCCCTCGGCGTCCAGCATCAATTCTCAACCAGACACTGACCGTGACGGGCAACGTGGCCTGCACAGGGACGTGCACCGGCAGCCCGACGCCAACCGGTACAGTGACGCTGACCGGCGGCGGCTATACCTCGGCGGCGACAGACGCTTTCCGGCGGCAGCTACTCCATCACCATTCCCTACAACTCCCTGGCCAGGCAGCCTTTCCGGCGAGCTCGACACGCTCACCGTAACCTATAACGGAAACTCGATTTACGATGCGGGGGCCACTGGCACGGCGCAGGTGACGGTAACATCTGTGCCTGTGCTGACGCCGAACTGTGACGGTGACACTGCGTCGGGCAGCGTGGATTCCGGCCAAGCCTGAGCGTGACGGTCACGGTCTCCGGCTCCAGCACCACGGAGACATCGCCGACCGGAACGGTAACACTGACCAGCGGCAGCTATAGCTCCGGGGCGAAGACGCTTCCAGCAGCGGCAGTTGCACAGCCGCACTTTGCACCATCATCATTCCGCGCCAACAGCCTGGGCGCCGGTGCCGACACACTCACCGCGACATACAGCGGAGACGCGTACTACGCCTCCGGCCGTGAATCGGCATCCGTAACAGTGACAACGTCGTGTCTTTGCGCTGGCCGCGACGACGCCGGCGTCCATCGCGCCCGGAGCCATCCACGACTTCGACCATTACCGTGAGTTCGCGCACCTTTTATTCGGGAACTGTTACGCTCACCTGCGCGCTGACGTCGTATCCCTCCGGAGCTGCTTATCTGCCCAATTATACCTCACGAGTGGCAGCAATACCGGTGACACTGAGTTCCGGTGTGGTGATCGGGACGGGACGGCGACCATCTCGGTATACACGACGGCGGGTACAAGCGAGCTGCTGTATCCCAGGCTACCCGGAAGAGGTGTGGTCCGGAGCGGGCGGCGGCGCAGTTCTGGCCTTTCTACTCTTCCTGGGAATTCCGGCGCGGCGGCGCAGTTGGCGCTCGATGCTGGGCATTCTGGTGGTGATGGCGGCGCTGGGCAGCCTAGCCGCTTGCGGTGGTGGCTGTGGTGGTGGAGGTGGTGGCGGCAATTCGGGCACGACGACCGGCACCTACACCTTCACCGTGACGGGAACCGGAGAACCCGGTTGTCACTCCAGCATCCACAACCACCTTCACGGTGACAGTGAATTAGGCCTGTCTGATTTTCAGCTTGTTCAGCGCGTTGGCCCTTCCTTCGGGAAGGGCCAATGTTTTTGCGGGCTTTCAGCTCTCTGCGCTCACCAGCTCCAGCGCCGCCGTCCCTTTGCGCGGCGGAATAAAGCTCTCCGCGCGCCAGGCGATGGTCAGCTTCTCGCGGTCCAGCAGCTTGCGAATCTGCCCGCGCGCGTGGTCGGCCCAGGGACCGCTTTTATCCAGCCGCGCATAAGCCTGCCAGTGGCGCAGCGCCGCCCGCGCTTCGCCCTTGCGCTCATGGGCCAGCGCTAGATTGTAGTGGGCATCGGCATAGCCGGGAGCCAGCGCAACCGCCCGCCGGTAAGCGGTAATCGACTCATCCGGCCGCTGCAACTCGTCCAGCACGTTGCCCAGGTCAAAAAACGCCAGCACGTAGGTCGGGTCAATCTCCGTCGCACGGCGGTAAAGCTGCTCGGCCCAGCCAAACTCGCGCAGATGGAAGTGGATCGTCCCCAGGTTGATCCAGGCCGGCGCAAAGCTGGGGTCGAGCTCCATGATCTCCTGGTAAAGCTTGATGGCGCGGATCTTCTCGCCAGCCTCCTCGGCCTGCACCGCCTTCAGAAACATCTCCTGCACGCCCCGCGCGAGCGCCCGCCGCCGGCCTGCGCAGCGGCGCCGGCTCCGAGCTGGCCGACGGCCTGGCCATCTGCTGTTCCGCCGCTCGAAGTCAAAGAGCAACTGCCGGCGAATGGGGTCCACCATCGCCCCGCGATGCCGGAAGGCCAGCCGCGTCCCGGTCCTCACCAGGCTGGCCTCCTGCAGCGGATTCGCCATGCCCGCCACCGCCTTCATGGCGACAATCGAGTGCCGGATCGACGCCACCGACACATCTTCCTCGCGCAGGGCGCGCAAGATGCGCAACTGCCCAAGGTCCTGGAAGCTGTAGCTCTGTTGTTGGGGAATGATTCCCGCCCGCTCCCAACCCTGCAACTGGCGGGAGCTGATCTGCAGGATGCGCAACACGTCCTGGCGGCTATAGCTGGTCACTCTTCAGTGCTCCCGTGGGTGGTCCGGCATGGCATTGGGTTTGGAACTCAGGCTCTGAATTTGGGTACTCAACCCCGCCCTCCCTGGACTCGGCGCTTGGAACAGGTTACTGAGAAACCGCTCTTGCATGAATTATGCCAAGAGTTGGCGTGGATAAGCAGACGCGAACTCCGCCAGAACAAAAAAATGCGTGGAAAAGGTTGCCCGATTAGATTTCTTCCATTCTTGACTCAATTTGCCTGTGCATAACCGAGGGAAAATGCATCAATCCAGGTAAAAAACCATCATCCCCGGCAAAACCCGCCAATTCTAGGGACACCCCGTCCGGTCTCCCCGCGCCCCCGCTGCCGAAACACTCTAGCCGCCGTCCAACACCGCAGTACTGCTATACTTTACCCTTAAGGCTGCCTTTTCAGGCGCTTCTCAGGCTCCTGCCGCACGCACTCCGGAGGTTTTTCCCGCCTATGACTCCCCGCACCCGCCGCGCTCTGTTCACCGTGGTCCTCTTTTTTGCCGTCTGCGCCGTCGCCGGCAGCGTTTTGCAGAGCAGGGTGGGGGCTCAGTCCTCGGCCGACGAAAGCCAGCTCCGCGACAGCCTCAAGACCTTCACCAACGTCTACGCGCTGGTGGAGCAGAACTACGCCGACCCCATCGACAGCGAAAAAGCGGACACCGTCATCTACGACGGGGCCATTCCCGGCATGTTGCGGGAGCTTGACCCGCACTCCAACTTCTATGACGCCAAGGCCTACGCCCGCATGCGCGAGGAGCAGCATGGCCGCTACTACGGCGTCGGCATGACCATCCAGCAGCAGGGAAACAAGGTCTATGTCGTCTATCCAGCCGAGGGTGCGCCCGCCTTCAAGGCCGGCATTCATCCCGGCGACATCATCTACGCGGTGGACGGCAAGCTCGTCTCCATCGACAGCAAGATTCCCGGCGCCCTGACCTCCTCCGACATGGTGGCCAAGGCCCTCAAAGGCCCCCGGGGAACCCACGTCCAGGCCACCATGCTCCGTGAGGGCCAGCCCAAGCCGCTGGTCTTCGACCTGATCCGCGACGAGATTCCCCACTCCTCTGTTGACCTGGCTTATGAAATTCGTCCCGGCGTGGGCTACATCCACCTGACGCAGTTCCAGGAGGACCACCGCCCAGGATGTCATCAAATCCATCGACGGCTTCGGCAACCTGAAGGGGCTGATCTTTGACCTGCGCGGCAACCCCGGCGGCCTGCTCAGCCAGGCAGTGGAGGTCTGCGACCACCTGCTCGCCAAGGGCCAGGGCATCGTCAGCCAGCGCGGTCGCGCCTATCCCGATCAGGTCTACACCGCAACGCACGGCAACGGCGGCCGCACCTTCCCCATCGTTGTAGCTGGTCAACCGCGGCACGGCCTCAGCCGCGGAGATCGTCTCCGGCGCCCTGCAGGACCATGACCGCGCCCTCATCGTCGGCGAAACCACCTTCGGAAAAGGCCTCGTCCAGACCGTTTACGATATGGCCGACCACACCATGGCGCTGGCGCTCACCACCTATCACTACTACACACCATCCGGCCGGCTCATCCAGCGCAACTACTCGGGAGTCTCGCTCTACGACTACTACACCCACGGCGGAGCGCAACCTGCAGACACCGCCAATCGCGAGGTCAAGCTCACCGACGCCGGCCGCACCGTCTATGGCGGCGGCGGCATCGCCCCGGATGAAAAAATCGAGAGCCCCAAAAGCAATCACTTCCAGGACTCGCTCCTGAATAAGGATGTCTTCTTCCACTTCGCCCCGGTCTATCTGGCCAACCGCACCGTGGACAAGAACTTTCAGGTAGACGCGGCGGTGCTCGCGGAGTTCAAGAAATTCCTTACCAGCCAGCAGATTCCCTGGACCGAGGCCGATCTGAACGGCGTGATGGACTGGCTCAAGATCAGCATCAAGTCGCAGGTTCTCATCACCCAGATTGGCGAAACCCAGGGCCTGCGCGCCCGCGCCGACTGGGACCCCATGATCCAAAAGGCGCTCACATTCCTCCCCGAAGCTCAGGCCCTCCAGGATAACGCCCATAAGGTGCTGGCGCAGAAAGCTATGGCGCGTAGCGAGGCGCGGTAATCGAATTGCTGTTTACAAACGCAAGAGGCCATCCCGCCGGGGATGGCCTCTTAATGTTTTACAGAATGGCAACAACGGTGGTTACGGGGAGTAATCCATACAATTGCATGCAACCAGCCGCAAGGGAGCGTTTTGCGCTACGGTTCTTCGTGGACCTATTGAGCAGTGGAAAAGAATATCTTTCCGGAACCATTTCGTGCTGCATTGCGTAGCCTACAGCAAGGAGTTTTGTCTGCCATGCAACTTCGTGTATATTCCCAGCCCATTTACTCTTCAGTTCTTCTACTGCTGCTCGCCGCCATGCCTGTATTCGCGCAAAGCAAGCCTAAACCAATTGATGCCTCCGCTGCAACGCCCCAGGCAGAGGTGCTTTTGTTAGGCACCTACCACATGGACAATCCCGGCCTGGACCTGCACAACACCAAGGCCGACGACGTATTGACCCCCAAAAGACAGGCCGAAATCGTAGAGCTAACGAACGTGCTTGCGCGCTTCCACCCTACAAAAATTGCCGTTGAGTGGGACGCCGGCGATCAGGCGGGGTTGGATCGCGTCTATGGAGAATATCTGGCCGGTCAGCGCCAGCTTAAGCGCGATGAACGTCAGCAGGTTGGTATGCGTCTGGCCAAGTCTGTTGGACTCAAAAAGATTTACGCCATCGACACCATGTGGGATTTCCCCTATGGTTCTTTGGTCAACTGGGCTAAGGCCAACGGCCGCTCCACCGAGTTGGAGGCCATTGACCGCCTCGGAGCAGAACAAAGCAAGGCGGACGGAGAGTATTTGCTCGGTCACACTGTCCTGGAGATCTATCGCCGCTTGAACTCTTCCACATCGGTCTCCGACAACGCGGCTTACTACGCTCGTTTGGGACACTTCAGCGACGACAACGATCCTGCTGGGGCGCGTCTGTTGACCCGCTGGTATGAGCGCAATACCTTCATCCTCACCAGTCTTCTTGGCGTCATCGAGCCGGGCGACCGCGTTCTCGTCCTTTACGGCGCCGGCCATCAGACCTTGCTGCGCCGCTTCATCGCCGACGATCCAACGCTCAAGCTGCGCACGCTGGACGATCTGCTCGCCATCACTAACTAATGTGCGACCTTGACCGGCTGCAACGAACTCCGCCCTCAGCAAATGTAACCGTCATCACAGCGCGCTCTCTTGCGCCGCCGTAGCCTCTTGAACGGAGTTGGGGAGGATTTCTCATGTCAGGAATTGCCGCGGAAAACGCCATTACCGTTCAGAACCTGTTGGCCGCCTTTGAGGGCGAGTCGAACGCCCACGCCAAGTACACCGCCTTTGCCGCCAAGGCCGACGAGGACGGCTTGCACGGTGCCGCCAGCCTCTTTCGCGCCGCCGCCCGTGCCGAGCAGATTCACGCCACCAACCACGCCCGCGTCATCGGCACCCTGGGCGGCAACGCCAAATGCCAGATTCACCCGGTCGAGGTGAAATCCACCCTGGAAAACCTCAAGGCCGCCCTCAACGGCGAGCAGTATGAGATCGATACCATGTACCCCGGCTTCCTCGAAGAGGCCACCGCGCGCAAGAACACCGGCGCCATCCGCACCTTCACCGGCGCTCTGGAGGCGGAGAAGACTCACGCCCGTCTTTACAGCGAAGCCATTGCCCTGCTTGTTGCCGGAAAAAAGGATTCCTGGATCGGCGAGGCCCGCGACTTCTACGTCTGCCCGGTCTGCGGCTACACCTCGGAGACCGAAGAGGAACACGAACGCTGCCCGGTCTGCAACTGCCCCTGGGAGAAATTCGAGATCATCCGGTAAGGAATATCTGATCAAGTCGATGTTTTGAAAGGGCATGGCTTCAGCCGTGCCAATATATGCAAGAACTTGTAGAGCCGGGCGTGTGGCTCTTGTCTCATACCGCAATTTATCAAGCAGAGGGTGCCCCCGGTCCCTCATCGTAGATTGGAAATCTCACCGGGACCGGTGCCACCTGCCGTTCTATAATTGCCCAAACGACATCGTGACTTGACAGGCTCATTGGAGGTATAAGGTGAGTGATCATCACGGCGATAGCATACCCGCTCCCATATTGCCAGATGCGGCTTTCGACGCATTCAAGACTTTCGTTGCTCAATTCGATCCGCTCGAACTACTCAGTCAATTGACCCTCACTTGGCTTTTCACACAAAAAGACTTTGTGAGCGAATCCGATGTCGAGACCCGATACGCGCGTTTTGTCGAATTCACGGCGGGATACTTAGCGTCCCAACCCATCCAATCGCAGCCGGCTCAAACTTTTGATGGTTCCTGTATCGAAGAGTTTGAGAAGTTAGTTACACAATACTTTGACTCGTTTCTTGTAGAACTGGTCTATGGCGGCCTTGATGCCCAAGAGCGTACTCCGGCCGCAAGCGTTCTTCGATCCGCGCAGAATTACTCACTGTGGGTTCGAGGCGATGCTTATCCCCATCAATTTTTCAGCTTCGCATCGGAGCTGTACGGTCCACACGATCAATGGTTCCAATCTAAGCTGGGCTTTACGATCAGAGACGCACTGCAAATTGTGAGCGCGATTCGAGAAGAGCTAAACAGGCGAGTGAATGAATCGGCTGATAACGCCCGTGAAAATGCTCCCATAGAGGCCGAGAAATACTGGGCCGAAGCACAGGTGGCGCAAATTACAAGAGACGAATTAGAGCAGAGAGTGGCTATTCATCTCCATTATGGGGCAGCCAAGAGCTTACTATGCTTTTCGGTTGAAGAGATATGCGAGGTATCAGGCGTCGAGCTTGAGACCTGTAAGGCGTTTCTTAAGCGGATGAGTCAATCCTTTGGTTATCACAATCCACAATTTCCTAACAGCTTCACAGATGCGAAAAAGGCACCGTGGGATTTCAACACAGTTGAAGAACGTCCCTTTCTGCAACACGGAGACCACTATTGGTTCTTCACTAATCCCATGATTGCATCCGTAATGTTCTATACCTTTTTCTTCGATCTAATGGATGACAAGCAATATAAGCCTGCATTTGAAAAGACCAGAGGAGACTTTGTAGAACACAAAGTATACGAGTATCTGTCTAGGGTTTTCCCCCCGCACATGATCTTCCTGAATCCCGAATATCTCGATGGGAATGAATTCTCAGATGTGGCTGTGCTGCACGATGGCAAGATTCTGATTTTTCAGTGCAAGGCAAAAGGGCTAACGAGAAATGCTCGCGTTGGTGGAGATTTTCTCCAACTAAGAGCCGATATGCAGGCCGCTATTCGTGACGCATTCAACCAAGCTGTGAGAGCCAGGCAGTATATTCGCAGTTCTGAGAAGCCCGCCCTCAATGTGAAGGGGATGAGGCTAACTATCGATGGCACGTTCATCACTGACATATATCTGATAACTGTGACGTTGATGCCGCTTCTCATGTCTGCTACACGCTTTGAAAATATAGAAGACGCACTGGGCTTATTCCCGGAGAGAGAATATCCCTTTTCCTTAGCCCTCGGCGACCTAGATATTTTGACCCAGATTGTTAAATCGCCCGCGATGTTTTTGCAATATGTCAACAGGAGACTCGCTATCGAGAAAACCTCCTTCGGAGTTCGTGCAGACGAAATCGACCTTTTGGGCTTCTATTTGTGTCAGGGAATGTGTTTTGATGAATCTGAATTTGGAAAATATGACGAATTGTCACTGTCGGGTTTTTCGGATGAGATTGATGAATTTGTCCATCGGAAATACGACTTAGGCGAAGCAGTCGAGCCACCAACATCACCGCTGCCGGATGGATTCTCTGAGTTGCTTGAGAGCGTCGAATCGCTATCTAGCATGCACAGGACCGATTGCGCAATCGCACTCCTTGATATGAGTGGCCCTGGCCGTGCCAAGATCGTAGAGATGCTGGAGAACACGAGAGACGTTGCTCGCAAGAACCGAAAAGGAGGTTCTCTGTCAATGGGCGCATCTGGCTTATCGAAGGGATTCTCGTACATGGTGGCAACCGGTGAGCGGACAACTGAAGCCATCTATGAACAGGCATATTGCTTTGCGATGCTGAAGAAGTATTCGGAGAAATGCGATGAATGGTTTGGTCTCGGATGGCACATAGATAGCGATAGGATCGTTGACGTTGCGTTATTTCTTAAGTTCCCGTGGGAGTTCGATTCTACTATGGAGCGGTTAGTGGCTGAAGGTCTAAAGGTTGGGAAGCGAATCGAGATTAGACCACCATCGAAAGAATGAGCCGATCAGTGTACAACTCTGTCGAGAATCATCCGCGGCATGTGGCTCACTCACTGATCAAGTCACAAGCCTGTGCTTCGTAAATAGGTAAGTTTGTGGCGGGTGGCCCTGGTCTCATACCGAATTTAATCAAGTTGAGGGTGCTCCCGGTCCCTCGCCTTTTGGGGACCGGGGAGACCACCGGCCTTAGGCTAATACTTTGCAGAATCGCGTGGCTTCCTGGGTAGCTTGTACTTGCCGCAGTCGACCCTTGAGAAGGACCCTGATTGTGCAGAATCAATCGCGCCTGCAATAGCCGGAATGTGATTTTGAACAATGCGCCAGCTATTGGCCGAAAGAGACACAATCGCGATTTTGCGGCCCGTCATGTTCTGCTGATATTCGAGCGAAAGATCACCCGTGAGGAGAACTTCGTATCCAGCATCATCCGATGCTTTCAGCAACTCGCCATTCTTGAACCCGCCGAATCCGGCATACACGGCCGTGGAGACACATGGCCCGGCAGAAGCGCTCGCAATTGATGGGGCATGTTCTCGTCGAGCAGTACTCTCACGGCTGTAGCATGGGATTATGGGAGTGGCCGTATGCGCGGATGCGGCGAATCGTGTCGAGCGAGAGATTTGGGAAGCTCTCGCGCGTCTCCTCGACCGTCGCCCCCAACTCTTCGTCGGTAAGGATCGTGTCGGCAGGGATGCGCGTGCCCTTGATGACAGGCCTTCCGCCTACCTTCCCGGCAACGCTTTCAACCAGATCGCATTCCAACCAATCTACGGTCATATTCTCCTCTGCTGCTTCCTTTATGTTAGGCGGCGCTGTGCCGCGGGTCAACAGACAGGGCTGGGGAACCCGCTTACAACTGACCACTGACCACTGTTTTGCAGATTATTTCCCCACTTCGTGCACAATGATTCCAGAAGTCTTCCTTCAAATCATCGTCCCGGCTCGTCCTTTTCGCGTCGCATTTCAGCCGAAAGAGGCCAGATGAGGCCAAAATGTCCCGTAACTCCTTATCCTGGACGATTTTGCAGGGAACTCCTTTGTTTTGACGATTTTGCAGCGCAACCCTGCCTGTAAGCTCAAGAAAACAAGGAATTTGCGCCCAAAATAGGGGTGGGGGTGTACCACGAAACTTAAGCGAAAGTGTAGCGAGTGATTGGCCGGGTGCCTCAACTCACGATTTTGAGACCAGGGAAACCACGAACCCCATGCGCGAAGCGTGCCTGCCTGGACGGCCAGTCCCCCCACCGCAGGTGGTTACGGCTCGTCGCTATAAATCTTGACCTCCACCGGACCGCCCTCCGTCTGGCGGGCGCGAAACATTCCCGGCGTGTTGAAGCTCCACACCATCTGCCCGTCGGGAGTGATGGCGATGACGCCGCCGTCCCCGTGCAGCGCCTCCAGCTCCTGGTGAATCACCTGGTCGGCGGCCTGCTGCAAGCTCATGCCCTTGAAGGCCACCAGGTTGCAGACCTCCCGCGCCACGCCCAGGCGGATGAAGTACTCGCCCGAGCCGGTGGCCGAGACGGCGCACGACTGATTGGATGCGTAGGTGCCCGCGCCGATAATCGGCGAGTCGCCCACCCGGCCCGGCATCTTGGCCTGCAATCCGCCCGTCGAGGTTCCCGCGGCGATGTTGCCTGCCCGGTCCAGCGCCACAGCGCCCACCGTGCCATGCACGTGCGCGTCAGCCGACTCGTCAATGGGGAGAACCGGGAGAATCTGCGCCACCGGCACGGCCGGCCCCGCTGGCGGAGGCGGCGCGCCCGCCGGACGCGGCGGCACGGGCAGGCCCTGCTTCTGCAACTGCTTCACCAGCGATTGCCAGCGCGCTTCGGTGAAAAAGAAGCTGGGGTCCACCTGCTCCAGCCCCACCCGCGCGCCAAAGGCGTCGGCCCCCGCGCCAATCAGCATCACGTGCGGCGACTTCTCCATCACCGCCCGCGCCAGGCTGATGGGATGCCGGGTGCGCGTCACCCCGGCCACCGCCCCGGCCTTCAGATTCGAGCCGTCCATGATGGACGAGTCCAGCTCGTTTTTGCCCTCGGCGGTGAAGACCGCGCCCCGGCCCGCGTTGAAGAGCGGATCGTCTTCCAGAACCTGAATCGCGGCCTCGACCGCATCCAGCGCCGAGCCGCCCCGCTCCAGCACCTTGGCCCCGGCAGCCTCGGCCTGGGCCAGCGAGGCGCGATAGGCCGCATCCCCGTTGGGGCCTAGCGCCGTCCGCGCAATCACTCCCGCGCCCCCATGCACCACGATGCTCCAGTGGTGAGCCGGCTGCGGTGCCTGGGCCACACCAGCCAGCGCGGCAATCGCAAAAACTCCTGCAAACACGCAACAAATCCTTTTCATCGGCAATTCCTTCCGCAATATTCCCTGCCGATAACCTAGCCGCCCTTCTTCCGAATCGTCAACTCGCACGCCCACAACATTTTTTCCCTATCCCGCTCCCATGAATTAAGCTACTCGGCAGAATGAAAGACATCTACATCGCCGATCTGGCCAACTTCGACGAAGGCAAGCTCTTCGACGGCTTCTTCCTCGTCCTGGCCAAGCAGCAACGCACCACCAAGACCAACAAGCCCTACCTCAACCTCATTCTGGGCGACAAAACCGGCCAGCTCGAAGGCCGCGTCTGGGAGCCCGGCGACCCGCGCATCGCCAAGGACTTCGAGCGCGGCGACATGGTCAAGGCCCGCGGCTCGGCCTCCCGCTTCGAAGACCGCCTGCAGATGAAGATCGACCAGATCCGCGTGGCGCTGCCCAACGAGGTGGACAAATCCGACCTGCTGCCCTCGACCACCTACGACGTGGCCGAGCTCTGGCGTCAGCTTCTCGGCTTTGTGGAGAGCTTCGCCAACCCCGACCTCAAGCGGCTTACTCACCGCCATGCTCGCCGATCCGGCAATCGCCGACGCTTATCGCGAAGCCCCCGCCGCCAGGCAGCTCCATCACGCCTGGCTGGGCGGATTGCTGGAGCACGTTATCAGTCTTTGCACGCTGGCCGACCGCGTCGCCTCGCATTACCCGCTCCTCGACCGCGACCTGCTGATGACCGGCGTCATCCTGCACGACATCGGCAAGCTCCGCGAACTCAGCTGGGAGATCGGCTTCGACTACACCATTGAAGGAGTTTTATTGGGCCACATCCAGATCGGCACGGCTCTGGTCGAGCGCGCCATCGACAGCCTGCCCAACTTCCCGCCGCGCCTGAAAACTCTGGTGCTGCACATGATTTTGTCGCATCACGGCAAGCTGGAGTTCGGCTCGCCCAAGCTGCCCATGATTCCCGAAGCCCTGGCCCTCAGCTTCCTCGACGACTTCGACGCCAAGATGCAAGCCATGCAGGGCGAATTCGACAAGTGCATCCGCGAAGGCAAGCCCGCCGACGAGCTGACCGGCAAAGTCTGGGCGCTCGATCAGCGGCAGTTGCTCAACACTAAACGCTGGTTGGGAGAAGGCAGGGAATAGAGAGCAGGAACAGCGAGTCGGCAGCGTGGGTGGAGAGTCGGGGTCTCCAGGGATCAAAAACCGGGAACTGTGGCATCTGAGTTTACCATGACGCTTCCACTGAATGGCTCAACTCGATCTGCCCCAGCGCATTGGGGTGCAGCGAGTCGTTCATCTCGGCAGCCGTGCCAAACATGTACAGGCGGGTGTCGAAGAGCCGAACATCCAGACCATCCGCAGAAAACAGTCTTACATCCGCCTCGATGTCTCTGATGTATTCCAGGCAGGGCTCGTCCGAGGAAGCAGTGCATCGGCCATCGTTGAATTGATAAGGAATCGTGCCCGCAAGTACAGTGGGCAACGTATTCGTAGTTGGCCCTGCCGGCGTGCCGATACCGACTACCGACACTCCGTTTATGCCCGTGCTCGTCTGGGTGAAAGTTACCACATGCTTGCCAGTGATTACTGGTGGCAACCGGAGAAAGCCAAGCGAGTTGTTGGTGCCGTTTAGCGTCGAGATACTTGGATTCGTCTGTGTGCTCGCCGTTCCGAGAACAACTCCATCGAGAGAATAGGTATAAGTAGCGGGATTGTCGTCGCTGATCCTTACCCACGCATAGATCGGTCCACTTGTGGTGGTGGTAATCGGGAAGCTCACGGACGATCCCTGTCCCGCTGTTGTCCACGCGTTCCAATGATTGGTACTGTCGATCTGCCCGGCCCCTGTGGTCGTTACCCCGCTGTCGTTGGCGAGAACTTTATACTCTGCCGGCACTGCAAGCCATGAAAGAGCAGCCTTATGGCAAAGGATAAACACCGATTCATACGCGCCTGTTCTCTTGAAGTCCACATCGTTGGTGCCGATCAGCACCGTATACTCCGTGTGTGTGGCAAGAACAGGTCTATCTTCATTGGCAAAGATCTGTCTTGTCGGCACATCGCAAGCCTGGTCGCCGGATAGAGCGTAGTTCTCGAAGGGCACCTGCTCGTATGCAGCCACCAGTACGGGGTAAGCTTGAGTCGCCAGATCGCTGAGACTGTAGCCATAAGTAATCGAATCGCCATATGCGTGATATTGGGACACGGGACTATCTGCGTGATATTGGGATACGGGTGTAATGTAAGGAACGATGTTGGCGCACCCAACCAGGATCATGCATGCGAGAGATGAAACGTAGACGGCAGGCTTTGACGTACAGATCACACGTTTATATTAGGCAATATTCTTTTCCCGGGCAAGTATGGGAAAAAGCCGCAACAGGGCCAAGGCAGATGGCCCGCTCATCATCCCTAAAGAATCACCAAGGGCCATGGAAAGCTGTGTCCCGTTCATCGCGGTCTTATCGCGATGAGCGGGTTTGAGCGTCACCCGGCCGGGTTTGGGTACGCCGCGGAATTGAGATAAAATGTATCTCAGGGGCTGATGCAATGGCAACCACGATGGTTCATATCCGCGTAGACGAAAAAGTGAAGGCCGCTGCCGCCAAGACGCTGTCCGCCATGGGCATCTCCGTCTCCGATGCGGTCCGCATGTTGCTGGTGCGCGTGGCGGCGGAAAAAGCCTTGCCCTTCGAGGTGCGAATTCCCAACGCGGCCACGGTCAAGGCGATGCAGGCGGCGAACAAGCGCCAGGGGAAGCGTTTCAAGACAGCCGATGCGCTTTTTAAGGATTTGGGAATCTGAAGATGCGCAATCCGATTCTCGGCGCAAAATTCCGGCGCGATGTAAAACTGGCTCAGCGGCGCGGAAAAGACATGTCGAAGCTGCGCGCGGCAATTCTGCTGCTGATCGAAGGCAATCCCCTGCCGCCGCGTTACAAGGACCACCCTCTAAGCGGCGATTGGGAACATCATCGCGATTGCCACATCGAGCCGGACTGGATCCTGCTCTACAAAATCGATGGCAACGACCTATACTTGGTCCGCACCGGCTCGCACGCGGACTTGTTCTAAACTCAGGTCTCATCAAACATGCTTTTCCTGTTCCCTGCCCTTCCCGTTACAATGAAATCATCATGATCCGTTTCTCAACCGCCGGCGAATCCCACGGAGAAGCCCTCATCGCGCTCCTCTCCGGGCTGCCCGCCGGCGTGCCCGTCGATCTCGAATTCGTCAATCGCGAGCTGTGGCGCCGCCAGCAAGGCTACGGGCGCGGCGGCCGCATGAAGATCGAGACCGACAAGGCGCACGTGCTCTCCGGCGTCCGCCACGGCAAGACCATCGGGACTCCAATTTCGATAGAAATCGTCAACCGCGATTGGAAAAACTGGGAAGATAAGCTCCCCATCGAAGCCGGCGACCCTCCAAGCATCAGGCCGTCGCCTCGCCCAGGCCCGGCCACGCGGATCTGGCCGGCGCCCTCAAGTACAACTTCCCCGACGCCCGTTACGTGCTGGAGCGCGCCTCGGCTCGCGAGTCCGCCACGCGCGTAGCCGCCGGAGCCTTTGCCAAATTGATGCTGCGCATTCTAGGCATCGAAATCGCCAGCCACATGCTCCGCGTGGGCCGCGTGGCGCTCGACCGAGCCGCCGCATGGGAAGAAATCGCCGCCTCGTTGCACGTGACGAGGTCCTCCTCGGCTGCGTCGATCCCGCAACCGAGGCCCGCATGAAGGAAGAGGTCGAGGAGGCTGCCCGCACCGGCGACACCGTCGGCGGCGTCTTCGAGGTGGTGGCGCATGGCGTTCCCGCCGGCCTGGGCACCTACGCCAACTGGGACGAGCGCCTCGACGGCCAGCTCGCCAGGCGGTGATGAGCGTGCAAGCCGTCAAGGCGGTCGAGATTGGCCGCGGCGTGGTGGCCGCCGAGTCCTTCGGCTCCCAGGTTCACGACCCCATCCACTACGCCACCGAAGACACCGGCAAGCCCACCCGCTTTACCCGCCCGCAAAACAACGCCGGCGGCATCGAGGGCGGCGTCTCCAACGGCGAAGATATTGTCGTTCGCGGCTACCTGAAGCCCATCTCGACCCTCCGCAAGCCCTTGGAATCGGTGCGCTTTGACTACGCGCCAAGCCACCAGCGCCAGCTACGAGCGCAGCGATATTTGCGTCGTGCCTGCCGCCGGCGTGGTCGGAGAAGCCATGGTTGCGCTCACGCTGGCCCGCCTGGCCCAGGAAAAATTCGGCGGCGATTCGGCTCTCGAATTGCAGCGAAATTTCAGCGGATACATCGAACAGATACGGAACTATTAAGCAGCAAGCAGATACGGAGCGATTCACAGAAGCCAATGATTCTTAAAATTGTCAAATATCCTGACCCCGTGCTCGCGCGCCCCGGCGAGCCCATCACCGAGTTCAACGCCGAGTTGCGCAAGCTCATCGCCGACATGTTCGAGACCACCTACGCCGAGCAGGGCATCGGGCTGGCCGCGCCGCAGGTAGGCGTCTCGAAACGTCTGACAGTGATCGACCTGAGCCTAGGCAAGGACCCCAAAGACAAGCTGGTGCTCATCAATCCCGAAATCATCTCCAGCGAGGGCAAGGTCTACGAAGAGGAAGGCTGCCTCAGCTTCCCAGAGATTCGCGAGAAGGTGGTGCGCCACGCCAAGGTGCGCATCCGCGCCCAGGATGAAAAGGGCAAGTGGTTCGAGATGGACGGCGAAGACGTGCTATCGCGCTGCTTCCAGCATGAGATCGACCACGTGGACGGCATGTTGTTCATCTACCGCATGAGCGCCCTCAAGCGCGACCTGGCGCTGCGCAAGATTCGCAAGATGCAACGCGAAGGCAAGTGGTAAACTCGCCCACGAGAGACGGAATATGACAAATCCCCTCAGGCTGATTTTCTGCGGGACTCCACAATTCGCCGTGCCCACGCTTCAAGCGCTCCATGTGGCCGGCTATGAAATCTCCCTGGTTGTCTCCCAGCCCGACCGCCCTGCGGGCCGCAACCGTCAGCTCACCGCTCCGCCCGTCAAGCTGGCTGCGCTCGCCGCCGGCCTTCCCGTGGCGCAACCGGAAAAGATTCGCGACAATCCTGAATTTCGCTCGCAACTCGAGACCATCGCGCCCGACGCAATCCTCGTGGTCGCCTACGGCAGTCTCATTCCGCCCTGGATGCTCGCGTTGCCCCGCCTGGGCTGCATCAACCTGCACGCCAGCCTGCTGCCACGCTACCGCGGCGCCGCGCCGATTCAGTGGGCGCTGGCCAAGGGCGAGACCGTCACCGGCAACACCACCATGCTGCTTGAAGAAGGCCTGGACACCGGCCCCCTTCTGCTCCAGCAGGCTCTCGCCATCTTTCCCCAGCAGACCGCGGCGGACCTTCTCGATGTGCTAGCCGTAGGAGGCGCGCCGCTGGTGGTCAAGACGCTGGCCGGATTGGAAGGTGGGACCATCGAGCCCAGGCCTCAAAATCCAGACGGAGTCTCCTTTGCGCCGCTGCTCACGCGCGAAGATGGCCGCATGGATTTTGCCGCGCACACGGCAACGGAACTCAAGAATCGCTGGCGCGGCTTTCAGCCCTGGCCCGGCGCATTCACCGCGCTCGACGGCAAGAAGCTCATCGTTCACCGCATGGAGGTCGTGGAGGCGCCCGGCTCTCAGGAATCGAATCCAGCCGAGCCCGCACGCGCTCCCTCCGAGACCGCCTCCATTCTCCCCGGCCAGATTCTCATACAGGACCATCGCCTGCTGGTCGCCTGCGCCGGTAACACCTGGCTGGAACTCCTCGAAGTGCAGCTCGAAGGCAAAAAACGCCTCGTTGCCGCCGAGTTTCTCCGCGGAATCGCTCTCCCCGCCAACGCGCGGCTCGGGGCTCTGACGCAATGACCGTACGGAAGAAAACGGGCGCGACGAGGACCGCCCAAAAGAATCACCCGGCTCAAATCTCCCCAGCACGTAAGGCTGCCTATCACATTCTTTTAGCCGTCGAGCGCGGCCAATCTCATTCTGACGATCTTTTGCGCGGCAAAGCCGTCTGTGCGCTCTCCGCGCCCGACCGCAACCTGGCCACCGCGCTCGTTCTGGGCGTGTTGCGTTGGCAGATTCAGCTCGACCGCCAGATTCAAGATTTTCTTGCCCGGCCCAATGCCAAGCTCGACACAGAAGTTTTGATCGCTCTCCGCCTGGGCGCATTCCAGCTGCTGCACATGGACCGCATCCCCTCCCGCGCCGTACTCTCCGAAAGCGTCGAACTGGCCAAGCAGGCTGGTCACCACTTCGCCTCCGGCATGGTCAACGCCGTCCTGCGCAAGCTGGGCGCGGTTCCGCGCTTTGACTTTTCGGAGGAGAGTATCGTTGAGCTGGCATTAGCTCAGGCCCACCCCGCCTGGATGGTCGAGCGCTGGACCACTTTCTACGGCCTCGATGCAACGCGCTCCATCTGCCGCCACGGTCAGAGCCAGCCCGTGCCGACCATCCGCCTCGCAAGCCCCGCCGTTGAAACAGAACTCTGCGCAGCCAGCCTCGTTCTCGAACCCGGCCAACTGCTCACCGCTGCCCGCGCCGTTGTCTCTGGCGACGTGACCACGACCGAAGCCTTCCGCGAAGGTCGTGTGCGCCTCCAGGACGAGGGCTCGCAACTGGTGGCTGAAATTGCCAGCGTGAATCTCAACCAAAAAGTGAAAAGCGTCCTCGACGTCTGCGCCGCTCCCGGCGGAAAGACGCTCATCCTGACTGCGCGCAACCCCGATGCTCGCATTGTCGCCATGGAATCCAGCGCGCCGCGTATGGAGCAATTGCAGAAGCGCCTTGCCCCTCACGCCGCCCGCATCGAATGCCGCCTGGCCGACGCAACCGCGCTCATCGAAGACTCCGCCTTCGATCTTGTTTTGGCCGACGTCCCTTGCAGCGGAACCGGAACGCTGGGCCGCAACCCGGAGATTCGCCACCGTCTCCGCCCCGGCGACCTCGCCCGCCAGGCCGAACGCCAGTGCGCGATTCTCGCCGCCTCACTGCGCGCCCTCCGCCCCGGCGGCTGCGTGGTCTACTCCACCTGCTCACTGGAGCCGGAGGAAAATGAGCAGGTCATCGCTACGGTAATGGCAGCAACGCTGAACGCCCGCCTGGTTTCCCTCGAAGCCCGCATCGAAGCGCTACTCGACGCAAAGATTCTCACAGAGAATGGCGCACAGCGCCTGCGCGCTTGCCTCACCCCCGAAGGCGCGCTCCGCCTGCTCCCCGGCGCGTTGCACACCGACGGCTTCTTTATCTGCATGATTGAGCAGATAGCATAATATATGTTCCAGGATTCTCTATGTCAGAACATAAAATTGGCTGCTGTGGCGCTTTCTGCGGAACCTGCCTTGAAATGACTGAAGGCAGATGCCTAGGTTGCACGACGGGTTATGATACTGGTGATCGAGATCTCGCCAAAGCTAGATGCAAAATGAAATCTGTTGTATCAGCAAGCTGGGAAGCAAAAGCACCTGCGCGGACTGCCCGGATTTCCCACGCTGTAACATCCTTCAGGGTTTTTACGGAAAGACCGGCTACAAATACAAGAAATATAGAGAATCGCTGGAGTTCATCAGCACCTATGGCCGCGCTGCCTTCCTGAAGATTGCAATGAAATGGAAAAGACCGTACGGAAGACTTGTTTGACGCCGCAATCTGATGCCGTCATGCGCCGCCATTCCCTATCTCCTAGTCCCTGTATTCACTTCGCCGCCGTCAGCTTCACCACATCGCCCTGCGCCACGCGCGCGCCGGCCGCGGGTTGCTGCGCCATCACCGCGCCCGGCTTTACCGGCATCACCGGTTCCGCGTTACCCGAGCCCACCGGCCCCACCGGCACATCCACAAACCTGGGCCGCTCCGTCTGGATGCCCATGCTCCTGAGCTCCGCCAGCGCCGTCACCACCGGCAATCCCGTCAGATCGGGAATTACAAATCCGTCGGGCGTGTTATCTTCTGGCGCTGCCACCAGCAGGTCGATAGTGGGCCGTGCAATCCCCTGCGCGTGCGCTGGAGGATCCTGGGCCAGTATCGTTCCCTCGTCCGCCTTGCTCCATGGCAGCCGCGCCGTCACGCCCGCCTCCAGCCCCACGCGCCTGAGCCGTAGTGACGCCACCCGCTCATCCAGTCCCACCGTCTCCGGCACCTCCACCTTTTGTGGCCCCAGGCTCTCCGCCACGCGCACACGCCACTCCCGCCGCACCACCGTTCCCGCCGCCGGCGACTGCGAAAGAATGTGTCCCGCGGCCACGTCTCCGGAGTAGTAGCGGTTGTCCACGTCCAGATTCAACCCCAGTCCCGAGGTCTGGCTGCGCGCCTCGGCCACGGTCATCCCCTTGAGCGACGGCACCTTCACCTCGGTTCCGTGAATGGCGAACTGCATGGTGATGTCTGCCGATAGCAGCGCCACGGCCACCAGCACCATCACCAGCGACGCCACCTGGAAAAAATTCACAAACGGACGTGTATTCATGGCTTGAACTCTCCGAACTCTGAAAATCCGCAACCGAAATAATTCGAACCCTTTCGCCTTACCGCAAATTATCCGTCACTGGCTCGGGATGAATCGTCACCCGATAGACCTCCGGGCACTCCAGCTTGAAGTGGTCTTCGAGCGCTGTAATCGCCGCGTGAACCCGCTCCATCGTCAGATTGTCGGGCAGCGTGCAATGGCACGAAACCTGGATGTGCTCTCCAGAGCGGCTCACCAGAATCTCATGCACATCCATAATTTCCGGGATCTGCGCCGCTGCCGCCTTCATCGCCAGCTCAATGCGGCGATCCGCTTCCACCCGCTCTCCTGGCGGCTCAATCGTCGCCGGCTCGCTCTCGATGTGCGTCAGAACCCCGTCGATCTCCGGGACCTCGCGCAGAATCTCCGCTTCCAGCGCGCAGACAAAGTCGTGCGCCTTGAGCAGCGGCAGCGCCTCATCCAGCTCCAAATGCTGCTCCACGCGCAGCCGCCCGTGGTGCGACTGCACGCTTAGTTCGTGCACGCTCACGTTGTTGCGCGCGGCCACCGCCCGTACCCGGTCGAAGATGCTTTCCGCCCGCGCCTTTCGTGGCACCGTATGGATCACCACGTCCGCCTCCGGCAGAGTGCGCTGCACCGCCTCCGTGGCCGCCCGCACCAGCTCGCCGGTATGTTCGAAGGTGAAGCGCCGCGGCAAAGCCACCGTCAGGTCCGCGAAGTAACCCGCGCCCGCCCGCCGTACACGCGCCTGCTCCACGCTGAGTACTCCCGGCACGCGCGTCACTTCTTCAATCAGCCGCCCTCGCGTCTCGGCGGGAATCTCATCCAGCAGCACGCTCACCGCCTCGCGCCCCAGCCGCAGCGTCAGCCGCAGAATCAGCAGCGAAACCACCACCGCGGCCAGCGGGTCCGCATAGCGCAGCGCGCCTACGCCGTACTGCGCGCCCAACCAACTCGCGCCCAGCCCGCACAACACCGCCAGCGACGACCAAATGTCGCTCGCAAAGTGAAATGCGTCGGTGGCCAGCGCCGACGACCCGGTCTTCTCCGCCACCGCCCGCAGCCGCCGCGATCGCCAGTAGTCCACTCCAATCGAGCAGACCACCACCGCGACCGGCCATCCCAGGTTTTGCAACTCCCTGGTGGGGTGCAGAATCCGTTGAATCGCCTCCCAGATGATCCACCCGCTGGAGACAGCCATCAGAAGGACTTCGCCGAACGATGAAAAATTTTCGAATTTGCCGTGGCCGTAAGTGTGGTCCTCGTCGGCTGGTCTGTCGCTCACCTGCACGGAAAAGAAGGTCAACGCCGAGCCCACCATGTCCAGCCCGGAGTGGGCCGCGTCCGACAGCACGCCCAGCGACCCCGACAGCAAACCCGTCGCCAGCTTCAGCAGCGTCATCGCCGCTGCCGCCAGCATCGAGTGCAGTGCCACCCGCCGCTTCTCCGCGGAATACCTGGCCACTTTGGAGGCTTCGTAAACCATCGCGTCCTTAGGATAACTCTGCGCAAACCGATGTGTTGAAGGGTCCGGGCTTTACAGGTTGCGGAAAAACTCATTCCGTTAGCAAGAAGCGTCAGGGCACGACTTCAGTCGTGCCGTAAATGCAACAATATAAACGCTGGGCTTTAGCCCCTGAGGGAATGTCTGTTTACCAACAAAACTTGTTCAGAGATTCCCAGGCCG
Source organism: uncultured Acidobacteriaceae bacterium (assembly GCA_963845345.1). Classification (GTDB taxonomy): domain Bacteria; phylum Acidobacteriota; class Terriglobia; order Terriglobales; family Acidobacteriaceae; genus Telmatobacter. The sequence goes on from CAWJRQ010000002.1 coordinate 156,634, forward strand.
CCGCGCCGTGTACAACCCGGCTATCCCAAACGTATACGGTTGCCATGCGCACTGCGCATACCCAGACGCACTCATCAGTTTTAACATCTCCGCCGGCGCGGGAAAATTGCCCACCGAAACGGGCAAGTAGCTGTATGCCCCGTCCTTGCCGCAGATCACCCGCCCGATGGCCGGCAGCACCCGCCGGAAGTAGACCGCGTAGGCCTTGCCCACCAGCCCACCTGGCTCGCTGAACTCCAGAATACCCAGCTGCCCTCCCGGCTTCAGCACGCGATGAAACTCTCGCAACCCGGCCTCGTAGTTGGCCAGATTGCGGAAGCCGAAGGCCGACACAATCAGATCCATCGACTCCGGCCGTAGCGGCAGATGCAGCGCGTCTGCTTCCAGAGGTACGGCATACGGCTCGCCAGCCCTCCGCGCACCCACGCCAAACTTTTTTGCCCCGCGGCTCAACATTGCTCGCGCAAAATCCGCCGCCAGCACAGGCCGCGCGCCCCGTGGCCGCTGCTTTAGCAGAGCCATAGTCAGATCGCCTGTGCCGCAGCAGATGTCCAGCACCGCCGCATCGGGATTGGCCAGCACTTCCTTAAACCGCCGCGCCGCCCGCCGCCACCACAGCCGATCCACATTCATTGACAGAACATGATTCAGCAGGTCATACCGTGGCGCAATCGCATCGAACATCTCCCGCACAGCCCGCGCGGCGCTGGCCTCGTCGGTTGCTCCCTGCGGCTTGGCTCCGGTGACGGGCATCAAATCTGCCGCTCCCTTGCCCGCCCCAGCACATACCTCACCGCCGCCTCCAACTCCGCAGCAGTCACATCCTCCACCACGCCCGCGTCGCCAATTCCCAGCGGCAGCACAAACCGCCTCACCCCGCCGACATTCTTCTTATCGCCGCCCGTAGCCGCAACCACTTTGCTAGTCTTCAGCTTTAACGCCGGCAGCGGACCATACAAATGAATTAATCTCTCCAGCCGTTCAAATTGCCGGCCTGTAATCGTTCCCCGCTCGCGCGCCACATAGAGCGTGGCCACCATCCCCCAGCCCACTGCCTCGCCGTGTAGCAGCGTCTTGTAGCCGGTGACCTGCTCCAGCGCATGGCCCACCGTGTGCCCAAAGTTCAAAATCATCCGCAGCCCGCTCTCGCGCTCGTCCCGGTTCACCACCTCGGCCTTCATGCGGATCGACGCGGCAATCACCTTTTCCAGCGCCTTCGCATCGCGCCCCAGCACGTCCTGAGAGTGCTCTTCCATGAAGCGCACCAGCGCCCGGTCGCGAATGATCCCCGCCTTCACGCTCTCCATCAGCCCGGCCCGCAGCTCGCGCTCCGGCAGCGTCGCCAGCGCGTCAATATCGGCAAAGACCGCCAGCGGCTGATGGAAGCTGCCCACCAGGTTCTTGCCCTCCGGCAGATTCACGCCCGTCTTGCCGCCCACCGACGAATCCACCTGCGCCAGAAATGTTGTCGGGACCTGCACATATGGAATCCCGCGCATGAAGATCGACGCCACAAATCCGCCCACATCGCCCACGATCCCGCCGCCAAAGGCAATCAGCAGGCTGCCGCGATCCCCGCCCGCCTCCACCATCTGCCGCAGCAGGCCTTCCACGCTGGCCATCGTCTTGTGCTTCTCGCCGGGCTCTAGAAACAGCACCACCGGGGCCTCCCTGAAGGATTGCTGCACACGCTGCCCCCACAGCCCCCACACCGGCGCCGAAGTCAGCATAAAGACCCGTCGCGGCAATTTGCCCGTAATTTTCTCCACGCGCCGCGCAAGCGACCCAATCAGCCCGCTGCCCGCCACCACGTCGTATTTCTCATTAGCCGTCTTAACTCGTATCGTCTGCACAGTACTTCCATCCTAAACGCAAAGCGGCGGAGCCATTAAGCTCCGCCGCTTTTCTATGTTTTGCCGCCTGATTCCGCGGCTACAGGTTAACGAGGGTGTTCGTCATGGTGAGGCGCGTCATGATGTGGGGCATCGTGGTGAGGTCCGCCATGCTCTTCGCCGTGATGCACTTCGCCGCCGTGCGGTCCGCCGTGGCGATCGTCATAGCCGTGAGCAAAATGACCACGCTCGGCTTCATAGCCGCCGCGTCCGTGATAGCTGCCTCCGTGGCCATGATCGAAGTAGCGATGTTCGCCCCAGCCGTGGGCATATCCCCAGCCGGCCCATGGGCCCACTCCCAGGAAGATGCCGTTGTAGAAGTAATCCGGCCCGTAAAAGCCCCTGGGGGCGCAACGATAGGGTGGGTCTTCGTAATAGCCCCAATGACAGATGGGTGGTTCGCCGATTTCGACGGAAATTTGCGCGCGAGCCGCTGGCACAAGGGCCAGGCCCGCAAGCAATGCTGCCGAGCAGAGTAGAGTTGTGAATCCGCGCATATGTGACCCCTCCTGGGTGTCTGCGGTTGCCTGTTAGCGTGCGGTACACTGCGGCCGTCAAAACACTCCGGCATCAGCAGCCACAGTAAGGATGTGAACCCGTTGCTGAATCTACTGCACAACACAGGGCGATGCTACCACCCCATCAGCGGATATAACTCTAGCAGATAGGGCCGATTCTGTGCAAAATGAAACACTTTGCCCCTCACATTTCCTTCCAGCTCCTGCTCCTGAGTAGTTATACACAGAATTGGGGCAAGAGTTGCGGGAAGCCATCGAGTCCCTGCTTCCGGCCCCTCCAATGATAGCCTGAACCCTGATGGCAGAATCATCGCAGGTCGATTTTCTGGTGATGGGGGCGGGTGTCGCGGGGTTGCGCGCGGCCGTCGAGCTGGCCCGCTACGGCGATGTCCTGGTCGTCACCAAGGAGTCCGTAGCCGAATCCAACACCCACTATGCGCAGGGCGGCATCGCCGTAGCCATGGAGGGCAACGCCGACGTTGCGCTCCACCTTGAAGACACAGTCAATGCCGGCGATGGGCTGGTCTATCGTCCCGCGGCCCAGGCGCTGGTCGCCGAGGGGCCGGTCCGCGTTGCCGAGCTGATCGAGTGGGGCGCGGCCTTCGACACCGAAGACGGCCAGCTGATGCGCACTCGCGAGGGCGCGCACTCCCTGCCTCGCATCCTGCACGCCAACGGCAACGCCACCGGAGCCGAAATCAGCCGCTCCCTTGCCGCCTTTGCCCGCGTTCACAAGCGCATCCGTTTTGCCGAGTGGACCACCGTCACCAACCTCATCGTCACCGATGGCCGCGTCATCGGAGCCGACCTGCTCAGTTGCGACCGTCGCCCCCGGCTCCAGCAGCGCATCGGTGCCCGCGCCGTCCTCGTCGCCGCCGGCGGAGCTGGCCAGGTCTACTCAGACACCACCAACCCCGCCGTGGCCACCGGCAACGGCATAGCCTTGGCAGTGCGCGCTGGCGCCGCGCTGGCCGACATGGAGTTCTACCAATTCCACCCCACCGCCCTCTCGCTTCCGGGCGCACCGCGCTTTCTGCTCTCCGAGGCTCTGCGCGGCGAGGGCGCCATCCTGCTCAACGATCGCGGCGAGCGCTTCATGCAGCACTATCATCCCCTCCTCGAACTCGCTCCCCGCAACGTCGTCGCCCGCGCCATCGCACGCGAGGGCATGGGCGCAACCGCCGCTGAATCCCGCATCGTACATCTCGACATGCGCCACGTCCAGGGCATCGACCTGCACCTCCGCTTTCCCGGCATCAGCGCCTTCCTGGCGCGCTACTCGCTCGACCTCGGCCGCGACCTCATCCCCGTCCGCCCCGCCGCGCATTACCTCATGGGCGGCATCCGCACCGATCTCTTCGGTCGCACCACTTTGCCCGGACTCTATGCCGCCGGAGAGGCCGCCTGCACCGGCGTCCACGGAGCCAACCGCCTGGCCTCTAACTCCCTACTTGAAGGCCTCGTCTTCGGCGCCCGCGCGGCGCAATCGATGCTCGACGATTGCTTGCTGCAGGGGCAGAGTTTGCCGCAGGAGCGGACTTCCGGAACGTCTCTGCCGGATACAGTGCCCTTGACCCCCGCTGAGCAGGCGCATCTCGAAGAAATCATCGTCAAACTGCAAACTTCCATGTGGGCCTGCGCCGGGCTGCTGCGCAAGGGCTCCACTCTGCGCCTTGGTCTTGCCGCTCAAAAAGCCTGCGCGGACTCGCTCGCTGAGCTGGCCGCGCAAAACAAGGCGAGCCGCCGCCTGACCGAAGCCCTGGCCATGAGCTGTGTGGCCCGCGCTATCCTGCTCTCTGCCCTGGCGCGCACCGAGAGCCGCGGTGCTCACTTCCGCAACGACTTCCCCCTCCGCAACGACCAGAACTTCCTCAAGCACTCCATATTCACCGGCCAGGAGCCGGTTATCTTCCAGGCCTGGTTGTAAATCAAGCTGCCTAAAAAAAATATCTGCGGAAAAGCAATCTCTTCCGCAGCCTGTAAAGCCCGGGTTGTTGACAGCAAACCAAATCTGGGGTGCCCTATCCTTTTCACCTTCTTTGTGAAACGGATGGGAAATTGAGACCGTTCGTTGACCCCGCTGTAGGCCGCCTGCATGGACAGCCAATCTCCCTTCAAAATGACCTAGGTCATGACTAGGTCAACTCCCCGATATCCACCGCAATGAATTAGCCATAACCTTTACATATAAAACAGGATAGTGCGTTTTAGGCGAAAACATGGAGAAAAACTGCCCTAAATGCTGAAATGCGTGTACTTCAATGTGCACTCTAACCCGTGAAAATCTCAAAATACCGTGAACGTAAAACGTCACTTTTCGCCCAGTGCCGTAGCTTTTTTCGACTTTTTCTCTTCTATATTTTTGCGGAAGGCGACCGCCTGGAGAACCTGCCCTGAGTCTGTTGAAGGGACAAGCTTCTATCACAGGAAACTACCGGCTCCATGGCGCGTAAGCGCCGTCTGCCCCACCGCAGGTGGTTAAACTGGATGCAGCATGAAAGATTCCGCCGTACTGCTCATCGACTGCCCGGATCAAAAAGGCCTCGTTGCGCGCGTCTCCTCGCTGCTCTACCGGCACGGGGCCAACATCCTGCACGCCGACCAGCACCAGGACCACGAGCTGGGCCTCTTTTTCATGCGCGTGGAGTGGGCTCTGGATGGCGCAAACAAGGATTCCTCCGCTCCGGAATCCACTTCTAAGCCCTTTGATTTGAAGGCCTTTGAAGCGGAGTTTGCGCCGCTGGCCGCCGAACTTAAGATGAACTGGAAGCTGACCTCGGGCGACCGTCTGCCGCGCGTGGCGCTCTTCTGCTCCCAGTATCTGCACTGCATGGCCGACCTGCTCTACCGCTGGCGCGCCAGGGAATTGGAGTGCGAGATTCCGCTCGTCGTCTCCAACCACCGCGAGGTGGAAACGCTCGCCGCCTTTTACGGCATCCCCTTCGAGTACATCGCGGTGACCGGCGAGACGCGCGCCTCAGCCGAGGCGCGGCAGCTCGAACTGCTCTCGCGAAACAAGATCGAACTGGTCGTTCTTGCCCGTTACATGCAGATCCTTTCCCCGGCTTTCATCGCCCGCTATCCATCCGCGATCATCAACGTTCACCATTCGTTTCTGCCCGCCTTCACCGGCGCCCGCCCCTACCACGCCGCCCACGTCCGCGGGGTGAAGCTGATCGGGGCCACCAGCCACTATGTCACCGAGGCGCTGGACGACGGGCCTATCATCGAACAGGACGTGGCCCGCGTCTCGCACCGCGACCAGGTAGAAGATTTGGTGGCGCGAGGCCGGGATTTGGAGCGCATGGTCTTGTCGCGCGCCGTTCGCTGGCACCTGGACCGGCGGATTCTCTGTTACGGCAACAAGACGGTTGTGTTTGATTAAGGCAGGGAATAGGGATTAGGGATTAGGGAACAACTCCCACCTATTTGCTGCCAGCCTTAAGAATTGTGCGATGCTCGTTATGCGGTTCAAGTGTCTCGAATCGCCGACGCAACACGATTTTGTTATCCTGTCTCTGTGGAGTACGACCGCTTCATCTATCCGCCGTATGATGCGCCACTCGCGGACGCGTACGGCGGCCGCTTCGAATCCGTCTTCATCCTCCTTCACCCGTTTATCAGCGTGCCGGACCATCTTGCCTGGAAGGCGACGAAACAGTACCCAAGTGACGAGCAGATTACGAGCCTGGGAGCAAAATCGCCGTGGGCCCGCGTTGCCGCTCAGACCGAGCTGAGTACCTGCGCCAAAGTGAACCAGGCGCTGCTGACTTCAAAACGAGCGATTGCACCGGAGTTGTGCGACTATGCAGCCGGTAATGCGCTCGAGCGCTTTCTGCAATCTGAATCCATATGGATGCCCGTAGAGGGCCGGTTCGAACCCTTGCTGCAGATGGATTTTCTCGATGTGTTCCAGGCTGCCGGCCAGGAAGAATTGATCTTCGTGCCGGAGTTTCCCAATGTCGATCCCATCCAGAGACTCGAGGTATCCCGGCTCAGGAATCGCAAAGATGCATTCCCCTCACGCGGCACCCTGGCGGCGCCGGATGAATCCTTCCTGCTGACGGTGGATTGGGATAGTTTTTTCACGCTTTTCTACGGACCGCGCGCGTTTGTGACCGAAGTGGTTCGTAAAGAGAATCTCGAAGGATTTTTCGCCACGCCGACCACCAAGCACTTCTGGTTCAATTATGTGCTGGGATGCTGCATGGTCACGCTGACGCCGGAGGTCTGGCCGGCCTGAGAATTTGATGCCTCTCTGAGCCGATTTCACCCGCGCTTATCCGTTACAATTCTGGCAAACACATTTTCCTCCACGGAAAGGGACCGAAATGCCAACAGCCCCACACGCCACCACAGAGGCCATTCAACCCCAGCCAGACTCCAACGCCATCGCACCGGTGTGGCACATGGCCGTCGTACTCCTGCTTCTTTTCAGCCTCGTCGCGCTTGGCTGGTTCACGCTTGGCGGCGACCGCATCAACCACGCGCACAATCGCGTACTCATTTACGCCTTGACCATGGCCATCGAATGGCTCATCGTCGCCTTCATCGCGTGGGGCGCGCGCTGGCAGGGTGCAACGCTCACGATTTTGGCCGGCAATTTTTCGTTAACTTTGCACTCCATCGCGCGCGATCTAGGGCTGGCCATCGCCTACCTAGTTATCGCAAACATCGTCCTGGGAATACTCGGATTAATTCTGGGGCGTCTCACTCACGCCACGCCCAATGCGCACATCAAGAATTTTCTTCCTCACACAGGCCTGGAGATCGCAGCCTGGCTGCTTCTGGCGCTTACCGCCGGCATCTGCGAGGAGATGATTTTCCGCGGCTATCTGCAACGCCAAATCACCGTATGGACTGGATATGCCGCAGCCGGAATCGTACTGCAAGGCATTGTCTTCGGAGTTGCCCACGCCTATCAGGGTCCAACCCAGATCCTTGTCATCTCCGTCTATGGTTGTATGTTTGGAATGCTTGCCTATTGGCGCAAGAGCCTTCGCCCCGGCATGGCAGCCCATTTCTTCCAGGACGCCGTCGGAGGCCTTGTACTGTCAAGATTTATGCCGAAGTAACCGATCACCGGTCACCCTTATCCTATCCTTTTCACGTCCCAGGTGAAAAGGGTGGGACACCTCATTCCTTATCCCGCCACTCTCTCTGCCCGTATTCTCTTCAATCTGTAAAAAATTGTCAGCGCGGTAACCGAGCCGCAGGTCAACAAGCTCGCCGCCATGCCCAGAATCAGCGAGAGATCGTGCTGGAAGACCCCATGCACGATTCCCACCACCTGCAAGCACGCTGAAGCCGCCAAAGGTCACCAGCGAAATCCCCGCATCGCTCTTTTTCCGCCACAGGGCCACCACCTGCGGCACAAACAGCAGCGCATTGCACCCCAGCCCCAACCCGAAGATCACCGCCACAAGCTCCTTCATCCCCATCCCCCGCACATCCAAATCGCTCTTCCTTCTATCCTCTCATTCACATCAGGCTGTCCTTGCTCCGCGCCTGTAGAATGTCTAAAGCGCATCAGTCAGTCGCAAAAATGACCTACTTCGACCAAGTCTCTGAAGCCGCGGCGTTCCTCAGCAGCAAGCTGGGCTCGCTCCGCCCCCGCATCGGAATCGTTCTGGGCTCCGGGCTGGGCGCCGTGGCCGACGCGGTCACCGAGCCGGTCGTCGTTCCCTACGCGCAGATTCCGCATTTTCCGCAATCCACTGTCGAGGGCCACTCGGGACGCATCGTCGCAGGGCTACTCGGGCGAGCGTGCCGGTCAGTCGTCATGCAGGGCCGAGTGCATTATTACGAAGGCTACTCGCCGCAGCAGGTCACCTTCCCCATGCGCGTGCTGGGCGCGCTCGGCCTCCAGGCGGTCATCCTCACCAACGCCGCCGGCGGCATCCAGGAGGGCTACCGCGTGGGCCAGTTGGTCGCGCTCAGCGACCACATCAACTTCATGGGCTGGAACCCGCTTATCGGGCCCAACGAGCCGCGCTTCGCCGTGCGGCCCGGCGCGGGATTGCGCTTTTTCGACATGACCGAGGCCTACTCCGAAACGCCTCCGCGCCCTGGCGCAGGAGGCCGCGAAGGAAGAGGATTTTGCAGCTCGCCGAGGGCGTCTATCTGGCCGTCAGCGGCCCCAGCTACGAGACCCCCGCCGAGATTCGCGCCTTCCGCGCGCTGGGCGCAACCCTGGTCGGCATGTCCACCGTGCCGGAAACCATCGTCGCCCGCCACATGGGAATCGAGGTGCTGGGCATCTCCTGCGTCACCAACCTGGCCGCCGGGCTGGGCGCAACGCAACTGAGTCACGAGGAGGTCGTCGAAACCGGCCACCAGGTCGAGCACCGGCTGGCCCGGCTGCTCCAGCGGCTCGTGCCCAAAATGGACGCGCTTATCGCGACACCTGAGACAGGAGTCAAACAGCCGTGAACCAGGAAGCCGGGCGCAGCGCGCGTCTCCCCTTTCCGCCTGTTGTGCTGGGAATTGCCGGCTGCTCCGGCTCAGGCAAAACCACCCTGACAGCCGAGTTGGCCCGCACCCTCGGCGGCGTCCACTTCCATATCGACACTTACTACCGCGATCTGGCCCACCTGCCGCTGGAAGAGCGCGCCCGCCAGAACTTCGACCACCCCTCGCTGATCGAAAGCCCGCTGCTGGTAGCCCACATTGCCGCGCTGGCCAGGGGTGAAGCCATCGAGCGCCCCCTCTACGACTTTGCCTCCTATACCCGCGTCCTCGGCCCCAACGGAATCGCCCTGACGGAGACCGTCCGCCCCGGCGCCTTTCTGCTCATCGAGGGCATCTTCGCCCTCCATTTCACCGAACTGCTGCCCTTCTACCAGCTGCGCATCTACATCGACACGCCCGACGAACTCTGCTTCGAACGCCGGCTCAAGCGCGACATCGAGAGCGCGGCCGCACGCCGGAGTTGGTCCGCCACCAGTATGAGGCCACCGTCCGGCCCTCCAGCCTGGCCTTTGTGCGCCCCTCGGCCGCCAACGCCGATCTCACCGTCGACGGAACCGGCGCGCTCGACTGGAAGGTCGAGCAGATTCTGACCCAGATGAGCCGCCGCGGCCTGTTGAGCTTCCCGAATTGAATAAATTCTCATATTTCCGGACTATTTACGATTTCTTACCAAAGTTTCATTAAGATAACTATCATGTTTGCCCTTGCGTACCGATAAGCTGGGAATGATGATCTTGAAATCCATCGCAATCGATGAAGCGCAAGGCGGCCACATGGCTGCGGCAGGGCATCTCGCCCCAGCGGCTGGCGCTCACGCTGGCCCTCGGGTTCGCCATCGGCTGCATCCCCGTGGTGGGCGTGACCACCGCCTTGTGCGTCGTCGTGGCGCTCGGCCTGCGGCTCAACTTTCCCGTCATTCAAGCGGCAAACTGGGCCGCCGCGCCGTTGCAGTTGGTGCTGATTGTGCCCTTTGTGCGCCTGGGCGGGCGGCTCTTTGCCTTCGGCTCAGGCCGCGCCATCGAGATTGGCTCTCTGCTGCACACTTCGCCCCTGGCGCTGATTTCGCAGGTGGGCAGCATGGCCGGCCAGGCGATGCTGGCCTGGCTGCTGATCGCCGTCCCGGCGGTGGCGCTGATGACCGTGATGCTGACCATGCTGCTGCGCCGGGTTCCGGCCATCGCCCAGGCCGAGTCAGGCGACTGAGCGCAGAGGCTGAAGACCTAGCTCTCTGCCCGTTCACTTCTCGGCGCGTAAGGATCGTTCACCGGCTTGGCGCTCTCCAGCCAGGCGGTGTAGATCATATCCCGCAACATGCTGGCCCCGGCCGCCAGCCGCTCGGCGGTAAACTCCCGCGACTCCGCCGTTCCCGCGCCCTCAAACCCGCCCGCCTTCTCCAGTTGGTAGACCTTTTCCACGTAGGTCTTGGTGTGGCGCAGGTAGGCTACGTAGGCGTCGAAGAGGTCGCCCTCGATGGCCTTGACCGGCGTCATCTTGGCCCGCACCTCGGCCTCGTGGATGTTGGCCTCCACAAACGGCCCCTCGAACTGCCAGTGAATCTTGTGCTCGGTGGTGTAGCCGTTGGGGTTCGGCCCTGTCCAGCCGTTGTATTGGATGGTGGTGTGCAGCGGCTGCGAGCCGTCGCCCACGTAATGGCCCAGCCAGCCGGCGTAAAACAGGATCGCCTGCTCCACGGGGCGGGTATCCTGCTTGGCGGCCGCCAGCTTGCGGTACTCGCGCATGGCCGCACTTCAGCCGCTCCCAAACCTCGTCGGTCTCCCAGGGTTGCAGGCCGATCTTCTCCGGCCGCTGGTCCGCGGCGAAGACGCTGGCCTCAAAGTCCAAGCGGCGATGCGGCAAGGGGCCCAGCGCGTCGGCCAGCTCCATGTCGATGAAGTGCTCGGGAGCCTGCGCGGCCACCAGCTCCGGCTCGGCGGGCGAGCGCCAGCGGTCCGGCTCGGGGCCCAGGTACTCGATCTCGGCAATCGCCTCCGGCGAGCGCAGAAAGGCCGGCACATCGGCGGGCAGGGAGCTGGCCGCCAGCCTGTTCACCAGCCGATGGCCGCCATTGCCCCAGGCGTAGGCCGCGGGCGGTTGAGCAAGAACGCAAACCAGCCCGGCCGCGGCCAGGGCTGACAGAAACACACGGTACGACGCAGAGGTAGAGAACATGAAGGCAGTATACCGCTGGAGCGGAGAGCGCCGCAGTTCGAATACTTGCCAATCTAAGTGCCAGATTTTTGCCGCTTTTTTATGCCTGCTACAAAGGCAGCTTCACACGCCGCCCGGCCGGATCAGAACCTGGAACCACGCTTGGGATCGAAGTCGAACTTGACCAAGCCGTCCCGGTAGTCGATGTGCATGGTCAACAAATTCAGCGTGGTTGCGCCAAAGAAACCCGATATCTCCATCCCCGCGTTCTTTGACATTCGCGAAGTGTCCAGGGAGACGACGCCGTTCACCTTCTGGGATAAATGCGCAAAATGGAAGGTGATTTCGTCGGCGGAATAGACCTTCTCCACGTTTCCGCTGAGGCCTTTCACATGAGTGGAATAATCGGAGCGGACTTTGGTGACCTCGCGGGCGGCCTGCGGCGAGATGGTCGTGGCAAATGCTCCGGTGTCCAGGATGAACAGCTTGAGCTTGCCGTTATCGATTGCCGCGGGCAGGATGAGCTCATGGCCGACGCGATAGACGGGCGTGTAATCCTTCATCTCCGGAGCGACATAGCGGTCATAAGGACCGTGATCGGCTGCACAGCAGCATTCTGCGCGGGAGCCTGGGCGCCGGAGTGGAACTGGCTTCACGCCGGGCTGCACGGCGGGCTTGTCTTGCTGTGCTGCTTTGGCGGGCTCCGTGGATGCGTTGGAATCGTCCTAGATCCGAAGCGCTCGTTTTGAGGGCGGGCGTCGGCAGCGGCTTCTCCCGGCCGCGGCGGCAAGGGGCCAAGCAACAGCTTGCGCATGGGGTAGTCCAGCGTCACCAGAAAATGCGAAAACACGTCCATCCCGATCAGGCCGTCCGACATCCTCCAGATTGCTGCGGCTGTCGAGCACACGCACCGCGCAATCCTGAAACTCGAGGTTCCCGATGCGGATGGAATCGGCATAGGCGGTGTAGGCAGGCTTGAAGCCCTGATCGCTAATGCCGGACATCTCCGTTTGCGAAAAGGATTTGAGTCCCGCGTGCTGGGCTACAGAATGCGTCACCACCAGCCCGCCGGCTCCGGTATCAATCTGTAACCGGGAATTGCGCCCGTTCAACTTCACATCCAGCCCGAAGGCGCGCAGGTGAATCGGGTCACGCATGATCATGGCAAAGGGAATCTCAGTGGAGGCCGCCGGGGAGACCAGATGGCAGGCCTTGTGCGGCTCGGCCGCCATCTTCTTCAGGTTCTCCAGGTACAACCGCCAGCGGTGCAGATCCTCCTCGTCGAGCCCTCTTGGAGCCGACAGGTAGTCATCCATCTCAGCGATCCTCTGCTTTAACGGAAGCGTTTGAATCCACTCCCTGCGAATCTCCGGATCCACGGAGTCGAGTTGATAAGCGATCTCAAGCTGCTTGCGGCTTGAAGCATACAACGAGTTGAGGCGCCCCAGCCGCGCTAGCAGCAGATGGCTGCGCGCGTTGCATACGTCCAGTTTGTTGGATTCCAGCGCCGATTGAAGCGCGAGCCACGGAGCGCCCTGGCGCAGCTCGACCTCGCCCCGCAACGTGATCAATCCCGCCGAAGTGGGCGCGACGGCCAACGACGCTTTGACGGCATCCGCCGCTTCCCGCACCTTCTGCTGGTGCAACAGAGCATGAACCAGCCCCATGGTCAGATCTTCGTCGCCCGGATGGCTGGCTAAACCGGCCTGATAAAGAGCAGCGGCCTTCACATAATCGGCGCCCAGTAAGGCTTTGTCGGCTTCGCTGGGCGGGGGATGCTGTACCAGCCGGCAACTGACCGCAAACAGAGACTTCACCGTAAGGCATAAGACGGCAATCAACAGCCCGGCCCGCACGATGCGTCTTGTCGAAGAAACGAAATCCGGCATTTTCGCTCCAAAAGCCCTATGGTCCTCAGCTTACCATCGACTCACTGGATGCTGGGGGATCCGCATCGCGGGGTTTCGCAGGTCCCACCTCGGAGACCTGCAAACCCGCATCAGTTCTCGTCGCTGAAGATCGCCTCGATGGTGGTCTCAAAGAGTCGCGCCAGTTTGAAGGCCAGCGGCAGGCTGGGATCGAACTTGCCCGTCTCGATGGCGTTGACAGACTGGCGCGAGACCTCCAGCCGCTGGGCAAGATCGGCCTGCGACCAGTCCCGTTCAGCGCGCAGCACACGCAGCCGGTTTTTCATCTGTACCTCCACTGGAGCAGCCCGTAGGCGAAGCCGCTCAGGATGCAATAGATTGGGTAAATCCAAATCAGATCCAGGTGTCGGAGGTGAACGAAATTCTCCAGGAATCCCCAGACCACTGTGACGGAGAGGGTCGCCCCAATCCCCCAGATCATCGATTGGACTCCCAGATTTTTCTGGAACTCATCCTTCTCTTCGGCCAGGTACATTCCAAAGGCCGCGATCTGTCCGATGATGCCCAGTCCCGGCAGAAGGGCCAACAGCCAGGCCAGCGGGCCGGTTGGATGGTAATGAACGAATACAACAGTGGCCAGAACGAGAAACGCAATGTACAGCGCCATGGTGATAACCAGGCGCCACATGTAGCGCCGGACTGCGGGAGAGTTAGTTGAGCAAGTCATGATTAGTCTCCTTTACTTAACGACAACTACACTTTACACGATAGGGTAAAACTTGTCAAGTGACCTTGACAATTATTTTTAGGCGAGTTTACACAGCTCTTTCTGATGAAACCGGGGGCCGGACGCCCTCTTCCGAGGAGCCGCCCGCAGATGCACTAAACTCAACCCATGGGCTTTCAGGATTTTCTGGGCAATTCGGCCACGGTGACCCGACTTCGCGAGAGCATCGGCGCGGGGCGATTTCCTCAGTCGCTGATTTTGGCCGGGCCGCGCGGCGCGGGCAAGTACACGCTGGCGCTGATGCTGGCCAAGGCTGTTAATTGCCTCAAGCCCGCCGAGACAGACGGTCTGCCCGACTTCTGCGGAGCGTGCGCGAACTGTGTGCGCATCAGCGATTCCGCTGATCTTGAGGCCCTGGTAGCCGAAGCTGTCGCCGCCCGCGAAGAGATGCGCGACACGGACAAGAAAGAGACGCGCATCCTGATCCAGACGCATCCGGATGTGCTGATCATCCCGCCCGACCCGCCGCAACTACTCATCAAGGTGGGCCAGGTCCGCCAGGCCATTCACGTGGCCTACTACCGTCCGCCGGTAGAGGCGAAGCGCACCTTCACCATCTTCACCTCGTCGGCATTCATGAAAGAGGCGGCCAACTCCCTGCTCAAGCTGCTGGAGGAGCCGCCTGCGCACAGCTCGCTCATTCTGCTCACCGAAAATCCGCAGGAGCTGCTGCCCACCATCCGCTCGCGCGCTGTGGTGCATCGGCTCGGCGCGATCCTCTACTCCGAGCTAGAGGTTCTGCTCGCCCGGCGCCGTCCGCTGCTTAAAAAAACCGACCGCGCGCTGGTTGCACGACTGGCTGAGGGAGCCGTGGGCCGCGCCCTCTCGTTCGATCTCGACGCGTATCTGGCCAGCCGCCAGGACGCGCTCATCGTGCTCCGAACCGCCTTGCGCGAGCCTGACTACTCCGCGCTCTTCCACGCGACTGAAAGCTATCGCGCCGGCGCCGACGGCCAGGAGAAAACCTTCAACCTGCTGCGCGCCCTCGGCAGCCTCATCGAGGACCTGCTGCTCATCGTTGCCGGAACTCCGCAGCTCATCCGCAACCTGGACATCGAAGCCGAACTCACCCGCCTTGGCCAGGGACTCAGCGTAGACTGGATTGACAACGCCGCCCGCGCCCTCGTTCAGGTCGAGCAGGGAATGCGCCGCAACCTGCTCCGCTCTCTCTCGCTGGACGCCATGGCCGTCAGCCTCGAATCCAGCTAACCCCTAATTAGTCAACGACTTCCCCAGGAGGACTTCTTTCTATGACCATCGAACCCACTCGGCCCCGCACCCTGGCATACACGCGCAAACAGCCGGCCGACCCTCGCTCCCTTCCGCCTGCCGGCCTACGGCCAGAACCAGGAGCAGGAACCCGCCCAGCGCAACGCCGAGCTCTTTTATCTGCAAAAGCAAATTCAGTCCCAGACGCCCATGGTCCTTGTCCTGGAAGACGGGGAGCAGATCGAAGGCTGCATCGAGTGGTACGACCGCAACGCCCTCAAAATCCGCGGCCGCCAGAAGACGCTGGTCTACAAATCCGCCATCAAATATATGTACAAGGCCGGCGACAAGGGGCAGTGATCGAGTGTGAGTGTGAGTGCGAGTGTGAGTGGGAGTGGGAGTGGGAGTGTGCGAGAGATCCTTCGACTCAACACCAGGCGAAAAGTACGCATAAAACGCGAAAAAGTGACCTCTACTTATAGATAGAGGTTTTTTGCGAAAAATTGGGTTATTTGGGAAGCGGGGAATACAGTTGTCAGATTTCAGTTGTCAGTTGTCAGGGGCCAGGACTAGTCAATCCGCGAAATTGTTCCACGTGGAACATATTCATTCTATTGGGTTTGTTACCTTGTTTACCACTTAATTATCAGCAAGGTTTTGAAGATAAAATAGTGAAATAGTGAAACAGTGAAAAAGTGAAGCTGGGAACAGGGGTCAGGGAACAGAAATATAGCTGGCGGACCGGTGTAGAATCCAAGGCAACTTATGACAGAGCTGATCTGGGACGGGAAGTACGTTGACGGCAAGCGGCAAAGCCCGGTGCGGGTGGCGCTGCCCTTTCAAACCATCGAGACGGTGAACGAGAGCGCGGCGGATCGGCTGCGGACGCTGGACTTGTTTGCCGCCGGGCGCGAGAGCGAGTGGCGCAACCGGCTGATCTGGGGTGACAAGAAGTATGTGCTGCCCTCGCTGCTGCCGGAGTTCGCGGGAAAGGTCAATCTCATCTATATTGATCCGCCATTTAATACGGGTCAGGATTTTACATATACGGCCGAGATACCATTACGGCATGGTGAGGATGGGCAGAGTTGTACGGAGTTTATTAAAGAGCCATCTTCCCTAGAAACGAAGGCTTATCGGGATACTTGGGGAGTTAGTCCGGCTGACAGTGAGCGAGGCGTCACGAAATTAGACCGTTATTTGAAATGGTTCTACGACACTCTCGTGCCCTTCTATGAATTGCTTTCTGAGACAGGCAGCATTTACGTCCACTTGGATTGGCACATGGGGCACTATGCGAAAGTCGTTCTCGATGAAGTTTTCGGTCAAGACAACTTTCTGAATGAGATTGTTTGGTGGTATTACAACAAATTCCAGGGTAACATCAATCACTTTGCGGCGAATCATGATGTCATTCTCTATTACCGAAAAAGCAATGCTTTTACCTTCCATTCTCGTTTCGAGCTTAGAGATAAGCCGGTCCAGCAGATAAAGCGAGAATGGAGCAAAGAAAAAGGGAGCATTGTAAATGCAAAGGATGAGGATGGTCATGTCATCTATCAGCAGGCTACGCATCGAACAATCGATGATGTGTGGAGACTCTCGATGCTACAACCTGCTGACAAAACGCAGAACTTGGGATACCCGACCCAGAAACCAGAGAGCCTATTAGAACGTATCATCGGTGCTTCCTCAAACGAGGGGGATTTGGTTCTCGATTGCTTCGTGGGGTCGGGAACAACTCCGGTTGTCGCCGAAAAACTTGGAAGGCGCTGGATCGCCTGTGACCTCGGCCGGTTCGCTGTTCACACAACCCGCAAGCGCCTCCTTTCCATCCCCGGCGTGAAGCCATTTGTCGTACAAAATCTGGGCAAGTATGAGCGGCAGGCGTGGCAGATGGCGGAGTTCCGGCCAGAGGCTGTGGCCGCGCTCGAAGAGCAGCGATTGAGAGAGGCGGCCTACCGCAAGTTCATCCTCGATCTTTATCACGCGACGCCGCTGAGCGGGCAGAGCTGGCTGCACGGGTTGAAGGCCGGGCGGGCAGTGCATGTGGGCGCGGTGGACGCGCCGGTGACGCTGGCCGATGTGAAGGCCGTCGCCCGCGAGACGTGGAAGCTGGCCGGTAGCGGGGGCGGGAACACAAAGGCGGCGGCGGACATTCTGGGCTGGGAGTTCGCCTTCGAGCTGAATGAGATTGCCCGGCAAGTGGCTGCCGAATCGCGCGTGGATGTGGCCTTCAAGAAGATTCCCCATGAAGTGTTGGAAAAGAAGGCCGTCGATCAGGGCGATATCAAGTTCTTCGAGTTGGGTGCTTTGTCGGTCGAACCCAAGCAGAAAGGGCGCGAGCTGACGCTGAAGCTGACGGACTTTCTGGTTCCCATCGACGATGTTCCGGAAGAGGCCCGCAAGGCGATCAAGCACTGGAGCCAGATGATCGACTACTGGGCAGTGGACTGGGATTTCAAGGAGGACACATTCCACAATCAGTGGCAGTCGTACCGGACCCGTCAGGACACCGATCTGGAGCTATCGGCTAAGTATGAATATCAGGAGCCGGGCGCCTACAGGGTGGTGGTGAAGGTGATCGACATTTTGGGCAACGATACGACGAAGACGCTGGAATTGAAGGTGAGGTAGCCGGCGAATGAGCAACTTGAAACCACAAATTGTGACTTCAAGATCGGGCATTCCACCCGAGCGCATTGAGCGGCGGATATTGCTGATTCGCAGGCAAAAAGTGATGCTGGACGCCGATCTGGCGGAACTGTATGAGGTTGAAACCAAGGAGCTTAACCGGGCAGTGAGGCGCAACGCATCGCGCTTCCCTGAGGACTTCATGTTCCAGCTTTCGGAGCAGGAATACGAAGGTTTGAGGTGCCAATTTGGCACCTCAAACGAGGGGCGCGGCGGCCGGCGGTATACCCCTTACGCCTTTACCGAGCAGGGCGTGGCCATGTTGTCGAGCGTGCTGCGCAGCCCGCGCGCGGTGCTGGTGAACATCGCCATCATGCGCGCGTTTGTGAAGCTGCGAGAGATGCTTGCTTCGCATAAAGACCTGGCGCGGCGGCTGGAGGAGATGGAGAGCCGGTACGATGCACAATTCAAAGCTGTCTTCGACGCGATTCGGGAGTTGATGAAGCCGCCGGAAAAGCCACGGCGGCGGATCGGCTTCGGTACGTCGAGCGGGAATTGATAGGCGAGATACGAGGAAAGACCCATGGCGCGAAAGAAAATTGCGAGCGATGCGCAGGCTGACCTGCTGGACATTACATCAAGGCTGAGAACGGCGGTCTGCGTGCCGGCGCTGCGCGAGGCGGTGAAGTCGTGGGTTGCGGGCGGGTACAAGGGAACCACTGAGACAACGCGCATCCTGCTCAACTATTGGTTTTACACCGATCACAAACTGGCGACGGGCGCTCCGTTCAAATATCACCGCTCACAACAGGAAGCTATTGAGACGCTGATCTTTGTTTGGGAGTATGAGAAGGTGCGCTCACGGAAGGATCTGCTGGAGCGGTACGCGCAGGATCTGCGCGATGTGCGGCTTCCGCCTTATGATGATTTCGCGCGGTACTGCATCAAGATGGCAACCGGCTCGGGCAAGACCAAGGTGATGTCGCTGGCCGTTGCTTGGCAGTTTTTCAACGCGGTGAGGGAAGCCGACGATATAGCTAAGGATTACGCCAAGACGTTTCTGGTGATTGCCCCGAACGTGATTGTACTGGAGCGTTTGAAAACGGATTTTGCCGATAAGCGTGTCTTCCGGACGGACCCGATTATTCCAAGAGAACTGGAAATCTTTTGGGAATTCGATTGCGTGATGCGCGGCGAGGCCGAAAAGTCTCCCACCGAGGGAATGCTGTTTCTGACGAATATCCAGCAGTTTTATGAGCGCGCGGATCGGAGCGGCGAGGATGAGCCTGACGCGATGACAGCGGTGCTGGGGCCTAAGCCTCCACGGCAAAAGCTGGACATGACGGATTTCGGCGAGCGCATCGGGTTGCGAGCGGGGAATGTGCTGGTCATTAACGATGAGGCACATCATACGCACGACGAAGATAACGAGTGGAACAAGACTATCCGGAAGCTGCACACCGGAAGCCCGTTAAACATGCAGCTCGATTTCTCGGCTACGCCTCGGTTTACGAAGGGCGCAATCTTCCCATGGACAATCTGCGATTATCCGTTGAAGCAGGCGATTCTGGACGGCATTGTGAAGCGCCCCATGAAGGGGATTGCCAAGGTTGCAGAGGCGAAATCGGATTACGCGAGCGTGCGGTACAAGGCGTATTTGACGGCGGCTGTGGAGCGATGGAGAGAGTATCGAGAGCAATTGGCGGTGTTGAAGCGCAAGCCGGTACTGTTTGTGATGCTGAACGAGACTGATGAGGCGGAGGACGTGGCGGATTGGCTACGGAAGACTTATCCGGCCGAATTCGGGGACAAGAAGACACAGGTTATCCATACCGATAAATCGGGCGAGGTGAGTAAGAAGGAACTGGACGAGGCGCGGATTGCGGTTCACGATGTGGATGAGCAGGATAGCCCTATCCACGCAATTGTCAGTGTGCTGATGCTACGCGAAGGCTGGGATGTGAAGAATGTAACAGTCGTCGTAGGATTGCGCCCGTATACAGCGAAAGCCAATATCTTGCCCGAGCAGGCTATCGGGCGTGGATTGCGGCTGATGTTCCGCGATATGCCAGTGGATTTTACGGAGCGAGTGGATATTATCGGCAATAAAAAGTTTTTGGATTTTGTGGACGATCTGGAAAAGCTGGAAGATTTGAAACTTGACACCTTTGAGGTGGGAAAGGACAAGCTGAAGATCGTGACCATTCTGCCGCTGGAAGATCGAAAGCAATATGACATTGGCCTCCCGGTTCTATCTCCTTCTTTGATTCGCAAGAAGTCGCTGGCTGAAGAAATTGCCGGGCTGAATGTGATGGCGTTTGACACCATCCACCTGCCCGTGACTTCCGACGATCCTAATGTCAAAACGTTCCGATACGAAGGGTACGACATTATTTCGCTAGAGAAATTGGTGGAGCGGGATTACACAATTCCCGATCCGCAAACGGCGCAGGAAGTCATCGGCTACTATTCACGGCGCATCGCCGAAGAGGTGCGATTGCCGTTGCAGTTTGCCGCGTTGGCGCCAAGGGTGCGGGAGTTCTTCGAGCAAAAGGCCTTTGGGCAAACGGTGGATTTGTCCGACGCAACCGTGGTGAAGGCAATGAGCACGCCGGTGGCTCATTATGTTTGCGTGGACGTATTTTCAAAGGAGTTGAAAGGGCTGACGATTGCCGAGCAGGAGCCGGTGCTGTTAGAACCGGAACGGATGCTTTCGACGTGTCAGCCGTTTCCTTGGTCGCGACAGGTTTGGGAGGGAGTACATACCGTTTTCAATCTGGTTCCCTGCGACAATCCGCTTGAGCGGGACTTTGCGAAGTTCTTAGACAATTGCGAGGACGTGAAGGCATTTGCCAAGCTGCCCCAACCGTTTGGCTTCTCGATTGAGTACACGGATGGGGCGATGAACCTGCGGTCGTATTACCCGGATTTTGTAGCGGTGGGGGCGGATGGTGTTCGTTGGCTGTTAGAAACGAAAGGCGCAGAGATCGGCGACGTAGCACATAAGGATGTGGCGGCAGCACGATGGTGCGAGAGTGCCACTGAATTAACTAAGGCAGAGTGGCGATATCTGAAGGTGCCTCAGAAGGCATTTGAGATGCTTCAGCCGAGGAGACTGGAAGACTTAAAGGCGCTTGAGTCTGGGAACCTATTCTGAGGCAGGCGTTGCAGCTTTTCTGACCCCTATTCCCTGTTCTCCGTTCCCTGTTTCCTGACCCCATATTTTTATTGCAGATAATTTCCCTTTCCCGGCGCACAATTGAAGAATGAACAAGAACCAAAGCCACGGGCCGTTACTGGCAACTGACCGCTAACAACTGCCCCCCCACTCCTCCTTTTCACAGGTGAAGCCATGAACCATGCGGAAGAAGCAACCAAGATGAGCCGAGAGGCCAAGTGGGCCACACTCGGCAGAGCAATAGCAGACTCGAGGCAGGATGGGCGAGAATCCGGCTCCGCTCATTCACGAAGCTGCGACTCTCAGGCAAATGGAGCAGGAGCGGACAGACAAGGCAACCCGCTTCGCCGGTCTCGCGCGGCAGGTAGGCGATGCAGCCCGCAACGGCGCAGAGATAGCGCCACTGCTCCAGCTGCTGCGCGATCTGCGGACGGCTGAGATCGGCTGAGCTTGGCACTAGAGCGGTTCCACAATTAACGTGCCCTTTCTGGCATTGTGCAGGGTGGCATTTTCTTGAGGAAAATGCCACTTGATGGCTGTGGTTTCGAGGTACAGCAATTGTGGAACCGCTGTAGCCCACGAACTGCGGGAAAAGACTATCGGCCGGGCAATCGCAGCAGACGCACACCAGTCAAGGCTGGTTCACCGGCGGCCGATGGCAGGCCGAAGCCTGAAGAGCAAAAGCAGGGGCTAAAGCCCGGCATTTTTATGTGTCATTTACGGCACGACTAAAGTTGTGCCCTTTCAAAACTCGACAAGCAAACGCAGGTCCTTCGACTCCCTTCCCCTTCGACAAGCTCAGGGTCCGGTCGCTCAGGATGACAATCGATATATGAAGCTCGCTCAGGATGACAGGCGAATATTCAGGATGACAAGAAATTCCCGATTTCCCTGATTCCGGCCTTGAGCAGGCGGTCGCGGATGGCCGCGCCGATCCCCTCGGCGGGTGGCAGCGGCGAGAGAATCACCGTGCAACCCGCGTCGTCCAGCGCGCGCAGGCCGGCATACAACTTGTGCGCCATCTCCTCCGGAGCGGACCAGTCGGCCCCAGGCGTACACAGCCGCTGCCCCGGCCGGCGCAGCCACTTCGGCAGGCAGCATCACCCCCACCTGATCTTCGGGAAGATCCTGCACCGCACCTGCCAATCTTGCGGCCAACTCGTCCAGCTCACCTTCGATGAGCACCAGCCGCGCCCTGGGCGCATAATGCCGCAGCCCCATCCCCGGCGAAGGCCGTGACCCATGCGGCTTGATTTCCAACACGCCGCCGTCGCGGTACATCTCCACCGCTCCGGCAGTGAATCGAATCTGGCTGCTTGTCACTGCTCCTGGCCGGTAGATCACCATCGGACGTTGGCAGGGGTCCAGCACCGTGGATTCGACGCCGTGCTCGGTTGGTCCCGCGTCCACGACCGCATCAATGCGCCCGTCCAGGTCGTGGAGCACATGCTCGGCGGTCGTCGGGCTGATGTGGCCAAAAGTGTTGGCGCTGGGCGCGGCCACCGGAAGCCCGGCGCGCCGGATCAACTCCAGGGCCACCGGATGGGCGGGCATGCGCACGCCGACGAGCGGGCGGCCTGCGGTCACAACATCGGGCACGGCCGAGGTGCGCGGCAGCAGAAGCGTCAGCGGTCCCGGCCAGAAGGCGGCCATCAGCTTGCGCGCAGCTTCGGGAATTTGCTCGACGAGTCCGTCGAGCATGGCTTCATCGGCTACATGCACAATCAACGGATCCCATGCCGGCCTCTGCTTGGCCGCAAAGATGCGGTTTACCGCCGCCGCATCCAGCGCATTTGCGCCCAGGCCGTAGACGGTTTCAGTGGGCAATGCCACGAGTCCGCCGGCGCGCAGAATCTGCGCGGCGCACTGCAGCGCCTCCTGAGCGTCTGAGGAATCCAGATGTGCCGGGTCGACAACCAATCGCAGAGTCTTCACACTTCTATTGTCGCCTGTTGCAGGCAACCATCGCCACTCATCAGGCACGTCATCATGTAGCTTGCTCAAATTTATTGATTTGTCATCCTGAGTGGAGTTTGGTACTCACTTGCACTAAACGCAGTCGAAGGACCTGCATTTTCTTCACACTCGGAACAGCACGCGGTATATTGGATGCGGAACTGGAAAGCTCGTAATCGGGAACCTGAGCCGTGCATCGGAGTGGAACCTCGCATCCCTCCCCTGCGTCGCCTTCCTGGAAGGAATTCGTATGAATCCGTTGAAACTCCGCCACTGTTGGCAAATCAGGCAGCAGCTTGCCGTGGGTTCGCTGCTGTGTTTCTGCGTACTCGGGCTTGTGCCGGCCGGGTGTAAACAATCTGATCGCGTGGACCAGTTGATTGCCAACTTGCGCAATCCAAACGTTGACATCCGAAAGAACGCGTCCGAGACGCTGGGCTATATTAAGGATCCCCGCGCGGTCGAGCCCCTGATCGTTAGCCTGAAGGACGCTAATACAGAGGTTCGACGGAATTCAGCTTTTGCATTAGGCGAAATCAAAGACCCTCGCGCAGTCGAGCCACTTATCATCGCCTTAAAGGACACGGATGCTTACTCCCGATGGAGAGTAGCAGTGGCGCTAGGCGAAATCAAAGACCCGCGCGCGGTCGAACCCCTGATCGCCGCCCTGAAGGACACAGACCCTACTGTCAGAATGCGTATAGCTGAGGCGCTAGGCGAAATCAAAGACCCCCGTGCAGTCGAACCCCTGATCACTATCCTGAAAGACAGCAAAGCTGACTCCTCCTTCCTTGAAACTACGTCTATAGCATTGAGCAAAATTGGTGCACCAGCCGTCGAGTCCCTGCTCGCCACCTTTAGAAACACAGAACGCGGCTATGACCGTTACTATGCGTCCAGGGCGTTGAACAGGATGAATGACCCCGGCGCGGTCGAGCCCCTGATCGCAGCACTGAAGGATCCGAATGAGGTCGTCCGTTGGAATACAGCTATGGCATTGGGCGAAATCAAGGATCCCCGTGCCGTCTCACCTCTGATTTCTACCCTGAAGAACACAGACCCTTCTACCCGAGCGAATGCAGCCAAGGCATTGGGCAAAATTAAAGACCCGCGCGTGGTCGAACCTTTGATCATCCTCCTAAAAGACACGAATTATTACGTCCGATTGAGTGCGGTCGAGGCGTTGATCACAACGGGTGATCCGAGCACCGAAAATATACTAATCGAGACCCTCAAAAGTTCCGGCGACACGCCAATCGCCGAGAAATTACTCAACAGTGGGAACTCGAAATTGGCAGGAGTTGCTAGCCAATGGGCACAGAAACACGGTTTAGTGCAAATGTCGACATCCGGCGGAGGGACTGCACATTGGGGAAGTGCGCGGTAACCCACTACCAAGAGTCCTTTGACAGCAGTTGCCCGGTATTCGGCCCGTCAGCCCGCCTGCCGTATACTCACTGCTGACGATGCCCATCGAGACCGAGATCAAATTTCGCGTGGAGGACCTGGCCGGACTGACCAGCCGGCTCGAAGCCGCCGGCTTCACGCTGCAAACTCCGCGCGCCTTCGAGAGCAACGTGCTCTACGACACGCCCGACCGCGCGATGCGCGCCCGCACGGAGATTCTGCGCATTCGCAGCTATGCCGGACGCTGCACCGTGACCCACAAGCGGTTGCCCGATTCGGGCCCCGGCGAAGACACGCACAAGCACCGCATGGAGAACGAGACCGAAGTGGCCGACGGCGCGGCGCTGGAGCAAATCTTTCTCTCCCTCGGCCTGGTCGCCGCCTTTCGTTATGAAAAGTGGCGCACGGAGTGGACCGACGGCGAGGGCCATTGCGTGGTGGATGAGACGCCCATCGGCAACTACGCCGAGCTGGAAGGCTCCGCCGAGTGGATTGACCGCGCCGCCGCCCGCCTGTGCATCGATCCGGCACAGTACATCACCCTCAGCTACGGCCGCCTCTTCGATCTCTGGCGCGAGCAGCACCACTCCGACGCCGCAGGACCTCACCTTCGCCGCTGTAAAAGCAGCCATCTAGCCATTAGCTTTTCGATGGGGAGAATCCACGGCTTTGCCAGGGTAGGCGTGCAGAGCGACGTATCAACAGGCCTGTGGATGAATAGTTCGAATTGCTGAACACCACCCCAGGGGCTACAAGCCCAATAAACAGAGACCATTTCTTGGGGACTCCGGGAAGCGCGGGCTAACAGTCATGCGCCTACGGCGCAGAATCGGGCGTTGGTTCTCCCCTACCGCAGCTAAGGGGCTAGATTTTAGCAGCTAAAAGCGGTATTCTCCCATCCCTCGGTAATCAAATTCTAAAAATCCATTAACGATGGCCTCCTCCCATCGCCGATAACCTCAACGAGCAGTAAAGAACTGTGAGGTGACCTAATGAACAACAATCGTTTTGAGTTTCCTCCCAACTGGTTGCGGCGTGCCGGAGCTCCGGCTGATGCAGGCGGCCGCTTTGGCGCTCATGGTGGCGCTGGCCATGCCTGCCAGCGCGGCGGATGAACGCGCCATCAAGTACGCGTACCGCGCCTGTCTATCCCGAGATTGCCCAGCGCATGAAGAGTGATCGGCGTGGTCCGGCTCACGGTCACGGTGGATGCGGAAGGCAAGGTGACCGACGTGAAACCGATCAGCGGGAACAGTATGCTCACGTTCGCCGCCGAGGAGGCCGTGCGAAATGGAGATTCGAGCCCGGCGCCGGCGACACCACAGTGGAAGTGACGGTCAACTTCACCCTCTAGCAGCCGGAGTTGCGAAGGAGCGCGGTACTGGGGGCAGGAAAAACCGCCTGCCTTCAGTTCTGCGGGCCTCGTTGCGAGCTCGAGCATCCTCTGAAACCCGATTCGTGCGTCGCGAGAACTGAGTGCACTTCCCGGATCTCTCCTGCGTTCCTCCGGCCTCAGATCATCCTGCCCTGATGCAGGCAAATGGAAGCAACCCATGCTATGCCGATCCTTGACCTGATCTCCGATGCTTCACGACCCCGGCGCGTTATCCATCGCGCTCATCGATCCGGATGATCAGCGCCGCGAAGAGGTAGCCGGCGCTCTGGCTGGATTTCATGGTACTGACGGTACGGGAGTATTCTTCCTTCCCTGCCGACCTCGACGATCTGTCCCGGATGCTGGAACAGCATTACGACGCCATGCTCATCGGCCTGGACAGCGACCCGGAGTATGCCTTCGATGTAGTGGAGAGCTTGTGCGCCTGCAACACCGCAACCGTGATGGTCTATACCGTGCAGAACCTGCCTGGAGACGGCCGTGCGCTTTATGCGCGCCGGCGCCCGCGAGTTTCTCACTCTGCCCCTGCTTCAGGCCGAAATGGCCGACGCCCTGGAGAGGGTTTCGACCCGCCGCTCGGAGACGCCCCACGGCAAACGAACCCTAAAAAACTATTCGTCTTTCTGGGCGCCAAAGGCGGCTGCGGTGTCACCACCATCGCCTCCAATTTCGCCGTCGCGCTGGCCCAGGAGTCCGGACGAACGGACGCTGTTGATCGACTTCGGACTTCCTCTGGGAGACGTGGCGCATCAACCTCGGGATGGTCGCCGAGTACTCCACCGCCAACGCGCTGCAGGATCCCAGCCGGCTGGATGCCAACTTCCTCCGCTCGCTGCTGGCAAGGCACAGCTCGGGATTAGCCGTGCTCCCGGCGCCGGGAGAATTCTCCCCCTTGCCGTCGCTCCACCGAAGCCATCGATAAACTGCTGGCCGTCGCCCGGCAGAGCTTCGATTATGTGGTCGTCGATGCCGGCTCAAGAATCGATTTGAGGGATACGGCTGCTCTTTGAGGAATCCGCCAACCTCTACCTCATCACCCAGGTCGGCGTTTCCGAACTGCGCAACGTCCAATCGCCTCATCACGCAATTTTTCTCCACGCGCGGGACGCAAGCTGCAGATCGTGCTCAACCGCTATACGCCTCATGCCCTGCTCTTCGATGAACAGCAGATTACCAAGGCCCTCACCAGGCCCGCCCAGTGGAAGATTCCCGACGATTATGCCACTGCCCGCCGCATCCGCAGCACCGCCACTCCGATCGCGCTGGAAGACTCGCCCATCTCCAAGGTGATCCGGCAGATGGCCAGAACCGCCTGCGGCCTGCCCGCCGAGGCGGAGAAGAAAGGCTTCTCCCTCTTTGGAAGAAAGAAGGAGCCTGCTGACCGAATCGTGCTGGTAGCCAGCGAGCCGGAATATAGGTAAACGAGCCTCCGCTACTTCCCGGCCCCGTGACACTTTTTGTATTTCTTTCCGCTGCCGCAGGGGCAGGGATCGTTGCGCCCCACCTTCTCGCCCGTCCGGCGCTGCGTGGGCTGGCTCGCGTCTCCCGCGCCGGCCATGCTGGCCGCCTCCAGCTCCCGCTGCTTCTTGCGCTGGAACTCCTTCTCCAGCGCGTCGATGGTCGTGGAGGGTTGGCGCGTGGAAATTCCAATCTCCCGCGGCTCCGCGTCCATCGTCAGAGGCTGCGCGCTGCTGGCCACCGGCGGCGCGGCGGGAACCGTCCGGCTGATGCGCGGCGCCGCATCCATCGGCTGGCCGTCCGGACCGAGAATCTGCATGCGGAAGAGGAACCGGACCGTGTCCTCCTGGAACTTCAGCATCATGGCCTCGAACATGTCGAAGGACTCCCGCTTGTATTCCACCAGCGGATCCCGCTGCGCATAGCCGCGCAACCCGATTCCTTCCTTCAGGTGGTCCATGGAGAGCAGATGGTCCTTCCACAGCCCGTCGATCACGCTCAGCATCACCATCCGCTCGTGGTAGCGCATGGTCGCCGGCGAGAGAATCCTCTCCTTGGCCTCGTACTCCTCCTTCAGTTTCTCGAAGATGGCCTCGCCCAGCTCGTGCCGGCTCAGCTCCAGCGGCTTGATTCCGGTCGCGCCGATATTCAGCGAAGCAGCTTCAGCCCGAAGTGGTCAACGAGCTTTGCGTCCAGCCCCTTCATGTCCCATTGATCCGGATGCAGCTTTTCGCCGGCAAACTCGTCCAGCAGACTGCTCAGAATTCCGCCGACATAATCCTCCAGAATCAGCTCCCGCTGCTCCACCCCCTCCAGCAGTTGCCGCCGCAGCCCGTAAACCGCCTCGCGCTGCTTGTTCATCACGTCGTCGTATTCCAGCAGGTGCTTGCGGCTCTCGAAGTTCTGCGCCTCAACTGCTTTTTGCGCGCCCTCGATGCGCTTGGTGATCATCTTCGACTCGATGGGCTCGTCCTCTTTCATGCCCATCCGCTGCATCATGGTGCTCATCCACTGCTTGGCGAAGATGCGGATCAGGTCGTCTTCCAGCGAGAGATAGAATCTTGACTCGCCGGGATCGCCCTGACGGCCCGCGCGCCCGCGCAACTGGTTGTCCACGCGCCGCGACTCATGCCGCTCCGTGCCCAGAATGAACAGCCCGCCGGCCGCGATCACCTGCTCGTGCTCCTGCACGCGCCGCCTCGGCGTGAACCTTGAAGACCTCCGCCCACTCCGGCTCGGCAATCTCAAACTCCTGCCCCTGGTAGTAGAAGCGCAGAAATCCCGCCGGCGCCATGGGATTGATCGCGCCCTCGGCCACGCTGATGGCCCGCGCCTTGTTCTTCTTCACCAGCTCCTGGCGAGCCATGAAATCCGGATTGCCGCCCAGCAGAATATCCGTTCCGCGGCCGGCCATGTTGGTGGAGATGGTCACCATCCCCAGCCGCCCGGCCTGCGCCACAATCTCCGCCTCGCGCTCGTGGAACTTGGCGTTCAGCACCACGTGCTTGACGCCCTTGCGCTGCCAGAATCCCCGAGAGCCGCTCGCTCTTCTCAATCGACGTGGTTCCCACCAGCACCGGCTGCTTCTGCTCGTGCAGCCGCGCAATGTCCTCGGCCACCGCCTTGTACTTGGCCTTCTCCACCAGGTAAACCACGTCCGGATTTTCAAGCCGCAGCAACGGCTTGTTGGTGGGAATCACCACGATCTCCAGCTTGTAAATCTTCTCGAACTCCGCCGCTTCCGTCTCCGCCGTGCCGGTCATGCCGCTCAGCTTCTTGTACAGGCGGAAGTAATTCTGGAAGGTGATGGTGGCCAGCGTCTGGTCTTCCTTGCGGATGTTCACGCCTTCCTTGGCCTCGATGGACTGGTGCAGCCCATCCGACCAGCGGCGGCCCGGCATCAGCCGCCCGGTGAAGGTGTCGACGATGATCACCTCGCCGTCCTTCACCACGTACTCCACGTCGCGCTTGTAGAGCGCCTCCGCCTTGATGGCGGTCTCGACGTAGTGCTTCATCTCCCAGTTTTCCGCGTCGGCGATGTTGCCGATGCCCAGCAGCTTCTCAATGGTCACCCAGCCCTCGTCGGTGACGCCGATGGTCCGCTGCTTCTCGTCCACGATGTAGTCGCCGGTCAGGTACTTTTCACCCTCCCTGAGTTGCAGGCCCAACTCCGCGCGTCGCTGCGTGTCGCTGGCTTCGATCTCCTCGCCCTTCTCCAGCTTGCGGAATGATCTTGCGCGCCCGCGCGTACTTGTCGGTCGTCTGGTCGGTCGGCCCGGAGATAATCAGCGGCGTCCGCGCCTCGTCGATCAGAATCGAGTCCACCTCGTCCACGATGGCGTAGTAGTGCCCGCGCTGCACGCAATCTTTTATCTCGAATTTCATGTTGTCGCGCAGGTAGTCGAAGCCGAATTCGTTGTTGGTTCCGTAAGTAATGTCGGCCAGGTAAGCGGCGCGGCGCTCGTTGTCGTCCAGGTCGTGGACGATGACGCCGACGGTGAGCCCCAGAAACTCGTAGATCTTGCCCATCCACTCGGCGTCGCGCTTGGCCAGGTAGTCGTTCACCGTGACCACATGCACGCCGTGGCCGGCCAGCGCATTCAGATAGCAGGCGAGCGTGGCCACCAGCGTCTTGCCTTCGCCGGTCTTCATCTCGGCGATCTTGCCCTGGTGCAGCACCATGCCGCCGATCAACTGCACGTCGAAGTGGCGCATCTGCACCGCGCGCCAGCCCGCCTCGCGCACCACCGCAAAGGCCTCGGGCAGAATCTCGTCCAGCGCCTCCCGCTCGGCCGCGTCCTGCTCCGCTGCCCTCTTTTCGGCAACCTCCCGCGCTTCCGCCTCGCGCCCTTCCGCCCGCAACTCGTCGGGGCTCTCAAACCTCTTCAGCCGCTCCGCGACCCGCTCCGCAATCCGCGCCCGGAACTCCGCCGTTTTGGCCCGCAACTGCTCGTCGGTCAGTTCGTTTCGTGTCCGCTTCCAGGGCGCTGATCACTGCCACCATGGGCATCAGCCGCTTGATCAGGCGCTCGTTCGCCGTGCCAAAAATCTTGGTTAGAACTTTATCGAAAAACACAGGATTCTCCGTTTACCAGTGTAAATGGTGGAGGTTATGAATGGTTTCTCAATGCCCATTCGCCAGAAAAACTTCAGGGTGCCAAGGTGCCCCATCCTTCTCGCGTCTCGACTTTGCGTCTAGTGTGGGATACCAGTGCCACCCTTGAACTCAAATCCGCAGCACCAGCCTCTCCACCGGCTCGCCGCGACGAATTCGTTTGTACTGCCGGTTCAGTTGTTTTGTGAGGCCTTCCGGATCGCCCTCATCGTCTTCATCCACGTCCTCGTCCTGTTTTATCTCCACGACATTGGCAACGCTGGGCCGGTAAAAGACCTGCAAGAAGAGAAGAGCAATTCCCAGCGCCGAGGAAGACGGACAAAATCCGGAGTTTTTTCTTCCCAGCCGTTGGTTCGCCGCCAACGGGCGCGCAGAAAGCAGTAGTGAACAAGAATGGCGCCAATCGCCAGAAATGGCGCGCCCATGGCAAAGAAACCCAATACAGAAAACATCGACGTGCATCAGCACCCTCGCGAATCGCAGGCAAAACTTCTCGAATGAATAAGCCGCGGCGCAAAACAGCCCGAAGCTGCTCTGCAAAGCCGGACCAGTTCTGAGTGAATTAAGCGATTCGGAAGGGTGGCGGGCGCTGGAAGAGGGCGGGCAGCGCCGGAGCATCGGGCACGCGGCCAAGGTATTCATAGGCCAGCGGCGCGAACAGGCTCAGCGGCGAGATGACTCCAACAACGACAAGCGGCAGAATCGCCACCCAATCCGCGCTACTGGAATGACCATGCGGGAGCAGCAGGCATATAAGAGCGATTCCGATTGCGATGGCCGCAATCAGAAACCAGATTCGCCGCTGTCGATTCTGAATCATTGCTGAACTTACCCTGTTGATAAGCATAGCAGACATAAAGGAAGAAGCATGACCGCGTTCGGTCCAATGTCTCGTCTTTGAGGATTAGAAAGACAGCTCACACACTCCGCCTCGTACAATAAAAAGGAAGGCCGCACCCTACCCGACCTATGGCCGACGAAGAAGAGAAGAAGCCTCAAAAACCCGATGACGACCCGACCGGCAAGGTCTACGACTCCCGGCTCATGCGCCGGCTCGGCCACTATCTGCGCCCCTATTGGTGGCAGGCCGCCGTCTCCACTCTGGCCGTATCGCTCAAATCCCTCTGCGATGTCGTAGGACCCTACCTGATCATGGTGGGCATCGACCGCTACTTCCCCAAAGAACCCGGTTACTCACCTGCCACCAACCTCGTCGCCCATGCCCTCGGCTCAACCAGTTGGCTCTCGCGCCGCCTTCCCGACGATCCCTACCAGGGCATCAACCGGCTGGCAGAGATCTACCTGGTGGCGCTCTGCTTCGCCTACTTCTTCGAGTTCATCCAGATCTACCTGATGCAGTGGACCGGGCAGAAGCTCATGTTCGACCTGCGCAGAAAATCCATCTTCCGCCACATGCAGCGTATGCACATCGGCTTCTTCGACACGCATCCTGTCGGACGCCTGGTCACCCGCATCACCTCCGACGTGGACGCCATCAATGAGATGTTCACCGCCGGCTTACTGGCCATCATCAACGACTTTTTCATTCTCGTCTTCATGGCCGCGCTGATGCTCAAGATCAACTGGCGGCTGGCCTTGTGGGCCTTCTCCGTCCTGCCTCTGATCCTGATCGTCACCCGCCTCTTCCGCGACCACGTCCGCGCCAGTTTCCGCCGCGTGCGCACCGCCATCGGGCGCATCAACAGCTTCACGCAGGAGCATATCTCGGGGATGAGCGTGGTGCAGCTCTTCAACCGCGAGCAGCGCGCCTTTGACGACTTCGAGGTCGTCAATCGGCAGCACATGATCGCCTTCAAGGACACTATCTTCGCCTACGCGCTCTTCTACCCGGCCGTGGATTTGCTCTCGCGCCGTGGCCATTGCCCTGGTCATCTGGCGCGGCGGCTTCGGCGTGCTCGCGGGCGTGGTCACCATCGGCGTGCTGAACATGTTCATCCAGTATTCGCTGCGTTTCTGGCGGCCCATCCAGGACATCAGCGACAAGTACAACATCCTGCAATCGGCGATGGCCGCCGGCGAGCGCATCTTTAGACTTCTGGATACCCTGCCGGAGATCGTTAGCCCGTCGAATCCCATCCGCGGCGATGGAAGCAACAGGATCGAGTTTCGTCACGTCTGGTTCACCTATCAGAAGCTGACGGAAGAGCAGCAGGCCGCCGTGGACCGGGCTGATTGCCAGCAAACTCCGACCGCCGCATATTCTGCCCGGCCTGGACGGCATCGAGTGGATTCTCAAGGACGTTTCTTTCACCGTTGAGCCCGGCGAGACGGTGGCCATCGTCGGCCACACCGGAGCCGGAAAAACTACCCTCACCAGCCTGATGATGCGCTTCTACGAGGTGACCGCCGGCGAGATCCTGCTGGACGGCATCGACCTGCGCCAGCACGATCTCGCCGCGCTACGGCAGCACTTCGCCGTCGTCCTGCAAGACCCGTTTCTCTTTACCGGCACGCTGGCCGAAAACATCCGCTTCGGCAATGAAGCCATCAGCGACGCCGATCTTCGCCGGGCCGCACGCGACGTCAACGTGCTGGACTTTATCGAGGGCCTGCCGCATCAATTCGACGAGCCGGTGCAGGAGCGCGGCAACTCGCTCTCCACCGGCCAGAAGCAGCTCATCAACTTTGCCCGCGCTCTGGCCTTCAATCCTCGCATTCTAATTCTGGACGAGGCCACATCGAGCGTGGACACCGACACCGAGCTGCGCATTCGCGGCGCGCTGGAGCGCATGGTCGAGGGCCGGACCAGCGTGCTGATCGCCCACCGGCTCTCGCACCGTGCAGCGGGCGGAGACGATACTGGTGATGCACAAGGGCCAGTTGCGCGAGATGGGGACGCATCAGGAGCTACTGGCCCATCGCGGCCTCTACTGGAAGCTCTACCAGTTGCAGTACAAGGACCAGGAAGACAGGGAACAGGGATCAGTCGCTCCGGCGCGCGAACCTTCCATCGCGACGGCGAATTAAGACTTCGCGTCCAGCGATACACAGCAACGTCTTAGCGAATAACATTTGGAGATCAGAAAAAACAAAGGCGCCAGAAACCGGAGTCTCTGGCGCCTCGATCGCGGTGAACCACAGGTTGCTCGGACCAAGCATCGTCCCGTTCAGCTTCCCGATGCGTTCGCGAGTTGCCCCGCGGCTGCATCTTTCCGCTGTGCCGGCGATGGAGCTTCGAGTTGCCTCGAATCCCCAATCCTTGGGCATCGCAGACTATGAATCTCCGGGTTTCCCCGCATCTCCTCTGCTGCGACGCCTCTTGATGCGTCCGCGGTTGCCCGCAGATCGCATCTTCCGTCAGTGCCGACGGTAAGCCCGCGGGTTTCCCCACGCGCTCGCTCCCTCGACTGCCCCCGGCGACTGGCTGCGGCGAGTTGCCTCGCACAGCCCGCCCTCCGGCGACGCCATCGCTGCGTCCACGGGTTACCCCATATCCTGCAGCCACGGCTGGGCCGATGTGACTCCCCGTCTTTCTGCAAACCTTGCATCCCCGGCGTGGCCGAGGATGAATCTTTGCTTCCGGCCGGCTCCTGCACATTCCCGACTGGCTCTGGATGCAATCTCGATTGAAGCTCGAACTCCCTGCCGTCGCCGGCCGGGAGCACTCGTTCGATCGGATGGTGCATCGTCCTGCCAGCGGGGAACTGCGTTTCCGATCCCCTGGAGGTCACCAACTGAAGAGGAGCTTAG
This sequence comes from uncultured Acidobacteriaceae bacterium, assembly GCA_963845345.1. Classification (GTDB taxonomy): domain Bacteria; phylum Acidobacteriota; class Terriglobia; order Terriglobales; family Acidobacteriaceae; genus Telmatobacter. Next base: position 190,382 of record CAWJRQ010000002.1, read on the forward strand.
GCCGGTCGAATCTGTGGAAGCAAGTGCAAAAACGGAATTAATCTGTGGATTTCACCAGGTATGGTGCAAAATTCGGCGCGGCGTTCAACGCGCGGCAGAAGCCAACAACGTGCTGAAGGCGGGGCAGCACCTTACAAATTCAAGCGGTCACGGCACTAACGAGTGACTGCGTGGCGCCGATGATCAGTACAATCATGTGGTTTGGCGCAGGCGTTATATGCCCGGCTGCTTAGAAAATCCTCACAAACGGAAAGGATGGCCCTGCCATGAAAAATACTTTCTGCAATCGCAATCTACCGCTGGGGAAGATGGCGCGACTTGCGGCTGTCTGCCTGAGCGGATGCGTGCTGATTCCCGCGCTGGTGGAGTGCTCGCCGAATGGCGGCAACGCGACGGGGCTTGCCGCGCAGCAGGTTGCGGGCGGCGGCAATGTCTACCGGATGAAATTGGCGCGCGTCGTGGATCAACGCGGCTTCGGTAATCCCATGACGGCCATGACCCTGCTCATTCCCGCCGACTGGCAGTTCCAGGGCAACGTGACGTACGGGGATGGCGTGGGCTGCCACCCCAACATGGTGCGGTTGAGCTTTCGGGCGACCAGCCCGGACGGGCGGCTGGCGATTGAGCTGTTCCCCGGCAACGCTTCAATGTGGGCCGACGACCCGCCCGCGGTGAACCTGATGCGCAACCTCAACCAGAAGACCGCGCAGTACAACGTGCATGGCTGCGACGTCATGCAGCCGATGTCGGCCGACAACTTCCTCCGCCAGGTGTTGATTCCGTCGGCGCGGCGCGGCGCGCGGGTGATGGGCTCCGAGGCGATGCCCGACGCCGCCCGGCGGTTACAGGAGGAGACGCAGCAGGCGCAGCAGATCGCAACGCGCTACGGGGTGTACCGGAAATTCCGCACCGATGTGAGCAGGGTGCGCGTGAGCTACGCGCTGAACGGCCAGCCGATGGAAGAGTGGTTCACCGCCATGACCTCCTCGACCGGTTTTCCCGGCCCCAACGGCCGCATGGGGCAAACCCTCTACTACATCAACAACGCCGACCACGTCTTCGGCCTGCGCGCTCCGCAAGGGCAGTTGGATGCCCAGGATAGATTTTTCCAGATGATTCTGAGCACGGTACGCATGGACCCGGAGTGGGAAGGCAAGGTTCGCCAGGTAAGGGCCAACATGGACGCCAAGGACGCGCAGAGTGCAGCCGAGCGCAGCTTCATCATCGCCATGGCCGGCGAGGCTCAGGCCAACAGCATTCATAATGCATACCAGAACGCCACCAGCAGCCGGGAACATTCGATGGAGGGCTGGAGCCAGTACATGCGGGGAGTGCAGACCTTCCGCAATCCCAACACCGGCGACACGGTGGAGTTGAGCAACACATACGGCCACGCCTGGGCCGGACCGAATGACCAGTACATTCTCTCCGATTCGCCCAACTACAATCCGAATTCATCCTGGCAGGGGAACTGGACGCGGCTGGAGGCGGTCACGCGCTAGAGATCATCGCTTTCCGGCCATGCGGCTATTTTTTAAGCGGAGTTGAAGCATGCAGATTCTACTGGCGCTTTTCTGTGCAGGCATCGCAATCTACGCGTGGCGGACGTGGAGACGCCACCCGCTGTACTCGCTGAAGACCACGCTCAAGGCTGCAGGCGTTTTTGCGCTGGGGCTGACGCTGGTCATTGTACTTACTCTGCTGATTGCCAGCCATTTGCCGAGCCAATCGCCTGCAGTGATTACGTTGTGCTGCATGGTTGTGGTTGCGGCGATTACCCTGGGCCTGATTGCCGCGAGCTTCCGCATCACCGATGGGCCGATTGCAAAACCGCCGCGAGGAACGAAGCCGGAGAATTGTTCCCGACGCAAGATCTACCCCTGGCTTCTGGGAGCAGGAGTGGTCTTCCTGGGCTTGCTTGGCTGGGCCGCGCTGGCGACGCCCGAGAACGCGGAGCTGCTGATGATTCTTGCGAGCCTGGTGCTGGTGTGCTGCGTTGCAAGTTTGGGCAGTCTGTACATTAAAGCGCGGCGATTCGACTACGCCATTACGGCTTTGAAGGCCGATTTCTGGGTGCATTGGCAGGGCGAGTCCGGGCAGGACGAGGCGTGGCTGGGTTTTGATGGGATGCTCGCCGGCGACGCGTACACGCCATGGCTTACCTCCGGCAATTATCTGACGGAGGCACGCGCGGAACGGGTTCCGGCGGTAACGTTGCTGCTGACATTTGTAAAAATCTACGGCGCTAGCGGCGTTCCGAGGACGATCCGGGTGAGTGTTCCCAAGGGCCGGGAGAGCGACGTTGAGTTGCTGGAAGGGAAACTAAGGGCGCGGTGCCCGAAGGCGCGGATTGACTTGGGGGTTGCCAGCAGGGCTAGGGCCTGAGTTGTTTCCACGGCGCAATCCGGCACCTCGCTTCAGACCGCTGGCGCGCATATAGAGGACCGAAGCGACTTTCTCCCACAATTTTTCCTAACCGCTCCCGGCACAATCCTGTCTAATGTACTGCATGGGCAAGAACGACCACGCGGCGATCTCGGCAATTCTCGCGGGAGACAAAGAGGCCTATGGAGAACTGGTGATGCGCCATAGCCAGAGCCTCTTCCGGGTGGCCTTTCGCATCACCGGCAATGAGGCCGATGCGGAAGACGTGGTACAGGAAGCATTCCTGCGCGGCTATCGCAAGCTGGAGAGCTTTGAGTCTCGGTCGGAGTTCGGCACCTGGATCTACCGGATCGCGGTGCGTTGCGCGCTGGATAAGATGGGCGGCCATCCAGCAGATGAAACCAACCGCGTTGCAGGAGCCGATGATCCGGAGCAGGACGAAATACAGGTGGCGGATGGCGCCGCTGGGCCTGACCGGCTGCTGTTGAGCGGCGAAATCGCGGCCATGCAGGAGATAGCCATGAACAGCCTGACGCCCACGGAACGAACAGCCTTTGTTCTGCGGCACATGGAAGATTGCGCCATCGAAGAGATTGCCGCCGCGCTGGGCATCGCGCCCAACGCGGCCAAACAGGCGGTATTTCGCGCGGTAGGGAAATTGCGGCTCCGCCTAGCCATTTTAAGGGTGACAAGATGAAGCATTTGAGCGAAGAAGAACAGATCGAGCATTTCTACAGCAAGGGCGAGAGCAAGGCCGGACGGCATCTTGAGGCTTGCGCGGAGTGCACAGAAGCCTACGCCGCGCTGCAACGCGATCTGGCCGCGCTTCCGGCGCTTGAGCCGCCGACGCGTAACGCCGCTTATGGCCAACAGGTCTGGCAATCGATTGCGCCCTCTCTGTTGGTTTACGAAGCGCCAAAACGGGGCTGGCTGCGCACGGGACTGGACCGGCGTTTGAGTTATGCCGCCGTCTGCGCGCTGCTGGTCATGGTGGCCTTCTTCGCGGGCCGCCGATGGGAACACCGTCAACCGCCCGCGACAGCGGGAAACACGCCGTCTCAATCGCAACCCGCGCAGCGAGTCGTTGTCGTGATTCTCAGCGATCATCTGGACCGATCCGAACGCCTGCTGACTGAGTTGAAGCACGCCGACGCAGATAGCACGGAGATGATCTCCCCATTGCGCGATGAGGCCCGCAGCCTGCTGACGGCCAATCGCATCTGCCGCCAGGAGGTGAAGCAGCAGGACGATCCGGCGCTGGCCTCGGCGCTCGATCATCTGGATCATCTGCTGGCCGAACTGGCCAATCAGCAGGGTGGATTAAACGCCGCGGCTCTGGCTCGCCTGCAAGAGGAAATGAACTCGGACAGCCTACTCTTTGAAGTGCGCGTCCTGCGCAGCCGTATCCCCGGCCAACAAGCTGCCACAAACGCCCGGCCCAAAGGAGGCACTGTATGAAGGCCTCGCAGATTATTCTTGCTGCTCTGCTTGCGGGAATTCTGTATGCGCCGCTGACCTGCTCCGCGCTGGCCGCATCGGAACCGGCTCTCGCGAGCCCGACTCCCTCTGCTGGCCTGGAGAGCAACCCATCCGCAGCCGGCGCTCCGGACAGCAGTCTGTTTGCCGACGGAAGCCGCGCCATGAACGAAGGACGCTGGTCCGATGCGGTCTCCATCTTCGCCAAGGTCGCCAGCCAGCAAGGCGAGCACGCCGATGGAGCGCTCTACTGGAAGGCCTATGCCGAGAACAAACTTGGAGAGGCTCAGCCCGCGCTGGAAACCTGTGGCGAGTTGCGCCGGGATTATCCCAAGAGCCGCTGGATCGATGAATGCGGCGCGCTGGAGATCGAGATTCGCGCGAAGAGCAATCAGCCCGTTCAGCCGCACAGCAACGATAGCGACGACGTGAAGCTGCTGGCGCTCAACGAGCTGCTGCGGCGCGACGAGGCCGCCGGCCTCCAACAGATTCAGGAGATTCTGAATGGCGATTCCTCGGAAAAACTGCGCAAGGGCGCGCAGTTTCTCCTCGGGCATCACTATTCGGAAGCCACCTATGCGCAGATTGTGCGCATCATTCGCGTTGAAGGAGATGTGCGCATTGCGCGGGGCGAGGAGGCGGAGCGCATCACGGGTGCTGGCTGGGAGAAGGCCGTTCCCGGACTGCCGCTGGAGACCGGCTTCAGCCTGGTGACCGGCGCGGGGCGCGCGGTGGTCGAATTTGAAGACGCCTCGACCCTCTATCTGGCCGAGAACTCGGTGCTCTCCTTCAACGATCTGCACACCACGGAAGGCGTTCCTTACAGCGCGATGGCGCTGCTCAGCGGCACGGTCTCACTCCATCTTCGCCCCTATATCGCCGGCGAATGGTTTTATTTGAAGACTCCCACGGACACCTTCGCCGCCAAGTACCGCGACAAAGTTGACGTGCGCATCAGCAGTTATCTGGATGGAATGGCGATGACGCCGCTGGCCGGCGGAGAGTTTCATGTTATTGGGTTCTCGCCACAGGATCTCGCCATCGGCCAGACGCTTTACTTTCGCAATGGCGGCCGCATCAAAGAAGCCAGCCCCGTCGATCCAGGCGCCTTTGCCGAGTGGGATCACTGGGTGGAAAACCTCGTCAACCAGCGATCGGCGGCCATGGAAGCGATGATGAAGGCCTCGGGATTGACGCAGCCCATTCCCGGATTGGCGGAGATGGAGGGCCAGGGAAGATTCTTTGATTGCGCGCCCTACGGCACTTGCTGGGAGCCGAATGCCGCCTTCGCGCGCGAGCAGGAGAGCAACCTTCAGCCCGAGGCGCAGCCGCCTGCCGGTGATGCCTTACCGCACAAGGCAACATCCATGGGGTATGGCTCCGTTGCGTCGATGCCAGTGCTGGGCTATGACGATTTCTTTCCCTGCTATCCACTGAACGCTTCCAGTTATCGGCTTTATTGGGATGACGATTCCGGCATGATGAGGATCATCGATTATTCCGATCCGATGAACCCATCATCTTTCCCTTACTACTGGGCCGTCTGCCACGCCGGTGGCTGGATTCACCGCGGGCATCGCTACGTCTGGGTCGCGGGCCACAAGCGGCATCATCTGGGCGCGGGGCACTGGGTCAAGAGCGGCCACAAAACGGCGTACGTCCCGATCCATCCCTTCGATGCCAAAGGCCGGCCCCCGTTCAACCGCAAGGAAGAAGTCCTGGCGGTGATTCACAAGGAAGGTTTCGCGCTTCAACGGACGAGACTCGATCCATCCCAGCCCGTCAAGCTGCTCGATGAGCCTCCCAAGGAGTTCAACAAGGCGTATTATCCGGCACTCGCCCACGCGGAGGCTCCGACGATGACCGCTTATGCGATGAAGGATGCGCTTTTCGGAATCAATAGAGAGCATGCCAGGCCGGCGGGCATCCAGTTAAGCTTCGACCATAAGTCGCAGAGCTTCATGATGGAGAGGCAGGTGATGCAGGGAAGCAAGAGCGTGACCACCGCTGCGCCGATCAACAACAGCAGAGGCAATCTGCAGTCGCGGGCCGATCACTTCAGTGGCGGCAGCGGTTACCATGGCGGCGGAAGCTTTGGAGGCGGCTATCACAGTGGCGGGGCAAGCGGCGGCTTCAGCGGCGGGGGCTCGCATGGCGGGGGTGGCAGCAGCTCCGGCGGCGGCTCGCATGGGAGCGGAAGCAGCTCCGGCGGCGGCGGCTCGCATGGGAGCGGCTCCAGCGGCGGCGGATCCCACGGTGGCGGCGGCAGTTCCAGTGGCGGTACCGGCGGCTCCAGCGGCGGAGGCTCGCATAGCGGAGGTGGCGGAGGCAGTTCCAGTGCGGGCAGTTCCAGCAGCGGCGGTCATCGCTAATGCCCTATCCAAACCGTACCGAACACGGAGGCACGTGGGATGAGGAAGATTCATAACAACAGGCCTATGAGATTGGGCCCAATGGAGAGAGAGATGAAGAACAAATTCGCATTTTCTGTCGCTTTTCTAGCAGTTCTTCCTTGGCTGCCGCTGGCTGCCCAGGGACAAATCGATCAAACCCAGTCAACCCCGGCTTTGCAGACAGCAGTGGCTGCATTGCCCAATGGATTCAATGAAAGCCGGATCGGCTCACCCTATCCCGCATCGGGGAACGGGAACCGTACAATGACGCTCGATGTTGTGGTCACGAATAAATCCGACGTTCCCGTAGGCGGCTTGCAACGATCGGACTTTAAGTTGTTTGACAATAAGCAACCGCAGGATCTGGTTTCTGTCCGGGCGGCCAGCGCGATGAGCCCGAATGCCGATCCTCCAGTCGAGGTTTACCTGGTTTACGACGCGATCAACATGCCCTTTGTAGCCCGAGCCAACCAGCGGCAATTGCTAGTGGACTACTTCAATCAGAACGGCAAGGTGCTTGAGCTGCCCACTTCTCTGCTCGTCCTCACCGATAACGGCATCTCGGAACAGAATCGGCCCACGCGCGATGGCGCCGCGCTGCTCCGCGTCCTTGACGCCAGCTACTCCGGATTCATGCAAATCAAGAGATACGAAGGCCTTGAGGGCGCGCTTTTGCGCGAGGAGGACTCGCTCAAGGCCCTCAATCTCTTTGCCGTGCAACAGAGCAAGAGGCCCGGCAGAAAGCTCTTCATTTGGCTCGGTGAAGGTTGGGGCGTTGCCTCCAGGCCAAATTCGATTGGAGGGCCAAAGAGGCGGCAAAGCATCTACGATTATGTCGCTACGCTGTCTACGGCGCTGCGCGAGGCGCGTATCACTCTCTACGAAGTCATCCCCGCCAGCAACCTCGGCAGAGCGGACATCTATATGCAATACCTCAAGGGCGTACACGATATTAACCACGCTGACCTGGGAGATCTCCAACTCCCGGTCCTCGCCACTCAGACTGGCGGGCAGGTTCTCATAGGCGTCCGCGACCTGGCCAGCATGATCGAGCGCTGCATTACGGACGCGAAGACCTACTATGTGCTCACTTACAACCCGCCTCCGGCCGCTCATCCCGACGAGTTTCACGATATTGAGATCAAAGTCGACAGGCCCGGTCTGAAGGCGCGCACACGGAACGGCTACTACTCGCAACCATAATGGCGGCTTACAAAAGGGCCACTCCGCTATGCGAAGTGGCCCTTTTCTAACTAACAACTATCCCACCCTAGTACCGTGTCTTATTGATTTAGTGCTTTCCCAGGTCCCCAAATGCGAGGGACCTGGGGCACCCAGAGTTTGTTGATGATTACAGAAACACACAGACACGGTACTAGCCGCAAATACAAAGACGCGGCGAGGATGGGGCACCCAAGTTACTTGGCGGCAACCAGCGGCTTGGTGCTGAGCGAGCCGTCCTCGTAGCCCTTGGCGATCTCGGCGATGGAGACGGCCTTGTAGTCGCCGGCGTGGCCGGCCTGGCCGAACTGCGTCATGCGCTGGGCGACGACCTTCTGCATGGCCTCGCGGGCGGGCTTCATGTAGTCGCGGGGATCGAACTTCTCCGGCGTCTCCCAGAGAACCTTGCGAATGGCGCCGGTCATGGCCAGGCGGTTGTCGGTGTCCACGTTGATCTTGCGCACGCCGTTGCGGATGCCGAGCTGAATCTCCTCGACCGGCACGCCCCAGGTCTCCTTGAGCTTGCCGCCGTACTGGTTGATGACGTCCTGCAGGTCCTTGGGCACCGAGGAGCTGCCGTGCATCACCAGGTGGGTGTTGGGCAGGCGCTTGTGAATGGCGATCAGCACGTCCATCTTGAGGACCGAGCCGTCGGGCTTCTTGGTGAACTTGTACGCGCCGTGGCTGGTGCCGATGGCGATGGCCAGCGCGTCCACGCCGGTCAGCTCGGCAAACTCGACCGCCTGATCGGGGTCGGTGACGTGCTCCAGGCCCGTGCCGCCCGCGCCGTGGCCGTCTTCAACGCCGCCCAGCACGCCGATCTCGCCCTCGACGGTGACGCCGCGCTCGTGCGCGAAATCGACCACCTGCTTGGTGACTGCGACGTTCTCTTCAAAGCTGGCCGGGGTCTTGCCGTCCTCCTTGAGCGAGCCGTCCATCATGACGCTGGTATAGCCCAGCTCGATGGCGCTCTTGCAGGTCTCGAAGCTGTTGCCGTGATCCTGGTGCATGGCGATGGGAATCTCGGGATTCAGCTCGGCGGCGGCCAGGATGAGGTGAAAGAGGTAGTTGTCCTGGGCGAACTGGCGCGCGCCGCGGCTGGCCTGGATGATGACCGGCGAATTGGTTTCCTTGGCCGCGCCCATGATGGCCTGAATCTGTTCCATATCGTTGACGTTGAATGCGCCGACGCCGTAACCGCCCTTGGCGGCCTCGTCGAGGAGTTGCCGCATGGAGACTAGAGGCATTTGAGTTTCTCCTGTTGCCGGTTGATCCGGCCGCTTGGTTTGGGTCCGGCCGCCGTGCTTAGGTGATTCGAGCAGGCTTGTCAGCCCGGCCGGCGGCGGGAACCGCGATCATCTTTATGGTAGCAGGGACGCGCAAGGGGAAAGTGTGCCCGAGGAGCACAGGCGACAAAACTGCCGCGTCGGCGGACCGATTCAGGAGGGGGCGTTCCGAATGTGGACCGCGCTGCTTGACAGGCGAACGGCTTGCTCCTAACCTTCCCTTATGGACCTTCAGCTTCCCGAACGTCAGGCGGCGGGACTCGCCAGCCTCTCCACGCGCACAGGCCGCAGCACTTCTGAACTTGCGGCGGAGGCCGTAGACCGCCTGCTCGCCCAGGAAAACTGGTTTGATGCACAGGTGCAGTTGGGCATCGATCAGATTGCGCGCGGCGAATTCCTTGAAGAGGAAGAGATGGACGCTCGCGTGGCGCGGATGCTACGGGCTTGAGACGGCTGCGCTGGTCGATGGCCGCGGCTGACGATCTGGAAGGCATCGCCAATTACCTCTGGCTTCACCACTCTTCCTTCGCCGCCTCAACTATTCAACGGCTCTATGACGCTGCTAAATCGCTCAAGGCGTTTCCCTATGCGGGCCGCATTGGCATGAAGAGCGGCACGCGCGAACTGGTTCTCGCGCCACTACCTTATCTTTTGATTTATGCGGTAGACGATCATTCGATTCACATCCTGCGCTTTCTCCACACCGCCCGGGACCGTACCTAGGGCCGCAGAAGTGCCATCTGTGAAGATGTCTACAGCCCCAGCGCTGCCCGCAACGCGGCAAAATCTACTTCACGCCCACCTCGCCCAGCAAATCCTCTACGCAGCAGATCTTTACTTCTGCAAGCCGGTGCGCGGGGTTGGCTCGACCGGCTTATCGTAGAGGCCGCGGAAGGCGTTCCAGCGGACGATGATGATTTCCTGGAGCATTTTGAATCCGTCTTTGATGTAGCTCATGCGGGAGCGCTCGTCGTGGGCCCAGCTAACCGGCACCTCGATAATCCAGAAATCGCGCTTGAGGGCGATGAACAATATCTCCGGATCAAAACCCCAGCGCTCGATGGTCTGGAGATGGAAGACGGTCTGGGCGGCCTGGTGAGTGAAGGCCTTGAAGCCGCACTGGGTATCGGCGAAGGGCAGGCGGCCGGCGCTACTTGCTCGTCGTCTTTCCCTGCGTCTTGGCGATGATCTCTTCCGCCACCGACCTCGGAGCCTCTTCGTAGCGCGCAAAATGCATCGAGTACTCGGCTCGCCCCTGGGTCGACGAACGCATATGCGTCGCGTAGCCAAACATTTCCGCCAGCGGCACAATCGCCTTGATCACCTGCGAGCCGGCGCGATGTTCCATGCCTTCGATCCGCCCACGTCGCGAACTCAGGTCGCCCATGATCGTCCCTGCGTAATCTTCCGGGGTAACCACTTCAACCGCCATCACGGGCTCGAGCAGCACCGGAGACGCCTTCCGTGCCGCCTCCTTGAACGCCATCGAACCGGCAATCTTAAATGCCATTTCGTTCGAGTCCACGTCGTGATAGCTTCCGTCGTACAGAGTCGCTTTCACGTCAACCATGGGATAGCCCGCGAGGATGCCACCCTCTAAAGCTTCACGAATTCCCTGATCGATCGGCTTAATAAACTCCTTGGGAACCGATCCACCGACGACGTCATTTACGAACTCATAACCGGTGCCCGGCGGTTGAGGATCGAGGTAAATTTTGGCGTGTCCGTACTGACCCTTGCCGCCGGTCTGCCGAATGTACTTGCCTTCGGCTTCCGAGTGCTTGCGGATCGTCTCGCGATAGGCCACCTGCGGCTTGCCGACATTCGCCTCAACCTTGTACTCGCGCATCATGCGGTCAACGATGATCTCGAGGTGCAACTCGCCCATGCCGCTGATGATCGTCTGTCCGCTGTCGGGATCGGTGTGAACCTTAAAGGTGGGATCTTCCTGCGCCAGCTTGGCCAGCGCCATGCCCATCTTTTCCTGGTCAGCCTTGGTCTTCGGTTCAACCGCAACCGCAATGACCGGCACCGCGAACTCGATCGATTCGAGAGTGATCGGGTGCTTTTCCTCGCAGATCGTGTCGCCCGTGCCCACGTTCTTCAGTCCAACCACCGCGCAGATGTCGCCCGCCAGAATCTCCTGAATATCCTCGCGCTTGTTAGCGTGCATCTTGAGCAGCCGGCCAATGCGCTCGTGTCTTTGCGTGCGCGAGTTCATCACCGACTCGCCCGACTTCAGTTGGCCCGAGTACACGCGAATAAATGTAAGCTGACCGACAAACGGATCGGCCATGATCTTGAACGCCAGCGCCGAGAATGGCTGTTTATCGTCGGCTGTGCGCGTAATCTTCTCGCCGTTATCCGGATTGATGCCATGCGTCTCCGGAGTATCGAGAGGCGAAGGCAAGTAATCGACCACCGCATCGAGCAGCGGCTGCACACCTTTGTTCTTAAACGCCGTCCCCACCACAACCGGGAACAGTTTCAGGCCTATGGTCGATTTACGCAGGGATGCTTTCAACTCGCCCGCGGAAATCGGCTCACCTTCCAGGAATTTGTGCAGAATCTCATCGTCGTTTTCCGCGACGGTCTCCACCAGTTGCGTATGGAAAGCTTCCGCCTTCTTTTTCAGCTCGGCAGGAATTTCTTCCGTCTCATATTCCGCGCCCATCGAGTCGTCATTCCACACGATCGCCTTCATCTCGATCAGGTCAATGACGCCCCTGAACTTGTCTTCCTGTCCAATGGGAATCTGAATCGCGACCGGCTTTGCACTGAGCCGCTTGCGGATGGTGTCGACGGCATGCTCGAAATCGGCGCCCATCTTGTCGATCTTGTTAATGAAGCAAATCCGCGGAACGCCATACTTGTCGGCCTGGCGCCACACTTTTTCCGACTGCGGCTGCACCCCGTGCACCGCGTCAAACACCGCAACCGCGCCGTCGAGCACGCGCAGCGAGCGCTCCACCTCGGCCGTGAAATCCACGTGGCCGGGCGTGTCGATAATATTGATTCGAATATCGCGCCAAGTGCAGGTCGTCGCAGCCGATGTGATCGTGATGCCGCGCTCCTGTTCCTGCTCCATCCAGTCCATCGTCGCAGTGCCTTCGTGGACCTCGCCGATGCGGTGAGTTCTGCCCGTATAAAAAAGGATGCGCTCAGTCGTAGTGGTCTTGCCGGCATCGATGTGGGCCATGATGCCGATGTTCCTGCAGCGCTCTAATGGAACTGTTCTTGGCACAGCTTTTTCACTTCTTTCTGGGGCTCGTCAAAATCTATCGTTCGGCGTTGGTCGTCAGTCGTTCGCGATTGCTCGAAGCTCACAGCTCGTGGCTCGAAGCTTCATTACCACCTGTAATGCGCAAACGCCTTGTTCGCTTCCGCCATGCGATGCACATCTTCTTTTTTCTTGATCGCAGCGCCTTTACCATTGGCCGCGTCCAGCAACTCGTTGGTCAACTTGTCGATCATGCCCTTTTCACCGCGGCCGCGCGCATAGGTCACAATCCAGCGGATCGCCAGCGAAGTCCGGCGGTCGGGCGAAACTTCGATCGGCACCTGATAGTTCGCGCCGCCCACTCGCCGCGTCTTCACTTCAAGCAAAGGCTTGGCGTTCTCGACCGCCTTGGTAAACAGCTTCAAGGCCTCGTCGCCACCCTTTTCCTTCAGTTTGTCGAGCGCCGTATAGAAGATGCCCTCGGCAGTCGACTTCTTGCCCTGCCACATCATCGAGTTGATGAATTTTGTCACCAGGTCAGACCCGTACACCGGATCGGCCTCAGTCTTGCGCTTCGCGATATGTCCTTTTCTTGGCATTGCTATTCGACTCTCAAATTTCCGCTCTCAGCGTTCAATGGCGACTGGCCACCGACCACTGGCAACTGCTCCTACGCTTTCTTCGCCTTCTTCGATCCGTACTTCGACCGCCCTTGATTCCGCCCCGCGACGCCGGTCGCATCAAGCGTCCCGCGCACCACGTGATAACGCACGCCCGGCAGATCCTTTACGCGGCCCCCGCGAATCAGCACAATCGAGTGCTCCTGCAGGTTATGGCCAACGCCCGGAATGTAGGTCGTCACTTCGATCCCATTCGTCAACCGGACGCGGGCGACCTTTCGCAGCGCCGAGTTTGGCTTCTTGGGCGTCTGCGTGTAAACACGCGTACAGACCCCCCGCTTCTGCGGGCAAGACTGCAACGCCGGACTCGCCGTCTTATAACGTGGGCTCGTCCGCCCGAATTTCACCAGCTGATTAAACGTAGGCACTCGCCACTCCCAACGCGGCACACCGCGTCTCACAATCCACACACTCCCGTAAAGACGAACCCTGGCTCGTCTCCGCGCTGGCATGGGGCCACTTGTGCCCAGCCATACTTTCAGCGCACAACCGCGCTGAGAAATTTCGGTTTCCCGTTTCCCTAGTTGCCGACGACGGTGACGCCACGCCTCACCCTGTTGGACTCGGAGGCGTTCCGTTTCGTCTGCTTCGTCCGCATAGCCCCGGCGTGACTCCCAAAATTCATCTCAGAACTCTGGGCGCTCAGGTTTTCGCGGAACGTTTCAGCGAGGGCGTCCCCGGCCTTACTGCCCCGCCGGGTCCGTGTTTCTTCAAAGCTCAGCCAGAACTTTCCGGTAGCCCATGGTCAGCGCACTTGACGCTTCCCACGAGGCAGCCGTCTACAGGCAAGCCAATTTGTACTCGCGGAACCAATCGATAATAACAACTCCCCGGTACATCGTCAACTGAGTTTGGGAGCATCTCACCAACAAGATTTCAGAGTTTCAAGGTTCCCAAGGTTTCAAGGCGCCAACCGGCGGGCTGACATTGACTTTTGCGCGCCACGGGACGTTGGGCCGGACAGAATCCGACTACAGAGAGGTGATGGGGCAAGGCTTCCTTAGTTGTTCTATTGGTAGCCAGGGGCGCTGAACCTTGAAATTTTGACACATTGAAACATTGAAACCTGCTTCCAGCCTTGCCCAAATCCCCATGACCTTTTACACTTGCGTCTTTCCTTTTATTCCCAGTCTCGCGCCTGCAAACACGACGCGGGGAGGTTGCATGTTCCGTTGCCGTCCTGTGCTTTTGACAATTCCGACCCTGGCGCTCGTCCTGACCCTTTCCGGATGCCTCGGCGGCAGCTCACCTAACTCAAGCGGGGGCATCAAGACCATTTCTCTGGCCCCCTCCGGCAACTCCTCGATAGAAGTTGGCGCCACGCTATCTTTCACGGCTAGCGCTCTCGACGCCAATAACAGGCCGGTGATCGGAACCGATATTCAGTACCTCGTGAGCAGCCCGCCGGGATCGACAACACCGCCACCGCTTTCGATCACCAGCACCGGCGCGGCCTGCGCCGGCACCTGGGATGCCACTCAATCTCTGTGCAGCCCGGGCAATTCTGGCATTGCCATCGTTACCGCGCTGGCAAACGGTGTGAGCAGCACCACGCAAGCAACCGTTTACGTCCATAACCACATTGCCAGCCTGCAACTCTCGGAGCTACCAGTGGGACCGCCGAGCGCCATTTGGAATTCCTGCTATCAAGGATCGGATTGCTGCTCCTCCGGCAAAAGTCTGAACGGCGTTCCAGGCCAGACCTGGTTCTATCAAGGGAAGGCTTACGACTCCAATGGAATTGAGATCACGGACACCGTGGGCCCACTCACCTGGTCGTCCACCAATACAGGCGTGCTCACCACAAATACGAACCCCGCGCCGTCCTCACTGCCCCCAGGCTTCCAACTACCCATGTTTCCGAATTACGTCCAAATCACCGCGGCCAATCCGGGCATCACCAACCTGTTCGCCACCAGCACGGGAACAACCAGCAATTCGATGCCGATTACAACCTGCCTGGTGCGCTCCATCAGTCTGCAGGTTTCAGGGACTACGGCCAATTCGGTGAGCGTCAACAGCGGCGGTTCCGCGACTCTGCAAGCCACCGTCCTGGATACTCTTGGAGCCACGGTTCCGAAGCCACCTTTAACTTGGATTACATCGAATCCTGAAGTCGCCTCCTTTGCGACGGCGGCCACCACCAGCGGTACCAACTCCTTAACCGCGCATTCGATCTCCGGCGGTGCCGTCGTTTCCGCCGCCTGCGTGCCTCCGACCTGCAATATAGGAGTGCTGCCGCCCACCGCCATGCCTGCCTACGTCTTTGCCAGCGATGGTCCCGTGTCGCCCACTGACCCCCTGCAGGCTTATGGAGCCCTCTCGGTCGCGGTCACGAATTCGGCTACCACTGCCCCCACCTACAACGTTTGGGCGGCCACGGATCTGTGTGGCGACACCACCAATGGTTGCAGCAGCGTCATTTTCTCCGTGACGGCGCCACTTGTCACTGGCAACAACCCCATCGGCACCGTCGTCCCCGTGCCACGCACCCCCAACTCCATGATGTTCAATCACCAGTCACGTATCTACATGGGGAGCGATCAGGGTTTGATGTACCTCGATGTCGGCGGAACGGGCGGTACGGTGGCTGAAGTTTTTCCTGTAAGCACGCCTTGCAACCTGGCTTTGTGCGGGAAAGTTCTCGCCGTTTCCAACGACGGCAAGCTGGTCGTAGTCTCCGATACGGTCTCGGCTACACCCCAAGCCTATATTTACAACGCCAGCTCCAATAACGGCGCTGCCATCGACCTTGTTCTTCCCGCCGTTGCGACGGCCGCGACCTTTTCCCCGGACCAATCAAAGATCTTCCTCCTCACCCAGAACGGCGAGATGTTCGTCTACTCCACGGTCAACGCGCTTGGCTCCGTCAGCCTTCCCAGTCAACTGGCTTCGGGCGCGGGCGTGGCGTTCTCCGCCGACGGCAGCTTTGCCTATGTCGCCGGCAGTTCCGGAAGCACGGGAGCGGTGGCGGCTTACTCCACCTGTGCGCTTTCCGGCGCACCGAGCACTCTGCTCCCCCTCCCCACCCCACCCCCGGTCGGTAGCATGAATCCGTTATCTACCCTCGGTGTCCCCTATAAAATTCTGCCGAGTCCAGCGCTGGTCCACGACGACCAGACTGATCCCGGCCTCATAACTCAGAACACTTATGTGTTCGAGCCCCCCAACATCGAGGTTGTCACCGCGCAATTCAAACAGAATGTCCCCCCGCTCTCGCAACAGCCCCCTCCGACTAGTTATCGATGCAATGTTCCGACGCTCGACAGCTTTAGCGTCACCGGCAAATACACCCTCAACGGTGGCAACTTCACCCCCGTCTATGCCAACCTGGTAAACAACGGCTCCTGGCTGATCGCGGTGGCTCGTTTCAATCCTGCTGTCTACATTTTCGCCAACGGCAGCACTCTTTCCATTCGGCTTCAGGTCCCTGGTAGCAACTACGATCCCGATCCCCGCTCGGCCTCTGCTTCAGACGACGGCCAATTCGTCTTCGTCGGCGCCTGCGACCAGTACCCGAACAACGACAAGAACCAGCCATGCTCGCTCGGCGCCCTTTACATCGTCGACACTATCAACGAGAACGTGCAACGCGTGCCCTACAACAACTTCACTACAGACAACATGTGTAATGATCTCGGGGGGACAGCGCCCTACTGCTTCCCCGACCTCGTGGCCGTTAAGCCTCACTAACAAGCAGGAGGCTTCGGTGCGGCGCGGTTCTTGCGCTCAGGTTTCGCATCCAATGAATGCGAGGGTGCACAGTATTTAAGGTTGTCCGATTCGCTCTTGTGGCCAACGGTATAATGATGGTCGAGCTGTTCTGAGGAGGAAGAAACATGGATTCGCGCGAAAGCGCTTTCTGGGCGCGCCTGCGGGCCAACCGTTGGGCATACACCTTCACTATCCTGGCCACGCTTGCCGTCGGCATCCTGATCGGCACCGTGATTTCCTACGGGGTCAAGGGCAAAGAGGGCCAGAAATCCTCCGACGCCACGCCGCTGACCATCCCCGCGCCGCAGCAGCTCTCGAACACTTTCTCCCAGATTTCCAAACAGCTCGAGCCGACCGTGGTCAACATCAACACCGAGTCGACCATCAAGAATCCCCACAAACACGCGCTTCGCGGCAATCCCCACGCGCAGCCCGACAATCCTGATGAAGACGAAGGCGGCGACGACAGCCCGTTCCAGGACTTCTTCGATAAATTCTTTGGCGGCCAGGGTGGCAACGATCCCAACACCATCCGCCAGCGCTCCCTCGGCTCCGGCGTGATTGTCGATGGCAAGGGCTACATCCTCACCAACCGCCACGTCGTCGAAAAGGCGGATCGCATTCGCGTCAAGTTGCAGGATGAAGCCCCCGGTTATGCCGGCCACGACGCCAAGCTCATTGGCATGGATCAGGAGACTGACCTCGCCGTAATCAAGATCGATCTGGATCACCCGCTCCCCGCCGCCAAGCTCGGCAACTCTGATGGCATGCAGGTTGGCGATTGGGTTCTCGCCATCGGCAGCCCCTTCGGATTGCAGGAAACCGTTACTGCCGGCATCGTCTCCGCCAAGGGCCGTAACATCGTTCCCAACCGCCAGTTTCAGGTCTTCATCCAGACCGATGCCGCCATCAACCCCGGCAACTCCGGCGGTCCGCTGGTCAATATGGCTGGCGAAGTGATCGGCATCAACACCGCCATCCTTACCGAAACCAGCTCCTACGCGGGAGTCGGTTTTGCCATGCCGTCGAACACGGTTGCCTCGGTCTACAACCAGCTTATCGGTCCCGAACACCGCGTCGCCCGTGGTTCGATCGGCATCGAGTTCACCGCTCAGCCCGATCCCGCCATTGCCCGCATTTACGGCAACGGCGTCACCGTTTCCAACGTCATCTCCGGCAGCCCCGCCGAGCAAGCGGGCCTCAAGATCGGCGACACTATCACCTCCGTCGATGGCCGCGAACTCAAGAGCGGCGACGACCTGGTCGCCGATATCGCCAGCCGCAAACCTGGCTCGAAGGCTAAGCTGAACTTCATCCGCAATGGCAAGAAGGAAGACGCCACCGTCACCATTGCCGAACGCTCCAAGCTGTTCGCGTCCCGTCTGGGTGACGAGCCGGACAACCAGGGCGAGGAAGAGCCCAAGGCGAGCAAGTTCGGCCTTTCGGTTCGCGGCATCAATGGCGACCTGGCCGAGCGCCTCGGAATCCCAGCCGGCAAAGGCGTAGTCGTGCAGGACGTGAAGGCGAATTCCTTCGCCGACGATCTCGGCCTGCACCGCGGCGACGTGATTCTCGAAGTCAACAAGCAGCCCGTAAACAACCCCGAAGACTTCCAGAAGTTGGAGGCTTCGCTGAAGAGCGGGCAGGACATTGTGCTGCTGGTGCGCCCGCGCGGCGCAAGAGCCCAGGATGGCACCATCTTCCTGGCCGGTACACTCCCGTAACTGATGTTAGGACAGGGACTGGCGAGACTGGCATACCTTTGCTGTTTCGGTGACCATTAAAGGTAGGCGAATCTCGCCAGTTGCGTTTTATAGACGAGAGCCTGTTTAATAAGGCGATTTTTGGGAAGGCGATTTTGGGTGGCGCAGGGCACTTTGATTTTGGGTGGCGCAGCGCTTTAGCGCTGCGATAACGCCCTTCTTTTTTCTGGGGCTTTACCCCTGAGGTGTAGAACGCAAGAAGAGCATGACTTACACCCATCCAAAACGACGTTGGCGCGGCTTCGCTCTCGCCGCTTGTCTGAGCCTTGCATTGCCGCTCGCCGCGACCGTTCCCTCGAAGCCGGCTGCGGCTCCCGCGCATAAGGCCAAATCGCTTTCCACGGCCAAGAGTCCCGCAACAAGTCACATTACGAATCACGCTAAGACGAAAACAGGAAGCCATTCAACGCAGGCGCATAAGTCCCAAACCAGCAAATTCGGCACGCTCTCGGCCAAGAACTCGCGCACCCAGAATGCGCGCACCAAGAAGAGTGCCAGCAAGCGCGCAGCGCGCGGCCAACTGAACATCGATCCCACGCGCACCCGCGAAATCCAGCAGGCCCTGATCCGCGCGCATTACCTCGACGGCGAACCCTCAGGCAGCTGGGACAGCACGACGCAGGAAGCCATGCACCGCTTCCAGCAAGACAGCGGCTGGCAATCAAAGAACATTCCCGATTCCCGCGCCCTAATCAAACTCGGACTAGGTCCAAACCAGGAACATCTGCTCAACCCTGAAAGCGCGATGACGTCGATCAACGCAGATTCCTCCGCTTCGTCTGCTTCCGCAGCTTCACCGGCGTCTGCCGCTTCGTCTGCTTCTGCCACATCCGATCCGAAGCCAGGTGTGAAAACAGCGATAAGTCCTGATCCTTTGATTGTGCCTCCGCAAAGCCAGCAGCGCTAGAATCGCACTCCAAGTCCTGCCCAGCGTTTGATCCCGCCAAAGCCAGGAAAGCGACTTGCTCGAAGTTCGCGGTGCGCTCGGAGTTCGCAATGCGTTCGTTCGCCATGCACTCGGATCCCGAGAAATAGACCGCAAGAGAGATGTTCGCAAGTATTTACTCAATGGTAATCAATACCCCCTTGGAGCGGTCCTTAAGAATCAGAGACTTAGGAGAATATTTTCGCCAGGTCTTTGAGGAATAAGGAGTTATGCACAATTTTCCGATAAAGTATTTAAGAATGAATGAGTTGGGAGTAATCTTGGCTCCCATTTCACTTTCTTTGAATAATTAGGTGACATTCTGAAGGTCGAGGGTCGGGCCTGAGCCTTGGACGAGACAATGCCTTTGCTAACAATGACTTGCTGGCAGCGCGGCAGTGGATTTAGCGCGGCCAGGCGCGAAACTTCTGGCACACTTCCGGAGGTCTTTGAGGAATAAGGAGTTATGGTCTTCGCTCATGCTGACTCGCCGAGGCTGCCCCATCCTTGCGCGTTCTTTGCGCAAGGGTGGGACTCGACATTTACCGTGTATCGCGCAAGTCGGCTTCAGACACAGAGCCGGGTTCAGGCACAGAGATTCGGGGGGACAACTCTGAGCTCTCCACACAACGAGGCCCCGTTGCGTGGGCACGAATTCCCACCCTTGCAGAAACCGCAAGGGTGGGGCAGCCTCGGAGGGTGTGAATCACAGGGCGTGAAGTAGGAGGCGTCACGCCACGGGCACACCCATCCATTTCAGGCGAACGGGTTGTTGTTCGTTGACCAGGACTGGGCCGTTCTGTTCATACGCATAGGCACGATAACTGCTCCATCGCCATTGTTCTGGCGAGGCCACCAAGCCGCGGCGCACGGGATTCTCGTGCATGTACAACAACTTCTCGGCGCGCTTGTGCGGGTTCCACACGACAAAATCATGAAAGCGCCGCTGCCAGACGTGACCTTGCTCCAGCACGGTGTTCCACAAACTTCCGTCAGGGCGCGCCGGTCTCGTTCGCAATCTCACCAGAAGTTCGCGGGCGAAGCGCTGCTTAAGCACCTGCACGACGACGGAATGGTTGGATTCTTCCGGCTCGGACAAGAGGAGATGCACATGCTCGGGCATCACCACATATCCGACGACGACAATTTCATAGCGGATTCGCGTTTCTTCAAGGATACGCAGGAAGAGGTCGCGACACTGCGCTGAGCCCAGCAACGGACGCCGCTGGTAACAGCTGGAGGTGATGAAGTGGAGATATCCGGTGCCGTAGGCGCGACGGAGACGGGCGGGCATGGAGTGACTCTAGCTTGACGGAAGAACTGAATGCTGTGATGGAGCTCCTGCTGCTTTTGTGATGATTCCCATTCCCACCCTTGCAAAAGGCGCAAGGGTGGGGCAGCCTCGATTGGGTGCAACTCGGTGGAGTTAGAGTTTAAGGAAATTGCTGGTTACTGAATGACCGGTCGAGGAAAGTAGGGGACGGTCTGGCCTTGGACAATCGCGCCGGGATTCCCTTCCACCATTGCAGTGGCGATCTCCTCGCCTACCATCTGGGTGGCTGCGGCGCGGGCCTGGGAGAGAATCGGGACGCGGCGGCGGGTGTCGTGGGCATCGGTAGAAAGAATGTGTACGGCCGAGCGCTCGACTAGCCAGCGCGCGGCGGTCAGCGCACGCTCTCCCCAGAAGCCGGTTAGGGATGAGGCGGTGACCTGCACGAGGCATCCCTGATCGGCGTATTCGAGAACTCGCTGCGGCGATTTCTGCAGGATCGGGTTGCGCTCGGGATGAGTAAGGATCGGCGTCAACCCGCGGTCTCCCAACTGGCGAAACCCGTCGGACAGGTTGGGCGGGACGCTGTAGTCGCTCAACTCGACGAGCAGGTAATTCGTTTCGCCGATGGTGTAGCGGTGAGGATTCTCGAACAGGCGCTCCAGATTGTCGTCGGAAAAATGAAAGTCGCAGCCGAGGCTGAGCCGGGGCTCGGGGCCGACACGATTCTGCAACTCTGCGACCAGCATGGTCAGGTATTCGCGGTCGTAGACGTAGCGCTCGTTGGCGTGGGGCGTGGCGACCATGTGAGTGATGCCGTCGGCGGCGGCCATGCGGCACATGCCGATGGAGACGTCCCAGGATTTGGGCCCGTCGTCAACTTCCGGCAAAATGTGGCAGTGGATATCGATCAAGTATGAGTCCAGGTTCGTGCTTCTGTCTTTTGATCGGAAGGAGCTCGAACTAACAGTGTAAACCGGCGGGGGAGAAAAAGTTCCTTTGACGTGACGGATGGCGCGAACGGAATTCCCACCCTTGCCAAAAACGCAAGGGTGGGGCAGCCTCGGCTGGATGAGAGGAGGAAACTTAGTTCTTTTCGCGCTCGGCGACCTTCGCCTTCAAGTGCGGAGACTTCGGCTCATACACACAGAATGGCTCGGGATCCAGATAATCGCCGGTGGCGGCAAAAGCACGCGCTCGGCAGCCCATGCAGACGTTGCGGAATTCGCAGCAACCGCACTTCCCTTTCAGGTTGTCGGTGTCGCGCAGATCGTTGAACACTTTCGCGTTGTTCCAAATGTCGGCAAAGCGCTCTGTGCGCAGGTCGCCGGCAATCGCGGGCAGGTAGCCGCAGGGATATACCTCGCCTTCATGCGAAAGGAAACATACGCCAGTCCCAGCCAAGCATCCTTTGGTCATCGCGTTCATATCGTTGGGGTGACCGCTGGGATGGCCGGTGTGTTGTCCCGCAGGAGGCGCTTGCGGTCGCAACGAAATGCCGGTTCCGCCCGGCATCAGCATATCGGTCGGCCCAATGGCCGGATGGTTGCCGGGGTGTCCCATGGGAGATGGAGCGGGTTTTGACTCTGACTCTGCCTTTGCGGATTCGACGGCGGTGATCTTCGCAACCAATTCCGCGGCGCGCCGGTCTTCCGCACGCCGTTGCCGCACCACGCGGAAATAATGCGGTGCGCAGGTGGCCTTCAGTTCAATGCCGCCTTCGAGAGACTGGTCGTAAAACCAGTTCAGCATGCGTTCGTATTCATCCGGAGGCACCATCTGATCGTCGGCAATATCGACGCCGCAGCCCACGGGAACGAGCAGGAAAGTGTGCAGCGCATCGGCGCCCACGTTCTTGGCCAACTCGAGGACGCGCGGCAACTGGTCGGCGTTGTGGCGCGCGATGGTCGTATTAATTTGTACCGACATGCCGACTTCCTTCAGATTGCGGAAACCGTGAAGGGCTGCTTCGAAGGCGCCAGGAATGCCGCGGAAGCTATCGTGGGTCTCGGCGTCGGCGCCATCGAGACTGATGGAGACGCGCTTGATGCCGGAATCGGAGATCATGCGCGCGATTTCCTTGGTGACCAGCGTGCCGTTGGTGGCCAGGGCCACACGCAGACCCTTGTCTTTGGCGTAAGTGGCGAGCTGAAAAATATCGGACCGGTAGAGCGGCTCTCCGCCACTGAGCACGAGAATGGGATTGCCGAAGGCCGCGATCTGGTCGATGATATCGAGCGCGCGAGCAGTGGGTAAGTCGGTCGGCGAAGCCAGTTCGGTGGCGGTGGCGCGGCAATGGATGCAACGCAGATTGCAGCCTTTGGTAACTTCCCAGAAAATCAAGCGCGGTTTAAATTCTTGCTTCGCAGGATGCTGCGCGGGTTCAACCGATGTCGTGGTCACGACTTCATTTCCTTCCAGAACCTTCATGGAGATCACCTCACCCAAGAGGAAGGTTAGGGGAGGGTCGAACTTGAGGCCGTGACAAGTGTCACTTTCAATTGTGACGAATGTCACCGGCCCGGATATCGGGTAGGATCGCCAGTGAAATCCGAGTGAAATCAATGAGTTCGGCATTGCACCAATAGCGGGTTCACGCTCCGGATGGGTCTCAGAGCTGCCAGTTTGGTGATAGAGTTTTACCGAGCGGCCCCGTAGCTCAACTGGATAGAGCATTAGTCTTCGGAACTAAGGGTTGGGGGTTCGAGTCCCTCCGGGGTCGCCAGAATATCGGAATGGTCCCTCCCTGCGCTCGGGATTTCGCCTGCGGGCTCCCGCTTCGCTCACGCCCGCAAAGCGGCTCAAGTTCGAGTCCCTCCGGGGTCGCCAGGGCTAAACTTGACAGCGGCCGCTCCGCACTAGCATTCTTCCCACATCCCAAACGAAACGAGGTGAGTGGGCCATGTTCCAACGCTCTTTCCTCGGGTCCCTGTTACTCGTGTGTGCGTCTGCTCTTGCGCAGACCTCATTTCCAGACCACTGCCCCGACGGTTCAACCCTGCCATTTGCCGGCATTCAGGTCGCACATCCGATCGATCAAAGTTGCGGCGTGGAAGGCGCGTCTTCAGCGCCTGCGAATAGCCATCTCCAGAACAAGGTCAAGAACAACTTTTGCGCAACCGGCACCGGTGGCCAGCCGGAAGTCATCACGCCGCAGACACTGGTCGATTTGCAAGCGAAGACAACCATTCCCGCCGGCCAAGGGAAGGAGCCGAGCGATCGAACACCGCTGCGGCAACTGGGAGAAGGAAAACTGGTGCGCATGAGGGCGTTTCTTTATGAGGCGCACTTCGCCGACCTGGGAAGTGGTGAGACGGTCAATTGCAACGGAGCCACGGCCGCTCTGAACGATGTGCACATGGCCCTGGTAAGTCAGGCTGACGATCAGGAATGCGCGAGCGTTACGGCGGAAATCATCCCGCACTTCCGGCCGGCCACATGGGATGAAATCGGGAACTACGAAACCTACAACGCGAAGACGAAGAAGTACACTCCGAATGCGGCCATGGACGCGCGGCTGCGGGCGTACGCATACCGGATAACGGGGCAGCTCTTTTTTGACGCGTCGCACGAACCCTGCCCATGCGGCACATCGTGCACCCCTTCACGCGCTTCGGATTGGGAAATCCACCCGGTGTATGCGATTGAAGTGTGCCGGGCCGGCGCGAAATGCGACGTCAACACCGACAGTGACTGGATCGCATTCGATCAATGGTGGAACAGTATGACGCCGATAAAGAAAACCAGAGGGGCGCACAGCCACAAAAGCGAGCGCAACTAAGTCTATTGCGTGTAGAGATCGGACTCGGCAATCACCGGCGCAACGTCATCGTTCTTGTTCGCGCGATGCGCAGCCGAGAACATCGGCCCTCTCGCGGGCACGACTGGAGCGAAGCTCATAAAGCCGATAGCTTGCGGAATATCGTCATAGATGGCCTCCATGCCGCCGGTCATCAGATAAGTTTCGTGCCAAAAGCCGGTGCCACCCGAATCTTTCAGAAACTTCTTCCACCAATCGCGGTGCGGGTCGGAACGCGTCCACGCCATGAGCGAATCCATGTCGCGCCAGTACTGCCGTATGCCAACATGCGCGGGAAACAGGGAAAAAAGAAAAACCTCGTGCACAAGAAGGCCATCCGGCTTATCGGCGGCCGACTTCGAAATTTGCGGGCCAAAACCCAGCAGCGTTTTCAATCCGGTCAGCCGGTTGACCCGCATCCCGAGATAGATCACAACCAGATTCGGAAACCCAGAGAGATCGACAGTGCGGCGCTCGACTTTGGTAGGCATGGCACTAAGATGCGACAGCGGAGGGGAGCGACGCGGTAGATTGTCAGGGAAAACAGGGCCTTCGTGTTGTGTCAGCCGGTGGCTGTACCGGTCTACGAATCCGACTCGGGTCGCAAACTCGACAGGCGCGAAATCGCCGCGACCATCATCCCGGAGAGGAACTGCATGGTGGCGACATCGTTGTTGTCGAAGGCGTGCGGCGTGGAGGAAAGCACCTCGAAGACTCCAAGCGATTGGCGAAAGTGGCGCAGCGGCGCGACCAGAATTGAGCGCACACCGAGGCGCCGGCAACTGGCGGCGTCTACGCGCGGGTTGGTTTCGGCGTCATTGCAGAGCAGAACCTCGCCCGTGCGCACGCACTCGGCGGAGATGCCGCGGCTGGTTTCGAGGCGCACGCCGAGGTCGGGCGCGGTGCGTCCGGTGCGCGCGCGGCAGACGATTTCATCGCCCTGACGCAGAGCAATCGCCGCCCCGGTTGCGCCGGTAAGCGACTGCGCTTTTTCCGCGATGATGCTGATGCCGGGTTCAAGATCGAGTTCGCCGGGGTTCAGCAGCGCGGCATGCGACAGGCACCGGCCGCGGATGGCGCACCCGCAGATGATGCCGGGAAGAAAAACTCGGGATGACAGAAAGATCGTGCCGCGCTTCCGCCTCTTCGATTTGAGGAACGCTGCCGAGCAGCGATCGCACGATGCGGTCGAGTTCGACGTCGGCGATGACCTGCGCCGTTTGCTGGTTCTTCAAGGACCCGCCCAGCACGCGCGAAAGGCTCAGCACCGCAGTGCTGCCGCAGGACAGACAGCGCGTCGTGTTATTGGCGCTGATCAGCTCGCATTGCACGCAAAACACAGCGGTTTGCAACGAAAGGAAATCCACATCGCACGGTCTGAGAGTCCCTTGCATCAAAATCAGCTTCCTTAGTTCCAATTCGGGAACGTTGAGCGTAAACACTTTACCAGAAGCCAAAAAGTGTCGCAGACGGTACGCCTGTGGATAAGTGGTCCTTTTCTTCGGAATTCGACAAGCGTCATCGCGGTGATTTCGGGCGGAAACGCGTCCGCAAGATTGACGACTCGGGGTGTCCGAATTTCGGGCGCGTTTCCTTTGCGGCCTTCGCGAAGCCTTGTAAATGCGGCCACATTGGCTTTTCGGTGACAAATTCCCGATAATTGCGCTCATGTCATTTCTTCGTTTCCTCATGTTGCTGTCGTTGGTCGTTTGGATTGGCGGCATCATCTTCCTGGCTTTCGTCGAGGCGCCCATCGCCTTTTCTCCCGGCCTGCTGCCCACACGTCATATGGCGGGGTCGGTCGTCGGTCACTCGCTCGACCGGCTTCACTACATGGGCATCGTCTCCGGATTCGTTTTTCTTGGCGCATCGATGCTTTATTCCCGCTTGACCGACGGCCGGGTGCGGCCGCTGGCGTTGCGCCACGTCCTGCTCGCGCTCATGATCGTGCTGACCATGATTTCGCAATATGCCGTTTCGCCCAGAATGTATGCCCTGCGCGAGCAAGCCGTAGTGATCGACAACCTACAGCCTGATGATCCCATCCGCCGCGAGTTCAACCGGCTGCACGTCTGGTCGGAGAACTTCGAGAAGGCAGTGCTGCTGCTGGGATTGATCGCGGTATTCCGCACCGCGCAGGAGTTGGAGTGATCCGGCGCATGTTGAGCTATCCAGCGCGGCGATAGTGTCCTAATTGTGTCTCACGGAGTCACAGAGTCATGGAGGAAAACCTTGATCGCAGAACCCAATCGATGAAGGTTTTGACAAGCACTTGGGATTTCTCAGTGTCTCCGGCATCCGTGGTGGAAAATTTGGATGAGGACACACCGCCGCGACGGAGCGATTTATCGCCGGAATGATTTATCCTGATCCTGCAACCGTTCTCCAACTGAGAACCTGATCACCTGAGACCAGTCCCGAGAACTGATCATGAAAACTGGCATCATCGGCCTGCCGCAGGTAGGCAAAACATCCTTGTTCCGCATATTGACCAAGGCGAATCTCACCGAGCATCAGCTGGCAAACCCGCGCGAGGCGCACGTGGGAGTCGCCAAGGTTCCCGACGAGCGTCTCGACAAGCTGGCCGCGCTCTATAACCCGAAGAAGCTGACGCATGCCTCGGTCGAGTATGTCGACGTAGGCGCCGTTGGCCAGGAAGCGCTGAAGGAGACCGCGTACATCACTCATCTGCGCAGTGTCGACGCGCTCATCCACGTGCTGCGGGCGTTTGAAAGCGACGAGATTCCGCACGACGGCCCCATCGATCCGCTGCGCGATATCAAGAACGTCGAGTTCGATCTGATGATCAGCGATCTTGGCCAGATCGAGAAACGGCTGGAGCGGCTGGAAAAAGACTTAAAGAAGATGAAGACGCCGGAACTCGAAAAAGAAAACGAGCTGCTGATCAAAGCCAAGGCGCATCTCGAAACCGAAAAGCCGCTGCGCGAAATGGAGATGACTCCGGAAGACAAGAAGCGCATTCGCGGCTTCATGTTCCTGAGCGAGAAGCCGATGCTCTACGTGCTCAACATCAGCGAGAGCACGCAACTAGGCAAGGACCTCGAAGCGGCGGTAGAAAAATACAACCTGACCGAAGCAGCCACGCGCCCGAACGCCGGCGCCAGCGCCATCTGCGGCAAAGTCGAAGCCGAACTAGCAGAGATGAGCGATGAAGACGCGGCGGAATTTCTCGGCAGCTACGGACTCACCGAAAGCGGCCTGTCGCGCCTGATCCGCAAAAGCTACCACCTGCTGGGCCTGATTTCGTTTTTCACCGCCGGAGAAGACGAATGCCGAGCCTGGACGATCCCGCTGAACACGCGAGCGCAGAACGGCGCCGGAGCGATTCACTCCGATCTGGAAAAGCACTTCATCCGCGCCGAGACAATTCGCTGGGATCAGCTGCTGGAAGCAGGATCGGAAGCCAACGCAAGAGCGAAAGGGACGCTGCGGTTGGAAGGGAAAGACTACATCGTGCAGGATGGGGACGTAATGCATATCCGGCACAGCGGATAGAAGTATCCAGTACTCAGTAACCAGTACCCAGTGAAAACCGCCGCGGAGCCGCCCACGTTATGGCGCAGCATTCCTAAATCGGATCGCTGCCTGGGTAGGTTTTACTGGATACTGGTTACTGAGTACTTGGTACTTTTTCTAATGGCCCAGCATTTCAAAGATCTCGTCGCCTGGCAGAAAGCCATGGATATGGTCACAGAAATCTACAAGGTGACCGACAGCTTTCCCAAGCGCGAGGTCTACAGCCTCACCGATCAAATCCGTCGCGCAGCAGTTTCGGTTCCGAGCAACATCGCTGAAGGGCAAGCGCACCACAGCCATCGTGAATTTCGCCATTTCCTACGCCACTCCGCAGGATCGTTAGCTGAGCTAGAAACGCAGCTACTCCTGGCGGAGCGTCTAGGATACGCGGATCATCTGACGACTGAAGGCTTGCTGCAAAGAGTTCATGAGGTAGGCAGAATTCTGAACGGATTAATCGGATCGCTGCCGGAGTAGGTCTTACTGGATACTGGTTACTGAGTACTGGGTACTTTTTCTAATGCACATGAAAGAACCTATCCAGCAAAAACATGCACGCTGCACCGACGAACACAAGCAGCGCCATGCGAACGCCAGTTTCCTGATTCACTTCCGGAATCAAGTCCGACGCGGCCACATAGATCGTCACGCCTGCCGATAGCGGCAGGCCGAATCCCACTTCGTGGCGAAATAGCGCCATCGTCATCACGCCGGCTACCGTCGCGGCTCCCAGCATCACCGATGTTCCCCACGCGAATCCGCGACTGCGACCGCTGGCCAGCATCACCGACGTGATGGTGAATCCTTCGGGAATTTTATGCAGGAAGACGGCAATAAAGATGATCCATCCGAGCGCTGAGGACACGAGGAATCCCGCAGCGATGGCGATGCCGTCAAAGAACGTATGAATCAGCAGGCCAACCAGCACCGAGTAACCCTTGTGCGTGTGGACGAACTGCTCGGCGTGGGTTTCTTCTCCGAAGTGAAAGTGCGGCGTGACCGTGTGTTCAAAGAAATGGATGAGCAGGTATCCCGACAGAATAAGGAAGCCGGCGCGCGGGCCGCGGAGCACAATGCTCTCCGGCACCATCTCGACAAGCGCCGTAGCCAGCATGAAGCCCGCGCCCAGCGCGACAAAATAGCGCAGGTAGCGGCGCTCCCAATTTCTTTGAACAATGATGGTGCCGCCAAACACGTTGGCGGCCGCTGCGGTCAGTCCCAGCAGCACACTGGTCAGAATGGGGGACATGCGGAAGAAGGATAGCAGGAAATTAGCTGCGAGCTGCGAGCTGCGAGCTTCGAGCTACGAGCTTCGAGCAGTCATCGCCGCTTGCTCGCACCTGACTGATAACATTTCATCGTGCGATTGTGGCTACAGTTTGTCGGCTGGCTGGCGTGCGCGGTTTACGCGACGATCCCCGCGTTCTGGTTCATGATTCATCCCTTTGCGGAGCGCTGGCGCGCGCGGCACGCAAGCGGAGGACGCTCGCCGTATTTTGTGCTGATTCCCGTGTGGATGCTGATGTGGGCGGCAGCCGCGCTGGCGACTTGGCCGTGGCGGCACATTCTGCTTTACTCCACCATTTGGAGTTGGGTTCCGGCGGCTCTGCTGTTTGCGGCGGGGCTCTTCTTATACGCAAGGTCGGGTAAGGGCTTCAGCGCGAAGCAACTCGGCGGAATGCCGGAACTGCACGGCGCGCACCCTGAGCAGCGACTGGCAACCGGCGGAATTCGCGCCCACGTTCGCCATCCGATTTACCTCGCGCATCTCTGCGAGATGATTGCCTGGAGCATCGGCACGGGACTCGCTGTGTGCTGGGCGCTGACCGCATTCGCAATCGCGACCGGCGCGGTGATGATTCGCATGGAGGATGCGGAGTTGGAGAAGAGATTTGGAGAGGCGTATCGCGCGTACAGAAACGTAGTTCCGGCGGTTCTGCCGCGAGTGTTCAGTTCCCGCCAGCTATAATCCGCTTTAACTGACAGCTGACAACTGAGAGCTGACAGCTCGCTTCCATGCGCTTCGAACTGTTCATCGCAACCCGTTATCTCCGCGCAAAGCGCCGCCAAGCTTTCATCGGCATCATCACTGGCATTTCCATTCTCGGCGTCGCCGCGGGCGTGGCTTCGCTCATCGTGGCGCTTGCCATCAACAACGGCTTCCGTCAGGATTTGCAGGCGCGGTTGCTCGGATCGACTTCGCACATCAGCTTGCTACGTATGGAAAGCGACGGGATCAAAGATTGGCGTCCGCTGCTGGATAAGTTGGCGAAGGAGCCGCATGTGGTTGCGGCCGCTCCGGCAATTTATGAGCAGGTGCTGATTTCCCGCGGGCCGCGGGCCCGCGGCGCGGTGCTGAAAGGCATGTTGCCGCGCTATGAGCGCAAGGTCAGCGATCTGCTGCAGACGGTGACGATGGGATCGGCGGCGGCGCTGGATGAAAATCCCTCAGTCGCAGAAAAACGCGAAGCGGCGATGCCGTCGACCGTAGCGCCGGCGACCTCGCCGGCGGTTCCGGCGGGCGACTCGCCCGCCGGCGCGGACAAGCCTGCCCTGAACGGAGCCGAAGGGAGTGTTCGCGCCACACCATCTACATCTCCCGACGATCTAGCCGGCGTGGCGCAGCGCGTGGCCGCAATGCCTCCCGTCATCCTCGGCAACGATCTCGCCGAGGCCATCGGCGCTACTGTTGGGTCGATCGTGCTGGTCACTTCGCCGCAGGGAGAGCTGACTCCGTTTGGCATGGTGCCGAAGTACATACGTTTCCGCGTGGCGGGGATCTTCAACTCCGGCTTCTACGACTACGACTCATCGTGGGCGTTCATACGGCTGGCTGATGCGCAGGAGCTGTTTGGCCTGGGCGATGTGATCTCCGTCATCCAGTTCAAGATCGACGACATTTATCTGGCGGGCGAGGTGGGGCGCTCGCTGGAACAGGCTGCGGATGCGGCTTCGGGAAGCCACGGCTTCATGACCACCAACTGGATGGAGCAGAACAAGCCGCTGTTCCGCGCGCTGCGGCTGGAGCGGCTGGTTACGTTTATCACCATCGGCCTGATTGTGTTTGTGGCCGCACTTAACATTCTCATCTCGCTCACCATGATGGTGATGGAGAAGACTAAAGACATCGCCGTGCTCTTGTCGATGGGAACGAAGAAGCGGCAGATTCGGCGCGTTTTTATCGCGCAGGGCGTGCTGATTGGAGTGATCGGAACCGCGATTGGCCTCGTGCTCGGCTATGCCATTTCTTACGCGGGTGGTCACTACCACTTTATTTCGCTCTCGCCCGAGGTCTATTCCATCGACTACGTTCCCTTCGTCCCGCGAGCGATGGATGGCGTGATCACGGCGCTGGTGTCGATTGGAGTTTCGTTTGTGGCGACGATTTATCCGTCATGGTCAGCAGCGCGGATTCTGCCGGCAGAGGCGCTGCGATACGAGTAATTTCCGCTTGCACTTACCTCGTTACTACTTTGTTATCAATACCCTCCCTGGGCGGTCTTTTGGGATCAAAGACTTAGCGTCCGTTTTTCGCCAGGTCTTTGAGGAATAAGGGGTTACGGGAAATGCCTCGAAGTGAGCTTAAAACGTTGATAAATAAATACTTTAGCGGATGTTCCTGGATCCGCCGAATTTATTGAATAATTAGGTGACAAATCGACAATCGAGCGAGAGTCTCTCTAGATGATTGAAAAATAACAGCTTATCGTCGGAACTAAGCTTCGTTGAGGCAAAAGTTCCTTGTAAAGTATTCCGGAATAATGAGTTATCCGTCACTTGGCCTTTTGGGGGGCCTGTAAGGGAAGGGCTATAGCAGGGTGCTTCCCCTTCCGTATGATCGAAATCGCAATCGACTTTCTTCGGTTCTAGCGGAGGCTCGGGTCTCCCACCCTTGCAAAGAGCGCAAGGGTGGGGCAACCTCGGTACTTAAGAGTTGAAGGGTGGGCCAGGCCCCTATCAGGTGGCGTCCGGTAAGATTGGTGTTCGATGGACCTTTCGAAAGGATTTCAGATCGAGGAACCGAGCGTCTTCGTTCCTTGGGATACGACTGAGGCGCAATTCCAACAAACTTTTGAGAGATTACACCTGCGGCAGTTAACGCATGGTTACTACACGACTCACTGCACAGCTCTTTCAGGCTTGTCCGTCGAGCTGGGTTTCAGTTTCCCTCCGCTAGATCATGGCGGGCTGGTTGATCTCGGGTTCTTCTGCAGTTCCTGTGCAGACTTGGACACTTCCTATGAAGTGTTTCAACGGCATCTCGAAGAAACGTTCGGCCCGCCGACGTCGACAACGCCCGGCGACGAAGGTTATTTCTCCCACGCCTGGACGTTTCCCGGAGTTGAGGTCCACCACTATGTCGCAGAGCATTTCGGACCAGCGGAATATGTTGGAATCCGAAAGATACGGCCAGTCAAGATCGTGAAACATCCCGGCGAGTATTGAAAGGGTCCGTTTTCACAACGAAAACGGCGAGCGATCCTCGGCGTAACGAAAGGGCGAAGAACCTTTGCGTTGCATGTAAAACTTTTGTATTACCTGCATGACCTCACTGATTTTTCTTGCCCCGGCCCGCTAGCCTCAGATCATAGCCGTCGATAAATCGCAATCATTAAGGAGTGTGTCTCTAATGGAAGTCCTTTCTACGGACGTTCGTCCTATCGATGTTCGTCCCGTCGTCGCTTCTGCGGACGTTCATCCCAAGGGTAGTGCTGCGCGGGTGCTGCTTAGTTCGGTGTTTGGGCCTTATGCGCAGGATGATGAATTTGGGTCGCGGGCCATCAATCCCATGGAGCTTTACCACAACCAGGTGACGCGGGCGCAGGGAGGGTTTTCGCTGCGCATGTTTCACCGGTCGTGGGGGATCATGATGATCCAGCAGAATATTTCGGCGCCGTGCACGGTGCTCGATTTCCCCACCCGCGAGGCTTTCGCCCGCGAGCTCAAAGCGAATGAGTACGACATCGTCGGGATCTCCTCGATCATCGTGAATGTCGGCAAGGTGAAAGAGATGTGCCGCATGGTGCGCGAGCTTTCGCCGAAATCAAAAATCGTGATTGGCGGGCACGTGGCGGCCACGCCCGGCCTCGAAAACATGGTCGACGCCGACCACATTGTGCGCGGCGAAGGAATTTCGTGGATGCGCGGCTATCTCGGCGAAGACGTGAATGCGCCCATCAAGCATCCCGAGATCGTGTCCGGGATGAAGACGCGCATCATGGGCCTGCGCATGCCGGATAAGAAAGGCCAGACGGCGGCGACGATCATCCCTTCGGTGGGCTGCCCGATGGGCTGCAACTTCTGCACGACCTCGGCCTTTTTCGGCGGCAAAGGCAAGTTCGTAAATTTCTACGAAACCGGCGACCAGCTCTACGACGTCTTTTGTCATGCCGAGAAATCGCTGGGCGTGCAGACCTTCTTCGTCATGGACGAAAATTTCCTGCTCCACAAAAAGCGCGCCATGCGGCTGCTCGATCGCATGAAGGAGGGCAACAAGGCGTGGGGCATGGCGGTGTTCGCCTCGGCGAATGCCATCCGCCAATACACGCCGGAAGAACTGGTGGAGCTGGGCGTGTCGTGGATTTGGATGGGGCTTGAATCTCCGCGCTCGAACTACGACAAGCTCAAGGACACGGACTCGCACGAACTCACGCACATGCTGCGCCAGCATGGAATTCGCGTGCAGGGCTCGACCATTATCGGCCTCGAGCATCACACGCCCGATAACATCCGCGACGAAATCGAATACGCAGTTGAGCACAATACGGACTTCCACCAGTTCATGCTCTACACGCCGGTACCGGGCACGCCGCTGTACAGACAGATCGAATCCGAGGGACGGCTGCTCGACGGCATCAACCTGGCCGACATACACGGGCAGGACAAATTCAATTTCCGCCACGCCGCGATTTCGCGCGACGACTCAAAGCGCTTTCTCGACTGGGCGTTCTGGCGCGATTTCGAGCGCAACGGGCCGAGCCTCTACCGCATGTGCCAGACTATGTTGCAAGGGTGGCAGCGCTACAAGAATTATCCGGACCTGCGGGTGCGCGAGCGCTTCGAGCGTGAGAACGACAAGCTAAAAACGGCTTACAGCGCGGCGCTATGGGCTGCAGAACGCTACTTCCGCAAAGTGAACGGAGACGTCAGCCGGCAGATTCACGAACTGCGGCGCGAGATCGGTAAGGAATTTGGCACGATGTCGCGCGTGGTGGCGAACGTGGCCGGACCGGTGCTTCTGTGGACGACGCGGCGCGAAGACCGGCGGCTGGCGGCGGGCGTGACGTACGAGCCTCCGACAATTCTGGAGCGGCGGAACTGGATAGCGGCGACGGAACCAGCGTAGCTCGCGTTGCGATTCACGGGACAACTCTGTGGGGACGGTGGCGGCTGGCCTGGCCTCTTGATCTCGCTGGCGCGTGCAGCATCGCCACCCACCCTTGCAAAAAAAGCAAGGATGGGGCAGCCTCGGTGGGAATTGTGCATGCGAAAACCATTAAAGGCGGAGCCCCCTGCCTAAGACATACTCAAGGTATGTCCTACCGAGGCTCGCGGCGTCCCGCCAAAAAGTAAACCCTCGCCGCGCGATCGTGAGACGAGGGAAGATCAAAAAAGCCAGGTTTGCAATCGGGTGGGGCGCGGCGGGGGGTCGGCGTCCCGTCGAGAAGCGGGGGGAGAAGGGTAGTGGGGGAGGGGGGGATGCATATCAGGCGCGATCTATTGAATGGTCGTCACCAGTGTGCCTGCGGTGGTGTAGACGTCCACGCTGTTGTCAACATTGTGCGAGAAGAAAATGTGCTTATGCGCCGCATCGACCGCCATGCCGGCAGGCAGGTACGGGACCTGAAACATTTTCTTGAAATTGACGAAATCGGTGGATGAATAAACCGTGCCGTCGTTCGCCACCACCCACTGGACTTTCTTACTGTCAAACGCCACCGCTGCGGCCGGACTGGGGAGCGTCGTGGGAAGCCTGTAGTTCACCTTATTCGCCAACATATCGGACGTCAGGAACGTCGCCAATTGCACGTTGATTTGTCCGCCCGTGTCGATTCCAAAAAACAGGTAGCCGCCGCGCTCGGCAATCCCGTAGACGTTGAAACCCGGGGAAGAACTCTGCACTGCCGGATAGTACCCGAACATGTCGTAGGTTTCGATCGATTGGAGCGAATTATCGATGACCCAGAGATTGTCCATCTCGTCGACCGCGAGATAGATGGGGTTCGTCAGGCCTGCCACTGATCTCATCAGCGTCCCTTGAGTTGTAGCGGGTCACGGTGTTGCCTTCGAAATTCGCCACGAAGTAGATTGCCGGCCGCGTCGACGGCCACGCCCCACGGGCCGTTCACGCCATTGCTGACGGTGCGGGTCAGTTGATAGGTCGTGCTGTAAACCTGCACCGTGTTGCCGTTGAAATTGGAGACGTACAATTTTCCGCTGCCATCGACCGCGAGGCCGGTCGGGCCATTCATCGCGGCAAACGCCATCGGACCGACGGCAAGGATGACAACAATCAGCAATTTTCCATAGCACTTCATATGCGACTCCTGGTGTTTGATCTGGAGCGTGCCCGGCATCGCCGTCTTGCCGCTCATCTATGAAAGCGCCATCCAGTGAGGAATTCCCTCACGACAAAAACGCCAGTGCGCCGGCAGCTCGGGGGCCTTCTCCCCAGAACTGTGACTGAGGTCACATTCCGTTCCTATGCCCCGGTATACAGTTCATTGCATAACAGTTCTACGAATTGAAGGGCCCCAGCAACCGGGGAATCTTCCTCGTGATTTAATGGGGCAAGGGCTTTTTTGTATGGTGTTTGGAACGTCAGCTCTTGCACCTTGGTACTCGGGAGGATCGGTTTGCATCAAATGACTGAAGATCCTCTATTGAGGGTCGAAGGGTTAAGCAAGGTCTTTCGCTCAGGCGAAGCGGACTTAGTGCTCTTTGAAAATCTTTCGTTTCAGGTGGAGAGAGGAACGATGCTCGCCATTGTGGGGCAGTCGGGCGCCGGGAAGAGCACTTTGCTGCACATTCTCGGTGCGCTTGATCGTCCTTCGGCGGGTACCGTATACTGCGCCCAATCCCAGGTGAATACGCTTTCCGAGGATGATGCCGCCGAATTTCGCAACCGCGAAATCGGGTACGTCTGGCAGTTCCACTACCTGTTACCGGAGTTTACCGCGCTTGAAAATGTGGCCATGCCCTTGCTGGCACGAGGGCAGCAGGTCGCATCCGCGCTGCAAGAAGCGGCCAACTGGGTGCGCGAAGTGGGATTGGAAGCGCGGGCTCATCATCGCTCGGGCGAGCTTTCTGGCGGCGAACAGCAAAGGCTGGCGCTGGCCAGAGCTCTGGTTACGCAGCCGAAGTTACTGTTGGCCGACGAACCGACCGGCGATCTGGATGGCGCAACGGCCGAGGTGGTTTTTGAATTGCTGGCGCGGATGCACCGCGACTACCAGCTCACCTCTTTAATCGCCACTCATAACCTGTCTTTTGCACGTAGGTGCCATAGAGTCCTGCGGCTGGATAGAGGCAGAATAGTCGAAGTAGCGCCGGATACGCTTCCGGCGTAACAAGGGGGGCAGGAACAGGCTGTACGCCGACAGCGGCAACCTTGATACCTGCTAGTGGATTATCGCTTGGGTGATCGGCGATTCGGAATGCATAATTGATGTATGGGCAACAGGCCTAGCCGGAAATTCTGATTTCCCGCTCGCGCCTGAGGGGGACTAGTTTATGTTTGAACGCTACACCGAGAAAGCGCGGCGTGTCATCTTCTTTGCGCGGTACGAGGCCAGTCAGTTCGGCTCTCCTTATATTGAGACCGAACACCTGCTCCTCGGACTGCTGCGCGAAGACAAAGCTCTGACCAACCGGTTCCTGCGCTCCCACGCGTCGGTCGAGTCGATCCGCAAGCAGATCGAAGGACATACCACGATCCGCGAAAAGGTTTCGACCTCCGTCGATCTGCCCCTGAGCAACGAATGCAAGCGCGTTTTGGCATATGCGGCCGAAGAGGCCGAACGTCTTTCTCATAAGCATATTGGGACCGAGCACCTGCTGTTGGGCTTGCTGCGCGAAGAAAAATGTTTTGCCGCCGAAATCCTGCACGAGCGCGGATTGCGGCTTTCGACCATCCGCGAGGAACTCGCCCGCACCAGCCAGGAGAAAGCTTCTCCGCAGCGCGGAAGCGGTCAGCGCGAATCGTCGCTGCTGAGCGAATTCTCCCGCGACCTGACTCAGGCCGCCATGGACACGCAGCTTGATCCGCTCGTTGGCCGCGATGGCGAAGTTGAACGCGTGGTGCAGATTCTGTGCCGCCGCACCAAGAACAATCCTGTGCTCATCGGCGAGCCCGGCGTCGGCAAGACTGCTATCGTCGAAGGCCTGGCCCAGCGCATCGCTGACGGCGAAGTGCCGTCGTTCCTCGCGGATAAACGAATCCTCGCCCTCGATCTTTCTCTGATCGTTGCCGGCACAAAATATCGCGGCCAGTTCGAAGAACGCCTCAAGACCATCATGAAGGAGCTGATGGAGAATCAGAACTCCATCATCTTCATCGACGAGTTGCACACGCTGGTCGGCGCCGGATCGGCCGAGGGTTCGCTCGACGCGGCTAACATTTTGAAGCCCGCGCTCTCCCGCGGCGAGATTCAGTGCATCGGCGCAACCACGCCGGCTGAGTATCGCAAGTCGATCGAAAAAGATCGTTCGCTCGAGCGCCGCTTCCAGGCCGTCAAAGTTCCACCGCCAAACGAAGTCGACGCGATCAAGATTCTGTTCGGCATCAAGGAGCGTTACGAGAAGTTCCACGCCGTCACTTACACCGACGACGCCATCAACTTCTCCGTTTCGCATTCGAACCGCTATATTCCGGATCGCTTCCTTCCGGATAAGGCGATTGACTTGATCGACGAAGCCGGCGCGCGCGTCAAACTGCGTCAGACTTCGCTGCCCGAGGAGATTACCGAAGTCCAGAAGCGCATCAA
This sequence comes from uncultured Acidobacteriaceae bacterium, assembly GCA_963845345.1. Classification (GTDB taxonomy): domain Bacteria; phylum Acidobacteriota; class Terriglobia; order Terriglobales; family Acidobacteriaceae; genus Telmatobacter. The sequence continues at coordinate 228,037 of CAWJRQ010000002.1, forward strand.
GTTCATCGTCCATCGTATGGAGAACGCCATCGCGAACCATGAGTTCGAGAAGGCGCGCTTCTACTCGGACGAAGAACGCAAGGAGCGCGAGAACCTGCGCGCCCTTCGCGAAAAATACCACCTCGATGAATCCTCCACCGGCGTTGTGGGTCGGGAGGACATCGAGGACGTGGTCAGCCGCTGGACCGGCGTGCCCATCACCTCGATTAAAGAAGAAGAGACCGCGAAGCTGCTGCGCATAGAGGAAGAGCTGCACAAGCGCATCATCTCGCAGGATAAAGCGATCAGCGCCTTGGCTCGCGCCATTCGCCGTAGCCGCGCCGGCCTGAAGAGCCCGAACCGTCCCATCGGATCGTTCCTGTTCCTAGGCCCGACGGGCGTCGGCAAAACCGAAGTCGCGCGCACGCTGGCACAGTTCATGTTCGGCAGCGAGAAAGCGCTCGTCCGCTTCGATATGTCGGAGTTCATGGAAAAGCACTCGGTCTCGAAGCTGATCGGCTCGCCTCCGGGATACGTCGGCTACGAAGAAGGCGGACAGCTTACCGAACGCGTCAAGCGCGCTCCTTACTCCGTCGTGCTGCTCGACGAAATCGAGAAGGCGCACCCGGATGTGTTCAACATCCTGCTGCAAGTCTTCGAAGATGGCCAACTCACCGACGGCCTTGGAAACACGGTCGATTTCAAGAACGTAATCATCATCATGACCTCGAACATCGGCGCGCGTCACCTGATGAAGCGCGAGGGCCTCGGCTTCCAGCACTCCAAGGACGAGATGGTCTCCGAGAAAGTCGAAGACCTGGTGAAGAGCGAAGTCAAGCGCACCTTCAACCCCGAGTTCCTGAACCGTATCGATGAAGTCATCCTGTTCCTGGCGCTCGGCGAAAACGATCTGATCCAGATCCTCGAACTGATGGTCGCCCAGCTGAACCAGAACCTGGCGCAGCGCTCGATCACGGTCAGCGTGGCCGACGAAGCCAAGAAGTGGATCCTGAACCAGACGCTAACCGACCGCAGCTACGGAGCCAGACCGCTCCGCCGCGCACTGCAAAAGTACATCGAAGACCCGCTGTCGGAAGCGCTGATCCAGGGCACGATCACGACCAGGCCGGCGTTCATCGAGGTCTTCCTGGAAGACAACAAGCTGTACTACCGTCCAGTAGACGCGGAGAAGACTACCGAGGGCGTGCTGCTGTACGAGAGTTAGTTGTTGGTTTTCAGTTGTCAGAAAAGGCCGTCAGCGAAAGCTGGCGGCTTTTGCTTGGGTAGGGCGGGCGCCCTCGCCCGCCCAAAGTCAGCGTGGGATAGTCGCCCTCCGCTGTCCAAGCCGAGCAAGCTCGGCGGCGATTTCGGCTCTCAACTGCTGCAGCCTCTTGGCCGGCAAGTCTTGATACAGTAGAAGTCGCAGATGCCCGCTTATTATTCTCGATCGCTGAGCGATTTCCTCTCGGATAGCTCATCCACAATCATCGGAGAGCTAGCGCAAGCCAACAGCGCATCCCGTTTCCCTCTTTCCCCCGAGGCTATCGACGCATGGCGCGATCAACTGCCCGCGCTGACCTCGGCTATGCGGGCACTGACCGAAAACTACCCTTCGGCCAGTCAGTGGCAAATTCTGATGGAATACCCAATTCCGATGGCAGGCAAGCGAATTGATGCCGTGCTCTTGGCTCATGATGTGGTTATCGTTATCGAGACCAAGACTGGCAGCAGCCGAACCTCTGCCGTGCGTCAAGTCGAAGACTATGCCATAAATCTGGCTTGTTTCCACGAGTCTAGCAGCAATCGAGTCATTATTCCGATCGTGATAACGGCGGGCGTAGTCGGCGCCCAACGGGACGTAACAGCGTTCGACCGCCTGATCGAGGCGTGCCGTGTGTACGGCACCGACAATGCTCCTGAGGGACTAGTCGCAACCTGCAAGGAATATGTACACCCCCAGAACCCGGCGATCGACCCGGCCGCGTGGGATAACGGTCGCTTTAGGCCAGTGCCGCCGATCATCGACGCGGCCGTTGCGCTCTATTCGGACATGAACGTTTTTGAGATTGGCCATTCCTGTAGCGCTCGTGAGGATCTGGATGTCACGACCGAGACGATTGTCCGTGCCGTCGAGGGAGCGCGCGCTAAGAGTGAGAAAATCATTTGCTTTGTCACGGGGGTACCCGGCGCAGGGAAAACATTAGTCGGGTTGAACGCCGTGCATAGGCCCGAGATACGACAAGTGGGGTCCTTTCTTTCAGGCAATGGTCCACTCGTGACGGTTATTCAAGAAGCTCTAGTTAGAGATGCCACGCGCCGTAAGCCTGGAGAGGATCGCACCAATCGTCGAGACGCGGAATTGGAGGTTAGGGCTTTTATTCACAACGTCCATCAGTTTGCTGATGAGTACTACCGGGAAGATCAGAAGTGTCCGGTGCAGAAAGTTATCTTCTTTGACGAAGCCCAGCGCGCTTGGGATGCGGAGCAGAACGGACGAGCCAAGCGTCCACAAGTTTCGGAACCAGAGATGATGCTCGAAGTGATGGACCGGCATAAAGACTGGTCGGTTATTGTCGCCCTTGTCGGGGGCGGTCAGGAGATCAATCGCGGCGAGGCCGGATTATCCGAATGGGGAAGGGCCCTGTTGAGATTCCCTCATTGGCGAGTGTTAGCTTCGCCTTACGTTCTTTCCGAAAGTGTAGGCCCAGAATTTCGACTCTTCGAGGCAGCGCCTACCGGCATGGACGTTCAGTCCAATGAGCAACTACATCTGCGCATAGCCACTAGGTCGATTCGAGCGCAGAAGATTTCTGATTGGGTAGATGCAATTTTGTCGGGCCGAGGCGGCGTGGCCGCCGAAGTTGCCGTGAACCTCCCAGTAAAGCCCGCCATCACACGAAGCCTCTCCGCAGCAAGAATTTGGTTGGAAGCGAATCGTCGAGGTACGACTCGTTCCGGTCTTACCGCAAGTGCCTATGCGGCCCGACTCAGGGCGGATGGTCTAGAACCGGACTTTGAATTTCACAGAGGCTTTGACTGGGAGCATTGGTTTCTCGATTTTGCGGAATGTGAATTAGAACGGTGTGACCACAAGTACTGCAACGACGTTCGAGCTAGTTCTAACCTTGAGGTCGTCGCTACCCAATTCGAGATACAGGGTCTCGAACTCGACTGGATCGGCGTTTGTTGGGGCGAGGACTTTTTGTGGGAAGGAGACCGATGGGAATGCAGGCGATTCAATAACAAAAAGTGGAGAGTTTTGCCGGCGCATGCAGTCCGGAAAAAAACCTATCAGCTCAACGCCTATCGCGTATTACTAACCCGTGCCCGTCAGAACATGATTTTATATATTCCGCAACCGAATAAAGATGATGGCAGCCGTCTACATTCTGAGCTCGACCGAACCGCCGAATTCCTCCTCTCTTGCGGCGCCGAGGCCTTCAACTGATCGACAGTTCATATCTGCGCGAATGTGATCTTCCCTAATCCCCCGCCGCAACTTCCTTCCGCCGCGGCCGGCCGCCTTTCAGCCCATTCGCCCGCGCCGCTCGCTTCTTGGCTGCGCTTCTTACCGAGCCCCCGCTGCGCCCGATCTCGGCCATCCATTTCTTGGTGCCATAGACGCCGCGCAGCAAACCGGGCACATAAAAATCAACGTCAAGATCGGGCCAGTGAAGCCCTGTTCCACTCCCCAGAATCTCCACCCGCGCAATCTGCTCTTTCGTCGCCGATTGCAGCCCTTGCAGGTCTTCGCGAGGAATCACATGCCGGTGCCCATCGTTCAACTTCAGAATCAGCAGATCCAATCCCGGCCCCGGCCTGTATTCCACTTCTTCCACCAGCGGTTCGCCCCCGAGGCTTTTAGCCCGCTCAATGGCGCGATTAATCTCGGCGTCGCTCGTCGAAATCCTGTGCCGCCCGATCTTATCCCTCGTCACCTTCCTCGTCATCTTCCTCAACATAGATCGGCCTCCCATAATGCTGGGAGTCGGTCCTGCCTCACAGCCTGTCTCCCGCTGCGGCCTGGCCCTTGAGGAGAAAGGTCTTCGGATATTTCCCTTCCCCGCACAGCTTGAACGAGCCGAAATCCTTATACCAGCGGCCCTCAGGAACTTCGGGCCTAGTCTCAATCCACAGGCGCAGCTGGTTGAGGTCGTCTACGGAGATATTGCGGTCGCGCATTCGCTCAACGAGATGATCGCGAAGCGCCGGAGGTAGGCGGGACCAGGTTTCGATGCGAGGCATTATTCGCCAAAGACGAACCGGCCAAGCTCCTCGCCGAGTTCTTTGGCTTCTTCCGGATTCTTCGAGTCGCGAAACCGCTCGGCCAGTTCGAAGAACGCTTTTTCCTTTTGCTTCTCGGCCGCGATGCCCTGCTCAATCAGCTCCACCAGGACGCGATTGTCGCTCAGCCGCCGCCGCCGGGCTAACCGGTCAACCTGCTGCGCGATCTGCGTCGGAAGCGTCACACTTCGCCGAATCTGCTTTTTTATCGCCATGCCATCATTTTACACCATTATGGTGTAGGACCGACTCGCCGTCACTGAGAACTGAGAACCGGGAACTGACAACTTCCTCCCTCCTTCCAATTGACCCCCAAACCGAACTTGTGATCTACTGCTTCTAATTGGGGCTGGCTCAACGCCGGTTGCTTTGGCACGACGACCGCGATTTTTTGGGGCGTGAGACCGAGGTGATTCGATGAAGTCCAGCTCTGGCGCTGCCCTCCGGGCAGTCTGCCTTCTCGCTTTGTTTTCCCTTCTTGCCGTTTGTGCCAGTGCGCATGACTTGATCCTGCCCGCTGGAACGCTTCTGCAATGCACTCTTAACGAGCCCAACTTTTCCTCCGCGTCGGTTGCCGTCGGCGATCCGGTGCTCTGCCATCTGCGCTCGGTTACCGAGTTCGGGCGCCAGGTGATTCCGCGCGGAAGCTACCTGGTCGGCCATCTCGAGGCGGCGCAGGATCCCGGCCACTTCTGGGGCAAGGGATATATGAAGCTCCAGTTCGACCGCATCGGAATGCCGCAGGGCGACATGCCGCTCGACGCCAAGGTGATCTCGACGCGCGGCTACAAGGTCGATAAGTACGGCGACATCGACGGCAAGGGCCACGCCAAGCGCGACATCGTCGAGTGGATGATTCCGCCGCTCTGGCCGTGGAAGATCATCATGCTGCCCGCGCGAGGCCCGCGTCCTACGCTGAAGGGTGAAAGCGTGCTCACGCTGCGCCTGATGGATGACGTGCAACTGCCGCAGGTCGCGCAGACCCTCGGGCCGGACTGGCACTTCTTCGGCAATCGTCCGCCGGATGCGCAGTACGAGAACAACGCGTACTACGGATCGCTGAACAATGGCTCGCTGAATAATGGATCGCTCAGTAACGGCGCCGGTCCGCGGCTGGCTCGTCGGCAGGTAACGCCTAGTGAGCCAATGGCGGAGGAAGTTCCGGCGGTCACCTATGCCACTTACAACCCGGCGCATAACGCTCCTTCGGCAACCAATGCGAGCCTGACGACTGTCAGCGCGACAGCGGCCGGGACGGCGTTGGCGGGCACTTCAGCGGGAACGCCTGTCTTCGTGCTGAAGACCGGCATGGTTCTCGCGGTGGGCAACTACAGCTACCGCGATGGACGCATCAACTATGAACTGTCCAGCGGCGGCAGCGGCGTTGTATCCACTGATGAAGTCGACTGGACCACCACTACTCAGGTCAACCTGCAGCGCGGCGTGCGCGTTTTGCTGCCGGGGGGACATTCGAACACGACAACGGCCGGGTTCTAGCACGCCGATAAATTGAGGTGTTGTAGCGCCGGCATCCTGCCGGCTGTCCGGAGGGCGCCCCGGCGCGGCGGGCAGTGGCGCAACCGTCGCGGTTCGTGCCTGCTAATTGACACAAGAAGCCGCCAGCGCAAGCTGGCGGCGTTTTTGTTGCGACTTTGGCGCCCGGCTCTCTATCAAAACTAGAAACTCATCTCACGCTTGGGGTGGTCATGTCCAAAATCAACATTGCCCAGAAATTTTCTACCATCAACGACTTCTACCATCCCCGCATCGCGACCGAACTCAACGGACAATACGTAAAGCTCGTCAAGTTCGACAGCCCGTTCGTCTTTCACCACCACGACCACGAGGACGAGATGTTCCTGGTCGTGAAGGGCCGCTTCCGCATGGAATTCCGCGAGCCCGCGCGCCCCGAGACGTCGGCGCGGCAAGAGAACGCGTCGGCTCGGCGTGAGAACGACAACGCCTCAGACCGCCACGAATGGATCGAAGAAGGTGAATTCATCGTCGTGCCGCGCGGCGTCGAGCACCGTCCGGTAGCGGAAGAAGAATGCTGGGTCATGCTGTTTGAGCCGGCCTCGACGCTCAACACCGGCAACCTAACCAACGAGCGCACCGTGCGCCAACTGGAACACGTGTGAGCTAGGCTTCTGGCGACTTTCCTAGATCTTTGGCAGATTGCGGGGAACATGCAGCTGCCGGTGGGTTTTGACTGTTAACGCCTGTTAACGGCAGCGATGAATTTTCGGTCAGAACTAGCAGGGGGCTTGTCGGCATTAGATCGGTCGTGGCTTTTATTTGTCCGGCGGTTTCTTGGCACCCGGAAGGTAGGAGCACTTTTCGGACTCCCCGACCGTTTTGCTCGGGTAGAGCCAACACGCGAGGTGTAGCACGGGTTCTTTGTACGTTGGCGACCGCTCGTAAGAAGCGGTCATTACAGCAAGATCACCGACTGGGATCCACCCTGACTTAGGTTTGGGAATATGCGTGCGATCAGTCCAAAAATTCACCATGCAGGTGGTCCTAGACCCGCAGATTGCATCAGCCACTTGCTTGTAGTTCTCACGGTCGCGCCGTCTTGCTTCCGGGATGAGAACGAGGTCGAGCGTTCCCCCATATCCATTCGGCACTGACCTCACGAGTTCCCAATCCTGCCGTACAGCCGATGACTGTGCAGTCGCGATTCCTGTGAGCAGTAGCAACAGCGCAAATCTAGCGTTCATAAGTGCATCGTAGCCCCATTGCGCACGGCAAGCACGATAACTGTCGTAATATCTCAATAACACTCATTGACCCCGTTCTGACCCGATTGCGGCTCAATCGCCACCATCCACGAAACCCGGCTGCGAGACGTACAATAGCGGCCATGCGGTCACTTGCCTTGCCCACTACGCTCATGAAGCCCCTCGCTCTGGCGCTACTTCTCGTCACGGCAGCCGCCGCCCTAGCGCAGCCGCACCCCAACTACGAAATTTACGCCATCCGTTACGCCACCATCCCGGACTTCCCGGTTTCAGAACTGGTGACAGGCGCTGATCCCGCGCGCAAGCTCGACATCGCCATGACCATCTGGCTGGTCCGGGGCAATGGCCGCAACATTCTGGTCGACTCCGGCTTCTATCACGATCGCTTTTTCAAAGACTGGCAGGTTAAGGATTTCACCAAGCCTTCCGAAACGCTCCGCCGCGTCCGCTTGAAGCCCGAGGACATCACCGACGTCATCATTACCCACATGCACTGGGATCACGTCGACGGCATCGATCTATTTCCCAACGCCCGCATCTGGATTCAGAAAGACGAACTGGAATACTACGCGGGAGAAGCGTGGCAGTCGAAGGACACTCACGGCGGCATTGATGAAGACGATGTCCTGACGCTGGTGAAGATGAACACGCAAGGGCGAGTGGGGATGGTGCAGGGCGATGCCCAGCAGATTATTCCGGGAATAACTTGCTACACCGGCGGCAAGCACACGTATCAGTCGCAGTATGTGGGCGTCGAGACCGCGGCTGGCACCGTGGTGCTAGCCAGCGACAACATGTATCTGTATGAGAATCTCGATCGGCATGCGCCGATCGCGGAAACGGTGGATGCCGCGTCGAACCTGCGCGCTCAGGATCGCATGAAACAGATTGCCGCGCGGCCCGAGTTGATCATCCCCGGCCACGACCCAGCAGTTTTCACCAGGTTCCCCAATCCAGTGCCGGGAGTCGCCAAAATTCAATGACCGAGGGACAAAGCAGGGGGAGCAGGAGATTCCTCGTCCACTCGCTTCGCCCACTCGCTTTGCTCGGGGCTCGGAATGACAAGGATGGGTGACGACAGGGCATGGGCCGAACCGTTGCGACCAACGGCCAGCGGCCGACATCTAGATAACACCGATGCAACTAACCGTCTACTCTTCTGCCTGGTGCCCCGATTGCCGCGTGGCCAAACGCTTCCTCGACGAGCACAAGATTCCTTATACCGATATCAACATTGAAACCACTCCCGGCGCAGCCGACGAAGTCGTGCGCCGAACGGGCAAGCGCGCCGTGCCCCAGTTCGTCATTGATGGAGAGTGGGTGCAGCCCTACAACCCCGGCGAGGGCTTTCTCTACGAGGAGATGGCTAAGAGGCTGGGAGTCGAGAGCCATTGAATCACTGAGTCATTTAGTCATTGAATCATTAAGACAATGAGGCGTTGAGCAGCATTTGTTCCAAGGTTTCAGGGTTTCAATGACTAAATGACTGAATGTCTCAATGATTGAATGACGTTACTTTCGTTGCTGGCCCGTGCCCGCCTTCTGTACCGTATCGGTGCCTGCCCGTTTCCGGCACCATAGTATCTCCACCCGGAATCTCCCTCCTCCGCCGGGCACAAGTGTCCGCAAGCGCGATGTTCGATACCGAAAACCAGGTCGAGCCTGTCACCGAGATGTGGCCCCGCGTTGTCCAGACGCTGCTGGGCGTCGTGGCGCTGGTCGGCGCACTGGTCATAGCGCACTACTATGCGCCCGGTCCCTCGGAGACGGCCAGCCTGCAAGACCAGGTTCACCAGCTCACGCAACAGGTTGACGATCTGCAAAACCAGCAGTCGTTTTCGGCTGCATCGGTCAACGACGCCCGCGAATCCGTCGCCTACATCTACGGCATTTACCACGTTTCGGGCAAGGGTCATTTCCGAGCGCGCGTCGCCGGCACGGGTTTCGTGGTCGCGCCGGGCCTGATGGCGACCAATCGCCATGTGGCGCAGCCCTGGTACGGAGACCGCGAGGTCGAGGCCGCTCTTCACGGCGGCGAAACTCCGGTGCTGGAAAAGCTCGTGGCTTACTTCCCCGGCTCGCCGACTCCGGTCGTGCTCCAGCCGGTAGTGCTCGCCAAGCATGGAGACCTGGCGGTCCTGCAGATGGAAACGACCGCTTTCACCGCCAAGTTGCGGCCTTTGGCTTTATCCTCGAAGCCGCCGCGCGTGGGCGAGTCGGTGAGCGTGCTTGCCTATCCCATGGGAGTAACGGGCATGGTGGCGAAATCGCCGGCGCTGGTTTACGAACGCCTGTCGTCGCATCCCGATAATGCCGACACAGCGGGAGAACTGGCCGCGCTCTCGCTTATTCGCCCCTCGGCCACGTTTGGACACATTGGCGACGTCAGCGGAGACAAGCTTATCTACGATGCGCCCACGGCGCGCGGCGGCAGCGGAGGACCAGTGCTGAACCTCCGCGGTGAAGTGGTCGGTATCAATTCGGCCTATATCGACGGATTCTCCGGCGGAACCCTTGGCATCACGTCAGGCGAGTTGCTTCCGCTGATCGATACGGCGAAGAAGACGGTTGAGCCCGCGCACGCCGCCGCACCCTAGCAGACTGGGATTATGTTTTGACAAACCCCGCCCTAGTTAGTAACCGCAGCGGAGCTTTGGTCGTCTAGCGTCGTAGCAGGTAGGCGAGCCCTACGACAACGACAGCGGCGCCCAGCAACCAAACCCGGATCGCCGTCAACTTTGTCACCCAATCGCTTCTCATTTCAACACCCCTCAGACCGTGTAGCCCCCGGTCAGCGCCGGTCGATTCTGTCGATCGAATAATTATGACGGAACCCACGGGCCCGTCAAACACATAATTTCCCAAATTCCCCTTGACTTAAGCATGCTCGGCTTTCGAACATAGTGAGAGCGCACGCTTGCAAGCCATAGCAGCCCGCCCAGGCGGAACTTGTTCAAGTTATTTGAAATCAGGACTTTGGAAGACTCATACTAGGCAAATCATTGATTCTAAAGGACCGCGCGGCAGAATCAGGCATTTAACTACTTTATTTTGAATACTTTGCCTATAACATAGGGGGAGGGGGAGGGGGAGTCTCGTTCGGAAAGGGCTCTACCCAACGGGAGCTGCGCAAATGCGCAACGGGTCGCCCAAACGTTTGGGCATGATTCCATAGCGAGCGCCTTTGGCGCGGGCAAAGGCGGCTGGATTCATGTAAATTTGTAGCCTACCCATTGATAGAGCTGAAGGGTGTTTCGGCTGCATCCATCGCGGATAACGACCCGGTTGCCAGCTCGGACAGGCAACGGCGTGGATCGGCGGCAGACTCCAACTCCAGAGATTGAAGAGAATTGACATGATAAAAAATCTGTTCTTTGCAGCGGCTTTGCTCAGCCTGGCGCTGGCCAGCGGATGCGCCACGGGCGGCAGCGGACCTTGCGCAGTCAATTGCGCCTTGATCCAAATACAGAGCACGAGCAACGGAGTCGTCGGTGCCGACCAGGCTCCCGTGGGCACGACGCCACCGACGACGATTCAGTTGACGGCAACGGTCACGAACCTTTCGTCGAACACGGTAACGTGGAGTATTTCGCCCTCATCCTGCGGCAGTGCGTGCGGGACTATTGCCTCCACCGGCGCTGACACGGCAACCTATACGTCACCCGCTACGGTGCCGGCGGCGTCGGCCGATAACCCGATCACGATTACGGCGACCTCGCAGTCAAATCCCAGCGTGACGGCAGGCTTCCCCGTTACCATCGTGAACATCACGACGTCGGTAGCGCCCGTGTCGCCGAAAGTGGGTCAGGGATTGGGACAAATGTTCACGGCGATCGCCACGCCGGACAACGCGCCGCAGACGTTCGGAAGCTGGAGTTGCGCGAACAAGAATGGAAGCTGCTCCGGCGAGCTGACCGCCAGCTGTCCTTCTGGCTTCGTCGGCTCCTGTATGGTTTACACGCCTGCGTCGGACGAGACGGACGTCCAGATCAACGCACCGCCGTCCGGCTCAGTCGGGTGCGGCACCGCGAGTCCGAGTTATTGCACCGCCGCCACCCCGACGGTAGTGGCGAGCCGAGTGAGCGGCACGTACGGGTTCCGGTTTTCGGGCTATGACACAAACAGCCATCTGGTGCTGACCGCGGGGACGTTCACTGTGACGGGTACCGGAGTCTCGGGCGTCGAAGATCAAATCAGCTGGACCGGGACGCAATACGCAACCAGCAAGAGTATTTCTATCAGCGGGAGCTACTCCGCTAGCACCAATAACTCCGGCACGCTCAAGCTGAACGGGAACACCTTCAACGCCGTGCTGAACGGCAACGGCGATATCCAACTCGCTGAGAACGACGGCGCCCTCTACGGCGTAGCCGAACCGGCGGCCGCGGTGAACGTTAACAAGAGCGCGAACTTCGCCTTTGGCTTTACGGGCGTGGAAGCGAACCAGAGCACCCCCGTTCGTGTAGGCTATGCCGGACTTTTTGGGATCAACGGTAGCAGTACTTCCGCGTTGCTCGACACCAACGACAACGGGCAGACCACTAACATCTGCGGCACTTCACCATGCAGCGCGACCGCAACGTTTTCCTACAGCCAGGGCACGAACACGGGCAGCCTCGTCCTGAATGCGGGTAGCTGGTCGCAGACCTTCGACCTTTTCGGCGCAAATGGAGAACTCAACGCCAGCGATCCCTTCACTCTCTACGCCATCTCCGTCAGCACCAGCGATGCCACTCATCCGGCGGTTCTGGGCGAGGTTGCCTTCCAGGCGCCGCCCACCAATTCTTCGAAGGCGTACGACAATAGCGAATTCAACGGAGTCTCCGTTTCCGTGCTGACCGGAGCGGGAGGAAACGTCTCGCTCACGCTGGGCGATACGGATGGCACCTCGGGCGGCACGGGCGGAACCGGGAACTTCGTCGGCCAGTTCGATCAGAACAATCCGAACCTGGGCGGGTCGAACAACATTGTTTCCGTATCGCAGTTCCCCTCAGTGAACCAAGCCACGAATCCTTATACCTATGTGGCAACCAATGGCAACACGGGGCGCTACATCTTCTACATGCTGGGCAATCCGGGCGCGAGCCCAGTCGTGGCGCCGCTTCCCTTCGTGCTGTATGCCAGCGGGCCGAACCACGGTTTTCTTCTCGATCAGAGCAGCACCGCGGTGATGACGGGAACAATGAGACCGCAAAAAGGGCCGAAGGCGAATAGCGGCATTTTCCAGAATGCCACCATGACCGGCACGTATGCGCTGGCGACCCACCGCAATAGCTTGAGCGGAGGCTGTTCGCTCATGCCCTCGTGCGCGGTAGCGGGGAACCTGCTGCTGACCTCGCCGGGAAGCACACAGAGCAACCGATTCCCCGTCAACGGGACCGAAAACGGCCAGCAGATCACAAGTCCGTCTGCCACACCTTCCGCCTACAATATCCAGAGTTCGGGGGTGGGCACGCTCGTGGCGACGGTCGGCTCGAACACTGCAAATTATGTGCTTTACGCGATCGATGAGACGGACTTCTATCTGATCGAGGAAGACAAGGGATATCCCAGCCCAGTCCTGTTTATGTCGCAGTAGAGCGGTTCCCAACAGTTCTCAGTTCCCGGTTCGCAGTTCCCAGTGAATCCGGCATGCCGTTTGGTTTGGTTTTTGTGAGAACTGGGAACCGAGAACTGAGAACTCTTTTTTGCTCGCGTGATCCTATTTTCCGCGAATCACGGTTCGCGCTGTAGCTAAATTGTCAAAGCGGTCAAAGGCGCGCACGACCACCACATGATCGCCGGCCATCTGGCTCGCCACTGGAGGCGGCGCTGTAACCGGCTCGGGAACAGCGACGACAAAGTCGTAGTCCTCGCTCTTCGAATCGGCGATCTGTCCGGCGGGCTCGACGAACTGCCAATCGCCGCCATCAAGCGAATACTCAGCGCGCTTGATCACCGAGAACGAATCGCGCGCGTGGAAATGCACGCGGATTTTCTTCCCCTCCACAGTCGCGGCTAGATTCTCGATCGCGGGAGCGCTGTTATCCACCTCGAAGCGCGCCGAGATTTTGCTGGTGTAGAGTTCCTCGCCGGGCGAATGCGAAGGCGCGTCCGAAGCCACCACCATCACGGTGTAGCCGCCATCGGGGAACTGACTGGAATCGAAGGTGCAGTAGCGATCGGCGAGGTCATCCCGCAGCAATATCCATCGCGACTCGCCGTCGGCGCGGTAGTAAACGGAATAGACGAGTTGATCGTCGTTGTCGTCGTGCGCCAGCCAGCGAACGCCGATGGATTCGTGATCGCGGATGGCCGGCGGCGGCGGATCGAAGCGAGGCTGGCCGGGCCCGGGCGGCTCCGAACTAGTAACGTGCGGGATTGACTGATAGCGGTAGCCAGGCTGCACGGTGATTTCATCCACCTGCGGCGCGACGTTTTTGGGCAGGTAATAGACCAGGACGCTTGTGACCTTCGGCACGGTGTTGCCCGCATGGAGCACCGCCTTCCACTGCACGAAGCGTGCCGGAGGAACCTTGAGCGCAGAATCGGCGGCGGTATCGACGCGCGCCCACGGGCTCCAGTTGCGGTCGGGGTTATCCACGTTGCCGCTGCGCGCGTAGAGTTCGACGTTGCCCTCGCTGCGCAGGCTGCCGCGGCCCCAGCGCGAGAATCCGTGCGCATCGAAAACGTCGCTTTCGTAGGAACCTTCCGGTTCAGGCTTGGGGCCGAGCACAAAAATTTTGCCCAGGTTGCTGCTGGAGGCGTAGAGTCCGCCGCCGGGCGCGGCAGCAAAGGCAGTGATCTGCGATGCGCTTGCTTTTACCAAGTCCGTGAAATCATCGACGCCATTGATGGCGAAAATGTGACCACGATTGCCAGTGCCGGCGATCAGGCGGCCGTGCTGGTCGAAACCAAGAGAGTAGACCAGATCCTCGCGCGAGCTCCACAGGTGGCTGGGCGCGCCGTCCGGCGTGATGCGGTAGATTTCCGAGCCGCTGGTTGCGCCCGTGCCCGGAGCCGGAAACGGCATGGCCGGCAACTGCGGGCCGGCGGGAACTGCAGTGATGGTGATTCCACCGACAGACGGGCCGGAAGCTGCAGGATTGGAAATAGGAAGAGCGATATTGACGGGCGCCGAGGAAGCGCTGGAATGCTTTTCGCCAGCGGCGGCGGCGTAGATGTTGCCGGCGGCGTCGATGGCGAGCGCGGTGATTTCTTTCTTTGGCGCGCTGTAAAGAACGAAGGCTTCGCCGCTGGGCGAGATGCGGTAGATCAATCCGCTGCCATCGGAGCCGGCGATGAGGTTGCCCTTGGGATCGAGCGCAAGCACGCGAATGTGAACCTCGTCGCTTTTGAAAAAGAGCGAATGCTGGCCGTTGGCGCTCACCTTGTAAATTTCGCCGTGATCGCCGGTGGCGACGTAGAGCGTGCCGGAGTTGTCGAGGGCAAGATCCCAGATGTACTTGGCGCCGGGGTCAAAGTAAACGGAGAAGGTCCAGGCATCGGCAGCGGAGGGAGTTTTGGGAGCGTCGTTGGCTGCCGCGGCGTCTTTCGCGTTTTCTTTCGCGTTCCTGGCGGCGGCCTTCGCGGACTTTTCCGTCGACGCGTTTTTGGCGGAGGCA
>CAWJRQ010000003.1:0-176656 GCA_963845345.1 uncultured Acidobacteriaceae bacterium
AACTCGACGGGAAATCGGCCACGGTTTTCGAGAAGCCGTTCCAACTCTGAAGCATCCAGAATAATCCGCCGGAAGTCAGCAGCGCGATGATCGCATTCAACCACCATGCGCTGTTCAACTGCGGACCACGGTCAGCGCATCTCTTTGCGAAGTCAACATCACTGCGAAGATGAATAGGATGGCGATTGCGCCGATATAGACCACAACTTGTACTACAGCCAGGAAACTGGCATTGAGAATCGCATATAACACCGCGACACCGAATAACGTAACAATCAACCACAACACGGAGTGAATCAAATTACCGGTTGTAACCACCATCAGCGCCGAACCCAGAATGACCGCTCCAACAATCAGAAAGAAAATTTGCATGATAGTCATGTCGTTCTCCTAATGATGCGCCGCTGCAGTGACCGGCACAACACCCTCAGCTTTTTCGCGTTGAGTGCGGCTGTATCCGCGCAGAATTTCAACGATGATCCACGCCAGCAAAATATTCGTTAAGAACATGCCCAAGATGTAGACTCCGATTGGGGTTCCGCGCAGAAGCGTATTCATTAAAGCCGTCAGCATCAACAAGACAAACGCCACCGGCGTTAAGAACTTCCAGTTGAAAGCGAGCATATGATCAATGCGCATGCGCATGATGGTATATCTGATCCACATGATGACCCAATAACCAAACATCGCCTTGGCAAATAAAATCACTGCCGCCACCAGCGGCCCAGATTCTCAAGTCCAAAGAAACGATAACCGCCAAAGAACAGTATGGCCCAGAAGCCGCCGAAGGTGAAGGCATGCAAGAGTTCGCCCGCATAAAACAGACCGAACTTCATGCCGGTGTACTCGATATGGAAGCCCGCCACGATTTCTGATTCTGCTTCGTTCAAATCAAACGGCGAACGGCCCAATTCCGCGATGGCGGCGATCATGAAGGTCAACGCCGCAAGCGGAGCAAGCACTACATACCAAACGGTTTGCTGTCCCTGGACAATTTCGTTCATGCCCATTGAGCCAGCCAAAATTGTCGGAATGAGCATGGTTGCAATCATGGGGACTTCAAAAGAAACCATAACCGCCACCTGACGAAACGCGCCGATTAAAGCATATTTATTATTGGATGACCACACGGCCATAATAATAGAAAGCGTTCCAATAGAACCGGCAGCGATGATGTATAACGCCCCGACGTTCAAGTCCACACCAAAGATCACAGGCGCGAGCGGCACAACCGCCCACAACAACAACACAGACATCAACGACAGGATCGGCGCAAGGTTATAAACCACTTTGTCTGCACCGGCCGGCGTAATGTCTTCCTTGATGATCAGCTTGATGACGTCCGCAAAAGGCTGAATAAGTCCGAACGGTCCAACCCGATTCGGTCCCAACCGGTCCTGAAAGCGCGCCACCACTTTGCGCTCCACCCAGACCAGGAAAATATCGAACGCCATCATCAAGGCAATCAGCACGACCACGCCGATCAACTGGATGATCAAACTGGCAAGCCAACCCGCTACTCCCCATCCGACTAAAAGGCTGGTCAGCCAATGGGCAATAAAATTAACGGGATCAAACCAAAAATTCATGGGCGCTCCTACTGCTTCTTGGATAAATCTCTAGACTTGACTTCATGATTGATAAGCAAAAAATAAACTTTCGTTAAGATACTACGCAGTACCTTGTAAACACAAAGAAAAGGCTGGAAGGTTTAGCCTTTCAGCCTTTTAAAGCACAACAAGTTTAAACCCACTCCAACATCCCTTTGCGCCAGGCGTAGACCAGTCCCGCCATAAGGATCAGGATGAAGATAATGCCTTCAATCACCGCGAATAGGGAAAGCTTGCCAAGCGACACCGCCCACGGGAACAGGAATACAGTTTCCACATCGAAGACCAAAAACACAAGCGCAAAAATATAATACTGGGCTTTGAACTGCACCCAGTTCTCACCGACTGTTTCCATGCCGCATTCATAGGTGCTCTGCTTGATCGGGTTGGGCTTCTTCGGCGAAACCAACCATGAAGTCGTAAGAGCCGCGACCGGGATTAGCGTTGCAATCACAAGAAATAAGCCGATATATAACCAATCGTTTTGCATATCTGCTCCGATAAAAATTTTCGCCTGTGCCAAAAAGCACGGGCAAAATTGTACCACTAATGATAAAGGGAAAATACTAATCGGTGCCTATATTTGATGTGATTTTCGTCATATATTTATTTGCCCATAGTTATGCAGATTTCTTCAATCTGCCATACAACCATTTCAAAATATCACTTGCAAAAGGAAATCCCAAAACTGCGCCGATGATCGAACCAAGCCCGCCAGCAACTCGCGCGAAGTCGCCCGAAAAACCGAAAAAGTTATTCGCATCAATCTGGACCGGTTGAGCGGATATCGTTTGTCGGCTTTCTGCACCGCTGACTTTATCCACGAAACGCAAATAAAACCAGACCGTTCCTCGAAACGTTCCCACGCTTGTCGGTTGAACGCTCCAATAAAATGTTACAGGCTGACCTTGAGTCAGGACTCGCTCTGAATATCGGGTGGTCGAACATTCGGCCCGGCAATATCCAATCGTGCTTCTGCAAAAACATTGTGCGTATCGTATACATTTGGAATTTGCACGATCTTCCCGCTGACAATATTTCCCTGCACTTCAGCCGTCGGCGTGACGTTGCCAAGCGTATCCACTTCGAGGTTAACCGAATCACATCCAAGTCGCCGACACGGATATTAGGCGGATATTCCAAAGTCAACCGCCGGGATTCTGGAATGGCAGGTTGCGGAGCAACGGTCGGCGCGCTCGTCGGTTGACCACCGATGATCAATGGAAACTCTTCGGCTGTGGGTGTGGAAAGCTCAGCCACTGGAGTATTAATTTGAGCAATCTCAGTTTGTTGTGAACTAACCTGCGCAGCAGATTGGACCGGAGCAGCTGCACCTAAACCGCAGGCAAGGCTTACCGCGGATAAAATCATCCCAACCAATAAAAGAAAAAAGGCTCGGCGCGCAGATGTCATCGGAATCACATCCCGCTAAAAAGTCGAGGCAGGAACGAAGACGGTGTTGGCAGAGTCAGATCAGAAGGAGGAACAGGCAAAATGTGTACCACGTCCGCGGCGGGCCATAATCCCCAGATCAGAAGCGCGCAAGAAAGAAGGAATAAAATAACGCCGATGGCGATCCTTAACTTTCGCATGAGGATATTATATCTCGTTACACAATCAATTTATTTCATTTTATTTTGCCGCGGCGCGCAGTTTTTGACGCGCAATCGCTGAACGAAAGATGCGATCAAAAAATCCGTAATAGCCATCTTTATCCTACAAAATCATATAATCGGCGGGACCATATTCTTCGGGGCGATACAAGATTCCGCAATTGGAATTGATCTCCAAAATATAAATCTCACCTTGCTCATTCACGCGGACATCACAGCGCCCGTATCCGGTTCCGCCTGAGGCGAGATACATTTGACGGCCCGCCTCTTGAAGTCGAGAAGCGAGCGTCTCATCTTTCACTTGTCGAAATTCAAACGGAACTGAATAATCCCATTTGATATCGGTGTGCCAGAAATTTTCGTTGGGAGGGAAAATCAATTCTGTGGGCGGATACACAAACGGCTGGCTGAGATCGTCGGGATTATCCACCACAAAGACATTGAACTCGCGTCCGACAATAAACTCTTCAACACGCGCCGCTGCCGAACATGGAAGCCATGCGCTTGAACTGCGTATGCAACTGTTCGAGATTATCGACGCGCGACTCACGCGTCATCTCGATACTGCTATAGCTCTTCGGATGCTTGACCATCAACGGGAAGCGCAAATTCTTGACGAGGCTATCCAGATCATCTTCTTCTGTGACGTGATAACCTTTTGCAAATCCAACTCCATAAGCTTCGGCATCGGCTTGCATTTTTTCGCGTGACTGATCGTAGAAGTTTGAAATCGGAACCGGTGAATGGCATGTTCAATTCTTCCATGGCTTGGACAACATCCAGGCCGGGATAATCTTCATCCGCCGCGCCATCACATAAATTGAAGTACACATCGAAGCGATTTTGCTCTTCGATCGCCTTCAACTTATCAAACACTGGACGGCTCAACGTGAGCATCTCCCATTCACACGGATAATGCGCGATAAACTCGGCGGGAGTAAAGCCCCAAGTCTCATCATCATAAAGAACACAAACTCGCATCGGTCACCTCATTTCTTGATGCAAACGTTATCATAAAAAGTTTTTCTACACAACCCTTAAAACAAAATTCGTTGTAGAATAAACACATGAACTTGTTCATAAGGCGAGGCGTAATATGAAAGTCTTTCTTAGTTCCACCTATCTTGATTTGATTGAACATCGCAAAGCCGCTCAATAAAAATGTCCCACATCTTCATATCCTACTCCCGCAAAGACATTGACTTCGCCCAGAAGATCGTTTACGCGTTAGCGGCCAACAGATCTCGATACTTGGATTGACTGGAAAAGTATTCCAAAGGGAGAGGACTGGGTCAGAAGACCGGCTTCTATCTCGATCAGCCGAAACCGTCGCGCGGCGGCCGGTTACGTGCGCGGCGGGCGGGTGCTCGATTTGTTCTGCTACACCGGCGGCTTCAGCCTGGCCGCGGCCAAGCTGGGCGCAGCGGCCGAAGTGGTGGGCATCGACTCCAGCGACAAAGCGGTCGCGATGGCCCGGCGCGCAGATGAATCGCTCCCCAACACCCGGTTCGAGACGGGCGACGGTTTCGACGCGCTCGACGCGCTGGCCGCCGTCGCGAGCGTTCGACATGGTGATCCTCGACCCGCCAAAATTCACCCGCACCCGCCGCTCGCTGGAGGACGCGTTGCGGGCCTATCACCGCATCAACCGGCTGGGTGCGTCGCTCTTGCCGCCCGGCGGCACGCTGGTGACTTGCAGTTGCTCGGGCAACGTTACTCGTGAAGATTTTCTCACATGCTGGCCGGCGTTTCGCAACAACTCGGCCGCGAGATTCAGATCCTCGAACAACGCGGCGCGGCCCCCCGATCACCCGACCATCGCCACCTGCCTCGAGACCGAATACCTGAAGTGCTTTATTTGCCGGGTGCTGTAGGAGAACGTGGCCTCAGGCCTACACTGGGGCGAACGTCGGGCAAACGCGGTGGAACGTGCGGCCGTGTCGCAACCGTCGCTCTGCCGTTACTTCGGCGGCCAGCTTTTTCAATTCGGACAGCACGGCTTCGTCGTGGCCGTCGACTGAGACTTTCTTCCAGATCTTGCGAATCTTGCCCTCGGCGTCGATCAGGTAGGTCGAGGGCTGGATGCCCATCGATTTCTTGCCGTACATGTTTTTTTCCCGCCATGCGCCGTATTTCTCGGCCACCTTGTGTTCGACGTCGGCCAGGAGCGGGAAATCCTTCATATGATGCCATGCCAGGGGCATACACAAGGCCGCCAGCAGCAATACGATACCCGCCTGCCGCATGCGCAGACCGCCAAGAAAAAGGCCCATGACCGCAATGGGCAGGTAGGTCAGCGCTGTGCCCAGGTCGGGCTGCTTCAGCACCAGCAGCATCGGGAAGCCTACGATGGCCCCCGCCTTCAAGAAATCGGACCAGGAAAGTTCCTGCTGCTGCAGATCGGCGAAATACTTCGCCACCGCCAGAATGAGAATCAGCTTCACCCATTCCGAGGGCTGAAAATGGCTGCCGCCCGGCAGTTTGATCCAGCGCTTCGCGCCCAGGTATCTCTGCCCGAACAGAAGCACCGCAATCAGCGACGTCAATGCCGCAACATACATCCAATGGACTTTTTCCAGCATGTGGCCAGTATACGACGGATCTCCTCAGTGCCGGTTTTTCGGCGGTGCGGATTGGCCGTGGTTGTTGGCGGGCGGGGTGGTAACCGGTTTGCGGTCAGGGTGGGCCTTTTGCGTTTGCTCGCAGAGCGGTGAATCCTGGCCGCGCGCCAGGCCGGGAATGGGGCTTAAAGCACTGCAAATGCGCTGCTTAATGGGTAGGGCCGGGGTGCGAGTAAAGGTCTGCATACGCTCCTGGCCGGTGGCCGGATCGAGGTCGTAGCAGGCGACAATGTCCTCTGGTTTCTGCTGGTCGTGGTCGATGTGATTCCAGGTGCACATCATAGAGCGGCCGTTGGGCTGGGTGAGCGAGGCGTAGAGCTGGGTTAGGGCTAAGCCCTGTGGAATGTTCGCGCTCCAGACGAGGATGGCCTGGGGGCCGCGCATCCAGCGGGAGGCCCAGGCGTGGCGCTCCATGTCGTAGTGGAAGGCCGTGAAGTAGGTGGAGGGCTGGCAGTCGACGCAGTCGTCGTAGAGAGCGGCCAACTCGCGCGGATGGCCGTCGTCGAAGAGCATCCAGTCGAGGAGGCGCAGGTTAACTCCCTTGATGAGAGGAACATAGCTGTGGTTGGTGAGGGAGAGGCTCCAGACGGTGAAGGTGTCTGAGGCGGGCAGAGACTGCGGAGAGGGGCGCGTGGTGGTGACGACCAATGCCGCGTCGTACTCCACGCCAATTTCGCGAATGGCAGAGAAGTTTTCGACGGTGAGGGAGCGATTGACCCATGTGACCACGTCCTGATCCTTTGCGGAATGGAAGTCGATCCAGCGAAAGGTTTCGGGGGCTTGCTGGGCATAGAGGGAGATGGGGAGGGGTGCAAAGAGCAGGGCCGCGAGCAGGATGGGAAGGCGAAAAGAAGAGACGAATCGCATGGTTTAGATATAGCAGAGTGGGGTTAAATGCACACATTTTGGTGCTGTTTGGAAATAAACCGTGCGCATACAAGTACACGAAAATCTGTAATTATGGGTGCAAAAAGAGTGGAGTTTTCGGGGTTGAAAGGCCGTCGAATTTGCCAAATATGTTCCACGTGGAACATATTCATTTTGTTGAGTTTATCTGCGAGTTTACTACTTAATTAACTGCAAATATTTGGACTTTATTTTTGTGAGATTTTGGGCGGCAAAAGGACGGGGTTGAAAAGCAAAAAAAGTGGTTTGGATAACCACCTGCGGCGGGACCAACTGCCTTCGGCTTGGCGGGTTAAGATTTGTTGTATCCCAGACACAAGGTCCAAAGAACTAGAGATGGTGCACCGAACTTTGTTGGTCCTACCTGATTCATCTGTCTGAAATCGGGGTATCATCTTAAGTATGGCAACGATCCATATTTCGGAGGCCGAGGCGATCCGCGACATCCGCGGTGTACTGGCCCGCGCCTACCTGGGCGAGGAGATCATCATCGAAAAGGACGCCGCGCCCGCCATCGTTCTGCGCAAGGCAATCGAACCGCGCGGACGCTTGCTGTCGGAGTCCATTGCGCTGGCCGAAGCACACGCCAAGGAGCTTGGCTACAAGCCGGTGATGGACCCGGAGTTCGCTGCCGACCTTGAAGAGATCATCCGCAACCGCAAGCCGCGCAATACTTCGGCATGGGACTGATCCGGTGGGCCTGATCGTATGGGACTGATACTGGACTCCAGCGTACTAATCGCGGACGAACGACGCAGGGAGACTGTCAAGCAGGTCATTGAGCGTGTTCGCGCCGCCTTCGGTGACGTGGAGTGCGCACTGTCAGTCGTCAGCATTATCGAACTTACACATGGCATCTACCGGGCCAAATCTGATGCGGACCGTGTGCGGCGCACATCCTTCTCCGAGGAGCTATCCCGTGACATGATCGTGCATCCGGTCTCACTGGCCATTGCCCAGATTGCCGGACGAATCGAGGGCGAACAGGCCGCCATGGGCATTACCATCGACTTCGAGGACCTCGTGATCGGAGCCACGGCCCTGCATCTTGGCTTTGACGTAGCCACGACCAACGTCAAGCACTTCCAACGCATCCCCGGCCTCAAGATCGCCACGTTCTGAACAGAGGACAGTGGACAGCCACATGCGGTGGGGGGACTTGTCGTCCAGGCAGGTGGCCTTCGGCTTGGCGGGTTGAGGTTTGTGGTATCCCATATCTGGCGCGATGAGACTGCGCCAGATATGAGATACCAATCATTTTGGATGGTCAGTCCTGCGACACCCGTCAATGCGAAGGATGGAGTACCCAAGCTTTGTAATTCGTTCAAGGGTGAGGTGCCCGGCTAGCTTGAGACTCAGATGCCGATCTTATCGCGTTCAGAAATTCTTTGTATCTGTAGTCTTTCGGAGGGTTCAGGAGATTCTTCTCTATCACATCTGAATGGCCGTATGAGTTTTCAACCTTGCAATCAGGACACGTGATCTTGAACCTCGTAAGAAGAGGCAAGTATCTGCGCCTGAATTTCTCGGCTGGCCCGATGACCTCCAGCAAAAGAGTCTGGCCACATTTCTCATTCTTACAAATAGCTGTCCAACAGCAATAGTTCCCTTCGTAATTCATGATTTTCTCCTTGCATTGCAATTTGCGTCGTAAAAGGCACTACTGCATCTTCTTCAGGTTGTCACATGCCTTCTGGCATCCCATGGTGCAACCTTCGTTGAAAAGCTGCTTGGCTTTCTCAATGTCCTTTTCAACACCTTGGCCGTTTTGATAGAGCCAGCCGAGATTATTGCAACCCTCCATCTCTCCGCCATCGCAGGCCTTCTTGAACAACATACGCGCCTGGGCATAGTCCTGCGTCACGCCCTGACCCTCGGCGTAGGCCACGCCGAGACCACTGCAACCCGCCAACTCCCCGCCATCGCAAGCCTTTTGGAAGAGCGTGCGTGCCTGGGCATAGTCCTGGCTCACGCCGTTACCCTGGGCATAGAGCAAGCCGAGATTGTGGCAACCCGGCATATCCCCACCATCGCAGGCCTTCTGATATAACTTACGCGCCTGGGTATAGTCTTGGCTCACGCCGTTACCCAGGGAGTAGAGCAAGCCGAGACTGCGGCAGCCCCGCATCTCCCCGCCGTCACAGGCTTTCTGATATAATTTACGCGCCACAGAATAGTCCCGGCTCACACCCCAGCCGTTGTCGTAGAGCACGCCAAGACCGGTGCAACTGAGCATCTTCCCGTTGTCGCAGTCCTTTTCGAAGAGCAGTCTGTCTTCCTCATAGCGCTTCTGGTTGTAGGCGGCTTTATCTTGCACTTCCTGATCTGCTTTGTCTCTCGCTTCTTGTTCTAACTTGAGCCGGGCATCGCGCGCCGCTTTGAGCTCGATGCTGACCACTGTCTGGACGGCCGTTTTGACTTCGCAGAGTTGCTTGACTTGATCGGCTTCATCCTCAGTCATGGCGACCACCAAATGCTGGCCGAGTTCGACTTTTGCCTTGGCCGAGCCTCCGGCCTCGATGCGGCCTTTCACCTCTCCGTCCAGCTTCCAGTTGCAGGCTAGGTCACAGATCACCAGCAGCGTGGGGCTGGCCGGTTTGACTGGCTGAACCCTTGGCCGCAGTATTGGTCCCTCGTCCTGTTGCGACAGAGCAGGAAGTACCATAATTGCGATAAGCAATGCCAACAACCAGCCAGTTCTTTTCCCCTTGCGCATTTCATTGAGAAGAACACCGTGTGTGGGGCATGTGGTATGACTGTCGAGATAGCCGGTGTCGCATTGCGGGCAGGATTTCATTGATTCGCCCTTCGATTTTGGAAGATTTTGCGGCGGAACCATTGTGACACCAGGAGATGGGGAGCGCAAGTTTCGTGCGCCCCTACAGGGCTAATGCTTCTTTTGGACTGCTCACCCAGGACTGCGCTTCGCTTGTCCTGGGCTATTTTCCTTTCCTCCCTTCGGGAGAAGCGGCGCGGGCTCATCCGAGAGCAACGAATCCCACTTGAAATGAAAAAACAACCGCAGGTCCTTCGACTCCCCTTCGCTACGCTACGGTCGCTCAGGATGACAAGCGAGACGGATTCACAGGCCGAGCTTGGGCCAGAGGGCGTCGATTTTGGCTTTGGTGGCGCGGTCCATTTCGATCATGGCGGGCCAGGGGCGGTGGAAGCCTTCGGCTTGCCATTTGCGGGTGGCGTCGATGCCCATCTTGGAGCCGTAGTTGGGCAGGCGGGAGGCGTGGTCGAGCGAGTCGACGGGGCCGAGGGTGAATTGGATGTCGCGCTCGGGGTCGATGTTGTTGGCGACGCGCAGGACGACTTCGGGGATGTTTTGCACGTCGCAGTCCTCGTCGACGACGATGATGATTTTGGTGAACATGGCCTGGCCGAGGGACCAGATGGCGTTCATGACCTTGCGCGCCTGGCCGGGATAACTTTTGCGGATGGAGACCAGCATCAGGTTGTGGAAGACGCCCTCGACGGGGAGGTTGATGTCGACGATTTCGGGGATGGTGCATGCGCATGGCGGGCAGGAAGATGCGCTCGACGGCCTTGCCCATCCAGGCGTCTTCCATGGGCGGCTTGCCGACGATGGTCGCGGCGTAGATGGGGTTCTTGCGGTGGGTGATGCAGGTGAGATGGAAGACGGGGTAGTGGTCGGCGAGGGTGTAGAAGCCGGTGTGGTCGCCGAAGGGGCCCTCGGCGCGGAGTTCGCCCAGCTCGACGTAGCCTTCGAGGACGATTTCGGCGTGGGCGGGGACCTGGAGATCGACGGTCTCGCATTGGACGATTTCGACGGGCTTGCCGCGCAGGAAGCCGGCGATCAGGTACTCCTCGACCTCGGGCGGGGCGGGGACGATGGCGGCAAAGGTGGTGGCGGGATCGGTGCCGATGGCGACGGCGACTTCGAGGCGCGAGCCTTTCAGATTGCCGAGCGCGACCTGCGGCAGGCCGCCGATGGGGCCAGTCGGGGATGGCGACAGCGCCGCCGGCGGACTCGGCCATGGCGGCTACGCCTGCGGTGAGCGGACTTTCGGTGGAGTGCGTCGGCGGCAGCTGCGATGCGCATGGCGTTGCGATAGTGCTCGGCGGCGACTTTCTGGCGCTGCCAGTGCATGCCGGTGGTTTGGCCGTCGTAGACCTGCATGCGATACATGCCGATGTTGCGCTTGCCGGAGCGCGGGTCGCGGGTGGGACGCAGGGGAGGGTGATGAAGCGGCCGCCGTCGTGGGGCCAGCACTTGAGGATGGGGAAGTGGTTGAGGTCGAAGTTGTCGCGGAGGATCACTTCCTTGCAGGGGGCGTCTTTGGCGCTGACGGTTTTGGGGAAGGCGCTGGTGAGCGCGCCGAGCTGGGGCAGCATTTTGAGCTTGTCGAGAAAGCCTTCGGGGGCTTTGAGGTTGAGCAGGCCGGTGATGCGCTCGGCGATTTCGTCGAGACGATCGACGCCGAGAGCCAGGGCCATGCGCCGCTCGCTGCCGAATTGGTTGATGAAGACCTTGTGGCCGGGATGGCCCTTGATGTTTTCGAAGAGGAGCGCCGGGCCGCCGGACTTTGGAGACGCGGTCGGTGATCTCGGTGATTTCCAGCTCGGGCGAGACTTCTTCGCGGATGCGCTTCAGTTCGCCGGCTTTTCCAGGGCTTTGATCCAGTCGCGCAGATCGTCGTAGGCCATGGGGTGCTCCTAGCGGCGGTGGTTAATGCTTCAACCTGCCTCTGATGCACCCAGGATGCTCGACCATATTTTGCCTTTTGCTCCTCTATTCTTCGGTCATAGAACTGCTTAAGAAGCACCACGACTACGGAAACAACGCCGGAAACAACGCCGGATGCGATCGCTGTCAAGACAATGCTATGCCAATTCATGAGAGAACTTTACACTCCTTTGAATAATCGGACAAGCGCTTCCTGCTACCTCCTTTATGCCCACCCGTAACAATGCGGGTTCCCCCTGGCATGGGTATGGAAATTGCGGCGTATTCGGGCTATATTGGAGGCTGGCGATTCTCACGACCTTTGCTCAGTCGTGAAGATACAACGCAGTAATAGAACCCGTCCCCTTCTTGTGGGAAGATGACGCGCCCGCGGAGCCCCTCCTCCGGCGCGAAGAGCAGGATGCGCCCGCGCGGGCGCGCATGCTGGCCGACACGCCGTTGGAGAGGAAGAGACGGAGGGCGAGGATTTGCCTCCCCGGGGACGCGCGCGTCTGGACGGAAGCCGCTTTGAGGGGCCGAGCAGGCGCAAGAAGCGCCCGGCAAGCAAGGCGAAGCGCTTCTTTCTGACGCTGGCCGCAGCGGCCGCGTTGGGCGGGCTGGCGACCATCGCGTTCTATTATCAATCACTTCCTGACCAGCGACGCGCGCTTCCGCATTGCCGGGACGGGCAACATTGAGGCTACGGGGCTGACCGAGGTCAGCCGCGCGGAGTTGCTGCCGGTCTTCGGCGAAGACATCGGGCGCAATATCTTCTTTGTGCCGCTGGAGGAGCGGCGGCGGCAACTGGAAGCAGATTCCATGGATAGAAAAAGCCACGGTGATGCGCCTGCTGCCGGACCAGATTCGCGTCTCGATGGTGGAGCGGCAGCCGGTGGCCTTTGTGCGTCAGGAGCGGGCAGATTGGCCTGGTGGACGCGAACGGCGTTCTGCTCACCATGCCGGCGGCGATGATGGCCCAGCGCCACTATTCGTTCCCGGTGGTGACCGGGCATCAACGCCAGCGACTCGCTGGAGGCGCGCAAGGCGCGCATGGCGGTTTACCAGCGCCTGCTGGCGGAGCTGGACGCGAACGGCCAGAAGCTTCTCGGAGCAGATTTCGGAGATGGATTTGACCGATCCGGAGGAGCGCGCGTGCGGATGCCGGAGCAGATCGGCGATATTCTGGCGCACTTTGGCCAGGACCATTTTCTGGAGCGCTACCAGCACTACAAGGCGAACATCGGCGAGTGGCGTCAGCAGTATCCCAAGCTGGCGGCAGTGGATTTGCGCTACGAGCAGCAGGTGGTGCTGGATGCCATCGGCAACCAACGTGGCGCAGGCCGCGGCGGCGATCCGAATGCGGAGAGACGCTGCAAGCGGCGGACAAAACAAGCCTGTACAAGCTATCCTGCCGGAGAGCTACAGGCCGATAAGGAAAGCCGCCCGGCCAAGGCGGTGAGCGGCAATCCGGCAAGGCGAAGGCAAGCCGGCGAAGAGCGAACCGGCTAAAGCCCAGGAAGAGCGAAGAACCACGCAAGGCCGCAAAATCAAGGCGAAGGAACAAGAAGCGCGCGGAGGCCAAACGCGCCGCGCTGAACATCAGCCAGCGGAAGAATGCCCCAACCAGCCCGTCCGGCGCTGTCCGCCGGGCAGGGGCCAATGAGCGCCATGAGAGAGAATCGGGACGACCTGATCGTAGTGCTGGACATCGGCAGCGCGTGGACCCGCGTGCTGGCGGCGGAGTTGCACGACGACGTCCTGCGCTATTGCGGGCACGGAGTGGCAGCGTCGGCGGGAATGCGCAAGGGACTGATCGCCGAGCTGGGGCCGGCGGCCAGGGCGGTGGAAGCGGCCCTGAAGCAGGCCGAGTTTACGGCGCGCGCCAACTTCGGCGAGTGCGTGGTGGGCGTGGGCGGGCCGCACATTCGGGGGTTGAACAGCAAGGGCGGAATCGAGCTGAGCGGCCGCATGCGCGAGATCGACGAGGAGGACGTACTGAACGTTGTGGAGCGGGCGCGGCGCGTGGAGCGGCCCCCGGACCGCGAGATTGTGCACCTGCTGCAGCGGCAGTTCATCCTCGACGGCCAGCCGGGCATCTTTGACCCGGTGGGCATGGTGGGCAAGAGGCTGGAGGTGGAGCTACACATCGCCACCTGCTCGGGCAGCGCGCTGCAAAGCACGGTGACCTGCGCCAACCGGGCCGGGCTGGAGGTGACCGAGGCGGTTCTGGAGTCGGTTGCCGCAGCCGAGTCCACGCTCTAGGCCGACGAGCGGGAGCTGGGCATCTGCCTGCTGGACATCGGCTGCCACTCCACGCGATCTGATTGTGTTTTTCGAGGGCGCGGTGGTGCATACGGACTCGATACGCATTGGCGGGCAGCACTTTACCAACGACCTGGCGGCGGGGCTGGAGATGCCCGTGGCCCAGGCCGAGGAGCTCAAGCGCCTGTACGGCCACGCCGTGGTGACGGATGTGCCGATGGACGCGACGATCAAGATTGCCACTCCGCAGCCGCACCTTCTGAGCCTGCGCAGGATGGCGGAGAACCTTCAGCCGCGGGCCGACGAACTGCTGCAAATGGTGAGAAACAGCCTGCGCGAGGGGGGCGTGCTGGAAGCTCTGGGAGCAGGCTGCGTGCTGACCGGCGGCGGTTCCCTGCTGCCCGGGATGCTGGACATCACCGAAAGCCAGTTGCGGGTTCCGGCGCGCACCGGACAGCCGATGCGCATTTCGACGGATATGCCCAGAGCGCTGCTTGATCCCGGCTTTTCAGCGGCTATCGGCATGATTCTGTACGCCAAGCGCACGAAAAAAAACACCCTTGAGCAAGACGCCACATGGCATTCAAAGTTACGCAGTGTCTTTGCCGGCAGTTTTTAAGTTTTTGAATGGTTGAACAAACCAGGCGAGCAACAGGAGGCAAAGACCCACATGGAACAGCTGATGAAACAGGTAGTGGAGATGCGCATCCAGTATCACGAAGAGAGCGCGCACGGAGCGCGCGTGAAGGTGATGGGAGTGGGGGGCGGCGGCTGCAACGCGGTCAACCGCATGATCCAGTCGCGCATGGCGGGCGTGGAGTTCATCGCCGCCAACACCGATGTTCATGCGTTGAAGAGCTCGCAGGCTCCGGTGAAGCTGCAACTAGGCGTGCGGCTGACCACCGGGCTGGGGGCCGGCTCCGACCCCGACATAGGCCGGAAGGCCGCGCTGGAAGACTCGGAGAAGATCATCGAGGCCCTGGAAGGGGCGGACATGGTGTTCATCACCGCCGGACTGGGCGGCGGCACGGGCACGGGCGCTGCGCCTGTGATCGCCTCGCTGGCCAGCGAAATGGGCATTCTTACCGTGGCCATCGTGACGCTGCCCTTCGCATTTGAAGGCAAGCGCCGGCGGAAGCAGGCCGAGCAAGGGCTGGAGGAGTTGCTGGAGTGCGTGGACACACTGATCGCGATTCCCAACGAGAAGCTGCTGGACGTGGCCAAGGACGCCGGATTTTTCGAGAGCTTCCGCATTGCCGACGACGTTCTGCGCCAGGGAGTGCAGGGCATCAGCGACATTATCACCATTCCCGGCATCATCAACCGCGACTTTGCCGACGTGAAGAACACCATGGCGGGGATGGGCCACGCGGTAATGGGCACGGCGGTGCGCTCGGGCGCCAATCGCGCGGTGGAAGCGGCGCGGGCGGCCATGGAATCGCCCTGCCTGGAAGCCGGGGCGATGAACGGCGCACACGGCATCCTGATCAACATCACCGCCTCCAGCTCGCTGAAGCTCTCCGAGGTGAACGAGGCCTCGATGCTGATTCAGTCGGCCGCCCACGAGGACGCCAACATTCTGTTTGGCGCGGTGCAGGACGAGAAGATGGGCGAAGAGGTGAAGATTACCGTGATTGCCAGCGGCTTCCGCGAGCAGATGCCGGAGCGGCGCGCACGCATGCTGAACATCGAGGAGACGCCGGTGATCTCGATTCCGCAGTCACCGCACCCGTGGCGCAGATCTCCCTGGTGGCGCGCGACAACGGTTACCATGAGCCTGCGGCTGCGCCGGTACTGGCGCCCAAACCGCCGCGCTTCCAGTCGCAAGAGGAAGAAGAAGAAGACGAAAGAGAAGCGGTGAAGCCGGAGAAGGCAGCCGAGGAAGAAGTGGTCAAGGCAGAGGAGGAAAGCCCGTGGGGCAAGGATGGTTTTTTACCGATGCGGCGCCTGCTGGGCCCGCGGTTGACTCCACCAACGTGGCGGAGCCGCCCATGGTGACGGCCGCGGCGGTGGATCCTGAAGAGATGGAGCCGGCAACCAGGCCAGCGCCGCCCAAGTTTGCCGAATTGGCAGAGGAGCCGGCATACACTCCTCCACCCAAGGAATATTATCCAGCACTCAACAGTGACGTACGCGACCCGGCAGCGCCGGATGGGTTCCGCGGCCAGCCGGACGCGAGGCTGTTCCCCTTGACCGAGGAGGAGGAGGCGCAGCCGGATTTGGAAATGCCAACTTTTCTGCGGCGACTTCAACTGTAGGGACGAGAAAGGGGGCAGTTTGAAGCTGATTTCCATCAGAGGGCTAATGTGTACGGGTTTTAGCCAGTACCCATCAAACTGACCCGCTCGTAATGTGCTGAATTGCTATGAAATGGACGAAGGAGGCTGTATAGTGACCAATAGCTTAATGAATTCCAAAGAATTGATCGAGCCGGATGAACGGCGGTCCGGGTTGATTGTTTTCAGTAACCGCAACAAAGGCTTTCAATTGTGCGGAGTAGGGCTGATTCGATTTGGCAACCATTGCACGGCAGTGTTTGATTTGTTAGAAATTTGCCATTGAATGCGTCTTTGACAAGCTACATGCATCGAATTGATACGCTTGCGGTGCAGGATGAAATGGCAGGAGATGCGTCTCCGTTTTGGAGACAACAGCACGATACTCCATCAGAAGAGAGGATACCGGCTGGATGAAATTTTCCCGCTTTTGGGTTTGCGCACTGGTTCTGACGAGTTTTGGGACGGGCACCGTGGTTGCAGCGGCTCTTGATGCCCCGCGCCCGGTGCATCAAGATAAAACTACTCATGCACATGTGACGGAGCCGCATCGCGCCGCCGGTCATCCGTCGACAGCGCATCCGGCGACCCATGCCGCCGCGCAGGCAGTCCACAAGACTACGGCTGCCAGCATAAGGACGACACACACCGGCACCGCGCATGCCGGGACGGCGCACACTACAGCAGCGCATTCCGGAACTGCTCATGCCGGGACAACACACACAACAGCCGCCCATGCTGCTCCCTACAGGGGTACGGCGCATCGGAGTACAGCTAGCAGCGCCGCGGCGCATCGCGCTACCGCGACCACCCGCCGCCACCGCTACCATGAGCGGTTTACCGCCAGCTCCTATGCCAAGGGAGACATCTTTGCGGACGACGTGACGGACGGAGAGGATCCTGTGGTGCGCCAGGCCGCCATCGATGCCATGGGCGATATGAACGGCACGGCGGTGGTGATCAACCCCGCGAATGGGCGCATCCTGGCCATGGTCAACCAGAAGCTGGCTCTCTCGCCGGGCGCCGAGCCCTGCTCGACGATCAAACTGACGGTGGCGCTGGCGGCTCTCTCCGAGGGACTGGTGACACGCGATACGCCGGTCAAGCTGGCCGGTTTCCGCATGAATATGACGCAGGCGCTGGCTAAGAGCAACAACCTTTACTTTGAGGAGCTGGGCCGGGAACTGGGCTTCGAACGCGTGCATCAGTACGCCAACCAGTTTGGCCTTGGCGAGCTGGCCGGCTACAACATCGAAGGCGAACAACTGGGCGTGTATCCCGACGAGCCACTGCCCGCCTCCCTGGGCGGCGTGGGACGCATGTGCAGCTTCGGCGAGGGAGTCTCGCTGACGCCGCTGCAACTGGGGGCCTTCGTGGCCGCCCTGGCCAACGGCGGAACCCTCTACTACCTGCAGCACCCGACCACGCCGGAAGATGCGGCCAACTTTAAACCGCGGGTCAAACGCACACTGGACATTGCCCACTACGTTCCCGACCTGCAAGACGGCATGGCCGGCGCGGTGGAGTACGGCACCGCCCGCGGGCTGAAGTCGAACTTCCACGAGCTGCCGGTCTTTGGCAAGACGGGAACCTGCTCGGCCAAGGGCACGCGCTTCGGCTGGTTCGCCTCGTGGGCCGACTCGCCGCAAGGCAGCCTGGTGACGGTCTTCTTTCTGGAGGGCGGACGGCCGACGTTTGGCCCGCGCGCCGCCGAGATGACCGGCGCGTTCTACCAGAATCTCTGGGAGAGCAACTGGTTTGCCGCTCTAACGCAGCAGAACACGACCAACGTCTGGCCCGCCTCCAGCCTAGGGGAGCAGGCGCAGCCGTAAAGCGTAATTCCCTGCCCTGTTTCATGAAAACTGAGAGATGAGAGGCCGCCTGAGGGCGGCTTTTTCTGCAAGTAAACGACGCAAATAGTTGTCAGCCCCGCCACACTTGAGGCCGTCTACCCCTTCAGCGGTGGAATCTGCGCGTTGGTATACTAACGATTGGCAAAGCTGGTTTCGATGGCCCCTCCACGAGAGGGGCTTTTTCCCGGCTGCCCGGCCTTTTTCTGGGGAAGGAAGAACATGGGAACACTGCTGGAATCCATTCACTCGCCGGCCGATGTGAAGCGCCTGAACTTTGCGCAGATGGAGAAGCTGGCCGAGGAGATTCGCGAGTTCCTGATTCAGACGCTCGCCAAGACCGGCGGCCACCTGGGCCCGAATCTGGGAGTGGTGGAACTGACCCTGGCGCTGCACACGGTCTTCAATACTCCCACGGACAAGCTGCTGTTTGACGTGAGCCACCAGGCGTACGTGCACAAGATGCTGACCGGGCGGCTGGAGCGGATGGGGACGATTCGCCAGCCGGGCGGGCTGAACGGCTTTATGCTGCGCACCGAGAGCGAGCACGACTGCTACGGCGCGGGACACGCAGGGACGGCGCTGTCAGCGGCGCTGGGCATGGCCGTGGCGCGCGATTTGGCTGGCAGCACGGAGCACGTGATCGCGGTGGCCGGCGACGCGGCCTTCACCAATGGAATTTCATTTGAAGCGCTGAACAACATCGCCGAGCAGACCAAGCGGCTGATCGTGGTGCTGAACGACAACGAGTGGTCCATCGACCGCAACGTGGGCGCCATCGCCCGCTACTTCCACAAGATCGTCACCACCGAGCAATACACCAGCCTGCACGACCGGGCCAAGCGCATCGTGGAGAAGGTCGGCGGCAAGACGGCGGTGGAGGTGGCGCGGCGCGCGGAAGAGGCCGCCAAGAGCATGCTGTGGCCATCGATTCTCTTCGAGGAGTTCGGCCTGCAATACTATGGCCCCATCGACGGCCACAACATTCCCCTGCTGGTGGAGACCTTCAAGTTTCTCAAGACACAAAACCGCCCGGTGCTGCTGCACGTGTTGACGCAAAAGGGCCGCGGCTACCAGCCGGCGCTGAATGGGCAGAAGAAGTTTCACGGGCTGGGCCCCTACGATCCGGATACCGGCGAGACCAAGCCCGCCGGACAACTGAGCTACGCCGAGGTCTTCGCGACCACGCTGGTGCAACTGGCCAACCAGGACGAGCGCATCGTGGCCATCACCGCCGCCATGCCCAGCGGGACGGGATTGGATTTGTTCCGGCCGCATCATCCGAAACGGTATTTTGACGTGGGCATCGCCGAGGAGCACGCGGTGATCTTCGCCGCCGGGATGGCCGCGCGCGGCTACCGGCCGGTGTGTCGCCATCTACTCAACTTTTTTGCAGCGCGCCTTCGACTGCATTGTGCACGACGTGGCGCTGCAAAAGCTGCCCGTGCTTTTCTGCATGGACCGCGGCGGGCTCTCGGGCGACGACGGGCCGACGCATCACGGGCTGTTCGACATCGCCTACCTGCGGGGCGTGCCCGAGATGGTGTTGATGGCTCCCAAGGACGAGGACGAGCTGGCCGACATGATGAAGACCGCGCTTCAGCTTCCGGGACCGAGCGCGATCCGCTATCCGCGCGGCGTGGGACCGGACGCGGCGCGCAAACCCGAGCCGCAGGTGATTCCCGTTGGCAAGGCGGAGGTCATTAAGGACGGCAACGACGTGGCGATTCTCGGGCTGGGGCCGATGATTACGCTGGCGCAGGAGCTGGCCGCGCGGCTGGAGTGCGCCGGATACTCCGCCGCGGTCGATCAATCCGCGCTTCATCAAGCCGATTGACCGCGAGATGCTGGCCGATTACGCCGGACGCGTGGCCGCCTTTGTCACCTTTGAGGATCACGTGAAGATGGGCGGCTTTGGCTCGGCGGTGATTGAAGCTCTTGCCGAGCTGGGCAGCGCGGTTCCGGTGGTGCGCATCGGCTGGCCGGACCGCTTCATCGAGCATGGCAAGGTGGAGGAGCTGCGCACGAAGCACGGCCTCACGGTGGATGCGGCGCAGGCACAGGTGCTGCCGCTGCTGGTGCGGCGCAAGCGGACGACGGTGGCGGCT
This sequence comes from uncultured Acidobacteriaceae bacterium, assembly GCA_963845345.1. Classification (GTDB taxonomy): domain Bacteria; phylum Acidobacteriota; class Terriglobia; order Terriglobales; family Acidobacteriaceae; genus Telmatobacter. The sequence continues at coordinate 19,940 of CAWJRQ010000003.1, forward strand.
GACTAGAGCAATTCTCCTCAAGGTGTAAAGTGGGCGTGGACCGGGGGGTCCACGCGACAGCCGGCCAGGAGGCCGGCGCTACCAGTTCTTTTAACGGCCTGCAACCTTGAACCAAACAGAGTATCCGCTCTATACAAACAAGAAAAATGCTCTATGAGCGGACCTGTTCCAATTTTGCGCGGCTTTGCTAAAAATGCGGGAATTCGCGTCGTCATCCTCATCTCACAGAACCGGCAAGCATGGCCGGGATATAATCCGCATTGATCACGGGAATCGTCCAACTTGGCCCTGAGAAAGGAATGCGATGAAAACGATCAAGGCACTGCTGCTGCTCACCTTGCTGCTGACAGCCACCGGCTGCAAGCAGATCACCGCGCTCTTCCATGGAGGCAATGCGGTTTCGGAAAAACTGATCTGTCACATCGATTCCGAGACCGTCGTGGGCCAGCCTGTCTCCAGCCCGGACAGCCGGCACGTGGCCTATGTGGCGAAGGCAGGCGCGAAGCGGCTTGTGATGGTGGACGGCAAGGAGGAGAAGGCTTACGACTTTATCGATGCGACGAGCCTAACGTTCAGCCCGGACAGCCATCGGGTGGCCTATGTGGCGACGGCGGGCGGGAAGCAGCTTGTGGTAGTGGGCGGCAAGGAGGGCAAACCTTTCGATGAGGCTCGCAGTCTCATCTTCAGTCCGGACAGCCGGCGGATAGCATATGCGGCCAGAGTTGGCGAAAAATGGCTTGTCGTTGTGGATGGAAAAGAGGAAACGCTTTACGACATCATCGCCGAGCCGAGCATGACGTTCAGTCCGGACAGCAGCCGCGTGGGGTATCTGGCCAGAGAAGGCGAACATTGGGTTGCGGTAGTGGACGGCAAAGAGGGGAAACCCTACGATATCGCGCAAGGCCTCATCTTCAGCCCGGACAGCTTGCATGTGGCATACGTGGCCAATATCGAAGGGAAGGAAGTTCTGCTGGTGGATGGCAAGAAGCAGGCGTCGTACGACGGCATCAGCAGTCATACTATTGGCGACATGAATGTTCTCTATAGTCCGGATGGCAAGAGCATGGCTTACGGGGCGCAAATCAACGATCAATGGACCGTCGTAGTCAACGGAAAGCACGGGAAATCTTACGATGCCATTGGCGGGCTCATCTTCAGCCCGGACAGCCAGCAGGTAGCCTATGCCGCCAAGAGTGATGACAAGTGGGCGGCGGTGGCGATTGGCACGGAAGGCAAATCCTACGATGGAATCAGCAGTCTTCGCTTCAGCCCTGACAGCACGGCGGCTGGCCTATCTGGCTGATGCAGGCGAGAAGAAGGTTGTTGTGGTCGACGGGGTTGAGGGGAAAGCTTATGCATCGATTGTCGAAGCGGATTCAATCAAGCAGGTGCACAGTTGTCAGGAAGACGTTTGCTGGGATGCATATTACATAGAGAAGCCTATCCAGTTCAGCCCGGACGGCCAGCGTGTAGCGTACGTCGCCAAAGTTGGCGAGAGAAAGTTCAATGCGAGCGAGAAGTGGTCTGCGGTGGTGGGTGGCATGGAGGAGCGGCCCTACGACAGCATCGGCGGCCTAAACTTCAGCCCGAACAGCCGGCACGTAGCCTATGTGGCCGGAGCAGGGACCAAGCAGTTTGTGGTGGTGGACGGCAACGAGGGCAGGCAATACGATGGCTTGGTGAAAGGGACTGCATGCGCGTTCGATTCTTCTAACATGCTTCATTATCTGGCCAAACAGAATACTTCAAGCGACGGCAAGAGCTATGACGTTGTTCTTGTCGAGGAGACGATTCAATAATGCTGCGCAAATGAATATTTTTTGACCATCAAAATGTTACAGTGGAGTTTTACATCTTATGTTTGCCACCTCCCAGCACGCGCACTTCATCGGCATCGGCGGAATCGGCATGAGCGGGATTGCGGAGATACTACTCAACCTGGGCATGAAGGTCTCCGGCTCTGATCTGCGACGCTCCGCGGTGACCGACCGGCTGGCCCAGGTGGGCGCGACGATCTACGAAGGGCATGATGCCGCGAACGTGGCCGGTGCGACGGTGGTGGTAACCAGCTCGGCGGTGAGCGCGACGAATCCCGAGGTGCTGGAGGCGCGGGCGCGCAAGATACCCGTGATTCAGCGGGCGGAGATGCTGGCCGAGCTGATGCGGCTGAAGTACGGCATCGCCATCGCCGGGATGCACGGCAAGACGACGACGACATCGATGGTGGCTGCGGTGCTGGCCGCCGGCGGACTTGACCCAACGGTGGTGGTTGGCGGGCGTGTGGATGCGCTGGGCTCGAACGCCAAGCTAGGCAAGTCGCAGTACATGGTGGTGGAGGCCGACGAGAGCGACCGATCATTTCTGAAGCTGTCGCCGATTTTGGCGGTGGTGACGAATCTCGACCGCGAGCACATGGACTGCTACCGCGACATGGCCGACGTGGAGCAGGCCTTTCTGACTTTCATTGACAAGCTGCCGTTTTACGGCGCGGTGACGGCGTGCGTGGACAATCCGCAATTGGCTGCGATTTTGCCGCGAGCGCACCGGCGCGTGTTTACCTATGGAGTTGCGGTGGAGGCTGATTACCGGCTGGAGTTTCTGTTGAGCGCGGCGGGCAGCTTCGCGCGTTTCCAGGTAATGACGGCGCTGGGTCCGCTGGGGCCCTTCGAGCTGCACGTTCCCGGGCGGCACAATGTGCTGAACGCGACAGCGGCGGTGGCCATCGCGCACCAACTAGGGATAGAGCCGGAGCAGATTGCCGAGGGGCTGAGCCACTTTCGCGGAGTGGACCGGAGATTTCAGTTGCGCGGCGCGGCGCGCGGCGTGACCGTTGTGGACGACTACGGGCACCATCCGACGGAGATTCGCGCTACGCTGGCCGCGGCGCGGGAGTGCGGGTACAAGAAGATTCATGTCGTCTTTCAGCCGCACAGGTATACGCGAACCAAGGATCTGATGGACGAGTTTAGTGGTGCGTTTAGAGATGCGGACACGGTGATCGTGTTGCCTATCTACGCCGCCAGCGAGGAGCCTATTCCCGGCGTGACGGCGGAGAAGCTGGCGGAGCGCATCGAGGGCCCGCAGGTGCAATTTGCCGGGGATTTTGCCGCTGCTGTGGCTGCCGTTGCGGCACAGGCAGAAAATGGCGACCTGATTCTAACGCTGGGCGCAGGCAGTGTGAGCCAACTGGGGCTGCAGATTCTTGCGGCGCTGGAAGGGAAATAGAAGATGTGTCCGGCAATGGGAAGATGGACCTTATTAGTTGCAGGAGGATGAGGAACGTGGCTGGTAGGTGGAGAGTTTTTCTTTGTGCGGTGGTGCTGGCGGGGATGGGTTTGCAAGGGATTCAAGCGCAGTTGGCGTTTCCTGACCCTACGGCGCAGGAGAAGCCCAATCCGTTGACCGACGCGACGATGAACCCCGGCAAGGTGCTGCTCTATGATTTGGAGGCGCGCTTTGCCAAGGACGTGCTGGCGCGGGGCGGGGCGGCGATTTGCCGATTGGTTTGCCGCGGACGGCGTGGCGCTGGGCAACGCGGCGATGCCGCTGATTGGCAAGGTGGCGATTCAGAAATCCGCCAACTGGGATCCCAAGGTCTATCAACTGACGTGGACGCCGACCGATGCGATGATGGGGCCGTCGGGCGATATGGGATATACCTGGGGCCACTTCGAGGGACACAGCAAGGATGCTAGCGGCAATCCGGTAACGGTAAAGGGGAGATACATTACAGTTTGGAAGAAGCAGGCGGATGGGCAGTGGAAGGTGGTGCTGGATGCGGGGGCGAATGAGCCGGTGCCGAGGCCGGGGATTGCTGCAAGCTGCCGCCGGGAGAGCGGTAAAGACAGGGAACAGGGATTAGGGAATAGGGAACAGGGCGGTTGAGATTCGTGGTTTCACCCATCTGCCGCACAGGACGTGGCAGATATAGGCACTCGATACCCGGCCAATCGCTCGCTATAAGTTCGCTTAAAGTTCGTGGTACACCCCCACCCATACTTTGGACGCAAAATCCTTGTTTTCTTGAGGTTACAGACAGGGTTGCGCTGCAAAATATTGAAAACAAAGAAGTTCCCTGCAAAATATTCCTGGATAAGGAGTTACGGGCGGTTTCGGCCTCTGTGTCCTCTGCGTGGTCTCCCTGGTCCCCGAAGGCAGGGACAGGGGCGCGAAGAGGGCGTACCGGGACGATTGAAGGGAAGACTTCTGAGGATCATTGTGCACGAAGTGGGGAAATAATCTGCAAAACAATGATCAGTGATCAGGGGAATCGTACGGAAGGATTTGCGCATGTGATTCGTGGAAACCCGTACGGATCGCAGACCGCTTGCGGAAGATGTGTTTCTTAGCTAATATATTTCTTAGCTAAGTTCCAAGGAGGATTGCCGATGGAAGCCACTATGCACCAGGCCAAAACACAACTCTCCAAGCTGGTAAAGCTGGCGATTGCCGGCGAAGAGGTGATCCTGACCCATGGACGGAAGCGCGTTCCGGCGGTGAAGTTAGTGCCTGTAAAACCGGGTCCGCCTGCCGGCGAAGTGACCTCATTTCCCAAGTTCAAGGATGGAAAGCGCCCGATTGGCTTGTACAAGGGGCAATTCGACATCGGCCCCGAGTTCTTCGATCCGTTGCCCGACGAGGAACTTGCACTATGGGAAGGCAATGAGAGCAACGCCTATCTCCTGAACACAAATGAGAGTTCTGCTCGATACACACACGATTCTTTGGGCAATGCTCAACGACCCAAAGCTGAGTACCCCGGCCCGACTCCTGATCGAGGACAGCTCAAACGAAATATTTGTCTCGGTGGTTTGCATCTGGGAGATCGCAACCAAAGTGCGTCTTGGCAAGATGCCGGAGCCTGGCGATCTGCTCAGAAACCCACACCTTGCTTTGGAGCGCTTGGGTTATCGCGACCTTCCTCTTTCTCTGAGCCATGCTCGCTTGGGCGGCTCACTGGTCCACTCCCACAAAGACCCCTTCGACAGGATGTTGGCGGCGCAGGCGATTTTGGAAGGGCTGACACTGGTCAGCATCGATTCGGTCTTTGATGATCTTCCCGTCCCGCGGCTATGGTAATCGCGTTGGGTTTGTGGTATTCCGGCAACGCCTTTCTGCTTTTTCAAATGCGATTTCCCTGGGGTACCCCCACCCATATTTTGGGCGCAAAATCCTTGTTTTCTTGAGGTTACAGACAGGGTTGCGCTGCAAAATATAGAAAACAAAGAAGTTCCCTGCAAAATATTCCTGGATAAGGAGTTACGGGCCGTTTCGGCCTCTTCCGGCTGAAAAGCATGCGCGAAGAGGGCGTACCGGGACGATTGGAGGGAAGACTTCTGAGGATCATTGTGCACGAAGTGGGGAAATAATCTGCAGGACTTGCCGTCCAGGCGGACGGCGCTTGCGCGCCATGGGATTCGTGGAAACCCAGGTCCCCAAATGCGAGGGACCTGAGGTACCCGGCAATTGGTGGTATAGTGCTTTGTAATCGGGGAAAAACCCGATTAAGTCCTAGATGAAAAGGAAGATCGGTCAATGAACGCATCTGATAGAAAGCAGATCTTTGATTTTTCTCTTGAACGGGTCAAGGAAGTTGCAGCCGAGAGCTTTGTTGATGACGCTAAGGCATTCGCGAAATGGTTCATTGGCCTTTATCTTGCTCCCGATGCGCAGATCAAGATTAGCGACGGCGCAGGCGACGGGAAAGTAGACACCTTCCTGAAAGTATCAGATAATGATAGCGTTCAACATGTACTCATCAATAGCAAATTCACCACAACATTCGATAAGTTAGCACCACCGAGTTTTTATGACGAAATTGTCAGGTTCACTCATGCCTTTGTAAATAAAGATGCGAGAACCGCGTACTTGAAAACGGTGCGATCAGCCATGAGGAGTTACTTCAGGATATTCTTTGAAAGGTATGATAATGGTGCAGCTCATCTAATTTTCGTGACCAATCATAGAAAGAACACGGATCAGATGAACTCGATAAAGAATGCGAATATCAAGATTCTGCATCTCGAAGATGTTCTCCAAGCTGTTGTGGACAATGCTGAAGGCGCAATGCCGCGTACTCCAGATTTGAAACTCGAAGAGATATTCGCCGTGCTTACCCCACCGAAGGCTGAATCGGCCGTGGCAACTTCAATCGTCTTCGGTCGAATTGTTGATTTTATCGATTACATGAGGCAGGACCCACTGGGATTGCTATTTGCCCGCAATGTGAGGCTCAATCTTGGCAACACTATCGTAAATGATGAGATCGCATGTACTTATGAGTTCGCACCCAACGAGTTTGCCTATAGTAACAATGGCATCACTCTCTTGTGCGAGAAGCACGAACATAACCCAGGCCTCGGTCAGGTGGTGATAACGAATCCGCGTGTTGTCAATGGATCACAGACACTCCATTCAATTCAAAACGTCATGAAGCGACAGACCGCAGCACGAGTTATGGTCAAAATTGTTTCTATTCCGGCACTCAGCCAGAAGGAATGGGGAGAAAAAGTTGCTGAACGCAAAGAAATCATCAAAAAGATTGCAATGCGTACCAACCGTCAGAATACTATCAAGCTCGCTGATCTTGTAGCAAATGACGATGTACAGCAGGAAATTTCAATGTTCTTTAGAAGAAAGGGCTATTACTATGAACGGCGACAACGGGAATGGCTGGTAAGAAAAGTTGACCTTCAAGCCGCTGGCATTGACAAGGGGCCGCGCCTGAAGAACCTGATGCAGATTTGTGCGTCCTATCTTTGGAATTCTGTAGGCCCCGCCAAGGCGAGAAGTTCTGTCCAGAAACTATTTGGAAATGATATCTATCCTCATTTGACAGATGTTTCACCGCACGTTCTGTACTATTTGTGGCTGATTATGCTCTCTCTAGAGGAGAGTGCGGCGCGAGTGAGCATGAAGGGTTCCGCGCAGCTAAAGAGCATCTCGAAGTACGCCAACTATGCACTTCTTTCGTTGATGGCAAAAGCGCTTGTTGCGGCTAGAATAAATCTGGAGAAAGGCGTGAATGCCACAACGATCGAACAGTCGCGGAGAGGTCGGGAACGGAATTGGGATCTCCTTGTGAAATCACAATTGATGGCCATATCGCGGGCATTCCGTGCAGCGCGGAAAGAAGATCATAAGAAGGGATATGAAGTTACCGTCGCCAATTATTTTAAGAACGCATCTCACATGAAAAATCTCTTAAAATGGAAGGCAACTCGTTCTGATATTCAACTGATCAATCAACTCTTTTCATAATGGATCCGTGATGCCGGTTCCCCATCCTTTCGCGTACTTGGCGAAAGGGTGGGAGATCACGAAACTTGACTGTCGATCTCCGGTTAATCTTCAACTGTCGCACTAATACACCTTCAATTCCACGATAGCTTTGAGGATGGTGTCGGGCTGGGGGAGGATGGCGTCTTCGAGGATGGGCTGGTAGGCGACGTAGGTGTCCATGGCACCGACGCGGCGGACGGGGGCGTCGAGCGCATCGAATAATTCATCGGCGATACGGGCGGCGATCTCCGCGCCGTAGCCCCAACTGAGCATGTCCTCGTGAGCGACGATTACGCGGCTGGTTTTGCTGACGGAGGCGGCGATGGATTCCCAGTCGTAGGGATTGAGGGTGCGCAGGTCGAGGATTTCGACGTCGATGTTGTGCTCACGCTTGGCGCGCTCGGCGGCTTGCAGGGAGCGAGGGACAAGAGCGCCGTAGGTGATGAGCGTGAGGTGAGAGCCGGGGCGAACGATGCGTGCCTTGCCGAAGGGGATGGCGAAGTCCGGGCCGGGATAGGGCGCGCGGTCGTGGGTTTCGCGGTAGAGGCGCTTGTGTTCGAGGAAGAGGACGGGGTCGTCGCAGCGAATGGCGGTGCGCAGCAGGCCGTTGGCGTCGAGGGCGTTGGAGGGCATGACGACGCGCAGGCCGGGGATGTGGGTGAAGATGCTCTCGCCGGATTGCGAGTGGTAGATGGAGCCGCCGGTGAGATAGCCGCCGATGGGGACGCGGATCACGATGGGGCAGGCCCATTGGCCGTTGGAGCGCCAGCGCAGGACGGAGAGCTCGTTGTGAATCTGGTGCATGGCCGGCCAGATGTAATCGAAGAATTGAATTTCGACGACGGGCTTCATGCCGCGCAGGGCGTAGCCGATGGCGCGGCCGACGATGTTGGCCTCGGCGAGCGGGGAGTTGAAGACGCGCTCGGAGCCGAACTCGGTTTGCAGGCCGGCGGTGAGCTTGAAGACGCCTCCCTTCCCTTTGACTTCGGCGAGCGCGGCTTCGCGGCTGGCGTCGGCCACGTCCTGACCATAGACGACGATGCGGGGGTCGCGACGCATTTCGTCGTGGAGGCAGGCGTTGATGAGGTCGGCCATGGTGCGGGGCTTCGGCGCTGAGAGCGCGACCTGCCTTTCCTCCGGCGGCGGTTCCCGGCGCGGCGGGTTGCTCTGTGGCGAAGATTGTAGCTGGTGGGGTCCAGGTCGTCGCTGTAGACGTGGCGGGTGATTTCGGCGACTTTGGGCAGGGGGGCTTCAAGAGCGCGATCGGCGGCTGCGGAGACTTCGAGCTCGACGGAGTGCTCGAGAGCGATGAGTTCGTCTTCGGTGAGGATGGATTCGCGCAGCAGGCGCGCGCGCATTTTGACGAGGGGATCGCGGAGCTGGTCGGCCTCGCGCTCGGCCTGGGGGCGATAGAGGCGGTCGTCGTCGGAGAGCGAGTGGGAGTAGGCCCTCATGCAGTGGCCGTGGACAAAGGCGGGGCCGAGGCCGGCGCGGCAGTAGGCCACGGCGGATTGAAAGGCGCGGAAGCTGGCCTCGGGATCGGTGCCGTCCACCTCGACAAAGTGGAAGTTGGGGAAGTTGGCCACCAGGCGGGAGATGTTGCCGCCGGGCATGCTGACCTCGACCGGAGTGCTGATGGCGTAGCCGTTGTCTTCCACGCAGAAGATGACGGGGAGCTTGTTGTTGGAGGCGGTGTTCATGGCCTCCCAGAACTCGCCCTGGGAGGTGGAACCCTCGCCGATGGAGGCGTAGACCACCTCATCGCCGTGAAAGGTGACGTCGCGGAAGGCGCGGTAGTCGCCGACGGTTTTTTCAGCGGCTTCGGGATGGAGGCTGAAGTAGCGGCCGGCCTCGGCGCAACCAACGGCGTGGAGCAATTGCGTGCCGGTGGCGGAGGAGAGGCTGACGATGTTGAGCGCAGTGCTGCTCCAGTGGGTGGGCATCTGGCGGCCGCCGCTGGCCGGATCGGTGGCCGCGCCGACGGCTTGCAGCATCATGTCGGCCGGGGTGAAGCCGAGCGCCAGGCAGAGGGCGCGATCGCGATAGTAGGGGAAGAACCAGTCGTAGCCGGGGCGCATGGCCAGGGCCGCGCCGACGCCGAGCGCCTCGTGGCCGGCGCCGGAGATCTGGAAGAAGATTTTCTGCTGGCGCTTGAGCAGGATTTCGCGGTCGTCCACGCGGCGGGAGAGCAGCATCAGCCGGTAGATTTCAACCAACTGCCGAGGGGGCAGGCTGGCGGCGGCGGCCGACAGGGACTCACGAGCGCTGGAAAGCTGCTAGTTCCATTCCCTTCACTCCTAAAATGACCGGTTTGCCTGCATTGCGGGGAAATTGAATCGACAACTACTGATTGTAACAACCCAGCCAGCAGATTAGATTAGAGAGAGGAGTTTTGGGATGCACTCATTTGTTTTGTTGCTGGCGGCAAGAACGGGCTTGTTTGCGGAGGGGCGGTTCCTGGGCAGGGTGGTGGACGAGTGGGCTGTCGATGCCCAGGAGTTTATCCGCACCAAGCTGCCGCATCTGCTGGTGGTGGCGGCAATTGCCTTTGTTCTCATGCGGTTGCTTGCGCCTGATCACCTTTCAGATGACCCGCGCGGCGGAGCGGCACTCGGCCACGCCCGCTCACATCGCCCAGGTGAAGACGGTGGCCGGGATCGTCCGCACCACCGGGCTGGCCATCATCTGGCTGATCGCCGGATTGCAGATTCTTGATGCTTTGGGCGTGAATCTGGCGCCGTTGCTGGCTTCGGCGGGGATTGCCGGAATCGCAATCGGTCTGGCGGCCCAGAACATCGTCAAGGACGTACTCAACGGCATGCTGATTCTCATCGAGGACCAGTTCAACGTGGGAGACACGGTGCGGCTGGCCGGGGTGGCCGGAACCGTGGAGGCGATGACCCTGCGCAAGACCGCGGTCCGCGACGCCGACGGGACGCTGTACATCATTCCCAACTCGCAGATCACCACCGTGGCCAACCTGAGCGTGGGCTACTCGGTGGCCACCGTCAACGTGAGCGTGGATTTCAGCGCCAATCCCGACAAGGTGCTGGAGCTGCTGAAGGGGATTGCCATGGAGATTCGCGCGAGCGAGGAGTTCCGCGAGGTTTTTGTGGCCGACCCGCAGATTCTGGGCGTGGATGCGATCAAAGGCTCGGAGCTGATCTTCCCGGTGGTTTTCAAGACGCTGGCCACGAAACAATACGCGCCGGTGCGGGAGTTCCGGCGGCGGGTGCGGCTGGCGCTGGAGGAGCAGGGACTGCTGCCGGGCGATCCCAACCGGGTATTTAGTGGGGCCAGAGAACAGAGATCAGAGATCAAGGGGCAGGGCTCAGGGACAAAGGACTAGTGACCGGGGGCGCGGAAGACGACGCGATTGCGGCCCGTCTGCTTTGGCGGCATACAAGGCCTGGTCGGCGATGGCGAGCAGGGATTCGACGCTGCCGGCGTGATCGGATGGGTCGAAGACGGTGGCGCCCATGCTGCAGTTGAGCGTGAACTGGGTCCCTAACTCGCAGATCTCGAGGTTGGAGATGGCGGCATGGAGGCTGGCCAATCTCTGTTCGACAGCATCGCGGGGCAGCTCGGTAAGGACCAGCAGGAACTCCTCACCGCCGTAGCGGCCGGCATGGTCATAGGGACGAATGGCGGCGCCGACCGCGGCGGCGAACCAGCGCAAGCGCATCATCGCCAGCGCAGGTGCCCGTAGCTGTCGTTGATGCGCTTGAAGTGGTCCAGATCGACCAGCGCCACAACCACGGTGCGGCTTTCGCGGCGGGCGCGGTCCATCTCCGCCGCTAAGATGCGCAGGATCGCCGTGCGGTTGAGCATACCGGTGAGGCCGTCGTGGGTGGCCTGGATGCGCAACTGCTCGCGGCTGGCCTCCAGTTCCCTGGTGCGCTCGAAGACCAGCCGTTCCAGATCCCTGCTTCTGGCGCGCAGTTGCCGGGCGTAAAGATGACCGGCAGCGATCAGCAGAAGGAAAAAGGCCAGGACGACATAACCCGTAAAACCATATGGTTCTCCACCAGGGCGGCAGAATCCGTGATGTCCACCTGCACCGGGGCGGAACAAGCATTGAGGCCGGGGTTGCAGGCCATGGCCATAAAGGTAAACTTACCCGGGGGAAGGTGGGCGAAGGTGGCATTGCCGTCATGGGTTTCCATCCACTCGGACTGATAGCCCGCCATACGAATCTTCAAGGCCAGCTCGCTGCGGTTGCGCATGGTGGGCGAGGAGATTTGGAAGATCAGCGGCGCGCCACCCCATGGCAGAGTTACTTGGCGTGCTCCGAGATAACTGGTTTCGCCGCGTTGAAACGCGGTGAGGGAAACGGTGAGCGGAATGGGATCGAAGACCCGTTCGTGATGGAGCAGGTGACTCACACCGCCGGTGGTACCAATCCACAGTGAGCCGTCGGAGGTCTCTTTCAACATTCCTTGATTGACATCGTTCCAGATCAGGCCGCTCTCCTGGGTGAGATGACGCCAGCTCTGTCCGTTCCATACGAGCAAGCCCTGATCGGTTCCCAGCCAGACCCATCCGCGATGGTCAGCATGGATCGCCAGGAGATCGACGGCGCTCAGCTCTGGCGGAGGTTCCAGTTTCCAAGCCTGTAACCGATCGCCGCGCGGCGTCAGCCGCCATATCTCTTCCCGGCTGTTGACAATCCACAACGTCTCATCCCTGGCACAGGACAAGGCCCACATACTTCCGCCCTGCGGGGATATTCCTTCGATTTCCGGCATACTCCACTGGCCGTTCTTGAGGCGCAACAGACGGCTTCCGGCGGCAAACCAATCCGTGCCGTCCGGCGACTCGCAGCTATCAAAAAACTCGGTGGAACTTCCGGTTAGTGCATCCACGGCGGATATCCGATGGGGCGCGGAGTTCAGGGCTCCGGCATCGCGGAGATAGAGACCATGGGCCGTTTCAAAAAACAATCGTCTGGAGGAATCCGCGACGGCAATGTAGATCGGTTCTGTCAGCTTAGCTATCTGATCCGTGCGTCCCGTGCGGGGATCGAGTCGAAGAATGCTGCCCGCAAAAGTGGCGACACTGAGAGATCCGTCACGCTCAATACCTATTCCCCTTACCTGGCCAAAGGGCCACGGCTGCAGGGTGGAGAGCGGACCGGCGACGCCCGTGCGCGGGTCAATCCATGCAGGCCCGCGTTCCGTTCCCACCAAAAGACGATCCGCGTTGAGCGGTGCGATGGCCCAGATGCCTGTGGAAGGCAAACCCTGCAGTTCGCTCCAACTTTCCCAATCATCATAGCCGACCCACTGGTAAAGTCCGTCTCCGCGACTGGCAATCCACAGGTCGCCGGCCGTATCGAAGGCCAAGCTCAAAATGCGACTGGCACGCTCCAACCCGTTGGCCTTGCCAATGATCCGCCAACCGGCTCCTTCCCAGCGGGCAATTCCCTCATCGGTGGGCGCCAGGATCCGGCCCTCCCGGTCTTCGATCAGGGGAGCGTGACCATAGCGGTTTTCCGGTGCGGAGCCGGGGATGGCGCGATCGACAAAGCGCGCGGCGCCCTTCGGCATGGCGGCCACGTAAGAGCGGCTTCCAACCCAAAGAGTGCCGGAGCGATCGAGGAGAACACTCTGCCAGTAATCCTTGGGAATGCCTTTGTCCTTGCCCCATACGGACACGCCGCCGTCGCGCGGCTGGGCAAGATTCCCAGCCTCTCCATCCGGCCAGGTACAGAGACTCTTGCCGCATCCGGCCCAGACGCGGATGCCGCCTTGCGGATCGTGCACCACACTCAGGCTGATCACATGTGCCAAGTCCGGCAGCGAGGCCAGCATACGATCCGGAAACAGGGGTAAAAAGGAGAGCATCCGCCCCGCGGAATCGTGCTCCAACCGGTAGGGCTGCCCGTTTTGCACAAGCAACAGATGGCGCGCGTCTTCGACGACCATTAGCCTCCGACCCTCGACGGGGATCGGATCTCGCCCCGCGGGATGAAAATCGTTGCCCGTCCCAGCGATAGAGATTCTTATCAGTGGACACCCAGATAGTGCCGTCCAGATCCGAAATCATATCCCGGACATTGATTTCGGCAATTCCCTGCTCCACGCCATAGCGATCAAAGCCGGAGCCTAGAAATGCGGTAAACGCCGTTCTCCGTGGCGATCCAGAGAAAACCTGAGCGGTCGGTCGCCATAGCGTTGATGGCGAGGTTCTTGAGCCCTTCAGCCTGGCGGAAGGAGCGAAAGACATACTGCTGCGCCGGAAGGAGGGCTGAAAACACCAACCAGCAGACCAGAACCCGAATTAAACCAACCCGCCTCATGCGTTCCTTCGCACAACTCCAGCGCCAGCGGCAATCAGCCCTGTACGGTTCTTATCGGCGGCGCAGGAGCCGAACTCCAGTGGTACAAGAGTGTTGCAGCCGGGATTGACTACACGAAAATAACACGTTCCAGCGGATGGCTGGCGGACAGATTCCAGCATAAGTCCAGTAGAATCAACGTAGACTTATAGCGGGCGATTCAAAGAGAATCCAGCAACGGAATTCATCCACGTTTTTCTCATTCCCACAATTGGATTTGCGGGGCACAGCGGCAGAGTATCCGCAAATGGATACGGCTGAGGAGATGGGCTTCAAACTTGATTGTTCAGATCATTCGTGAGCGCCTGGGCATCGGTAATCGGCGGCAGGCAGGTGTGGCCGCGGCAGACGATGGCCCAGGCTGCGGCGCCTTCAGGCCGGGGAGCATGAAGCAGGGTTTCTGCCAGCGCCGGGGGAAGGCCACCGGGAACCAGCCGTTCGGGAGCGATGCGGATGACGGTGCGGTTGACGGCGAAGCGGGACAGGGCAGATTGACTCCAGTTGCTCGGCTTCCGGACCGGAACCGATCACCACCACCTGCACCGGGTCGAGGAGCAGCCGCTCCAGGGCCAGACCGTATGAGCCGGCATAGAGGCCGAAGTGCTCCACGATGCCGGCAAAGGAGGCGAGAGTCTGCCCGGCAATCTGGCGATACTCCGCGCGGCCGCTGAGGGATTCGAGGCGCAGCAGGGCGGAGGCGGCGGTGGGGTTGCCGGCGGGGGTGGGCGAGTCCTGCAGGGGCTTGCGGCGGGCGGAGAGAGCGCCCAGCGGCGGCGCATCGGCGGACGGCGCGGCGGTGTCGAAAAACGCTCCGGCGATGGGGTCGTGGAAGAGGGCGATCATGGCATCGGCCAGCTTGACGGCGGCGTGGTAGTAGCGCATCTCGCCGCTGGCCAGCCAGGCATCGATGCAGGCGTGGACGGTGAAGGCGTAGTCGTCGAGCGTGCCGGGAATCTTGTCTGGCGGCAGCGCCTTGTACTGTCGCCATAGGCGATGACGTGGGAGAGGGATCTGGCTCGCCGTCCCAGGCTTCAGCGGAGCAGCCGGTTGAGGGTGAGCAAGGCAAAGTCGCCGGCCACGTTGAGCTTGAGGATGCGGGCAGCTTCCAGACAGGCGCTGACCGCCATGGCGTTCCAGCCGGTGTAGAGCGTGCGGTCAATAAAGGGCGTGGGACGCCGGGAGCGGGCCGCGAGCAGCGTGCGGCGGGCAGAGTCCAGGAGCGGGCGCAGGTCGTCCACGCTTTGGCCGGTTTCAGTGGCCAATTCCTCGATGGATTGGTGAGGTGAAGGACGTTGCGGGCCGGATCGTGGCGCATATCGCCCAGTTCGCCGATGTCCCAATAGCGCAGGGCGAGGCCGATGTCGTCTGGGGAAAAATTGGCCGCGAGCAGCGCCATGCGCGCCTCGGCCAGCGTCCAGGTGAAGTAGTCGCCGTCGTCGTCGAGGTTGATGTCGGCGTCCTGCGAGGCATAGAAGCCGCCCTGCTCGCGGTCGCTCATGGTGGCCAGCAGCCAGGCGGCGATCTCTTCGGCGATGCGGCGAAAATCCTCGCGGCCCAGGCTTTGAAAGCCGTGCAGGTAGTTGCGCAGCAGCTCGGTGTTGTCGTAGAGCATCTTCTCGAAGTGCGGAACGCGCCAGCGCTCGTCCACGCTGTAGCGATGAAAGCCGCCGGCGAGCTGGTCGTAGACGCCGCCGCGGGCCATGTGCTCGAGGGTGGTGCAGAAGGCCATGTGCCTCAGGGGCTAAAGCCCCGATTTATTTTGGTGCATTTGCGGCACGACTAAAGTCGTGCCCTGACGCTTCGTGCGACTCCGTTGGCATTTTTCCGCAGCCAGTAAAGTCGTGCCCTGACACAAAACGGGAGCTGCCATCAAGTTTTTCCGCATCCTGTTGAGAAAGCTGTTTTGGATTGCGATTCAGGCCAACGTGCAGCAGCAGGTCCAGAGCGCCGGGGTGAGGAAACTTGGGCTGCGAGCCGAAGCCGCCGTTGCGCGGGTCAAATTGCGCGAGGATGGAGGCGGCGATCTTGTCTGACCAGCTCCAGCGAGAGCTCGCCGCCGCGCCCGTGAAAAGGATTCATTGTGCTCGATGGCGGCCATGGTGCTGGAGGCGGTTTCCAGCGCCTCATCGCGGCGCTCGCGCCAGACCTGGGCCAGGGCGGTGAGCACGCGGCCAAAACCCGGCCGGCCATAGCGGTCGTCGGGGGGAATATAGGTGCCGCCAAAGTAGGGGCGGCCGTCGGGAGTGAGAAAGGCGGTCAGCGGCCAGCCGCCCTGGCCGGTGATGGCCGAAACGGCGGCCTGGTAGCGCGCGTCCACGTCGGGCCGCTCGTCGCGATCCACCTTCACGGCGACATAATGCTCGTTGATGAGGGCGGCGATCTCCGGGTTCTCGTAGGACTCGCGGTCCATGACGTGGCACCAGTGGCACCAGACGGCGCCAATGTCGAGCAGGATGGGCTTGTCCTCGGATTGGGCGCGGGCAAAGGCCGCATCGCCCCAGGGATGCCAGCGGACGGGCTGATGGCGCGCGGAGCGCAGGTAGGAGGAGGCTGAGTGTTCGAGCAGGTTGGCGGCGGCGTGGGGGAAGACGTCCTTATCCATGGGCTGAGGATACACGGGTTGCGGCCCAGGGCGCGACTATTGCGTGAGGCTGGCAGCAACAGAAGGGGATGAGCCGAGGCCCATCCCCTTCATTCAACAGCATTTGCCAGCAGGATCAGAAGTGGTATGCCACGCCGATCACCGGCATGTAAATGTTGTACCACTTGTTGGTGGTGAACTGCTCGACCGTATCGTTGAAGGTGGGCACCTTGGTGACGATGCCGCGGAACTCGGCGCGGATGTCGAAGCTGGGGCTGATCTCGCGCGCGATGCCGGCGCCGTAGAAGGCGGCCATCTGGGTCTGCTGCTTGGCGTCCAGCGTGGTGGTGCCGGAGTTGCGGATGGGCAGGAAGATGAGCGCGCCCGGTCCGGCCTCGACAAAGGGATTGTACTTGCGGAAGTTGAAGCTGCGGACGTACTCGGCCGACATCTCCTGGGTGCGGGTCAGCACCTGATAGTGGTTGGTATTGCCGATCATGGTAATTGATCTTGTTCTGGTAGGTGATGCCGTAGTTGGCCTCGACGGCGCTGGAGGGCGTCAGCATGAAACGGTAGCTGGCCAGCGCGCCCAAAGCGTAGTTGGAGTGAACCTGAGCGTCGGTTGACGAGGCAATGAACGGCTCAATAAGCGCCGTTCCGCTAAGGCTGATGTCCTGGCGGCTTTCCTGAGCGCGGCCTGCGGCCACGCACACGGCCAGCAGAAATGCAAATAAGGCGATCTTCTTCATACGGTCCTGATCCTCACGACTGCTCAACCGTCCGGCTGGCAACGAGCTTTTCGATTCCGGCGCCTCGGTTCGCGCCGGGCCCCACTCTCAGCATTGTAACTGGCCGGGGCGGTTCCTGGCACAAGCCGTGACTCCGGAAACCATCTGAGGCTATAGACGCAGGGAGGGGCAAAGGGGCGTTTCGGGCCGTGCGGAAAGGCCGGAAAAGCAGGATCTCTTCGAGACGTGCAGTTTCGACTGATTTCAGCCAAAAGCTGCGCCAAACTACGCTCAGGATGACTACAGTTTTTGATCCTGATTCAGCCCGCCCGTTCCACATGGTAGTGGAAGGGCGGACCCTGCTCCTGGGCCAGCGCCCGGACGGTGCGCAAAAAGGCCTTGGCGGCGTAGGAGAGCGTGGCCTGGCGCCGGCAGACCAGACGCAGCACGCGCTTGGCCTCCAGTTCGTCGACCGGCACACGCACCAGGTCGCCGGCCTCCAGTTCCCTGGCCACGGTGAGGTGAGGCACCAGCGCCACCCCGTTGCCCATGGCCACAAAGCGCTTGATGGCCTCGATGGTGGGCAGCTCGATGCCCATGTTGAGGGGCGTTCTGTACTTCTGAAAGGCCTCGATCACCCGGCGCCGCAGGGGCGAGGCCACGTTATGCGCCACGAACAGCTCCTCGCCCAGATCGGTGATGGAGACGCGCCGGGCCCCGGCCAGCGGATGGCTGGGACTGACGATGAAGGCCAGGCTGTCGGCGTAGACCGCGATGGAGCGGAAATGCGCCGGATCGGGGCGGTAGGAGATCATGCCCATCTCGAAGGTGCGCAGGTTCAGCTCCTCGGGAATGCGCGAGGCCAACATGCGGTGCACGGTGACGGTGATGTGAGGAAACTCGCGGCGGAAGCGGTCGATGGCCTGCAGCAGGTAGATGCAGGTGTACTCGTTGGCCGCCAGTTGCAGACGGCCCCGCTCCAGGCTCTTCAGCTCATCCGAGGGCGCTGGAGGCCTCGCGGCGCAGGGCGAGCAGGCGCAAGCGCATAGTCGCGCAACAGCACGCCGGAGGCGGTCAGCGAGCCATCGCGGGCAGCGCGGTCAAAGAGCGTCTCGCCCACGTCGGCCTCCAGCTTGCGGATGACCTGGCTGACCGCCGGCTGGGTGCGGTGCAGGCGCAGGGCGGCGCGGGAGAAGCTGCGCTCCTCGGCAACGGCGAGAAAGGTTTCGAGTTGGTGGAGTTCCATAACATTGGTCAGTATAAGCAATACTAATCGTTTCTACAACTATAATAACTTTGATTTATATAGCGACATGTATAATACTGAATAACTCAGGCAAAACATCTGCCGCGGAGGCCGTTTGATGGCGAACAACCGCATCGTCTTCTTTGACACCACGCTGCGCGACGGCGAGCAGTCGCCGGGCTGCAGCATGACGACGCAGGAAAAGCTGACCATGGCGCACGCCCTGGAGGATCTGGGCGTGGACATCATCGAGGCCGGCTTCGCCATGGCCTCGGAGGGCGACTTTGCGGCCATCGCCACGATTACCCAGGCAATCCGCAAGCCGCGCATCGCGTCCCTGGCTCGGGCGAAGACCGAAGACATCGAGATGGCCTCGCGCGCGCTGCAGTTCGCCGACCGCGCCCGCATTCACGTTTTTCTGGCGTCGAGCGATCTGCATCTGGAATACAAATTGAAGATGAGCCGCGCAGCAGGCGCTGGATCAGACGGGCGAGTCGGTGCGGCTGGCGCGCTCGCTGTGCGACGATGTGGAGTTTTCGCCCGAGGACGCCACCCGCTCGGAGCGCAGCTTTCTGGTGGAGATGGTGCGCATCGCCGTCGAGGCCGGCGCGACAACGATTAATATGCCGGACACGGTGGGCTACACGACGCCCGAAGAGTACGGGCAGATGTTCCGCGAGGTGCGGGAGCGCGTTCCGGCCATCGACGAGCAGGGCATCATTCTCTCCGCGCACTGCCACAACGACCTGGGACTGGCGGTGGCCAACTCGCTGGCCGCCATCTCGGCAGGCGTGCGGCAGGTGGAGTGCACCATCAACGGCATCGGCGAAAGGGCCGGCAACGCGGCGCTGGAAGAGATTGCCGCCGCGCTCTATGTGCGCGGCGACCACTTCGACGTCACCTCGGGCATCAATCTGAATCAGCTCTACCCCACCAGCCAGGTGCTGGGCCAGATCATCACCTTCCGCCCCTCGCCCAACAAGGCCATCGTGGGCGACAACGCCTTTGCGCACGAGTCCGGCATTCACCAGCACGGGATGCTGGCCAACCCGCTGTGCTACGAGATCATGACCCCGGAGCTGGTGGGCGTGGCCAAGACGCATCTGGTGCTGGGCAAGCACTCCGGGCGCGCGGCGCTGCGCAACCGGCTGGAGCAGCTGGGCTTTACCCTGACCCGCGATGAGCTGCAACACACCTACTACCGCTTTGTGGCGCTGGCCGACCGCAAGAAGAACATTTACGACTACGATCTGGTGGGCATTTTGCCCGATCAGATTCGGGAAAAACGCCGCGAGCCGGTCGCCGAACTGGATTGAGCCGGCAAATAGCCGGATTAAGCCGGAACGCAGACAGGAAAACCCTCTACCATCCAAGAATAAGGAGAGCAAGAAATGAAGTTGAAAGTTCTGGTTACACCCGGAGACGGCATTGGCCCTGAAATCACAGAGCAAGGCATCGCGGTACTGCAAGAAGCAACGCAGGCCGGCGGCCACACGTTGCAGCTCGAATATAAGCGCATCGGCGGTGTGGCCATTGAACAGGATGGAACGCCTCTGCCGGCGGACACACTTGCCGCCGCGCTCGACTCCGAAGCCGTGTTTTTAGGCGCGGTGGGCGACGACAAATTCAATGCTCTTCCCCCCAGCCAGCGCCCCGAGGCCGGTCTGCTTGGACTGCGCGCCAAACTGGGCGGCTTTGCCAATCTGCGCCCCGTTTTTGCCTTCAAGGAGCTGACGGTCAACAGCCCGCTGCGGCCGGAGATCATCGACGGCACCGACATTATGTTTGTCCGCGAACTGCTCGGCGGCCTCTACTACGGCCAGCCACGCGGCTGGGACAAGGAAAAGGGCGTAGCCTTCAACACCATGATCTACACGCGCGATGAAGTGGCGCGCGTGGCCCGCGTCGTCTTTTCAATTGGCGCAGAAGCGGCGCAAGAAGCTGTGCAGCGTGGACAAGGCCAATGTGCTCGAGGTCTCGCAGCTGTGGCGCGACACGGTGATCGAGGTCGCCAAGGAATTTCCCGATGTCGAGCTGGAACACCAGTTCGTCGACGCCATGTCGATGCACCTGATGAAGCGTCCGCGCGACTTCGACGTGGTGGTCACGGAGAACACCTTCGGCGACATCCTCACCGACGAGGCTTCGGTGATCACCGGCTCGCTGGGCATGCTGCCCTCGGGGACCGTCGGCGGCAAGATCGGTTTGTATGAGCCGGCGCACGGCTCCGCGCCCAAGCACGCCAACAAGAACATCGCCAATCCGCTGGCCACGATTCTGACCGGCGCGATGCTGCTGCGCCACTCCTTCGGGCTCGACGCCGAGGCCGATGCGATCGTCAAGGCGGTCCGCAAGGTGATGGAACAGGGCTTCCGCACGCAGGACCTGGCGCGCACCAACCCCGAGGGATTGACCGTGCTGGGAACCCGCGAGATGGGCGCGAAGGTGCGGGAGACGGTGAAGGCGATGCTGAAGTAGGTTTGTGGTCTCCCACCCTAGCCGCAAAAACAAGAACGCGGCGAGGGTGGGGTATCCGAGCTAAAGGAGTCGAATGAGCAGCGAAGCAAAGACATTATTCGAAAAGGTCTGGGAGCGGCATTTGGTGGCCGAGCCGAAGGGCGAGCCGGCGCTGCTGTACATCGACCTGCATTTGATGCACGAGGTGACCTCGCCGCAGGCCTTCGAGGGGTTGCGGCTGGCGGGGCGCAAGGTGCGGCGGCCGGACCGATGCGTTGCGACGGTGGATCACAATGTGCCGACGATCAATCGCCGGCCGCTTGAACATCGTCGATCAGATTGCGGCCAAGCAGATTGCCACGCTGCGCACGAATTGCGCGGAGTTCGGCATCGAGCTTTACGACGTGGACTCGCCGGATCAGGGCATCGTGCACGTGATCGGGCCGGAGCTGGGCCTGACCAAGCCGGGCATGACGATTGTCTGCGGCGACTCGCACACCTCGACGCACGGGGCCTTCGGGGCGCTGGCCTTCGGCATCGGCACCAGCGAAGTGGAGCATGTGCTGGCCACGCAGACGCTGCCGCAATCGAAGCCCAAGACCTTTCGCATCGCGGTCGAAGGCGAGCTGCCGCAGGGGCGTCACGGCCAAGGACATTATTCTGGCCATCATCGGGCAGATCGGGACAGACGGGGCGACGGGCTGCGTGGTGGAGTATGCCGGCTCGGCGATTCGCGCGCTCTCGATGGAAGGCCGCATGACGGTCTGCAACATGAGCATCGAGGCCGGCGCGCGCGCGGGCATGATCGCTCCGGACGAAAAGACTTTCGCTTACCTGAAGGGCAGACGATTTTCTCCGAAGGGCGCGGAGTGGGAGAAGGCCGTGGCTGAGTGGAGCAAGCTGCCCACCGATCCCGGAGCAAAGTTTGATCGCGAGCTGGTGATCGATGCGGCGAAGCTGGTGCCGTACGTGAGTTGGGGAACGAGTCCGGGGATGGTGGCGCCGATTACGGCCTCCGTGCCCGACCCGGCCGCCGCGACCAACGAGCAGGAGCGCAAGGGCCTGGAGCGCGCGCTTGAATACATGGGCCTGAAGGCGGGCACGCCGCTTGACAGATGTGGCCGTCGACCGCGTCTTCATCGGCTCCTGCACCAACGGGCGGCTGGAGGATTTGCGCGCCGCGGCACGCATTGCCGCGGGCTACAAGGTGAGCACGAAGGTGAGCGCGATGGTGGTTCCCGGATCGCAGGCGGTGAAGGCGCAGGCGGAGAAAGAAGGGCTGGACCGCATCTTCCGCGAGGCGGGATTTGAGTGGCGCGAGCCGGGCTGCTCGATGTGCCTGGGCATGAACCCCGACATTCTTGCGCCGGGCGAGCGCTGCGCCTCGACCAGCAACCGCAACTTTGAAGGCCGCCAGGGACGCGGCGGACGCACGCACCTGGTCTCGCCGGAGATGGCCGCGGCAGCCGCAATTGCCGGGCACTTTGTTGACATTCGCTAATTGGGAGGTGAAAGGCTGATGAAACCCTTTCGCACATTGACCGCACTGGCCGCGCCTCTGGACCGGGCGAACGTCGATACGGACCAGATTATTCCCAAGCAGTTTTTGAAGCGCATTGAGCGCACCGGCTACGGCGATTTTCTGTTCTTCGACTGGCGGCGCACGGCGGCGGGCGAGCCGGACCCGAATTTTGTGCTGAACGATCCGCGCTACAAGGGCGCGCAGATTCTGATTGCGGGCAAGAACTTTGCCTGCGGATCGAGCCGCGAACACGCCGCATGGGCGCTGGAAAACTATGGCTTCCGCGTGGTGATTGCGCCGTCGTTTGCCGACATCTTTTTTTCGAACGCGGGCAAGAACGGGATTGTGCTGGCGCGGCTTGAGCGAAGAGCAGGTGGCCGAGTTGCTCACGAACGCAAAGACGATTCCGAATTATCAACTGACTGTCTCGCTGGAAGAGCAGACGGTGACCGACAGCAAGGGATTCAAGGCGAGCTTTGAGATTGATCCCTTCCGCAAGTTCTGTTTGATCGAAGGGCTGGACGACATCGGCCTGACGCTGCGGCACGAGGCGGCGCTGGACGCATTTGAAGCGAAGCATGACCAAGCCAATTGGCTGAAAGCGAAATAACACAATGACCATTGAAGGCAAGCGGCAAAGCATTCCGATGACCGAAGGGCCGAGCCGGGCGGCGGCGCGCTCTTATCTGCGCGGCGTCGGTTTCAGCAAAGAAGAACTGCACCAGCCGATTATCGGGATTGCAAATACCTGGACGGAGATCGGCACCTGCAACATGCACCTGCGCGAGATTGCCGAGGCTCTCAAGGAGGGCATTCGCGAGGCGGGCGGCACGCCGATGGAGTTCAACACCATCACCATCCCGACGGCATCACCATGGGCACGCAGGGGATGAAGGCCTCGCTGGTAGCCGCGAGGTGATTGCCGACTCGATTGAATTGGTGGCGCGCGGCAATCTCTTCGACGGCCTGGTGGGCATCGGCGGCTGCGACAAAAATATGCCGGGCATCATCATGGCGCTGTGCCGGCTGGATATTCCGGGAATGATGCTTTACGGCGGATCGATTGCGCCGGGCAAGCTGAACGGCAAGGACATCACCATTCAGGATGTCTTTGAGGGCATCGGCTCGCACGCCGCGGGACGGATCGACGACGCGGGCCTGGAGGCTCTGGAAGCCAACGCCTGTCCCGGCGCGGGCGCGTGCGGCGGGCAATTCACGGCCAACACCATGGCGATGAGCGGAGAAATTCTGGGCATCTCGCCGATTCAACTTTCCGGCGTTCCGGCCACCAGTCCGGACAAGCTCGCCGCCACGCGCGAAGCAGGACGCATGTTGATGGACGCGGTGCGCGCCAATCGCCGGCCTTCGCAGATCATTACGCGCAAATCGCTGGAGAACGCCATCGCCAGCGTGGCCGCCAGCGGCGGCTCGACGAATGCCGTGCTGCATCTGCTGGCCATTGCGCGGGAGATGAATATTCCGCTGACCATTGACGATTTCGACGCGATCAGCAAGCGCACGCCGTACATCTGCTCGCTGACTCCGGCGGGAAAATTTGTCGCTTCGGATTATCAGGCGGCGGGCGGTTCGCGGCTGCTGGCCAAGCGGCTGATCGACGCAAAACACGCTGACGGCTCGGCGCTGACCATCAGCGGAAAGACGCTGGCGGAAGAGGCCGCGCTGGCCAAGGAGACTCCGGGGCAGCAGGTGATCGGCACATTCGAGAAGCCCATCAAGCCCAATGGCGGCCTGGTGATTCTGAAGGGCAATCTTGCTCCCGAAGGCTGCGTGATGAAGATTGCCGCGGCTGACCGCGTGGAGCATCGCGGACCGGCGCGCGTCTTTGACTGCGAGGAGGACGCTTTGCCGCCGTGCAGGCCGGGCAGATCAAGCCGGGCGACGTGCTGGTGATTCGCTATGAAGGACCGAAGGGCGGGCCGGGCATGCGAGAGATGCTGCAAGTGACGGCGGCTATCAGCTCGAATGCCGAGCTGAGCGCGACGGTGGCGCTGTTGACCGACGGGCGCTTCAGCGGCGCGACGAGAGGCTTCACCGCCGGGCACGTGGCGCCAGAGGCGTTTAATGGCGGACCGATTGCCGCGGTGCGCGAGGGCGACATCATCCACTTCGACATTCCCAATCGCAAGCTCGACGTTGAAATCAGCGACGAGGAAATGGCAAAGCGGCTGAAGGGCTTCAAGCCGCCGGCGTTGCGCTGGCCGCGCGGCGTCTTCCGCAAGTATGTGGACCGGGTAACGAGCGCATCTGAAGGAGCAACGACGTAAGAACAGTAGCAGACAGTGGACAGCGAACAGTTCAGAGGAGGTCTTCACATGGGAACCAAAGCCAAGACGCAAGCACCGAATAACCCGCCCGCCCGCCTGACCGGCGCGGAGATTGTGTGGGCCACGCTGGAGGGCGAGGGCGTGACGCAGGTCTTCGGCTATCCCGGCGGGGCGATTCTGCCGGTCTACGACGCGCTGCGCAAGTTTCCCATTCACCACACGCTGGTGCGTCACGAGCAGGGCGCGGCGCACATGGCCGACGGCTACTCGCGCGCCTCGGGCAAGGTGGGCGTGGCGATTGCGACCAGCGGACCGGGCGCGACGAACCTGGTGACCGGCATCGCCACCGCCATGCTGGATTCGATTCCCATTGTCTGCATCACCGGCAACGTCTCCAGCAAGGTGCTGGGCACGCGACGCGTTTCAGGAAGTGGACATTACCGGCATCACTCTGCCGGTGACCAAACATAACTTCCTCATCAGCCGCGCCGAGGATATTGCTCCGGCGATTCGCTACGCCTTCCAGATTGCGCAGTCGGGACGCCCCGGCCCGGTGCTGGTGGATATTACCAAGGACGCGCAGCAGGCCACGGCGGAGTTCGACTTTGCCGCAGCCAAGCCGCGTCCGCATCGTCCGCACCCCATGCTGAAGGTGGAGGAGCACGGGCTGGAGCAGGCTGCCGAGTTGATTCGCAACGCCAAGCGGCCCGTGATTCTGGCCGGCCACGGCATTATCGAATCCGGCGCCGAGGAGCAGCTGTACGCGCTGGCCGAGCGTGCGCAGATTCCCGTGGCGCTTACGCTGCTGGGGCTGGGCGGCTTCCCTGCCTCGCACAAGCTCAACCTGGGCATGATGGGCATGCACGGCGAGTCGTGGGTCAACCACGCCATTCAGGAGGCCGACCTGCTGATCGCCTGCGGCATGAGGTTTGATGATCGCGTCACCGGAACCACTCTCGACCTATGCCACCAAGGCCAAGAAGATTCACATCGAGGTGGACCCGGCCGAGATGAACAAGAACATCAAGGTCGATGTGCCGCTGATCGGCGATCTGCGCGAGGTGCTGGAGAACTCTGCTGCCGCGCATCAGCGGCCGCGACGGCTCGGCGTGGATCAAGACCATCGAAGCCAGCAAGGGCGAGGTGGCGGTGCGCGACATCAAGAACCTGCCCGACTCGCGGCCACCTTTACGCGGCGCACGTGATTCACGATATCTGGCGCATCACCGGCGGCAACGCCATTGTGGTGACCGACGTGGGCCAGCACCAGATGTGGGAGGCGCAGTACTACCACCACGAGCAGCCGCGCTCGCTGATCACCTCCGGCGGCCTGGGGACGATGGGCTTCGGTTTGCCCGCGGCCATCGGCGCAAAGTTCGCCTGCCCGGAGAAGGAAGTCTGGGTGATCGCCGGCGACGGCGGCTTCCAGATGACGGCGGCCGAGCTGGCGACCATCGTGCAGGAAAGGCATCAAGATCAACATCGCCGTCATCAACAACGGCTACCTCGGCATGGTGCGCCAGTGGCAGGAGTTCTTCTACGAGAAGAACTACGAAGCCACGCCGATGGTCAGCCCCGATTTCGTCAAGCTGGCGGATGCGCACGGCATCGAGGGCCTCACCGTTCGCACCCGCGCCGAAGTGGCTGCGGCCGTGAGCAGGCGCGCTCAGCGCCGGGAACATTTCTGCTCAACTTCAAGGTGGAGAAGGAAGACTCGGTTTATCCGATGATTTCCGCCGGCTCTTCATTGCACGAGATGATCCGCCGGCCGGGAAAGGATTAGGGTGCAGAGAGACTATTATGATGCACACATTTGTCGCTTACGTTGAAGACCGGCCGGGCGTGCTGACGCGCGTGGCCTCGCTCTTCCGCCGCCTGAACATCAACATCCACTCGCTCACCGTGGGGCGCAGCGAGCGCGCTGGACTGTCGCGGCTGACGCTGGTCTGCGAGGCCTCGGCCGAGGCCGGCCACCGCATCCGCGCCAGCCTGTATAAACTGGAGAATGTGGTCGATGTGGACGACATCGCCCAGGCGCCGTCGGTGACCCGCGAGCTGGCGCTCATCAAGGTGGCCGCCACGCACCGCAACCGTTCGCAGATCTTCGAGCTGGTGGAGGTCTTTCGCGCCGACATCGTGGATGTGGCAACGGAGTCGCTGACTATCCAGTTGACCGGCGTGGAAAGCAAGATCGAAGGACTGATCCAGGTACTTGAAGAAGGCGAGAACCGCATTCTGGAAATTTGCCGCAGCGGCAAGATGACCATGCGCCGCGGCCACCACACCAGCGGCGTACTCAAGGCCATGGGCACCGGGACAGACGAGCCAGCGGAAGAGTCCGTGGAAGACGGCGCGGCTGAGCCGGAATAGGCCGAACGCAAAGAACGAGTTTTTTCAGATCAACATTTCACCACTCCAGCAAAGGAAACGAGAAAAACATGGCGAAGACTTACTACGATCACGATGCCGACCTCTCAGCTCATTCAGGCCAAGAAGGTAGCCATCATCGGCTACGGCTCGCAAGGGCACGCTCATGCCCTCAACCTCAAGGACTCCGGCGTACAGGTCAAAGTGGGCCTGCCCGCCACGGAAGCGGAGTCCATTGCCAAGGCGAAGAAGGCGGGCTTCGAAGTGGTCACGGCTGCTGAAGCGACCAAGTGGGCCGATGTGGTGATGATCCTCGCGCCCGATCAGATTCAAGCGAAGGTGTATGCCGAAGAGATCGGGCCGAACCTGAGCGCGGGCAAGCTGCTGATGTTCGCGCACGGCTTCAACATCCACTTCAAGACCATCGTGCCGGCCAAGGACATCGACGTGGGCATGGCCGCGCCCAAGGCGCCCGGCCATCGGGTGCGCGAGGTCTTCGTCGAAGGCGGCGGCGTGCCGGGACTGATCGCCATCCACCAGGACGCGACCGGCAAGGCGCACGCGCTCAATCTCAGCTACCTGAAGGGCATCGGCTGCACGCGGGCCGGGGTGCTGGAGACGACTTTTAAGGAAGAGACCGAGACCGACCTCTTCGGCGAGCAGGCGGTGCTGTGCGGCGGCGTCAGCGCGCTGATCAAGGCGGGCTTTGAGACGCTGGTCGAGGCGGGCTATCAGCCGGAGAGCGCTTACTTCGAGGTGCTGCACGAGCTCAAGCTGATCGTGGATCTGATCTATCGCGGAGGCCTGGCGTACATGCGCTACTCGATCTCTGACACCGCCGAGTACGGCGACTACGTGAGCGGCCCGCGCGTCATCAACGCCGAGAGCCGCAAGGCGATGAAACAGATTCTGGCCGAGATTCAGGATGGCAGCTTTGCCAAGCGCTTCCTGGCCGACCAGAACTCCGGCAGGAAGGAGTTTCTGGCCTTCCGCGAAGCTGAAGCCAAGCATCCGGTGGAGATCGTCGGCAAGAAGCTGCGCGCGCAGATGCCGTTTCTTGATCCGGTGACGGTGGAAGAAGTGGCGAAGAGCCGGTAAGAAACGCTCGTTGCGTTGACTTGAGCCTATGCCCTGTCCTTACTCGTCATACATTTGCGGCGAGGGTGGAGCATTTGGGTACAACCTGCAAATCGTTTAAAAATGTTCATGTAGGGACATTCATTCGATAACCGAACGAAAAAACGCCTCCGAAGGATAGCGTCACCTCGGAGGCGCTTGTATGTAACAAGTTAAGACGGGGACCAGTAGCCGGCACTGGAGGTCGGTAGCACGCGGCTACTGGTGATCCCTGCACAAACGAAGCTAGCTGCGGCTTCCCCTTTCCACGGCTACTCCGTGTCGCCCGGCTCAAAGAGGACATTCGTACAGGCCCTCCGAACCATGTTGACAAGTGGAGTGTCTCCCATGTGAGGAGGTCGTTCCGTGACGGCCATCACACACGTGTGTAACGACATTAACGAATTCGAATACTGTACAGAATTGAACAAATTGCAAATCATTTTTGCGTCATTTTTGAACACTTTGTAGTGACAGAATCCGATCTTCATGCTGTGAAGTCCTTCTTTCTCAACAGACGCGGAAGAGAGATTGACAAATTGATCTCCTGCTTTGAAAATCGAATACTCCGACTTTTCCGTGAAGATTTTTCCATGAGTACTCTGCACAGCCTACAGGGGCATTATTCTCTACTGGTCCGTACCTGGACAAGCGGATTTGCATGCGGCAGGCGGAGAGCTAGTTGCGGGACGTAGAGGGATTCCGGAGCGCGTCAGAAGGAGCAAGAGATGGCGCTGGTGGATTGGGCTATCGTGGTGGTGATGGTGCTGACCATGCTGGGAGGGCTGACCCAGGGCTTCTTCCGCTCTGTCTTCTCGCTGGGCGGCCTGGTGCTGGGCCTGGCGCTGGCGGCCTGGAACTATGGCCTCATCGCGGAGCTGTTTTTGCCCATGGTGCGTGTTGAGGCGGTGGCCAATGCGATTGGGTTTCTGCTGATTGCGCTGATTGTGATGGGGTTGGCCGGGGTTGCCGGGAAAATTCTTTCCAAGGTTTTCCACCACCTGGGGCTGGGTTGCCTGGACAGGCTGGCAGGGGCGGCCTTCGGCTTTTTTCAGGGCGCGCTGCTGGTGACGCTGGTGATTCTGGCGGCTCTGGCCTTTTTCCCCAAGGCCCACTGGCTGAGGGAGGCCAAACTGCCCAAGTACTTTTTCGGGGCCTGTCATTTGAGCACGCAGATGAGCCCGGCAGAGCTGGCCCGGCGCGTCCGGAAGGGGCTCAAGGAGCTGGAAGAAGAGTCGCCGGAGTGGCTGCACCCGGGCAGCGGCAGATTGTGATTTTTTTTGCAAGCGCAACCCAGCGGAATATGGCAATCTAGTAGAGCAAGCAGAGGTGGACGTGAAACGAGTTCTGGACGGCCTGGTAACGCAAATGCATTCCAGCGGTATTCGCTACGAGGAGGCCGTACGCGAGTTCAAGAAACAATATCTGCGCGAAGTGCTGGTGGCGCACCGGGGAAACCAGTGCAAGGCGGCCGACGAGCTGGGGATGCATCGCAACACGCTGAGCCGGACGATGGCGGAGCTGGAATTGAGCCTGGCCGAAGTGCGCGCCGGCCTCAAGCGTCCGCCGCGCAGCGAACGTCCTGTCTATAGCGCCACCCGCCAGGTCATCGGCCGGGGCTGACGGCGCTCCTCAAGGACATGCAGACTTCCCCACCAGCCAGCGCAACGCACCTATGCAAGACCCATCCGTTATTCAGGCGATTGTGCGCAACTTTGGGCGCCCGCGCTGCTACTGGCGGTGTTAGCCAGCATGCGTTCAGGCGCAAGCGGCGAAGCCTGCTGCGGATAGTGCAACCCCCTCCGCCCAGAGCGCAGCCACAGCCCCCGCTTCAGCGACAGCCTCGGAGGCGCAGCCGGCCAAAACCGTGCGCAACGCCGACCGGCGGCGGGCGGCTAAACTCTATCTTGCCTCCAGCAAGCTCTTTGTTGACGAGCAGTTTGAAGAGGCCATGCGCGGCTATGAGCAGGCGGCCGAGCTGGACCCCGGCAATGCCGACTACCGGCTGGCGGCGAGCGTGGCGCGCAGCCACGCGGTGACGGCGCTGATTCAGGCCGCGGCCAAAGACCGGCTGCGCGGCGATGCGGCGCAGGCGCGCGCGGCCCTGGCCCATGCGCTCGAACTGGACCCAAAAAACATTCAGGTGAACCAGCACCTGTACGAGCTGGGAGACGATGCCCTGCTGGGGCAGTCCAGGCCCAGCTACGAGCAGAGGCGCAGGCACGGCCGGCGAAGCGGTGAAACTGGCGCCCACGGCCGGAGTACACAGCTTTCACCTGCGCACCGATCAGCGCCAGATCATCCAGCAGGTCTTCAAGGCCTATGGGATTGACGCCATCGGTGGACAGCACCGTCCAATCCACGCAGACCCGGCTGGACGTGGATGACGCTAGATTTCGAGACGGCGGCGCGCGTGGTTGGGCTGGTGACGAGCATCGTTCTACGTTCCGCTGGACGCGCACCATGCGCTGGCAGCCCGCGACACCAGGGAGAACCGCCAGCAGTTTACGCCCCTGGAATTCGAGACGGTCTACCTGCCGGGGTTGAGCGCGACAGAGTTGACCGACGTGGTCAACCTGGCCAAAAACGTCTTCAATGCGCAGCAGGCGGTGGCGGAACCCACCTCAGGGACGATCACCATCCGCGCCTCGCCAAGCGCGATGAATGCGTTCAACGCCACCATGCGCGAGCTGCTCGACGGGCGAAGCCAGGTGATGCTGGAGGTGCGCATGATCCAGCTTGCGCACACCAGCACGCGCAACACCGGAGTCCAGCCGCCGCAGAGCATGTCGGCCTTCAACGTCTACGCCGAGGAACAATCCATCCTGAACGCCAACCAGAGCCTGGTGCAGCAGATTATCTCCTCGGGTCTGGCCGCCCCCGGCGATACGCTGGCGATTCTGGGCATTCTGCTGGCATCGGGGCAGGTTTCGAGTTCCCTGTTTTCCAACGGCATTGCCCTGTTTGGCGGCGGGCTTACGCAATCCGCGCTGGCTCCGGGCGCGGTCACGGCCAACCTGAACCTGAACTCCTCGGACTCGCGCGAGCTGGACCAGATGCAGTTGCGCCTGGGCGACGGCGAGGCATGCGACCATCAAGTCAGGCACGAAATATCCCATCCAGACCTCTTCGTTCTCCAGCCTGGGAGCCAGCGTCCCGAATATTCCGGGACTGACCGGCGCCGGAACCTCCGGCAGCCTCTCCTCGCTGCTGGCCTCCTATAGCGGCAGCGTGCCGAATATTCCGCAGGTGGAGTACCAGGACCTGGGCCTGACCCTGAAGGCGACTCCCAAGGTGCTGCGCAACGACGAGGTGGCGCTCACCATCGATATGAAGATCGACGCGCTTTCCGGAACCTCCATCAACGGCAATCCGGTGCTCAACAATCGCGCCTGGTCCGGGGTGGTGACGGTGAAGACAGGGCGAGGCCGTGGAGGTGGTGAGCGAGCTGGACAAGTCAGAGAGCCGCGCCGTCAGCGGCACGCCGGGAATCAGCGAGATTCCCGGCCTGAACGACCTGACCGGCAAAGACAACGCAGAAGAACTACGCGACACTGCTGATCATCATCACGCCCCATGTGATTCGCGGCACACAGGCAGCCGGCCACTCGCCGATGATGCGCGTGGAGCGGGGGCCGACGCAGTAGGGCGGCACACCGTTTCCTAAATGTGGGCATCTTAGTTTCCAACCCTAGCCGCAAAAACAAAAACGTGGCGAGGGTGGGGCACCTGTAGATCTCGAACAACAAAGCAAGGGCAGACAGGATTGAACTCTCTGTCTACCCTTGTTAGATGCCTTGACGCCGGCTATTTCTTCCAGTTCGCTGACTTGCCCTCTTACTGGGCCGCCACGCCGTCCATCTTGGCCTGGTAGAGAATGATCTGCTTGATGGTGTCGTAGGGCGCGTTTGCGGGAACCGGGCGGCCATTGACCAGCAGCGTGGGAGTCTGATTGATCTTCAGATCCTGGGCCAGCTTCACCATGCGCCTCCACCGCGGCAAGGGTCGCCGGGGTTTTGGCGCAGGCGGCGATCGTTGCCGGGTCCAGGCCCGCCTTGGTCACGGCGCTGTTCAGGGTCAGAGTGGCGCCGTCGGCGCTTGCCAATCCATCCTGGCCGTCAAAGACGGCCGCGGCGAAGGTGAAAAAGGCGTCGCTGCCACCCTGCTTGGTTACGCAGAAGCCATAGGCAGCCGCGCTGGCAGCCGCGGGATGCATGCGGCAGCGGAAAGTTCTGGAAGACGATGCGGGCCTTGGGAAAATCCACCGCCAGCTTGTCCATATTGGCCTGCGCCTCTTTGCAGTGGGGGCACTGGAAGTCGGCAAACTCGACAATCTCCAGATCCTTGGAGGCGTGAGCCGCGATAGGGACCGTCGGCGCGCTGCTGCGCGATGGCGCGCGCTTCCGCAAAGGGATTGCGCGCCAAAGGGCATGATGTCGTCGCCGGCAAAGATGTGCTTGCCGTCAGGAAGGACGAAGAACTGGAGCAGGGATGAGCTTCTGCTTGCCGGTCTTGTCGCCCACCAGCAAGGTCACCTTGCTGATGCCATCGACTTCCGTCTTCTGGATGGCCCACACCTCCCAGACACGGGTCTCATCGTAGCCCCAACTGGCCTGCAGAAAGGCGTTGACGGTGTCCTTGTGGGCGAGGTGGCGGTGAAGTTGGCGGGATCGGGTTTGGGAAAGACGGGCGCGGCGGCAGCGGGGGCCGGCGCGGAGGGGGCCTGCGCGGCGGGCGCGGCGGGCACATCCTGCTGGGCAGCGGCCTGGAGGACAGGCAGGAATAAAGCGACCAGCGCCAGAGCACCGGCAAAACGAATCGACAGACGGATCAAGTTGTTTCTCCTTCAACTGTGGAAAAGCTGAACTGCGGGAAGGTTCCCAACTTCTAGCTTACACCCGATGCTTACACCTGAACTTTGACGGCGATGGGAAATCTGCGGCCCATGCCAAAGGACTTGGAGGTCACCTTCAGGACGGGGGCGGCCTGCTGGCGTTTGTACTCGCTGCGCTCCACCAGGCGCACCACCTGTTGGACGAGTTCCAGGGGAAATCCGTTATGCCTGGGCGATCTGCTCGGGGGTCTCATAGCGCTCGACGTAGGCTTCGAGAATGGGATCGAGAACCTCGTAGGGCGGCAGCGAGTCGGTGTCCTTCTGGTCCGGACGCAGCTCGGCCGAAGGCGGTTTTTCGAGAATTGCCTCGGGAATGACTTCCCTGCTCCGGTTGAGCCAGCGGCAGACCTGGTAGACGCGGGTCTTGACCAGGTCGCCGATGACCGCCAGCGCGCCGACCATGTCGCCGTAGAGGGTGCAGTAGCCCACGGCCATCTCCGACTTGTTGCCGGTGGTGAGCACCAGCGCGGAAAACTTGTTGGAGAGGGCCATGAGCAGGACGCCGCGAATCCGGGACTGGATGTTTTCCTCGGTGGTGTCCGGGCTTGGTTCCCGCAAAGAGCGGCTCCAGGGCGCGGGTGAACTCCGCGAAGAGGCCGCTGATGCCGATGACCTCGTAGCGAATGCCGAGATTGGCCGCCAGCCGGCGGCTGTCGTCGATGGAGCCTGCCGAGGAGTAGGGGCTGGGCATGCCGATGCCGACGACATTTTCCGCGCCCAGGGCATCGGTAGCGATGGCCGCCACCAGCGCGGAGTCGATGCCGCCGCTCAAGGCCACCAGAACCTTGCTGAAGCCGCACTTGCGCACGTAATCGCGCGTGCCCAGGACCAGGGCGCGGTAGGCGGCCTCGGTGTCGTCCTCTTGCGGGAGCGGGCACGGGCGGCGCATTGAAGGGATCGACGAGAATCAGGTCCTCTGCAAACGAGGCGGCCTGGGCGATCAGCTCTCCGCGCGCATTGAGGGCCAGCGAGGAGCCGTCGAAGATCAGGCTGTCGTTGCCGCCTACCTGATTGCACAGCAGCACCGGAATGCCATCGCGCCGGGCAATGGCGGAGAGCATCTGGCGGCGCATGGCGCGCTTGCCGTGCCAGAAGGGCGACGAAGAGAGGTTGATGTGCAGGGCGGGCTTCTGGCGCATCAGCTCTTCGACCGGATCGACGGCGTACAGGCGGCTGCGGCCAGAAGTTCTTGTCGTTCCATGCGTCCTCGCAGATGGTAATGGCCAGCCGCAGGCCGTCCAGCTCGACCACCTGCTGAGGCCGCGACGGGGCAAAGTAGCGCTGCTCGTCGAAGACATCGTAGAAGGGCAGGAGCGCTTGTGCTGTTCGAGCAGGATGCGGCCGCCATCGAGCAGAACCGCGGCGTTGACGGCGGGCTGTTCACCCCAGCAAATTCCAGCCTGGGGGGAGCCTGGCTTGGCTCTCTCACGCTCTGCCGGCAGGGCCACGCCCGCCAGCACGGCGGTGGGCAAGTCGCGGGTGGCCGCGGCCAGCTCATCGACGGCCGCGCGGCAGCGAGCCAGGAAACTCGGCTTTTCCAGGAAGTCGGCGGGAGGGTAACCGCAGAGGACCAGCTCGGAAAAGACGGTGAGCCGCGCGCCCTGGGCGGCCGCGCGACGGCTGGCCGCGACAATCTTATCAAGATTTCCGGTGAAATCCCCGACAGTTGGATTGATCTGGGCCAGCGCGATCTTCACAGTTCCAGTTTAATCCAGTGCGGAGATTCGCAGGAACTTCGGCTCTCAGTACACTAGACTCATTCTTACGACGGCAGCGCAGGATCAAAGCCGAAAGCCCATGTCCTGCCCCACGAGGAAATCGACGTGCGGAGGCTGTACTCCCAACATGCGCAGCAGTGTCGCCACCTGGCCGCGATGGTAGCTCTGGTGATTCAGCACATGCGCAATCATCTCCCAAAGCGGATAGGTCCACTCCTCGCCTTGAAAATTCATGTATGTCAGAGGGCGCGCCAGCGCCTCCTCATCCAGACCAGCCATATATTCGCGCATCTCGCGCTCGACCGTATTCCACCGCTCCACCACGGCCTCCAGCGCCGGAAAATCGCCGGCGGGAAGCAGCGATTTTGGGGATCTGCCTCTCCAGCGTTCCAACCAGAGCCACTCAACAGCCAGCATATGCGCCAGGGTATCGCGCAGCGACGGAAAACTGCCTCCAATAGGCCGCAAAAATTGTTCCGCGGTCAGCGACGCGCACACCTGGAGTTGGCGATCGCGCGCCCAATAGTTGTGGTTCACTCCGTCGCGAATGATCGACATCTGTTCCATAGAATCCCCAGTGCGGCATTGCTCTGAAAAGCGCATTCCTACAGATGTTGCCTGGTTAATAAAAAGGCTGGAAGCTAACAGCTACGTTCCGGTTCCGGCCAGGACCACGCCGATGGTGCGCAGGATGATCTGGATATCCAGCCAGATGCTCCAGTTTTCGATGTAGATCACATTCAGCGAGATATAGCTGTCCGAGGAGGGGTCCTGGCGGCCCTGCACCTGCCACAGGCCGGTGATGCCGGGGGTCACGGCGAGCACCCGCAGGTAGGCGAGCTTGGAGTCTCGCACGTCGTTGGCAGGGAGCGGACGCGGACCAACCACGCTCATATCGCCGCGCAGCACATTGAAGAACTGGGGAAACTCATCCAGCGAGTGCTTGCGCAGGAAGCGGCCCAGCCTGGTGATGCGGGGATCGTCGGAGATCTTGAACAGCACGCCATCGCGCTCGTTCATGTGCGTCAGGCCGGCGCGCCGCTTTTCCGCGTCGCTGACCATGGTGCGGAACTTGATGCAGCGGAAGACGCGGCCCTTTTTGCCGACACGCTCGGAGATATAGAAGACCGGGCCCGGGGAATCCAGCTTGATGGCGATGGCGATGGCCAGCAGCAACGGCGAAAAGAAGGATCAACACCATGCTGGAGAAGATGATAGTCGAGGCCGCGCTTGAGCAGCAGCCTGACCTCGGGCACATGGCCGCAGTGCAAGCGGAATGGTGGGAAAGTGGCCGATGTATTCGATGGTGCTGTTCAAGGTGAGGCCATCGTACATATCGGGGACCATGCGCAGGTCCACGCCATGGGCGCGAGCCTGTGTCCAGAACATCCTGGACGACGCTGCGCTCGCAGGCCGTGGTGAAGAAGATCTCATCCACAAACTGCGTGCGCGCGTGCTGGAAGAGCGTATCGAGCGTGCCCACCACGTCGCTGGAGGTTGCCGCAAAGCGGGAACCGGCGCCTGAGATTGGCCGAGCCGGGAGCTTCAATGAAGCCCTTGAATCTGTATCCCAGATGGCGAATGCTCTCCAGATAAAAGCGCAAGGCGACTGGCCTCCGGCCCGGTGCCCACGATGAGCACGTTGCGCGTGCCGATCCCGCGCTCGAAGCTGCGGTAGAGCAGGAGGCGATAAACCAGGCGGCGCAGGCTGAGGACGATGGTGACCAGCCCCACCGTGACCAGAACGATGGTGCGGGGAATGTCCTCGGCATGCACCAGGTAGAGCGTGCCGGTGAGCAGCAAGCCGGAGGTGAGGCAGGCCTGCATGCTGAGGCGCTGTTCCTGGAGGATGTTGTGAGCCGGGTGGGCGTATATAGATTCAACCGCCGGCTGATGATCATCAGCGAGACGGCGAAGAAGCATAAAAGGGCCAGCAGGATGCCCATGGAACGGCCATGGATCAGCGTGCCGTGCCAGAACCCTCTTGCGCCCGTCAACGGGTCCTGTATGCTGCCTGTAAAGAGTGGCAAGCACCGCGGATGCGAGAATGGTCAGCGCATCCAGGACCATCCAGAACTCGGACCTTGCCCCGCGAACCGCGCGCGGCGCCCTCAGCCTGTCCCTCCGCCCTTGCCTGCGGGGAAGACGCAGAAGTGGATATTTTTTGCCAGAACTCCGAAGTTGCCATATGCGTTATCGCAGACCTCAAACGATCACAACGGCAAGTGAAAGTGGAGGGTTGCAACCACTTGAAAACACCCCATCAGCAAGAGAACCAAACGCGAAGATGAACCCGGCCCAATCCCGGGCTGACATCCTATCCCGGTCATAGGCTTGCGAGTCAACCAGCAGGATTCCCGTCAGCCATAGATGCATCCATGCCGGGTCGAATTGCCCAGCCATGATCTTTTCATTTTCGTCGATCAGCCGCTGCCAGCAGCCAGCAGCGACAAGAGTTATGTGGTCATTGGGCCAAGGGGAGCCTGTTTGACCGTATCGGAGCGAATTCGAATGAACAACTGCCGGGAATTATGAACCGCTCCGGCTGGAATAATACCCATTGGAAAGTGAATTATACAGCAACTTACCGGCTGCGGAATACCCGCGGCCGACCGAGTTATCTCCTCCTAGAAAAGCCCGCCGGCCATGATTCCTCACCGAAGCCATCCTCAACAGCATCGCCCGGAGACAGCAATGACGGCAAGAAGAATCTGTTGGCCGTGGTTACGGTGTGAGAAGCATCTTATTCCGAAGGTAATGTGTAGGCATCCAGCGCCAGAAATTGCTGAATATCTGGGTCGGAAGAGGCCAGGAAACCCTGGAGAGGGCCGAAATACTGCGCCCGGCCCTGATGGAGGAAGAGGACCAGGTCGGCGAGCCGCTCGGCAAAGCGCGTGTCGTGGGTGACCACGATGCTGGTGAAGCGAAGCTGGCGCTTGAGCCGCTGGATCAGGTCGCCGAGAAGGCGGGCGATGATGGGGTCGACCATGGTGGTCGGCTCGTCGTAGAGCACCACCTCCGGCTTGGCGGCGAGGGCGCGGGCAATGGCCACGGCGCGCTTGCGTCCGGTGGAGAGGCTGGCCGGCAGGGCATCGAGCCACGTCCTCGGCGCCCACCAGGCCGATGAGCCGGTCCACCGACTCCATGAATCTCGTCCTCGTCCATGCCGCCGCGTTCGCGCAGGGGAAAGGCCACGTTTTCGCGCACGCTCAGGGAATCGAAGAGGGCGCCGTTCTGGAAGACCATGGTGATGCGCTTGCGGATGGCCCGCATGCCCTCTTCGCTCGAGGACGGTGATCTCCTGGCCATCGACGCGGATGGAGCCCGCATCCGGGGTGAGAAAGCCCATCAACATGCGCAGGGCCACCGACTTGCCCACGCCGCTGCGGCCCAGAATACAGAGGGTTTGGCCGCGATCCACGTAAAAGCTCACGTCCTCCAGAACCGGGCGGCCATCGAAGGAGATGCCGACATGGCTGAAGGAGATGAAGTGCTCCTGCTCCGGGGACTGCTCCGTCATAGTCGGGAAAATCGAACATGGGCTTAGAATCAGCTTACGCGATGGGGGCGGCGGCGATGATCCCAACGACTATGCCGCCATAGACCACTTTCTGACCGAGGCGCATCGAATTCATGCTATTCCGCAGACGAAAGACAGAAAGATCGTCAAGGTATTGTGATTCCGGAGATCATTCCGGCATTCGTTCCCGGGTCCAATAAGCCGGACCGGGAGGGTCACCTGGCAGAGTCCACCTCCGCTTCATCTTCATCCATACGGCTGAACTACGGACGTCAAGGTCAGGGTTTTATCTCCTCCGGAGAAAAATCGAGAACTTTTAAATTAGAACTGAAGCGGTGGAAGTTGCGGAACTCGATCTCGTTCAGATCTGTCTCGCGGTACCCCTTTCGCAGCATGATTTGCGCGCCGACGGGCAGCAAGTAATCGTGCTTGTTGATCATCACATAGTCGTAGTCCACGCCCACGGAAACCGCATGAACGGGGCACTTCTTCGGCACATCGTCAGCAACTTGCGTGATGCGGCGAACTCTGCGAGTGGAGCTTTCGATGAAGACCTGGCCATGATAGCCGACTGTGATGACATCATTCGGGCCTGTGCGGAGAGTAAATGTGGAGTTATCGCGGGCCACGCGATAGTCGAATACCTGGACCTTCTCATCTGCTATGGTACCGGTCTTCTTCCATTCGAAATCGGCTTTCGAGGCGGGTCGAAAGAGATTTGAGAGAACATAGCTGAACTCTCCGATCGAGATCAATCCCACCTTTTCATCCGCATCATTATCGCTCTTGTGGCCGTTTACCTCCACCTCCAGGGTTTTTCGGGTTTCCACATGATTGAGATAAGTCAAACGCTCCGTCAGTTTATCCTTGTGCTTCCACGCCATTGAACCATTAAGGTCGACCGACCGATTGGTTATCTGATTACACATGAAGTTGGGCAGCGATGATCTGTAGTCCACTGCATGCTGTCCGGCATCCGCAAGAATGGCTTTGAGTTCGTCGGGCGGCGGAGTTTGAATGGGGGTTTCCGGGAAGGAGATGACGAGCGGACCGGCGGGGTGTGCCACGGAATCCAGAGGGGGTAAATCTGGATCCACCGCATCCGCGCTAGCCTGCCTGAATCCCGACAGTGTGAACGTGGCGCTGGATTGCGCGGTTTTATCGCCCTGGCTGAGGGTTGCCTTCACTTCATACTCACCGTCCATCGGCTGGGTAATCGAAAATTTGTCCAGGTAAGAGGAAAATTCGGATTCTGCGCCATGTACGGGCTTCGGCGACGGGCCACCTAGCGGTTTGCCGTTTTGAATCACCTGAATGTTAAGCGTGGCTGCTTCCGCCGCATGTTGATCCACATGAGCGATGAAAAA
This sequence comes from uncultured Acidobacteriaceae bacterium, assembly GCA_963845345.1. Taxonomy (GTDB): domain Bacteria; phylum Acidobacteriota; class Terriglobia; order Terriglobales; family Acidobacteriaceae; genus Telmatobacter. Next base: position 59,362 of record CAWJRQ010000003.1, read on the forward strand.
GACCGATACATCCTTGGCGCCAGCCGGCAGCTGCCCGGAAAGATTAGGAATTACTTCATCGCTACCATGCCGCAGCGGATCTGAGGGATCGCCCTCGGCGCGTACTGGCTCCGTCTGCCGCACTATAACCATGTCGCCCAACGAGGGCATTGCGGATGCGTTAGGAATCTCGAAGGTTATGCGTTGTGCGCCGGCTTTACCGCTATTTTGGTCTAGGACTGCCGCTTCCAGAATGTATTTTCCCGGAGCAGCGGTAAAGTAGCGCTCCATCGAGATAGCTTCAGACTTGGTCATATCGATGTCTTTCAGTGCGCCGCGACGTGGAATATCCGCGCTGAAATGCTCAATGACCGTGCCCGTCGAGTCTTTGATATTTGCAAGGATCGACAGGTGCGCTGCATAAAGTTTGGTACTGTAGTCCTCTCGAACCTCCAGACTTGAGAGCGGCACCTCAATAGCCAACGTATTGACATCACCCTCGGGCCGAACTTCCATGCGCAGGATCGCGGCACGGAATAACAGATCTGCGGGCAACTGCGATTCGCCTAGCATCTTTTGCAGCGGCAATTCGAAGGGTTGCGGAGTGTCGCCGGCAACAGCGCGCGGAGGCAACGCAATATACCCCTTCGGATAGCTTATCTTGAGGCCATGCCGTAGAGGTTTGACGTCAACCGAATGGAACTTACCATCGTATTCCGTAATTGGGGAATGATAGGATGCCTCATAATACGTCGTCATATCCTGGTTCATTCGTTTCAGCGTCTGTTGTAATCGATCTTTGATGACATAAATACCACCCGTTCCCTCCGCTAAATATCGCAAATCTTCATTTTCTTGAATTTGATTATTTTCTAAGTATCCTGTGTATTCTGACTTGTGTCCCGGATTGCCCATATTGCGCTGCACTACTCGTCAAAGCATTGTTCAGTCTTAATGCCCCGAGGTCCCGCACATTCAGTTGATTTGCGCTCTGACCAGAAGTATTGAGGTCGACAACATAGATGCTCAACCCGGCTTGGTTTGCCGATCCGATGACGGTTTTAATCGCATCCCTGGCGTGTGAATCGACCTGCGTCTTCTGGAAGGAGGTGAAAAAGATCACAGTCTTTCGTTGCGGGATCTGTTTCATGGCTTGCGATAATGCCAATAAACCCGCCCATGAAGGTCGGATATGTTGATCCTGCGCAATTTTGCCTGATTGACTGAGCGCAGAATACAGCGCCAGATCTAAAGTGCGATCTCCAGCGCTTAGAGGCTTCCCTGAGGAATCGGCGCCTTTTTGTATCTCCGCGACGAGCTGTTTTTCAGGCTGGTTGACGGCGACGGCGGCTGCGGATTTATCAACCTTGGTGGCCGCGATCAATGCCTGTGCAAGCGCCTTGCGATCAGATGTGAATTCATTCTGGAGACGGAGCCGTCCCTCGATATTCAGCACCGAGAAAGAAAAACCTTTCTCTGGAACCATATTGAGAATCTTCGCCGCTGCATCATGCTCATCCTTCAACTTAGACGAGACCACTGCCTGACCTGTACCGGAAGCAGCGCCCATTCGATCAAAGACCAGAATGATCAGTTGATTGCTTTGCGGCTTGCCGCTCACAAGGCGAAGATTATCCAGCTTAACTGGTGAATTGTCTTCGCTGATCGCAATTTCTCCTGATTTCAGGTCGAGAACGGGCTTGTTGTTCTTATAGTCAGCCACCAGATAAAAAGAGTAGTCCTGGGCATTCACTTGCGCATTCGCCGGTTGACTCTCAAGTGGATGAGACGCCTGGCCGCTAGCCCTGGTAACCGTTACTGCAAGGGCAAACAAAGCTAGCAGCAATACGATCAAACTCCGGAACTCAGATGCCATCTTCCATGCATCACATTTATTCATCTTGGACATGGCTACACTCCACATGCGATTATACGCTGATTGTCAAGGATTACTGAGGAGACATGGGATTCCATTTCTATCGCCCGGCCTCTTCCAGGAAACGGATGACGGATTCGATGCCCAGCTCGAAGTTCTTGAGGTGGAACTTCTCGTTGGGGGCGTGGATGCAGTCGTCGGGCAGGCCGAAGCCCATCATGACGCTGGGGACGCCGAGATGGCGGTCGAAGTCGCCGACGATGGGGATGGAGCCGCCGGAGCGGATGAAGACCGTGTCTTTGCCCCAGACCTCATGCAGGGCGCGGGTGGCGGCCTGGATGTAGGGGTTGTCGACGCGGACCAGGCAGGGGTCGCCGGCGCTGAATCAGCCGCACCTCGACCTCGACGCCGGCGGGGGCGATCTTCTCGACATAGCTCTTGTAGAGGGCGAAGGATTTGGCGGGAGTCATGCCGGGAACCAGGCGCATGGAGACCTTGGCGACGGCCTTGGCGGGGATGACGGTTTTTGCGCCCGCGCCGATGAAGCCGCCGGGGATGCCGTGCACGTCGAGCGTGGGCCGGGCCCAGGTGCGCTCCATGACGCTGTAGCCGGGCTCGCCGACCAGGGAGCGCGAGCCGACTTCGGTGATGCGGTAGTGCTCCTCGTCGAAGGGCAGGCTGCTCCAGGCTTTGAGCTCCTCGGGGCTGGGGGGGATGATGCCGTCGTAGAAGCCGGGGATGAGGATGTGGCCGTTCTCGTCCTTGAGCTTGGCAATGCATCTGCGCGATGGAGACGAAGGGATTGGGGGCCGCGCCGCCGTACATGCCGGAGTGCAGATCGGTTTTTGCGCCGCGGACTTCGAGCTCGGTGTAGATCATGCCGCGCAGGCCGACGCAGAGGGTGGGCAGGCCGGGGGCGAAGAGCTCGGTATCGGAGACCAGGGCAAAGTCGGCCTTCAGCTCGGGCGGCTTGGAGGCGACAAAAGCGGCAATTCCCTCCCCTCCGACCTCCTCGTCGCCCTCGAAGATGATGCGCACGTTGACGGGCAGCTTGCCTTTGTTGGCGGCCAAGAGCGATTCCAGGGCTTTGATCTGCGCCCAGACCTGGCCCTTGTCGTCACAGGTGCCGCGGCCGTAGATGTTGCCGTCGCGCTCGGCAGGCTCGAAGGGCGGCGAGAGCCACTCGTCGAGCGGATCGACGGGCTGCACATCATAGTGGCCGTAGAAGAGGCGCCGATGGGTTTGCCGGCGGCGTGCAGCCAGTCGGCGTAAACCAGCGGATGGCCGGTGGTTTCGATGAGCCGGGCGTGCTCGAAGCCGATGCGGGTCAGCTCGCGCAGGATGAATTCGGCGGCGCGGCGGCAATCGGCCTTGTTCTCGGGCAGGGTGGAAATGGAAGGAATGCGCAGCAGGTCCTTGAGTTCCTTCAAGATAGCGGGGATGGTTCTGGCGGGCATGGGCTACGGCGGGTGAAGACATAGGTGTGCTCCCTCTCGAAAAGAAATCCGACAGAGGAGAGTATAGACCGTGGAGGCTGACACTGCCTAAAGTGCGTATTAGAGCGATTCCATTTATAATTCGCGAAAGGTTTGGGCATTCATCATGCGGATGAAACGATTTGCGGCGCTTGCTTTGGCCGCTGTACTGGGTTGCGCGAGCCGGGCGCAGACGGCGCCGGAGCCGGTCAATCCAAATGCGACGCCAGAGGCGCGGGCGCTGCTGGCTTATCTCGATTCGATCTCCGGCAAGGCGACGATCGCCGGTCAGCACAACTATCCCAACGTGGGCGCGCGCTGGACGGACATGGCCTATGACCTGACGGCCAAATATCCGGGACTCTTCGGCGGGGACTTCGGCTTTTCCGGCGGCGAGGACAAGGACTCCGTGCTTTCGCGGCCGGCGATGATCGAAGAGGTCAAGCGGCAGTACCGCAACGGCGCGGTGGTTACGCTGACCTGGCACGAAGTGCGGCCCACCGACGACGAGCCGGTCACCTTTCACGACAGCGTGCAGGGCCATCTGACGGACGCCGAGTGGCAGCAACTGCTCACCCCCGGCAGCCCGCTCTATCAACCGCTGGTGCGCGCAGGTGGATGTGGTCGCCGGCTACCTGAGGCAACTGCGCGACGCGCATGTGCCGGTGCTCTTCCGGCCCTATCACGAGATCAACGGCAACTGGTTCTGGTGGGGGGCGCGACCGGGCAAGGATGGATCGGCGGCGCTCTATCGCCAGATCTACGACCGCTTCGTCAACGTGCATCATCTGGACAATCTGCTGTGGGTGTGGAATGTGAACGCGCCACGGCGGCAATGCCGCGCCGATAGAGGCCTACTATCCCGGCGCGCAGTATGCCGACGTGGTCACGATGGACATCTACGGCGAGTTCAAGCAGGAGTACTACGACAGCATGCTGGCGCTGGCCGGCGGCAAGCCGATTGCGCTGGCCGAGGTGGGCGGATTGCCTAGCCCGGAGGTGCTCCAGAGCAGCCGCGCTGGGCATACTTCATGGGCTGGAGCGAGTTTATCCAGGAGCACAACTCAGTTGAGCTGGTCAACGCCGTCTATCACGCGCCGCAGGTGCTGACCCGCGACGATCCGCGGCTGGCCGGGCCGTTGGCGGCGATCCGCAAGGCTACGGCCGAGCGCAGCGGCGGCGCGCCGGAGGCTGCTCCGTAGCTGGCCGCACGCACCGAGGTATGGCGCAAGCTCTTGGGCGATTTCCATATCGCTGCACTGCTCCTGCGCAGTGAATGAAAGCAAGTCTTCTCCACCGCAGGGGTTTACCGCTCGCCCCAGCTCAGCTTGCTGCGCAGCGCCTCGAAGAAGCCGCCTCCGCTCATGCGGACCAGGTTGACGGCGTGCGCGGACTTGCGGCAGCGAAGCTCATCGCCGATGAGCAGCTCGATGCCCTTCTGGCCGTCCACGGTGAGCAGCGCCGGGTTGACGACGCCTTCGACGCGGACGGTGAGCGAGGCATCGCCGCGCACCACGATGGGCCGGAGGGTGAGCAGGTGGGGGCAGATGGGCGTGACCACCATGGCGTCCACATCGGGGGTCAGGATGGGGCCGTTGGCGGCCAGCGTGTAGGCCGTGGAGCCGGTGGGGGTGGAGACGATGACGCCGTCGGCGCGGAAGCGGGCCACGCTCTTGCCGTCCAGCTCGACGGCGAAGTCGCCCATGCGGGCAATGTCGCCCTTGGAGATGACCACCTCGTTCAGGGCTTCGTAGCTGGAGCAGAGCGCGCCGCCTCGCCACAGCTCGGCGTGCAGCATGGCGCGCGTATCGAGAACATGGCAGCCATCGCAGCCGCTGTGCCAGCTCTCCAGCGCCGGATAGAGGTCGGCCAGGCGGACCTCGGTCAAAAAGCCGAGAGAACCCAGGTTCACGCCGAGGATGGGCGTGCCGGTGGAGGCAAAGATGCGCGCCACGGAAAGCAGCGTTCCGTCGCCGCCCAGCACGATCACCAGCCCCGGCGCCTGCTCGGGCATGCGCGCGCGGTCCATGGCCGGGGCGGCCGCGGTGTACTGGCCGCCCTCCAGGTCCAGCAGCGGCTCATAGCCGTGCTGGCGCAGCCATGCGATCAACTCCGGCAGCAGCCGGGCCAGCTCTTTCTTCTCCGGTTTGCAGACAATCGCGACGCGAACCATGCGGTTTTAGTGTAACGGAAGCACTGCGGCGGGGCCAACCACCTATGGTGGGGCTAAGCTCCGGTGTGCCAAACGCCGGAAATATTTTGCGCGACTCTGTCGAGCAGGCCGTGTATATTTGCTACCACCCGAAAAACGGGGTGCAAATTCCCAGCCTGTGCGGCGAGCCGGCGTTATGGATGCAGCGCTCGCGGCGCGTGACTTGACCGACAACCAATAATGGAGGATGAAGATGAATTGGTATTTGATGGTATTGAAGAAGTACGCTCGAGTTCAGCGGGCGGTCGCGCCGCAAAGAGTATTGGATGTTTGCACTCTTTAAATGTGTGATCTGTTTGCCGCTGTATATCCTGGGTCTTCGTATTCACGAGAACGCTCTCGGCACAATCTTCTTGGGCCTGTATTTCATCTATGTGTTGGCCATTCTCATTCCGGGCTTGGCCGTCACGGTGCGGCGGCTTCACGACACCGGTAAAAGCGGCTGGTGGCTTCTGATTGCTTTTGTTCCCATTGTAGGTGGCTTGATATGTGCTTGTGTTCGTGGTGCCTGGACAGCCAACCGGGAGCGAACGAATATGGCCCCAATCCCAAGGGAGCCTAGCCTTTCACCGTGATCGGCTGACATAAGTGTGTACTGTTTCTTCCGCAACTCCGCCTGAAGGCGGAGTTGCGGTTTTATAGGGTTTATGCCCGCCGCGCGTAAAGCAGGAACTCGCGGTTGCCCTCCGCGCCGGTGATGGGCGAGGGAATGGTTTCGACGACCTGCCAGCCCAGCGAGCGAAGGCAATCGGCTACCCTGTCGATGGCGAGTTGGTGCGCCTCGGGATCGCGGACGATGCCTCCCTTGCCGACGTGTCCGCGCCCGGCCTCGAACTGCGGCTTGACCAGGATGACGGCTTCGGTGAGCGACTGGCGCGGCGGCAAAGACCGGCTCCAGCAGCAGCGTGGCGGAGATAAACGAGACATCCATCACCAGCAGCGTAAGATCAGCGCTTCCCTGCCCTGCCTTCAGGGCTCCCGGCTCAAGCAAGCGCGCATTGGTGCGCTCCAGCAGGCGGACGCGCGGGTCGTTGCGCAGCTTCATGGCAATCTGGCCGAAGCCGGTATCGACGGCGGTGACCTGCGCGGCGCCTGCTTGCAGGAGGCAATCGGTGAATCCGCCCGTGGAGGCGCCCACGTCGAGGCAGGCGCGGCCCTGGACGGCGATCTGCCAGTGAGCCAGCGCCGCGGCCAGCTTGAAGCCGCCGCGGCTCACGTAGGGCTGGTCTTCGCCCAGCAAACGGATGGGAGCATCCGCGGGGACGGTGGCGCCGGCTTTCTCCACCTTCTGCTCGCCGACCAGAACCCGGCCGGCCAGGATGAGCGCGCGCGCCCGCTCCCGGCTGGGAACCAGTCCCCGCTCGACCAGCAGCAGGTCCACGCGCATTTTTGTCCGGCGGCCATTCTCTTTATCGTTTCACACGGCAATTACACAGACGCTAACAATTGCCAGAGCAGACGCAAAAACAGCCAAAGGAGCCTTCCCTCGCGGGAAAAATCCTCTTTGGCTGTCTGGATGACCTCAATTCTATGCAAAGCGCTACGGCTGCTTCTGGCAATTGGCCAGGGTGTAGCTGATGCCGTAGTTGGATGCCATGACGCCGGCGGCAGGTTGCAGGGCTGGCCGTAACCGGGAATCCGGCTCACGTTGTTGTTGTTTCCGCTGATGCCGTTCTGCGTGCTCACGCGCACATCCACGATGTTGCCTTCCAACAGAACAGTCGTATCCACAATGTCCTGATCGGTGCGGATGATGGTCAGGTAGTTGCTGTTCGGCGAGGCCACATAGACCTTGCCGTAGGTCGAATTCTGGGTGGAAACCACGGTGCGCGGGTAGCCGGTGACCGGCAACGTCTTTTCCACCGTGTAGCTGCTCAGGTTGGCGATGGTCACCGTCTGGTCGGTCTGGTTGGCAGTATAGGCGCGGCTGCCATCGTATAAAACGGTCACGCTGGCGGGGTTGTTGCCCACCGGAATCGTGTAGGTGGTGCCGAAGGTCGCGCTGTCGTTGCCGTATTCGTCCAGGCTCACGTCGATGACGCTGATCGTTCCGCCGTCATAGTCGGCCACGACCAGCAGGTTCTTGGCGGCGTTGTACTCGGCATAGACCGGGCCGGCTGTTAGCTGGCATGCCGCCACAGGTTGGGTCGGTCGTGTAGTTGCAATTGGGGGAATGATGCCCGTGCAGTCAGCGCCGTGGTCGAAAGCGGCAGGGTGGGATGGCAGGTCACGGTCTGGCCGGCCTGGTTGAGGAACGGCGTGCACGAGTCCAGCGTGCCGTACTGCGAGTTGATCACCGTAATGGTGTCGCTGCCCCGGTTGATGCACGAAGAGCCTCGCGGCTATCGCTGCTTTCGACGGCATAGACCGGGCACTTGCCCACCGGGATCGGCGTGTCGGTTGTATAGTTGGAGATCTCGATTCCGGTCACCGATGCCGAGGGGCTGGGTTGTGGGCGAGTTGTTGCACTCCAATCCGGTGGGACTCGACAATGTTCTGGCTCAAGGCAAAGAAACGTGTGGCCGTGAATGCCAGGACCCACCACCATCACCGGCGTGGGCGCCAGCGGAATGGAAAGCAGGAAGGTCTCGGGGCTCCCGATGAAAACATCGGTGGCATTTTCGCACATGCTCGAAGGGGCGTGGTTGCACACAGATCCGCAGCCCAAAGCCCGGCCGATGGCGAGAACAGGTTCAAGGGCTTCGCCGTGCTGGGCAGCGTGGTGAATGCTGATGTTCTTGGTCTGCAGGGTGGTGGAAACAGGGATGTTGGTCATGGTGTCGTCGCTGTTGATGGTGTAGCCGTTGTAGCCGGTTTCGTCCAGGGTAAATGCGGTCGGGCCGGGGCCGATGGGAGCCGTGGCCAAAATCGAATCGCCGGCGTAATCGATGACCGTGGCGATGCCGGGCGTGGTGGGCGAAGGGGCTGAAACCACCACCGCTAACGACTGCGGCTGCGGGGCGGGGCCACTGGGGTTGACGGGCGTAACCACGGGCCGGTAGTTGTTGCCGCAACCGGCAACCAGGGCAGCAGCCGCAAAGACCGCGCCCGCCTGAACCAACCGCACACGCGCCTGACTAAAATTCATGCGTAAAAGCCTCATTCAGTACTTTCCTGCTTACCCTGTGATTGTAAATCAGTGGACCGGGGTTTGGACGCGGCAGGGGAGAGAAAGGGTATCGAAACCGCCCACGATTCCGGGCTCCGGCCCGCAACGCCCTCCGCGGGTTACGATGGATGCGTGGCGCGAATCAAGTTGATTTGGCAATCCAAGCTGGTGCTGCTTCTGGTGCTGCCCTTTGCGGGCGCCAGCGTGGTGCTGCAGGCCCACTGGTGGGCGGTGAACTACAGGCCCGTGGCGATCTGGACGCTGGGCCTGAGCCTGCTGCTGGGTCTGGTGGTCCTGCAACTTGGCGCGACCACGCCGGGCGGGGCCTTTGCCGGCGCGGCGATCACCGCCAGCCTGATGTTTTCCACAGCGACCTTCACTCCCGGCGAGCGGCTTGCTTATGCCCCATGGCACACCGCCCTGATGCCGGTGCTGGCGGTCTTTGTGCTCGCCGACGTTGCCACGCGGCTGGGCCGGGAGCAAAAGCTGCGGCTGGGCACGGCGGAGCGGCACGGGCGCACAGCGGCGCAGGTGGCGGCCAACCTGGGCATGGCCGCGCTGGCCTCTGACGGAGTGGCGCAGTCGTGGCTGGCCGGCAACAGCTGGTTCTCGCATGCTGCTCCGGCGCTGCTTTTAGCCGTGGGCCTGGCGGCGCTGGCCGAAGCCGCGGCGGATACCGTCTCCTCGGAGGTCGGCCAGGTGCTGGGCGGGCAGCCGCGCATGATCACCACCCTGCGCCGGGTCGAAGCGGGAACCGACGGCGCGATAAGCCTGATTGGCACGCTGGCCGGAGTGGCCGCGGCGGTGATTGTGGCGGCAGTTGGAGCCTGGGCGCTGGGCGGCGGCTCTGCGATGTTCTGGATCAGTTACGCGGGCGGCGTCTTCGGCCTGTTCTTTGACAGCCTGCTGGGAGCAACGCTGGAACGGCGCGGCTGGCTGAACAATGACGCGGTCAACTTTCTGTCCACGGTCAGCGCGGCGGTGTTTGCGCTGGGAGTGCTGGCGGTTTGGGCGCATCGCGGAGTGAGTTAGGTTCGTAATTTCCCACTGTTTAACTAACGATATATACGCGCCAGTGCCCGGCAACAGGCATAATGTCATTTAGCACATTGCGAGGAGATTAGAATACATTGGAACGCTGCTTAAGCGGGGTATGCCGGATGCGCGAGAACCTTATCCTCGAGCTGCCGTTCAAGGGAGCACGGGATTATCTGCACTCCACCGATATTTTACCTGCGCTCATGGAGTTGGCCTACGACCAGTTCGGTCCACAGACTTGGGTAAGTTCGCTAACCATTCGGCGTCCGTTCAGATCTGGAATTCAGGTTACGTTTGAGCTTCCGGAGGTATCTTCTGGCTCTTTTCGCGTCCGACACGGTTGCGAGAACATTCCGGGCTGGCTGCTGGAAACCGGCAAACCGGTCACCCGCCGCATTCCCTACGATACGTCTCCTCTATCAGCAGCGGCAGTTTCAGGCTCTGGCTATGCACGGATTCTGGAGCCTCTGCCGGGATTCCGGGTGCTCGATGTGCTTGTGGGCTTGATGAAGCTCGTATCCGCCCAGGTGAACCGGCGGCAATGGTGGCTATGCCAGTTGAACCTTGACGCTCCACTCGCCGAGATTTTTCCTGTCGAGGTCAGAATTAGGAATAATATGGGCGGAAAATTTCTTGTGTACGATATTCTACAATCCGGTGCCGTGATAGGATCGGCCCGCGTCATGCTGGAAGACGCAAGAATCTAGGAGAAAGCTAGTGCTTCAACCATCCACGCCCATCGCCCGGCCGGCAAAGCCTGTTTCCACGGATCAGCTCCGCGAGCTCATTACTGACATCGATCTGCGGGTCAAGCTCAAACGAGTCAAGGATAACACTTCGCTCCGGGATGCAGAGATAGACTCGCTGGATTTCTACAATCTTATTCTCGCCATCGAGGAAGCATACGGCATCGTCGTCCCGACCGATGACCTCGGTAAGGTGAACACGCTCGACAATATGGCCAAGTATCTCAATGGAAAATTGTCATGAGCGCTTTTCGCACGCGCCGGATGCAGGCCGGCGATGAACAGGGATTCAACGAAGTTTTTAACGGACTGATGCGTAACAGCTCGCACATGTGGCAGCCGCGGCCGCTGGACAACATGCGCTGGGTATGGCATCAGGCGCCGGGAGGTTCAGCAGATAGTTGGGTCATTGAGGCGCAGGACAGGACGGGGTGGAGGATCGTTGGCCATCATGGCCTCTGTCCGGTTCGTTTCACCTTCGGCGATGAGGACTGGCTGTGCGCAAAGACCATGAACTCCTATCTTCTACCAGAGTTTCGCGATAAGTTCCTTTATCTGCGCTTCGAGCGGGAGTGTCTCAGGGACGCGGATGCCCGTTTCGACGCCATTTATTCCGTAGCGAAAGGGATTACCAGGTTACGCAGCGCCTTTGGATACGAGAACTACGGCACGTTGATACAGTTGGAGCGAGGATTCCATCCCCTGTACATGATCTATCACATCATGGGCTACCTCGCGGGCCGGTATTCGTACTCAGCGCGGACTCGCTTGTTGAATGCGCTTGCTTCCATCTCGGAAGTTCCCCGGCAAAAACCATCTATTGAATTGATGGAGCACAGCGCGTCCGATGCGGCCTCTTCCAGCTTTTTCGCGGATTTCTGGGCTGAGGCTCGCATGGAAGCGGGCTTGACTCCGCGGCGTGATGCAGCCGACCTGGAATGGCGTTTTTGGAAACGCTCCGGTTTCAAGGGAGCCACATTGACCTATGCATGGCCGGAGGGCGGCCGCGCCTACTTGATTGTGGATACTTACAGCACTCCCATAGTTTATTCGCTGCTCGATTTCTTCATCACTCCAGCGAATCCGCAACGGCTCGACTTGCTGCTCGATGCGCTCTTCGCCTGGTGTGCCCAGCGGGGGGCTCTAGCCGTCAGATTCGTGACCTCTACCAAAGGCATGCCGGCAGAACTTATGGAAGTTTTCTTTCGCAAGATGAAGCCCTCCGCCCTGCAAAGATTTTACCCGACGGTGGATCTTGCGCGTCGCATCTCTCCCTTGGGTAGAAATCGGATGAACGGCGTACTCGCCGATTGGACTATAACGGAGTTTTTGGCAGTGGATAAGTCCTAGTTAGAATGAACGCTGGATTCCACTCCGGCGACAACAAACCACACTGCTTCAATGCGAATGCATCCGCCAGGCCGTATAGCTTAGAATCTCTCGTGCGATGTGCTCGTTCCCGATCCTTTTCGCATAGCGCGTAAATAGACTGGAGCGCAGGGTACACGTCTACCTATCCTCAGGCAGAGTGAGCGCATTGCACGCTTCGGGATCGAAGATGTACATCAGAAACCGGTCCTTCTTCTGCCAAGGCAACTTGGCTACTGCATCGACGAACTCGGAATGCCTGGCGCGGCAGACTTTTTGCATCTGGATCGCATAGTCGCTGTGCAGGTCCTGGACCGAGGTGATGGAATAAGCCACATACTCCGGAATCTTGGCCGGAACCAGGAGAACAGCCCTGGCCAGATCACGCGGCAGGCGTTCCGCCAGTTGAGCCAGGGATTTCATCTCGTGATATGACTCCGTTTCGCAATGATGTTCACCAAGGGTCATCAACATTTGCTGCTGCTCATCGTCTTTGGGGATGAGATTGAGAAGCATTAAAGCCACATCACGCCTTTCTGACTTGAGTTCGAATTGCTTTGCCGCGAAGACAAACCGCGCGCGGTAACTTGTTCCGGCCTTTCCCTTATATGCGGCCAACTCCGCTGTCGAGACGGCGCGCGCCATCCTGGCGATGGCCTCGACCTCACCGCAATTGGGCTTCTCTGCTGGCAACACCGTGCAGGGCGTTAGCAGGAATGAAAGGGCAACCACACAACGTACGATCTGATGCGATTTCATCCTGATTCTCCTGGCCGCTGCCCGAAACCGCTGGACATTCACCCCGATTTTATCTCCTGGGGCAAAGCTCCGCATCAGTGCAGATGCAGGCGCCAGGCAGTGTAGCTGAGGATTTCGTGGGCGATGCGCTTGAATCCCCACCCGGTTTTTCCTGTACCGCCCTCGATGGACACACTGGGCCTTGGCGAGGTGAGCACGTCCAGTCCCTCGGCGGCGCAGATTTCGTGGATGCGAAACAGATGCGTTCCGTCACTGACGATGACCAGCCTGTGCAATCCGTTGGCGTGGGCAATCACGCTGACGCGGCGCGCCGACTCCTCGGTGTTGCGGCTCACGGTTTCAGCGATAATGGCTTGGCGGGGAACGCCCATGCCCATAAGGTACTCGCGGCCCACTGCGCCTTCGTTGTACTGGTCGCCGCCGTTTCCGCCCAGGGTGATGAGCAGCGTAGCGATGCCGTGATGGTAGAGCGAGAGGCCGTGGTCCAGTCGGGCGCGGTAGACCGGGGAGGGCCGTCCGTCATACTCCGCCGCGCCGAAAACGACGATGGCGTCCGCGGGCGCAGCCTGGGCAACTTGGGCAGCCTGATCAAGGCTGGCATAGCGCACAATTCGCACAAAGACCCAGCGGCACCAGACCAGAGCCGCGATGGCCAGCGCGAGGGCGAAGCAGAGCGCGGCGCGGAGAATCCAATGGCGAAGTTTCGGATTGGCCTGTCGCTGCATGAACGCCTTTTCTGCTTTCACCGCATTACAGCCAGCATATCAAAAGGATATAACTGTTAGCACCCTTAAAACTTCCCTAGTATTTTTACCCAACTATTTCCCGCCCTAACGGCACTTGAACGCAATGGAAAGGTCATCCCACTACGACCTAGAGAAGAGACAATCTCGCTGCGACTACGTTTCCGATCTCAGGAGGAAGAATATGGAAGGCTGCTTCGGAAAAAAGTGAATACTGGGTACTCGAACACCATTCCGGTGAACCATATCACTTTCCATTCTCCGACATGAGTAAGAAGAATATAAAAACCTGCAATATGTACAACCAGAAGAATAGCTGTCAGCTTCCAGAACCGCCATTCTCTGAAATATTGGCGACTATCGTTCACAAAATACACAAACAATCCAGCCGTAAAACCGATAAGTCCACCCCACCGAATATAAGCGTTCTGCCCCCATACGCTCATGAATGCAAATGACAATCCTCCAAAAGCAAATATTATCAAGAAGTAGAGTGCATAATCCCTAACAATTTCATTCGTGCTTCTTCCTCGTTTAGTTGATTTGGTCATTGACACCCCTCGATATGATGCAGGAACTAGGGATTTGTTTATTTGCGATCAACGATTCTGTGTATCAAAGATTCAGGGTTCGAGCCTGATCTCTATTCCCTATTCCCTTTCATCTGTCATCTCTGCAACACCGCAACGATCTCATGCGTGGGAATGGCGCCCTCGCGCAGAATCTCCCAGCGACCCTCGCCCAGGGTGAGATCGACGATGGTGGTGGGCTGCGCCTGGCCGGTGGAACCGCCGTCGATGATGAGCGGAATGCGGTCGCCGAGCTGGTCGCGGACGCACTCTGCGTTGCTGCACTCGGAGGCCCCCCGCAGGTTGGCCGAGGTGGCGGCGATGGGCAGCCCGAAGCGCTCCACCACCGCGCGGGGAATGGCGGCGGCGGGCACGCGCAGGGCCACGTTGCCGGTATTCGCCGTAGACCGCAGCGGCAGCTTGCCGCCGGCCCTCACAATGATGGTGAGCGGACCGGGCCAGAACTGCTCCGCCAGCTTGTCCAGCAATGGGTCGGTGTCGCGGGCCAGCTCATAGGCCTGGGCCAGGGAAGCAATCAGCAGGGACAAGGGCTTGTTCTTCTGGCGGTTTTTGATCTGATAAATCTGCTCGACCGCATGGAGATTGACCGGGTCGACGGCCAGGCCGTAGAAGGTGTCGGTGGGCAGGGCAATGACATCGCCCTTGCGCAGACAGGAGACAATATAGTCGATCCGGTCCGGCTGGGGTTCATCGGGATGGACGTGCAACATCTCCGCGGACAAGGAGGTCTACCTCAGTTTCCGAGTATGATTGTCCGAAAATACGGAAGCTGGCACGAAAGCCGGACAATGGCGCCAACCGGAGCTAGCTGAACTCTCCTGCCCGCCGCCCGGCAAAACGGCTTAGAATCGGCTAGAGCGCTCAAGAGGCCGATCGCACCATGTATGCCTTATCGCATTGTACAGAGTAAGCAGAATTCCCGCCTGAAGGAATTGCGCCGCGCGCTGGCCCAGCCCGGGCGCGTGCCTGGGAGCAGTTTGGCGGGAATCGAAGGGCCGAATCTGCTGGAGGAGGCTCTGCGCGCCGGCTTGCGCATTCCTGCGTCTTTGTGGCGCAGGGCGCGGAGCATCTGCTGGAGGGGCTGGCGCTGCCGGCGGAGACTGAGGTTCTGCTGCTGCCCAGAGAGCTGCTGGACTCGGCGCTGGCCACCGAGACGCCCCAGCCGGTTGCCGCCCTGGTTGAGCCGCCGGCGTGGAGCTGGGCCGACGTGCTGGGCGGCACGGAAAAGGCCGCGCCGCTGCTGGCGAATGCCAAACCACTGATCGTCGTGCTGGCCGGATTGCAGGACCCCGGCAACCTGGGAACGATTCTGCGCTCGGCGGAGGCCTTTGGCGCTACAGGCGTCCTCAGCCTGCCGGGAACGGTGAGCGAGTGGAATCCCAAGGCGGTGCGCGCCTCGGCGGGCAGCGTCTTCCGGCTGCCGCTGCTGGCCGTGAACGAGAAGGATTGCTTTGCGCGCTTGCGGAAGGCTGGCGTGAAGATTTGGACGACCGCCGTGCATGGAGCAGAAGCGGCGGACCGCATCGATCTGGCTGGGCCAGTGGCGCTGCTGATTGGCAATGAGGGCAACGGCGTGCCGGAGGAGCTGGCTGCGCAGGCCGATGGAGCGGTGACGATTCCCTGCCCCGGCCCGGTGGAGAGCCTGAACGCGGCGGCGGCGGCGAGCGTGCTGCTCTACGAGGCTTCGCGGCAGAGAAGGAGCGCGCGATGAGTCTCTTTGACGGCGAGCAGGAAGGCCCCAGCGGTCCGCTGCGCACCGCGCCGCTGGCCGAGCGGATGCGGCCGCGCACTCTGGAGGAGTTGAGCGGACAGGAGCACCTGGTCGGCCCCGGCAAGCCACTGCGCGTGCAGATCGAGCGCGACGACCCCGGCTCGATGATCTTCTGGGGTCCGCCGGGAGTGGGCAAGACCACCCTGGCCAAGATCATCGCCGAGACCACCAAGGCCACCTTCATCGAGTTCTCCGCCGTGATGAGCGGCATCAAGGAGATCAAGCAGGTGATGGTAGCGGCGGCGCAGGCCTCGCAAATGCACTCGCGGACGATTCTCTTCATCGATGAGATTCACCGCTTCAACAAGGCGCAGCAGGACGCCTTTCTGCCCTACGTGGAGCGCGGCGCCATCCGGCTGATCGGCGCAACGACAGAGAATCCTTCCTTCGAGATTATTTCGGCGCTGCTCTCCCGCTGCCGGGTCTACGTGCTGGAGCCGCTGAGCGAGGAGCAGATCGTCGCGTTGCTCAAGCGCGCGCTGGCAGATAAAGAACGCGGCCTGGGCGCGATGGAGCTGACCGCCGACGACGATGCGCTGGAACTGATTGCCGGCTACTCCAGCGGCGACTGCCGCAACGCCTACAACACGCTGGAGGTGGCTGCGCAACTGGCGCTGGAACCGAGCGCAAGGCGGGCAAGCACATCGACAAAAAACTGGCCGGCGAAGCGGTGCAGCAGCGCGTGCTGATGTACGACAAATCCGGCGAGGAGCACTACAACCTGATCTCCGCGCTGCACAAGAGCGTGCGCAACTCCGACCCCGACGCCGCGCTCTACTGGCTGGCGCGCATGTTCGCCGGCGGCGAGGACCCGCTCTATCTGGCGCGCCGCATCGTGCGCATGGCCATCGAGGACATCGGCCTGGCCGCTCCCGAGGCGCTGAATCTGACGCTCTCCGCCAAGGAGGCCGTTGATTTTCTCGGCTCGCCGGAGGGCGATCTGGCGCTGGCCGAGGCGGTCGTCTATCTATGCCTCGCGCCCAAGTCGAACTCGGTCTACACCGCTTACGGCGCGGTGCAGCAGGAGGTCGAAGAGACTCGCCAGGAGCCGGTGCCGCTGCACCTGCGCAACGCGCCGACCAAGCTGATGAAGGAACTGGACTACGGCAAGGGCTACCGCTACGCCCACAACGAAGAGGGCAAGGTCGCCGACATGGATTGCCTGCCCGAATCGCTCAAGGGCCGCAGCTACTACCACCCCACGCAAGAGGGGCGCGAAAAACTGCTGGCGCAGCGGATGGAAGAGATTCGGCGGATTCGGGCGGGGAAGCGCGGCAGAGCGTGATGTGTTTCAGTGCGTCTGCTTCGGCAGCTTGCTCAGCGCATCAGTCACAATTCCCGGCGTCAGCACCTCCGGCAGCAGCTGCGGGCTGTTTCTGCCCTGGAGTGTAGAGCGCATAAGCGGGAACGCCGCTGCGGCCCAGGGCGGTCAAGGCTTGCGTGATGGCTTCGTCGTGGCGGGTCCAGTCGGCGCGCAGCAGGGCGACGTTGGCGGCTTGAAAGGCCTGTTGCACCTCTGGCCGATTCAGAGCGACGCGCTCGTTGACCTGGCAGCTCAGGCACCAGCTTGCGGTGAAGTCCACAAAGACCGGACGGCCCTGGGACTGATAGCGGCTGACGGCATCGGCGGACCATGGCTGCCATGCGCCTGGTGGCAGCTGATCCGTGCGGTCGGACTAGATGTTTCCGGAGCATTCGCTGACCAGTTCTTTCGATGCAAAGACAGCGAGAGCGATGACCCCGAGCAGAATCAGTGCGGCAACAACCGTCGCCCAGCGCTTGGCAGGCCAGCGGCCAAGGAACCATCCGGCAATGGCCAGCAGCAGGAAGCTCGCCAGCAGCGCGGCCAGCACGCCGGCTCCGTAAGCTGCGGCCAGCACCCAGGCCAGCCAGATGACCGTGGCGAAGATGGGCACGGCGACGGCCTGGCGCAGCACCTCCATCCATGCGCCGGGCTTGGGCAGCAGGCGCGTCCAGGCCGGTTGCAGGGTGAGCGCGACATAGGGCGCGGCGAGGCCGAGAGCGAGCGCCGTGAAGACGGCAAAGGTGACCAAAGCGGATTGGGCTGAGCGCGTAGCCGATGGCCGCTCCCATGAAGGGCGCGGTGCAGGGCGTGGCCACCACAACCGCCAGCACGCCGGTGAAGAAGCTGCCGGTGTAGCCTTGCTTTTGCGCAAGCGAGCCGCCCGCGCTGGTCAGCGTGAGGCCGATCTCGAATTGCCCGGCCAGCGAGAGGCCGAGGAAGAAGAGCAGCCCGGCCATCAGCGACAGAAAGACCGGCGACTGGAACTGGAATCCCCAGCCGAGCGTGGCTCCCGCCGCGCGCAAGCCGAGCAGCACAGCGACCAGCGCCCAGAAGGAGACGAGAATTCCCGCGGCATAGACCAGCCCATGCGCGCGCAGCTTGTGTCGTTCTTCATTGCCGGAGTTGACCAGCGCGAGGCCCTTCAAGAAGAGCACCGGAAAGACGCAGGGCATGAGGTTGAGCAGCAAGGCCGCCGAGGAAAGCGAGGCCGGAGGTCCGCAGCAGCAGCGACCAGGAAAGTGATGGCGCAGTGATCGGCGCAGAGCTGGAAGAGGTCGTTGAGGCAACCGCAGAAATCGGCGTTTGTGCCGTCGTTCCGATTGGCAGCGCGACAATCTCATACTCCCGCCCGCCGGAAAGTTCCAGAACTCCCTTCAACTGCGCGGGATTGGCGGAGAGATTCGCGTCTTTCTTAAGGTCGAGAATCAGGCCGTTGCGGTTGGAGTGAGCTTTTGCGGGGCGGGATTGTCGAGTAATGTCCTGATCTTCCGGGAAAAACGCGGCCTCTGTCTCTCGCTGGCCGGTTTCGACGGCGAGGCGGAAGCCTGTTGGCGTGGGTTGAAAAGTCACGCTCAGTGACTTTGGGAAGCGGCTTGAGGTAGCCGGCTTTACCTGTCGATTCGCACAGAAGTTCATCCTTCGATGGCGTGGCTAGACCCAGTCTGAGGGTGGGCCAGCAACCTCGACATGCACTTCAAGTCCGCTTTGCCAGGAATGCAGACTCTCGCGGCAGACGAGCCAATCCACCTTGGCGTGGAGTTCACTGGACCAAGTGGCATTATTTCGGCCACGATTGACGTCCGAACGGAAACAGAACTTCATCCTCATAGCCAAAGTCCATCAACGGTCCAAGCGGCAGCCGTTTGGGCGCGGGAAACTGCATCGGCCCGACTGTAATCCCCTTGGGTAGCGTCCACTGAATATGCGGCGGCTCGCCCGCATCGCCCGGATTCTTCCAATAAATATGCCAGCCCGGCTCCAGCTTGAAGTAAAGCCCAACGCGTTCGAAATTCTCGCCGCGATTCACATCGGCAACCAAGGAACGACCAATTGCACATGCACATGGGCGCATCGGCGGAACTCGACGCCGCCCGCGCGGGCAGGCCCACGGCAAGCAGCAACGAGAGAACGAAAATCAATCGGAAACTACGCAGGTCGGACAAAGACGGTCTCCTTATCCTTTGACTCTTCAGTGTAGCGGACGATTCAGGCTGCTACACTTCCAGATCGTCGTCGGCCTCGGCGGCAACGGCGGTGCCGCGGCGCTTGGCCAGCAGATAGCCGCGCAGAAAGGGCTCCAGGTAGCCGTCCAGCACCTTGTCCACGTCGCCCACCTCGACCTTGGTGCGATGGTCCTTGGCCATGCGGTAGGGCTGCAGGACGTAGGAGCGGATCTGCGAGCCGAAGTTGATGTCGAGCTTGGAGTCTTCCAGCTTCTTCGAGACGGCGCGCTTCTTTTCCAGCTCGTATTCGTAGAGGCGCGAGCGGAGCATCTTCATGGCCTTGTCGCGGTTCTTGTGCTGGGAGCGCTCGTTCTGGCATTGCACCACGATGCCGGTGGGCAGGTGGGTCATGCGCACGGCGGAGTCGGTGGTGTTGACGTGCTGGCCGCCCTTGCCGCCGGAGCGGTAGGTGTCGATGCGCAGGTCTTCGAGCTTCAGGTCCACGTGGATGGTCTCGTCGATTTCCGGCGAGACGTAGACGCTGGCGAAGGAGGTGTGGCGGCGCTTGGCCTGAGTCGAAGGGCGAGATGCGGACCAGGCGATGGACGCCGCTCTCGCCGGCCAGTTGGCCAAAGGCGTACTCGCCGATGATGGTGAAGGTGGCGGATTTGATGCCCGCCTCTTCGCCGTCCTGGTAGTCGTTCATCTCGGTTTTGAAGCCCTGCTGCTCGGCCCAGCGCAGGTACATGCGCAGCAGCATCTCGGCCCAGTCCTGGCTTTCGGTGCCGCCCGCGCCGGGATGCACGGTGACGATGGCGTTGAGCGGGTCGGCCTCGCCGTTGAGCATGGTGCGCGCTTCGAGGTCCTCGGCAAATGCGGCCAGGGCTTTGATCTCGCGCTCCAGATCGGCGAGCACGTCCTCGCCCTCTTTTGCCAATTCGAAATAGGTCTCGATCTCGCCGGTGCGGCGGAGGAGTTCGTTGTCGTCGGCGACGAGCGATTCCAGGCGCTTGCGGTCGCGCATTAAAGGCTTTGTGGCGTTGGGATTGGACCAGAGAGCCGGATCGGCCAGCTTGGTTTCTATTTCGGCGGCTTCCCTGCGGATGCGAGCAGGGTCAAAGATACTCCCGCAGGTCGCGGACTTGGTCGCGCACGGGAGCATAAGCGAATTCGAGATCGTTCAACGACATGGCTTGGCTCTTAAGACCTGACTTTGGGTTGGACTGAGAACCTGCGTCTTATTGACTGACATTAGAATATCATTCGTCAGCTCCTCGTTCTTTTCTTCGTGATCGTAGTCTTCGCAGGTATCACGCTTTTTGCAGCCTGCACAATCGCCGGGCTCGCAGATTTCCTTTGGAGGAGCCATTTCGTCGCCTTCGTTGGTGACGGTCATGGTGTGCACGATTTCGGAGTTCTCACGGTCGGAATCGCGATCGATATTCTGCGAGGCGAGTTGGACGGCGTAGAGGAGCAGTCCGGTGTTGCGCGCATCAAGGCGTGAGCTGAGAAAGGCAGCCGTGATCTTGGAGATGGCGACCTGGATGGAAGCAGAATCCTCCAGCAGGGGGAGCCTGAGGTCATCAAATTTGAAGAAATTTGGTGAGGCCATGGCATGCGTGCGGACGTGGTAATAACAATATGCCGACTCGGCGAGAGCCGGAGATTGACAACGTTTCCCGTTGGTCTTGATGTGACGACATAGCTGGATCATCGGGTACCCCCACCCATACTTTGGGCGCAAAGTCCTTGTTTTCTTGAGGTTACAAGGAGGGTTGCGCTGCAAAGTATTGAAAACAATGAAGTTCCCTGCAAAGTATTCCTGGATAAGGAGTTACGGGACGTTTCGGCCTCTTCCGGCTGGAAGGCGGCGCGAAAACGACGTGCCGGGACGATTGGAGGGAAAGCTTCTAAGGATGATTGTGCACGAAATGGGGAAATAATCTGCATTAAAAACAGTGGTCAGTGATCAGTGGTCAGTGATCAGTTTTCGCGCCGGCCCTACGGGACGGCGAGGCAGATGGTAGGAAGCTGACCCAGGGTTTCACTATCCACCCCATCGGCGAAGACCTGTCCCTTCACCCCAGCGAGCAACAATCGCTCGCCGGGGACCCCGAATCCGTGGGGACCCCGGAACGGGGGCACCCGGAGCTGGTTCGTGCTAGTCTTTGATTGAGGTTAATCAATATCCATCAATGGACACGATCAATCGGCTCCCCATTACCAAGGCGCGCATCAATCTGGGCCAGATCGCCCGACGGGCGCATAACAACAACGAGTACTTCATCCTGGAAAAGGACGGGATTCCCGTCATCGGCATCCTGTCGGCGGATGAGCTGGAAGACTATCTCGAACTGCGCAACCCCAGGGTCAAGGCCTCGATTGCGGCCAGCCGCAAGGACCGCTCGGCCGGCAAGACCCGTCCCGCCGGTGCGCTGCTGGCTGAACTGAAGCGGAGCGCCGTCCGCAAAACGGCATAGTTCAATACCACAAACAATCTGTCATCCTGAGCGAAGCGTAGCGGAGTCGAAGGACCTGCATTTTCGGCAAACACAGCACATGGACGCACCTACGTATACCGTCCTCACCACTGCGCACTTCGACCGGCTGATGAAGAAGCTGGCACCTAAGCATCCTGGGCTTGTCGAGCGGTTTGAGGAGGCGATCACGATTCTCTCCATGGACCCGCACAACAAGAGCAGAATGTACCCGATCAAGAAGTTGCATGGGGTCCATGCGGGAGAAGGCCAATACCGGCTGCGCTCGGGAAGATTCCGCTTTCGCTACGACATTGAGGAGCGCGAGGTGGTGCTGCTGTATTGCGGGCTGCGGCGCGAGGATACGTATTGACGGCACTCCCAGGTTCCAAAAGTGGGATCTGGGCACCCGTTTATGGTGAATTGATAACTGTGGACCTAAGCCATCCTCCACACGAGTAATAGTTCAGAAGGGGGCCTACTTGCTGACGCCGCCACCGCACAATTCCATGGCATGAGTCATGGCTTTGGCTACGCGATTGGCAGTCTCTTCATCGCGGAAGGCAAGGCCATTCGTCTTGAAAGTTTTGTCTTTCTCAACTTTCGCCTGGTTGCCCTTTGTGGTGGCTGTATGACCAGAAATTACGGCACTCGACGCAGAAAGCATTACATAGAATACAGGGGGCGTCACCATCACGGAGATTTCAGGGTGACCGGCCGTCGCATATACCTTATTTCTACTATCCTGCACCTTCTCGACGATGATCTTCTCGACTTGTTTGAGGGGTGTTGTATCCGTCTCTACAATGTGGGAGCGCATCTCGTCAGCGGTAACTAATTTGCCTCCTACATTGAGGGTACTTCCAATCGATATATCAACCATGGAGTCAACCGTCTCCGTGGTGATGAGAGTGCAGGTAGCCAGGTCGGTCTTCACATCGGCGATAGTGTCAGAAATGCGATACGTTACTCCTGGCAGATTGCTCTGGGTTTCAGTCCAACTGAACTGGCCCTGTTGACTTAACTTCTCCTTGATTAATTGCATGGTCGCCGCTAGCGTGAGACCGTCGTAGGATACTATGGGCTGGGGCGCAACTGTGTCTCGGGAGGGGCCGCTGACGACGTCCTTCATTGGCATGTGATGGCACATCGCTACGTCCATAGGGCCACCTTGGTTCCAACCGAACCAGGGTTCATTTATCCAGCAAAAGGGATGGCCATCGTTTGGTTGTGGCGTGGGCGCCTCAAACTCGACAGAATCCTTGTTGGACTGAGAATCCATCACTGTAACTCTGCAATGCATGGGGAACGATTGATGAAGCGGGGCTGGGACTTGGATATTTAACTGACTAGGTTGTGCAGTATTTGGCGCGCCGTGAATGCTTGCATTAGCAGGTGTAGTGATTTGAACCGCAATCTTTTCCAATGGCAGGTCAAGGGTGCCGCATTTTGACTCAGATGTATATGGAGGTATGCCACCAAGTATCGAATATCCGAGTTGGACATTCCACCTCGTGTCCGTCCAGTTTTGTGGGTTCGCATTGACCCCAATCCACTGGATTGACATAATCCTTAGAGCAGGTGCAGTGAGATTGATTGCGCTATTGGCAATGGGCTCAGACGAGTAGTAAAGATATTTAGGTCCCTGTAGGACTATTGCGACGATTACTTTCTTTAATTCTCCTTCACCCCTGATTGGGGATGGCCCCGCAGTGCCATATTCGAGTTGCACATAGGCCAAGGTTCCAGTAAGTATTTCGCCAATCTCTGTCGAGTGCCATTTAAACGGACGTGTTTCTAATATTTTCGTTGACGTGACAGAATGCGCAATATAATGAAGGTAGGATACAGAGGGGTCGCTGACTGGTATGAAAGGAAGGTTGTCCCCCGGCCTTTTGCTGAATGTTCCGCAACCAGAGAGAACACCTGGACAGGAGATTCCATATTGATTTTCCGTATCGGAAACAAATGGAGTGGCAGAAAAGCTATTATGTTCCGCTGCGAATTCCGAGTCAATTAATTGTTGCCACATGACTTGCGGATTCGATTGCTTTATTTCCTGGACCTTCGTCTGAGAGTAGTAGGAGACATCAAATAGTTCTTTGAAGTTGTCGTGGCTATAAGCGTCGATTACACGAACAACCTGTTTCGAAACAGATGGCCCTGTTTGGCAGAACACGGTGGTGGAGCAAACGATGGCAAGGAGGCTGAGTGCAGCTGTCCGAGCGAAGGAACGCGAGCCTAGGCAACCAGAGGCCCATAATCTGTGCACAGCATCAGCAATGTTGTTTATCATGGCTGCAATTATTCATCCATCTTCCTGTGTTGTCAACTATCAGGTTTTGCCCAAACGGTTTGAGCCGATGATGCCTCGGCGGGCCTGTTCGAGCATATTTACCCACTCCCTCACTTTTTCCTCAACCAGCCCGGATTTCAACCGCTTTTTTAGCTGATTAATGATGCGGCTCTGCGTCTAGAATCATAGTCAGCCATGGCCGAATTCACGCATCTGCATTTGCATACGGAGTACTCGCTGCTGGACGGGGCTTGCGACCTGACCAAGCTGATGGAGCCGCGTGGCGGCGCTGGGGCAGAAGTCTGTCGCCATGACCGACCACGGGAACATCTACGGGGCGGTGCACTTTTTTGAGGCGGCGAAGAAGCAAGGGAATCAAGCCGATTCTGGGCTGCGAGCTTTATATCTCGAAAAAAGAGGACCATCGCGCTCCCGGCGAGGGGGACGACAACAACCACCTGCTGGTGCTGGCGGAAAACGAAGAGGGCTACCGCAACCTGATGCGGATTACCTCGGAGGCTTCGCTGCACGGCTTCTATCGCAAGCCGCGCGTGAGCAAGAGGTATCTCGCCGAAAACTCGAAGGGCCTGATTGGATTTTCCGGCTGCCTGAGCGGGGAGCTGTGCGAGGAGCTGGTGGCGGGCAACTACGAGAAGGCGCGCGGCGTGGCCGCAGCAGTACGAGGACATCTTCGGCAAGGGAAATTTTTATCTGGAAATTCAGGACCAGGGGCTGGAGCAGGAGAAGCAGATTCATGAGGCGCTCTTCCGACTGGAGCGGGAACTGAATATTCCGCTGGTGGCGACCAACGACTCGCACTACCTGTGCGGCGAGGACTCGCACGCGCACGACGTGATGCTGTGCGTGCAGACCGGCTCGAAGCTGCAGGATACGGAGCGCTTCCGGTTCGATTCGCGACCAGTTTTTTGTGAAAAGCGCCGATGAGATGGCGCGGCTCTTCAAGGATTCGCCGGAGGTGTTGCAGCGGACGATGGAGATTGCCGAGCGCTGCGAGTTGAAGCTGAAGCCGGTAGACGATCCGTTTCCGCTGTTTGCCGTGCCGGAGGGGCACACCATCAATAGTTACTTTGAGCAGGTCTGCCGGGAGGGCTACAAGAAACGGCTGGAGACGGCGGTGCGCAGCCTGGAGGCGCGCGGAGTGCTGCGCTCGCCGGTGCATGAGTATGATGCGCGGCTGGAATATGAGATCGGAATCATCGAGGAGATGAAGTACGCGGGATACTTCCTGATCGTGTGGGACTTCATCAAGTATGCGCGGGACCATGGGATTCCGGTGGGACCGGGGCGCGGATCGGGAGCCGGCTCGCTGGTGGCGTATTCGATGGAGATTACCAATATCGATCCCATGCAGAACGGGCTGCTCTTCGAGCGGTTTCTGAATCCGGAGCGCAAGCAGATGCCGGATATCGACGTGGACTTCTGCATGAACCGGCGCGGCGAGGTGATCGACTATGTGACGCGGAAGTATGGGCGCGAGCAGGTGGCGCAGATCATCACCTTCAACACCATGGCGGCCAAGGCGTCGATCAAGGATTGCGGGCGCGTGATGGATATGCCGTATGGCGACGTGGACCGGATTGCCAAGCTGATTCCGGCGACGGTGGGCATGACGATCGACAAGGCGCTGGAAGAGGTGGCGGAGCTGCGCAAGGCGTACGAGAAGGACGCGCAGATCAAGGAGCTGATCGACACGGCGAAGAAGCTGGAGGGGCTGGTGCGCGGCTCGGGGGTTCATGCGTCGGCGGTGGTGATTGCGCCGCGGCCGCTGATCGAGCTGGTGCCGCTGGCCAAGACCAAGAACGACGAAATTGTCACCGCCTATGACATGAAGGCCATCGAAAAGATGGGCCTGCTGAAGATGGACTTCCTGGGGCTGACGACGCTGACGGTGATTGACGATTGCCTGAAGCTGATCGAGAAGAACCGCGGAGAGAAGCTGGACATTGAAGCGATTCCGCCGCAAGACGAGGAGACATTCAAGAAGGTCTTTCACGCGGCGCTGACTTCGGGGGTCTTTCAGTTTGAGTCGAGCGGGATGCGCGATGTGCTGCGGCGCTACAAGCCGGATACGGTGGAGGATTTGACGGCGCTGAATGCGCTCTACCGGCCGGGGCCGATCCAGGGCGGAATGATCGACGACTTCATCGAGCGCAAGCTGGGACGGCGCAAGGTGGAGTATCTGCTGCCGGAGCTGGAAGGGATTCTCAAGGAGACCCTGGGAGTGATCGTCTATCAGGAACAGGTGATGCAGATCTCCAACGTGCTGGCCAGTTACTCGCATGGGCGAGGCGGATGTGCTGCGGCAAGTCGATGGGCAAAAAGAATATGGAGGCGATGGCCCAGCAGCGCGATCGCTTCATGAACGGGGCGGAGGCGGCGGGTCATCCGAAGGCGACGGCGGGCGAGATCTTCGACCAGATGGAGAAGTTTGGCGGGTATGGGTTTAATAAGTCGCACTCGGCGGCCTATGCGCTGCTGGCCTATCAGACGGCCTATCTTGAAGACGCATTACCCGATGGAGTTCATGGCGGCGCTGCTGACCTCGGAGACCTCGAAGCCGGAGAATGTGGTCAAGTATATCGCCGAGTGCAAGGAGATGGGCATCCGCGTGGAGCCGCCCGACGTGCAGGTTTCCGGGGCGCAGTTTACGCCGCATGTGACCGGGGATGGGCAGTCGATCCGCTTCGGCCTGGCGGCGGTGAAGAACGTGGGCGGCAATGCCATCGAGTCGATTCTGAAGGCGCGCGCGGAGGCCGGCGGGCGATTCCAAAGTATTTGGGAATTTTGCGAGAAGGTCGATCTGCGCGTGATGAACAAGCGGGTGCTGGAGTCGCTGATCAAGGCCGGGGCGCTGGACTCGCTGGGCAAGCGCGGGCCGCTGATGGCCGCCGTGGATAAAGCGATGGAGCGGGGGCAGAAGGCGCAACGGGACGCGGCGCAGGGACAAAGCGGCCTCTTCGGGCTCTTCGATGAGGGACCCAAGGCGGGCGGGATAGCAGCGACGACCTGCCCAAGGTAGCCGATTGGGAAGAGAGCGAGCGGCTGGCCAATGAGAAAGATGTGCTGGGGTTCTTTGTCTCCGGGCATCCGCTGGATAAGTACGCGGAGAAGCTGCGCAATCTGGTGGGAGTGATTCCCGTGGCCGAGGCGCTGGAGCGCAAGCCGCCGGAGAGGCGCTGGGGCCAGCAGTCGGACCCGGCGGACGAGATTCAGGTGGCGGGAATGATTCTGGGCCTCAAGGTGCAGAAGAGCAAGCGGGATCAAAAACTCTATGCGCAGGCGGCGCTCGAGGATGCCACCGGCAAAATCGACCTGATCTGTTTTTCGCGGGATTACGAAAAACTTGCCGGACAGTTGAAGATGGAAGCGCCGGTCGTGGTGCGCGGCGTGCTGATGGGCGACGAGGATGCAGCGCCGAAGATTGCCGTCAACTCGATTCAGGCGCTGGAAGAGGTGCAGGTGAAGCTGCCTACCGGGGTGCGGATTCGCATCAACGTGGAGCGCGCGACGGAGGAGACGCTCGCTGGCCTGAAGAGCGCGGCGGATGCGGCGCCGGGGCCGGGCAAGGTGATGCTGCATCTGGAAAAGAAGGGCGAGTACGCGGTCATCCTGGAGCCGGAGGGGATGAGCGTGGCGGCGGATCGCGGATGGGTGGAGCGGGTGGAGGAGTTAGTGGGCAAAGGGCACGGTGCAGGTGCTGGCGTAGAAGGACTGAATCCCCTCAAAACATACTTGTATTTTGACAAAGTCTTACATACTGCCACTTCTCGGCATGTGGTTTGCATCTAAAATGGCAATATGTCCCCTTCGTTGTCCAAGCGCCGCATCTTCCAAGGCGCCTCCGCCGGATGAAACCGGCCACGAGGCGCTCTATCTGCGCTCTCTCTGCGACCGCCAGGTCAACGTCCAGGTCAAGATGCGCGACGGCGAAACGGTACGCGGCTGGATCGAGTACTTCGACGACGGAATGTTGCGCCTGACCCGCGAGGGCAAGCCCAACCTGTTCATCTACAAGCACCAGATCCGCTCCATTACGGAAGTGGGCAAGCTGGCTCCGCGCCGCGCGAAGGCCGCGACTCCGGAAGCGAACGGAACGGTTGAGAACGGAGCGGCCTCATGAGCGGCCAGGATGTGAAATCCCAGGTCTCAGAATGCGAAGAGACCTGGGGCACCCAATTCTTCGGAGTTTGTCTGGGTTCCCGCAGGCCGCGGCCATCGCTCGCGAGGCGGGCGCGCGGCTGCGCGAGTTCTTTTCCCAGGGCGTCGCCACCGAGTACAAGGGCGATGTGGACCTGGTGACGGTGGCCGACCGGACGGCGGAAAAACTGATCCGGGAGCGGCTGAGCGAGGCCTTTCCGGAGCACGGAATCTTCGGCGAAGAGGGCACGCGCGACCGGATGGAGGGCGAGTTCCGCTGGTACGTGGACCCGCTGGACGGAACCACCAACTTTGCCCACGGACTTCCGCAGTTCTGCGTCTCGCTGGGCCTGGAACAACGCCGCCAAGGCCTGGCGCCAGGACGAGGACGGAACGCTGGTGGCCGCGGTCATCTACGACCCTTTGCGGGACGAACTCTACGCCGCCGAGCGGGGACGCGGCGCGCGGCTGAATGGCAGGCCGATGCGGGTTTCGAGCACGCCGGAGCTGGCCGAGGCGCTGGTGGCCACCGGCTTTCCCAGCCGCAAGCGCAACGAAAGCCCCAACATCCACTTCTACCATGAGTTCAGCCTGCGCTCCCACGGGGTGCGTCGCGCCGGCTCGGCCGCGCTCGATCTGGCCTACGTTGCCGCGGGCCGCCTGGATGCCTTCTGGGAGTTCAACATCAATCCCTGGGATACAGCGGCCGGCTATTCTGCTGGTCGAGGAGGCAGGCGGGCAGATGACGGGTTTCTCCGGGCAACCCTTTTGGCTGGACAGCCGTGAGATTCTGGCCTCCAACGGGCTGATCCATGCTGAGTTGGTGGGCCTCTTCGCGGATATGTTTGCCGGACGCAATCTGGCGCCCATCCCCACTCCCCAGGAGTTTGCGGCCCGACGCGAGGCGCGCGAGGCTGGCTAGAGCCTGAGAGCCGGTTGCGTTTCTGACGTTTGCGGTTCACTTTCGGAATCGGAACGAGGGAATCTGCATCCGATTCCCGCATCACATACATGCGGCTGCCCGGAGAATGGAGGCAGCCTCCGGCCTCCTGTGCTACTATCAGCGTCGAGGATTTCAGTTCCCCTGGGAGAAATCAGAGATGGCATACGTCATTGCAGAACCCTGTATCGGCACCAAGGACACCGCCTGTGTAGACGCCTGTCCGGTCGATTGCATCCACCCCAAAAAGGACGAAGACGGCTTCGGCAACTCCGACCAGTTGTTTATTGACCCGGTCGAGTGCATCGATTGCGGCGCCTGCGTCCCGGCCTGCCCCGTCTCGGCTATCTTCGCGCAGGACGACCTGCCGGAGAAATGGGCCAGCTTCGCCGAAAAGAACGCCAAGCACTTCGGCCACTAAGCGGCTGTCGGCCTTCACTTCCATCCAGCTTTCCAGACGCGCATCCCGTCAATGGGGGTGCGCGTTTGTGTCTGCGCTGAATGAAATAGTTACCCGACCAGCTCCATTCCCGCATCGCGCGCCGCAACCCGGTCGAAGGTCACGGTCCGGCTACATCCGGCGGCCCGTGCGGAGCAGGCAATCAGGCAATCGGAAAAATCTGTATTGCGAGAGCGGTATAGATGTAAGGCTTCCCGAACGATCTCTGCGTTTTCCACTACAAGTTCCTGACTGGCGAGCAGTGTATCGAATATCTCGACAACTCGATCCTTTTTCAGTTTGAGCACATTGTTCATTACCCAATCCAACTCCATGAAAATGGCCAATCCTATCCATCCCGGTTCCGTGGGCGAAAGAGAATAAATCAAATTGACCGCCAGGCGGGTTTGCTCTGGATCATCTTTGATGAAATAACGAACCAGAATGTTCGTATCCAGGCCAATCATGCGGCTTCACCGCGCGAATCGACGGAGTCGTATCTTCCAGTACTCTTCAGGTAACTTTCAGCGGCGCCATCGTGAATCGCTTGATTCATCTCTTCGATGGTGACTGTATGATCCAGCTTGGGAATGCAGCCCTCCAGATCGCGGATCGAGGCGGTCCTGGGAATCATTCTGAATTGCCCCTTCTCAAGTTCGACAAAATCGATCTTGTCGCCGGCGTCCAGGCCGAGCGCTGTGCGAACCTGAATCGGAATCGTGATCTGGCCTTTGGAAGTCATGGTTGCTGTGGGCATGGGATTCCTTTCAAAATCCATTATACCTTACTTTTTACATATATTCCTTACATTATTGTAATATATCCTTACTTTGTGGTAAGGAATTTGCCCTGGCGGCACATTTCGATGGCGGGGCAACAATGCGAAGATAGGAATCGCATGAGCGTGCTCTCCTCCGAAGCCGTGATTTTGCGCACCTGGCCGGTCCATGAGGCCGACCTGATCGTGAGCTTTTTCACGCGCGACTACGGCCGGTTGCGCGGCGTGGCCAAATCGGCGCTCAAGAGCCGCAAGCGCTTCGGCGGCGCGCTGGAGCCCATGACGCTGGCCCGCGCCTGGTTTGCCGAGCGCCATGGGCAGGAGCTGGTCCGCCTGGATCAGCTGGAAATCCTCCGTTCCCCGCTTTCCTCCCCGATCGATCCCGTGCGCATGACGGTGCTCAGCTTCTTTGCCGAGCTGCTGGACGAGGCGCTGCCCGACCACGATCCCCACGAGACGATCTTCCGCCTGATTGGCTCCGTGCTGGAGCAAACCACGGTCGAGCAGCCCTGGATGCCGCTGACTTATTTCCAGTTGTGGATGACGCGGCTGATGGGCCTGTTGCCGGACATTGCCCACTGCACGGCCTGCGGCGAATTGCTCGCTGCCGGCGAAACCAGCTTCGACGCGCTGGGCGACGGCTTGTTCTGTCAAATTCATCGCAACGGCAACGCCAGCGGCCTCTCCGCCGACTCCTGGCAACTGGCGCAGCGCATGTTGCGCGCGCCTGTCGCCGCCTTTGCCGCCGAACCCTGGCCCCGCCGCCGCGCCCAGGATTTGCGCCGCTTCACGCTGCAAGCCCTGGAGCGTCATCTGGAGCGCAAACTCCGCTCGGCAGAGGCGCTGGGACGGCTGTGAAGCTGATCCGGACTGCCTGAACAGGGCTGAAATACTGATAGAATCTAGCCAGTCCAGTCGAGAGAGAGTTGCCCGTGCCTTCATCCCAGGTTCTATCCAAACCGAAGACCGCTCCCCTCACCTTTCAGGAGCTTTTGTTCCGCTTGCAGAGTTTTTGGGCGGAACGCGGCTGTGTCATCCAGCAGCCCTACGACGTGGAGGTGGGCGCAGGCACCATGGCGCCGGAGACCTTCCTGCGCGTGCTGGGGCCCAAGCCGTATAAGGTGGGCTACGCGCAGCCCTCGCGGCGTCCCGCCGACGGCCGCTATGGCGAGAATCCCAACCGCCTCTTCCGCCACACGCAGTTTCAGCTCATCCTCAAGCCGCCGCCGGTCAATGTGCAGGAGCTGTATCTTCAATCGCTGGAAGCCATCGGCATCGATCTCTAGCAAGCACGACCTCAAGTTCGAGGAAGACAACTGGGAAGGCCCAACCGTCGGCGCATGGGGCGTCGGCTGGCAGGTGATGATGGACGGCATGGAGATCACCCAGTTCACTTACTTCCAGCAATGCGGCGGCCTGGATCTGGATCCCATCTGCGCCGAGCTGACTTATGGCCTGGAGCGCCTCGCCGCCTTTATGCAGGACGTGGACTCGGTCTACGACGTGGTCTGGGCGCGTGATCCGGAGACCGGCGCGGTGGTGACTTACGGCGATGTCCGGCTGACCGAGGAGCTTCAGTATTCGGTCTACAACTTCGAGGATGCGGATGTGGAGCGGCTTTGGGCGCACTTCAACAGCTACGAGGCCGAAGCGCAGGCGCTGCTCAAGCAGCGCCGGTGCGTTGCTGGCGGATGAAAAAGCCAGCGTGAAGGAGAAGCTGCGCTTCCCGCTGATGTCCACCTACGAGCTGGCGCTGAAGTGCTCGAATCTCTTCAACCTGCTCGACGCGCGCGGAGCCATCAGCGTCACCGAGCGGGTGGGCATGATCGCGCGCATTCGCAATCTGGCCGTAGGCGTGGCCAAGGTGTATGCGGCGCAGCAGGTGAGCTTTAGCGGAGTTAGCCACGCTTCGCTGTTAGCTATTGCAAGTTAGCAATAGCTTAGTCAGGAAAGAACTTCACGTTATGGCTGACTTTTTATTGGAGATTGGGCTGGAAGAGGTTCCCGCCCGCATGATTGCCGGGGCCGAGGCCGAGTTGGGCCGCCGCGTCAACGAACTCTGCTCACGCGCGAGCGGCTGCTTGCCTCAGGAGCCAAACTGACCACTTACTCCACGCCGCGCCGTCTGGCCGTGCTGGTCGAGGGCGTGCTGGCGAGTCAGGCGATACGAGGAGCAGTTGACCGGCCCTCCGTGGAAGGTTGCCTTCAAGGACGGCAAACCCACACCCGCCGCCGAGGCCTTCGCCAAAAAAGCCGGCGTCGCAGTTGCGGCTCTTGAAAAAGATCACCAACGCCAAGGGCGAATATGTCGGCGCAACCGTCAAGCGGCAGGGCCGCGCGGCCTCCGAGTTACTGGCTACCGAATTGCCCAAAGAAGTTCTCGGCCTCTACTGGGCAAAAAATATGTACTGGCGCGCGGGCAAGCCGGAGCGCTTTGTGCGCCCGGTGCGCTGGGTCGTTGCGCTGCTCGACTCCGCCGTTGTTCCGCTGGAGATTGCCGGCATCAAGGCGGGCAACGTCAGCCGCGGCCATCGCATCCTGCACGGCGAAAAGCCTGTAGTGATCGCCAAGGCTGCGAACTATGCAGAGTCTCTTCACGCAGCCAAAGTTATCGTCGATGTGGCCGAGCGCAGAGAGTCGATTCGCAAGGCGCTCGATGCGGCCACGCGCACTGTCGCCGGCGCGCGCTGGCGCGAGGACGAGCCGCTCATCGAAACCGTCGTCCACCTGACCGAGTGGCCCACGGTGGTTCTCGGCGACTTTGAGCCGGAGTACCTGGCCCTGCCGGAAGAGGTTCTGGTCACGGTCATGCGCGACCACCAGAAGTATTTCGCTGTCGAGGGCGAGGACGGCAAGCTGCTTCCGCACTTTCTCGCTGTGCTGAATACCGAGGTAGATGCAGAAGGCGAGGCCGATCATCCGCCACGGCAATGCGCAGCGTTCTGCGCGCCCGCTTCAAGGATGCGCGTTTCTTCTGGGACTTCGACCAGAAGACGCCGCTCGTCGAGCCGTGTCGAGAGCCTCAAAAACGTAACCTTCCAGAAGGAGTTGGGCAGCTACTCTGGACAAGACTGCAGCCAATAAGCGCGTAGCAACCGAACTCGCAAAGATGGTAACGATGGAGAAGAGTTGCCAGCAATCGACATTGACGCACTTCTAAGGCTTCAGAACTTGCCAAAACAGATTTGACTACTGAACTGGTAAAGGAGTTTACCGAACTGCAAGGAGTGATCGGTGGACTTTACGCAAGGGCGCAGGGACTCGGTGAGACGGTTGCTAAGGCAATATACGATCAATACACTCCTGCCTCTATAGAAGATCCGATTCCTACAACTGTTGAAGGGCAGTTGCTTGGTTTAGCTGATCGCATCCAGACGATTACAGCCATGTTCGAAATCGGTAACGCACCAACAGGGTCGAAAGACCCATTTGCTTTACGCCGTGCAGCGAATGCGATTGTGAAGATTTTAGCTGAATCGAATCTGCCGCTGAATTTGCGCGATGTTTTGCACGCGACCTGGGACAGAGTCAGAGCAAGGAATCGGTCCAGACGATAAATTCCAGCCGGATAGTCCAGTTCGGGCGTTTCTTAAAGAGCGGTTAAGCTTCTATCTGAAAGACGTGCGCGGCTTCGCCTACGACGTGGTAAATGCCGTGCTGGCTGCCGGGGCCGACGATGTGCGCGACGCCATTGCCCGCGCCGAAGCGCTGACCGCCGCGCGCGAATCCGAAGATTTCGCCGCCATCTCCGCGGCCTTCAAGCGCATCAAGAACATTCTGCGCCAGGCGGAAGAGAAGGGATTTGCCCTCGGCTCGCCCAAGGATGTGAAGCTCGCGCCGGAGGCGCAGCAGCTTGCCGATGCCGCTGCCGCTCTTGCGCCGCAGGTGGCCAAACTCCGCCAGCAGCGGGCCTACGGCGAAGCGCTGGCCTTGATCGCCACGCTGCGCCCGGTGGTGGACGCTTTCTTTGACAAGGTGATGGTGCTCGACAACGATCCGGCGATTCGTGGCGCGAATCTGGGCCTCATTGACGAGGTGCTGCGCGGCTTCTCGGGCATAGCCGACTTCAGCGAGATCGTAACAGGATAAAACTGTTGAGGCTCGTGGTCTCCCAGGTCTTAAAATCGAGACCTGGGACACCCGCACCCGGCGAAATCGTAACAGGATAAAACTGTTGAGGCTCGTGTTTTCCCAGGTCTCAAAATCGAGACCTAGGGCACCCGAAGTACGCATTCCCGCCTCTGTCCGCCCGTCTACAATCAGTAGAGATGTCCGACACGCTTTATCTGAGCCTGTGGTATCCGAATCTGCGCCTGGCCGCGCTGGCGGCCAAGCTGACGGCGGTGCTGGGCGCCTTTGCCGATCATGGCGGAGAAAAGCTGGTTTATTCGGCGACGGTCTGGCCAATCAATTGGAATGAGTCGCCGGTCTTTCAGCAGATCTATGGCCGCAGAGCCGGAACGGGCGGCGACGACGCCGTTGAGCTGGGCGCGGAGCCGCGCTTTGCCGTCGAAGAGGCGCTGGAACTGCTGCACGACGACTACGCCTATGAGTTCCAGATCGGCTGGAGCTTGTGGGAGTTAGAAGACTGGCGATGAACCTC
Source organism: uncultured Acidobacteriaceae bacterium (assembly GCA_963845345.1). Taxonomy (GTDB): domain Bacteria; phylum Acidobacteriota; class Terriglobia; order Terriglobales; family Acidobacteriaceae; genus Telmatobacter. The sequence goes on from CAWJRQ010000003.1 coordinate 94,187, forward strand.
GACGCAACGCTGGACGCGGGAGCCGCGGCTGGTGCGGGTGGTGGGCTTCGGGCCGCTCTTCGACGAGGGCGCATACGAGGCCGACGGGCACATCCGCATCGACTTCGGCTCGGACACGCCATTCCTTGAAGAAGATTTGGAGTTGGATTCGATGGCCGCGCGGCACGTGGAAGAGAATGTGCGCCAACTGGTGGAGTTGACCGCGGCCGTCGAGAAGGCATCCGGGGCCACGGCGCGGATCTTGTGGAGCGAGTTGGGCGAGAGCCTGGCCGAGCGGCTGGCTGCAAGGCTTGTCGACGCTGGTTGGGGGAGCGAACTGACGGTGCGACTGACCATTGAAAAATTGCGGACGCTGGTGCTCGGCGCGGCAGTTCTGCTGCTGGTGGCGCTGGTGGTGTTTTTTGCCGTTGGCAAGGGCAAGAATCCCTTCAACCGGCGCGACCTGCCCCAGCGGCTGGGCGTTGAATTCAGCAGGAGGCCAACGGCGTCACCTACACGCAGGCGCATGGCGGCCGCACTCTCTTCAAGATTCACGCCTCCAAAGTGGTGCAGTTCAAGCAGGGCAACGCGCTGCTGCACGACGTGAAGATTGAGCTGTACGGCGAAGACGGCAACCGCGTGGACCGCATCGAGGGCGACGAGTTTCGAGTACGACCAGAAGGCGGGTATTGCCGTTGCCGCCGGACCGGTGGAGATTACGCTGATGCGGCCGGGGGTGGCGCCGGCCATCGCGCCCAAGGCTTCGGCTGGCAGGCGGTGAGCGGAAAGCTGAAAGGCGCGCCGGTGGCCTCGGTGGCCGAAGCTGCCGCGCGCGGCGAGATTCACGTGAAGACCAGCGGCCTTATCTTCGACCAGAAGAGCGGAGTGGCCAAGACCAGCCAGCACGTGGATTTTTCCATGGCGCAGGGGACGGGCAGCTCGATGGGCGCCACATACGACTCCGACAGTGGCCTGCTGGTGCTGGACCACGCGGTGGAGCTGACGACGCAGCGCGGCGCGCAGACGGTTCAGATTCACGCCCAGCATGCGGAGTTCGAGCGCCAGAGCCAGTTGTGCCGCCTGCACGCGGCCACGGCCGACTACCAGGGCGGAGAAGCAACGGCCGGCGACGCGAAGGTACTCTTCCGCGAGGACGGGTCGGCGGTGCGGCTGGATGCAATGAACGGGTTCACGCTGGCGACCGCGACCGGCGGCCATCTGGCGGCGCCCACCGGGCACATGGAGTTTGACGAGCACAACCAGCCTCGCCACGGCCACATGGAGGGCGGGGTGACGCATGGACTCGGTGAGCGAGGCGGCGGGAAGGCGGCGGCAGATGCACGGAACCTCTCCCACGGCGGAACTGGAATTCAACGCGCAGGGCCAGTTGCGCCACGCGCACCTGGAGCAGGGCGTGACCATGGACAGCCAGGAACAGAGTCAGGAACAAGTCAGGCCAGCAACTGCGCTTGAGCCGCCACTGGCGTTCGCCTATCGCCGATGTGGAGTTCCGCGATTCCGGTCACGGGCAAGTCGAGCTGAGCGCGGTGCATGGAACCGGCGGCGTGGTGGTTACAGGCGAGAGCCAGCGCGGCCAGGGAGCGGTTGTTCCCTCGCGGCTTTCCGCCGACGAAGTGACGGGGCATGTTAGGGCCGCATTCGGTGTTGACCAGCCTGAATGGGGTTGGCCACGCCAGCATCGAGGAGACCACCGAGACGGGAACCCGGCAGACCACCAGCGGCGACCGGCTCACGGCACATTTTGCGGCTTCAACGCCAGCCGCCAGGCGCGGGACCAGTCCCGAGGCGCAGCTTCAATCGGCCACGGTCGAGGGCCATGTGGTGCTGACGCAGACGCCGGCAGCCAAGCCCGGCTCGCCGCCGCAGGCGCCGATGCACGCTACAGCAGGCCGCGCCGACTACGAAGGCCAGGGCGAGTGGCTGCACCTGACCGTGAATCCGCGCGTGGAAGACGGCGCTCTGCAGCTTACCGCCGACAAGGTGGACGTTTCGCGCGCCTCGGGCGATGCCTTTGCGCACGGCAACGTGAAGGCCAGTTGGATGGATGCAGGCTCTGCCAGCAACGGCCAGCAAGATAAGCCAGCAGGCAGACCAGGGCGTCGTGGCATCTGGGCGGGCAGGGACCGGCACATGTTGTCTCTGCCGAGGCGCAGTTGCGCCATGCAGTCGGCGGAACGACCGGCGAGGCCACCTTCCGCGGTCATGCGCGGTTGTGGCAGCAGGCCAATTCGGTGGCCGCGCCGGTGATTGTGCTGGACCGGGAGCGGCAGACACTCGTGGCGCGCACCACGGATGCCTCCGAGCCGGTGAGGGCCGTGCTGCTCAGCGCGGGTGGGGCGGAGCCAGGCAAAGACATTGGCAAAGAGCCAGGGAAAACAAGTCAGCCTTCCGTGATTCGGGTGCGCGGGGGCGACTTGAAATATTCTGATGTCGAGCGCAAGGCGGTGATGCACAGCGGCGTTCTGGGCACGGTGGCGACCGAAACCGGAACGGCGACCTCGACCTCGAATGAAGTTGAGGTCACGCTGCTGCCGGCGGGCAAAACCGCGAGTAAGGACAGCGGCCAGGCCCAGGTGGACAGTATGACGGCCCGAGGCCACGTGGTGTTGACCAGCGAGGGCCGGCGCGGAACCGGCGAGCAGTTGGTCTACACCAGCGCCACAGGCGAGTATGTTTTGACCGGAACCGCCGCCGTGCCGCCCAAAATGTCCGATCCGTCGCGGGGAACGGTGACCGGCGAGGCTTTGATCTTCCATGGCCGCGATGATAGCGTCAGTGTCGAAGGCGGCGGACAGAAGACCACGACCGAGACCACGGCGCCGAAGTGAGGATTCGCTGCGCATGAATGAGATTGTGAAGGGGTGGTGGAAGCAAACTCGATGGATACATTGATCGCCGAAGGAATCGGCAAGAGCTACAAGGGACGGCAGGTGGTTCGCGCGGTGGACCTGAAGATCTCGCGCGGCGAGGTGGTGGGCCTGCTGGGGCCGAACGGCGCCGGCAAGACCACCATCTTTTACATCATCGTGGGACTGGTGGCGCCGGAGAGCGGGCGCGTGCTGGTGGACTCACACCGAGATCACCGGGATGCCGATGTACCTGCGCGCGCGCAATTTTGGGATTAGCTATCTGCCCCAGGAGCCTTCCGTCTTCCGCAAGCTGACCGTCGAGGAGAACATTCTGGCGGTGCTGGAGGCGCAGCCGCTGGACAGCCCGGAGCGCCGCGCGCGCACCGAGCGGCTGATCCACCAGCTCAATCTCGGCCACATCCGCACCACGCGGGGCTACGCGCTCTCCGGCGGCGAACGGCGCCGGGTGGAGATTGCGCGCTCGCTTGTGCATCCAGCCCAACTTCATTCTGCTCGACGAGCCCTTCAGCGGCATCGATCCCATCGCCGTGCTGGAGCTGCAAAAGATCATCTTCGACCTCAAGGCCAGCGGCATCGGCGTCCTGATCACCGACCACAACGTGCGCGAGACCTTGAGCGTGACCGACCGGGCTTATATCATCGCCGAAGGGAGGATTTTCCGCTCCGGAACGCCGCACGAACTGGGCAACGACGTGGAGGTGCGGCGGGTTTATCTGGGGGAGGGTTTCACGCTGGGTGATGAGAGCCTTCGGCAGGCAAGGATGGAAGGCGCTTTGATGGCAATTTGCATGCCGTCAATCCCTATAACGCTCAAAGCGGTACACTGCATTCCAGAGAGAGATTCCCGGATTGAGCGCTGCCCAATCCGGAACAACTGAATCAGTGATGCGACATTTTGACCTTTAGCATTTTTCTCATCAACAGTACACTGTCGGTGAGTCCAAACGGGAATCGGGTTCCATCGTATGGCGCTGCTGCAACCAAAATTAAGCGTTAAGCTATCGCAACGCCAGATCCTGACTCCTGGACTGATGCAGATGGTGAGCGTTCTTGCGCTCAACAAGCTCGAGCTGAAGGAGATGATCGATGCCGAGATGGTGGAAAATCCCGTCCTGGAGGAGATTGACGAGACGGTTCCGATGCTGGATGAGGTTGCGGGCCGCGAGGAGACGCCTGGAACGCGCAGTTGAGGAGCGCAGGGTCGAGGAGCCCGCGGCCCCGCCCAAGGATCCTTTCAACGAGATCGACTTCGGAACGTACTTCCAGGAATACCTGGACCCCGGTTACCGCACACAGCCGGAGTACGAAGAGAGCGATAAGCCCTCGTTTGAGAACTTTCTCTCCCAGCCAACGACTCTGGCCGATCACCTGGCGTGGCAGTTGGGAGATCTGACCCTGGAGCCCAGCCTGCACGAGGCCGTGGAGTTCGTCATCGGCAATCTGGACGAGGACGGATACCTGGCCGGCAGCGAGGAAGAACTGGCGGCGGCCTTCAGCAAATCCCCGGAGGAATCGGAAAAGGACGGCGGCGCTGGAGTTGCTGCGCCGCGGCATTGATCTGGTGCAGCATCTTGACCCGGCCGGCGTGGGCGCCCGCGACCTGCGCGAGTGCCTGCTGATTCAGATTACCGCCCAGCAGCATGAGTTTGCCCATTTGTTTGCGCGGCACGCGGACGGCGCGGCAATGGAGAGGATGTCCATCGCAGCTTCCGCGCCGAGGCCGAGGCGCGCATCGAGGAGCGGCGGCGCAGCATCGAGGTGGCCGCGCTGATCGTGGACCGGCATCTGCACCTGTTGCAGAAGCGCGACGTGAAAGACCTGGCGCGGGCGGTCCAGATCACCCCCGCCGAGGCGCATGCGGGAATCGAGTTTATCCGCACCCTTGACCCCCGGCCCGGCCGCCAGTACAACCGCGAGCAGTCGCGGCTGATCGAGCCGGACGTGATGTTCATCAAGCGCGGCGACGCATGGGTGGTCTCCATGAACGAGGAGGATCTGCCCAGCCTGCGGCTCAGCCGGCGCTACCGGCAGATGCTCACCGCCGAAAATACCGACAAAGAGGTGAAGGAGTACGTGAAGGAGCGCTTCCGCTCCGCGCTGCAACTGATGCGCAACATCGCCCAGCGCAAGAGCACCATCCTGCGGACATGCGAGGTGATCGTCCGCCGCCAGCAGGATTTTCTCGAACAGGGCATTGAGGCCCTCCGGCCCATGATGATCAAGGAAGTGGCCGAGGAGATCGGCGTTCACCCCTCCACGGTCAGCCGCGCGGTGGCCAACAAGTACGCGCACACTCCGCAGGGAGTCCTCGAGTTGCGCTTCTTCTTCTCCGAGGGATCGAACGGGCCGGAGGGCGCTGACACGCCGCTGCTGGTGCTCAAGCGCAAGGTTCGCAAACTGATCGCCGAGGAGGATGCGCGCCATCCGCTCACCGACGACCAGCTTGCCTCCATGCTTCAGGCCCAGGGCATCCAACTGACGCGCCGCACCGTGGCCAAGTACCGCGAAGACATGAACATCCCCAGCACTCACCAGCGCCGCCAGCGCGACGGGTGAGGCCAGTGATCAGTGGTCAGTGATCAGTAAACGGTGAATAGTCAATCGTTGCCCATCATCCATCTCCAAACGAATACAACCGAGTCATTTCGCAAGGTTTCATGGGTGATCAAAAGTGATGAACTGACAACTGAAAACTGACAAGTGAACCCTGTTCGATATAGAATCCGAAGTTCTCCAGCCTAATCATCCTGCTGCGAGAACAAGGAGCGGAGGCCGACCATGGAAGTGGAGTACACCGCCAGGCAAGTGAGGATCTCCAAGGGGCTGCGCGCCCTGGCCGAGGAGGGAATGGAACGGATTGCCCGCATTCTGGGCAAGAGCGCGCGCGCCAGCATCGTTTTCAGCGCGCAGAAGCGTCTGCAGATTGTCGAGGTGACCATTCAGGCCCGGCATGCACACCATTGTGGCCGCGGGCAAGGCCGGCACGCTGCAGTCGGCGCTGCGCCAGGCCATGGAGCACGCCGAAAACCAGGCGCACCGCCATCGGGACCGGAGAATGGCGATCAAACGGAAGCCCAAGCAGGAGAAGGCGCTCACCGCGCCTCCGGCAGCCCGGCCCAAAGCCCGCGCCAGCCGGTCCCGTGGTGGAGGCAGCTGAGGAGAAACCCGCCCGCGCCGGCGCAAAAGCCCGCGCGGCCATCGCCGTGCACTCCTTCCCTGCCCGTAAGGCGGTCGTTGAGCCGCACATCGTCACCAGCGGCGAGGCCTTTGCCCTGAAGCCCATGACCATCGAGGAGGCTGTGAAGGATGCCGAGTTCCGCGACCGCGACCTGCTGGTCTTCCACAATCCGGCCGGAGAACTGTTTGTGCTCCACCGCCGTCGCGACGGCCAGTTGGAACTGGTGGAGATTCCTTAGAGCCTATGAAGTACCTGATCCAAGGAGTATTCTGAGCTGAAGCGCGGTTGATCATGCAGAACAGCTCGAAGCAAGTTGACAGAGCGCTGTCAGGAGAAGGAACCAGGCCGGATGCGGTCATTCCCTGAAGGAGCGTACGTTTGAATCTTCCCGATAAATCGGACACCGCACAACAGCGGCTGATAGAGGATGTGCTGGCCAGCATTCCCGAGGCCGTGGCCGTGGTGCGCGGCAACCGCGCAATCTATGTCAATGCGGCCTTCACGCGGATCTTCGGCTACACCGCCGAGGAAATCATCGGCGGCAGCCTGCGGGAGTTCATTGTGCCCCAGACGCGCCGGCAGGAGATCGCGCGGGTGCGAAAGGCCGTGGATCGAGTTTGGCTTCTGCATCGCTCGATACGGTGCGCATGAACAAGGATGGCGGGCTGCGTGGATGTGGCTCTCGAGGCCCGGGCCGCTGGTGGTGAACGGAAAACAGGACGGCTACGTTTTCGCTTTCCGCGACATTGGCGAGCGCAAGCGGACGGAAGCCAAGTTGCAGCACGATGCCCTGCACGACGCGTTGACCGGATTGCCCAACCGCGCGCTCTTTCTGGACCGGCTGAGCCTGGCGTTTTCCCGCAGGTCGCGGAGCCGCGGCCAGAACTGCGGCGTGCTTTTTCTGGACCTGGACCGCTTCAAGGAGATCAACGACACGCTGGGCCACGCGGCGGGCGATGCGCTGCTGATCGCCGTTGCCGAGCGGCTGCGCGGCGCGCTGCGCCCGCAGGATACGGCAGCCCGCCTGGGAGGCGACGAGTTTGCCATCCTGGTGGAGAACATCCTGTCGGTTTCCGGCATGGAAATTGTGGCCACCCGCGTTCTGGAGGCGATGGAGCGCGAGTTTGAAGTGTGCGGGCACACCATCCACGCCGGCGCATCGATCGGCGTGGCGATAGCCGGGCCGGACCACGCGGTCCCCGAGCTGCTCATCCGCGACGCCGACTTTGCCATGTATCGCGCCAAGCAGGACGGCGGAGGGCGCTTCGAGATCTTCGACAAGCAGTTGGAGGTGCATGTTGCCAGCCTCCAGGAGCGCGAGCGGGAACTGCGCCAGGTGCTGGAGAAGCGCCTGTTCGAGATCTGGTATCAGCCGATTTTTCGTCTTCAGACCGGAAAACTGGAAGGCTTCGAGTCCGTGCTCTGCTGGCGGCGGGCAGACGGCTCGATGGCGAATCTCAGCGACCTGCTGCCCATGGCCGAGGAGACAGGGCTCTCCATCAGCCTGGGCCGCGAGACGCTGGAGGCGGTTTGCAGGCAGTTGCAAGACTGGACTGAAGTTCTGCCCGGAAGCCGGCCTGACCCTGGCCGTCAATCTGACGCAGCGGCAGTTTTATCTTCCCGATTTGATTGCGCATGTGAAAAGGACGCTGGCGGCCAGCGGGGCTGATCCGGCGCGGCTCCTCTTTGAGGTCGAGGAGAGCGCGTTGAGCGAGAATCCCGCTGCGGCCCTGGCGATTTTTGAGCGGCTGCTGGGGTGCAATGTGCGCCTGGCGGTGGACAACTTCGGCTCCGGCCTGGCGCCGTTGAACCACCTGGTGCGGCTGCCCATCGACGTGCTGAAGCTGGACCCCAGGCTGACCCAGGCCGCAACCCAGACTGGCCGCCAGGTGGCCGTTCTGGAGTCGCTGATTCAATTGGGGTTAAAGCTGGGCGTGCAGGTGGTGGCGCAAGGCATCGAGAGCCCGGAGCAGTTGGATGCGCTCATCCGCATGGGCTGCGAACTGGGCCAGGGCCCGCTGCTGTCGCCCGCGTTGCAGCCCTCGCAGGCGCAAAAGCTTGCCGAGCAGGGCTGCTGGAAGCTTCCGCCACAGGCCTGACGAGCGATCTTTGCCCGCTGGCGCGAAAATATCTCTACACTGGCGAAAGATAAATCAGCCAAAATTGGTGATTTTGCCCGCGGCTTCGATCGCCTGGTAGAGCGCAAGAGCCGCCCTTCGGTGTAGGATGTTGCCCATGACGCCTTCCAAGCCTTCCCCCCGAGCGACCACCGCGCGTCAGGCCGCCAAACCCGCCCAGAAAGCCCCGCGCAAGGAGCTGGTCATCGTCACCGGAATCTCCGGCTCGGGCAAAGCCTCGGCGCTCAAGGCATTCGAGGATCTGGGCTTTCACGCCGTGGACAACCTGCCCCTGGAACTGCTGCCCGATTTTGCCGCCCTGGTGGAAAAATCCGCCGAGATTCAAAGCGCGGCGATCGTGGTGGATGTCCGCGAGGGCCAGACCCTGGACCGTCTCCCGGAGATTCTCAAGGGCGTGAAAAAGCTGCTGAACACGCGCGTGGTCTTTCTGGACGCGCAGGACGCGGTGCTGGTGCGGCGCTACTCCGAGACCCGGCGGCCGCATCCGCTGGGCCGGCAAGGAGACGGTCTCTCGCTCCATCGTCGAAGAGCGGCAACTGCTGGACCCCATCCGCAACGTCGCCGACACGCTGATCGACACCTCGAACTACAACGTGCATGAGCTGCGCGCCAACATCCAGGACCGGTTTGGCCATGAAGGAGGAGACCAAGCGCCTGCTGGTCAGCTGCCTTAGTTTTGGCTTCAAGAACGGCGTGCCGCTGGACGCGGATATGGTCTTCGACGTGCGCTTCCTGCCCAATCCTCACTTTGTGCCGGAGTTTCGCAAGCTGACCGGCCTGGACCCCAAAGTGGCCGCCTATGTGCGCGGGTTTCCGCAGACCAAGGAGTTTCTCGACCGGGTCACGAAGCTGCTGCTTTACCTGCTGCCGCACTACGTCGAGGAGGGCAAGAGCTATCTGACCGTAGCCTTCGGCTGCACCGGCGGCCAGCACCGCAGCGTGATGATGGTCGAGGAGATCGCCGCGAAGCTGAAGCGCGCCGGCTACCAGGTGAAGGCGCTGCACCGGGATACGCCGCGGTGACCGACAATCTGATTCTGATTACCCTGCTGGTCAAGCTGGGCGTGGTGGCCTCGGTGGCCAGCGTGCTGGCGCGGGTCACCACCTTCCGGCGGCTCTTCTTTGCCGAGCAGCGCCGTCCCGCGCAGACCCTGGCGCTGCTGGCGTTTTTCCTGGTGCCGCTGACGCTGGGCGTATGGATTCGCATCGCGGTGCCCAACTTTCTGGCCGCCGACATCTCCTTTGAAACGGTCATTCTGCTGGGCCTGCTGTTGGGGCCGGAGTGGGCCATGCTGGGCGGGGCGGTGCTCTCGGCGCCGGCCGTCTTCCACCACGAGTACCTGGCCCTGCCCTTCAATGCCGCGCTGGGCCTGGCGGCGGGCCTGCTGGGCCGCTTTGTCGAGAAGGAGGAGATCTGGTCCTTCACGCCCTTCGTCGACCTGAGCCTCTACCGCTGGGTGCGCCGCAACCTGCGCCAGCCGCGCATCGACCGCCAGATTCTGATGCTGGTCCTCATCGCCGCCATGGAGATGATCCGCGACTGGATCGCCCACGCACTATCCGCACCGGCTCTTTGCGCTGCTCGCCAGCCAATGGTGGCTGCAGGCGCTGGTGTGGCTGAGCGCGCCCATCGTGGTGGGCATTGCGCTCAAGGTGTGGAATGCGCTGCGCATCGAGATGAAGCTCGAAGAGCAGAAGCGCCTGCTGCTCGAAGCCCGGCTCGACGCCCTGCAACGCCAGATCAATCCGCATTTTCTCTTTAACACTCTGAACTCCATCGCCTCGCTGGTGCGCATGAAGCCGGAGCTGGCCCGGGAGATGATCGTCAAGCTGGGCAACATTCTGCGCGCCCTGCTCAAGGAGCACGACAGCTACGTGCCGCTGAGCGAGGAGCTGAAGTTTACCGACGATTACCTGGACATTGAGGTGGTCCGCTTCGGCGCCGACAAGCTGCGAGTGGAAAAGGAGATTGACCCGCGGACGCTGGCGGTTCTGGTGCCCAGCATTCTGCTTGCAGCCGCTGATCGAAAACAGCATCAAGCACGGCCTGGAGCCGCGCATCCACGGCGGCACGGTCACCCTGCGCAGCCGGCTGGAAGGCGACCGCGTGCGCATCGAGGTGGCCGACGACGGCGTGGGCATGGGCAACCGGCCGGCCTCGGCGCTGCAGCCGCACGCGGCGGCGGCATCGGCATGAAAAACGTGCAGGAGCGGCTGGAAGTGCTCTACGGCAACGAGGCCAGGTTCAGCGTGGTCAGCAATCCGGGACGCGGCACGCTGGTCACGATTGAGATTCCGGCGGAGCTGGCGGGGACGGACTGATTATTGCGATCCCCGCACGGAGATCATGCTATATTTCGAAGTATGGCCACGGCTTTGCACATCCCGTTGAGTGAATACCTCGGCAACAGCTACCGGCCGGACCGCGAGTACGTGGATGGAGAGATCAGGGAGCGTAACGTGGGCAAGTGGGAGCATGCACGGATTGCAATGGCATTGCTGGCTCGTTGGTTTGGCAAGCATGAGAAGCAGTGGGGCATCACCGGTAGCACGGAACAGCGGGTGCGGGTTTCGCCCGAGCAGGGTCCGGGTTCCGGATCTGGCGGTGCTGACCGCCGGAGCCCAGCCGGATGTGCTGATCGATCCGCCGCTGCTGGTCATCGAAATTCTCTCTCCCGACGATAGCTACTCCGACACGCAGGAGCGCGCGCAGGACTATCGCGCGATGGGCGTGGAGACGGTCTGGATCATCGATCCCAAGACGCGCACCGGGCGCATGTGCTCGGGCGCGGAATGGGTGGAAGCCTCGCGCCTGGAAGTCAAAGGGACGCCCTTGTACGTCAATCTTCCTGAAATCTTCAGCCAGATGACCTCGGCCTAAGGACTGGCCGTCCAGGCGGGAGGCCTTCGGCGTGGGGAATTGAGAATAGTGGTTTCCACCCTTCGCAAAATGCGCGAAGGAAGGAGCACCCGGCTTTGATTGTGCGCCAAGAAAGGGTAATTATGTACAAGGACGGAGCGAGTCAGCAAGTCAGCGTGTCAGCGTGTCAGCCAAAATCTTGGGCCGGAGAATCCGGAGCTGGGAAATCCAATAGCATCCTGTCCTTGTAAAATATTGACCCTTTTCTATCACTTTTTTAGGTGCTTTTTCTCAGTCCCATTTGCCGGGCCGCCGAACACACTCACCCTATCCATCCCACTGTATCTCAGCCCCGGAGGTAATGGTATATCGCCTGGCGTTTGTTTGATCATTTCACAAGGTTGATGTTGATCTGGATAAGGGACATAGGCTGGCGGTGCACACAAGTCAGGACTTGTTCCGTCCGGGCTTTTATACCCCACCCATAGGACAACCCAGTCCCGTGGTATATGTCCATCTTCGGTAATAGATTTGGCGTGTTTTACTCCAGCTTTCTCGAATCCTGTTATTAAGGCCTGAGACCAAGGATTTGTTGGCAACTGATTGTCTGTCGATACCGCTACATCGATATAGAAGTTGTCCTCTTTGGGAGCTGGTTTTGGGGCCTCAACCCTCCAATGTGCAAGTCTGAAAACTTCTACAAATTCTTCAGCATATGCACGAGGTTCTTTTCCTTTGCTAAAGAGTATTAAGATCTTTTTCCCTGGATATGCCTCTATCGCTATATGCAATTGTTCTCGCTGAAACTCATCCAGATGTCGATAATCTTTACTAGATCGCGGTTCATCCGGTGGTTGAATAACTCTATCCTTAAGCATCGTTAATGATCCGTCGGGATGCTCGACATTGAAGGGCTCGGGACTGAAATTCATCACGAACCCGTCGGGTAATACCATGAGGCGGTCGCACGAATCTGACGCTCCCAAAGCTGTTTTGTAAAGGTTTGAAAGCAGTTTATCTCTGCATTGAAGCACCGTCCTCCCTTTAACTAAAACATCGGTTGCATATTGGATTTTTTGGTCAGTGCTTCGCACTGTTAAAAGTTGAGTTTCCGTGAGTCCTTTGGCATTAATTGTTACGGTGTAGCTTTCATCCCACGGTTTCGATGGTTTCCACCAAAAGTATTTTGGGAACTTTGGGTCCCAAGAGGCCATCGAAATACCGTCGAATTTTTCAGTGTGTCCCTTTTTGCCGTCGTTATCCCATAAATTTATTCAATATTTTCGAGATGCGCTGGTCCCTTGCATTGCAAGACGAAGGCCCTCCGCTCGGCGTCGAATAGGTCAGCACTTGGTATAGAACGATGAACGTTGGTCTGCTCGCGGCGATGATGACTTTTCCTGCGGCCAATATAAAAACCAACCAAACAAAAACCAACACGAAGCAGCTTTTTCCGCGTCTATTTGTTTGTTTAGCCCAATTCCATATAATACGGGTACCAAAACCCAGAGGTACACCCCATAATACCCAAGCAACAATTGCATGAACGACTAATGGAATTGAAAATGAGGACGTTAGTTCATTCCATCCTATAGAAATGGCTAAGAATACCACTCCCAGAATGATGTCACGATGTTTTGGCCAGATCCCCTGTACACCGGCGTTGTTGTTCCTGGTCGGGTTTGTCTCGGTGGCGGGGTGCATATCAGGCATGGTTTCATGCAAAGAGAAGGCGCTTACTGCTTTTTCTGCTGTCTTACGGACCTTTCGCTGGTGGCTATTCCCCCCACTACCCGTACTTTTCTTACGTTTACCCATCCCCGCAATCATCCCACCGGTGACCGAGCACTGTCGAGAACTTTTGTGATATTTGCTACTCTCTCCGTTGGCACTAGAGATATTTGTCAACCTCGGCATCCATTCAGGGGCTAAACTCGGGCAGTTTATAGTGCTTTCAGCACGACTGAAGTTGTGCCCTGATACAAATCAATTGTTCGCAGACTGTAATGCTTCGACCTTTCAATGCGTCCTGTAATGCACAGCCTCACGCGGTATCCTCAAGCCATGGTGCGATTCACGGTGCTGGCGTCGGGGTCGAGAGGCAACGCAACGGTTGTCTCCGGCGGGCGCACGCGGATTCTGGTGGATTGCGGGCTGAGCTGCCGGGAGCTTTTCCGGCGCATGAAGCTGGTGGACGAGGAGCCGGAGACGCTGGACGCGATTCTCATCAGCCATGAGCACTCCGACCACGTGGGCGGGGTGGCCGTGACCGCGCGCAAGCTGAAGATTCCGGTGTACTTCACCGAGGGCACACATCGCGCATGGATGCGCTGGCTTCAGCCACGGCGGCAGATGACCTACGCGCAGTGGCTGGAGCAGATTCGCAGGCAGGCCGCAGAGCGGCAGGCGGAGGCTGACGACGCAGCCGAAGAGGGCGAGCCGGACGAGAGCGATCTGGTGGAAGCCGCCGGAGCCAGTCCAGAGGCAGCCGAGCCTGACAAGCTGGACAAGGCAAAGGATCCCAGCTGGCTTCCGGCTGTGGAGTACTTCGCGGCCGGGGAGACGTTTGAGATTGGGGACATACAAATCAGCCCCTTCACCACTCCCCACGACGCCGCCGACCCGGTGGGCTTTGTTTTTGCCGCCGAAGGGGTGCGGATGGGCTTTGTCACCGACCTGGGATACATCTCGCCCAACGTCAAGGCACAACTTCAAGACCTGGACCTGCTGCTGCTCGAATCCAACCACGATCTGGAGATGCTGCGGGACGGTCCCTACCCCTGGGCGGTCAAACAGCGGGTTATGTCGCGTGTAGGACACTTGTCCAACGAGGCGGCGGCGGGTTTTCTTGAGGACGATTACGACGGCCAGGCGGCCTACGTGATTCTGGCGCATCTCTCTGAAAGCAATAACCTTCCTGAGCTGGCGCGGGTCACCGCCGAACGCGCCCTGAACGGCCGGGCGAGCCTAATCGCCAACCGCCTGCTGTTGGCTGCTCAAAATGAACCACTTTCTTCTCTTTACTTTTAGGTGACGTACGTTACAATGGAGTAAGACACGGGAATCACTCTGTACCAGGTAGATTGGCAAGGGAGACGCCAGGGCATTCCGCCCTGGGCGATGCAGAGCGGACCGGGCGGCGCAAGCGAGTTCTGCCCGGAAGGCTGAGCATTCAGGGGTTAAAGCCTCCCGGCCACGTGATCCGCGCAATACGAAAGCGGTTAAACACATCCTTTGCAAAGTGAGTCTAAACAATTATGGCTAAAACCCGATGCACAGACAGAGTCGCAGGCAGCATTCTGGCAAGCTGGCGCTATGACATCTCCGGGATTTCTCCGGAGATGCGCAAGGATTACGAGCAGCATTTTGCCGAATGTCCCCACTGCCGCGCGCGGCAGAAGTTCCACCGCAGCCTGGATGTGACGCTGACGGTTCTGACCTCGCTGGCGGTCTTCTTCTTCCTCTTTGCGCTGGCGGTTCTCAATCACTTCAAGCCGCTGGAGCATGTGGCCTTCAACTTCTTCGGCCTGGATATTGAAGACACCTACCATATGCTGGTTTCGGCGGGCGTCGCGGGGCTGATTTTCTCGGCGATTTTGCTGGCGCTGGTGCTGACGACTACGCCTGCGCCGTCGTATCTGGGCGGCATCGCTGCCGAGCGCGCCAAAATGATCGAAGCGCGGCTGCCCGAGGCCATCAAGGCGCTGCGTTCGCGCTAGAGCAAATTCAGCAACACAAACCTCAGAGCCTCCCTGCGCGGGAGGCTCTTGTGCGTTCCGAGCAGGATGGGGATTTCTTGAATGACGACCAGGACGGTTGCAGGAGCGGCGGCTGCCGGGACTCAGGGTTGGCGAGGGGTTCACGCGCCACCCCTTCGACGAGGAGTTCGGGGTGCGGACCAGCGGGCTGGTTGCCGGACGGCACCTGAAGAGCGGACACCTGCATGACCGCCATGCCACGGCTTACTACGGGGTTGCGCCGTCGGTCTTCCAGGCGCTGATGACGCCGTTGGCAGAGAAGCCGGCCGGGCTGGGCGCTGGAGGAGGTCAGCTTCATCGATGTGGGCGCGGGGATGGGGCGGGCGGTTCTGCTGGCCGCCGAGCTGCCCTTTCGCCGGGTGGTGGGGGTGGAGCTGAATCCCACGCTGGCGCGGATTGCGCGGAGGAATCTGGCCGTTTGGCGAGCCTCGGGGCGGGCGCGGGCGCCGATGAAGATGATCTGCGGCGATGCGGTCGAGTTCCGGCTTCCGGCGGGGCCGTGCCTGGCGTTTATGTTCAATCCCTTTGGCGCGCCGGTGATGCGGCGGCTGCTGGCGGCCTGGAAGAAGGCTCTGGCCGGGCAGCCTGCGCAATTCGACATTCTCTATGTGAATAACGAGCAGGAGCGCGTGCTGGAGCGGCAGGCCGGATTTGCGAGGCTGTTTCTGGGCCAGATTCGCCGCTCCCGAGCCGATGCGATTGCCGACCATCGAATTCTGGCCAACCAGCCGGACGGGGAGTATGCCTCGGCGAATTATGAGGATTGCTCGATGTGGCGCTGGGTGGGGCAAGAGCAGGGACAAGGTGAATAGAGGGCATTGTTTGTATAAACAGGCCGTAGTGTCTAACTGGTATATTTTCTATGGAATCAAGGAGAGACAATGCGTCTGCGTGCTTTGGGGTTGATTGCGGTGATGGCCGCCTGGTGCTTTGCGGCGGGCGTACGAGGACAGACGGCGGCTTCCGTTGTAAAGGAGCCGGTGCCTGTGTTCAAGGTTAATGCCCGCGCAGTATTGGTGGACGTGGTGGTAACCAGGGAGAACGGCGAGGCGGTGACGGCGCTTCATAAGGAAGACTTCAAAGTGATGGAGGACGGGAAAGAGCAACCCATCGATTTTTTTGAAGAGCACACCGCAAAGATATTGCCGCCGGGCGCTCTTCCCACGATGCCGAAGATGCCGCCCAATGTTTACACCAACGTCCCGCCGGTTCCGGAGAGCGATTCGGTGAACATTCTTTTGCTGGACAGCCTGAACACGCCTGTCGAGGACCAGAGCTCTGTGCACAAGCAGATCATGGACTTCCTGAAGACGATGCAACCGGGGACGCGGACGGCGATCTTTCTGCTGGGATCGAAGCTGCGCTTTGTTCAGGGGTTCACAACGGATACCTCGGTGCTGAGCGCGGCTCTGAACGACAAGAAGAATGCCCCGGAGAAGGAAATCCTGCTGCGCACAAGCTCGGAAAATGCAGAAATTGTAAGAGAGTTGACTTCCATGACGTCGATCAATGGACACCCGACTGCCGCGACGTCGGCGGTCATGGAAGCGAATGGTGATTCCGCTGGATATGAGTACTCCCAAAGGATTGAGATGACGCTGGAGGCGCTGGATTATCTGGCCCGCTATCTGGGGGGCGTGCCGGGGCGCAAGAACCTGATCTGGTTTGCGAGTTCATTTCCGGTCACCGTCTTTCCCAACCATGGGCAGATGGTGACACTAAACAACCTGCACGTGCAGGCGGGTGATGTTAAGAAGACCGCCGACCTGCTGACGGTATCAAAGGTTGCGGTCTATCCCATCGGCGCACAGGGAATGATGAACGATCATTGGATGGAGGCGGTGGTGCCGGTCCCGGCAACAGTGCCGGTACCGGCCGCGCCAACGGTAAGACTCTCCTCAACCACATTGCGGGGCCTGGCGGGGAGAACGATACCCGCGCGATGCAGATTACGGCGATGGAACAACTGGCATCCGATACCGGCGGCAAGGCCTTCTTCAACACTAATGACCTAAATGCGGCGGTCAAACGCGCCATCAACGATGGCGCGCACTATTACACGCTGGCCTACACGCCGACCAATAACAAGCTGGACGGCTCGTACCGGCGGATCGAAGTGAAGGTGAGCGCCACGGGCAAATACAAGCTGGCCTATCGGCGCGGCTATAACGCCGACGATATGACGACGGCCGAGGCCAGGCCGGAATCCAATCCGCTGCGGCCGCTACTGAAATTCGGGTTGCCAGGCGCCACCCAGCTTATCTACGGAGTGCGCGTGGCGCCAGCCGCGCAACAGCCCGCAGCGAATGCAGAACGGGCCGGAATGAACCCCGCACTGCAAGGCCCGGTGACGCGTTACGCGATTGACTTCATGATTCACTGGACGGACGTGGCCTTCGTTCTGAAGCCGGACGGCACACACCACGGCAAGATTCAAGTGGGGTTGCTGGCCTACAACCGGGATGGAAAGGCCGTGAACTGGGTGGATGGCACTCAGGAGATGAATGTGAAGCCAGAAACCTGGGCCGCGATTCAAAAATCCGGCATACCCGCGCACATGGAGATCGATCTGCCCAATGAAAATATCTACCTGAATACCGGAGTTTACGATTGGGGATCGAACAAGGCAGGAACGCTGGAGATTCCGCTGAGTGCTTCCAAGGCGGCAACTGCGCAGAGCGAATCTCCAACGCCGGGAGCGAAGTGACCTGAAGCAAGTAATCCAGTTCAGGCAGAGCTTTGCGCCCTACTCGATCAATGTGCTGGAGTTGAGCTACTAAAGATAGGCGGATGCGGTAAGGAGGGCGGGGCTTCCCGCCCTTGCCGTTTTCAGTGGCTGGCGCGAGGATGCGAGATTGCGCCTCGCGGTGTAGGCTGCTCGATATGACGATCCAATCAGGCTGGTTTGCGAGTGAACTGCGGCGAGAGCTGGGGCTGCGCAACCGGCGGTGGGCGCGGGGACGGGCGCATGTGGAGAGCTACGGCAATCCGCCGGTGATTGTTTATTTGCCGGAACACCCCACAGACGAAGACCTGTCTGTGGGGACCCCGTTGAAGAGTGGGCGGCATGGAAATTTTTTCGATGCGGCCTATGCGGCGATAGCGGCGCGGCCGGAGTGGATGCGGCGCTTCGACAAGATTCATGCGCAGGGACGGGCGCTGCCTAAGGCGGAGTCGGGGCGACGCTGGCGTGAGCTGGATTCGTCCATGAGCTCCGACGCCCTGCTGATGAATGTCTTCTGCACGCTGGGCGTGGCGGAGGCGCCCGCGGTGAGGCAGGCGCTCGGAGTGGATGGGGAGGATCTGCCGGTTTTCGGCTGGAGGGCCAGAGTTCCCCTCAAGAGCGGGCACTTTGATCGCACCGAGGTTGATATGCTGTGGGGCGAGTTGCTGGTAGAGGCCAAACTGACGGAAAGCGACTTTCAGATCAAGGCAGCGGCGGTTGTGGAGGCGTACCGGGACTTCGATGTGGTCTTTGACCGGGAGCTGTTGCCGCGCGTGGAGTTGTTCACCGGGAGGCAGAGAGAGGCAACGGAGTTCACGGAGAACTATTCGCAGGAATTTGAAGATATGGCGCTGGATGATGAGGAAACCGTCAGGATTGAAAGCCCGAAATTTACGGCTTCGGCCCGACTCTCTGCGCCCATGGCAGAGGTTGGTACTTCCATGGAAGTTGAATGCGCCTATGCGGGCTACCAACTGATTCGCAACGTGCTGGCCGCGCATGACCAGGGATGCAGCTTTTGCGTGATCCACGACGAGCGCCGGCCGGATCTGCGGGAGGCCTGGTTTGAGGTGATGGCGGCGGTGAAATCCGCTGAATTGAGGGTGCGGCTGAAGGTGCTGACCTGGCAGGAACTGGCCGCGCTACTGCCTGAGGGGTTGCAGGAGTTTCTGGACCAAAAATATGGAATTGTGGCGCCGGGAAGGGTTGCATCGCCGGTTGGGGATGCGCCAGAGTTCGAATAGCGGCGGGGTTCCGTAGCACAGAATGGGCTGAATCGGCGAAAATGGAACTGTGCAGGCGCCGGTATGGCGCATCTTTACGCCAAAACCGGCCTTGAACTGGTAGGTTGATTCTGAAGGGTTTTGTTTTCGATGATGGCCTCCAATCCTTATTTTTCTCTGGCCGTTCTGTTTGTGGCGGCGCTGGGCTTCGGGCTGGCTCCGCTGGGGCTGGCGTGGCTGTGGGCAAAGGTATTTTCGCCACCCAAGCCGAACGCGGTGAAAAACGCCATCTACGAGTGCGGCCTGGAGTCCAAGGGCGATGCCTGGCTGCAGTTTCACTCGGCCTATTACCTGTATGCCATCATCTTTTTAATCTTCGACGTGGAGTCGGTGTTTCTGCTGCCCTTTGCGGTGGCCTTTACCGGGCTGAGCGCCGCGGCCTGCGCGGCCATGCTGGTCTTTGTGCTGCTGCTGGTCGAGGGGCTGGCGTGGGCCTGGGCCAAGGGCGTGCTGACGTGGGCGTGAGAACAGTGAACAGTGGACAGTGAACAGTGGACAGTGTTCAGTTGCTGACGACTGAAGAACGAGAGCTGAGAACTGACTTCTGATAACTGACAACTGGAGCGAAGCGACAATGGATGAGGGCTTGAAGATCGAACTGGGCAAGCAGGGAGTCTTGGTGACGACCATCGAGGAGCTCTACAACTGGGGCCGGCGCAGCTCCGTCTGGCCCATGCAGTTTGGGCTGGCCTGCTGCGCCATCGAGATGATCGCCACCACCATGGCGCGCTACGATCTGGCGCGCTTCGGGGGCGAGGTCTTCCGGCCGTCGCCGCGCCAGGCCGACCTGATGATCATCTCCGGGACTGTAACAAAGAAGATGGCGCCCCAGGTGGTCCGGCTCTACAACCAGATGGCCGAGCCGCGCTACGTGATTGCCATGGGGGCCTGCGCCATCAGCGGAGGGCCGTTCAAGCAGGGCTACAACGTGCTGAAGGGGATCGACCGCTATATTCCCGTGGACGTGCACATTCCCGGCTGCCCGCCGCGCCCCGAGGCGCTGATTCAGGCCTTCATGACACTGCAAAAGAAGATTGACGGCCAGCATTTGACCGGCGAGGACCGTCCGCGCCATTTGAACTCCGAAGCCCAGGGCGAGTTTCCGGTGCCCGTCTTTGGAGAGCACGACCTGGAGCCGGCATCGAATCCCGGCGTGTGGCCGTTGCCGGTGATTCACAGCTAACCATGGGTAGTTTAAGTAAGGAGGAATGGATGAAAAGCGTGGATCAAGATTTTAAGCGGTATGGAAGTACCAGTTTATTTTGGACTTGGACCTATCTGATTGTGGGATTGGGGTCTATGAGTATGCTTACCAAAATATGGTATGAAGTTAGTCTTCATGGAATGCCATTTCATACACTCATTCAAATCATCGGTCTTCCATTGATCTATATATTTCCATTGATACTCTCTCTTCGAATCAGAAGATATAGTAGGTGTGCATTGAAAGAGAATCTTGTCAGTGAGAGGGTAGCCAACAACTACGAATTCTTCATCGGAAGACTGCTACTGATGGTTTATGCTGCGATAACGCAATTTGCTATTTTGGAATGGTTCTCGATTTCAGGGAGCTAGGATTTGAAGACGGTAGAAGAAATCAAATCGGCGATTGAGGCGGCGGTTCCGGGCGCGGCGGTGGAGATTGCTCCCAATCCCAGCCCCGCGTTGCCGCACTCGCTGCGGATTGCGCCGGAGTGCGCGCTGGCGGTGGCGAAGTTTCTGCGCGACGATGCGGAACTCAAGCTCGATTATCTCTCCAACGTGACCGGCGTGGATTGGCCGGAGTCTCTGGAGGCGGTCTATCACCTGTATTCGGTCGAGAAAAAGCACGGGCCGGTGATCATCCGCATGCACACCGTGAACCGGACGGACCAGGTGGAGCTGCCCTCGCTGACGCCCATCTGGCGCTCGGCGGAGTTTCAGGAGCGGGAGATCTTTGATCTGTATGGGATCGTCTTCACCGGCCATCCGGACCTGCGGCGGCTGCTGATGTGGGAGGGGTTCAAGGATCATCCCATGCGCCGGGATTACGTGGAGCCGGACGACTTTGAGTACGAGCCGACGGCGCACGACGAAGTGCTGAAGCGGGCGCAGGCGCATCAGAGACAGTGAACAGCGAGATCAGGCGGACAGCGGAGCAGTGACCGGACGCATGAGCTTAGCGGAAACCAAAGCGAAAAGCCGAAGGCTGGAACCGTCCGGCGGTGATGGAGCCGGAGAGCGAGGGAGAGCTGCTGGAAGTGGCCATGGGGCCGCACCACCCCTCGACGCACGGCGTCTTCCGCATGGATGTGGCGCTGGACGGCGAGCGGGTGATGCGCCTCAGGCCGGTCTTCGGCTACCTGCATCGCAACCACGAGAAGATTGCCGAGGGGCAGAGCTATCTGGCCTCCATGCCCTACACCGACCGGCTGGATTACATCTGCCCCATCACCAACAACTGGGCCTACGCGCTGGCGGTGGAGAAGCTCGACCGGCCAGGAGGTTCCCGAGCGCGCCGAGTATCTGCGGGTGATTCTGGGCGAGCTGACGCGCTATCAGAACCACGCTTCGTCGATTGGATTTTTGATTCAGGAGATGGGCGCCAGCGGCACGCCGCTGATGTACGCCTTCCGCGAGCGGGAAAAGATTCTCGACCTCTTCGAGGAGCTGACCGGGGCGCGGATGATGGTCAACTACATGCGCTTCGGCGGCTGCCGCGTGGATGCCTCGCCGGGGTGGCTCGACCGGACGCGCAAGGTGGTGGCGGGCCTGGCCGGATTTGCGGATGAGTTCGACCGGCTGCTGAGCGACCAATGAGATTTTGATGGCGCGCACGCAGGGCGTGGGCGTGCTGCAGGCCGGAGCTGGCGGTGAACGCCGGGGTGACGGGGCCGATGCTGCGCGCCTCGGGCGTGAACTACGACATTCGCAAGGTGGACGGCTACGGCATCTACAACCGCTTCAACTTCCGCGTGCCGCTGGGCGATCATGGCGACGTCTACGACCGCTACATGATTCGCATGCTGGAGATGCGCGAGTCGATCAAGATTTTGCAGCAGGCGCTCAAAGATATTCCCGGCGGGCCGGTGATGAGCCCCAAGGCCAAGATTCGCGGCTTCCGTCCCAAGCCGGGCGAGGCCTACGGGCGGATCGAAGCGCCCAAGGGCGAACTGGGCTTTTATCTGATCAGCGACGGCGGACCGAATCCGTATCGCTATCGCGTGCGGCCGCCGAGTTTGATCAACCTGACGGTGCTGGAAGATATGTGCCTGGGCGTCAACGTGGCCGACGTGGTGCTGATCTTCGGCAGCGTGGATATTGTGCTGGGAGAAGTGGATCGGTAAGTAACAGATACATGCGACCGTTTGGGCGCCGGCAGAAATACGGAGGCATCGGAATGAAGATGCAACGTGGAGATGAAGAATGGGCTGTATTGGTGATGGACCTTGATGTTGGCTGCTTGGAGCGCAGTCAGCTGCTGTCGCGGCAACCTACACACTGGAATGCCAGGCGATGAAGCAAGGCAAGATCACCGCGCAGTTGAGCTCGCTTCCAGTTCGCGATCAGCTCGCCAAGAGATCCACAATCCGGACTGCCGACCGGTGCGACAGCACCACGAACTGATTGTTCACATGCCGGCGCAGCGGGCCTATGCGAATTTTCTGCAGGCGATGGACACCAACGAAGTGATGAGCAACTGCAAGCTGACCGAGACAGAGAGCGGCGGCGTAATCGTGCGGCTATGGCTCCGGCGCGGGCCGGCCTTTGGATAGCATGGAATGGACATTTCAGAACGTTACCCTGGCGAACGCGATGGCGACGGGCAACGATGGATCTGGGACGAGTGGTGGCGTACCCCAGGCAGGGTTGCAGGTGACGTTCAACTTCAAGTCGTTTAACTTGGTGTTCAAGCCGTAAAGTAAAGAGGAAAATGCATTGTTAGGCGAGGGCATACTGAAGGGGATGGCGGAGACGGCGAAGAATTTCTTCGGCAGCTATTGTCTCCGCCGAGCGGCTGACGACGGTCGAGTATCCGGAGCAGCGGATTGCCCCGTTCGAAGCGGCGCGCGTCTTTCCCTTCCTCGTTTTTGATGGCGCGGATTGGGAGGCCGGGCTGCGCTGCGTGGCCTGCCAGATCTGCGAGAAGGAGTGCCCGCCCAAGTGCATCTTCATCGAAAAGTCCAAGGACAAGAAGCCGGACTGCTCTGGGCAAGCCGCAGTTTTATCCGGCGCGCTTCGACATCGACATTTCGGTCTGCATGAGCTGCCAGATCTGCGTCGAGGTCTGCCCCTTTGAAGCCATCAAGATGGACACGGAGTTTGAGTTGAGCACGGACGACCGCTTTGGCGGGCTGCTGCTCGACCGCAAGCAACTGGCAAAGTCGAATCGAGTATTACCACCAGATTCATCCCACTGAAGCGGCCGCGGTGGATGCGCGGCTGGCGGCGGAGAAGGTCAAGGCCGACGCCAAGGCCAAGGCCGCGGCCGATGCGGCCGCAGCCAAAACCGCGGCCATTGCCGGAGAGGGAGCGTAAGCGATGATCGAGACGCACATGTTCGAGACTCAGATCAGATCTTCGTTCTGCTCCAGCACTGGCTGGTGAGCTTTCTGCCCGCGGCGTGGCAGCCGGCGGCTGGCGTGCTGCTCAGCGTGGCGGCCATCGTCTGCCTCTTTCCGGCGCTCTTTGCGCTGACCACGGTCTTCGAGCGCAAGGGGCTGGCGCGCATTCAGAATCGCCTTGGCCCCAACCGCGTCGGCCCCTTCGGCTTTTTTCAGCCGATCGCCGACGGCATCAAGTCGCTGACCAAGGAAGACATCGTTCCCTTGAGCGCCGATGCGGCGGTGCATTTTCTCGCGCCGGTGCTGCTGGTGGTCACCGTCTTCATGGGCTTTGCGGTGCTGCCCATGGGACGCAACATGGTGCTGGTGGACCTGGACGCCGGCCTGCTGTTTTACTTCGCCATGGGCGCGTCCTCGGAGCTGGCGGTCTTCATGGCCGGATGGTCGAGCCGCAACAAGTATTCGCTGCTGGGCGCCATGCGCGCCGTGGCGCAGATGATCAGCTACGAGGTGCCGCTGCTGCTGTCCAGCGTGGCGGTGGTGATGATCACCGGCTCGCTCTCGCTGACCAAGATCGTCGAAGCGCAGAACCAGTACACCTGGGGCTTGCCGCACTGGTACATCTTCACGCCGTGGGGATTTGCCGGCTTCCTGATGTATGCCATTGCGACCACGGCGGAGACCAACCGCTCGCCCTTTGACCTGCCCGAAGGCGAGTCGGAGTTGGTGGCCGGCTATCACACCGAGTATTCGGGCTTCAAATTCGCGCTCTTCTTTCTGGGCGAGTACGTGGCCATGTTTTCCATCTCCGGGTTGGGCACGACGCTCTTTCTGGGCGGATGGTCCGCGCCGTTTTCGTTTCTGACCTGGGTTCCGTCGTGGATCTGGTTCTTCTCCAAGTTGATGCTCTCCATCTTCGTCTTCATCTGGATGCGGGGAACGCTGCCGCGGCTCAGGCAGGATCAACTGATGAACTTTGCCTGGAAGTTTGTTTTGCCCATGTGCCTGCTGAACTTGCTGGTCGCCGGGATTGTGGCGCTTCATGGGCGATGGATGGCTGCGCTGGGTGGTCTGCTCGGCGATTCTGATTGCGGCTTATGCGGGCATGGGCCTGGCGGAGATGCGCAGAACAGCGCCTCGGCCCGAGGAGTTATCGCTATGCGGAGTAATCGATGAGCATTGTCTTTTATCTACTTGCGGCGCTTACCGTGGCTGGCGGCCTGGCGGCCATGCTGCTGAAGAACACGGTGCACTGCGCGCTGGCGCTGACGGTCGCGTTTGCTGGACTGGCGCTGCTGTTTCTGAATCTCGACGCGCAGTTTGCCGGCTTTGCGCAGATTCTGGTTTACATCGGCGCGGTGGCCATCCTGGTGGTCTTTGCGATTCTGCTCACGCGCGGCTCGGAAACTCCAAAGGACGGGGTCTTCAGCCGGAGATGGCTCGCTGGTCTTGCTGATTGCCGCGGCGAGTCTTTGCGGTGCTGGGCTGGGCAGTGCTGCAGAGCGCGCGCGTTTTGCCGCATGAAACGGCCGTGCCGGATGTGACTGTGAAGCAGATTGGCGTGGCGCTGGTCGGCCGCTACGTTTTGCCGCTGGAGATTGTGGCCGTGCTGTTGACCGCCGCGATGATTGGCGCGGTGATTGTGGCCATGCACGAAAAAGTTGGGCACGAGAAAGAGGAGGGCAAATGACGCCGCTTGCGGGTTATCTTCTGGTGGCCGCGCTGTTGTTTTCGATTGGCCTGGCCGGGGCGCTGACGCGGCGCAACGCCATTCTGGTGCTGATCGGCATCGAGCTGATGCTGAACGCGGCTAACTTGAATTTGATTGCCTTCTGGCGCTACGGGCCGCATCCGGAGGCGCTCACCGGCATGATGTTTGCGATTTTTTCGATTGCCGTGGCGGCGGCCGAGGCGGCGGTGGGGCTGGGGCTGGTGATTCAGATTCATCGCCACGCGCAGACGACGGACCTGGACCAGATGAACAGGATGAAGGGGTGAGAGGTTGATGCAGGAAGCAATTTCAGTTCCACTCCGCAGTTAGCGGCTTCTCCCATCGACGGAGATTCTCTGGCTGATTCCTGCTGTTCCCATCGTGGCTGCGGGCCTGATTGCGCTGCTGAAGCAAGCCGAGGCGCAAGACTGCCGCGACACTGGCCATCGGCTCACTTGAGTTTCTCGCTGCTGCTTTCGCTTGTTGCTTTCGCACATGTAGCTCGAGCGACTGGATGAGCAGGCATTACAGACTGCGCGAAGGGTGTCAACTTCACCTGGATTCAATTCGGCACGACGAATGTGGACCTGGGCTGGGTGCTCGATCCGCTCTCGGCCATCATGCTGGTGATGGTCAGCTTTGTCGGCCTGCTGATCTTTATCTATTCCATCGGCTACATGAAGCACGACGAGAACTACACGCGCTTCTTCTGCTTCATGTCGCTCTTTGCCGGAGCGATGCTGGGCGTGGTGATCGCCAACAGCCTGCTGCTGCTCTTCATGTGCTGGGAGATTGTCGGACTTACATCCTACTTATTGATCGGCTTCTGGTATCAGAAGCCAGCGGCGGCGGCGGCGGCAAAGAAAGCCTTTCTCACCACGCGCATCGGCGATGTTTTCTTTCTGCTGGGAATCGTCTGGCTCTTTGCGCAAACCGGCACGCTGCTCTTCTACAACAACGGCTCGGGTTCCATCGAGTCTGGCGTCTCTGCATCTGTTGCTGACGCAGCCTGCGGCGCTTGGGCCTGACGGCGGCGGGCGCGATTGGCCTGCTGATCTTTGCCGGAGCGGCGGGCAAGAGCGGCCAATTTCCGCTGCACGTCTGGCTGCCGGACGCGATGGAAGGCCCCACGCCGGTCTCCGCGCTGATTCACGCGGCGACCATGGTGGCCGCGGGCGTTTATCTGATCGCGCGGGTTTATCCGCTGATGGCCGCGGGCGCGCTGGCCGGCGGAACGACGACGGCGCTCACCGTGGTCACCTGGGTCGGCGCATCGACGGCGGTCTTTGCCGCGCTGATTGCCGTGGCGCAGAACGACATCAAGCGCATCCTGGCTTACTCGACCGTCTCGCAACTCGGCTACATGATGGCCGGGCTGGGCATGGGCGGCGTGGCCGTGGGAATGTTCCACCTGATTACTCACGCCTTCTTCAAGGCGCTCTTGTTCCTGGGCGCGGGCTCGGTGATTCACGGCTGCCACGAGGAGCAGGATATTCGCCGCATGGGCGGGCTGAAGTCCGATATGCCGCTGACCTTTGCTGACTTATGCGATAGGAATGCTGGCGCTGTGCGGCTTTCCGCTGCTCTTTTCCGGCTTCTGGAGCAAGGACGGAATTCTGGAGGCGGCGCAGCACTGGAGCGTGGCCAAAGCGCCGTTCTACATGCTGGTCTTTGGCGCGCTGCTGACGGCGTTTTACATGACGCGGCAGGTGGCTTACGTCTTCTTCGGCCACTGGCGGGGCGGCAAGCCCGCGCATGAGAGTCCGGCGGTGATGACCGTGCCGCTGGGGATTCTGGCCTTCTTCGCCATGGCGCTGGGATTCATTGGAACTCCGGCCTGGCCGTGGTTCCGAGCCTTCCTGGATGGCACGCGCGGCGGACTTCGATCTGGCACGGTTTTGTGGAGCCGGGACTGCTGACGCTGATGGCGACCTCGACGGTGGTGGTCTTTCTGGGCCTTGGGCTGGGCTGGAAGATTTATGGTGATCGCTCTCCCAGGCCGACAGCAGCCGGATGCGCTGGAGAAGGCTGCGCCGCTGGTCTGGGGCTGGCTGCGCGACAAGTTTTATGTGGATGAGTTCTACGGCGTGACGGTGATTGCCTTCTACGGTTGGTGGGCGCGGGTCTGCCGATTGGCTGGACCGCCGGGTCTGGGGCGGCGCGGTGGCCGGGGTTGCGTGGGCTTTGCGTCTGTGGGCGCGGTTGAACCGCTTCCTGGACACAAATGTCGTGGATGGCGGCTTCGACAAAGGCTGCGAAGAGTTGGCCGTGGGCGGCGGATTGCTGGCGCGGGTGCAGACGGGCCGCGTGCAGACCTACTTGAGAATTCTGGCGCTGGCCGTGGTGGCGTTGGTGGCGATTCTGATCTGGAGCAGCAGGCCATGAGCGGATTTCACCATCTATTGACGCTGTTGACCGTGCTGCCACTGGTGGGCGCGGCGATTGCGCTCGTTGCCGGCAAGCACGCGCGCGGCGTGGCGCTGATCACCACGCTGCGCCGCCTGGCGCTGGCGCTGGTGGTGTGGACGCAACTGCCGGCGCGATCGGCAGCATCGGGCTCGTCGAGCAGCACGCCTGGGCGCCTTCGCTGGGCATCGAGTATCACCTGGGCGTGGACGGGCTGGGCGCGCTGATGCTGGTGCTGTCGGCGCATGGTCACGCTGATGTCGGTGGATGCGGCGCACCGCGTGCATCATCAGCCGGGGCTTTACTTTGCGCTGGTGCTGGTGCTGGAGGCGGGGCTTTTCGGCTCGTTCACGGCGCTGAATTTCTTTCACTGGTTTTTGTTCTGGGAGCTGAGCCTGATTCCCGCCTTCTTCCTCATCAAGCTGTGGGGCGGAGCGCGGCGCGGGCCGGCGGCGACGCAGTTCTTCGTCTACACCATGGCCGGCAGCGTGGCGCTGCTGGTGGCGTTTTTGGCGGTCTTTCTTTCGCGACGCGGCAGCATGGACTTTTGCTCACCTGACGCTGCTGGCCTCGACCGGCGAGCTTGGAGCAGATGGTCACGGCGCATCTGGGGCCCGGTGATGATCTGGCTGGCCATCGGCGTGCTGGCTGGCTTTGCGGTCAAGGTGCCGATGTTTCCCTTCCACACCTGGCTGCCCGCGGCTTATGCCGAAGCGCCTTCGCCGGTGACGATGCTGCTGACCGGCGCGATGTCCAAGATGGGCGTCTATGGCCTGTTGCGCATTGCGCTGCCGCTCTTTGGCGCGCAGATCGCGCAGATCCGCACGCCGCTGCTGGTGCTGGCCGTGGCGACGGTGGTGATGGGAGCATGGGCGGCGGCGGCGCAGAAGGATCTGAAGCGCGTCTTCGCTTACTCGTCGGTGAATCACCTGGGCTATTGTTTGCTGGGCATCTTTGCGCTGGCGGTTCCGGCTGCTGCGGCGTCGACGCCGCGCAGGCCAGTCAGGCCATGGCGCTGAACGGCGTGATCCTGCAGATGTTCAACCACGGCATCACGGCGGCGGCGCTCTTCTGGTTTGTGGCCATGATGCAGCAGCGCACGGGCGGCCATCGCGGCATCGACCAATTTGGCGGCCTGCGCAAGCCTGCGCCGGTGCTGGCCGGGCTGATGGGCATTGCGCTCTTCTCGTCGCTGGGATTGCCGGGGCTGAACGGCTTTCCCGGCGAGTTTCTCATCTTCCGCGGCGTCTTTTCGCTGGCCTGGGTGGCGGCCACGGTTTCGATTCTTGGCCTGCTGGTGACGGCGGCCGTGATTCTGACCGTGATTCAGAAGGTCTTCTCCGGCCCGCTGCCGGAGCATTGCGCCAGCTTCCCTGACCTGCACCACGGCGAGCGGATGGCGCTCGCGCCGGTCATCGGCCTGATGCTGCTGGTGGGCATTCTGCCGCAGTTGATTGTGGAGAGCGTGAACCCAACAGTCATGAACCTGCTGGCGCACTGGAGATTCTGATGTTAGCGTGGACGATCTATCTCTCGTTTGCCGGAGCGCTTGCTGCTGGCGCTCTTGCCCAAGGAGCGGCCTGCGCTGGCGCGCTGGCTGGCGCTGGCCGTTGCCGTGGCCGGGCTGGCGCTGGCCGTGCAGGGCTTTGTGGCCGGCATGGGACAGGCAAGGCCGCGTGACGCTGGTTGATCTGCCCTGGGTGCCGTCGATGGGGATTCACTTCCTGCTGGCCGCCGACGGCATCAGCCGCGTGCTGGTGCTGCTGACCGGCCTGGCCGCGGTGGCCGGAGTCCTCTTCAGTTGGAACATCGACCTGCGCACCAACGAGTTCTTCGCCTTTTATCTCGCGCTGATCGGCGCGAGTCTACGGAGTTTTTCTCAGCTTCGATCTTTTTCTGCTTTTTGTGTTTTACGAAATCGCCATCGTGCCCAAGTACTTCCTGATCGCCATCTGGGGCTCCACGCGGCGCGAGTACGCGGCCATGAAGCTGGTCATCTATTCCTTCGCGGGCTCGGCGATGGTGCTCATCGGCCTGCTGGCGGCCTACACCACAGCGGGCAGCCACTCGACGGGATTGATTGAGCTGGCCCACGCCGGCCTGCCCGCCAGCTTCCAGATGTGGTGCTTCCCGCTGGTCTTCACCGGCTTTGCGATTCTGGCCGGCATGTGGCCCTTCCACACCTGGGCGCCCACCGGCCACGTCGCCGCGCCCACCGCCGCCTCCATGCTGCTGGCCGGCGTGGTGATGAAGCTGGGCGCGTACGGCTGCCTGAGGGTCGCGCATTGCTCTCTTCCCGCGCGGCCTCGATCCCTGGGGATTTTCGTTCATCGGCATCGGCTCCTGGCGCGATGTTTTTGCGGTGCTGGCGGTCATCGGCATCGTCTACGGCGCGCTGGTTGCCCTGGCGCAGACCGACTTCAAATTCGTCATCGGCTACTCCAGCGTCAGCCACATGGGCTTTGTGCTGCTCGGCCTCGTGACCCTGAATCAGATCGGCGTTACCGGCGCGGTGCTGCAGATGTTCTCCCACGGCATCATCGCCGGATTGCTCTTCGCCATCGTCGGCCGCATCGTCTATGACCGCACGCACACTCGGCAGTTGGCGGAGCTGGAAACCATGCACCTCTTCAAGCGTCTGCCCTTTGCCGCGTGGGCCTTTGTGATTGCTGGGATGGCTTCGATAGGAATGCCGGGCTTCTCCGGATTCGTCGCCGAATTGCAGGTGCTGGTGGGCGCGTGGAAGGTGAATCCATGGTGGGTTTTGGCGGCGGGCGTGGGCATCGTGGTGGGCGTGGCCTATATCTGGCGCGCGCTGCAGAAGGCCTTCTTCGGCGATTTGCTGCCCAGCGCGCACGTGCTGGAAGAGGAACATGGCCATCACTTTTGCCGCCATCACCTGGCCTGAAGTTACCGGCGTTGTACTGCTGGCGGGAGTCAGCTTGTTTGTGGGACTTTATCCGAAGATTTTGCTCGATGCCATTGAACCGGCGGTGAAGACGCTGCTTGCGGGAGGGGGCAATGAACTACGCAGACCTCTTCCGCGTAACGCTTCCGGAAACCGCGCTGGAGTTAGCGGCGCTTGTGGTATTGGTCGTTGACCTCGCCTTCCTGCGCAAGGCCGCATTGAAGGTGCGTGTGACCGTGGCGGCGTTGCTCGGCGTGGTCGGTTGCGGGGCGGCGTTGTGGAATTTGCAGACTTCCCGGTCATGGCGGACCAGGATTCAGGGTTTGAAGAAGAAATGCTTCTTGGGCAGGGCAGTTACGTTAGAGTGGCGCAGATCTGGAATTCTTGTGCTGACCGCGCTGACGCTGCTGTTGCTGATTGATTCGGTTTTTACAAAACATGTTGGCGAATATGTCGCCGTAGTGTTGATGGCGGCTTCCGGCGCATTGCTGGTTGCTGGAGCGCAGGATTTGCTGGTAATCTTTATCGGTCTGGAGTTACTCAGTCTAGGACTCTATATTCTGACCGCCTTTGCTAAAGGCTCCGGAAAAAGCGCCGAGGCCGCACTGAAATATTACCTTTTTGGCGGAATGTCGGCGGCGTTTCTGTTATTCGGGTTTAGCTATTTTTATGGATTGAGTGGAACCACGAATCTATTTTGGATTCAGGTCGCGATTGCAAAGACTGGATCGAGTCCACTGTTTTATTTGGCTTGGATTCTGGTTGTGGCGGGTTTGGGCTTCAAGGTTGCAGCGGTGCCGTTCCACTTGTGGGCTCCAGACACCTATGAAGGCGCGCCGGCCCCGGCCGCGGCGTTTATTGCTTCGGTTTCCAAGGTGGCGAGTTTTGCGCTGCTCATTACGCTGACCAAAATCTGGTTTGGTATTGGCGATCAAAATCACCAGCTGAAGCATTTCGAATCTGGCAACCATTGACGATGGTACTACTCGTGGTATCTGCGGCGTCGATGGTTGTTGGCAATTTGGCTGCGCTTGCGCAGATCAGCGTGCGGCGATTGCTTGCTTATTCGGCCATTGCTCATGCAGGGTACGTGCTGCTCGGCGTAGCCGCTCAACCTAGGTACACGGATTCCGAGAGTATTCTGAATTTCGATATGGTTGTTGGGCCTCATATTGATGTGAGTCTTAACGCCGTCCTCTACTACATCCTCACCTACGGCCTTACTATCATCGGCGCATTCAGCGTGGTCGCCGTCGTCGAGCGGGCCACCGGCAGTGACCGGCTCGACTCCTTCCTTGGCCTGCACAAGCGCAATCCGCTGCTTGCTGCTGTGCTATTGGTGCTGTTTCTCTCCCTGGCCGGGATTCCGCCATTGGTCGGCTTCTGGGCCAAGTTCAACTTTTTTGCCGCGGTGCTCGGCGTCTCCGCCGGGCCGGTTCCTTTTGCTCTGGTGGCTTTAGCCGTTGCCTTGAGCGTGGTTTCACTGTATTACTACCTTCAGGTGCTCAAACGGGCCTATGTGATGCCCGCGGTCGATGAGACACCGATCAAGGCGCATCCGGTCACGCTGGCGGTTCTGCTTGTGATTGCCGCAGCTGTTGTGCTGCTCGGCTGTTTTCCCGCGCTGCTCCAGGGTTGGATCGAGAGCTTCTATCCTGTGATGTAGCTCACATAATAATACGGAAAAATAAGCCACGGTTCTGTTTCTAGGCCAAGAGTTACCTGTTTTGTCAGGGAATGTATTACCAGAGTAATACCGGCAATCGTCTGATAATTTTAGTCATTTTTTTGCTATTTTATGATCGTCACCAATGATAAGATGAATTTAACAATGTCGAACTGTTGTACTGCATATTTCCCCATATTTGCATTCGCCACGCCTTTTGAGTGAACTCGCGTCGTAGGCGCATGTTTAGCCATGCCCAGCTGTAGGCAGGGTTCATCCAGGAAGAGCAGGAAAAGAGTCAAGGAAATGAAAAAGTTGAATGTTGGTTTGATTTTGCCTGTAGTAGCGCTTTGTGCGCTGCTGTCGTTCAGTCCGATAAAGGCGAATGCGGATACGGTAACGCTGTACGTGAATTACCAAGATCTAACTGCTTACAACTACACGGGCTTTTACACAGACAAGCCTTCCGACAACAATATATCATTTTCAAACGGCGCCGTTGGTCCGTATCTTGCGACTCTCAATGGGGATGGTTATAACAACAGGGTTGTCGAGGTAATGTGCTACGACTACAACATCGATGTATATTATATGAGGGACAGACTTATTCGGGTACTGTCACTCCGGTCACTGCCCCGGTCACGCAAGATGAATTGTATATAATGCAAGCCACCTACCTGACCAACTTGTTGTTGGAAGATGGCGGGGTAAACGCAGATATGGATACAGTCAGAGGACCCATTTCATTGGCGGTCTGGCAGATTATGAACGCGGATTCTTTGGGCCCTCTCAATCCGTTCCCGGCTGACAATGCGGCCCAACATTTTATAGCTGAAGCAATCGCTGCTGTGGGTAACGGCACGAACGGCACATGGACTATCGCGGATTCCAATCAGTACCTATCGTGGGGGCCGAATGGAGGTGTTGTTGCCCAAAGGTTTGGCATTATCAATACGCCCGAACCCGGCAGCTTGATCCTGTTCGGAACCGGCATGCTGGGAATGTCAGCCTTCTTGTACCGCAGAAAACGAATTGCCTGAGGTGCCTCAACGCAAGCACATTCCATAGACCTGCTGCATGGTCGAACGTATGCTGGCCTGCCCTGGAACAGGATGTGATCCGCCGCAGCCGCGGTACGGAAACGTGAAGCTTCGTTGTGAGTCGTAGAGCGAGATTCCATAGGCTCTTGTCCCTGCAACGAGGAATGGCTGGAACGCCTTTTTGCTTCATGCAGAGAACACCCGCGCGGGTTCCCGATGGGGTGAATCTCTCGCCGACGAGCAGGGCGCGGAAATGAAGCGTGCCTGGCTGGCAGGAGCAATCGCAGAGCGGGTCGTACTCGCAGTTGACTGAGCGGCGGCCGTTACAAGTGATTTCTCTCCAGAAACGACAGATGAATAACCGAATTATATGCATAGAAAAGGCCGGAGCAATACACGGCGGGGTAGTTTTTTCTGGTATGCGTTACTATGGTAACATGTGTCAGTAATGTTGCATTCAAATAATTTCGTTGCATCATTGCTGTCAGCATATGACAATATTATTGGTAAACTGTGAGAGACTTGATATGGCTCAGGGAAAGCGTTTGAGATCCACGAAGTCTTCTCCGTGTCGAGTGGGCTCACCTGCTCCAGGGTGATACGACGGTTTGCGGGAAGAGTACGGAGTGTTTCAGCGCTCTACCTGTAGAAGCATTGCTGCGGGTTCCAAGTGGTTAACGGCAATTGATTTAGGCAGGACAGATGTCAGCAATTTTATGCTTGGGGGAAATCATGAAGAGGTCTTTGCTAATCGGAATTTCATTTGCAGTCGCTCTTGCGCTTGTGCCCGCCGCAAAGGCTGATTCGTTTTGGTTCGGGCTTGGCGGTTCCGCCATCACAGACATCTCCAACCCCAACTGCTGCGCCCCAAGCATCACCGGCAGCGGATTCCTTACCGGCGTCCCGGACGCGAACAATCCAGGCGCCTTTGACATCACCGGTTCAAGCGGCGTAACGTTCACATTTAACTGGGGATCCTCTTCACCGGCAAGTCCAAGTCTGGTTGGAACCTACAACGCAAACATATATTTGACAGGTGAAACCGCTCCAGATTATTCGGTTATGTACTATCCTCCCGGCTCCACCAGCAGCGCCTATATATATCCATACGACGACATTCTCACACCAGGATCCACACAGCTTGTAGACACCAACGGACTTCTCTTCGAGCTCTCCGGTACTGGTTACGAAGCTGCAATTTCTATCTTCTCCGGTACTGCTGAAAACCCTGGAACTCCATGTACCTCTTCAGCGGACTGCGTCTACTGGTGGAGTGAATATTCGACGTCACCCGCAAGTGAAGCCGACCCATACGATGGGATACCTAACGCTATAAACAATGCCGGATTAGGCGATCCGCTTGACTATTTCTATACGCCGGAACCGTCCTCATTATTCTTGTTCGGAACAGGCATACTGGGCCTCGCATTCTTTTTGTACCGTCGAAAGCTGATCGGGCAACACGAGACTGTTTGATTTGGTTTACAGGCCTTTGGAAAGCGCCTGAAAGGATTTGCAAGTGACGAAAAATCTCTTCAAATACTCACTCGTAGTGCTTGGGATTGCGCTCGGCATATGCATCTCCGTTCATGGAATGGCCTTCAGAAATCCGCCTACCAAACCCGAAATTGATCCCAGTTTGGCGGTCAGCGCGCTCACACTGCTTGCGGGGTCGCTTGCAGTTCTACGTATTCGGCGCAAAAAATAGACTGGCCTGTTTATACTCTTAAAAGTGATGATAAAACCGAATCGTGCCGCGATTGCGGATAGAAGTTTCCTGTCGATATTGAGTGTATTGTGGCCGGACCGTATCTTAGGCCGGCTCTATTTATTGTTTGTCATTGTGGCAATTGAGTATCTGTTCTGCTTTCAGGGCAGGGGAACTAATCCCAGCATATCGATTCCCAACCACATGACAATTTATGGGATAGGGACCGATTTGTATGGTCAGATTCCCATTTTTGCATTTACCGTTTTCCTGGGTTTTGGCCATATCCGGCTGAAAGCCCTCCAAGAAAAACTATCGTTCAGCTATATTTTGTTTGCAGTCCACCTGCTCTGCATGGCCGTGGTTTTAGTCTTCACCGTGTCGGCAATAAAGGGGTTAAAATGGCAGTTCTTCGATACAAACAGCTATGTCAAGAGCGCTATCTACATGCTGGCAACTGCACTGTTGGCGGTAGCTTGCGTCCCTCTCCGAGCCTGGAGGGCGGCGATTCGCGCTACCGGCAGACTGTGGCTCTATGCATTCCTTGTCGGCGTGGCGGGATGGTGGTTTGGCACCCCGGTCAGGTTGCTATGGGGCGCAACCATGACCGCCCAGAGCGGCATGATGCAACGTGCCACTCTCCATGCGGTGGGCGCGGTTCTCAGCCTTTTTCTTCCGGATCTTATCGTCGATCCTGCCACCTTTACGATCGGCACTCCTCGTTATTTGATTACCATTGCGGGCGGATGTTCCGGGATCGAAGGCCTTGGACTTGTGCTAATATTCACGAGTCTTTGGCTTTGGGTCTACAGGAAGGAATTCCGCTTCCCGCAGGCTCTTTTGCTCGTTCCCTGCGCGCTGATATGCATTTGGCTTCTGAACATCGCCCGGCTTTGCGCACTTGTCTTAATCGCCAATACAGGCGCTTCCGGTTCCGCCCTGGACGGCTTCCATGCCCAGGCCGGCTGGATTGCATTCATTATGATTGCAGTGTTTTTTTTGCTAGCCACACAAAAACTACCCTGGATGCGAAAAACTCCAGCCTTCGTTTCAAGCACCGCCGGTGAGCTGCCTGCCGACGGAACGGGGATAGTATCCGGCACATCGGAAGATCTGGCTGAACAATCGGGAGAAGCTCCGGCAATTCGCGCCTATCTGATCCCGTTTCTTGCCATCCTGATTGCGGCTTCCATCTCCAGGTTGACTTCAGAATATTTCGATTGGCTCTACCCTTTGCGCTTTATTGCCGCAGCCATCGCCCTGTGGTATTTCTGGCCGGAGTTGAAAAAACTCAACTGGCGCTTCGGCTGGGTTGCGCCGACTGTTGGCGCGGCGATCTTTATCATGTGGATTGCGCCCTCCTGGTGGGCGCATCATCCCGCTGCCAGCCGGCTGGGTTCGGACCTGGCTGCTCTATCG
Source organism: uncultured Acidobacteriaceae bacterium (assembly GCA_963845345.1). GTDB lineage: Bacteria > Acidobacteriota > Terriglobia > Terriglobales > Acidobacteriaceae > Telmatobacter. The sequence continues at coordinate 130,401 of CAWJRQ010000003.1, forward strand.
CCCGCGCAACGCTGGAGCTGGATTGCCTTTCGCGTCGCCGCCGCCGTCGTCACTGTGCCCATCGCCGAGGAACTGGCCTTTCGCGGCTATCTGGCGCGCCGGTTTGTCAGCCGGGAGTTTGACCAGGTTTCCTTCTCCAGCTTGACGATGCTTCCCATTTGCCTCTCCTCGGTTGTCTTCGGGATGGAGCATATGAAGAACCTGCTGGACTGGCAGCACCTGGCGCTCGGCACAGTGGCCGGGGTGGCGTTTGCCGCCGCGCTTCGCTGGCGGGGACGCATCGGCGATGCCGTTGTCGCGCACGCCGTCAGCAATCTCCTGCTGGCCGCCTGGGTGCTCGGTTTTGGCGACTGGGCGCAGTGGTAAGGCCGGTTTCCGGGCGCACCCCTTGTTTGTACCCTCGCTCATCCGTTGATGCAGACCCTCCAAGGAAATCCTGCTCGCCGAATACCGCCGAACCCTTGTCCTTGCAATTAGATTGGAATCATGGGGCAAGCGCAAGCCAAATGGAGGCAGGAACTGGGCGCGATGGTGGCGCTGGCGGTTCCGGTGGTGTTGAGCGAGCTGGGCTGGATGGCCCAGGGCATCGTGGACACCATCATGGTGGGCAGGCTGGGTCCGGCGGCCATCGGCGCAGTGGCTCTGGGCAATGCCGTCTACTACACCCCCGCCCTGTTCGGCATCGGCATGTTGCTCGGCCTGGACACGCTGGTGGCGCAGGCCTACGGGCGCAAGGACCACGACGAGTGCCATCGCTGGCTGGCTCAGGGCGTCTATCTTGCCTGCCTTGCCACACCGCCACTGATGCTGCTGATTTTTCTGGCCAGTTTTGGCTTTGCCCCCTTCGGCATTACACCCGAGGTGGCCGCCCCGGCCGCCTCCTACCTGCGCATTCTCAACTGGGGCACCCTGCCGCTGCTGCTCTACGCCGGCACGCGCCGCTACCTGCAAGGGGTGGGCGATGTGCGCGTCATTACCCTCACCTACGTCGCCGCCAACCTGCTCAACTGGTTCGGCAACTGGGTGCTCATCTACGGCAAGCTGGGGATTTCCGGCGCTGGGCGTGAACGGTTCCGCCATCTCCACACTGCTCTGCGCGCATCTTCATGGCCGCGGCGATGCTGGGCTTTGCCTGGCGCTATGAGCGCAAGCGCGGCCATCCGCTCTTCCGCCACTGGGCCGGACCCAGCCTGGCCAGGATACGAGAGTTGGTGCGCCTGGGCGTTCCCGCGGCAGGGCAGATTGTGCTGGAAGTGGGCGCATGGAACCTGGCCACGCTTTCTGCCGGCTGGCTGACGCCGGTGGCCCTGGCCACGCACCAGATTGCCCTGAACTACGCCAGCCTTACCTACATGGTCCCGCTGGGCATCTCGGCTGCCGCAGCGGTCAGCGTGGGCCATGCCGTGGGCGCCGGAGATGGCGCACGGGCCCGCCGCGCCGGTTGGCTCGCCCTGGGGCTGGGCACTAGCTTCATGCTGCTGGCCGCCGTGGTCTTCCTGGTGGCGCCGGGTCCGCTCATCGCCCTCTACACCCGCGACCCACAGGTCATGGCCGTCGGCCCCAGCCTGCTCGGTCTGGCGGCGGCCTTTCAGATCTGCGACGGCATCCAGACCGTCTCCACCGGAGCCTTGCGCGGACTGGGCGAGACGCGCGTGCCCATGCTGGCCAACCTGGTCGGCTACTGGGTGCTGGGTTTGCCGCTGGGACTGACGCTCTGCTTTGTCCTCCACTGGGGCATCTACGGCCTGTGGATCGGCCTTCTGGTTGCCTTGTTCATCATCGCCGCAACGCTGCTGGCGCGCTGGCGGCGCGATTCGGCGCGGTTGGCGCAATAACTCTGCCCGGCGAGGTTCTGCTTGAAATTCCATTGATTTTCGAGCCAGACAAAGAAAATGTTCAGAAAAATACAGAATCGCGCCCGGATCAACGCACATCAAATTGAAATGTATGAGGCAAAATTATTTCCATTCGGTAAGTTTGTCTGCACTTTATTTACCGTTCCAAAATGGGCGCGAAGACATTCCTCTTCCACGAGAATCAGAGCGGTTACTCTCGACGTTTGGAATCAGGACGAAGGCCCACGCCGGTGACTATAATCACATCTGAGCGAAAGAATAGACTCTTTCCAGAGTTTTTCGGAAGGGAATCCCGCCACATGGCGACAGGTGATCCATCCCTGGGCAATCAACAGGGCGCATCCGGCGCGCAAGCGCGCATTACAAACGATTTCAGCATCAACGTGGCAACGGTGAACGGCTCCGGCTCGCAATCGGCCAATAGCGTTCTGATGAAGAGCATCTTTGGAATGGGCGTTCCCGTCAGCGGGAAAAACCTATTCCCCTCCAACATCGCCGGACAGCCAACCTGGTTTCTGATCCGCGCCAGCAAGGACGGATACGTCGCCCGCAAGCGCATCTCCGAGATTCTGGTCGCTCTGAACCCGGAGTCCGCCCTGGACGATGTACAGGCCCTTCCCGCCGGCGGCGTGGCCATCTACGAGGAGAGCCTCAATCTCGATCAGGCGCGTAATGACGTGTTCTGCTATCCTGTGCCCTTCGACAAGATCACGGCCTCCATCTGCCCCGAGGTCAAGCTGCGCAAGCTGGTCAAGAACATGATCTACGTGGGCGTCGTCGCCCAGTTGCTGGCTATCGATATGGAGGTGGTGGAGAGCAATCTGCGCCGGCAGTTCGCCAAAAAACAGAAAGTTTTCGACTTGAACTTTGGCGGAGCAAAGGCCGGATGGGATTATGCCCAGGCGAATCTGACCAAGCGGGACCCGTTTTTCATCGAAAAGATGAATAAGACCGAGGGCAAGATCATTATTGACGGCAACGCGGCCTGCGGTATGGGCGCGGTCTTTGCCGGCGTGACGGTAGTCGCCTGGTACCCCATTACGCCCTCCACCACGGTGATTGAGGCAACCACCGACCTGCTCAAGAAGCTGCGCCTGACGCCGGAGGGCAAGGCAACCTTTGCCGTTGTTCAGGCCGAGGACGAGTTGGCCGCCATCGGCATGGTGCTGGGCGCGGGATGGGCCGGCGCGCGCGCCATGACCTCAACCTCCGGACCCGGCATGTCACTGATGGCCGAGTTCTGCGGCCTGGGCTATTACGCCGAGATTCCCGGCGTTATCATCATCGTGCAGCGCACCGGGCCTTCCACGGGCCTGCCCACGCGCACTCAGCAAGCCGATCTGCTCTCGGCGGCCTTCCTCTCCCACGGCGATACCAAGCATCCAATTCTGCTGCCTGGTACGGTGAAAGAGTGCTTCGAGCTGACACAGGCGGCCTTTGACCTGGCCGAGCGCATGCAAACACCGGTCTTTGTGCTCACCGATCTCGACCTGGGCATGAACAACTGGATCTCCGAGCCATTTGATTATCCCGCCAAGCCGCTGGATCGCGGCAAGGTACTCACCGCCGAGGATCTGGAGCGGCTGGGCGGCTTTGCCCGCTACCGCGACGTGGACGGTGACGCGATAGGCTGGCGTACGCTGCCCGGAACGCTCCACCCCAAGGCTTCATACTTCACCCGCGGCTCAGGACACAACGACGCGGCCCAATACACCGAGAATCCGGAGGAATATCAGGCAGTGATGGACCGGCTGGCGCTGAAGTTTGAGAAAGCGCGCAATCTGCTTCCCGCCCCGATTGTGGTCAGGAACGGAAGCTCGAAGATCGGCTTTCTGGCCTTCGGATCCACCGATTGCGCCCTCACCGAAAGCCTCGACCAGATCAAGCAGCGCTACGGAAAGGACGCGGACTATCTGCGCATCCGGGCCTGGCCCTTTGCCCAGGCAATTCAGGATTTTGTGGCCGCACATGAGCACATCTACGTGGTCGAGCAGAACCGCGACGCGCAGTTGGCCAGCCTGCTCAAACTCGATCTTCCCGCCGCCCATGCGGCCAGGCTGCGCAGCATTCTCCACTACAACGGATTGCCCGTGGACGCTGAATCCATCACCACACAGTTTGCTCTTCAGGAGGGCCTCTAAATGGCAACCGCCACGCCTGCTCCCAAACTTAACTATATTGGCCTTCCCATTCTCGATTATCGCGGCAGCAAGAGCACGCTGTGCGCCGGCTGCGGCCATAACGCCATCTCCGAGCGCATCATCGACGCCTTGTTCGAGATGGGCGTGGAGCCGGAGCGCGTCATGAAGATGAGCGGCATCGGCTGCTCCTCCAAGAGCCCGGCCTACTTCCTGAGCCGCTCGCACGCCTTCAACGGCGTGCATGGGCGCATGCCAGCCATCGCCACCGGCGCGGTCCTCGCCAACCACACCATGACCACCATCGGCGTCTCCGGCGACGGCGACACCGCCTCCATCGGCATGGGCCAGTTCGTTCACCTCATGCGCCGCAATCTGCCCATGATCTACATCATCGAGGACAACGGCGTCTACGGGCTCACCAAGGGCCAGTTCTCGGCCACCGCCGACCTGGGCTCCAAGCTCAAGACCGGCGTGGTCAACGATCTGCCTGCCATCGACACCTGCGCGCTGGCCATCCAGCTGGGCGCCACCTTCGTGGGACGGTCCTTCTCCGGCGACAAGAAGCAGTTGCTCTCCATGCTCAAGGCCGCCATCGCCCACAAGGGCACGGTGATGCTCGATGTCATCAGCCCCTGCGTCACCTTCAACGACCACGAGGGATCGACCAAGAGCTACAAGTTCATGCAGGAAAACGACGAGCCCATCAACGAGATCGGCTTCGTGGCCAGCTTCGATGAGATCGAAGTCGATTACGACTCCGGCGAGGTCTACGAAGTGGAGATGCACGACGGCTCCAACCTGCGCCTGCGCAAGCTGCTCGAGGACTACGATCCCACCGACAAGGCCAACGCCGTGCGCACCCTGATGGAGGCGCACGAAAACGACGAGATCCTCACCGGCGTCTTCTACATCAACACCGAGAAGCCCACCTTCATCGATCTGCTGAATGTGGTGGATGAGCCGCTGGGAACGCTGCCCGAATCGCTCACCCGGCCGCCGCAAATCGGCCCTCGATGCCCTGATGACCGCCCTCAAGTAAGCCCCGCCTGCCAGCGTTGCAGACAAAAAGGCCCCGCAAATGCGGGGCCTTTTCTGTGGCGGATCAGCCATGATGAAATCCGCGCTAGTTTTACGGCATGGGAGGGGGCGCTACGCTGCCGCAATCCGGGCCTTTGTAGACGGACGAGGAATTGACTGTGTATTCGAATGGCATGGAGTTCGGTCCCGCCTGCATGATCCCGGTAAAGTGCATCTTGCCGATGGCGTGATTGGGGTCGGGCCACGAGGACTCCATATTTGCCTTGCCCGCCATTCTGCCGCTGCATACCATGTCGGCGGTCATGCTGGTGGCGTGCAGCACCACGTTGATGATCTTGCAGTCTTTATTGGATTGCGGTATCGGCGCGCCATATTTGTCGATCCAGGCTTGGGTAAGGCAAACCTGTGTGGTATGCGTAACCGGGGGCATGGTCATGCCCGGAGGCATGGGCGACTGCTGCCAGGTCATGTTCGCGGTCATCTCCCACAGGCCGGGTTTTCTGACGGCCTGCGCCGAGGCCGTGATTGTTATGGCAAACAGGCAAAAGCAAATAGTAATCCAAACTCGATTTTTGTGCATGATTTCTCCTGTCGGGGCGCGCCAGCTCATGGCCGCGCTCACTTCACTCTATCGCAGCGCCCATCTGGCAGGAAAGAAAAAACTCAGCCCCGCTCTGCCAAAGCAGAGCTGCCCAGCGCCAGCAGCGCGCCGCTGACCCGGCTGGCGTTGTGGCGGGCGACGTTCTCTTCGCTGGCAAAGTCGCCGGTAATGACGCGCACGCCCAGCGCCTCGATGCGCTCAATGTCGGGGACGATGGGAGACGCTCCTTCGGCCGCGTAACGAGCCAGCGTCTCCTGCGGAAAAGGCCTCCGTATTCACCAGGGCATAGTCGAAGATGGGTGCGCGGGTGTGCTCGTAAATCCGTTCAATGTGCTGCGAGGCGGTCAATCCCAGGCTCTCGTTGGCCTGGCTCATCAGGTTGCAGATGTAGACCCGCACGCCCCGGGCGCGCGCCAACGCCGCGGGCAGGCCCTGCACTAACAGATTCGTAATCAGCGAGGTGTAGAGCGACCCTGGCCCCACCGTGATCAGGTCGGCGCGCTCGATGGCCTCCAGCGTCTCCGGCAGCGGAGCCGCGTCCGGAGGGTCGAGCATCAGCTCCACAATGCGCTTGTGGCTGGCGGTGATTTTGGTCTCGCCCCGCACCAGCGAGCCGTCGTCCATGCGCGCCACCAGCGTGGCGTTGGCCGTCGTCACCGGGTAGATGCGCCCCCGCGTGGCCAGAATCTTCGACGCCAGTTGAATGGCGTGGCCAAAGTCGCCGGTAATCTCGGTGAGCGCGGCCACAAAAAGATTGCCGAAGTTGTGCCCCTCCAGGGCGTCGCCCTTGCGAAAGCGATGGCCGAAGAGCCGGACCAGCAGATCCTCCTCCTCGCTGAGCGCCACCATGCAGTTGCGCAGGTCGCCGGGAGGGAGCATATTGAAATCTTTGCGCAGCCGTCCGCTGGAGCCGCCGTCGTCGGTCACGGTGACCACGGCCGCCAGATCGGCGATCAGGCCCGCCTCCGAAACGCCTTGGCTGGAAGGGCCACATGGCGCCGCAGCCCGCGCAGCAGCGTTGACAGGCCGGTGCCGCCGCCAATGGCCACCACGCGCAGCGGGCGGACCGGAACCGCCTCCGCTGCCGTCTGCGCATGCGGATTCTGTGACTAAAGGTCGAATGTGTTCGCGGAGTTCACTGAGTAGCCTATGGCACCTCGGGATACAACAACTCGGTGAACCGGGGATCGTCCGCCATGCTCTGGAAATCGTTGTCGACGCGCGCCTGAAGCCGGTTTCTGGGGTTCAGTTCGATGGCCTTGGCCAGGTTGCCCAGGCAATCCTGGGTGCGCCCCGTCATCGCGTCCAGCAGCGCCAGCCCATAGAAGGCGTAGTCGGCCTCTGGATGGGCCGCCAGAATCGATGCCAAACTCTTCGCGCGCCTCCTCGTAGTAGCCGGTATTCAACAGCGAGACGGCGTAGTCGTAGTGCTCCTCGGGCGTCGGAAACGTCAGGCTTGTGCTTGTCCAGTTGCCGCTGGCAGATGCTGATGTACATCTTGCACCGCTCCTGCAGCTCGGGCGGCGCGGTAGCAAGCAGCTTCTCGAATGCGGCCAGCGCTTTATCGAACTTGCCCTGCTGCAGCAGCACCATGGCGGCCTGGAAGTGCTGGAAGGCCGGTCCCGTGCCTGGATTGGGGTGGGCGCCGGGCTTGCCGGATGGTGAAGATTCTTTTTTGCGGTCGTGCGCCAAGGATCGGGCCTCTTAAATCATGGGTTTGCTGCGTCTCTGCATGCCTTCAGGCGCAATTGAGCCGAATCGCTGCCTGCAGAATAACTGCGCCTGTGAATTGCGCTGCTAGCCACTCTTTATACGCACAACCCCGCCTTCCGTCAAGCCAGCCGGCAAAGCGGGCCTCATCCGCCGGGTCATTTTGGCCTGGGCAGAGGCGCTGTAAATGGCCGGATTCAGGGCCGGATCGTTGTACATCTTCAGTTGGCGATAGAGCTTGAAGCGCCGCGTCCCCTGGAGCGTTTCGCGCCACAATGCGTCCAGGCAGGCGGCCAGGTCCCGCCGTTGCTCCTCAAGAATGGCCAGCCGCTCCAGGTTGCGCTCCGCGTGCCCTGCCGGCGCGCCGGCCCGCTCCGCCTCTTCGCGCGTGTGATAGATCTTCAGCGCCAGAATCGAGAGCCGGTCGATCATCAGCCCCGGCGACTCGGAGTTCAGCTCCGCGGCCGGGTTGGGCAGCCCCTTCGGCTCCAGCCATCCCAGCAAAACGCGGTCCAGCTGCTCGGCCAGGTCGTTGCGCAACTGGTTGATCACGTCCACGCGCCGCTTCACCCCGGCCAGATCGGCGTCGCTTGCGCCCGGAGCGCGAGCCTCGTCCTCGATGTGCCACAGCTCGAAGTTGGCGCGATGCTGGCGGCGCACAGCCTCCAGCCAATCCGCGCGCCCTTCCGGGCCGGCATCGGCCTTCGTCACGGAAACCGCCGCCTCCGCCTGGTGCAAGGCGCGCGTCTCCCCATCCTGCGCCTCTACAATCTGCTCTGCCGATACCATGCTGGACAATCCTTCGATAAATTCGATGCGCAATGCCTGCGTCTGGTCGCAGCGTCCATGGTAGAACGATCCTTATTGTCAATAGCGTAAAGGCCGTGATTCCCTTCCCCGCCCTGAACCGTCACAATAAGGCGTGGGCTTTTTTGCAATCCATGAACGCGCCGGCGACCATCTCGCCTCTCGCCGGAACTCTTCGCGACTGGCGATGCTTGCCCTCTGCGCCGCGTTTCTGCTGGCAGCCACGCTGCTCCCGGCGCAGGAGTATATTCCTCCAAGCCCGCAGCCGCCCTCTGAGACCAACACTGCTCCTTCGGGCCCGCTGGCGCCCATTCATGGCGTGGTGCTGAACGCCGCCACCGGCTCGCCGCTCCCGCGCGCCCTGGTGCAGATTGAGGGCGATGCCGACACCGGCGCCTTGACCGACGGCGAGGGCCGCTTCGAGATTCCCGGCGTGCCAGTGGGGCCGCAGGCCGTGCAGGTCGTCAAGCCCGGCTTTCTGGATCAGGCTTTCTTTCCCGGCGGCGACGCCGGTTGGGGGATTGGGCCCAACATGAATCACAACATCCTGGTGGCTGCCCAGATGCCCGATCTGATCTTCTCCATGGCGCCCACCAACTGCGATTCACGGCCGCATCCTGCTTTCCACCGGCGATGCGGCGCAGGACATCGGCGTCACGCTGGCCAAGCGCACGGTGGAAGACGGGCGGGCCGCATGGCAGGCGATCTCCACCGTCAAAACCAACAGCGAGGGGGCTTATCGCTTTGCCCGGCTCGGCGACGGCGAGTATGCGCTTTATACCGAGCCCGCGATGGACAGCGAACTGGCCGCTCTTCTCGCCGCGGACGGCAAAGAAGGCTCCATGGCGCGCAACGGCTTCCCCAGCCAGTTCTATCCGGAGGCTCGCGATCTGGCCGGGGCTACGAAGATTCATCTGGCCGGCGGCCAGGAGGCCGAGGCCAATCTCTCCCTGACGCTCCAGCCCTTCCACACCGTCACCGCCCAAGCCATACTGCCGTCGGGGCGTCGTTATGGCGACGAAAACCCCGCTTGGGCGGGAATGGCTCTCACCGCCCAGGTACTCGACGCCCAGGGCCATTCGCTCCCCTACAATGCCGAATACGACCAGGAAACACGCGCGCTGCACGCCCTTCTGCCCGACGGCAGCTACTCGTTTTCGGTCACTGTGACCTTTTCGCGCTTTACGGCCGACATGGCCGGAAACAGATAACTTCACCCCCGCCATGGATGCAGCGCCTTTGACCGGCCAGGTGGATTTTTCCGTGGCCGGCCACGACGTTGCAAACCTGCGCATCCCGCTTCTGGCGCAGCGCGCCAATCCCCTGCAGGTCACCGTGACTCAAAGCGGCGCGCAGCCTGCGCCCGGCAATTCTACTTCGGGGGAATCGGGCGCTGTCTACGTTGCTCTCAGCCAGGCCGGCGATTCAATCTCCAACGGAATGGTGAGCGTCTACGCCGATGGGGCCGGACCCGGCCAGTTGAAGACGACCTTCATGACCTCCGGCTCCTATTGGGCGCATACCAGCATCACGCAGCATGGCCTTTGCCTGGCATCGTTCACCGCCGGCGGCGCCAACCTGGCCCGTGAACCCCTGGTGATCGGGCCTGCCGGCGTAACCGCGCCGCTGAACCTGACTCTGCGCGACGATTGCGCGAGCCTTACGCTCTCCCTGCCCACGGCCGGCGCCGCTCTGGCCCCCGGAGAAGAGCGCTGGTACACCGTCTATGTGGTGCCGGACTTCGAATCTACTGAAAACACCGTGCCGCAAACACTGCGCCCCTCCTCGGGAGGAACGGTCACCCTGGAAGGGCTGACGCCGGGCAGCTACCACGTCTACACCTTCGCCGCGCCCCTGGTCCTGGAATACCACAACCCCGCCGCGCTGGCCGCCTTGCCCACGCCGGGACAGGCCATCACCCTCTCGCCCGGAACCACCAGCAGCCTCGTCCTGGAGGTGCCCGCACAATGAGCAGTAGGCTGGCTTTAGGAACTATCTGCGCCATCGCGCTGCTTCTGGCGACGGCGGCTGCGCAACCGGCTCCTGCGCCTTCTCCGTCTATCGCATCGCCGGAACCGTGGTCAACGCGGTTACAGGTGAGCCTTTGCCGCGCGCCTTCGCGACCTTGCTCTCCACGAAGAACAGGCAACCTATCGCCTCGGTCACTTGCGACAGCGACGGGCGATTCGCCTTTGAAGGGCTTCCGGCGGGCAAATACTCCTTGACCGCCTCCAAGCGCGGTTTCCTCGCCGCCTTCTATAACGAGCACGAGCAGTTCAACAGCGCCATCGTCACCGGCGAGGGCCAGCAGACAGAAGACCTCATCCTGCGCCTCAAGCCCGAGGCCTCGCTGCAGGTAGATGTCACCGGCGAGGCCGGCGATCCGGTCGAGAAAGCCAAGTTCATGCTCTTCCTCCGCCACACGGCCATAGGGTCGGCGAAAGAATCATCCAAACGCCAAAACCACCACCGACGAGAACGGCTCGCGGCATTTCTACAATCTGCCGCCCGGCGAATATTTTCTTGCGGTCACCGCCCGGCCCTGGTACGCCATGCATGGCCCGGCCACGCCTGTCTCCGCCGCGGAGGGCAGAACGTCAACCCCGCCCTGGACGTGGCGTACCCGGTCACCTTCTTTGACAGCGTCACCGACGAAGCCTCAGCCACGCCCATCGTTCTGGCCGCGGGCGCCGCGAGAGGGTTCCCATCACCCTGCATCCCGTGCCGGCACTGCATGTCTACGTGCCGAGTCCCCGAAGGCCAGGAAGACGCGTTCCCTCACGCCAAAACTCCGCCAGCCCATCTTCGGCACTGCCTTCTCTCCGGAGGACATTGGACGTCCCTCTATCGATCCAGAACCAGCATAGCCGAATTCATCGGCGTTGCCTCCCGGCCATTACGAGCTGCGACAGGGCGATCCGCCGCGCATCGCCGATCTGGACGCCACGGCCAGCCAGCAGGTTCTCGCCAACCGCCGGCAAACCCACGGCAGACCATTCACGTTACGTTGCGAAACGCCAACGGATCGGCCTTGCCGGACAAACTGCAGCTGAGCCCTCAACTGGGCCGACGCGGCGCACCCCCGGACGCGGATCGTCGCAGACTGCGACAAGAATGAAGCCAGATTCGAGGCTGTTCCGCCGGCAACTACGATCTGCTGGTACTGAGCGAGGACGAGAACTGGCTGTATCCGGTGGCTTCCATCGCCACCGGCGGCCAGACGCAGCCCGGAACCAGATCACCGTCAGCGACAATCCGCTCTCACTCATCGTCACACTCGAGCCATCCGAAACTCTCGTCGAGGGCTTCGCCCGGAAAGCCGGGGTCCCCAGCGACAGGTCTATCGTCGCTGGGGTGGAAAGCCGCAAGGGCCTGCCCGGCGTCATGGTCGTGCTGGTTCCGAAGGAGCCGGCGGCCTTCCCTGCCCTGGCGCGCCGCGATCAGTCCGACTCCGACGGCAGCTTTGCCCTGCGCGATGTGGCCCCCGGCCAGTACACCGTGGTGGCCATCGAGGACGGCTGGGAGCTGGATTGGGCCCGGCCCGAGGTCATCGGCCGCTATCTTTCCGGCGGAATCCCCGTCACAGTGACAGAGAGTTCCGGCAAGCTGGTGCGGCTCTCTGAAGCGGTTCCGGTGCAAAGCCGCTGACCGGAATCGGGCCACACAAATCAGCCCCGGACTTCATGGAACCGGGCCGGAGAGGATACTCTAGGAGAGGATAGTCTATGAGGGTAGCCGCCCGGGGTTGCGGCGGCGGCTCAAAGGGCTCAGGCCCCCAGAGCCCGCAGTAGACAAAGGAATGTACTGAGGAGAGTCCCAAATTGAAGAGGAAGTTGTTGCTTTCGATTCTGGCCATGGTTGCGGCCGCGTTCATGCCCCTGGCGGCCACCAGCCAGCTCATCCACGCTCGTCATCAGAGAGGCGCCCGCCGAGAAGCCTGTAGCCACTCACAAATATGAGATTTTTGCCGGCTACGGCTACACCAGCCTCAACCAGGTCAACCAGTCGCGCTACGGATTGCAGGGCGTCAACGTCTCGGTAACCCGCGATTGGGGCAGATTCTTCGGCCTCACCGCCGACGGCGCCTATTACAAGTATCCCCTCAAACCCGGCCACACCGGCAACCCCGGCAACCCCTCGGTGGATACGTTTCTCATGGGACCGGTGCTGCACGCCAACCTCTTCGGGCACGTCGACGGATTTATCCGTGTGCTGCTGGGCGGGGAACACACCGGCGGCGAGAACGCCACGCCCAACATCTCGTTTGCGGGAGGAGTCGGCGTCGGCATGGACTACAATCTGCTCCCGGCATTTGGCCATGCGCTTATCGGGCGACGATATCCGATCGTCCTTTTCCGCCAACGCCAACTCGTCGTCCTGCGGCACGGGGTCGAATTGCTCTCCGCATAAGCACGGCAATTCCCGCGCTGAGTTCGGCGTGGTCTACAAGTTCTGAGAACGCAGGCCGTCGCGGGACTGCGGAATCGTTCTGCTAATTCCACGTCAGCGCGTCCCTCCGGCAATCACCGCCAGAGGGGCGCGCCGGCTTCCGCGCACTCCCGCACTTGCTCGGCAGCCCTCTATTCCCTGCCCGGGTCCCTAGCGAACGATCTTTGTTCGCTAGGGTGGCTGACCGGGGTCCCCAGCGAATCGGGGTCCCCGACGAGTGATTTTTGCTCGTTGGGGTGGTGGACAGTCTTTGTTCCGCTGGGGTGGCTGGTCCCTATCGACTAATCCCTGTCCCTGTTCCCAACACCGAGGCTCTGCCAATCAGCCGCTCAATGCGCTTCTGCACCGGCGGGTGGGTTGAAAACAGGCTGGCAAAAGTCTCGCCGCTGAGCAGAGGCGCAATGATGAACAGGTGCGCGTTGTTCGGAGAGGCCAGAAAGAGGAACCTGGCGGCTGACGGCGGAGATCTTTTCCAGGGCCCTGGCCAGCGCATACGGATTGCCGGTCAGGTGCGCGCCGCTGGCGTCGGCCTCGTACTCTCGCGTGCGGGAGACCCAAAGCTGAATCAGGGTGGCCGCCAGCGGAGCCAGCAACAGCATGAAAAGCGCGCCCAGCCCGCCGCCGCGCCGCCGCCCGCCGCCAAACCAGAAGGCCATGCGGGCCAGGATAGTGATCGCCCCGGCCAGCGTCGCCGCAATCGAACTGGTGAGGATGTCGCGATTGCGCACGTGGCTCAACTCGTGCGCCAGAACGCCTTCCAGCTCTTCGTCGTTGAGCAGCCCCAGAATGCCGTGCGTCACCGCCACCGATGCGTGATTGGGATTGCGCCCGGTAGCGAAAGCGTTGGGAGAGTCGGTGGGAATCACGTACACCTTGGGCATCGGAATCCCGTCCCGCGCTGCCAGCCGCTCCACCACCGCGTACACCCGCGGCAACTCCTCCCGCGTCACCGGCTGCGCGTTGTACATCCGCAATGCAATCTTGTCGGAGTAGAAGTAGCTGGTAAAGTTGATGACCGCCGCAATGCCAAAAGCCAGCAGCGCACCGTCTTCGCCGCCAAAATACATCCCGGCCAGGACCAGCATCAGCGTCAGCAAGGTAAGAAGAAGTGTGGTCTTGAAGATGTTCATAAGAATCACTCCCAATTCTCTATTTTCTCATTTGAAGCAAGCAGTCAGTCGTCAGTGATCGTAGGGTGGGAAACCTCGATCTTCACCCGGCCCGTTTAGCGCAGCGCGGACAGTCCGGTTACTTTCGCGGGCGCGATGCAGGCGGCACAAGCCCCGCCACCCGGTAGTAAACCACAAGCTGCCCGTAATGCTCTCCGGCGTGTTCCAGGTAGAACCAGGCCTGCTCGTTTAAGCGGGATTGCTGGTTGTTCCAGGGATCGACGACCAGATCGTTCATTCCGCTGTCGCCTTTGCTGGCAATCAGCGCCGCGCCATCCGCAAAGGCCTTGCGCACGTACTCCACCACCGCCGCCTTGTTCTTGAAATCGGATCGCTTCGGCTCGTCGAGGTGCGGCTTCACGCCCTTGCCAAGCTCAACAAAAATATTGATGCCATGGGCGGCGTGGATAAGCTGTTCGGCAAAGCTGCGTTGAGCGGGATTGGGCTTGAAATCATATTTGTCTTCGGGAAAGTCTTCGGCCATCGCGGTCAGTTTCCGGCCCATATAGTTCCAGTAATTTAGCAGGGTTTGTGAGGAACTCAGCGCGGGAGCGGGCGCGGCAGGCTTCGTCGCCGCCTCCTGCGCGATGGCGATTGGAATCACCAGTGCCGCCAACAGAATAAATGCAAATTTCTTACCGAGGTTTTTCATCCGAATATCTCCTTGCCAACACTATACTGTTGGGTGCCTCATCCTTGCGCGTTCTTGTTTTTGCGGTATCGGGGTCCCCGGCGAGCGATTTTTGCTCGCTGGGGTGATCTTGGGTGGGAAACCACAATCTGGACCGGCTGTTATTCCCTATTCCCTACTCCCTGTTTTTTTTACTGCCTTTTAAGCGCCCGCTTCAACACCTTCTCCAGCGCCGCCTTCAACTCCGCGTACTCCGCCGCTGTAATCTTGCCGGCAATCTTGTCGCTCTCCAACGCAAAGATCTCTTCCTTGAGCGCGTTCAGCAGCGCCGCATTCCCTGTCGCTCCCGTTGCCGGAGTGCGCAACATGAAAGCCGCCCCGGCTGCCAGCAACAAAACCAGCCCGCTCAGAATCCACCATTTGTACTTCGACAGCGGATCAGGCGTGTTGATGGGGTTGGCCATGCCGCCGCCCGGCTGCGTTCCCGGGCCGCTTGCCTCCTGGCCGGAGCCAGACTGCTGGCTCCCTTGCCCTCCTCCTCATCGCGCGGAATCGACGCCCGTGCCCGAGACGGTAAACTCCAGCGGCTTGCCCGGCGCCGCGTTCTTGGCCACATAGGTTGGAAAGCCTGGGTCCTGCGGCGCGGAGATGAACGTCGATCCCGCGCCCGCGGAAAAGCTCATGCTCTTGGGCATCATCACCCAAACGGTTCTGGCCGGCATCGTCACCTGGGGATGGAAGGTGAACTTGCCGCCGCTATAGGGCAGCATATATTCGATCTGGAAGAGCGTGCTCTTCTCGCCGTCGTCGGGCTGAATGGGAAAGTTGAAGGAGTAGTGGCCCTTGGGGCCGTCCGGGTCCAGCTTGATCGTGGTCGGCAGTCCTGCCCGGCCGCTGCGCCGACGCGCCTTCCACCACCGCATCCTCCGGCAGCACAATCTCAAAGCTGCGCGGGCTCCACTGCGTGCGCGGAGGCATGCTGGAGTTGTGAACCGCGTACCGCTCCACTATCCGCAGTTGCCCATTCACCGTCTCCACAATGCCAATCACATCCTCATCGATGAGCACTCCATCGACCTTGGCGGCCACGTCATAGACCGAGATGTCGCCCGGCGCGTTGCCCTCCGGCGCGCCGATGAAGTAAGTCGCTCCCTGGTGGGTCACCCGCACCAGGTAATTGCTCTGGCCCGGCTTGGTCAGCTTGTAGTGCCCGCCGGCGTCGGTGGTGGCCCTGGCCACCTCGCTCATGCCGGCCTGCACGTCCACCAGCACCACGGCATCGCCCGCGGCCGGTTTGCCGGTGGTCTTGTTGGTCACCGTGCCGGTGATTTGAGCGGCCTGCGCCACTGCGCCCGTGAGCAGCAAGCTCAAGGCAACGGTGCAAATAACAATCCTGGTCATTTTCAT
Source organism: uncultured Acidobacteriaceae bacterium (assembly GCA_963845345.1). Lineage (GTDB taxonomy): Bacteria > Acidobacteriota > Terriglobia > Terriglobales > Acidobacteriaceae > Telmatobacter. The sequence continues at coordinate 146,210 of CAWJRQ010000003.1, forward strand.
CATCGTGTGAAAATCCTCATGTGAAGAACTACGTTCTGAATCAACGCCGCTCTGAGTTGTGCCGTCCAATGAGTTTCCGTAATCGGGTTGCCATAGCCTCCTCGATGTATCGGAAAATCAAGAGTTGAAGTGCTTCGCAAGGCATCCTGCGATATCCTCCACTCTCCATAACCCCAAAGATTTGTCTTTATCTGCCCCACCCCTTTCTGTAGATTCTTCATTGATTATCCAGAGCGGCTGCGGAAAGGAGAAAGGCGCAATTTCCAGGTTAAGGGGATACCATTGCCCGGTTATGATGTCGCAATTTTCCCGGCGACTTGTGAACGTTGTTATTAAAAGATAGGTCGAGCCGCTTTTGCATACATTGAGTAATGCAGAGAATATATCCTTCAGCGAAAAATGCACAAGGCAATCGCGACACAACACCATGTCAACCTTTGGCAGCTTATCCTTAATTAAATTTAGCTTGCAAAAATGGATATTGGATGCTTCGTATCGGATATTCTGCTGGATTAAATCCGCAACAATATCCGCGCCTGTGTAATCCATGCTCTCGAAGCCAACATGCTTCATCCAGTTGAAATCACCACAAGGAATATCCAACATCGTATGGATATCGAAGCGGCGGCAGACGGCCGGGAGCTGATTTCTAACCGCCGAAGTCTCCCCCAGATCGGATCCCGGTCCGGAAACCGATTCCTTTCCGTTCCACTTCTTTCCACGGTATATCTCCGTGAAAACATCTTCGGTATCCTTCCACCGCAGCGATAACAGCTCGAACTGAAGGCACGCTCGATGATATAGAAATCGCGCGCCGGGCACTTGTTTCACCATCTTTCTGAGTTCCAGCATTGCCGATCTCCATTCACTCTCAGAGTACTATGCTGACTCGCAGGCATCGTGGCTGGGCTTTCCTTCTGAACCAAGTGCTTCAACCGGTCTCACGCCTGCTGCAAAATCTCAATCTCGGCCATCAGCCGCGCCGTCTCGTTTTCAAGTTGCGCCCGCTGCGCCTGGAACTCCTCTTCAGGATACTTGCCCGCCTTGAACTCGAAGTTCAAATCGCGCAGGTTTTCGTAAAGCTGTTCCTTGCGCTCCAGCAGATAGTCCAGCCGCGTCTTCTCCAGTTGGCTGGCAGAGACATTCTCCGGCCAGAAGGTATACACCAGCAGCGCAATCAGCAGCAACACTCCGGCAACGAGTCCCTGAGTCTCCGTCATATGTTCCAATACCTCAGCTCCTGGCCCAGCTATTCCCTAGTCCCTAGTCCCTGCATTCCGTCTCCCTGCGAATCTGACTCTTCAATGCATCGAGAGACGGATCGGAAACCTGGCTCCCGGCCCCGCCCGCCGACCAGCGCCGTACCAGCAGAATCGTCCCCAGCAGCGCCGCCGCAAAAACCGCCAGCGGCGCAATCCATGCCATCAGGTCGAATCCCATCGTTTCCGTCATCGCTCAAAACCCTCCACCACCAGCACTATTCCCTAGTCCCTATTCCCTAATCCCTAGTCCCTGTCCTCTGGTTCGGCGTCAGCGCAATCAGCGTGCCCAGCACCATCACCAGCACCCCGGCCCAGATCCAGCTCACCAGCGGATTCAGGAACGCCTTGATAATCGGCTGGCCGGTGTCCGGATTCGTGCCCTCATACACCACATACAAATCCCATGCCGACAACCGAGTGAATCGCCACCATGGTCTGCGGCTGGCCGCTGGCCAGATAAACCCGCTTCTCCGGCGTCATCTGAAGCTGCTTCTTGCCGGCTTTGTACACATCCAGCAGCGCATACTCGGAGATGTAGTTGGCGTTCGAGTCCTGCGTGGAGCCGGCATATCTCCAGCGTGTACGGGCCAATAGCCAGCTTGTCGTGCAGCGCCAGTTCCTTCTCCACGCTGCGGTTGAAGGCCGAGCCGGCCAGGCCAATCACTACAATCACCACGCCGATGTGAACGATATAGCCGCCATAACGCCGCGTGTTGCGCCGGATCAGTTGAAACGTCGCCCAGAAATAATTTCGCCCGCTCTGCCTGGCAATCACCATCGCCCCGCGTAAAAATTCCGAGCCAGACCGCCGTCAGCACGCCCGCCGCCAGCCCAAACGCCACCAGCGCATAGAAATGTCCTTGGTCAAGCGCTCCGTCGTGCCACGGCCGCACGCCCGCCATCAGGCAGCCAATCACCACAACCCACAGCGCCGTCACCGGCAGCACAAAGTTGCGCCGTATGCTCTTGAACGACGTGCTCCGCCACGGCAGCAGCGGCCCCACGCCCGCCAGAAACAGCAGAAACAGTCCAATCGGCACGGTTACGCGGTTGTACCATGCGGCGTCATACGTAACCTTCGCGCCCTCGATGTATTCGCTCAGAATGGGGTAGAGCGTTCCCCACACAATTACAAAACAGCGCCGCCAGCAGAACCAGGTTGTTGAACAGAAAGCTGGACTCGCGGCTGACCACCGACTCCACGCGCTGCTCGCTCTGCAGGTGGTCGCGTTGCAAAATATATGTGAAGATGCACACCGCCAGCACGATCACCATGAAGACCATGAACCAGTAGCCGATCGGCGACTCCGCAAAGGCGTGCACCGAGCTGACCAGCCCGCCGCGCGTCAGCATCGTGCCCAGCATGGTCAGCAGGAAGGTGGAAAAAATCAGCCACACGTTCCAGCTCTTCATCATGCCCTTCTTCTCCTGCATCATCACCGAGTGCAGAAAGGCGGTTCCCGTCAGCCAGGGCATCAGGCTGGCGTTCTCCACCGGGTCCCAGCCCCAGTAGCCGCCCCAGCCCAGCACGGCATAGGCCCAGTGCATCCCCAGAAAAACGCCGCAGGTCAAAAACAGCCACGTCACCATCGTCCAGACGCGCGTAATCTTGATCCACTTCTCGCCGGGGTAGCGCATCATCAGCGCGCCCAGCGCAAATGCGAACGGCACCGAAAAGCCCACGTAGCCCAGGTACAGCAGCGGCGGATGAATCACCATCTCCGGGTACTGCAACAGCGGATTCAAGCCCGTTGCCGTCCTCGGGAATCGCGCCCTTGAGCAGCGCAAACGGCGGCGCGGCAAAGTTCAGCACCACCAGGAAGAAGACCTGAATTCCGGCCAGAATCGCGCCCGCATAGGCGTACAGCTTCACATCGGTTTTATGCGTCAGCCGCAGCACAAACCCGTAAGCCCCCAGCAGCCACGCCCACAGCACCAGCGAGCCTTCCTGCCCGCTCCACAGCGCGGAAAACTTATACGGCAGCCGGCAGCGCGCGGTTGGAGTGCTCCAGAATGTAAGTAATTGAAAAATCATTGGTAAAGACCGCCCACACCAGCGCAAAGGCCGCCGCCGTAATGGCCGCAAACCCCGCCATTCCTGCCCGCCGCGCCGTATCCGCCAGCCGCTCAGGAGAGATGCGCGCCGGCTGCCCGGTAGCGATCAACCGCAGCGCCAAAGCCCCCGCCAGCAGGTTGTAAGCGGCCAGCGCCAACGCGATAAGAAGTGCAAAACTGCCAAATGCTGCCATCCAAATCTCCGCTATCCGCTATAAAACCAGTATGATTCACGTACGCTGCTGGGTACCCCATCCTTCCGCGTTTTATGCGGAAGGGTGGGAATCCGCGAACTCCTACAGCGGCCTCCCGGCCTGTCTATTCTCAACTATCATAACCGGTTTCTGTGTGATTTGGCTCACATAATGGACTCGCATGGAGAACTTGTGTGCCTCACCTGCAACGATATAGATTTCTTGCGATTTGGTTAAAGTAGGATTTTTCTATCTATTGTATTTTGTTGTACTTCCACGTCCTCACCCAAACAAAAACTCCTTCTCCCGCAATTCTTTGATGTTGTCGCGCAGCTCGCGCCGCCCGCTCGAACTCGAACTTCCGCGCCGCCTCCCGCATCTCCGCCTCCAGCTTCGCAATGTACCCATCCAGTTCCGCCTGGGTGGCAAACCCCTCCGGCATCCCCGCCGTCTCTTCCTCGGCCACATCGCCGTACTCCGCCTTCAGAATCGCAGCCAGCCCCATCTCCACCGGGCTGATAATCGACTGCGGCGTAATCCCGTTCTCCTCGTTGTAGGCCCGCTGAATCCTCCGCCGCCGGTCCGTCTCGTCAATCGCCCGCCGCATCGAGTCCGTCACCCGGTCCGCGTAAAGAATCGCCCGCCCCTCAATGTGCCGCGAGGCCCGTCCCATGGTCTGAATCAGCGAGCCCGCCGAGCGCAGAAAACCCTCCTTGTCCGCGTCCAGAATCGCCACCAGCGAAACCTCCGGCAAATCCAGCCCCTCGCGCAGCAAATTAATCCCGATCAGCACGTCGAACTCGCCCTTGCGCAACCCGGCGAGCAGCTTCACCCGCTCCAGCGTCTCAATCTCCGAGTGCATGTAGCGGCAGCGCACGTCCACCTCGGTGTAGTAGCCCGCCAGATCCTCGGCCATTCGTTTCGTCAGCGTCGTCACCAGCACTCTTTCGCCGCGCTTGGCCCGGTCGCGAATCTCCCCCAGCAGGTCGTCAATCTGCCCCTTCACCGGCCGAATCTCCACCTCCGGGTCCACCAGGCCAGTCGGCCGAATCACCTGCTCCACCACCACGCCCGCCGATTTCGTCAGCTCATACGGCCCCGGCGTCGCCGAAACATAAATCGCCTGCTGCACGCGGTTCTCAAACTCCTCAAACTGTCAGCGGCCGGTTGTCCAGCGCCGACGGCAGCCGGAATCCGTAATCCACCAGATTTTGCTTGCGGCTCCGGTCCCCGTGCCACATCCCATGCACCTGCGGAATCGTCGCGTGGCTCTCGTCCACAAACAGCAAAAAATCCCGCGGAAAATAATCCAGCAGCGTCGGCGGAGCCTCGCCCGGCAGCCGCCCGCTGAAGTGCCGCGAATAATTCTCAATCCCGTGGCAGTAGCCCATCGACTTGATCATCTCCAGGTCGTAGCGCGTCCGCTGGTGAATCCGCTGCGCCTCCACCATCCGCCCCTCGGCCTCCAGCTGCGGCGCCCACTCGTTCAACTCCGCCACAATCGAATCAATCGCCTGCGCCTTCGTCTCCGGCTGCATCACATAGTGGCTCTTGGGATAAATCGGCAGCCGCGCGTACTTCTGCTTCACCGTTCCAAACAGCGGATCGATCTGCGACAGCGACTCAATCTCATCGCCGAACAACTCAATCCGGTAAGCCGTCTCGTCATACGTCGGATAAACCTCGATCACGTCGCCGCGCACCCGAAACGTCCCGCGCCGGAAATCCGTATCATTGCGCTCGTACAAAATCTCCACCAGCCGCCGCGTAATATCCTTGCGGCTGATCTTCTGCCCTTTCTCCAGCAGCAGCAGCATCCCGTAGTAAGCCTCCGGCGAGCCCAGCCCGTAGATGCAGCTCACCGAACTGACAATGATCGCGTCCCTCCGCTCGAACAAACTCCGCGTCGCCGACAGGCGCAGCTTGTCCAGCTCCTCATTCACCGTCGCTTCCTTCTCGATATACAAATCCCCGGCGGGAATGTAAGCCTCCGGCTGGTAATAGTCGTAGTAACTCACAAAATATTCCACCGCATTATTGGGAAAGAACTGCTTGAACTCGTGATAAAGCTGCGCCGCAAGAGTTTTATTGTGCGCCAAAATCAGCGCCGGCCGGTTCGACGCCTCAATGATCTTGGCCATGGTGAAGGTCTTGCCCGACCCCGTCACCCCCAGCAGCACCTGGTGCTTCTCCCCCGCCGCCAACCCCCTCATCAGCTCGTCAATCGCCCTCGGCTGATCCCCGCGCGGCGTATAGCTCGTCACCAGTTGAAAGTCCATGGCAAGCATTATAACCGAGCGGCGAAAATCAGGCGAACACGTAGATGAGACTTTACCTGGAACAGAATCCCGGTCCCGTGAATGTGTATCGATCAGTCGAGGGAGTCTTCCGGGCGCGGCTCCTCGCCGCTGTCGCGGTTGAGAATACGCAGAAAGGCCGCATCGTCGGCTCGCTCGCGGCGCTCGGCAAAGAAGCGCTCGGTCTGCATGGCAGCGATCTTCTCAGCGGCGGCGATAACCAGAAACTGGTTCATGCTGGCCCCGTCGCGCTTGCTGACCTTCTCCACCTCAGCCTTCAGCGAGACGGGCAGACGCAGCGGAAATGTAGCAACTCGAGTGGTCATGGCTTCAGCCTCCTCAGTACTTCGCCTGGACGAAGTACTTCAATTCCAAAACTGCTGCGCGCCGCGCGCAGATCCTTCTCGTTGAAGGTTACGATCGCGCCGGCCTGTCCGTTCACCGCGGCCTCCAGCACCATTTCGTCGCCGGGATCGCGCAGTTGAGGCCGCCAGCGGAAATATGTCTGCACCGGCTCAGCCAATGAAATGAGCCGGTCCAGAAAGAGCGTTATCTCCGCCACGCTCAAACCGGAGGCGAGCCGATGCTCTGCGGTCATGCACTGGGCCTCGTACTCCAGCGCCAGCGGCACATTCAACAGTATGGCCGCCTGCCCCAGCCGTATCCGCCGCAGAAGCTCTGCCGACCCGCCGCGCGGGCTGCGCATGGCCGCCACTACGACATCGGTGTCGAGCACGAGTCTCATATTGCATATAATATCACATCATATGCAATATGATACTTTGCCGGTTCGCAGGAATTCCAGATTCCAAAAGCGAGATCTGGACCATCTGCCAGTTACTCAATAGCCCCCTCTGATCCCCCGCAGCACGTAGCTCGTCACCAGTTGAAAGTCCATGTGCAAATTATAGCGGAAAGGCGAATATAAGGCGAATGTGTGGTTAATCAATTCAAATATTCAAATAATTGTCCGATATATGTACATGAGTGTTGAAGGCGATTGAATATGAACAATTTCACCAAACCACTTAATGACCCCAAAAGAACGGCCTACTCGCACAAGCCTGCACGTATGACCATAGATGAAATCCAGCAGCTGGGAGACGTTTTTAAAAAACTGATAGACAGTACGGGCCTCAAGTTCTGGATTATCGCGGCAGGATTAGGAGCCATACTTGAAGGGTTTCATGTCATTTGGCTGGCCGCCCGGTATATCTTCAGATTCTAGTTTGGTGATAAACGCAACTCATCCCCCTTTGTGACGCGCATCACCTCCCCGTCCGCTCGCCCGCCTCATACTCTCTCTCAGTTGCTGATTTTTCACCTGCCGAGGTGTTTCTATGAGTTCCAACACGTCCCGCCGCGAATTTCTCTCCACCGGCCTCTCCGCCGGCCTGGCGCTGCCTGTCCTGGGCGCAACCTCTGTCATAGACGCGCAGACCGCCCCGACCACCGCCAAAGCCGCCGCTCCCGCCAAGCTCGACTACCGCACCCTGGGCCGCACCGGCCTCAAGGTCACCACCGTCGGCATGGGATGCATGATCACCTCCGACCCCAGCGTCATCACGCGCGCCGCCGACCTGGGCATCAACTACTTCGACACCGCGCGCGGCTATCAGCAAGGCAACAATGAGCGCATGGTGGCCGCGGCCCTGGGCGCTCGCCGCAAAGAGGTGATCATCTCCACCAAGTCGCACGCGCCCAACAAGGAAGAGTTGCAGAAGCATCTCGAAACCAGCCTGCGCGAACTCAACACCGATTACATCGACATCTGGTATCTCCACGGCAAAGGCAGCCCGGACGAGATCGCCGACGACATGATCGAGGTGCAGCAGAAGGCCAAAAAGCAGGGCAAGATTCGCTTCACCGGCGTCAGCACGCACAGCGGCCAGCCGAAACTGCTGCCCTGGATGGCGCAGAAGGGCGTCTTTGACGTGGTGCTGACCGCCTACAACTTCACCATGGACGTCGACATGGATCAAGGCCATTGAAGCCGCCGCCAAGGCCGGCATCGGCGTGGTGGCCATGAAGGTGATGGCCGGAGGAACGCGCCGGCATGAAACCCGGCGACCCGACTTACAAGAAGCTCACCCAGGAAGGCGCCATGCTGGCCGCGCTCAAGTGGGTCATCAAAAAGCCCAACATCGCGACCACCATTCCCAGCATCACGGACATGGACCAGTTGGACGAGAACCTGAAGGCCATGGCAGATCCCCTCTCCGCCGGCGACGAAAAAATTCTCTCCGCGCATCTGGATGTCGATCCGGCCGCTCTATTGCCGCATGTGCGGCCAGTGCGACGGCGCCTGCCAGAAGGGCCTGCCGGTAGCCGATGTGCTGCGCTTCCTCACCTATGCCGACGGCTACGGCCAGTTCGCGCTGGGCCGCGAGCGCTTCATGGAGTTGAGCGCCGAGCACAAGGCCGTCCGTTGCGGCGATTGCGCCGAATGTACGGTGAAGTGTCCTCACGGCGTCCATGTCCAGAATCGCATGGCGCGCGCCCAGGAGTTGTTTGCATGAAGACCGCCGCTTTGCTGCTGACCGTCCTGCTGGCGGCGGGGATAGCGCGCGCCCAGGTCTCCCTCGACTGCCATCTCGCGCCCGGCTGGGAAGCCTCCGGCCCAGTCCGCCAGTTCACCGCCGAAAATCTCTACGACTACAAGGATGGCGCGGCGGACGGCTACCTGAGCTACGGCTTTGCGCGCATGTCCACCATCGACTGCAAGTCTGGAGGCCGACACGCTGACCATCGACGTCTCCGAGATGAACGATGCCGACGCGGCCTACGGCCTCTTCACCGCCAATCGCGATCCCCGGCTGCCCATCGCCCCCATCGGCATGGGCGGGCAGATCCAGCCGCAGAGCGCCACCTTCGCCAAAGGCAACTATTACGTCGAAATCGTCGAAGTTGCCGACAACCCGAACGCCGATCACACCGCTGTGATGCAGGCCTTCGCCGCCGGCATGAGTGCAGCGCCTCCAGGGCCGCGAGACCGCTCCGGAGGCTTTGCAGTGGTTTCCCAAAGAGAACCTCGACTCCGTCCGGCTGATTCCGGAAAGCGTGCTGGGACTGAAGCTGCTCAAGCGCGGCTACGTGGCCAAATACAAGCAGGGGCAGGCCTTCGTCGTTCTGGAAGCAACGCCGGAATCCGCCGCCGAAGTCTTCAAAAAACTCCGCGAGCATTTTGACGGCGCAACACCTGCGCAGATCGGCGACGAGGCATTCCAGGCCAAAGCGCCCTACCTCGACGGAATCTGCGTCTTTCGCAAGGGGCGCTTCCTGGCCGGCTACGCCAACCTGCCCGACGCCCAGCAAGCTGCTGCTCTGGCCGCCAAACTCGCCGCCCGCATTCCATAGGTACCCGTCGAAGGCCTCTGGCGGGTGCCTCAGGTCTCGATTTTGAGACCTGGGATATAACTATTCGCCCTTCGTAGTCTGCTTGGCCAAATAGCGCTCCAGGCCGAGATCCGCAATCTGGTGCAACTGCGTTTCCAGCCAGTCTGCGTGTCCTTCCTCGTCCTTCAGCAATTTGATAAACAGCTCGCGCGTGCCGTTGTCCTTCTCCTCTGCTGAAATCCGGGCCGCCTCGTTGTACATTGCAACGGCAGCGATCTCGGCCTTCAGGTCAGACTCGATCATCTCCTTGACGGCTTTGCCGATGGAAAGGCCAAGCGGCTCCATTCTCGGTGTCGCATCCAGAAAAAGAATGCGTTCGATTAGCGCTTCGGCGTGCTTCATTTCGTCGATGGACTGCTTCTTGATTTGCTTGGAAAGCCGTTCGTATCCCCAGCTTTCGTACATCTCGGCATGAACAAAGTACTGGTTAATGGCGGTAAGTTCCTCGCCGAGCGCATGATTCAGCTTCTCGATGACCTTCGGGCTGCCTTTCATGACTAGCATTCTCCTTCTCGCAAACATTCTACAAGAGGCCGCAGTAACTTGTAAAAAACTATAGAAATGTGCAACCGAGCAACGCACATGCTGATTTTTGAGTCCTGGCAAGCGCGGGACTTCTTGACGTTCAGCCCGCCGCCCTTGCGCTACAATGCTCTCAATCCAGGGAGGTTCCATGCGCCGCATTCTTTTCGCCGCTTTCGCCGTCGTCTATGCCGCAACTCTCGCCGCCCCGCTGCAAATTTATGCCCAGGGCGCGCCGCCGCAGGTCAGCGCCGACCAGCCTTACACCATCGAGTACTACTACAAGTGCCAGTGGGGCCATCAAGCTGAATTCAAGGAACTCTTCCTCAAGAACCACTACCCGCTGCTTCAGAAGATTCAGGCCACTGGCCGCATTCTGTCGATCAAAATCGAGTCGCCCGCTTATCACACCACCGAGGACGGCCGCTGGGACTATCGCGTCACCATCCGCTACAAAAACTCCACCCTGGCCACCACCGCCAACCCCGACGAAGAGGCTTTCAAGAAGGAGCTTTGGCCGGATCAGGCGACTCTACCAAAAAGAGGAGCAGCGTCGCTTTGAAATTCTTCTCTCCCACTGGGATCTACCCGTAACCGACATCACGCCGCCCAAAAATTAAGTGAACCGGCATGAGGGAAGAACGAAGCGAAGAATCTTCATTTCGTTTCGTGCGGAAGGGACGGAAAGCGTAGATGCTAGATCGACTGCACCGGCAGCAGAGTCAGGTCGTCCACCAGGCCCACTTCCTTCTGCACAAAAGGCTCGCCGTAGCGCACCCCGGCCAGCAGCCCATAGTGGCGCGCTTCGGCAAAGGTGCGCTCGCGAATCTCCTCTTCCGGCACAAAGAGTCCGCCGCCCGCCGCCTGGTTGGCGTATTGCGAGCGATAGGCCATCAGCGCAGCGTGGCGCTGCTCGATAAAGGGCGTGATATCCACGACAAAGCTGGGGCGCACATCCGCGTAGAGGCTGGCGTAGACAATCTTGAAGGGGCGATGCGGTGGTGCGCCGTCCTCAACTTTATTCAAACCGGAGAGAAAGCAGGCCTCGTAACCCAGCGTGGCAGTCGCCGAGTGGTCCGGATGGCGCGCCTGCCAATAGGGCAGAATCACCACGCGGGGACGCAAAAGGCGCAGAACACGTACGATTTTAAGGCGATTTTCCAGCGTGTTTTCTACCGCGCCGTCGGGCAGGTCGAGCGCCTGCCGCCAGCCAACGCCCAGCAGGTGCGCGGCTTCGGCTGCTTCGCGCGCGCGCTCTTCCGCGCTGCCGCGGGTTCCGGCCTCGCCCTGCGTCAGGTCCAGAATGGCGGTGCGCAGGCCGCGCGACGCCATGCGCAGCAGGGTTCCCCCGCAGGTCTGCTCCACGTCATCCCTGTGGGCGGCGATGGCCAGAACATCGGCAATTGGAGGGTTCGGCGCGGAATCGGGGATCATGGGCCGTAGCTCCCGATCATAGAGATGCAAGTTTGGATTCATATAACCCCAGGTTTCAATGCGAAACCTGGGGCCATGCAAATCATATTGCGAACTGACCACTGCAACTCAGTAGACCGTGTTGTTGTCGTCGCTATGGCGTCCATGTAGGCCACGTCATAGGCCGTGCCGGTCACCGTCACGTACTGGTTGTCGATCGCCGAGCCGTCCACGGTCGAGTAGATGTAAACCTGCCCGCCCTCGGCCGTGTAGATCTTGTGCAGGCCGGTCACGGCGGCAATGCCGGTGGCGTCGCCGATATAGGGCTCAGCAGGGTCACAGTGTTGGTGGAGGTGTTGACCATGGTCAGGCAGCCATAGGGCAAGCTGTTGTTGGCGCGCTCGCCGTTGGTGCACTTGGTCATGCCGATCCACAGCGTATTGTCGTCGGCCAGCAGCATGCGGCTCATGGCGCCCGGCGCGCCGTCGCTGATGGAAACCGGGTTGGGAACTGAACCCGTCGAGGGCACGACCGTGTTGTTCAGCAGATTCACCACCGTCAGGTAGCCGCCCCAAAAGCCGTCGGTGCATCTGCTTCTGGCCCACGACGTACAGGGTGGAGCTGTCGACCAGCGCGTTGCTGGCGCCGCCGGGGATGGGAATGTTGGTGATGGGAAGGGTATGTGTGTTGGTGCAAGGGCTGGCGTTGCAGGGCAGCAGCCCGGACTGCTGGCCGATGAGGTAGATCAACGGCGCCACCGGCAGCAGGGAGACCGAGGATGCGGTGCCGCCGCACTCCGGACCGCAGTTCAGCACGTAGGCGGTTCCGCCATCGGCGGAGAAGACTGCCTTGACCGGCCGGTCAAAGACCAGCGGAGCTCCGTAGTAGTTTCCTGTCGCGTCGGTATTGTCGGGCTTTGCGCCTGAAACAGGCACCAGCCCGGCGCGTTCTGCGGCTCGCAGTCCACCGCGGCCTTGGGCCAGGTGCTGGGTCCACCCGCAGTAGGCCAGGGTCTGCGCTGCGGTCAGCTTGCGCGGATAGTAGACGTAATTCGAGTTCTGCACGAAGGCCAGAGCCGCGGAGCCGCCGGGGTTCACGCTGACCCGGTACACGCCGGGAAGGCTCAGCGGATAGCTCCCGGCGCTGGTCGACGACTTGTCCACCACCGTCAGCACGTGCGACGTCTGGCTGGCGGCGAAGACGTAAGTCTGGTTCCGCGTGGTGAAGATGCTGGAAGAGGTGCCGTTGAGGCCGCCCACTGTGCCGCTGCAGCTTCTCCTGCGCATAGTTGATCAGGTTGAAGCTGCCGTCGCCGGAGCTATAGACCGCGCCCGCCAGCTCCTCGGGCATGTTCTGGATGGTGACGGGCAGATTTCCCGAATACCCGCTGATGGTAAACGCCGGACTCGTATTGGCGCTGTTGTACTTGAAGCGGATGTCGTAATAGGCATCCACAAACTGCAGAGCCGCCGGTCGTTAAAGGCGCTGGGATTCTGGATCGCGATCAGAACGCGATTGGCCAGCCCGCTGGGCGGCAGCGTCCGGCCCGCAAAATAGGTGGTGGTGCCACAACCTGCCAGCGCGGCTGCAACCAAAAGGGCCGCGGCGGCGCTCATCCAAAGACTTCTCTTGTTCAAAATCCCTTACCTCGACGCAAAGACGCTATAAGTGCGCGCAGCTTGCCCGCGGCCAGGGCCGCGGCGTGAACAATTTGACGGCGGTTGCAGGTCCGGCAGGCAGATCGAAATCATCCGGCCCTGTACCGGCGCAGCCCCAGCTGATGACTACCGAAGTATAACAAAGCAGCCCTGCCTGCCGGCAGATTGAATTCCCCTGCTTGCCCTGGTTGAGACGCGCTGGAGCGAGGCTCCGGTATGCCGCTGGATTGAAATTGCTTTGGCGCGGCAGACCGGCGTAGCTTAACATGGCACAAGAATGACGCAATTTGCCGACATCTTCGCCAGCCGCCCCATACTCGCCGATGGCGCCATGGGCACCGTTCTCTACGCCCGCGGCGTCTTCATCAACCGCTGTTACGACGAGCTGAACCTCTCCGACCCCGGCCTGATCCTCTCGATTCACGAGGAGTACCTGCAGGCCGGCGCCGAGATCATCGAGACCAACACCTTTGGCGCCAATCGTTTCCGGCTGGCCCGCCACGGTTTGGCCGGCAATGTGGCCCAGATCAACGCCGCCGGCGTCCGGCTGGCCCGCCAGGCCGTCGATCACCTCAGGGAAAAGCAGGCCGGGGAGGCGTGGGTCGCCGGCTCCGTGGGTCCGCTGGGCGTGCGCCTGGAGCCGCTGGGAAAGACCGGCCTGGACGAAGCCCGCGCGGCCTTTGCCGAGCAGATTGGCGCCTTGGCTGAGGCTGGCGTGGACCTCATCATCATTGAAACCATGCCCGCGCTGAACGAGGCCCGCGAGGCGCTGGCGGCCGCGCACGAGGTCGCCCCCGACCTGCCCGTGCTGGTGATGGTGACCGTGGACGACGAAAGCAACTGCCTGGACGGCTCCTCGCCCGCTCAGGCCGCCGCGCTGCTGACCGAGTGGGGCGCCGGCGCCATCGGCGTCAACTGCTCCACCGGCCCGGCCACGGTGCTCACCGCCATCGAGGCCATGCGCGCCGCCACCGCCCTGCCCCTGGCCGCCATGCCCAACGCCGGCCTGCCGCGCGCCGTCGAGGGGCGCAACATCTATCTCTGCTCGCCCGAGTACATGGCCGAATTTGCCCGCAAGGCCATCGCCGCCGGCGTGCAGATCGTGGGCGGCTGCTGCGGCACCACGCCCAACCACATTCGCGCCATGCGCTCGGCCATGCGCGCCATCGATGCCCAGGCCCGCGTCCAGGTCACCGGCGCGAAGCCGGCCTTGATCACCGAAACCCCGCCCGCTCCACTGGGCGAGCGTTCCCGCATCGGCTCTCTGATTGCCCAGGGCAGCTTCGTCACCCTGGTCGAAATCGTCCCTCCCCGCGGCATCTCCTGCGCCAAGGAGATCGAGGGCGCGCGGCAGCTGGCGCAACTGGGCGTCCACGCCATCAACGTGCCCGATTCCCCGCGCGCCTCGGCCCGCATGAGCGCCCAGAGCCTGTGCATCCAGATTCAGCAGCACACCGGCATTGAGACGATTCTCCATTACACCTGCCGCGACCGCAACCTGCTCTCCATCCAGTCCGACCTGCTGGGCGCCTCGTCCATCGGCCTGCACAACATTCTCTGCCTCACCGGCGACCCGCCCAAGCTGGGCAACTATCCCGACGCCACCGCTGTCTTTGACGTGGACTCCATCGGCCTGGTCAACATCGTGCATCGGCTGAATCACGGCCTCGACATCGGCGCCAACTCCATCGGCGCCAGCACCAACTTCACCATCGGCGTGGCCGCCAACCCCGGCGTGCCCGACATCGAGCAGGAACTGCGCCGCTTTTTCTACAAGGTCGAGGCCGGCGCAGAGTACGCCATCACCCAGCCGGTCTTCGACCTGCGCCTGCTGGAGAACTTTCTCGAGCGCATCCGAGAGCCATCGCATTCCCGTCATCGCCGGCATCTGGCCGCTTACCAGCCTGCGCAACGCCGAGTTCATGAAGAACGACCTGCGCGTCTCCATGCCCGACGAAATCATGCTGCGCATGGCCCGCAGCGGCTCGCCCGACGCCGCCCGCCGCGAAGGCATCCTCATCGCCCAGGAGATGCTGGCCGCCGTGCGCCCCATGGTCCAGGGCGTGCAGGTCAGCGCTCCCTTCGGCCGCTACGCCGCCGCCGCCGAGGTCATCGCCTCTGTGCTGCCCAAACCGGCGTGAGACAGGCCTAAGCAGGGGTTCCATTTTTCTCTTGACAATGTTCACTAATTCAGTGAATATGATGATATTCCGTACGCTCGTAGGCGAGCATGTATCCAGCAAACCCCGGAGCGAGAGTTCCGGGGTTTGCTATTTTGGTATGTAGATGAAAAAGCTAGTCCTTATGATCGACGGTGGCTTCCTCCGCGTAGCCGCCAGGAAAGCAAAAATCCACTACGACCCCAACTTCATTGAGGCCTTTTCGAAGATTTGTCCAGCCGTGGATGAAGAGCTTTTCCGATCTCTCTATTACGACTGTGCGCCATATCAGGGGCACCAGAATCTCCCCGTTTCAGGCTTGACTCAGACCTTTGCCGACTCGGGCCAATGGTTGAAAGACCTCGCCAAGAAAGATTTGATAGCTGTTAGACTTGGCGTGCTGAAGTTTCGCGGTTACAAGCTGAAGAGAACTCCGGTGACTGGGGTTGCGGCACTGACCGATGCCGACTTTAAGCCCGATTTCGAACAAAAGGGTGTCGATATGCGAATCGGCCTTGATATTGCCGCTTATTCCGCCTTGAGAGATGTGGACAGGATTGGTTTAGTGACTGCGGATACCGATTGTGTACCTGCAATGAAACTCGCTCGCAAGAGTGGAGTACAGGTTGTCCTGATTGCGCTGCCGGGCGGGACCACTCCGAGTGAGCTAGTCCAACATGCGGACTTTTTCCGGGCAGTCGCGTGGCCGCCGTAGTCGGGCGCCGCCGAAGTCATCGCTTCTGTGCTGCCCAAACCTGAATAAGAATCGCCGACTTTTACTGTTGCCTCGCTCAGGCCTTCCGGCAGGCCCGCCTCAACGTAATATATTCCTCGGTAAACCAGCCCAGAGCCAGCAGCGTGATCAGCGCAATAATTACTTGCGATATCACGCAATAGATGCACCACGCGCACAAGGCGAATTCTTCGATGGAAGTAAGACGAAGCGCAAAACCAAGGCCCAGCAGCGCGGCCAGCAACACCAGAAACCGCTGCCTCGCCAGCGCCAACCCGGCCAGCGCCAGGTAGCCCGCAATCCCAATCGCGGCCACCGGGATGTGCGCAATCTCGGAATAGGGGCTGTGGTTCACAATACCGCAATCCCACTTCTCGTTGATGGAGCAGGGCTGGGTCTCGGTCGAATAGTGCACGCGCAACGCCAGCGCGGAAACCACGATACCGGCCACGGCCAGCAACGCGATTAGATAACGCATGATCTTCATTGAAATCTCCTTTTTACCGTGCTCATAGTGCCATTTGCCAACATTCGTTCAAGCCCGGCCTGCCCGGGTTCTGTCGAAAATTGGGCAGCATGCGTGCTTCTCGTTATGCCGCTGAACCGTACGGTGGACGCAGGAAACCCGTTGCAGTATTCGTCCGTTGATCGCCTGGTCACCTTCATTTTTGTTAAGGTTCCACGCTTATAGCTACCAGCATAGGAGACGAGGTTGTGAGAGAGGAGACAAAATCGATGGATTTGATCGTCACCTCTGGCATGGGATTCATCCAGGTAAATTTGATGAGCCGGGTTTTCATCCCCCTGCGGCGGGTCGCGGCATTGGAGCCGGACCAAACCTCGTCTGCCTTGGTTACATGCCCTTCGGCTGGATTAACCCACCAGTCCAGTTCGTTCTCGCCATAGATCAGATCGGCTGTCCGCGTCTCTCCGTTTTCATAATGCATGACGTATTCACCGATCTTCAGCCCCGGCGCGGATCCGACAAAGGCAGCTGCCTGGAGGAAATCCACGGCTTTCCCCTTGCGTCCGACCGGAATCCCCATGACCGCCTCTGGCAGAGCCAGGCCACTGACAGCCAGAGAACTACTTCCTGCCAGCACAATCACTCCCCGCACGTCGAACAACACGCCGCCGAAGGACTTCAATCCTTGAGGGACATCGTGGAGGTCATGTCCCGGATGGTTAAACCAGTCATCGTCCAGCGAAGTTCCATAGTAATTGGTCAGATCCACTTGGTAGGGGCCGGCCAAAGGGTCTCTCGTAGGAATTGGATTCCAGGCTTTGATGGAATCGAACCATTCGTATGTCCGATCAGCCTGGATGGGCTCGATAGTCATGGCGATTAAAAAGGGCGCGGCCTGCGTATTGTTCGAAACAAAATCCATTGTCTTGATTTCGATGCCGGGCAGCGGATTGTTCGCCGTGTATTTGAATACATGCGCGTTCTTCCCAGTCCAAACCGTAGCTGCATCGGTCAAGACCGGGACCGCGTTCTCACTAAACGAATTCTGTATGTTGCGGCCGTAAACCAGTGGAATTCTTTTTGTTACCCCATTGGCATAATGCAAAATGTAATTGCCAATGATACTGTCCTCCTCGGCGTGGCCCACTGCACCGTGCAGAAAATCGATCTTCTCACCCTTGTAATGGATGGCAATGCCCCTCACGGCATCGGGATGAGCTGAAGGCTTCATCCCAGCCAACTGGATCATCCCCCGAATATCGAATGCGGCCCTGGAAAAAGCGCGCACTCCCACAGGCAAGGAGCCGAGATTGCCATCCTTCAGGGAAGACGTGTAATACGGGGTGAGGTCCATCAGATCCGGTATCGCTTGCTTGCTTCTGCAAGGGATATGCAAAGGATTGGATGCAGCCAGAGAATTGCTGGAATTCTGCAACTGCATATCCGTATTCTTCAGATTGGAAGGCAAAAGCTGATCCGAAGCGATAAGCCTGGATTGAACTTCTCTGCCCTGCTGCGCTCGCGCTTCAATGGACGGAAAAAGCAAAACTGCCAGGACAAATAAGATGACGGATTTTAGTTTCATAGCATCTCCTGAACTACGGCTTGAGGAAGCGCTCCTGGCTCTCGTGCAAAGATGAGAGAGGAAGTGCGCGCTCCCTACACTTAAGAATCAGCCGTGGCAGCGGGAAGGCGCTTCCGGCACGGTCCGGTTCGCGCAGCAGCACCCATGGCCCTCGCCATGTCTCGTTGCCGCACGCGCGGCAGGCACAGGCGGCAATTGCCCCTCCCTGAACATCCGGAGTGCTGCGTCTCCGGTGACGGGCTTAGGCACGGCCCAGGCGCGGATGTGTGCCGCCTGCAAATGCCCCAGGGCGCCGTCGCCGATGTCAGCGAGAATTACGTCAGTACAACCCTGGCGGATCACGCTCTCGGAGGCACACTTGCCATTCAGAACCTCATTCTTTTCAAACATGGGGACCGGATTGTCCGTGTCTATGACCATGATCCATTCAGCTTTGCCAAAATGCGAAGACATCTGCCCCTCGGCGCGATTCTCCGACATCATCACTCCAATTTTGCTCATAACCCCCTCGTTTCTATAGACTTGAAAAATCCGCCTGGTTGTACAAATTCGTCATAAGGCGTCTAGGTGTAATATACACTTATCGGCGGCCTTTCACAAGTGGCGTGTTGATCTTTATTCGAGGAGTGCTGAGCGCAAAAGCTATGCCGAAGACTCTCCATCCCAATTCGCGCGCGCAGGACTCCGTGCAGGAGACTAGGCGCCGGTGCTGCAAGCAACCCGGCTGCGGACGCCCCTGCACCTGCGCGATGGGGAATGTCTCCCGCTTTATCGAGCCGGTTGTGCTGCGGATTCTCAAAGAAAAAACGAGATCGTATGGCTATGAGATTGCCGAATCTCTCGCTCACTATGCTTTGACAGACGCCACCATCGAGAGCGCGGCTCTTTATCGCACACTCAGAACTCTGGAGGTAAACGGCTTTGTCTCCTCAGCCTGGGACGCTGGAGACGGCCCGGCTCGGCGTAACTACTCATTGACCCCCTCCGGTCATGTGCACTTGAGCGAGTGGGCAGATCTTCTCGAATCGCTCGGTAAGGCTATGATCGATTTTGCTCGCGATACCAAGCCTGGCGCTTCCGGGTAAGATGGCGAATGAACGTCAACAAGACCAGTGGATCAGTTAGACTTATCTTCTAGGCTTGCCGCAGTGAAACGGAGTAGCCACCATGCCCAGGTTTGAAGATTCGCTCAAGAAGCTGGAATCCATCGTCGATCAACTGGAAAAAGGCGACCTCGCCCTGGAGGAATCGCTCAAGCTCTTCGAGCAGGGCGTGGGCCTATCCGCCGCCTGCAAAGCCGAGCTCGACGCCGCCGAGGGCAAGGTCCAGATGCTGGTGAAGCAGCGCGACGGCTCGCTCAAGCCCGAGCCCTTCCTGACCGACAAGCCCTTCTGAGGCAAACAATCCTCCCTGAAAGCAGATCCAATTCTGCTAAGGACTTTCCAATCTTTCCGCCTTCGCGCCGGAATGGCGAATGCCTCGTTCTGAGAAGCATCTGATCCCAGGATGATGCGGCGGTGTGCCCATCCGCTACGCCTAGCCGCCGGCAGGAGCGCAGATTGCGAAAGACTAAGTTGATTCTCCCAGAGTATTCCCAGCTATTTCGCTGCATCGGCCCCGCCTGCGAGGACAGCTGCTGCTCGGGATGGAAGGTGATCATCGATCAGGCCACCTATGATAAGTACCAGACCATTCCTGCCGGGCCGTTGCGTTCGCTGATCGATGCCAATATCGTGCGCCTCTCGGAAAATGCGGAGGGCTTGTCTCAGGCGGCTTTCGCGCAAATACGGATAAAGCCCCCCTTGCGCATGTGCCCGTTTCACTCCGCGGAGCGCCTCTGCCAGATTCAGGTGGAACACGGCGAAAGCTATCTCTCTAAAACCTGCTCGACCTTTCCGCGCATCTCTCACACGATTGACACCTTGCTGAATACTTCCCTCTCGCTCGCTTGTCCCGAGGCCGCGCGGCTGGTTCTTCTGAATCCCAGCCTGCTCGTTGAGAGCATCAAGAACGCCAGGCAGATCGCCTGGAAAGAAGCAGCGGCGGACGCGGACGGGCCTCGCTCCTGGTTCTGGCCTCTCCGTGAGTTTGGCCTTGGCCTGATCCGCAATCGCGCCTACCCGCTGTGGCAGCGCATGTTTCTGCTGGGCACATTTTCCCGGCGTCTTGATGCAGTTATCCACGGCAAGCTCGATCGCGGCATCTCCGCGCTGCTGCGCGATTTTACAGCCGCGATCGGTCCGGCAGCTTGCGCGCCTCCATGGAGACCATCCCCGCCGACCTTACGCTGCAACTGAATATTCTGGTGGAGCTGGTCAGGCTGAATGTGGACAGCCTCCAGTCGAGTCCGCGCTTCCATGCGTCTCTTAAGGACTTCAGCAAAGGCGCCCTCATTGAAAACGAAACCGCGATGGATAAGCAGGTGGCGAAATATGATTCTTCCTACCAGCGTTACTACGCGCCATTCTTCGAAATACACCCGTACATCCTGGAAAATTATCTGATCAATACGATCTTCAGGGAGCTGTTTCCCTTTGGGACCAAGGTCTTCGACCCCGCGGCCACCCAGGAGCCTGAACGGGAGTACACGCTGATGGCCACCAAGTTTGCGCTCATCAAAGGTCTGCTCATTGGTGTCGCAGGCTGCTACCAGGAGTCGTTCTCCACCGCGCATGTAGTGCAAACGATCCAGACCGTATTCAAGCATTTCGAGCATAATCCGAAGCATCTTGACATGGCCCGCCAGCTACTGGTCTCCCAAAAACTGGACAATGCGCGCGGCCTCACCATGCTGCTGCGAAATTAGAAAGGCGCTCGAACAGAGACGCTCAGCACCAGCAATCCGGCTTTTCTAGTGAGTTTTCCAATCCTCTATGGCCCTCATGGCTCGTCGATGTGCCTCGTTTCGATACAGATCTAATCCTGGTCGCAGCAGGGGTGTGCCGACCTGCTGCCAGGAGCGCCCATTGCACCAAACTCCAGCCGCTTCGCGCCACTTACGCTCAGCGCTTTCGCTGTATCGGCTCGGCCTGCGAGGACAACTGCTGCCAGGGATGGGGCGTGCCCTTCGACCAGGCGGCCTATGAGAAATACCAGAAGCTTCCCGCCTAGCCCCTTGCGCACGCTCATCAACGCCAGCCTGCTGCGCATGCCGGAGGGCGCCAAGCCCGCCGCCTTCGCCAAACTCCAGATGAACGGCGTAAACCAGTGCCCGCTGCTCAACGCCAACCATCTCTGCCGCATCCAGTCTGAGCTGGGCGAGGAGTTTCTCTCCCACGCCTGCGCCACGTATCCGCGCATCGTCAACTCCGTGGGAGGAATCCAGGAGACGGCGCTGGCGCTCTCCTGCCCGGAGGCCGCGCGGCTGGTCCTGCTCACTCCGGCTCTGCTATCGCCTGCCCCGCTGGCCGCGCCTGAGCCGCCCAACCCTACGCTCTCCTCAGCCTCTGCCGCTCCCACACTCCTGCGCTGGTTCTGGCCCATCCGCCAGTTTGTCCTGGCCCTGGTCCGCAATCGCGCTTACCCGCTATGGCAGCGGCTCTTTCTGCTGGGCCTCGTGTGCCGGCGCCTGGATACCATTGTCAGCGGCGAGCTGCAGCGCAGCATTCCCGCTTTTCTCGCCGACTTTGATGCCACGGTTGCCTCCGGAGCCCTGCTGACCTCCATGGAAGCCCTCCCGCTGGATCGCACCGCCCAGTTGGACGTGGTGCTGCGGCTGGCCGGAATGATGCTGCACCGCTCCAACGTGAGGCCGCGCTTTGTGGAGTGCGTCCAGGCCTTCACCACGGGCATCGGCAACGGTCCCGGCGTGACCCTGGAGAGCCTTGCCGACCGCTAGCGCCCTGGCGCACGACCTCTACTATGCCCCCTTCTTCGACCGCCACCCGTACATCCTGGAAAACTACCTGGTCAACACCATCCTCCGCATCCGGTTTCCCTTCGGAACCGAAGGCACGCAGTTCTCAATGGCCCGCGAGTGCGCCCTGCTCACGGCCCAGTTTGCGCTGATTAAAGGATTGCTGATCGGCGTGGCCGGTTTCCATCGCCAGGCCTTCTCCGCCGCCCACGTCGTCCACACCGTGCAGGCCGCCAGCAAGCACTTCGAGCATCATCCGGAGTTTCTCCGCCTGGCCTATGAACTGCTGGTGGAAAGCCGCATGGACGGCGCGCGGGGAATGGCCATCCTGCTGCGCAACGCCGAGCCGACTGTGCTCCAGCACGGCAGTGCCGGAGATTCACGCTCCAGCGCCGCGCGAGGAGTCGCAATCTTGGCCGAGTTTATCTGAGGTGAATCCGCCCGAATCAATTAGGTCAGCTTAGGGCCTGTTCCCTGATTCTTGTTCCCTGTTCTCTGTTCTCTATTCCCTTTTCCCTAGTCCCTAGTCCCTAACCCCTAATCCCTTTTTCTTCGCCAGCCTTGTCACCACGGCGATCTCCCTTAGAACCTGCGTAAGCGGGCGCGCCGGCGTGCCCCACAGCACGGTTCCCGGCTTCACGCCCATGCCTTCGTTGGTAATGGTCTTGCCGCTCAGCACGCCTGCCTGCCCGCCCAGAATCACGCCGGGGCCGATGTGCGCATGGTCGCCGATGCCCACCTGCCCGGCGATCACCGCGCCGTTGCCCACCGTGCAGGAGCCGCTGATGCCCACCCCCGCCACCAGAATCACGTCCTCGCCGATCTCGCAGTTGTGGCCCACGTGGACCAGGTTGTCGAACTTCGTTCCCCGGCCGATTCTTGTCTGCTTCAGCGCGCCGCGGTCGATGGTGGTGTTGGCGCCGATCTCCACGTCGTCCTCGATCAGCAGCGTCCCCTGCTGCGGAAACTGCGTGTAAGCGCCGGTCTTCTCGTCGCGCACATAGCCGAAGCCGTCCGCGCCCAGCACCGCGCCGGCATGAACGACGACGCGATTGCCGCAGCGTGGTTCCCGGATAGAGCACGGCGCGCGGATAGATGCGGCAGTTCTCGCCGATGCACACGCCCTCGCCGATGACCGCGCCGGCCTCGATGCGCGTTCCCGCGCCGATCTGCGCGTTCTCTCCAACCACCGCGCAGGGGCCAATGCTCACGCCTTCGCCGAGCTTCACATTTGCGCCAACGACAGCCGCGGGATGCACTCCGGTAGGCGGCAGCGCAGGCTTGAGCAGCTTGGCCGCCCGCGCAAACCACAACCGCGGCTGCTCGGCCTCCACAACGCACTTGCCTTGCGGATAATCTGCGGCGCACCCAGCCTTCAGCACCACCACCCCAGCTTTGCTGGCCAGCGCCTTGGCCGCCGACGCCGCATCCTCGGCAAAGACCAATTCCGCGCCGCCGGCCAGCTCCACGGAGTTCACGCCATCGACCACCGGTCCGCGATCTCCCGCAGCCAGCTTGCCGCCCAGAGCTTCAATCAGTTCGCCCAGCTTCATGCGTCTCTCCTCAGTACAGCCCCGGCTCCCCCGCCGGCCGCGTCTTCCAGCGCCGGTGAATCCACAGCCACTGGTCAGGATAGCGCCGAATCCAGCTCTCGATGACGCTGGTGCACAGCTGCGTGGCGGCCACAATGTCGGCCTCCTCGTCGCCGGTCCGCTCGAAAACCAGTTGCGGGCCAAAGTGCAGCACGTAGCGCCGCTCCGCCTCCTCCCACACCATGAACCCCGGCAAAACCGCCGCCCCGGTCTTCAGCGCCACGCGCGCCACTCCCGAGGCCGTGCAGGCCTGTCTCCCGAAGAAATTCACGAAGACTCCCTGCGGCGGGGTCATGTTCGTGTCCATCAGGATGCCCACCGTCTCGCCCTTGCGCATGGCCGTCAGCAGGCCGCGCGCAAAATCGTCCTTGGGCAGCACGCGGTTGCCGTGCAGGCAGCGGATGCCATTCACAAACTCGTCCAGCCGCCGGTTATCGAGAGGCCGCGCGACCATGCTCATCGGATAGCCCATCAGCGAGTGATAAAAACTCGACAGCTCCCATGCGCCCATGTGCCCGGTGACGATCAGCACGCCTTTGCCGCGCGCCTTCGCCGCCAGGTAGTGGTCCAGGCCCTCGGTGCGAATCCAATCGCGCGTATTTTCTGCGGTATAGCGCGTCATGCGGCAGAACTCGACCAGTTGCCGCCCAGCGAACGATAGACTCCGCGGAGCTCAGCTCTTCTACTTTTGGACGAGAGCTCCGGGAAAGCCAGTTCCAGGTTGCGCTCGCCCACGCGGCGCAGACGGCCGTGCAACACGTACACGCTCCACGCCAGCACGCCTGCCACGCAGACGCGCCAGCGCGCGCGGCAACCATCCCAGTGGGCGCGCCACCGCCAAAACCAGCCAGAACTCGAGCTTCTCTCGCATCAAGGTAAAGTTTAGTCCCTCGACGCCGTTTCCTCGGCACAAAGAAAGAAGGGGCAGCCCGTTGCCGGGCTGCCCCACTCGCTCGTTCACCGTTTTACCGTTAATCTGCTGTTCTCTGCGATTCTCGATAAAATAATGCGCCACGGTCCTGACAAACGCCTCCGCGCCTGCGGGAACCGCCGACGTTGCCCTTGAGAATGTACTCGAAGCTGTGCGGCTTGCCGTAGAAGAGCTCGGTGTCTTCCTTGTTCTGGCTCACGCTGGTGCCGTCCAGGTCGATGCCCGCAAAGATCCCCTTGTTGCGCGAGTAGCTGAGCAGCTCCGCGCTCATCTTCCAGTCCGTGGAGGCCTGTCCGGCGCGGCCCACCGGCCCGGCCGCGGCCGAGGCGTCTCCGCCGATCTTGAACTTGCTCTTCAGCAGGTCCTGCATGCCGCGATCATTCATCGCCACCAGCACCAGGTCCGTCGACTGGCCGCCGATCTGCAATCCCCACGAGCCGCCCGCCATGCGAATGAACACCGGCGCGCTCCAGCCGTGCCCGGTGCGGCAGGTCACCACCCCCTGGCCATACTGCCCGCCGAAGATCAACGCGCCCTTCACCATTCCCGGCACCACGGCAACGCAGGTGGCGTGATGAAGAAATCCAACGGAATGCTCCTGTCCTGGGCCTTCATGATCTCGTCCACAACCGCCTTGGCCGCGTCGAGGCGCGCCTGCAGGTTCTCCCGCGAGGAAGCTGCAAAGGCGGCCGATGTAAGCATGAAACTGAGACAGATCAACGCAAGTGTCTTTTTCATATCCTCTTCCTTTTCACTCCGCGGCATTTCGGGTCGCGGGTTGTCGAAACTTCCATTAGATGCCTTGAGCCGCGCCGCGCTGTACGTCTCGGCTCTCTAGCCTGTCAATCCCGGAATATCCCGGCATCCTGCCGTCCGTTCCCGCCAGGGTATCCCCTATCAGCCTACAACATGCCAGCCGGAACGCGCATCCTTTATCCCATCAAAGCCATCGCGCCCCCCACGCCGCTCGCAAACCACTGCGCAAAAGGAATCAAGGCCGGAATGCCGGCCTTGATTCTATGTGCAGGGATGGAAAGGGGAAGCGGGGAAGGGCTGAACCCGTAAAAGTAACACTGAACTGGAGACGGGCGGAAAGCCACGTAAAAAAAGGAGTTCCCAGAATTCATGGAAAACATGCACCCTGGGAACTCCTATTCCCCAGATCTGCGTTGTTTCTGTTAATAAGTCTGTGGAAAACTGCTTTTTACGTATGGTCAATATTGCTCTTAATATGAAAATATTTTTATCCCCAACATTTCAACAAGATAGGTCTAAAACTTCCGTATTTCCATCTTTGATTTCCCTGCAAAATTGGCTGGCCATGCAGTTATTTTATTGAATATGAATAACTTACGCGCCGATTCACAGGCCGCGTGACGCCAGATTTCGCTCTGCTGCTCTCCATCAATCGACACGAATACAAGCTGGACTGCTCCGCTCTTCTCGGTTTTCTCAGGAATAGATGAAGGAAGGGAGTAGGGGAAGCCGCAGCAACTGAACCTGACTTACAACAAACCAGAAAAAAGAGGAGTTCCCAAACATCATGGAAAACATGCTGCCTGGGAACTCCTTTCCCCAGATCTGCGTTGTTTCTGTGAATAAGTCTGTGGAAAATGGCTCTTCAGTGCATGGTCAATAATGCTCAACTTATAGATTACGAAACAATTATAGAGAAAAGT
This sequence comes from uncultured Acidobacteriaceae bacterium, assembly GCA_963845345.1. Lineage (GTDB taxonomy): Bacteria > Acidobacteriota > Terriglobia > Terriglobales > Acidobacteriaceae > Telmatobacter. The sequence goes on from CAWJRQ010000003.1 coordinate 172,008, forward strand.
AACCTGCATCGTTTACTGAGGGATAAATATCATGAATTGTTGACTGCTTAGTAAAAATTCATATTCACGGATTCATGGCTCGATGCTGCTCTGTATCAAGGCTGTTGCATGCCGGATCATCTATGCCGCTCTACGAAGGCAATGCAGGGTTGAAGAATGTGGTGGCGGAAGAGAAGGAGGTGGGGGAAGCTGCCACAAATGAACTTGGCCTATAAAGACAAGAAAAAAGAGGAGTTCCCAGACTTCATGGTTTTCATGCTGTCTGGAAACTCCTTTCCCCAGATTTGCGTTGTTTCTGTAACCAATTTTCCAGATCGTGTTGAAATTGCACAAGATTACGAACATTTGTGGATAAAAGTAACCTAAAATGTTTACTGATGAGTAACGGAATGCGGGGTGAATCAATCCATCGGTGCTCTGGCGGCGATCGCTCCGGCGGCGTTCTCCCTGTCGGCGATCCCGGATGCCGGCAGCCTCCAGCAGCGCGGGATCCGACCCGTGCATCAGAAGATCAATCCGGCTCTCCGCGCCTGTCTTGCGAAGCAACCGCCCCACATGCGCCTGAACGGTGCTGCTCCTCAATGCCCAACTCCTTGGCAATCTCGCGATTGGAGCGGGCTGTGAGGATCAGATCGAGTACCTGCCGCTCCCGGTCAGTTAAGCGAGGAGGGGCGCTGGTAAGGCTGGCATTGGAGGCCACAAGCAGGTGGTCAATCAGTTGTGAAAGTAGCCGCCGCGGCGCCCAGATGGCGCCGTTGATGACCTCTCCAATGGCCTTGCGCGCCATCTGCGGATTGACGCTCAGGTCCAGGTAAGCGCGAACCCCGGCCAGGATCAAATCCATGATCAGGTTGTCGTCTCCCTCCGGGCCGATTACAATCAGCCGCATTTCGGGTCTCCGGCGGCGAATGGTATCCAAGGTTTCCAGTCCGTTGGAAAAAGCATGCAGGTCCACGACCAGGTACAACAGCGTGGGGTCGGACAACAATTCCTCGAATCCCCCAAAGACCGGGATCAGCGGCGCGCAGCCCTCGCCTGGCCGCTCTTCAAAGATGCTGGCCAGGCCCTCCATGCGCAACGGCTCATGGGTGAGTACACCCACACGAATCGGCTCGTCGTTATGGATTGAAGACATTTTGCCTCCTATCGGTTCAACGCAGGAGGATCTGTGGAAAACGAGGTGCAGAGAAAACTCTCCGCTCCGCCACGTGGTACAGTGTGCTCCCCAAAACCAGCTCAACGGCTTTCTTCCCTTGGGCGGATAAACCCTTGGAAGCATTATTCCCTGTTGTTTCTCATACTTGACTTTGCAGTCGGCATTGCTGATCTAATGCTGTTCACATTCTGCTTCTCGCTGAAGGGCTCGATCATCCGGTTCATCAGTGCCAGGTCCCGGACCCTGCGGCCACTTTGAATCGGCATACCCTTCTGTCCCAGGGCCTGGTCCGCTATCCAGTTTGTCTTGTCTGAATCTGAGGGGAAACTCACATTGATCCTACGGAAAATCACTACAACTTTCAACGAAAAAAGTGCAATCCGGGCTTCGGACGCCATAAATAGGCTGCCGGATGCCCTTGAACGGCTATTTCCAATAAAAAAAGTATTGAAAATGGCAAATTACCTTCCCGGGTATTCCATAATCGTTCTAAATCCTGTAGCATCAATCCCGTGGGTCGTAGTACAGTCTATTCAGTTGCGCTAGTGAGGTACCCCTTTGATTAAGCAGGACATCGTCCATCGTGTCATTGAGCGTACGGGCCTGCCCCGCACCAAGGCGGAGGCTGCCGTGGATACGGTCTTCGAGGGCCTCAAGCAGGCTCTTACCGCCGGCGAGCGCATTGAATTGCGCGGCTTCGGCGTCTTCAGCGTGCGCGCCCGCAAAACAGGCATAGGCCGCAATCCCCGCACCGGCACCGAGGTCAGCATCACTCCCGGCAAAGCGGTGCGCTTCAAGCCCGGCAAGGAACTGCACGCGCTGCAGACCGGCACAGCCGCCAAGTAAAGGCTGGCCGGGAAAGATTGCGCCTACTCCATGCACGTTCGCAATGTGCACCAGCGAGAGTTCCCGCTGCCCCTGACCACCGTGGGCGCGCTGATCGATTCCCTGGCCAGCCGCGAAGATCGACTGTGGCCGGTGGGCAAATGGCCGTCCATGAGCTTTGACCGTCCCTTAGCGGTGGGTGCGATTGGCGGGCACGGTCCTGTTCGTTACTCTATCGAGGAATACCAGCCAGACCAGTTGATTCTTTTTCGCTTTTCCGCGCCCCGCGGATTCAACGGAACACATTGCTTTAAAGTTAAGCAACGGCAGGGAATAACTGTTCTGTGCCACGTGTTGGAGATGCGCACCACAGGTCCGGCACGCATGAGTTGGCCGCTCTTTTTCCGTCCCTTGCACGATGCCTGCCTCGAAGATTGTCTGGACCGCGCAACGCTTTCGTTGGGAATCGCTCTTCAGCGTCCGGCGCGCTGGTCAATCTACGTGCGCCTGCTACGTGCCGTTCGACGGTTGGATTTCAAGTTAAAGCAGCGATAATCTGCCGCAGAAATTTGTCGGCAGGTGGCCCGTACACCGCCTGTGGATTAGACAGGATCGATTCAATGGTCCGCTGTGTATGATTTCGCAGAAGCAAAATGCCATCATGGAGGTGCCGGTTGAGATGAACGATTTGAATGCTTGTGAAGAAAAAGCAGTGCTATCGCTGGGCCGGAATAGCGGCGCTGCTATTGGCGATTGGCTACGTGGCGATTATTCCGATCTTCGCATGGGCGGGCGCGCCTCCGGCGACTGGCGAGGCTTGGTTCCGCTACCTGCCAGGCAAAACGACGGTGTGGTGGGTGATTATTTGGCTTTCGGTAGTCACTGATCTGCTTTATCTGCCGGTCGCCTGGGCGCTGTGGGTCGCCTTGCACAAGGTAGGGAGAAATCTGATGCTGGCGGCCGTAGTCTGCCTGCATCTGTTTGTCGTTCTCGATCTGGCAGTAACCTGGACGCATCACGCTTCTCTGCTGGCGCTCTTCCAAAACTACTCCAGCACCGCTGACGAGGCTCATCGGGCCGCCTATCTGGCTGCGGCCGAATATGCCGCCTCGATTTATACGCCGCTGCTGACCTTTTACATCATGGTGATTCCAGCAGTGGGCGTGCTGCTGGCGAGCATCACGATGATAAAGGCAAGATTCGGGAAGGCGAGTGCCTGGACCGGTGTGGTCACGGGGGTCTTCGGGATACTGTCGTTGACAGGCTTCTTTCCACTGATAATGGCGAATGCGTTGGGCGCAACACTCTGGTTTTTTCTCGTTGGCGTGCGGTTACTGCGGCTTGGCAGAGCTTGCGCCGAAGGAAAAGAATAGTTGGCGCGATTGCGATAATGCCGTTCGTTCGCCGCGCCGAAGGCAGTCGGCCCCACCGTAGGTGCATAGAGGGTGGAAGACTTGTATCTAGTGGCGCGTAAGCGCCGCCCGCCTTACCGGGTGTTCGCAGTGCAGGCCTCAAGAAGCCAGTGCGAGCGATTAGCGAGCGTCTGCCGCACCGCAGGTGCCTACATCAGCCGCAGCGCATCCACGTCCACAATCAGATTCCTGCGCGGAATCTGCGCGGCGTCGGCATGCGCCAGCATCCCGCGCAGCGCCGCGTTCAGCGCCTTGCGCGAGGCGGCCTTCAGAATCAGATGAAAGCGGTACGGTTCCGGAGGACATTGTGGAGAAAGCCCGTTTTTTGGACAATTTTTACGTCCCGACCCGTTACCCGAACGGACACCCCGCGGGCGCTCCGTTCGAGCATTATGGGCGGATTCAAAGCGAAGAGGCAATCAGGTATGCCGGTGAGATCGTTGAATTCGTCAGTGCTCAAATGGCCTAATCTTGAGACAGTGGATAAAGCAATTAGTCACTGGGCTGCAAGATTCGTCAAGAATAGACCCGAAATAATAAGGTTAGGCTATTTCGGATCGTACGCTAGGGGAGACTGGGGCGTGGGCAGCGATCTGGATCTGGTGGCCGTAGTTGAGGAATCTGACGAATCTTTCGAAAGACGTTCATTGAAGTGGGACATCCATCAACTTCCGGTGCCCGCACAAGTGCTCGTTTATACCCGCGAAAGAATGGGAAACCCTCAAAGGACAAGGCGGTCGATTTGCACTGCGTGCGACTCTGGAACGAGAAACTGTTTGGGTGTACCAAGAAAATGCGTAACCCCCAGGAGGGGCCTGGATTTCATTGCGAGGGGTCTATGTTGCGACAGGCGTCTCGGCTGTCCATTAAAATGACCGGCAATCCCGCGTTCTCCGCGGGACGGTCCCACCAGCAATCCCAAAGCCGCGAGATTGCTTCCGCTCCGGTCGCAATGACATCATTTGGCCGCCCGTGACTGAAGAGCTATAAGAATTCAACAGTTATCAGTGAATCGACTTAAAATCGAATAATATAGACGAGACATACAATACATGACATGAGGAGATAGTTACAATACAAAACCAGAAACTTGAATTAGAGGTGCAGTATGAAGTCTCTGACAAATTGCGTTGCGGTTTGTGGTCGCCTGTTTGGCGGTTTCGATTTTGGCATCTACGGCGGCAGCACAAAGATTTTGACCGTGATTCTTGCCTCCTGGGTCTGCCGCTGGCACAGCGTCTTGCTGCTTACGGCTG
>CAWJRQ010000004.1:0-183960 GCA_963845345.1 uncultured Acidobacteriaceae bacterium
GCAGCGTGTAATCGGGGTACTTGAACAGATCGTAGTCGTTGATGATCACCGGGTGGAAATGCAGGCGTGGTGTGTTCTCGGGAAAACGAAACGGACGCTCGTAGCTGATAAAATGCACCTCATGCCCGCGACGCGCCAGTTCCTCACCCAACGCGGTGGCGAGGATGCCGCTTCCCCCCACCGAGGGATAACAGGTGATGCCGATCTTCAGTGGACCGCCAGTCGTCATGGCAAATCAAAAGTGGCGCGCACCCCGAATCCCCTGCGCGAGCGAATCAAGAACGAGCGGATCGTTGGGAAAAGGGCCATGGCATGACCAATACCAGCACGCAGTCCCCACAAACGCGCACGCGTGAGTTGCAGCTCGACGTAGTTGCTGGTACGAGATTGCGACGCGTGTGCTTCCATCGCAGCGGTCCACGCGGCGATGATTTCCGGCGCGGAGATGTCGATCAGTACCGGCCTGGCACCCGGGGGTTCGGCTTCAGGCGTTACCGCGTAGAAAAAAAGTTGGTCAATCGCATGCGGAGGCGAAGTGCGCAATTCCTTCAAACCGCCGTAACGAGCAAGCCGCGCCGCGTCCCGCACCAGTTGTCCTAGCCGCGCATGGTCGGGGTGCTGATTCTCCACCGGGCTCGGCGCGAGCACAATACCCGGCCGCAAACGCCGCAGAATGGCGGCCAGACGTAATGGCGTGAGCAACGTGGACCTCAAGGTGGGCATCGCCGTCGAGTTCGACGAACTCCACTGCCGCGCCGAGGAGGGCCGCGGATTCTCTTGCCTCGGCAACCCGTTGCGCAGACGAGCCATGGGTGGCCGGCTTCGCCATGGGAGCAAACAACAAAGTGCGCCTCGCGGTCGGCGGGCCTCGCGCGACAACACCGCCGCAGCCGAACTCGATGTCGTCGGGATGCGCCCCAAAGGCCAGAAGCAGCTTCGGTTTACGACGGGATTTCGGTGTAGGCTTCATCGGAACGGTCAATTTTATCACGTTTCACAAAGGTAATCTCGGGCGCTTCTTCCTGTGCAGATAGGCCTGCTCGCTGGCGCCGACAGACATAATGCGTGCAGTGCACGACGGATTGCATCCAGCGAAGCCGCGTGTCGCGCGCCGGGCTGATTTGCTCCTTGGTGAAAGGCGTCGGCGGCAGAGTCACGAAGCGATCTCCGCCCTCGTGAAGCTTCAAGGTGCCGTCGCAGTATCGGGCGCGCACGATTTCGCCTTCGTACGGGACATCGACGAAGAAGTCCTCGACATCGCAAGCCGCACGCCGGAACGCAGGGTCGCTCGAGCGCGCCACGCAGAGCCCGTCGAGCAGGCCCATGCGGCGATACATCTCCAGACAAAAGTCAGCCGCAGTTACCGGCGGAAGTCTCCTGGAAGACATCGATGCACCGGCGCTCGACATAATTGGGCAATTGGAGCGCGGTCCTGCGTGCCAGTCGGCGGGAATGCGTTTGAGATAGAGCGGGGAGAATTTCCGTTGGAGTTTGTTCTCGAAGGTGAAGTTGAGCTGCGCCGGCTCCCGGTCTTGCGATGCCGCAGGATGGTCTTGGTTTCGCGCGGATCATGGTCGCTGTCGTGGTAGAAGAACACAATCTCGCCGCCGATTTCCGGCTTGCAGGCGGCGGGCGGTCTGGATTTTTGCAACAAGGAACCGTTTCGGGAAAAACCCGCACGGTTGCTGGCCAAAGCAGATGACGGGGGCCGCGGTCATGTTGTGGCTAACGCTTTGCAGGCGGGTTCGTGGGACCGAGCGCGGCCTGGATGAGGAGGCTGAACAAGCACGCAGGCGGCGCAGCCGATGAAGTTGTACCAGAGATAGCTGATGTTGAGAGAAAAATAGAGAATGAAAACCAGCGTCTGGGCCGCCAGCGCCGCCCAGAAGATCGCCGTGCCGCCGACCCACCGAAGAAAGAACGCCACGAGGAACAGCGCGAGCACGACGCCATAAAAGACCGACCCGACGATATTGACGGCCTGGATCAGGTTCTCCACCAGGTTCGCGAACAGAGCGAAGGCCAGCGCGACCAGACCCCAGAGGAAGGTGAACCACTTCGAGGCAGTCACATAGTGCGCGTCGGTCGCTTCGCGCTTGACGATGTGCCGATAGAAATCGATGGTGGTGGTAGAGCCGAGCGCGTTGAGTTCGGCGGCTTTCGACGAGAGCGCGGCGGCGAAGAAGGCTGCGACCAGCAGCCCGATCACCCCATGCGGCAAGTATCCAGCACGAAGGTGATGAACACGTAATCGGTGTCGTTGGTTTTCGCCCGCGGATCCACAGCCAGCAGCGCCGTCTTGACTTCGGTGCGCAGGGCCTCGCTGCGGTCGAGCGCTGCCTGCGCCTGCGCGCGGGCTTCGGCCTCCGCTTTGCGGTCGCCGGCATGCTTGGCATCGAGCCACGTGTGAATCAGTCGCTCCTTCTCGGTATGGATCGCGGCGAATTTCTGCTCAAGGGAATGCAGCGGTTCTCCCGAGTCATGCTTGACGCCGAGTTCCAGGCCGCCTCGTTGAAGAACACCGGCGGCCGTTCAAACTGGTAGAAAACGAAGACCAGCACGCCCAGCAGTAGGATGAAGAACTGCATGGGGATTTTGAACACGGCATTGAACATCAGGCCGAGCCGGCTTTCGCGCAGCGAGGCCCCCGAAATGTAGCGTTGCACCTGGGATTGGTCGGTGCCGAAGTACGACAGAGACAGGAAGAGACCGCCCAGCAAGCCGGACCAGAACGTGTAGCGCTGTTTGACGTCGAGCGAAAAATCCACCGCGTGGAGTTTGTTGAAGCCGCCGGCGACGGTGAGGGCGTCGGTCAACGAGAGATTCGACGGCAACCTCATCAGCAAGACGACGAAAGCGGTCACCATTCCACCAAAGATCACGGCCAACTGGTATTTCTGTGTGAGGGTCACCGCTTCACTGCCACCGGTCACGGTGTAAAGAATGACCAGCAGCCCGCTGAGGACGATGGTGAGGTCCAACCGCCAGCCAAGCATGGTGGAGAGGATGATGGCGGGCGCGTAAATTGTAATTCCCGCGGCAAGCCCGCGCTGCAGGAGGAAAAGTGCTGCGCCGAGCAGACGGGTCTTGGTGTCAAACCGATGCCCGAGAAACTCATAGGCGGTGTAGACATTCAACCGCCGGTACATCGGCAGGAATACCGCCGCGACGATAATCAGCGCCAGCGGCATCCCGAAATAGTTTTGCACGAAGCCCAGCCCATCCTGATAGCCTTGGCCGGGGGTGGAAATGAAGGTGATGGCGCTCGCCTGGGTAGCCATGACTGAAATGCCGATGGCGGCCCACCTCACATTTGGATCGCCCTTTAGATAGGCGCTCAGGTTCCGGTGACCGCGCGTGCGCCACATGCCGTAGATGGCGATTCCCACCATGCTGCCGATCAGGACTACGAAATCGAGCGGGCTCATGAAAAAATGACCGTCAGCGCGACGAGGAGCTCGACCCACAGGACGAAGCAGCCGAGGACAAAGACATAGACCGTGCGCCATGTCTTGAACCACGGCAACCCGGTCGCGTTGTCGTCCAGCGGCTTCATTTTCCAAGCGAGATCAGGTTGGCAAATAGCCGGTAGGCGCCCGGCACGCCCTCGGGTAGCTGACGGAACCAGGCCAGGCCGGTATAAACAAAATTGCCGCGACCATAGTGTGCCACCAGGAGGCTTCCGGTCTTGGGCGTCTCCCCGGGTCATTGCAGGCGAGGAGCGGCGTGAAATGGCCATCCCATTCGCTGGCGAAATAGAGTCCCCGTTCCTGCACCCAGCCATCGAAATCGGAGGGTACGATGCGGTTGGGAGTCATAAATGCCGGATGGTCAGGCACCAGCAGGGTCACCGGCGCGTTCTCGTCCGTTACACGGTCCCGCGAGATTTTTAGATCGTAAGGGGCGAGATGCGTGGTCTGTAAACCATCGGATGTGTTGTATTGGACGATGACGTTGCCGCCGGCTTCGACGTACGCAAAGAGCGCGGGCAGATTCGGGACCAGGTCCGTGCGTGTATTGAAGGCGCGAATACCGATCACAACCGCATCGAAGTCGCGCAGGCGGTCTGCGGTAAGATCCGTGCCGGCAAGTAACGTGACCGCATATCCCATCCGTTGCAGGCACTCGGCTACAGCATCGCCGGCACCCAGCAGGTGGCCGACCCGGTGGCCGCGAATCGCAAGCTCGATACTCAGTGCCTTGAAACGCGCGGGCGGCTGCAGCAGCAGCGGCGGGATGTGATCGTGGCGGATCTCGACATGTCGATTATGGTAACTCTTGCCATCGATCTCGGCTGTAGCCAGGATTCTCGCGGTCGTGGTGTTCGTTGGAGCGGTGATGGTGAAAGTGAAACGCACCGTTTCATCGTAGTTGGTGATGGAAAACGGGTAGGTCGCGGGTGTTACCTTCCAGTCGGCGGGCGCGTCCAAGCGGAAAAACCCCGGCCGGGCGGTACGGTTACCAGTGGTGTTTGCTAACTACTTCTTCTCTGCTGCTCCCGGGGACACTGTTCCTTGGATTGGTGGTTTCCGACAGATGCCCACTGTTTACAGTGAGTTCAATAAGGACCTCCAGCAGGAAGAGTATATCACGATCGCAGAGTATGGTTTCAAGCTTTATCGGCCTGAGAACATGGTTACGATCATTACTGGCCTCGCGGCTGTACCGAGCTAAGGAGCAATAATATGGTATCTGGTTTTTGGTTAAACCAAGACGGCCTACCGCTCCAGTTTGGAGTCAGTAAGGCCCAGACCGCACAGGCAGGTGATTACCTACTGTACGGTGAAACTGCGTGAGATTGAGCAGTATATCCCTCTCGTGCCAATGGCATTGGGAACGGGTGGCGTTCAAACTCCTGCCCCACCGACGACGTTCAGCGGCACGGGTACCCCCATCGGCGGGTATTCAGCAGCTGACAAATATCGTGCCTCTTCAGATTACTCCGGTGACATCCGGCTCGCTGATCTCCTCGATGAAGTCCTGCTCCTCGACAGCATCGGGAGCGAAGTTGCCGGCAGCGGGTTCATCAGCAGGCGCGTGGTGCAGCTCAGCCGTTGCTTCTGAAGTGGACTCGTCCTTGCGGCCGCGATGTTTGGAGAGCGACTCGCCAGGCAGCAGGCCGCTCCCGTCCCAAACGATAGGGGACTCGATCATCGTGGACGGCTTGAAGCTGCTCTCAGGACGCACTGGCAAGGCTACATGCCGGGGCGCATCTTCTGCCGGAGCGTCGTCCGCCGGAGTGCCACCGTACTTGGAGAGCGACTCGCCGGGCAGTACAAACGGGGCTGGGGAGGCGGGAGAAGCTCCGCGCCTGGGCGGCGAAGACTTATCTGCGGGAATCCCGGCGCCGGCGTGAATCTGCGGAGCGACCTCAGGTTCTGCCCTGGGATCTCCTCGACGGAGGCTGTTTCCCCTCTCTCCGGCTGACCCTGATGCGCGTCTGACGGGCCACGGCCACCGCGGCGGCGGCGGCGTCCGCGCCAGCGCTTGGCGCCGGGAGCGCCAGTATCCTCTTCGCCTGCTTCTGCCTGCTCTGAGAGAGACAAGGTGCCGGATGCGGGCAATGAAGCGGTCTCCGTCTCCGGCAGGGCTTCAACCGTCAGACGGCGATCCTTTGCCGGACTTCCCTGCCTTACTTCCTGCTTCTGCTCAGGTTTCTGGCCGGGACGAGCGCCGCGCTCCTGCTGAGCGGGCTCCTTTCCGCCGGTGTGCCGAACCTCGCGGGGAGGCTTATTGCCGCCGCTGACCGCGGCCTTTTCCAGCTCGTCGGTCTCTTCCTGGTCCTCGAGTTCCATAAAGTCGGTTACATACAGGAAGGCGTCGCGCTCCAGGCCCACATCCACAAAGGCGGACTGCATGCCGGGCAGGACCCGGGTGACGCGGCCGTTGTATATGGAACCAGCGAGCGTGTACTCGTTTTCGCGTTCGTAGTAGATTTCCGCGAGTTGATCGTCTTCCAGGATTGCCAGCCGCGTCTCATGCGGCGTGCTGGAGATACAAATTTCCTTTGCCATCGTACCTTTCCGTCCGGCGGCGTCAGCCTGCCGGAACCCGCGGCAAGGTGGGATGGAAACGTGCGTGGCCGGAAGGGGAGGGATGTGCGGCGGGGATGAACCGTGAGTCGCTGGTGTTCCGGTTGTCGCGCCAGGGCTGGCCCCGAAGGGCGGCGAGACCTGGCGAACTTCCTGTGACGAACAAACGGAACAAGCTGTACGATACGGTAATCCGATTGCAGAGAGTTTGTGGCCAACCATACCGGGAAACCCGGCGGGGCCGTTCTATCGCAGGCGATTGCACAGACGTACCGCGCGATGGGTCCGGGGATTGAATTCCCGGATGCTTTTGCGTGTTCCGTGTAACTTGTACGCCGCCAACGGTTATCCCGTCTCTGCGTGCTCATGAACCCTTATCCTGCCGGGCGCTCGATCCATTCGGACCTAGCCGGCGAAATACATGAAAAATTTCTTCTCCTGCGGACCGGACTGTTCCGGGGGGACACAGGAGGTGAATCTGCAAGTCCGTCAGTTGACGAACCGGCGCATGCGCACATTCATCGCCGCGCCCAGCGCCAGAAACGTAAACAACACCGAAGATCCACCGTAACTCATTAACGGCAAAGGGATTCCGGTGACGGGCATAAAACCGATGACCATGCCGATGTTGACCGCAATCTGGAAGGTCAACACAGCCACTACTCCCATGATAATCATGGAACCGGCCAGGTCGGCGGCTGTTTGAGCGTTCTGAATCAAACGCATCAATATGGAAAAGTATAACAGCAGGACGAAGAGCGCGCCGACGAATCCGTATTCCTCGCCGTAAGCGGCAAAGATGAAGTCGGCGTGGGGGATAGGTAGAAAATCCCCCTGGGTCTGGGTGCCTTTGGCAATGCCTTTGCCCCATACGCCGCCGGAGCCGACAGCGATCAGCGCCTGGCGGGTCTGGTAGTTGGCTCCTTTAGGGTCGCTGTCGGGATTGACAAAGCTGGTGAGGCGCGCCTTCTGGTAGGGTTTGAGGATTTTTCCGCTGCTCCAGACGCCGGCGATCAGCACCGTGCCGCAGACCAGCAGAACCAGCGTCTGGCGGATGTTGATGCCGCCTAGAAACAGACCGGTGATCAGGATGGGCACATAGGTGAGCGAGGTGCCCAGGTCGGGCTGGATGAGCACCAGAACCATGGGAGCGCCCACCAGGAAGAAGGCCTTGATGATGTCAAAGCCCGTCAGCCGCCTTCCGCCCAGGTTGGCAAAGTAATGGGCCACAACCAGAATCAGGATCAGTTTGACCCATTCGGAGGGCTGAAAATGAAAGGGGCCAATCCTGATCCAGCGGCGCGCGTGCAGCACCGTTACCCCCACGAGCCTGACCGCCACCAGCGCTGCCAGACCGAAACCATAAGCCCAGTAAGCCCAGTCCAGCAGTCGGTGATAGTCGATTTTGGAAAACAGAAACATGGCCGCCAGTCCGCCGGCAACCCACATGAGCTGCTTGATGTGGAAGGCGCCATACCAGTGGCTTTGCAGCGTGGGCGAGAATTTGGTGTGCAGCGTGGCCGAATACACCTCAAAAACGGAAATGGCGCACAGTACGAGAACCATGCCCAGCAGCGGCCAGTCGAAGTCGCGAAAACTGAGAAAGCGGCGCATCAGGGATGCCCTTCCTTGAAGCGCAGGGGTGAGGAGAGCAGCCATGTCGGCCAGGGAAACAGCGTGCTGGCTGCGCTTTGAGCCGGGGTCAGCGGAGCGGGGCGCAGAGCGAAATGCCCGCCGCGCAGGTGGGCTGTTTGATGGACGGCTCCATATACAGATCGGTGTGATTTCCGGTTGGCTGGCTCAGATTCAGTCCAGACCGCGCCCATTTCGACAGGCGAGGCATCTTGAACCATCGCCAGGGCGTTCCGGTCCTGGATTCGCTGCTTGTTGACGTAGACGGTTGCCACCTGGGCGGCAAGCCGGGCCGCGTTCGAGCCCCAGTCGCCATGCTCCCAGAGCACGGCAACGACGAACTCCGGATTTCTGCGCGGAATGACGCCGACGAACCAGCCGTTGGGAAGGAATTCCTTTCCTCCGCCCAGGCGCTTGATGGCCTCGTGGCTGGCGATCTGCGCGGTGCCCGTCTTGCCGGCGAAGTCCACACCCTCCAGATGCGAGGCGTAGGCCGTGTTGTAAACGCCGGGCGAAGTGGCGGCAGCCATGCCTTCGGTGATAATCATCCAGGTCTCTGGATCGATGTCAATGGTAGCCTCTCCGGAGCCGGGAAAGTGTCCTTGAGCGCTTGGCGAAACGAGGCTGGAATCTGGGCGGGGTCCACTACGTGGGGCCGCACAAAATGCCCGTTGGAGGCGATGCCGCTGATCATGCGCGCCAACTGGATGGGCGTCACGGTAACCGGGCCTTGTCCGATGCCCACCGAGACGGTTTCGCCCACATACCACTTTTCATGGTAGTTTTTCAGCTTCCACTCCAGGAAGGTACGATGCCCGCTGCCTCGTTGGGCAGATCAACGCCGGTGCGCTGGCCAAGGCCCGCGCTTTTGGCGTAACGGGCGATGGTGTCGATGCCCAGCTTGTCGGCCAGGGTGTAATAAAAGGTGTCGCAGGACCAGGGGATGGCGTGCTCAATGTCCACCATGCCGTGGTGCCGGTCGCAGGCGTGAAACTGGCCGTAGAAGAAGGCTCCGCCCTGGCAATTCACGTGCATTTTCTGCGCTACGCCCTCCTGAAGTCCTGCGACCGACATGAGAATCTTGAAGGTCGATCCAGGAGCCAGTTGCGCCTGGATCGCCTTATTCATCAGCGGGTGGTTGGGGTCGTTGATGAGCTGGTTCCAGTCGATGCGGTTGATGCGCACCGCGAATGCGTTGGGGTCGTAGCTGGGGTGGGAGACCATGGCCAGAATCTCGCCGTTACGCGGGTCCATAACCACCACCGCGCCGTTGCGGTCGCCCAGGGCCAGCTCGGCGGCGCGTTGGATGTCAATGTCAATGGTCAGCTTGAGATCCTGTCCGGAAATGGCGTGCTGGGTTCTCAGATAGCCCACCTCGCGGCCATGGCTGTCCACAATCACATCGCGAGATCCGTCCTGCCCCCTCAGTACCTCGTCGTAGGTTTCCTCAACGCCCGCCTTGCCCACCACGTCGCCCGGCTCATAGGCGGCAAAGCGAGACTGGTTGAGCTCTTCTTCGCTCACTTCGCCCACGTAGCCGATCAGGTGGGCGGCAAAGCCGTCGCGGGGATAAAGCCGCCGCTCCTCGTCGATGGTCTCCAGCTCGGGCAACTCGTTGCGGTGAGCCTCGATGAAGGCCTGCTCGTCGGAGGTGATGTCCTTCTTGATGGGAATGGGCTGGTAAGAGGGCGCTGCCCGGTAGCGGCGCAGGGTGGCGCGCAATTGCTCCAGGTCCAGGTTCAAACCACGGGCAATCAGCGGCAGGTCGGCGTCCACGGTGCGATTCTGCTCGCGGACCAGAAAACAGGAGACCGACGGGTAGTTGTCCACCATCAGCCGGTTCTCGCGGTCGAAGAGCTTGCCCCGACCGGCCATCACGGGAACCTTGCGGACGCGGTTCTGCTCGGCCAACTGGCGAAAGTTCTCCGCGCCCAGCACTTGCAGCCGCCACAGTCCGGCAGCCAGGGCCAGCATGATTAACAGAATCCCGTACTGCACCACCGTCAGTTTGAGGGTGGGGAGTTTTTCGCCGCGAGTGCTGCCGCCGGAATACATCGTCTGAGCTAAGAATACAGCGAATCTGGCGGAGTTGGCTTTTCATGACAAAATCCGGTTTCAAGTGGGGAAACGGAAAGCCGCCAGAAGGGTTATTCCGGGAGAAAAGGCCAATAGATTGAACAGACCCTAATTCTTTGCTCCAGGGGCTTCAACCTCAAAGAGCAACGGGATTCTGGATGAACCGATTGGAACCACGCGGTATCCTGACTCGATCAGATACCAGGGCATGTAGTTGATAGGCAGGGCGGCGAGAACAAAGCGTGGATGTTCTGCTACAGCCTCATCAAAAGGGACGATGCGAAGCTTGGTGTGATGGCTCAGGGCCTGTAAAATGGGCGAACTCGTGTCACTGCCATAGTAGTGTAAATCCAGTGCGGGGCTGAGGGGATAGACGAGACGTTTCTGGATGCGGCTCTCAGCGTAGTAGGACAGTTCCATGAAGACAAGAGCGTCGGCGACGACAATGGGCTCTGTGCTATCCGGCAACGATGCCAGCGACTGGAGCGTCGCTTCGCCTCTTCTGAGCTCCGGCTTCTGAAGCAGATATCTGACCTCAGCCGCTGCGACGTAGACTACCATCAGTCCCAGAAGGCTTACGCCTACAACAGCCCGTCCCCTCGCCACACGGCACAGCAGCGCCACCAGCAGTATGGCAACACCGGGCACAGTCCAGAGAACATATCTGGATACAAACATATGTGTTGTATATTTTGCTAAAACAATGACACAGAGCGGCATCAGCGAGAATGCGCCAAGCACAACCCACTCGGAGGGAATCAGGCTGGACTGCTTTGCGCTCCGGTCCTCCGGGATTGTCGAAAAGACGGCCAGCACGACTGCGGGGAAGATGCAACATACCATCATCTTCCCAAAACATTCGATGTAACACTTTGCGATGCCGGACCACTGAGCGGGGGAGAAGAAATGCATCTGTAACTGGTGTGCTGCGCTCGCCGTAATCAATGGGTAGTGCAGACCAAGAACGAGCAAGACGGGCGTCATCGCGGCCAAAATGGCCCAATCCGGTTTTCGAGAGCTTCGCCAGTGCGCCATTTCCGCAAGCAACAACGGAATCCAGAAGAAAATGGAGTAGTAATGCATGGCGGTCATCAGCGCCGCGCAGAGGGCTAACATGGGAATCGCCAGGATTCTGTGCCGTCCCTCCACGGCATATTGCCAGCACAGCAGCGCGCCCGCCGCGCAGCCCAGCACAACGCCATAACTGCGGCCCTCGGTCGAGTACATCAGTTGCGCATTACATGCCAGCAGCGCGGCAGCCATCGCATATGCGGCTGGCAATCGCCGGCGGCAGAAGGCCAGTAGAAAGACGATCATGCAGCAAAAGCCAAGCGTGGCAGGCAATCGAACCGCCAACTGATCGATTCTCACCACCGGCAGAATCGCATGGACAGTCATGTCATAGAGCAGCATCGAGTCGCAACCATCTATCGTGGCTTTGTAGATCTCTGCCACAGTTGCCTGCCGCGAGGTGTAGAGTGTGTAAAACTCGTCCACCCACATCGGCTTCCGAATATCCCGGACGATGGTGCAGGCCAGGAACAGCAGCATAAACAGAACAACCAGGAGCCGGATATGCCTGTCCAATACCGCGTTGAGTTCGTCGGATACACGAACAAAGACAGATCGATTAGGGAGGGTCAGGAAACTCACAGAGGTCACTCAAAAAAATGATAGCAGTATGGCCGGGTGACAATTGGTCTTCCCGGTCCAACGGCAATTGGGCAATTTCTACCTGCCATTTGAGCGATCTGGTTCGCGGCCTTCTTAGTCTCTAATCTGTGTCCGGTCCAGCAGCGGATATACGACCATGGCAACCAGCGAGGTTCCCACGGCCTTCATCAATTCCTCCAACCCTCTCCACTCCTGGTCAATTCCCAGCAAAATGCGGTAGATAAGCACATAAATGAAACCGGACAAAAGCGAAAGCAGGAAGGTGAGCATTAGCCGCACTGTGAAATTGTCCACATCGATGCGCACTCCGACCGATCCAGCCAGAAAGCCGGCCACCGACTTGGCGATGCCGTTAGCGCCGATGGCGTGGTGGGTGAGCGCATCCTCAAAGATGCCCATCCCCGCTCCCATGAATGTTCCCTGGATGGGGTCGCGACGGGCCAGGGCAAAATAAACAGTAATCAACAGTGGCAGGTCGAACCAGGCATTGCCGCGCAGCAATCGTGGCAGCCAGGCCTGCAACACCAGGGCTGTCAGCGGCGCCAGAACATAGACCAGCAATGGATAGCTGCGCATCCCAAGCTCGCGGCGGTGTTGGGTGGCCAGGATTCTCATGGCTATGGATTCCTTCCTGCATGGGCGGGCGAAGGAGTGGCCTGCTGAAGTGGCTTCGAGTCTGGCTTCGATTCTGGTTTGGTTTCCGGCTTGTATTCCTGGTGTGCCGGCGGGGAGGTTTCCTGCTCCTGCGCCGGCTGAGGAATGGCCCCTGGCGTAAAGCGGTCAGGGCGTAGCGGGTGGAGCAGTTTGGGAACAGGCGGTGCCTGCGGGGGTGCAGCCTGATTCTGAACGGGCGGAACTGTGCCGGGCACCGGCGCATTGGGATCGGTAAGTCCCGGCAAACGTTCGGCCATGATCTGCGAGGCTTTCTGCTGTTGCTTGATGGCCGCCGCCTCCGTGCCTTTCAGCGCTTCGCTGGTGGCCTGGTCCTGCTGCTGCTCCGCCGAAAACTGCGGTTCGGTGGAAGTAATCACCAGCACCTCGTCGAGCCGGTCAAGATGGGCCGCGGGCTTCACGATTACGTCGATAAACGAGTCACGGTCGGGATCCGGCGTGACGCGCACCACCTCGCCCACAGGCAGCCCGCGCGGGAAGACCAGGTCACCCCCGGCGGTGAGCACCTTTTCTCCCGGCTGAATGCGCTGATCGGCCAGGATGCCCACAATCTGCGGCCGGCCGGCGGCGTCCCCGCGCAGGATGCCGCGAATCCGCGTAGTCTCCAGAATTACGCCCGCCCCGCTGGTCTGATCGTTGATGGCCAGCACCTGCGAGGAACGGGGAAAGACCTCGCGTACTTTGCCCACGATGCCCTCCGGGGTAATCACCGCCATATCGCGTTCGATGCCTTCCGAGGAGCCCTTGTCGATATAAAAGACCCGCGAAGACTCGTTGCCGCTGGAGCCGATGGCTTGCGCGGCCAGCGTCTTATAGATGTATCGCTGCTGGAAGTTGAGCAGCGCCTGCAGCCGCTCTCCCTGGCGGGCGTCTTCCAACAACGAGGCCTGCTCAAGACGGAGCCGGTCGACGGTCTTTTGCAACTCCTGATTCTGCTCGCGGGCGTGGCGCAGGTCAATGTAGTTCTGCCACAGAGCCACCGCGCCCAGCTTGGTGGCGTGGAAGATCTGCTCCGGAGGGGTGACCACGGCATCAGCCCATAGCCGGATCAGCCGCACCCCGGTCGGATCCTTCGCGTCTAGCGTGTTGCGCCCGCTGTCGGTACGGCGCACCTGCACCGCCAGACCGATGATCTGCGCCAGCAGCACGGCCAGCAGCACCAGGAGATTCCGATAGCGGGTGAAAAACGATTCCATGGCAAAGGCTCGGGCAGGAGGAGAAAACTACACAAAAAGCAAGAATAGTACCAGTATACTGACGGTCATCAAAGATGATTGCTTCACGCATTTTTCGCGATTCAGAACGGATGTTTATCGAACCCCCAGCTCTCATGGCACAGAAACGGGAAAGTCTGGTTGCGGAGTGGGAGTAGTTTGCATAATGCCGTATTTGTAATTATACTATTGTAGTGGATGGAATCCGTTTCGAATGGGACGAGGCGAAGAATCTCGCACGATCTGGCCCCGGAGGGGCCAACGATAATAGCCCAGGACAAGCGAAGCGCAGTCCTGGGTGAGCAACACAAAACAAGCATTAGCCCCGTAGGGGCGGCATGAACGGGAACGCGCAAGGAGAGACGACTTTATGTCGACGAAAATGGTTAGTTACACATTGGAGACGTTGCCGCCCCTGACAGAAGTGGATCGGGCGAATTTGCGAGCGTTGGCGGCGCGTCCTGACAGCGAGATCGATTTCAGCGACATTCCCGAGATAACTGACGAGCAGTGGAAGACTGCTGAACGTGGCCATTTTTATCGACCGGTGAAGCGTCAGGTCACCGCGCGCGTGGATGCCGATGTGCTGGCGTGGCTCAAATCGCAAGGCAAAGGCTACCAGTCGCGCATCAACGCGATTTTGCGTCGGGAGATGCTGACGGCGATGCGGCCGACGGCGAAGTAAATTGATGAGTACATTCCCATGTCCGAAAATCCGGAGCTGGGGCACCCGGCCTGAATGTTAGATGTTCAGCCCCGAACGGAATTCTTCATAGAACCGAACTTGAGTCGAAATCCCAGCACGAGACGCGACTTCGGTCAAGCATCTATGCTGCTGTTTATCGTCCGTTAGAAACTGGTCGCAATAGGGCAAGTAAACCGCCATCATTTGATCATTGCGGCCCGCTTTGTATGACATTGCAGGTGCTTGACGCAGGCTCCGGTCATAATGCGTCAATTCAAACGCATAGACAATTGCCCTCATTGGTGGACAGAGATCAAGGAATGTTTGAAGGGTTGCGTCGTCTGGAGGATTTGAGAGTGGTCTTCCGATCATGATTCCATCCTTAGAGCGGAAGGCTGCGCAGTAGAGGCCACGCGCAGTATTCCAGAACGATCCATCTTTCACTTGGCATTCGGCGAGCCAATCGGCAAAGCTACTTGGAAATCGAGTCGTGCGCGTGGACTTCGGAAAACACTGCTCAAACTCATCTTGGCGGGCTTTCATTTCAGCAGCTTGCTCACTGACCAAAGTCTCATCGACGTGGTATTGTCCAGAGAGCATCGCTTCCTCAAGATAAAAATAACGAGACTGCACATTGCGCCAACTATAACGTCGCGGATAATCATGGAACCGCTTTATGTGTCGATCTATGAGCCAATGAGCAGCGGTGATGCAACTGCCTGATGCAACAAGCAAGCGACAAGTCTCCACGAGCTTCATTCGCACTTCAGGCTTGGAAACTGCTATCGCTTCCCCAAAGGCCATTTCAGGGATGCGCACTTCATAACCCGATAGCATCGCTGCGATAGTCGGTTTGGGGTCGCTTTCTTTTGCAAGCCGATTGAGCACGCTGTTGTCCATGGCAACGGTTGGCTTGGTAGTCATAAGGGAGAGCCTTTCGATCTGTTGCACGTGTCAATAGGGTAGTCACTCCTGCGCCTTCCTGAATAAATGATTGAAGACTTCGTGTGCCAAATTCACCGATTCCGAGATTACCTTATGCATCGCAGGTTGCCCCAAGTCTGAATTTTCGGACCTGGAAAATCCACTGACCACTGACCACTATTCACTGATCACTGGTCAATCGATCTTGATCTTCCTTAGCAGCTTGAAGTCGCTGAGCATTTTGCCGGTTCCCAGCACTACCGATTCCAGCGGAGCGTCGGCCACGGAAACCGGCAGACCGGTCTCCTCGCGGATGCGCTTGTCGAGATTCTTGAGCAGCGCGCCGCCGCCGGTGAGCACAATGCCGCGATCCGAAATATCAGCAGACAGCTCGGGCGGCGTCCTCTCCAGGGCCACGCGGATGGCGTTCATGATGACCGCGATGCACTCGCCCAGCGCTTCGCGAATCTCGCTGTCGTCGATGACGATGGTTTTGGGAATGCCCTCTATGAGGTTGCGGCCCTTGATCTCCATGCTGAGAGGCTTGTCCAGGGGAAAGGCCGAGCCGATCTCCATCTTCACGTGCTCGGCCGTCCGCTCGCCGATCAGCAGGTTGTATTTGCGCTTCAGGTAATTGGTGATGGCCTCGTCCATCTGGTTGCCCGCCATGCGCACCGAGCGCGAATAGACGATGCCGGACAGGGAGATGACGGCGATGTCGGTGGTGCCTCCGCCGATGTCCACAACCATGTTGCCGCTGGGCTCGGTGATGGGCAGCCCGGCGCCTATAGCGGCCACCATGGCCTGTTCCACAAGATACACTTCGCTGGCCTTGGCGCGGTAGGCGGAGTCCTCCACCGCCCGCTTTTCCACCTGCGTAATCTCTGAAGGCACGCCGATGACGATGCGCGGATGCACCAGCATCTTGCGGTTGTGCGCCTTCTGGATAAAGTAGTTCAGCATCTTCTCGGTGATCTTGAAGTCGGCGATGACGCCATCCTTCATCGGCTTGATGGCCACGATGCTGCCGGGAGTGCGGCCCAGCATCTTTTTGGCCTCGTTGCCCACCGCTTCCACCTCTCCGGTGTTCTTGTTGATGGCTACGATGGAAGGTTCGTTGACAACGATGCCCTTGCCGGCCGCAAAGACCAGGGTGTTGGCGGTGCCAAGATCGATGGCCAGGTCGCTGGAAAACATGCTGAACAGCGAACGAAAACCGTGTGACCGCGTGGAGCGCGTTGGGTAACTAGAAGACATAGAAAGTCCGGAATTGCCTCAATGCTTATTGTACGGCATAGGCTGAATCCGCATCGGTCCCGGCATCGAAGAGCCAGGCAACGTGCCAGCCTGGGAACCGGTGCGGTAAACTCAATTGTTTGCGGAATTTGGCTGGGGAATGTTTCAACGTAGCGAGCGCTGACCCCTATTCCCTGTTCCCTACTCCCTGCCGGGGTCCCCGGCGAGCGGTCGTTGCTCGCTGGGGTGGCTATTCCCTGCTTTTTCGAGGTTTTTATGACCTACCCCACATTTCACAACCTCATTGGCGGCCAATGGCTGCCTGCCCAGAGCGGCAAAACCATCCTCAACCTGAACCCCGCCGACCACTCCGACGTGGTTGGCGCGTTTCCCTCCTCGCATGCCGAGGACGTGGCGCTGGCCGTGGCCGCCGCCAAAAAGGCCTTCGCTACATGGCGTCTGGTTCCCGCGCCCAAGAGGGCGGAAATCCTGGTCCGCGCCGGCCTGCTGCTCCAGCAGCGCAAAGAGCAGTACGCCCGGGATATGACCCGCGAGATGGGCAAAGTCCTCACCGAGACCCGCGGCGATGTGCAGGAGGCCATCGATGAAGCTTTTTATGTAGCCGGCGAGGGCAGAAGGCTCTTCGGCCAGACCACCCCATCGGAACTGCAAAACAAGTTCGCCATGAGCGTGCGCATGCCGGTAGGCGTGGTGGGGCTGATCACGCCGTGGAACTTCCCCATGGCCATCCCCTCATGGAAGCTCTTACCGGCGCTGGTTTCCGGCAACACCTGCGTGATCAAGCCGGCCTCAGACACGCCGCTCTCGGTTTACAACCTGGTGCAAACGCTGGTGGATGCCGGCCTGCCGCCGGGCGTGGTCAATATCGTCGGCGGCTCGGGCACGGCGGTCGGCATGTCCCTGGTGGAGCATCCCGGCGTGCGCGCCATCAGCTTCACCGGGTCAAGCGAGGTTGGCTCGCGCGTCGCCCAGCGCGCCGCGGCTGCCTTCAAGCCGGTTTCGCTGGAGATGGGCGGCAAGAACGCGCAGATCGTGCTGGACGACGCCAATCTGGAACTGGCGCTCGACGGCGCTCTGTGGGGCGCTTTCGGCACCACCGGCCAGCGCTGCACGGCCACCAGCCGCATTCTGCTCCAAAAAGGCATTGCCGCCAAATTTACACCCGAGTTTGTGGCGCGTGCTAAGAAACTCAAGATCGGCAACGGCCTGGATGAGACCGTCGAGGTCGGGCCGCAGGTGAATCCCGCACAGATTGAAACTTCAAGGAAGTACGTCGAGATTGCCCTGGCCGAAGGCGCAAAGCTGCTCGCCGGAGGCCATGCGCTCACCGAGGCCGCTTATGCCAAGGGAACCTTTTTCGAGCCGACAGTGCTGGGTGGAGTGACTCCGGAGATGAGGATTGCAAAGGAAGAGGTCTTCGGCCCGGTGGTCAGTTTGATCGAGTTCAAGACCTTCGAGGAGGCAATCGAGATCGCCAACTCCATCGACTACGGCCTCTCCACCGCGCTCTACACCAGGGATGTGAACCGCGCCTTCACGGCCATGCGCGACCTGGAGTCGGGGATCACGTACATCAATGCTCCTACGATTGGCGCGGAGGTTCACCTGCCCTTTGGCGGAGTCAAACACACCGGCAACGGCCATCGCGAAGGCAATGGGGCCATCGACTTCTTCACCACCTGGAAAGCAGTCTACGTCGATTACTCGGATAAGCTGCAACGGGCGCAGATCGACAACGCGGAGTAAGTTTTAAGGCAACGACGCAAACGATGATAATAAAACGGGAACTCCACCCTCAGGATTTGCGTAGGTTGACTGAGAATGCCTTGCTCTGATAATGTGCGTTCAATTCATTTCCTGCATAATATGCATTTGAAAGGTGAGATGAAAATGCCAATGTCATCAAAATGTCCGGTTTGTGGCAACGAGGGAACGCCCTTTCTTGTCAAGAACAGGTTATCGACCGGTGGGTGGATCTTCTTCGCGGCAATGCTGATTGTCTGCTTTCCGCTTTGCTGGTTGCCCTTCGTCATCGACGGGTGCAAAGAAGAGGAGTGGAAGTGCACGCAGTGCGGTGTCCGCAGAGCTTGATTCGCCGCATCGTCCGTTTTGCCGCACTGGGCGCATTCATCTTCTATCTGGCATGGAATGCAGCGTGGATCGCCCATGGCAGGATTCCCCCCTCCATTCTGAAGGCCGCTAGCGGCATTCCCTGCCCTACGACCGGCGGGTACAGGAGCTTTCTCGCGCTTTGCCGGGGAGAATTTGTTCAGTCCTTTTTCTATAACCCGCTCATGCTGGTCTATCTATCGCTCTTTTGTTATTCGATGGGAGTTCTTCTTCTCCAGTGGATCAGGCGGCAGCGGCTTGTGCTCCGTCCGCTCATCGCATGGATGTGGTGCGCATCGCTGCTGATTGGCTGGGCGGCCAAGTTCGCTCTGGGAAGGCAATACTGGTGATCTCGTCGGCCTGCTGCGCCGCTATAAAATAGGAAGTGAGGAGTTCCCGGCCTCAAATCAAGAGCAGAGGAATACATTTTTCGGCTCTTCAGAGCCAGGCCCCTGCATTCGCCAAGGATAGGAAATGAGCATACAGATAAAAGATGTTAGCGCCGCGGTGCTGGCGACCGAATACGCCGTGCGCGGCCCCATCGTCGATCGGGCGCAGGAACTGGAGAAGCAGGGCCGGGAGATTATCTACTGCAACATCGGCAATCCGCAATCGCTGGGACAAAAGCCCATCACCTGGCTGCGCCAGATTCTCGCCCTGTGCGAGTATCCCGCACTGATGGAAACAGCCCCGGGTGTCTTTCCCGCGGATGCCGTCGAGACTGCAAGGATGATTCTCTCGGGAAGCCAGCATGGATTGGGCGCTTACAGCGAGAGCAAGGGCGTGCGCTTCATCCGCGAGGCGGTGGCCGAATTCATCCGACAACGGGACGGCATAGACGCCGATCCGGAGGTCATCTTCCTCACCGACGGCGCCAGCAAGGGCGTGCAGATGATTCTGAATATGCTGTTGGCCTCGCCCGCTGACGGCATCATGATTCCCATTCCCCAGTACCCGCTCTACAGCGCCACTATCACGCTCTACGAGGGGCGGATCGTTCCCTACTACCTGGACGAGTCCGATCACTGGAAGCTCAATCGTTCCATGCTTGAGGATTCGCTGCGCGCTGCCCGCGCTCAGGGTACGCGAGTCAAAGCCATCTGCGTTATCAATCCGGGCAATCCCACCGGGGCCGTGCTGGACGAAAAGAACATCGTCATGATTCTGGAGTTCGCGCGCCAGCATGGGTTGGCGGTGCTGGCCGACGAGGTCTACCAGGAGGACATCTACCTGCCCGGCTTGAAGTTCGTCTCCTTCGCGCGGGTGCTCGAAGCCAGCAAGATCGAAGACGTATCGCTCTTCAGTTTCCACTCCTGTTCAAAGGGCGTTTTAGGCGAGTGCGGCGTGCGCGGCGGCTACTTCGAGTGCCGCAATGTGCCCGCGGAGGTGGCCGCGCAGATTCTCAAGCTGCAATCGGTGAGCCTTTGCTCGAATCTTGCAGGACAGGTGGCCACCTATGCCATGGTTCATCCTCCCCAGCCAGGAGATCCCTCTTACGAACTCTACAACCGCGAGAAAACGGCCATTCTGGAAGAGATGAAAACGCGGGCGTCCGTTTTGGCGGAGGGATTGAATCAGATCGAAGGAATTTCGTGTAATGCGATCGCCGGCGCGATGTATGCCTTTCCGCGCATCACGCTGCCGTCGGGCAAGACAGACGACGATTACTGCATGGCTCTGCTGGAAGAGACCGGCATCTGCGTGGTGCCGGGATCGGGCTTCGGCCAGGTGGAGGGCACGGCCCACCTCCGCACCACCATCCTGCCGCCCACGGAGAAGATCCGGCAGGTAGTGGAAAAACTTGCAGCGTTTCACCGGGCCTACGCGCCTG
Organism: uncultured Acidobacteriaceae bacterium; assembly: GCA_963845345.1. Taxonomy (GTDB): domain Bacteria; phylum Acidobacteriota; class Terriglobia; order Terriglobales; family Acidobacteriaceae; genus Telmatobacter. The sequence goes on from CAWJRQ010000004.1 coordinate 20,107, forward strand.
TGAAAAAATGATCCGGCACGTTACAGCGAACCCAGAGTAGCTGTATCCCGGAAGTAACGTTGCCAAGTGGCTTTTCCTCGAGCCCCTCCTTAAACACTCTCAACAAGCGCACGTTTACTCTGGTTTCGCTCTGGCTCCCTTCCGGAACTATAATCGCCGCATGGAGTCCAGTGGCGAACCTCGGCGGCGGACGGTTGCTCTGTATGCGGGCGGAGTGCTGCTGATCCTCTTCGTGCTGGGCGCGCTGCAGGCCTTCAATATTCATTCTCTCAATCCCGATACCGCCAGCGAAACACTGATCTCTACCGGCCTGATCGTGCTGGCGTTTATCGTGCTGCTGCTGTCGCTGGTGCAGTTGCTGCGTAACCTCCTCAAGGTCTACGCCGGGCAAGGCAGTAGCGGTCTGGGCGCGCGGCTGCACTCGCGCATGGTTCTGGGCGCCGTGTTGATTGCGCTCACGCCCGCGGTCTTCATGTTTCTGTTCAGCTTTCTTCTGATGAACCGGTCGCTGGATCGCTGGTTCTCGCCGGACATCACGGAATTGCGCGAGGACTCGACCAAGGTGGTGCTGGAGCTGGCGCAATATGTGATGGCCAACGCCCGTGAGGAGGCGGAGTCGATTGCCGCTTCCGGCGCGCTGGAGCGCGAGCCTTCAAAGCTTCAGGAGGAGCTGGGCTCGCACCGCATTACGCTGGCCGGTGGCTTTGCCGTGGTGTATGGCAAGAATCAGCAGGAGCTGGCAAGTTTTCAAGCCCCGGCGGAGTCGAGCCCTGTCAGTCTGATTCCCTGGTTGGAGAAGGGCGAGCAGGGACAAGCTATTTCGCTTCACGGGCCACTCTCGGTCAGTTTGCTGTTTGCGGCGCGCCGCAGCGATGAGCCGGTGATGAAGGTGGCGGGCCAGGAGTATGCGCTGGGCATGTCGGCAACTGCATCGGGCAAGAGTTGTGGTGGTGGCGCTGCCCATGCCACAGGGGCTAAGTCAGACCACGGCGCGCATCCGCTCCGGCTCGGTTTCTTACTGGAAGCTCTTTCATAAGCGCAACCAGATTCGTACCACGCTGTTTCTCATCTTGCTGGGAATTACGGTACTGGCGTTCTTCTTTAGCGTGTGGGGAGCGCGGTTTCTCTCCAACCAGATCACCCGCCCCGTGGAGGCTTTGGCCGTGGCCATGGCGGAGATCGCGACGGGCAAATACGACCATCGCGTAGCGCAGGGTGCTTCTGGTGAGATGGGCGAACTGGTGCGCGCCTTCAACCACATGGCGGCAGATCTGGATGCCAGCCGGCAATTGGCGGTGACTTCCAGCGCGCAGCTGACCGCCGCTAATCAAGCCATCGAAGAGCGCCGCCGTGAGTTGGAGACCATTGTCGAGACGATTCCTTCGGGCGTAGTCACGCTGGACGGCACGGGCACGATTCTGCAATCCAATCGCGCTTTTGCCGCGCTGCTGGGCCGGCGCGTCGATCTCAGCCTGGGTGGGGAGAAGATCGAATCGCTGTTTCCCGCCGAGTGCGCCGGGGATCTGGCCGGCGTGATTCGCCGCGGCCACCGCATGGGCGCTGCCTTTACAGAGATTGAGTTCCACGGCCGGGGACGTATTCTCCATCTGGCCATCACCAGCGCGCGGTTTGATCTGACTCAGGGGAGGCCGGGCACGGTGCTGGTGGTGGAGGATACGACGGAACTTTTGCGCGCGCAGCGGCAGTTGGCGTGGAAAGAGGTGGCGCAGCGGGTGGCCCACGAGATCAAGAACCCGTTGACCCCCATCGCGCTCTCCGCCGAACGCATCAGCCGGCATCTGGACCGCTCCCAGACGGACTCACCCGCCGTCATCCGCAAATGCAGCGAGGTGATTCTGGGTTGCGTGGGCACGCTGCGCATGCTGGTGGACCAGTTTTCCGCGCTGGCCGAGTTTCCCGCGCCGCAGCCGCGCGCTTGCGATCTGAATCGAGTGACGGAGGAAGCGCTGGCGCTCTTTGCCGGCCGGTTGGACGATATCACTGTCGAATGCAAGCTGGAGCCGGGCCTCCCGCCGGTGCTGGCCGATCCCGAGGCCATCCGCCGCGCCCTGGCCAACCTCATCGACAATGCCGCCGAGGCCATGCAGGGCAGCTTGTTGCGCGTCCTCGGCGTTGAAAGCTCGCTCAGCGAGGACGGCGCGTCCGTCGAGGTTGTGGTCTCCGACACCGGCCACGGCCTGACTGACGAAATCCGCGAGCGACTGTTTCTGCCTTACTATTCAACCAAGCAGCGTGGCACAGGGCTGGGCCTTTCCATCGCGGCCAAGATCGTGCAGGAGCATGGCGGTAGCTTGCGCGCCGAGGCCAACAGCCCCAAGGGCGCGCGCTTTCTCATGCGGCTGCCGTTAATGGAGCCTATGCAGGAACCGTTAGCAGAACCCGCAGAGCACACCGATTCCGCGGATTCGCCGGGAGGGTCGCACAAATGAATCACATTCTGGTAGTAGACGACGAGGCCGAGATTCGTTCTTCTCTCGAAGAGATTTTGCGCGAGGAGGGTTACGGCGTGGCTACGGCAGCCACGGCGGCCGAGGCGAAGATCCTGCTGGAGGACGCGCCCTACGACGTGGTCCTGCTGGACATCTGGCTGCCCGACCGCGACGGCCTCGACGTGTTGGGCGACATTCACCGTCAGGGAGCCGAGCACCGCCCCGAAGTGGTCATCATCAGCGGTCACGGCACCATCGAGACCGCCGTCAAAGCCACCAAGCTGGGCGCATACGACTTCCTGGAAAAGCCGCTCTCGCTGGAGCGCACCCTCATCGTGCTCAAGAACGCCGTCGAGGCGCGCCGGATGCGCGCGGAAAATCTGGAGTTCAAGCGCCAGTTCAACGTGGGTTCGGTGCTGACCGGTGAAAGCGTTCCCGTGAAGGCCCTGCGCCAGCAGATTCGCCTCATGGCGCCCACCAATGGCCGCGTGCTCATCTACGGCGAATCGGGTACCGGCAAGGAGCTGATCGCCCGCGCCATCCACGCCGAGAGCCTGCGCCGCGACCAGATTTTTGTCGAGCTGAATTGCGCCGCCATTCCCGAGGCGCACATCGAGGCGGAGCTTTTCGGCTACCGGCACGGCGCGCAACCCGGCGGATTGCAGGAGCAGCGCGGTACGCTGGAGCGCGCCAACGGCGGGACGCTCTTTCTGGACGAAGTCGGCGACATGAGCCTCAAAACGCAATCCAAAATGCTCAGCGCGCTCGACGACCAGCAGTTTACCCCGGTGGGCGGCACGCAGCCCATCCGCGTGGACGTGCGCCTGATCGCCTCCACCAACAAGGACCTGGAAGAGGAGATCGCCAAGGGAAATTTCCGCGAAGACCTCTTCTACCGGCTCAATGTTGTCCCCTTTTTTGTCCCCCCGTTGCGCGAGCGCAAGCAGGACATCCCGCTTTTGGTTCGCGAGTTTCTCGCCGAGTTCGGCCGGCAATACGGACGCCCGCGCATGGAGATCGGCGAGGAAGCCTTGGAGACGCTTTCGCAATACCACTGGCCCGGCAACGTGCGCGAGCTGAAAAACATGATTGAAAGGGTGATGATTCTCAATCCCCGCACGCTGCGCATCGAGCGCAAACATCTGCCGCCGCTCACCCACAAAGCCGGCACGCGCTCTACCGAGGAGTTTTCCACTCTGCAACAGGCCCGCGACGCCTACGAGCGCGAGTTCATCATGAAGAAGATCGAGGAATCCCGCAACAACATGAGCCGCGCTGCCGAGCTGCTCGGCCTGGAGCGCAGCCACCTTTATCGCAAGATGAAGGCGCTGGGCATCGCCGTCCGCGAGTAGGGAATACGCAACAATACAGTACTCTGCATGCTATCTGACGGGCTCTATTCTTGATTCATAGTCAATCAGTTCGGCCGGTTGCCTGATGCGGAACGGCGGTGGAAGCGTTCATCCACCGGCTGGCGGTCCTTGAAGCCGGTATCCATCGGGTGCCAGTGCTCGATAGCCGGTTCGCCCATCCGCCAGCACAACAGCACCACCTGGTCGTCCAGCCGGCATGGAAAATCCAGCAACCCGGCATCCAGATCCTTCACTTGCACGCCGATGGCGTCGATCTCGGCGATGCTCTCCCGCACACGCAGCACCTGCGCCTCCAGCTCCGCGCGCAGTTTAGCTACTTTTTCCGAGTCCACCCTCATGCCGCCGGAGAGGTAGATGCGCCGCGCCAGCTCGGAGAGGACAGCCTCCACCTGCTGGGCCGACTGCTTGCCCTCGATGGCGCGCTTCAGCAGCGACTCCAGCACCGGCAACAGAGATTGCGCTTCTTCGAGTGTGAACGTCTTCATAGTGACAGCTCTCAGCGATCAGCTTACAGCTTTCAGTTCACAATTTGCAATTTTCGTTGTCTGCACTTGACCGTCCGCTGTCATCTGACAGCTGTTAGCTGATTGCTGTCGTCTCCAGCATCCGGTCCAGCGCCACCTTAGCCCATTTCTTCACGCCCGGCTTCACCTGGATGCGGTTGACCACGCGGCCCTCCACCAGATTCTCCAGCACCCAGGCCAGGTGGTGCGGGCTGATGCGATACATCGTCGTGCATAGGCAGCCGGTATCGTCCAGCGTGATCACCTTCTTGCCCTCGGCGGCAAATCTGCGCGCCATGCGGTTGACCAGGTGAATCTCCGTCCCCACGGCGAACATCTGTCCTGCCGGTGCCTGCTCCACCAGCGCAATCAGCCGCTCGGTCGAACCCATGCGCGTCGGCCTTCTGGCAGACCTCGAAGCGGCACTCGGGATGCACGATCACCTGGATGCCGGGATATTTTGCGCGCACCGCGTCCACGTGGCTGGGCAAGAAGCGCTGATGCACAGCGCAATGCCCCTTCCACAGCAGCACGCGGCTTGCTGCCAGCTTCTCCTTCGTCTGTCCGCCCTGCAATCACCCACGGATCCCACACCGCCATCTCCTCCAGCGGAATGCCCATGGAATATCCTGTATTGCGGCCCAGGTGCTGGTCGGGCAAAAACAGAATGCGCTTGCCGCGCTGAAAAGCCCACTCGAATGCGCCGCGCGCGCTGGACGAGGTGCAGACCAGCCCGCCCCGCTCGCCGCAGAAGGCTTTGATGGCGGCCGTCGAATTGATATAGGTAATTGGCACGATCTCGCCGGCCAGTCCCAGCCGCTCCAGCGCCTCCCAGCAGGCCTCAACCTGCGAGATTTCGGCCATATCGGCCATCGAGCAGCCCGCGTTCAGGTCAGGCAAAATCACCTGCTGCCCTTCGCTGCCCAGCACATCGGCGCTCTCCGCCATAAAGTGCACGCCGCAGAAAACAATGTATTTCGCGCCAGTTTCGGCAGCGATTCTGGAGAGCTTATAGCTGTCGCCCGTGGCGTCGGCAAAGCGGATCACTTCGTCGCGCTGGTAGTGGTGGCCGAGAATCAGAGTCGTCGTCCCCAGCCGCGCGCGAGCTTCCGCAATGCGGCCGTCCATCGTGTGGTCGGGGAGCGCCAGGTAGTTTTCCAGGCTACAGGCACTGCCGGCCTCCGGCGAGGCCGCTGTCACTTCATCGAGAACCAGGTTCACCGTATTCCGCCTTCAGTCCACTCGCTCCATTTGGGAGCAGCAGACGGGGATGTTGAAAGCAATGTACGGCTTGCAGTGGATGCACTGGCCTTGCAGAACTTGCCGGCGCTTGCGCCCGGCCGCTTCTTCAAGTGCCCCCATCCACGGGGATGTTGCAAGCCTTTAACAATTAGACGCAGCCCGCAGCCGGAGGATTCCAAAGAGAAATCCTGCCCGGCTGCGGCCGCTTCCACTTGCCAATTAGTGTAACAAAAATGTGAACAGAAATCTAAATCGTTGAAATGTAAAGAGTAAACTCGCCCCAGACCGTCCGGCACACTCCTCCACCCGGCCTGACCGGAACACTCTTCCCGATTTCTCTCCTGCTTTTCAGCGCGAACTTAAGCCCGAGCGGACGCAGGCGCCGGCTGCTTGAAAACAACGGTCGTAAAAAACTCAATCATCAGCCCGAAGAGCCCATTGACAAAGAAATTCATCAGCGGCAGTATCCCCATTCCCACATTCATGAAAAGGAAATAGGAAAAGATCGATCCAACCGCCAGCCCCATAACGATGCCGTTCCAGGCCCAATGCAGCTTCAGCCCCGACACGCCAATCACAAAGCCCATTACCGCCCTGTTCAATAAGACCCAAATCAATGTCGCAATCGAGAACTTCATAATGCCGCCATAGAATAATCCGGTTGCGCAAATCGCGCCCGCAACCAGGCCGAAAAGAATCGCAATCACAATCCGCTTCATTGTTGCCTCTTTCCGAGCAGGGCAATACCCCGCTCCAGCCTCAGCGATAGGTACGGCGCGGCACGCTCTTTGGTTCCGCATGATGATGAGGGCTCGGCAAGCGCCTGCTCCGCATTCTCCGATGAAGCCCCACCGCCTCCATTTGTTCGCCCCATGCGCGGGCAGTTATCATGAACCTTCATGGTGATGCCGCCCACAATTCAAGTTGCCAGCCTGGGATTTGAAAACTCGCTCATTCTCATGGTGCTGGCGCTGGTGGTCTTCGGCCCCCGCCGTCTGCCGGAGATCGGCCGCCGAATCGGCAAAATCATGTACGAAGTCCGCAAGGCCTCCAATGACTTCAAGTTCCAGATGGAAGAGGAGTTGCGCAACGCCGAGGAGGCCGAGCGCCGCAAGAAGGAAGCTGAGCGCCTGAGCGCGCTTGCCTCCTCCTCCGAACCGGCTGCCGCAGTTTCTCCTGCTACGGAAACAGTCTCGGCAACGCCCGCGGAAAGCCCCTACCCGGATCAGGTCCTTTACCCTGCCGCAATAGCAACCGCTTCAGAAGAGCCCTACCCGCGCATTCAACCTCCCTCCACCGGCGAGCCGGTACCTGCGTCAAAGCCTGGCAAGCGGCCCTCGCAAGCCAAGGCTCCGGCAGCAAAGAAACCCGCCCGCGCAGCCAAGCCCAAACCGGCTGCAACCAAGGCGCCAGCCAAGGCTAAAAAGACCAGCAAGACTACCGGGAGGCGCGCATGATTGATCCCGCTGACGCCATCAGCAAAGCGCGCGAGGCCGTCACCGAGCGTGCCGAACTGCCCGGAATGAGCCTCATGGAGCATCTCGACGAGCTGCGCAAGCGCATCATCCGCTCCTTCCTCTTTCTGGTCCTCGGCTTCTGCGTGGCCGGAATCTTCTATAAGCAGCTTGTCGCCTTCATCCAGGCGCCCCTCAACCACATCGGCAAGTCGCTGGTCTTTACTCACCCCATGGACCCCTTGAACCTGGACATTCAGGTTTCGCTGATCGGCGGGCTGATTCTGGCCTCGCCCTTCATCCTCTACCAGGTCTGGCTCTTTATTGCGCCCGGGCTCTACCAGAATGAGCGGCGTTTCGTGATTCCCTTCATGGCCGCCACCGTGGGACTGTTTCTCGCCGGCGCCGCCTTCGGCTACTTCTGGGTCCTGCCCGGCGCAATGCAAATCCTGATCGTGGACTTCGGAAAGAACTTCACTCCCATGGTCACCATCGAGGAGTACTCCAGCTTTTTTCTCTCCATCATCCTCGGCCTGGGCATCAGCTTCGAGATGCCGATCCTTATCTTTTTCCTGGCGCTCTTCGGCATCGTCACCCCGCGCTTTTTGTGGAAGAATATCCGCTACGCGATTCTCGCCGTCTTCCTGGTGGCGGCCATCATCTGCCCCAGCCCCGACCCCTGGACCATGTGCATCTACGCTCTTCCCATGCTGGCTCTCTATCTGCTGGGCATCGGCATCGCCTGGTGGGTCCATCCCGCCCGCCGCAAAGCCAAGGAAGCCAAGGAGGCCGCAAAGTGAGTTTGTTTTTAGTAGGCCGTTCCACAAAAACCCGGGTGCCCCAGGTCTCGATTTTGAGACCTGGGAATCAACAACTCTGGACAGGATTTGTTCTCGCCCTGCTCCTTCTCGTCCCCCTCGTCTCTCCCGCCCAAACCCATTTCAACGGCGCCAAAGCCCTCGACTACGCCCGCCAGTTTGTCGCCATCGGCCCGCGCTGGCCCACCAGCCAGAATCATCTCAAGGCAGAAGCCTTCCTGCGCGATCACTTCAAGTACGATCAGCTCGAAGAAGATACCTTCACCGCCTCCACGCCCATCGGCTCCGTAGACATGCGCAACTTCATCGTGCGCTTTCCCGGCAAAAAGGACGGCGTAATCGTCCTCGCCACCCACTACGAAACCAACTACTGGCTCAAGGACATCAACTTCGTCGGCGCCAACGACGGCGGCTCCACCACCGGCCTGCTGCTGGCCATCGCCGACCAGTTGCGCGCCGGGACCGCCGGCGGCAAAAAGCTCGATGGCTACTCCGTCTGGCTGGTCTTCTTCGACGGCGAAGAGGCCATCAAGGAATGGACTGACTCCGACTCCACCTACGGCAGCAAACACCTGGCCGCCAAATGGACGCGCGACGGAACCTTGCCCAAAATCAAAGCCTTCATTCTCGCCGACATGATTGGCGACAAGGATCTCAACATTAAACGCGATACCAACTCCACGGATTGGCTGGTCGCGCTGGTCCGAAAGGCGGCCAAGAAGTTCGGTTATGAGCACTATTTCTTCAAGCAGGAGGGGGATATCCAGGACGATCACCTGCCCTTTGTCAAGCGCGGCGTCCCCTCCATCGACATCATCGACCTCGATTACGGCCCCCACAACACCTATCACCACACCGCCCAGGACACCATGGACAAGATCAGCGCAGACAGCCTCACCATCGCCGGCGACGTCTTCCTGGAAACCATCTGGCTGATCAATCTGCGGTAAGTGACCTTTGATTCAACCAATGTTTTGAAAGGGACGGCTGGATTGAGAGCAGCATAAGGAATGTCCTGGCAGCCGCGCCGTAGGCGCAATGTTTGTTAGCCCCGCGCTTTAGCGTGGGGAAAGCGGTTTTCACAAATGCTCTCCGGAGTCCCGTAGGGACGGTGCAAGGACTATCAAATTTTAATCAGACGTTCGTTAACGCAAAGGAAACAGCCCATGACAGCCACTCCCGCCGATGTACCCGCGCTATTTCTCGAGCAATCCCGCCACTTACTCATCGAGCAATGCTGGCCCCGGCTCAAAGGCTGCGTCGAATCGCTCACCGAGGAGCAACTCTGGTGGCGTCCCAACGAAGCCTGCAACAGCATCGGAAATCTCCTCCTGCATCTCAACGGAAATCTACGCCAATGGCTGGTGGCTTCCTTCAACCGGCTGGAAGACAACCGCAATCGTCCTGCGGAATTTAACCAGCGCGAATTGATTTCAGCCTCCGCGCTCCTTGATCAATTAGGCGCAACCATGCAACAGGCAGAGGAGGTTCTGGCGCGGCTCACCCGCGAGGATTTGCTTGCCCGGTACGAAATTCAGGGTTATCAAAGTCGGCGGTTTGGATGCTGTTTACAAGGTCGTGGAACACTTCGCCATGCACTACGGGCAGGTTCTCTACATCGTCAAGACTCTAAACGGCGCGGATCTGGGCTTTTACAGCTACCTGAACAAGACCGGCCGGGCTTCCTGAGGTTGGTTGGGTGCCCTATCCTTGCGAACGTTTTTGTTCTTGTCGCAAGGGTGGGATAGCACGAACCATAAGGACGTGGTCTTTTCTGATCCCTGCGGTACCATTCAACTATGCTTGCCGGCGTCTCATGGCTTTGGTGGCTCGGCTTTCACGCGGTTGTAGCCGCGTTGCTGCTGGCCGACTGGCTGCTCGTCGTCCGCCGCCCTGAATCGCGCCGCACCCAAACCCTCGCTTGGCTATGGACCGCTCTTCTCGTCGCTTCCGCCACAGCCTTCGCCGCCTGGATCGCCATCGCCAAAGGCCATCAGCCCGCCCTCGAATTCGTCGCCGGCTACACCATCGAAGCCTCGCTCAGCGTCGACAATCTCTTTGTCTTTCTGGTCCTCTTCCAGGGCTTTCGCATCTCGCCGCGCCGCCAGCACACCGCCCTGCTCTGGGGAGTGGCCGGAGCCGTCCTCCTGCGCGCGCTCTTCATCGCCGCGGGCATCACGCTGCTTACGCGCTTCGAATGGATTACATGGCTCTTCGGCCTGATTCTGCTCTACGCGGCCTGGCGTCTCGTCCGTGGCGGCGCGGCCAGCGCTGCAATCCCTGAAGCGCCTGCGGCCCTTCGTGGATTGTTTCGTAAATTACAACCGGCTCGCGGCTCTCTGCTCCCCATCATTCTCGCCGTCGAATGTACCGACCTGCTTTTCGCCGTCGATTCCATCCCCGCCGTGCTCGCCGTCTCCCACAATCCCTTCGTGGTCTACACCTCGAACATCGCTGCCATCCTCGGCCTTCGCTCGCTCTACTTTGCCCTGGCCGCGCTGCTCAACCGCTTCCGTTATCTCCACTACGGCCTGGCCGCGCTGCTGGCCTTTGTCGCGCTCAAGATGCTCGCTAGCCGCTGGATCGACGTGCCCATCACACTGTCTCTGGCCGTCATCGGAGCAATCCTGGCCATCTGCGCCGTAATCTCCTGGATGTCAGGCAATAGGCGCTCAACGAGCTCATGATTTCTGGCTACGGCTTCTGTTGCAGCGAACCTGCCGGAACCAATACCGTCGCATCCTCTCCGTCCAGCGTCACCATGCCATTTTCAAAGGTCGCGAGCGCGTCATCGTCGGCGGCCATCGTCATCCAGCAAACAACGCCCTTCTTGAGAACGCTGCAAACCGTTTCCATGGTTCGCTTGATCTCCGGGTGGCCGATCAGCGAGCCGGAGGCGCGCTCGATCCACATGCTGTGCGTGCCCAGCGTATAGGTGTTATTGACCGGACTGAGAATCTGAATATTCTTCTTCAAGCCCTCGGAGACGCCGTTGGCAATCCCCGGAAGATCTTGCGCGGTGAACGAGTGTCCCATGCAGTCAAACGACAGCCCCACGACCGCAATGGCGGAAGGCGGGTTGCCGTGGTGGGCTGTCAGCGGCAGTTGAACACAAGCTGCCATTTTTGCGGCCTCGTTGCCGTAATCCCTGGCCGCCTGCTGCAACACACTAGGTAGCATCGGCTTGGTGTCCACAACATCCCAGTCTGGCGGGATGTTATAGCTGAAGCCAAGATCGCTCGTGTGCGACTGTGCGTCCACAGGAGGCGGTGGAGGAATGGGAGCGAGAGCGGCGTCAGGGGTGGCGGGCGCTTGCGCCGCAAGCGGTACGACGCAAAGGACAAGAAGCGCGGCAAACAGAAGGTTTTTCATACGGCAACCAGTCTACCACCATCCTTGACGCATTAAAACCACGCGCCGCCCCATCCCTACTTCAGCAACACCCCCATCACCGTCGCCACAATCCCGATGACCGAAAACCCCAGCCCGACAAACCAGTAAATCCGCTTGTGCGTCAGCAGCGTGATTGAGGTGATCACCAGCCCTATCTCCAGCAGCGCCTCGCCAAAGTCGAAGTGATTAGCCTTGGCCTCGGCCTTCTCCACCTCGGCCTCCAGCTCCTTGGCCTCGGCCATGTCCTCTTTCGTCTCCTCGGCCCACTTCTCTTGGTGCTCGCGATAGCCCTCCACCAGCTTTTTCGCGGTTTCTTTATCCGTAATCGTCAGAACCTTCATCAGGTCGATGCTCAGCGTCGTGTTGTAGGAGCGCGTCTTCTGCGCCTGGTATTCGCCCCACTTGTCCGTGGCCTTGTCCTGATCCAACACCACCTCGGTGTGCGTGCGATGCCCCAGCACTGTGGTTACTGCCACCAGCACCGCCAAAAATGTCATCGTCAACGCCACCGGCCGAAGCATCCGATCATGCTCCGCGTGCTCCGCGTGCTCTTCCAGTTCCTGCACTTCATTCGCTTCCATCGTTGATCTCCTCAATCTGAATGATTTTGGGAATTACTTCCGCTTCCACCTTACCCCGTCCTTTGAGTCCTCAATCACCACGCCCTTGTCAGCCAGCTCCTTGCGAATCTCGTCCGCCCGCGCAAAGTTCCGCTGCTTCCTGGCCAATCTCCGCTCTTCCACCAGCGCCTCAATCGCCGCATCCGTCAGCCCCTGCCGCGCCACGAGCTCCGGAGCAACCTCGCTCATCCGGCCTTCCTGCTCCGCCCACTCCAGCGCCCGCCGCGTAGCCTCCGCGTCCCGGTCCTCCAGCACATCGAAGACCGCGTCAAAATCCTTCAGCACCACCAGAATCGCATCCCGGTCGCCGGCCTTCAGTTCACCCTGGTCCATCGCCGTATTCGCCGCCCGCAGCAGCTCGAAGATCGGCGCCCGCGCCTCGGCCGTATTCAGATCGTTACCAGCGCGGCCAAATACTCCGCTCGCGCATTCCACGCCGCCTCCTGCAACGCCTCATTCTCCCCCTCCGCAAAGTTCCCTTCCATCAACCCTTGTCGGAACGTCCGCAGCCTCTCCACCGCGCTGGTCGCCTCCGCCAGCCCCTCAAACGTGAAGTTGTATTGGTGCCGGTAGGGCACCGAAATCAGCGCCAGCCGTATCGCCGACGCCTTGTACCCCTTCAGCAGCAGATCCCTCAGCGTATAAAAATTCCCCTCGCTCTTGGACATCTTCCGTCCGTCCACCAGCAGGAACCGCACGTGCGTCCAGTGCCGCGCAAACCCCTTGTGGGTCACGCTCTCGCTCTGCGCAATCTCATTCTCGTGGTGCGGAAAAATTAAATCCTCCCCGCCCGCGTGCAAATCGAAGCTCTCCCCCAGGTACTCCATGGCCATCGCCGAGCACTCCAGGTGCCAACCCGGCCGCCCCCGTCCAATCGCCGTCTCCCACGAGGTCTCCCCCGGTTTCGCCGCCTTCCACAGCGCAAAGTCCCGCGCCGAGTCTTTCTCGTACTCGTCAAGATCCACCCGCGCCCCGTCTTCCATCCCGGACAGATCCTTCTTGCTTAATTTTCCATACTCCGGAAACGCCGCCAGCCGGAAGTACCAGCTCCCGTCCTCCGCCTGATAAGCCGCGCCCGCCTTGGCCAGCTTCTCCACCAGCTCCACCATCCGCGGAATGTGCTCCGTGGCCCGCGCCATCACCTCCGGCCGCTCCACCCGCAGCGTTTCCAGATCCTCAAAAAACGCCCGCTCATACCGCGCCGTGTACTCGCCAATCGAAATCCCCGCCGCCGCCGCGTTGCGGATAATCTTGTCGTCCACGTCGGTTATGTTCATCACGTGGCGAAGCTTCATCCCCGTCAGCTTCACAAACCGCCGCAGCACGTCCACCTGCAAAAACGTCCTGAAATTGCCGATGTGCCCGTAGTCGTACACCGTCGGACCGCAGGCATACATTCGCAGCGTCTCGCCGTCCGACGGCGTCACCGGGTCCACCTCTCCCGTCAGCGTATTGAATAGCCGCAGCGTCATCGCTCTCGCTTCCCGCTCATTCATCCTCAAAAAACAGTTAGAAGTGGCCATTTTTAAGCTTTTTTTGATTGTACCAGCGCGTGATTCTTGCCGCGCAGGCTGGAGCTTCCGATAATGAGGATGGCGCACCGTTTGCCGGGCGAAGGCCGGCGCGGGCAGTCGGGGAAGGAGCAGCGATGCAGCGTGACCAGGCTCATCCAGTTCAAACCGACCCCAGCCCGCCCGACCCCCTCCGTAACGCTCGCCTTCAGGCCTGCCGCAGCGCCTACGCCCAGCGCATCATCACCCTGGCCGGCCTCGCTCCCGGCGTCGGCCTCAGCAGCGAGATTGCCGCTGCCCTAGCATCCCTTCCGCGCGAGGACTTTGTCGGCCCGCCGCCCTGGAGGACGATCACGTCCGGCACGCACGCCCCGGCCACGTCAGACGATCCCGCCGTCCTCTACCAGGACGTGCTGGTCCCGCTGGGCGCCGTCCGCGGCCTCAACAACGGCCAGCCCAGTCTCCACGCCCTCTGCCTCAACGCGCTCGCTCCCCAAAAAGGCGAGCGCGCCGTCCACGTGGGCGCGGGCACCGGTTACTACACCGCCATGCTGGCCATGCTGGTGGGCGCCTCCGGCCATGTGGACGCCTATGAGATCGAGCCGGAGTTGGCTCATCGCGCCGCCGCGCTTCTCGCCGGTTTTCCCCAGGTTGCGGTCCACTCGCGCTCCGGAGCTGAAGCGCCCCTGCCGGCCTGCGATCTGCTCTATGTAAACGCCGCCGCCGCCGAGCCCCTGGCCCTTTGGCTCGATGCTCTGCGCCCCCACGGCCGCCTGCTCTTTCCCCTCGAGCCGGAAGATCAGGACGGTAAGATGCTGCTCGTCACCCGCTCGCCCGACGGCTCCTGGCCCGCCTGCTTCCTCTGCGGCGTGCAGTTTGTCGCCTGCGCCGGAGCACAAAACGCCCAGGCCGCCCGCGCGCTTTCCGATGCGTTATGGAAAAAAAGCGGCAGCCAGGTCCGGCATCTTCACCGCAACAACCAGCCCGACGACAGTTGCTGGTGCGCCGGCCGCGATTGGTGGCTCTCCACCCGCTAAAAGCTGTCGCCCCTAACCGGCACTATTTCAACCAGTTGCGCCGCGCACAGGTTGGCATGTACCTGCGGACCCGCCGCCAGCTCCTTGACCCATCCTCTCCAGAAAAACTTGCCATTGCAGAACTTTCTGCGTACAAAAATGCTGAAAAATTATTGATAGTCCATGGTGATACCGTACCGCATTATGGGAAAGGGGAAGAGACACGGGTTAGGGACTAGGGATTAGGAATTAGAGTGACCATGGACGGCTCAGGCCTTCCCCACTATCTTGTCACTTATCTGGTCGTAGACCCCTCGGCCCCGCTCATCCTCCCATACAGCCATTAGGAAGAGGGCCTTTCCATTGCTGTTGTCCTGATACTTTTCGCCGAGACTGCGATCACTTATTGCGCTGGGGCTGTCAGAATCACGTCCCCCCTTGTATTCCACAACCAGGGTACGGCCATCCTTCAGCATTGCAACAAAGTCTGGATAGAAACGGTCCTTGTAGGTTTGGAGCCAAAGAGACGCATCCTTTTGCTGCGCCAGATTCCGAACCCAATACAAGACCTCTTCCTGCGAGTCTAGCGCCTTGGCGCACTCAAATTCTTCGCCCTCGCTTTTCAGTTCGCCAGGCACCGGGTAATAATGTTTTCTCCAGTTGTAGCTGCCTGTGTAATACCAGTTGGCCGGATAGTTCTTAGGGTCATATTCAAAGGAATAATTAAAGCTGGTTTCCAGCGCGGCAGATGGTCCAAAGAGCAACTCCTGATAAGCATTCCGATAGGCGGTTTCGCGGGACTTTGTGATCGCGCCCAATAGCTCCCGGCAAAGAAGATACTTTGCTCGAACAAGGGTCGAAAGATCAAAGCGTCCGGAGGCAAGCAATTCGCGGATGGCCCGCCGAGCCCATTCCTCCATCGTCCG
This sequence comes from uncultured Acidobacteriaceae bacterium, assembly GCA_963845345.1. GTDB lineage: Bacteria > Acidobacteriota > Terriglobia > Terriglobales > Acidobacteriaceae > Telmatobacter. Next base: position 35,413 of record CAWJRQ010000004.1, read on the forward strand.
TGAGTTCACGTCAGTTTGGCGAATTTCTTTTTCTAGCCAACGCACCAGATCGGTCTCTGTCCATTCAACCGGCATCAAGCTCAGGTCAAGTTGATCCGTTCCCATGAACCTTGTCCGGATTCTGCCTCCATCCACATCCAGCTCGAATGTTCGCGTTGCTGGGTCGTAGTGAAAGCCGGAAAGCGAAGTCTTAGAGGCAAGCAAATCCCAACTGTATGCGTCGAGAATCAGGTCTTCGTCAAAGAGTCGCAGTTGGCCGTCAAAGCGCGCGCAAAGGCGCGGAACAATGAAGGCATCTCTTCGCTCCGATGGCGCCAATACCCTTTTGGGCCTTTCGGTATATTCGCGAAGCCTTTGTTCGACCGCCGGCCTATCGGCGGGCGCAACGGCGGCTACAATCTTCTCGCGCATAGGTTCTGTGACAGGGCCGACTATCTCGATTGTGGCCTTGCCATTGGGAAGGCGATGGAGAATGACTTGCTCATGCTCCTTTTCCGTCAAGCTGTTCAAATCAGGCGTTGCCGATAGTTCCATCACAACAGGTGCATCAAACAGTGGCAATCCACCCGAGGATGGTTGGCCACGCACGATGGCTTGCTCTGCCTCGGCGGCGTCGAAGCCTAAAGCGACCATGCTGGTTTCAAGTTGCTTTGCTGCCTCGGAGAAATTCGGACTAGAGACGTGCGCGTAAGCCTTGTTTAAGTCCTCAGCCTTGCGGCGTTGAACGTAGGGCATGCGCAGCACACGGCCCAGTAGTTGCTCCACGCTGGTGGCGTTGTGAATATTCGCCGTGGAGCAGAAGACGTAGGCAAAGGAACAATCCCACCCCTCTTTCAAAGCCTGCACGGTGATAATAATTTCGATAGGGCAATTCTCTTTGAAAAGGTCGATGCCCTCCAGCTCGCGCTGCGTTCCCGTTGCAATGGCGATCTTGTCTTCGGGGATGCGCTCGTTTTCCAGCAGATATTTCTTGACCGCATCGACATTTGCAGTCCGGTCCTGATTCTCGGCCTGAATCAGAAGAATGGGACGGATGTATTGGGACTCGCCCTCAGCCAATCCCGCCAGCCGCCTGCGCGTGCGCAGAGCATCACTCAACGCTGACTCCCATGAGGAGGTGTGCTCGGTAAGGACGATAGGCAACTTGATCATCGCTTCTGCCTTGAGTTCGGCGGCGGAGACGCGACACAAAACATTGCTGCCCGTCCGGGGATCGTTGTCCGGGGTCGCGGTCAGCTCCACAATGCAGCAGGGCGAAATGCGATTCAGCACCTCAAAGGTAAGGTGAGTCCGCGCATTGTGCGCTTCGTCCATGATCACCATCGGGCGGTGAACCATCATCAGGTTGGCGAAAGAGTACTTCACCTTTCCCGCGTAGAGGCCGGATTCGATGCGGTCGAGTTCTGGGAGCTTTGTGTTGATACGAGTGAAATGATCTTCAAGGGCTTCTTTGTGCGCGTAGACGTCGCGCCCGGCTTTATCGGATACGCGAAGAGTCTGGATGGTGGCAACGACGATGCAGACGCGCTCCAGCAGGTCTTGTGGGCGGATGTTCTCGATCTCTTCAATGTCAAAGACGCGCACATGGCCTTCAAATTCTTCGTCAAGGGCTTGCCGGTAAGGATGTGTCGCATCTTTCAGGGCTTTAGCGGTCTGTGTGCGAATCGTGTTGCTTGGAACCAGCCATAAAACAAGCGGGTAATCCTTTTCAATGTAGTTTCTGGCGGCGACATGAATGGCGTAGGCGCCGAGAATCGTCTTGCCGCCGCCGGTGGGCAGCCGCAAGCAGACGTAGGGCACGTTCTCCAGCCCCGGAACTGTGCGATAGAGCGGCACAAGGCCGTCTCGCTCTTCGGCAAACTTGGCAAAGGCGCGCGGCGCATCGCCGTAAAGGCGGACCTCGCCTAGGAAATCTCCAAGTTTCTTGAGGGTGCGCTTTTGGAAGTCTTTGAGCTGGAAGTCCATGGTTGACAGTTCCTTGATTTCTTTGATACGGCGCGGCTTTAGCCGCGCCGTATCATCTTCTCTTCATCGCGCCTTCACATCGTAAGGCGTCTGCTTGAAAACAATCCTGAGTTGCTTTAGGGTGACTGCGTTCAAGCGGGAGGCTTCGCCGTAAATCACCCTCGGCCCATCATGTGATGGTAATTCGCCCAGCACCTTGCGCGTCAGCACATTGCCCCCATCCGCGCGCTTGTCGCCCAGAATGCCGTTATAGAGCAGGTAATAGGCTGTTTCGTTGTGCGTGCCGAGAAAGGCCGAGCGTTTACGTTTGTGGGAGAGCGGCGTGTGCGTCTCGGAAAACCAGATGTGCGCGGCGAGATGGTCAAAGCGAATTGCGGGGTGAATATGCCCCTGCTCATCGAAGATGGGGCTGCCGAGGCGGTAGAAGCGGAAACCGCCGCCGCCCTTCCAGCCGACGGATTCGGAGATGCCGCCTTGCTCGCCGTCCACAACTTTGCGGAGACGCGGTACGCAATGCGTCTCCGCGTGTTCGCCCATTTCAATGCCAATGTAGCGTCGGCCCATCTTGTGAGCCACGGCGGCGGTTGTGCCGGAGCCCAGAAAGCTGTCAAGGACTGTTTCTCCCGCACTGCTAGCCACCTCAATGATCCTCCCGATGAGGCGCTCGGGCTTTGGCGTTGAGAAGACTTCCTCGTTATTGAACTGCAGTGATTCTCGCTTCGAGTCTTGGTTGTCGCCCACCTCAGTGCGGAGCCAAACAGTTGTGCAGACAATGCCCTCTTGCACCTCTGATAGGAATCTCTTGATGCGCGGGACGTTATTCCCGTCTTTGCCAAACCAGATTCTATTGTCGGCAGCGAGATGTTTGAAGGTGTCTTCGATTGCACCCCAGCATCGCCCTTTCGTTGGTCTGAGTTTCCGGCCCGAAGGAGTTTCAATCACGTAAAGATTATTGCTCTCGCCGGTTTTTGCGAACTGCGCTCCACGTTGCCCTCCGGTCAAGCTGATCGTGAAGTCGCCAGATGTCCATGGTCCTCTCGGGTCGTTGTCCGGATTGTCGTAGCGTGCGTCGGCGGAGGCGCTCCTTTGGAGCAAATTCGGATGCCATCTGTTCTTATTTCTTGCGAATACGAGTATGTGATCGTGGCTGTCCGAAAGCCAAATCGCGTTGGCCTGCGGGCTCGCCTTCTTTTGCCAAACCACATTTGCCACGAAGTTATTGCGGCCGAAGACCTCATCCATGATGACCTTGAGGTAGTGGGCTTCGTTGTCGTCGATGGTGACCCAGATGCTCCCGTCTTCGGTGAGCATTTCGCGGAGGAGTTCGAGGCGGGGATACATCATGCCCAGCCATTGGGTGTGTTCGAGGTTGTCGTCGTAGTGCTCGAAGGCGCTACGGGTGTTGTAGGGCGGATCGATGAAGATGCACTTGACGCGGCCCGCATAGAAGGGTAACAGAGCCTTGAGGGCATCAAGATTATTACCCTGGATGAGCATGTTCTCGGTCTGTTCATCGCCGTAAGACAACTCGGGAACTGTCTCCAGCAGCCGGTAGGGGACGCTGGCGGCGGCGCGTTCATCTTCGGGGCGGGTGAGCCAATCGAGCTTGGGCATGGTTGCAGGAAAATTGTAGGACATTAGGCCATGGGCTGGCCTAAATCCCAAATCTCAAGGCGGCATGCGTCACGGCTTTTCTGTTCCCTGTTCCCTGACCCCTGTTCCCTGATCCCTGCCTCTAATTTATTTTCAAAACCTTGCAGATAATTATGTAGTAAACATGGTAACAAATCCAATGGAATGAATATGTTCCACGTGGAACATTTCTGCGGATCGCAGCCCCTATTCCCTGACCACTGACCACTGACAACTGACAACTGTTTCCGCTTCCCAAATAACCCAATTTTTCGCAAAAAACGGTACATCTATATGTTGACCCTTTTTCGCGCGTTTTAACCCCTGTGAGCTGTTTGCTGAGAGCTGTTAGCTGGCATCTTGCACTAATGTCGGCATTTCGCCCAATTTCCGCGCTTCGGCGACCACAAGTTCAAGATGTGCAAGGACTTCGTCCGTGGTCATGGTGTAGATTTCGCGGCGGGAGTCGAAGCCTTCTTCGATCAATTGTTTCAGAAAGCGGCCCGCCACCTGGTTGGCGAGCTGGTCGGTGATCACCTTGCCTGTCAACGACTTATAACGGCCCTAGGCCTCCAGCGGCAGGCGAGCTCGTCGCCGCTCCAGTCCGTACAAAAGCGTGACGACGAATCCGCCAATGCATTCGAGGCGCACGGCTTTATCTACGGCCTCATCCAACTCCTTGAAGAATGAGTTCTACGGTTCCGGCGGCCGGTTAGAGGACGACTTGATCGAGTTGTTCCACGGTAAGATCGGTCAGGAGATTCCAGTGCTCTGCCGATTTTGGCCGATGCTCGCGCAGCCAAGCCCGCTCGGCACGTGTCATTGATTCTCTGCATAGAGTATCTTCTTTCGCCAGGCGGGAGGGCTCCAGCCTGACAACGCGGGATGCCAACTCCTCTTCGAGTCGGGAGCTTCCGCCTCTCACGGCGGCCTGCCGCGCCAGCTCGACCACATACCCCAGCCGGTTCTGCCGGTCCCGCAGCTTTGCATTCGCAGTCAGCCAGTCCCAGTTCAGGTGTGGGTAGGCTAGACACCAGCCACGCCACGCCTGGGCCTCGGTATGCGCTTTTCCGCAAATATTCGTTCCTATCCCTCTTGACAAGGCCGATGCCGTTATAGATGCTAATGGCACTCAGCGTATCAGTGTCGATTTGGCCGGATACCGCGCACAAGGAGATGGCTCGGAGCTGGCGAAAGTGGACGTGAATGGCGGGGCCATTGCGCTGGGCCATCCGGTCGGAGCTTCGGGGCGCCGGTTTCTGGTGACCTTGCTCCACGAGATACATTCGTACACAAGGAGTCTTTTTATGGCAGAAAGTAGCGGTATTGGCAATACGGGCAGCAGCGGGCTGGCGACGGACACGCTCAAAGGCAGAGTTGCCCTGGTGACGGGCGGATCGCGCGGCATCGGAAAGGCTATCTCGCTGGAACTTGCCCGCCATGGGGCAGCGGTGGCCGTCAACTTTGTCAGCAATGTGGCCGCGGCGGAGGCGGTCCTGGCCGAGATTCGCGCCATGGGCGGCGAGTGCCTGTTGGTGCAGGGCGACGTGTCTAAAAAAGAGGCCGCGCGCAGTGTCGTCGGCAAAATCCTGGAGGCATGGAAGAAGATCGACATCCTGGTCAACAACGCCGGGATTACGCGCGATCGCACCATGAAAAAGATGACCGATGAGGACTGGGAAGCGGTCATCTCGGTCAATCTGAATGGGACCTATTACTGCACCAGTGCCGTAATGCCGTCCATGATCGAGCAAAAATACGGGCGCATCATCAACATTGCTTCCATCGTCGGCCAGGCGGGATCCTTCGGCCAATCCAATTATGCCGCCAGCAAAGGCGGCATCATCGCGTTTACCAAATGCCTGGCGCTGGAGTTGGCGAAAGAGAACATCACCGCCAATGTAATTTGCCCGGGGTATACCGGTACGGAAATGGTAGAAGCGATGCCGGCAGAGGTTCTGGAAAAGATTTGCGCCAGAATACCGCTGCGCCGGCTGGCAAAGCCCGAAGAGATCGCCAAGGCGGTTCTCTTCCTGGCCCGGGATGCGGATTACATCACTGGAGCGGAGTTGAACGTAAACGGCGGACTTCTAATGTCCTGAGACCTGCCTGGATTTCGCCGCGGATTCTGGAGCCGGCCTACGGCCAAGCGCTGGCTGGCTCCGCTTCCGGTCAGGAATCCGATCTGCTCTTTGCCCTGATAAACCCGAGCTATTTCGTCTGCTGCCCCTCGAGCTCGAGCAGGTGCTTGCCGGCCTCCTCGGCATTCTCGTAAATGTGAGGAGCGACATTGCGCTCGGCCAGGGCATCCCCGAGTTTCATGCGCGCGAAGCCGCTGGTCGTGTAGCGGGTGACGCCCGAGTAGCAATCCTCCATCAGCGTCTTCACCATGTCGGTATACGGTCCCAGCAGCTCGGGAGTGATCGAGAAGTTGTCGTAATTGACGATGGTGTATACCTTTCCTGGCGCCTGCGCCAAAATTTCGCGCACCGCCTGGTCGATGTGGCCGATCTGCTCCAGGCTGCGCACCGCGTAGCCTTCGAAGTTGACGAAGAACAGATTCTGTTTGCGCTCGTAGGTGAGCCGGCTCTCCAGGGGCAGATCCAATATATCGCTGCGCAAGCCCATGGGCTTGGACAGGAACAAGCGCGCGTCCATGAGCCTGGGCTGGTTCACGATGGGCTTAAAGTCCATGTGCGCCAGGATGTCCTTTTCGATATCGATTCCCGGGGCCACCTCAATCAGTTCCAGGCCATCCGGCATGAGGCGGAAGACGCAGCGTTCGGTGACATAAAGCACCGGCTGTCCGCGAAGGCTGGCGTATTTGCCGCTGAAGGTTCGATGTTCCACTTCATGCACGAACTTTTTCGTGCGGCCCTCCTTGAGGATTTGCACTTTGCCGTCCGCGAACCCCAGTTCCAGACTGCCCGCCGTGAAGGTGCCGCAGAAGACCAGGCTCTTGGCGTTTTGGCTGATGTTGATGAATCCCCCCATGCCCGCCAGTCTGGGACCGAACTTGCTCACGTTGAGGTTGCCCTCGCGGTCTGCCTCGGCCAGGCCGAGGATGGCCAGGTCGAGCCCGCCGCCGTCGTAAAAATCGAATTGGTATGGCTGATCGATGATGGCGTGCGCATTAACCGCGGCGCCGAAGTCCAGCCCTCCGGCCGGAACTCCGCCGACCACTCCAGGCTCGGCGGTGAGGGTGATGAGATCGGTGACCTTCTCCTCATTGGCCACATTGGCCACGCCTTCGGGCATGCCGATTCCCAGGTTCACCACGCTGTTGGTCTTCAGTTCGAAGGCCGACCGGCGGGCGATTACCTTGCGCGCCGATAACTCCATCGGGGCAATAGCCGCCATCCGCGTATGGACCTCTCCGCTGAAACCGGGGTTGTACACGGTAGCGAATGTCTGCCAATGGTAATCCGGCTTTTCCGCAACGACCACGCAATCGACGAGAATTCCCGGTATTTTCACCTGGCGCGGATTGAGCGTGCCGCTCTCGGCTATGCGTTCCACCTGGACGATGACGATGCCGCCGGAGTTGTGCGCGGCCATGGCAATGGAGAGCATTTCGATGGTCAGCGCCTCGCGCTCCATGGTGACATTCCCCTCGGGATCCGCGGTGGTGCCGCGGATGATGCCGACGTTGATCGGGAAGGTCCTGTAAGACAGGTACTCCTGGCCGTCGATGGTCACTAACTCGATGAAGTCCTCGGTGGTGCGGGAGTTGATCTTGCCGCCGCCATAACGCGGATCGACGTAGGTTTGCAATCCGACCTTGCTGATGTGCCTGGGGCGATGGGCGGCGATATCGCGAAACATATGCGAGATCACTCCCTGGGGAAAGTTGTAAGCCTCGATTAGGCCGGCGATCGCCAGCGCGCCGAGTTTGGGCACCAGGCCATAGTGTCCGCCAATCACGCGCTTCACCAGACCTGGATGACCAAAATGATTCAGTCCCCGTTCCTTTCCGTCACCCTGTCCGGCGGCATAAAAGAGCGTCAGGTTGCGAGGCCGTCCGTTCCCCGGACCGAGTTCCTCTTCGGAGGCCAGGAACTGTTGCTCGATGGCGACGGCAATCCCTTCGGCAAAGGCGACGCCCACGAAGCCTCCGGTTGCAACTGTATCGCCATCGCGAATCAAGCGCACGGCATCGGCGGCGGAGACGAGTTTGTGCCGCTCCGGAGAATGAGTCGCCAGCGTGGCGACAGGGTGGGTCTGAAGAGAAGTGGTTAGAGGATTGGCGGGCATATCAATTCTCCCTGCGAGTGATGAAAGCGGCCTTGCGGCACGCCCTGAAGGTCCTTGTTCTAGCGCGCCGTCCAGCCCAGATCAATGTCCAGCGCCGCGCCGGTGATACCTGCGGCTTCGTCCGTACACAGGTAGCGCGCCAGCGAGGCGACTTCGCTGGGTTCCAGCAGCCGCTTGATGGCGGCCGGCGCAAGCATGATCTTCTGAACCACCTCGTCCTCCGAGATGCCGTTGGCTTTGGCCTGATCCGCAATCTGCTTCTCGACCAGCGGAGTACGCACGTAGGCGGGACAGATGGCATTGCAGGTAATGCCGTTTTCGGCCTGCTCCAGCGCCACCACCTTCGTCAACCCCAGCACCCCGTGCTTGGCCGAAATATAAGCCACCTTGAAGGGCGAGGCCACTCTGCCGTGGAGCGAGCTGATGTTGATAATCCGGCCCCATTTCTGCTTGATCATGTGGGGCAGGGAATACTTGCAGCAAAGGAACGCTCCGGTCAGCATGACGCCTATCAGCAGGTTCCAGCGCTCTTCGGGGAACTCCACCACCGGCGCCACGTATTGCAGACCCGCGTTGTTGACCATGATGTCGAGACGTCCGAATTTTTCGACGGCGGCATCGACGAGGTGGCGTACGTCGTCGGGCGAGGAAACATTTGTTTTAACAAAAAGGCTGGTAAACCCAGCCTCTTTCAGTTTCGCCTCGGCTCGTTCCCCGCCGGGAACGTCCATGTCGGCAATTACGCAGTTCACGCCCGCCTGGGCGAGCGACTCCACAACTGCCCATCCAATTCCGCTTGCACCGCCAGTTACAATCGCAACTTTCCCCTTCATGATGTGCTCCTTGCGACACTACGTCCGCTGCTTGGCTCTGTCTGAATTCCGGGTGCGTGCCTTTGCCACACACCCACCGCTCTGGATTTAATTGCGCTGCAGGGCTTTGGCCCCGTTATTCAGCCACTCACGTTTACTTTTGCCAGACCCCAGTCCAACTCCTTGCGCACAACATACGGCGAAATCGACACTGATAGGCTGAGTGCCATTAGCATCTATAACGGCGTCGCTTTTGTCAAGGGGGATGGGAGCGAATATCTGCGAAAAAAGAGCATATAGAAGCACATGCGTGGCGAGGCTGGCGCCAAGGGACCCAAAGTTGGGTAAGAGGATATCTCCGAGCCCGACTGGCGACCGAAGACCGTTCTTTCACCTGCCGGCTTCCTCTCATTTCACGCGTGCCCGCTTCAAGACGAATCCCGGCCTTCCGTCTCAATTTGACCCGTGACAATGTATGTTTCCTTCTCGCAACACTTAACCCTTCGAATATACGATGAAAGAGGAAAAGACGAATCCGGCAGAGATCTACACACAAGCCGGAATGAGAAAGGCAACATTTGTGCAGAGACTGAAAGTGAAGCTCGTCGGTATGGTCCTCATAGGCATAGCGGTCGCTACCGTTTTTGCGGAAAACAACAATAGCAGTAAAGCAAATGAAAATGCGCCCGGCGCAACCGGCACGGTTGCCGGAACCGCTACGCCGGCCGCGCGTGCAGGCGCTGTGAATCTCACGGCATTGGTCGATGTGCTCTTGAAGAAAGGGGTGCTCACGTCTTCCGATGTCGATGCTCTGCGCCGCGCAGCCCCCGAATCCCAACTGCAACTCCTGGTTGAAGTCCTCACTCGTAAAGGTATATTGGATGCGGCGGACCTTTCCGCGGGCATTGTCCCGGCTGGCAGCCCTGCGCCCGCGCTTAAACCCCAGGCTGCCCCCGTGCTGCAGCCCGAATCTACGCAATTGAAACCTGCCGTGGCGCCTGCGGCCCCGGCTGCCAGCGCTACCCTCGCGCCTTCGTCGCAAGCTGTCTCCACGCCACAACCGGTTGCGGAAACGAAGCCCGTCGCGCCGTCAGTGGTTGCGGCGGTTGTTCCCGTGCGCGTGCTGGCTTTGGACCCTCCCAAATCCGGTGGTTTAGTTGGTCTTAAAGTCGGCCCATTGACGTTCACGCCCTACGGTTTCATCAAAGCAACCGCGGAGCAGGACAGCAGTTCGCCCAATGGCGACGACTTTCCCATTCCTGCCGGCCTCATGTTGCTGCCCGGCAGTAACACGGGCCCCAATGCCGACCCCGAGTTCCACATGAAAGCGCGTCAAAGCCGCATCGGAATCAATCTCGAGTGGCCGACCCTTTCTCAAAAGCTGGTTCTTACCGGCCGCATCGAGGCGGATTTCGAGGGCAACTTCAATGAATCCGATAATGCCGACGTTACCTCCATTCGCAACCCCAACCTGCGCTTGCGCCTGGCCTGGGTCCGCATGGATTATCGCGCTACGGACCGGACCAGCCTGTTCTTTGTCGGAGGACAGGACTGGACTCTGTTCGGCTCCAAGGCACTGCCTAACCTGCTCGACACCACCTGGAACGCTGCCGCCTACGGCGCCACCTACAACCGCTCGCCGCAGTTTCGTTTCGGGGTTGTTCAGAAGCTGGGAGCTTCTACGCGCAATTTCAAGCTCGCGCCGGAGTTTGCCATCATGATGCCGAGTACGGGGCAGGTGGAAAAGCTCACCTTCTGCACGCTGGCAGCTGTTTACTGCCCCCCGGGGGTCTCACCTACCGCCGGCTTCTTGAGCCAGGTCGGCCAGGCCGAGCGCCAGGGCGCAGACTCAGACCGTCCTGAGCTTGAGGCAGGATTAACTTTGCAGTTCCAACTCGACAAGGCCCCTGCGGTTGTTCCCGCGCAGATCTTCTGGTCCGGATTCTTCGGACGCCGCTCATCCATTGTTCCCAATACGGCTGAGGATCTCATCGGTGACGAATACCCCACCGCCTTGGTCGCGGGCACTCCGTTGGCCAAGGGCTATACGGCCAGCAGCGACCTGTATGGCAACCAGATTGCCGCGCAATTACCTACCCGCTGGTTGACCTTCGTCTTGAGCGGCTATCGAGGCGCCGACCTGCGGCAGGTGCTAAGCGGCCAGCTCACGACCAACTACACCAATACAACCGGCCTCTTCCCGATTCCGCTGGTTAACGTGAACGGTGGAACTCCAGCGCCCTTCTTCCTGGGCACGGGTGTGGATAACGTTGCGGGTATGCTCTCCGGCTTTGCCCTTCTGGGTTGCAAGGTAAATCCAGGCGGAGGTACCTGCCCCTCCGGCGATGTTGTGGTTGCTCCGGAGCATGGCGTGCGCGCCTATGGCGCATTTGCCGAGCTCGGACTACCGCTTTCGCGCTGGTTCAACGCCAACCCCAGGGGCTACAATGCCGGCTGGCAACTCTATTTGCGCGCAGGCAAAGACCAGCTTGTACACCGGGATGCCGCCATGCAGCTCGGGCTGCTCGACGGAGCCGGACCGAATCAGCTTGGCCAGGGGCTGGGCATCCCCATGATTGGGAGCGAATTTATTGGGGCGACTCTGTATTACAAGATCAACCAGTGGGCCACATTTGGACTTGAACCGACACACTACAGTTCGCGCGCCATTCCGGAGCTGGGCAAGTTCTGGACCATTTCCGGAGTTCCGTCCCGTATATGGCAGGACCAGCGAGTGGAGTTCGGACCGGTTTTTACTTTTTGACGGGACCCATTGTCTGGAGGATTGGTCCTCAGTCACCCTGGCAATCTGAGCGGTGCTGACGCACCGCTCAGATTTAGTGCGCCTTGATAAAGCTTTCGTACTTATCGAGGGGCATCCGAATTGGTCCAACAATAAGCGGCGAGAGACCTAGTTGAAGCGCACGGGCGCGCCGGTGCGCTGCTCAACCATCTCTCGCGTGACGCCGTCGGCGAGCTCAACACACTTGAAGCCGGAGGGCGTGACGTCGAGGACGCAGAGATCGGTGACGATGAGATGGACGACGCCCTTGCCGGTGAGCGGCAGCTTGCACTCGGGCAGCAGTTTGAAGCTGCCGCCGGGCCCGTTGTGCTCCATGATGACGATCACGCGGTGCACGCCGTTGACCAAGTCCATGGCGCCGCCCATGCCCTTCACGCGCTTGCCCGGAATCATCCAGTTGGCCAGGTCGCCGTGCACGGAGACTTCCATGGCGCCGAGAATGGCGACATCGACGTGGCCGCCGCGGATCATGGCGAAGGAGTCGGCGCTGGAGAAGGTGGAGGCGCCGGGAATGAAGGTTACGGTCTCCTTGCCGGCGTTAATGAGATCGGCATCGACTTCGGAGTCGAGCGGGAACGGGCCCATGCCGAGCAGTCCGTTTTCCGATTCCAGAGCGACGGTAACGCCCTCGGGGATGTAATTGCCGACGAGGGTGGGAATGCCGATGCCGAGATTGACGTAGTAGCCGTCCTTTAACTCACGGGCGGCGCGGGCGGCCATTTGCTGACGGGTCCAGGGCATGGATGCGTCTCCTAGCTTTTAGTTCCAGCTCAATCGGCGGTGATTGAGGCGGTAGTGGATTCAATGAACAATGATCAGCCTTCGCGAACGGTTCTCCGCTCGATACGTTTTTCCGGATGCGGATTGTGCACCAGGCGGTGAACGAAGATGCCGGGCGTATGAATTTCGTCGGGATCGAGCTCGCCGGGCTGGACGATAATCTCCGCTTCCGCGATGGTGACTTTGCCGCAGGTGGCGGCGACGGGGTTGAAGTTGCGCGCGGTGCGGCGGTAGACGAGGTTGCCGTACAGGTCGGCCTTCCAGGCCTTGACCAGCGCCAAGTCAGCTACGATGCCGCGCTCGAGGACGTACGTCACGCCGTCGAAGTCCTTGAGCTCCTTGCCATCGGCAATCATGGTGCCCACGCCGGTGCGCGTGTAGAAGCCGGGAATGCCGGCGCCGCCGGCGCGCATGCGTTCGGCGAGCGTGCCCTGGGGGCTGAACTCGACTTCGAGCTCGCCGGTAAGGAACTGGCGCTCGAATTCCGCGTTTTCGCCCACATAGCTGGAGATCATTTTTTTGATCTGCCGCGATTCGAGGAGTACGCCGAGGCCCCAGCCGTCGACGCCCGCGTTGTTGCTGGCCGCGGTCAGGTTGCGCACGCCGATTTCGCGCAGCGCCTGGATGAGCGCTTCCGGAATGCCGCACAGGCCGAATCCGCCGACGGCCAGCAGCATGCCGTCGCGAACAACGCCATCGAGCGCCGAGCGCGCATCGGGATAGAGCTTGTTAAGGCCGCGCTTAGAAGGAAAAGCAGTCGCCATACGATTACACCCGTTCTCTGCCCTGGATGCGCCGAACCGGCTCACGATGCCAGGACAGTATTCTATGCATAGAACCGCGATGCCGCAGAGATTCTCACTCTACATTTAGACACCCCTGTTCGATGCAGGAAAACTACGGCAACAATATAGCGCGGCGAAGGAGCTGCTGTAAAGCCCTAATTACGGAATTTACGATGCGATTCAGAAAAGAATCCCGCTAATTAAATTGTTGGCGCTGCAGCAGCCATGCGGCCTGATAATCCAGTGATCTGAATTACATCTTTCAATCTCACATTGCGGGACCGTCTGAGATGAAACTTGAGGCTCAACCCAGGTTGGGCGCCGGCTTGGCGAGCATGACGCCCAGGGCGCAACTAGCCGTTCGAGCCAGTTCTCCGTCGGCGCGGCCGGTGAGAACTACCGGGACTTTAGCTCCCACCACAACTCCTGCCGCTACCGCTCCGGCCAGGTACTGAAGCTCCTTAAAGAGAATATTTCCGGCTTCCATATTGGGGACCATCAGAAGATCCGGGTCTCCCGCGACCGGCGATATCGATCTTCTTGATCCGCGCGGCGTCGCTTGAAATGGCATTATCGAATGCGAGCGGGCCATCGACGATGGCGCCCGTAATCTGTCCGCGATCAACCATTTTGCAAAGAGCGGCGGCATCAAGCGTCGATGGAATGGCTGGGTTGACTGACTCCACCGCCGACAGTATGGCCACCTTCGGGTTCTCAACCTCAAGCGTGAGCATCATGTCGATAGCATTTTGCAGAATGTCGATCTTGGTATCCAGGTCGGGCTGGAAGTTGATGGCCGCATCGGTTACGAAGAGAGTCTTGTGATAGGAAGGTACATCCAAAGCAAATACGTGGCTGGTGCGCCTTCCTGTGCGCAACCCTCCATCGCGCGAAACGACAGCGCTCATGAGTTCGTCAGTCTGCAGAGAACCCTTCATGAGCATCTGAACCTCACTCTTGCGAGCCATTTCAACGGCGCGCACGGCAGCCATGCGGCTATCGTCGACGTTAACGATCTGAATGGCTCCCAGGTCGAGTTGCATGGCTTCCGCAAGGCCGCGCATCACTGTTTCAGAACCCACCAGAACCGGGACGATCACACTGTCCTTGAATGCCTGCATAGCACCTCCGAGAGATACCTCGTCGCAGGGCCAGACAACCGCAGTTTTCACAGCCGGTATGGAGTTCGCGCGCGCGATCAAACCGTGATAGTGACGATAGGGATTGTTGACAATGAGTTTGGGAACCGGGAGCGTGGACAAGCGGAGCTTTTCCAGAGGCGCGATGAGCTGGGCCTCACCCGAAAAGACGGATGCGCCGGCGCTGTTGCTTGCCTCGCAATCGAAGATAATCCTTTTTGTGGAATCGTCCTTGGCCTTAACCACGACCTTGACGAAAATGCGATCTCCGATACGGATGAATTTATGGAACGCAAGCGACACATTCATCAGTGAGCATCCAGGCCCGGGTAGATTCGTGGCGAAAAGACCGGAGATGAGCGAGGCGCACCACATGTTTGGACCTGTAGGAAGCATGCTGCTCACGGCGCGATCGATGATTCCATCGGTGTCCAGAATGGAGTTGAACCCGGAAATCGAGGCCCAGGCCATCGCGTCTTCCATGGTTAAAACGTGCTCTGTCTTGGCTGAGTCGCCAACCGAAATCTCGTCGTATGTCTTGTTCTCAATAAACCCGAGATTCATGCAAATTCCTTTCCCGCACAAATGCCGCCCATTATCCAGACCGCATATCATTGTATGACCGGCGAGCGCCGTTCAAAGTGACTGCAATCACCTGAGCCAAAGGTCGGCGCACGCAGAGGAAAAGCCCTATTCAAGGAAGCTGGTTTTATCCCTACAAATGAAAGAGGACTGAGTTGGAGAATTGCTCCCAATCACCGGAAGTTCCTTTTGCCTTTCGGCTGTAAACCAATATACCCCCATTTACCCCCGCTCACGGTCGTATTTTGCATCGGTTTCAAGGTTAAAGACCCAGTCTGCGCCACATGGCCATTTCCGGAACCCAAAAAACATTATTTACCCCATTTCAAAGCACTATTCTGACACGGAAGAGGTCGCTGGTTCGAGCTCAGTTGTGTTTACGTGGAATTGCTGGAAATTCTCACCTGTAAACATTACCAGCTTTTTCATGGAAGGTTTTCCTCCCAACTACACTTCCGCCATACGAACATTCCAAGAGGAAGCATGCGCGAACCCGGCCCGTTGTGACAACCTAGAAGTCTGGAGGAATTTGTTAACTATGCCTACTGGGAAGCCCGCCGCTGTTGCCTCATCCGAAAAGCTTCACGCATGGGAGGCGGGCGGGGCCGATTCCGCCGAGGCGCTTACAGCGTGGGTGGACGCGCGCCTCAAGGCGCATGAGGCGGCATTGGCTGCTTTGCTGGCCGTCAAGGGCGAGCGCACGCCGGAAAACTCGTTGCGCCTTTACGAAGAGGCTATCGAGCAGCTCGGCCTGGCCGGCGCTCAGGCAGGCATACTGAACTCCGTGGCCGCAGATAAGGCGGTGCGCGACCAGGCGCAGCTTGAAGCGCAGCGCGTGGCGCAGGCGGCCATCGCACTGAGCCTGAACCGAGCTATCTACGAGGCTTTGGCGGCCATTGATCTGGGCAATACAAACGCGGCGACAAAGCACTACGTCGAGCGCACTCTGCTCAGCTACCGGCTGGCCGGCGTGGACAAGGACCAGGCCACGCGCGACCGCATGCAAAGCTTGCACGACAAGGCTACGCAGCTCTCGCTCACATTCAGTCGCAACATCCAGGAGGGCGCAAAGACCATCGAGGCCACGATGGCCGAACTGAGCGGCCTGCCCGCCGACTACCTCGCGCGGCATCCCGCGAACGCCGAAGGCCGCGTCACGCTCACCACTGACCCGCCCGACATGCAGCCGGTGATGACCTTTGCCGCGAATGCCGCGCTGCGCGAGCGGATGTTTTTTGCCTACAACACCCGCGCTTACCCGGCCAACAAAACGATTCTGGAGCAACTGCTGGCCACGCGCCAGGAGATCGCCGATGTGCTCGATTTTCGCAGTTGGGCTGATCTGGCCACCGCCGACCAGATGATGGCTTCGGCCGCCAACGTGCGCACGTTTCTGGCCAAACTCAACGAGGCCAGCCTGGAGGGCGCAAAGCGCGAGCACGAACTGATTCTCGACTTCGCCCGCCAGCGCCGGCCGGAGTTGACGGCTATCGACATCGCCAGCCGCGGCTATTGGTATGAGCAGTTCCGCCGCGTGGCCTTCGACTTCGATTCGCAGTCCGTGCGCCCTTATTTTCCTTACGCGCAGGTGGAGGCGGGCGTGCTGGAGACGGCGGCAAAACTATTCAAAGTTGAATTTCGCCATTCGACGGCGCCCGCATGGCACCCGGACGTTTCGGTATTCGAGGTTTTTGACGGCGGCCGGAATGTGGGCCGCTTCTATCTCGACATGCATCCCCGCGAAGGCAAGGACAAGTGGTTCTCCGCGTTGCCCGTGGTCACCGGCGTGCGCGGGCGCGCTCTGCCCGAGGCCGCGCTCATCTGCAACTTTCCCGGCGGTAATGGAGCCGATCCGGGCCTTCTGCAATACTCCGATGTCGTCACCATCTTCCACGAGTTCGGCCACCTGATGCACGCCATTCTGGGCGGGCAAACCGAGTGGGCGGGCATCAGCGGATTTGCCGCCGAGGGCGATTTCATTGAGGTGCCCTCGCAAATGCTGGAGGAGTTCTTCCGCGATGAAAAGCTCCTCCAGGCCTTTGCAAAGCACTATCAAACCGGTGCTGTTCTGCCCTCAAATCTCATCCAAAAGATGAAACGAGCGGGCTCGTTTGGACGCGCCGACTGGGTTCGTTCGCAGCTTTACTACACCACGCTCTCGCTTGACCTGCATGACAGCAGTCCAGCGGAACTTGATCTGGACAGCATCACCAGGCAGCTCTACCAGAGCCTGCTGCCCTGGACGTGGCTGGAAGGCAACCGCATGTACTCGAGCTTCGGCCACCTGACCAGCTACTCGTCGAACTACTACACCTACGCCTTCGACAAGGTGATCGCGCTGGATTTCTTTGCCCAGTTTGATCCCGCCGACCTGCTGGGCTGCGAGGCCGGCAGCCGCTACCGCAAATCGGTGCTAGAGCAGGGCGGGTCAAAGCCCGGCCGCCAGATGGTCCGCGACTTCCTGGGCCGCGATGAGGAGTTTTCCGCATTTTCCCAATGGATGAACGAGGAATTTGAAGGCGGGCTTTCCATTTCCAACTTCTAACGCGCATTTTCACCGGGTATTCATGTTCTTCCTGGCTCTTGCCGATAATATTCATCAGGCCTGTGGGCTGGGAGAATCCGCGAGCGCCTCTGCTGCGCGGATGTGCGCTGGCAACTTAAGGGGCTGTCGGTGGCTCTCTGCGAGCGCGGCGAATTCAGGGAGGGACACTTCGCATATGCTGCCAATGATCTGGACAGCGGACCTGTCGGTGAACGTCAAAGTGCTGGACGACGACCATAAAAAAGTCTTCGCCATGATCAACGAGCTGGAAGAAACCATCATGGCTGGTCATAGCAAGGAAGTCCTCGAAGCCGTCCTAGGCCGTTTGATGGAATACTCCATGATCCACCTCGCGCGGGAAGAGGAGTTTTTTGCCCAAACTGGCTATACAGAGGCCCTGGAGCACAAGAAGGAGCATGACCGCATGATAAAGCGGGTCCAGGACGTCCAAGGGCGCTTCAAAGACGGGTCGGTAGCCATGCTCTCGTTGGAGCTTAGGAGTTTTCTGCAAAATTGGTGGATCATTCACATTCAAGGCTCCGACAAGTCGTATGGGCCCTGCCTCAACGCTAATGGAATCTTTTAGGCAGAGCTTGTGCGTAAGCAGAAAGCTGAGAGCAGCCTGACCAGCGCGGCGTTCATCCGCTATGATGGACCGCAATGGCAAGCACACAGGATTTCAACGGCAGATGGGCGCTGGTGACCGGAGCTAGCGCGGGAATTGGCGCGGCATTGGCGCGGGATCTGGCAAAGCATGGAGCCAAACTCGTTTTGACGGCGCGCCGGCGTGACCGGCTGGAAAAGCTGGCCGGCGAACTCACAGCTAAAGGATCAGAGGTTCACATCGTAGCGGCGGACCTGAACGATTCCGCCGCGCCGCAACAGATCTACGACGCCACGGAAGGCGCGGGCCTCGCGGTCGACATTCTCATCAACAACGCCGGCCTCGGCCAGTATGGAGCGTTTGTCAATAGCGAGATTGCCCAGGAGTTGAGCCAGGTGCGCGTCAACTGCGAGGCCATGGTGCGGCTGAGCAGGCTGTTTGTTGCGCGCATGGTGGAGCGGCGCCGCGGATGGGTGCTGATATTGGCCTCAACTGCCAGCTTTCAGCCCATGCCGTACCTCACCACCTACGCGGCCACCAAGGCATTTGATCGCTTCTTTGCGCTGGGGCTGGCCGAGGAGGTAGCGCAATTCGGCGTCAAGGTAACGGCGCTGTGTCCGGGGCGCACCGAGAGTGAATTTTTCGACGTGGCTCACGCTGGCGCCTTCAGGGGAAAACATATGCCGACGGCCGAGGATGTGGCGCGGCTCGCGCTTAAAGCTCTGGCGCGCGGCCAGCGCACTTTTATCCCCTACTTCCGCGGAAGATTCAGGGCCTTGCTCATTCGCTTTCTTCCGGTTGAGCTGATTACCCGCTATGTGGAGAAGGCTGCCCGCCCTACGTGAGAAGTTCACTGGCATAGTCTCAGATTGAATCTGATTGCGCGTGTTGCGCGGCGGCCGCCGGTTTTCTGCGCGCGCCGAGCCGGGCTGCGAACTCAACCAAAGATTCATCGCATCCGCGCGCGGCGGCCAGTTGCATGCCGCCCGCAGAGCAAGGAAGCGTAACTACCGGCGCTCCTGCCATGCTGCATGGCGTGGTGTAACGCAGGAGCCGGACGCGCGTCTTGCTGTGATCCGCGCCGGCGGCCAGGCGCGCGACAGGCGTGGCAGGCATCAGCAGCAAGCCATGCTCTGCAAAGATCTCGTCCATGCGGGCCGTGAACTCCGCGTGGCGTTGGCGCAACGCGGAGATTTCAGCGGGCGTGATGCGCGCGCCCCACTCCAGCCGCTCGCGCAGGCTTGGTTCATAAAGGTCAAAGCGGCCGGCGTGGATGCGCGCTGCCTCCCAGGCCTGAATGGGCGCATAAATCTCGAAGGACTCCTCCCACCACTTTGCATCGATTCTGGTTGCGCGCAATCCGAGGGACTCTAATTCCGAAATCGTGGCGTGCAGGCTGACGAGAATCT
The DNA here is from genome assembly GCA_963845345.1 of uncultured Acidobacteriaceae bacterium. Lineage (GTDB taxonomy): Bacteria > Acidobacteriota > Terriglobia > Terriglobales > Acidobacteriaceae > Telmatobacter. The sequence continues at coordinate 54,723 of CAWJRQ010000004.1, forward strand.
CCTGCTCGCAGTCGTAAAAGAAGCTTTCATCCGGGATGGCAAAATGCGTGAAGGCCCGGGTTGAAGCCGTATCGGCGGGCGCAAAGAGGCCGGCCAGCAGCGGCGCATCTTCCAGATCGCGAAAGATCCATCCCATGGTGTCGAAGGATTGCGCCAGGTGCGCGCCGCCTTGCCAATCGCCGCGGCCCAGCGAGGCGCGATACCCGGCCAGCCCGCACAGCGCGGCGGGCGCGCGGATGGACCCGCCCGTGTCAGTGCCCAGCGCGGCCACGGCCGAGCGCTCCATCACGCTTGCCGCTGCGCCCGAGGACGAGCCGCCGGTCAGAGCCCCTTCATCGCCCGGCTGAAGGCAATCGCCAAAGTCAGGATTCTCGCCGGTGATGCCGTAGGCCAGCGGGTGCATGTGGGTCTTGCCGATGATGACCGCGCCGGCTGCGCGCAGCCTTTCCACCAGCCAGGAATCGCGCGCGGCGACTCCGGCGAGCTCGTGATAAGCGCGTACGCCGCAACTGGTGGGCGCGCCGGCCAGATCAAAACAATCCTTTACCGAGATGGGCAGGCCCCATAGCGCGCCGCGGCCATCGCCAAAGGGGCCTCCCTTACCGCGCGGCATCGCTTCCGCGCGCGCCGCTTCAGCCAGCGTCCATGCCGGGTTTTGCCACAGATAGGTATTGCGGCTTTGATTCCCGTTGGCGCGCTCGAGAGCCATTTCAGCCAGATCAACGGGCCGCACCCTTTCAGCGGCAAGTGCCTCGCGCAACCCGCGAATCGTCCAGGAGGCATTGGTCATAGGGAGATTCTAGGACAAGAGTGAGCTGGTTTGTGTCGTGCGCGCTCTCTTGGTGGTAACTTGACGGCGTCGGAGAGCATTACACACGCCGTGTGTTCGCATCTGTGGGCATTCAGGATGCGTCATTCCATTCACTGCGTCACACTGCGGCAAGCTGGCTCGTGATGAAGGGTGTGGACCTCTACGCGGTAGGCCAGATTCTCGGCCACAAAACGCCGCGCATGACGCAACGCTACGCGCACCTTTCTCAGGGATACATGGCCACAGCGGTGAACAAATTGGATAGGGTGTTTGCCGGTGCGCTGCCTAAGCCGAGATAAATATGTTTTTGCCCGCGAGGGGATTGCGTACCTTCTCGTTAGTCCCCGTAGCGTCCCAGCCTTTAAGGGATGTTCACAATCTAACTATAAGTTATTGATTTTATGGCGTCCCCGACGGGATTTGAACCCGTGTTATCGCCGTGAAAGGGCGGTGTCCTAGGCCGGGCTAGACGACGGGGACGCTGACAGGGCCGGCAAACGGCCCGAATTGGCCACACGCGCCCTTATGAAGGCTACCAACTCAGGGGGGCTATGTCAAAGAATCTGAAGCTGTCTGAAAGCATTCGGGGAGCCTGTGTTCCATCCTGGGCTGGCTGGCAGGAAAGCGTTTTTTGCATCAATACCGCGGCTCCATGCGTCACATTACAATAGGAAAGGCAACATAGAGTGAGGAAGATCGCTTTGAAACGCATTCTTTGGATAAGTTGTGTTGTCCTTCTTGGTTTGGCGGCCACGGGCTGCCAGAAAAAGCCGGCAGCCCCGGCCGCGGCCGGGATGCAGGCGATGCCGGTGCAGACGGTGGCCGTCACCCTGGCGCCGGTGCCGCAGTCAAGCGAGTATGTGGCCACCATCAAGTCGCGCCGCTCGGCCACATTGCTGCCGCAGGTGAGCGGAAACCTGACGCAGATTCGCGTCCACTCGGGCGACCACGTGAAGGCCGGCCAGGTGCTGATGGAGATCGATCCGCGGCTGCAGCTGGCCACCGTGGCATCGGCGCGCGCCACCGAGCGGCAGAAGAAGGCCCTCTACGATTACAACGCGATCGAAGTCGAGCGGCAGCGCAAGCTCTTTGAGGCCGGCGTCACCAGCCGCGACGCCTACGACCAGGCGCAGCAGTCCTTCGGCAACACCAAGGCGGATTACGAGTCGGCGGTGGAGCTGCGCAAGACGCAGGAAGAGCAACTGGCCTACTACACCATCCGCGCGCCATTCGACGGCGTGGTGGGCGACATCCCGGTGCACGTGGGCGATTTTGCTTCGCCGATGAACTCGCCGGCCACGGTGCTGACCACGGTGGATGAGAACAAGGATCTGGAAGCCTACATCTACGTTCCCACGGAGCGCGCCGGCCAGGTGCGCCAGGGGCTGGATGTGGAGCTGATGGACAACGCCGGCAAGCTGCTGGAGAAGACGAAGATCGATTTTCTCTCGCCGCAGGTGGACAGCACGTTGCAGGGGATTCTGGTAAAGGCCCCGGTCCACGCCACGCCGGAGGTGCTGCGCAACGCGCAGATGATCAAGGCGCGCGTCATCTGGAGCACGACGCCCATGGCGGTGGTGCCGGTGCTGGCGGTCACGCGCCAGGGCGGGCAGAGCTTCGTCTTTGTGGCGCAGCAGCAGAACGGCCACTTTGTGGCCCGCCAGACCGCGGTCACGCTGGGCGATACGGTGGGCAACAACTACTCCGTCTCCTCGGGGCTGAACGCGGGCGACAAGGTCATCGTGTCGAGCACGCAGTTTCTGGTGAACGGCATGCCGGTGATGCCGATGGGCGGCTGAGAGCTCGGCCAAGCAAGTCAGTGAACATCTTGTGACAGACATTGCTCAGCGGCGTGCGCGTCATTTCAAATGAAAGGAAGGCTAACCCTTGTTTGTCGATTTCTTTATTCATCGGCCAGTCTTTGCCACGGTCTGCGCGCTGCTGATCATTCTCGCCGGCGCGGTGTGCATTCCCAATCTTCCCGTCGCCATGTATCCCACGCTGGCGCCTCCGCAGGTGGCGGTGGCCTGCAACTATGTGGGCGCCAACGCCGACACCGTCGAGAAGGCCGTCACCATTCCCGCTGGAAGAGGCCATCAACGGCGTCGAGGGAATGCGCTACATCAGCTCGTCCAGCACCAACAGCGGCACCAGCTCCATCACCGCCACCTTCAAGACCGGCTACGACCTGGACATCGCCGCCGTCGACGTGCAGAATCGCGTGGCCAGCGTACAGGGCCGCCTGCCCGCGGCGGTCAACGCGACCGGCATCACCATCACCAAGTCCAACAGCAACTTTGTCTTCGGCGCCGGCTTCTTTACCCGCGACGGCCGCTACTCGCCCGAGTTCATCTCCAACTATCTCGACGTCTACGTGAAGGACGCCCTCAAGCGCGTGCCCGGCGTGGGCGACGTGATGATCTTCGGCGAGCGCAAGTACGCCATGCGCGTCTGGCTCGATCCGGTGCGCCTGGCCGCGCGCGGCCTGACCGCCACCGACGTGGTCAACGCGCTGGTCGAGCAGAACGTCGAGATTCCCGCCGGCCAGCTTGGCCAGCCGCCCTCGGACTCCGAAGCAGGCCTTCCAGGTTCCGGTGCGCGTCGTGGGCCGGCTCACCAGTCCCGCCGAGTTCGACAACATCATCGTCAAGAACTCCTCCAACGGCCTGGTGCTGCTCAAGGATGTGGGCCACTCCGAGGTGGGCGCGGAGGACTACAGCTCGGCGCTCAAATACACCGGGCACGAGGCCATGGGCATCGGCGTCATGCAGCTCTCCAACGCCAACGCCCTCGATGTGGACCGCCAGGCCAAGGCCGCGCTTGCAGGAGCTCTCCAAGAGCTTTCCGCCGGGCCTGGAATACGCCATCGCCTTCGACTCCACCACCGTGGTCGGCGACTCCATCCGCGAAGTGCTGGTCACGCTCGGCGATGGCCATCTTCATCGTCATCGCCGTCATCTTCCTCTTCCTGCTCGACTGGCGCGCCACCATCATTCCCGCCGTCACCATTCCGGTCTCGCTGATCGGCACCTTCGCCTTCATCAAGATCTTCGGCTTCTCCATCAACTCGCTCACCCTCTTCGGCATCACGCTGGCCACGGGACTGGTGGTGGACGACGCCATCGTGGTCATCGAAAACGTGCAGCGCCACATCGCCATGGAGCACTCCGATCCGCACGAGGCCACCTCGCGCGCCATGGGCGAGGTGACCAGCGCCGTCATCGCCACCTCGCTGGTGCTTGATCGCGGTCTTCGTGCCGGTTTCGTTCTTTCCCGGCACCACCGGCATTCTCTATCGCCAGTTCTCGCTGACCATCGCCTTTGCCATCGCCATCTCGGCCTTCAACGCGCTCACGCTTTCGCCGGCGCTGTCGGCCATGTTCCTGCGCGGCGAAGAAGACCGCCCCAAGCAGCTGGACTTCCTGCACATCGCGCCGGTCTCGCGCGCTCTTTGCCGCCTTCATTCACGCCGCCGACGCGCAGATCAGCTGGCTGGCCGGCACCTACGCCAAGTCGATTCACGTTGCGCTGCAGCTGCGCTACCTGTTGCTGCTGCTCTTCTTCGCCGGCCTGGGCGCAACGGTTTGGATCTACCAGCACGTTCCCACCGGCTTCATTCCCCAGGAAGACCAGGGCTTCCTGATGGTGATCGTGCAGGCGCCGCCGGGCTCGTCGCTGGCCTATACCACCGCATCTGGCGGATCGCGCCGAGGCCATCATCGCTCAGAATCCCGACATTGCCGGCGCCTTCTCCGTCATGGGCTTCAGCTTGTCCGGCGGCGCCTCCAATGCCGGCATGATGTTCGTCTCCACCAAGCCCTCCGATCAGCGGCGCGGCAAGGGCCACTCCACCGCCGACATCGTCGCCGACCTCTCGCCCAAGCTGCAGAGCCTGATGTTCGCTCCCAATGGCGGCCTGGTGGCCGTCTTCCAGCCTCCCGCCGTGCAGGGCGTCGGCAGCTATGGCGGCTTCCAGTTCATGCTTCAGGACCAGGGCGCCAACACGCTCAGCCGACCTGGACCGCGTCGCCCACCAGATTGTGGGCGCCAGCCGCGCAGCGCAAGGATCTGACCGGCCTGATCACCACCTTCTCGGCCAACGATCCCCAGGTGCTGGTCACCATCGACCGCGAGAAGGCCAAGGCGATGAACATTCCGCTCTCGCAGATCACCACCACGCTCGGCGTCTTCATGGGCTCGGAATACATCAACGACTTCGACTACAACAACCGCACCTATCGCGTCTTCGTGCAGGCCGACCAGCCCTTCCGCATGACGGCCCGCGATCTGCACAACTACTACGTGCGCTCCGACTCCGGCCAGATGGTTCCGCTCGACAACCTGGTCACCGTGACAGAAAGCTCCGGCCCGCCGGTCATCACCCACTACAACCTCTTCCGCGCGGTCGAAATCGACGGCTCGCCCGCGCCCGGCTACAGCTCCGGCCAGGGACTCGCCGCCATGGAAGAGCTGGCCAACAAGATCATGATGCCCGGCATGAACTTCGAGTGGACCGGCCTGACGCTCGACGAGATCGAATCCAGCGGCAAGGCGCTCATCATCTTCGGCCTCGGCATCCTGGTCGTCTATCTCACCCTCTCGGCGCAATACGAGAGCTTCGCGCTGCCCTTCATCATTCTTCTGGCCGTGCCCATGGCGGTGCTCGGCGCGCTGGGCCTGGTCTCGCTGCGCGGCCTGTCCAACGATGTCTACTGCCAGATCGGCCTGGTCATGCTCATCGGCCTCTCGGCCAAAAACTCGATTCTGATCGTCGAGTTTGCCGAGCAGTTGCGCCGCAAGGGCCGCTCCATCGCCGATGCCGCCGTCGAGGCCGGCGAGTTGCGCCTGCGGCCCATTCTGATGACCTCGTTCGCCTTCATCCTCGGCGTTCTGCCGCTGGTCTTCGCCACCGGCGCGGGCGCGCTGGGCCGCCGCTCCGTGGGCACCACCATCGTCGGCGGCATGTTGCTCTCCACCGTCCTCAACCTCTTCTTTATTCCCGTGCTCTACGTGATTCTGAGCCGGCTGCTCAGGCGCGGCGACGATGACACACAACAGCCGACTGAAGCGTAAGGATATGGGTCCTCCACCCTCGCCGCTGTCATCCTGTGCGAACGCAGCGAGTCGAAGGACCTGTGTCTCGTATTTTTGCGGCTAGGCTGGGAGACCACACGTTCGTGGTGTGTGGAAAGCGTCGTCAAATACTGCAAATTTGCCTGCAAATCCAGCATGAGAAGCTGTATACTTCCCGCCAAGATTGGGAAAGCTCACTAGAAAGGAAACAGTGATGACTATGAATCTGGATTCCTGGTCCTTCTCCCTGCAACGGAATATATGCTTTTTCTTTTCCCGACTTAGCCACTCACCAATTCCCCGCCTCGCCGTCGTGATGCTGGTAGCGCTGGCATTGTGCAGACCCGCCTTCAGCGGCCCGATTCATGACGCTGCCCGGAATGGTGACTTGGAAAAGGTCAGGGCGCTGCTCAAGGACAATCCTGATCTGGTTTTCAGCAAAGACGACAATGGCAAGACGCCTTTGCACATGGCGGCGAGATAGGGCGACAAGGACGTGGCGGAATTGCTGCTGAGCCAACAAAGCCGATGTCAATGCCAGGGACAATGACGGCTGGACGCCTTTGCATCTGGCGACGGCTCACGGGCTCACAAGGATGTGGCCGAATTGCTGCTGACTAACAAAGCCGATGTCAATGCCAGGGATAATGACGGCTGAGACGCCTTTGCACATGGCGGCGGAATATGGCCGCAAGGACGTGGCGGAACTGCTGCTGGCCAATAAGGCCGAGGTCAATGCCAAGGACCAACGGCGGTCGGACGCCTTTGCACCTGGCGGCGATTGCGGGCGAGAAGGATGTGGCCGCATTGCTGCTGGCCAACAAAGCCGATGTCAATGCCAGGGACAACGATGGCAAAACGCCATTGTACTGGACTGCGGATAGTGGCAACAAGGATGTGGCGGAATTGCTGCTGGCCAATAAGGCTGATATCAATGCCAAGGGAAATGACGGCAGTACGCCGTTGCACATAGCGGTGGTTAGGGGTCACTAGGATGTGGCGGAGTTGCTACGCCAATGCGGCGGCAACGAATAGGACATCCCTTGGACGGCCCGCAGTTTTCGCGTTCAACCTCTGCTGAGTAGATGTGGCCGGAGAGTTCGAGGCCGCGCGGCTAAAGTTGAGCTTTTCAAACTGGAGTCTTTACTGCGCCTTCTGGTGCGCAATCACATAATCCTTGATCCGGTCGTAGACCTGGCTGGTCACCATGCCGTGCTCCACCAGGTCCTGCTTGGTGCGGTAAGGCCGGAAGCGAACAATGCGTCCCGGCCCAACTCGGCGTCATGCCGGGAACCTTCAGCAGCTCATCCACGCTGGCGTGATTGATGTCCACGCGCACCTCCGGCGGCGGGGCCGTTGCGGATGTTTTGGGCACGCCGCGAGTGTCCCGATCCTGGTATTGCGCCGTCCCGGCCAGGCAAGCGCCCAGCATCACAACCGCCAAAGCCGCAAATCGCATCCTTGCTCGCACGGCTCCATTCTCCGCCTCTGCCGCGCCCCATCCGCAAGAAAAGATTTGACACGACGCCGCTGTCTTCCCTTAAGTTTCTAAATCAGATGCAGAGCCACCGCCATCACGGTCATCACCATCATCATGGAACCTCCATGCCGGCGGACTGCCATGGCCTGAAGTAATCGGCCAGAGAGATCGAAGAAACCGAAGCCCGCCGGCGAATCAGCCAGCGGGCTTTTTCATGTTCCCAGGTAAAATTCAACCCAAACCAAGGAAAACCATGAGCAATATGAACCCCACAATCGATTTCGACAAGATGGACGGCCTCGCGCCCGGCATTGTGCAGGATGCGCGCACCGGCGAGGTGCTGATGCTGGGCTTTCTCAACCCCGTCAGCTACGCAAAAACCCTGGAGACCGGCTTCGTCACCTTCTGGAGCCGCACCCGCCAGAAGCTGTGGATGAAGGGCGAAACCAGCGGCAACCGCCTGCGCGTCGTCTCCGCCGCAACCGACTGCGACAACGACGCGCTGCTCTTTCGCGTCGTGGTCGAGGGCGACGGACTCGTCTGCCACGAGGGCACGGTCAGTTGCTTCACCAAACCAGTGATCATGGCACGCTCAAACCAGCAATCCGGCGACAAGAAAGAGGCAACTCGTGGCTAACAAGCTCAGACTCGGCATTCCCAAAGGCAGTCTGCAGGATGCCACCATCGCTCTCTTCAAGCGCGCCGGCTGGAACATCTACGCCGACGGCCGCTCCTACTTTCCCTCCATCGACGACCCCGAGATCGAGTGCATGTTGATTCGCGCCCAGGAGATGGCCCGCTACGTCGATCACGGCGTTCTCGACGCCGGACTCACCGGCATCGACTGGGTTGTCGAGAGCGGCCTCGAGGTCACCAGCGTCACCACGCTCACCTATGCCAAGCAGAGCCGCCGCAAGGTGCGCTGGGTGCTGGCCGTTCCTGAAGGCAGCGGCTTTGAAAAGGCCGAAGACCTGGAAGGCAAGATCGTCGCCACTGAACTAGTCGAAGTCAGCAAGCGTTACTTCGCCGCCAAGGGCGTCAACGTCAAGGTCGAGTTCAGTTGGGGCGCAACGGAAGTCAAGCCGCCCATGCTGGCCGACGCCATCGTCGAGGTCACCGAGACCGGCAGCTCGCTCAAGGCCAACCACCTCAAGATCATCGACACCATCATGGAGAGCGAAACGCATCTGATCGCCGGCAAGAACACGCTCGCCGATCCGTGGAAGCGCGAGAAGCTCGATCAGATCGCGCTCATGCTGCGCGGCGCCATCGACGCGCAATCGCAGGTCGGCCTCATGCTCAACGTGCAGCGCGCCAATCTTGACGCGGTCCTCGCCGTGCTGCCCGCGCTCAACTCGCCCACCGTCTCCCAGCTCAGCAACTCCGACTGGGTCGCGGTCAACACCATCGTCGAAGAGCGCGTGGCCCGCGACGTGATTCCCAAGCTCAAGGCAGCCAAAGCAACGGGCATCGTCGAGTATCCGCTCAACAAAGTTGTGCTCTAGCATTCGCATTACGAGAATGGGTGCCCCAGTCCCTTGCTTTTGGGGACCTGGGAAAGCAAGAATTCAATGTACGAAATTACGGAGAACGATGAAACTGATCCGGACCAAAGGACGCGGCGCACAGCAAACAGCAGAACTTCTCGCCGCGCTCGAACAACGCGGCGGCGCGGCGCTCGATGCTGTGCTGCCCGCCGTCAGGCGCATCGTGGCCGATGTGCGCAAGCAGGGCGACCGCGCTCTGCTCCGCTACGCCGCCAAATTCGACGGCCTCGCCGGCGCCGACGCTCTGCGCGTCACGCCCGAAGAGATGGCCGCGGCGTGGAAGGCCATCGATCCGGCAATGCAGGAGGCTCTCACTACCGCCGCCAATCAGATTCGCGCCTTTGCTGTCTCTCAACTGCCCGCCTCATTCAGCGATGAACCCATCCCCGGCCTCACCACCGGCCAGCTTGTTCGTCCCCTCGGCTCGGTGGGCTGCTATGTGCCCAGCGGCCGCCATCCGCTGCCCTCCACGCTGCTGATGACCGCCATTCCCGCGCAGGTGGCGGGCGTCGAGCGCATCGTTGTTGTTTCTCCCAAGCCCGCGCCGGAGACCCTCGCCGCCGCGCACCTGCTCGGCATCACGGAGTTCTATCGCCTGGGCGGCGCGCACGCCGTGGCCGCGCTGGCCTATGGAACCGCAAGCCATCCCGCGCGTGGACAAGATCGTCGGCCCCGGCAATCTCTACGTCACCGCCGCCAAGCGTCTCGTCGCCTTCGATTGCGCCATCGACATGCTCGCCGGTCCCACGGAGATTGTCGTCACCAGCGAACGCGGCAACGCAGCCGAGCATCGCCTCCGACCTGGTCGCGCAGGCCGAGCACGATCCCGAAGCGCTGGCCATCTTCATCACCACGCGCGCCGATCTCGCCAAAGAGGTCATCGCCAGAAGCAAAAGCGCGCAGCCGCAACAATGCCGTCGCGCGCCAGGCTCTCGATCGCAACGGCCTGGTCATCGTCGCCGCCAACGTCGACGAAGCGCGCGCAATCACCAATCGTCTCGCGCCCGAGCATCTCACCGTGGACGCCGCCAGCGATCTCGACTGGGTTCAGAACGCAGGCTCGGTCTTCGTGGGCCGCTGGTCCGCGCAGCCCATGGGCGACTACATCTCCGGCCCCAATCACACGCTGCCCACCGGCGGCATGGCGCGCGTGCGCGGCGGCCTCAGCGTCAACGACTTCGTCAAGCTCATCACCGTGCAGGAGTACTCCGCAGCAAGGCCTGCGCTCACTCGGCCCGCCTGCTGTTCTGCTGGCCGAAGCCGAAGGACTCACCGGCCATGCCGAAGCCATTCGCACACGCATTCAGAAAGAGAGGCCCCGTGGCTGAAGCCGATCAACAGTACAGTACCCAGAGCCCGCGCGCCCGCGTGCAGGCCATGAAGGAGTATCACCCTCCGCTCGGCAACCGCGACGCGCTGCGCCTGGACTTCAACGAGAACACCGTGGCCTGCTCGCCCAAAGTGCGCGAAGTGCTGGGCCGCATCTCCGCCGGCAGCCTCACGCGCTATCCCGAGCGCGCAGCCGGTCGAGGCCATCGTCGCCGCGCATCTCGGCCTCGCGCCCGCGCAGGTCGCGCTCACCAACGGCGTCGACGAAGCCATTCACGTGCTCTTCGAAACCTTCCTCGAAGAGGGCGACGAGTTGCTGCTGCCCGTGCCCACCTACACCATGTACGAGGTCTACGCATCGGCCACCGATGCGCGCGTGGTTGCTGTGCAGGCCGCGGACGATTTGCAGTTTCCCTTCGAGCGCCTGCTCGCCGCCATCACGCCGCGCACCAAGATCATCGCCATCGCCAATCCCAACAGCCCTTCCGGCTCCGCGGCCACGCGCGCGCAGTTGCTGGAAATTGCCGAGCGCGCGCCCCACGCCGTGCTGCTGGTCGATGAAGCCTACTTCCACTTCCACGGCGAAACGGTCATCGATCAGGTCGGCAAACATCCCCAATCTTGATTGTCGCGCGCACATTTTCCAAAGCCTATGGCCTTGCCGGGCTGCGCCTCGGCCTGCTTGCCGGTCCCGTGGAACTGATGCGCTGGATCAAGCGCGTCCTCTCGCCTTACAGCGTGAACTCGCTGGCGCTTGCCTGCCTTCCGCCCGCGCTTGAAGACACCGCCTATCTCGACTGGTACGTCGGCGAAGTGCTTGCCGCGCGCGCGGAGTTCGAGGCCGCGCTCGACCATGCCGGCGTCCGCCGCTGGCCCAGCAGCGCCAACTTCGTGCTCGTCGAAATCGGCGCGCAGCACAAGGAGTTCACGCGCCTGATGAGCGCCGCGGGCGTGCTGGTTCGCGACCGCTCCAGCGATCCCGGCTGCGATGGCCGCGTGCGCATCACCATCGGAACGCGCGAGCAGATGCGCCAGGCCGCCGCTGCTCTCAATGAAACGCTGGCCACACTGCGGGCCGGAAAAGAGGTGCAATGACTTTGAAGAAAAATAGTACGGTGCCCAGGTCCCGATTCTGGGACCTGGATACGACTTCAGCTTCGCGCACCGCCATCGTTCAGCGCAATACCGCGGAAACTCGCATCGCCATCAAGCTCACAATCGAAGGCAGCGGCCAATACAAAATCTCCACCGGCATTCGCTTCTTCGATCACATGCTGGAGCTCTTCACGCGCCACGGCGCCTTCGACCTCGAACTCGCCTGCAAAGGCGATCTGGATGTCGATCAGCACCACACCGTCGAAGACGTGGGCATCGCGCTGGGCGAAGCCTTCGACCGCGCGCTCGGCGACAAGCGCGGCATTCTGCGCGCCGGATATTTCCTGATGCCCATGGACGAAACCCTGGCCATCGCCGCCATCGACCTCAGCGGCCGCGCCGCCTTCGCCGTCGAAACCAAAGTCCGCACGCGCCTGGTGGGCGACCTGCAAACCGAACTGGTCACGGATTTCTTCGAGGGCTTTGCGCGCGGCGCTCGCGCCAACGTTCACGTGAAAACCATGTACGGCCGCTCCAATCACCACAAGATCGAGGCCATCTTCAAAGCCTTCGCGCGCGCGCTGCGCGTAGCCTGCTCGCGCGACAAGCAACTGGGCAAGATGCTGCCCTCCACCAAAGGATTACTCTGATGCGCGTAACCGTGATCGATTACAAGGCGGGCAATCTCACTTCCGTGCTCAAGGCGCTGCGCCATCTGGGCGCGGAGACGGTGGTGACCGACGGCGATCTTTCGCTTGTCGAAGCCGCGGAACGCATCGTGCTTCCCGGCGTGGGCCATTTCGCGGCCACCGAGCGGCTCGACGCAACCGGCCTCACGCCCGCGATTCGCGCGGCCATTGCGCGCGGCGTTCCCTTCCTCGGAATCTGCGTCGGAATGCAGTGGCTCTACGCCGGCTCCAGCGAAGCGCCCGATCAGCCCGGCCTCGGCCATTTCGCCGAATCCTGCGCGCGCTTTCCTGAAAGTCATGAAAAAGTTCCGCACGTCGGCTGGAATTCGCTCGAAATCCGCCCCGACTCGCGCCTTCTTGCCGGCGTCGAGCCCGGCGAGTACGTCTACTTCACGCACTCCTACAAGGCTCCCGTCACCGCCGACACCGCGGCCACCACTTACTACATCGAGCCTTTCGCCTCCGCCGTCGAGCGCGGCAACGTGATGGGCGTGCAATTTCATCCGGAAAAATCCGGCGCAACCGGGCTGAAGATTCTCAGCAACTTTCTCAAGTGGAAAGGTGATGAATGATCACCAAGCGCATCATCGCCTGCCTCGACGTGCATGACGGCCGCGTCGTCAAAGGCGTGCAGTTCGTCGATCTCATCGATGCGGGCGATCCAGCCACGCAGGCCGCGCGTCATGCGCGCGAAGGCGCGGACGAAATCGTGCTGCTCGACATTACCGCAACGCACGAAGGCCGCCAGACGCTGCTCGACACCGTGCGCCGAACCGCGCGCGAATTCTTCGTTCCCTTTTGCGTCGGCGGCGGCATTCGCACCGCGGACGATGCGGCGCAGGTCTTCGAGGCAGGCGCGGACAAGGTCAGCGTGAACTCCGCCGCGCTCGCTGACCCAACCTTGATCGACGCCATTGGCCGCAGCTTTGGTGCGCAGGCCGTCGTCGTCGCCATCGATGCGCGCCGCGACCCCGAAGCCGCCGACCCGGTGCGCGACGCGCAGGTCTTTGTGCAGGGCGGGCGCAAACTCACCGGCCGCCGCGTGGTCGAGTGGGCGCGCGAAGCCGAGTCCCGCGGCGCTGGCGAAATTCTGCTCACCTCGATGAACTGCCGACGGAACGCGCACCGGCTTCGATTGCGAGCTGACCGCGGCGGTGAGCGAGGCCGTCAACATTCCCGTCATCGCCTCGGGCGGCGCGGGAACCGTGGAGCATTTTGTCGATGTATTCGGGCGCGGCAAGGCCGATGCCGCGCTGGCTGCCAGCATCTTTCACTTCGGCGTCTCCAGCGCGCGCTCGCTCAAAGAAGAACTGGCCAAAGCCGGCGTCTCCGTGAGGCTTCCATGCTGATTCCTTCCATCGATTTGCTGGGCGGTCGAATTGTTCAGCTTGTGCAAGGCGAAAAACTGCGCCTCGCCTTCGACGACTTTGAATACTGGATCGAAAAGTTCTCCAGATTTCCTTTAGTCCAGCTGATCGATCTGGACGCGGCGATGCGCCAGGGCGATAATTCCGCACTCGTCGCCCAAATCGCCAAGCGGCTGCCCGTTCAGGCCGGCGGCGGCATCCACTCCATCGAGCGCGCACAGCAGGTTCTCGACGCTGGCGCAAAGCGCGTCATCATCGGCTCTGCTTTTTTCTCCGAGGAGGGCGCAGTCAACACCGAGTTCGCCGCCGCGCTTGCTGCCGCCGTTGGCGCGGAGCGCGTTGTCGCCGGCATCGACACCAAAAACGGCCGCATCGCCGTGAAGGGATGGAAGGCGCAGGTGGCGCTCACTCCCGACGAAGCGATTCCGCAACTCGAATCCCACGTCGCCGCATTCCTCTACACGCACGTGGACGGCGAAGGGATGATGCAGGGCTTTCCCATCGCCACAGCCGCGCGCCTGCGCAAGCTCACCCAGCGCCAGCTCATCGTAGCCGGCGGCATTCGCTCGCAGCAGGAGGTCGATGCGCTGGATGCGCTGGGCGCTGATGCGGTGGTCGGCATGGCCGTTTATACGGAATTGCTTACGGTCTGATTTTCCACCCTGTTGCAAAAGAAAACGAGTCAAAACGCCGCGCGGAACATCTCATCTCATGTAGTATGTTGCACAGAATCCCGTATCCCCGGGAGACATTCACTATGCTGCGAGTCGGTTACCCAGCCACCTTGGCCGCGGAGTTGTTGCGCGATTTCCCTCCAGGAAGTCGAACTCATTCCCCTGCCCAACGATCTTGACCACGACATCGACATCGATGTCTGGATTCCCGACCCTTATCCGACGCGCGCCATGAGCCTCTGGCCGCGGCTGCGCGGCGTGCGGCTGATTCTGTCACTGATGGCCGGCACGGAATGGATTCCCGGCTTGGCCGGGCCGCGCGTCACCATCTGCAACGCCCATGGCGCGCACAGCATCTCCACCGCCGAGTGGACTCTCAGCGCCATTCTGGCCACTGCTGAAGTACTTCCCGCTTTATCTCGACGTGCAGCGCTCCGGCATATGGAAGCGCCGCTTCGAGGCCGACACGCACTACGCCCGCATCACCGGCGATGCGCGTCCGCATTATCCGCCCATCATGCTGGAGGAACTTACCGGCAAGTCCGTGCTGCTGGTGGGCTACGGCTCCATCGGCAAGGAAATCGAGCGCATGCTCGCGCCCTTTCATGTGGAGCTGGTGCGAGTGGCCCGCTCCGCGCGCGCCAAGCCGCCGGTTCATGCCGTCAGCGAACTCGACAGCCTCTTGCCGCAAGCAGAGGTCGTGATTCTGATTCTGCCCTCACACCGCCGAGTCGCATCATCTGATCGGCCGCCGCCAACTCGCTCTGATGCGGCAGGGCGCGCTGCTGGTCAATGCCGCGCGCGGGCCCATTGTGGACACAGATGCATTGGTCGAAGCGCTCAACGCCGGCCACATTCGCGCCGCTCTCGACGTCACTGATCCCGAGCCGCTGCCCGAAGGCCACCCGCTGTGGAGTTGCCCCAACCTGCTGCTCACGCCTCACGTCGCCGGATCAAGCCCGCAGTTCGCGCCGCGTTCGCTCAAGACCGCCGCCGATGAACTGCGCCGCTATATCAACGGCGAGCCGCTGCGCAACGTGGTTCAAGCTGCGGTCTGAATCGCTGCGGCCCGCCGCCAGTCGCGTAAACCCAGCACGGCCAGGCCCGCCAGCAACGCATAGAGCGCTGCCGTCGGTCTCAAATCCTTGTAGATGATATTCGCCAATATAGACCAGGTCCACCGCAATCCAAAGCCACCAATTCGCCGTATGCTTGCGCGTCTGCCACCAACTGGCCACCAGGCTGTAACTCATCAGCGTCGCGTCCAACCGAGGCAGCGCCGCGCCAATTCGTTCCATCAGCAATCCCATCAGCACGCTTCCCACCGCTCCTGCCGCCAATCCTGCCAACAGGCTGAACAGGGACAGCCGGACCACGCGCACCTCGCCCTCGTCGCGCACGCCGCGCCACCAATACCACCAGCCATAGAGCGTAAAGCCCATAAAGATAATCTGCAGCAGCGCATCGGAATACAAACGGACGCGATAAAACACAATCAGGTAGAGCACTTCAGCAATCAGCACGACCGGCCAGCAGAGAAGCTTGCGGCGCGTGGTAAGCCAGATGCCCAGCTAGCGTAGTGACAACGCCTGCATCCTCCATCCAGTTTGCGGCAAGGTGATGCGCTATATCCGTCCAATGCATCAGTCTTCTGCTCCTATAGCGGTGCTGCTTGCCGCTCGCATTTCGCTGCCCAACGCTCAATTGCATCCAGCAGCCTCTGTCCACCCTTGCCGCGGAACCAGCGTGCATGACCCACCAGGTAATCCATCGAGGCCAGCCGCGCCTTCTCCTTCGAATGCAGCACGCCCAGAAAATAATCCGCTTCCGTCAGCGCAAACTCCGCGTGGCAGAGCGCCGTCATCGGAGCCAGAGCCGCGGCCTCTTCTTCCGAAAGCGGCCGCACCTGCTCGTAGCCGTCGAGCAGCGCCTCCAGATGATCGATGTGCACAGCGTACGTCCTTCGTGCCTTGCGCAGAGTCTTCGATCAGATCAAGCCACTCCACAATGTTGCGCTCGATGGCATGCGCCAGGTCGTGCACGGCGTTGGTGCGGTCGGCAAGCCCAAAGTCGATCACGGCCACGGCTCGCGCATCGTCGCTCGCATCGCTCCACAAGAAGATTCGATGCGTGCAGATCGTTATGCGTCCACAGCGGCTTCAGCGACGGCAGCAGCGGTCTCAGTTCCGCATGAAACGGCGCCAGTAATTCAAGCGCCTCGCCGCAGCCTTCGCGCGCAACCGCATCCTCGGCCAGCGCAGGACGCGCTGCCAGGTAGCGCTCCATCGCCGCGCCCGGATCCTCCGCCGCAAAGATCGTAAAGCCCGCCACCAGAGGTTGCGCCTTGCGCCGCGGCGCGTCGAAACCCTGCGCGGCCAGATGCAGCCGTGCCAGCGCCTCTCCCGCCGAGCGCGCGTGAGCCGCTGAGCGAAATGGCGTCCACGAAAGCGCATCTTCATAAAGGTCCACGCCCGCCGGAACTTCATGCACCTCAAAGGTCCATGCGCCGCTTTCAATTGCCGTCTCGCCAGAAGAAGCCGCAAAAACGCGCGGCACCGGCGCGCCGTGCTCCCGCAGATGCTGCATGAAGCGATGCTCCTCGAGCAATCCCTCGCGGTCACGTACTTCCCGGGAATGCCGCTTGATGAACACCTGCCCGCTGCTTCGTCGCCACCACGCTCGCCGCGGAAAACGGCCGCGGACTCACCGATAGAATCTCGATTGGCTCGCCGCAGCCGGGAAACATCGGAGAGCAGCGCGCGCACCTCGCCCAGCGTGAGCGGCGGCCAGTCTGGTTCCACCAGCCTGCCGTCCAATCCATGCGCCTTTGCCGTCGTGTTCATCGCCGATGCTTCTTCTTGCCTCATTCGCACACCTAGAAAGTGTAATGCGCTGAAAACCGCACCGTCGTCGGCGCGCCTAGGTGGATGAAGGTATCGCCATAACTGGCGCCGGTGTCCTTCCAGTAGCGTTTGTCGGTGATGTTATCAGCATAGAGGCGCAGGGTTACATGGCCCTGCTCGCCGCCCGGCGTATAGCGCGCGCCCAGATTGAATAGGTTATAGCCCGGCACGCTGACCGCATCGTCGCGCGTGGCCTCCTTGCGGCCGGTGTAACTCCAGCCCGGCATCAGGTGCAGTCCGCGCGCAGTGCGGCAGCAGCGAGATCGGCAAAGAAGTGTCGTGCGCAGATGCGGCACATTGATAACCTGCTTGTTATCGTATGCCGGCGTGCCGGTATCGCTCGAAATTGCCTTCATGCGCCGTCGCCGAAGCGCGTCAGTTGCAGCCAGTTCGCCGCCTTGCCCTGCGCGTTCAACTCGATCCCGTCGTGCGTCTCGCGGCCCTCGGACTCAAAGCACAGGTCGCCGGCATGTAATTGCCGGTGAGACAAAAGCTGTCGGCCGCCTGAATCATCTTGGGATAGAAGAACGGCGCGCGCATCCTGAACAGAGCCGCTGTCAGCAGAATGCGCTGGCCCGGCTCGTACTTTGCGCCAACCTCGGCCTGCCGCGTGAAAAACGGCTCCAGAAACAGGTTCGCATTGTCCACCCACCACGGCGCCTGCGGCCCCAGCGAAAGCAGCACTCCATAGTTGCCGTAAAAAGTGAGCGGATGAAGCGGCTCGGCCGTCATTGCGGCGTATATGTGACCGCATACTGCGGCAGCCAGATCTGCGCGGGACGGCGTAGTTGAAGTCGCTCACACGACGAAGCGCCCGCCTGCCTGCAGCACCACGCCGCCCGGCAGATGCGCGCGGTCCTGCACAACAGCCGCGCCTGGCGATTGAAGTCGGCCAGAGTGGCGGGGCCGGCGTGCTGGTAGCGGACTCTCGGACGCATAGAGCAATATTCGGCTGATAGATATTCTCTACACCCAGCGCCGTAGTAGACGATGGTCGGCGACAGATCCACGGTGCGATGGAAGAGCGTTCCGCCCGCAACCAAGTCATGCGCCACTTTGCCGGTCTTGAAGTGGCCCTGCAACAGCGCCTCGCCCATCGCATCGATGCGCAGCTCGCCGGGACTGCGGTAGTCGTAGATCTCATAGCTGCCGTCGGGGCAGAAGAAGTAGGCCGGCGAGTTGGGGCAGAGCGAGTTGCCGCTTGCATCCAGCGCCGCTCCATAAGGCCAGATCACATTGTCGTCGATCAGCGAATGGCTGTAGGAGCCGGCCAGGCGTGCGGTCCAATGCGCATTGAATCATGATCATGCCGCGAGCCGGCATTGAACACATCAAAGGTATTCGGCTTCGACCACGCCTGGTCGCCCAGCATCACCGAAGGATAGATGCCGTAGCGGCACCGTCGTTCCGCCCAGCAGTTGATAACCAGCCTCGGAGCGCTGCACCTTATGCTGATACTCGAAGTCGGTCCACAGTCTCGTCTTCGGATTCACCTTCCACGCGCCGTCCGCCGCGCCCATGCCGCGCCAGCCGTCGGTGCTTTCCACATAGGTATGCATATTCTCGCCCGCCATGCTGATCACGCAAGGTCCGATCTCTCGGCATGCCGATGATGCCCCAGCGCAAACGCGCCGTACGTGCTTCCGCGATGATCCGTGGCCAAGTCGAGCGTCCTGGGTTGCCTCTTTATTTGCTCTTGGTGACATTCTGGTTACGTAATTGATCACGCCGCCCGCCGAGGCCACGCCGCTCTCCACGCCCGGCAATGCCCTTGACGAATTCCACGCGCTCCTTGTTTTCCAGCGGCACATCCTGCTCGCCGGCAACGGTCATGCCGTTGATTTGGATTCCCGAACCCAGATCGATAGGGAAGCCGCGAATCTGAAAAGTCTCCGTAGTAGCCTACCGGCGCGTAGTCCTCTCCAATGGAAGCGTCGTTCTTCACCACGTCAGAAAGCACGCGCGCCATCTGGTCGTTAAGCAGCGCTTTGGTCGCCACCGTCACCGACAGAGGTACGTCTTTCGCCATTACGAATGCGCCGTCCAAACTGCCGAAATCCACGCCGATCGGAATATAGTCGTTCTTTACATCGGCATGCACCTCGATGGTGGTGGTCACTCGCGGTATTTTCTGCGTGGCCGGAGCAGTCTTGGGTGTCTCGGCAGTCGTGGCGGGCTTGTCTTGCGCGGGCGCCGGGCTCTGCGCAAACACGCCCAGAGGCGCGGCCAGGCAGCAAAGCAGAAATCCTGCCGCCCAAGAACGCGCGGGCTCGACGGCATAGCAGCCGCCATGGCCGGAAAGCGCGCCTGAATTCGTGAGCCGATAAGGTTGAAATGCAATACGGGCTGGATCGGCGCCAGCAGCTCTGAACATAAACTCCCCTTGTTTCCAACTTCATGAAACAAGAGAACTCAGCTGCGATTCGAGGAAGGGGGCCGTTCGGCTACGAAAGCTTCCCACGCCGGTATTATCCGGATCGGGTTCGAGGGTATTTCTCAGCCCCACTTCGTGGAGCACCCCTGTTTCAATATCCTGATTGAAACACTCCCGGCCCGGTTTTGCAAGTCACCTGGTGTACAGGTTTAAGATGAAAGCGTAGTTTGAAACGGCGGTTGACTGGGGCTCTATGGAGGGTTCTGTAACTGCCGTCACATGCGGCATTTTGGACCATGTTAGTCTGAAATGCGGCCCCAGGGGGTCTCAAAAGGCACTATGCAATCCTTTCCCGCTGTCGATCCGATTCCTTTGCCTGCGCCGATATGGTTGTTGAAACTGCTGCATATCGTCACGCTGGCCCTGCACTTTGTCGCCGTGGAAATGCTGCTGGGCGGGCTGCTGCTGGCGGTTCTGCTCAGCCTCTTCCGCCGCTCGCCCGCCTCCATGGTCACCGCCCGCGCGCTGGCCCGCCGGCTCACCGTGGTCATGACCTTCGTCATCAACCTCGCCGTGCCGCCGCTCCTCTTTGCCCAGGTGCTCTATGGCCGCGCGCTTTACACCAGCAGCGTGCTCATCGGCCTCTACTGGATCGCCATCATCGGCCTCCTCATGCTGACCTACTGGCTGCTCTACCGCTTCACCGCGCGGCTTGAGGCGGGCAAATCTGCCTGGTGGGTCGGTCTGATCGCGTGGCTGCTGGCCGGCTCCATCGCCCGCCTGCTCTCCACCAATATGACCTTGATGCTGCGTCCCGAGGTCTGGCGCAAGATGTACTCCGCCTCCGCCATGGGCGCGTATCTGCCCACCGGCGACCCCACCCTTGAGCCGCGCTGGCTGCTCATGATGGCCGGCGGCCTGTTCATCGGCGGATTGTGGCTGCTCTATCTCGCCGGCCGCTCCACCTTCACCGCGGAGGAGAAGCGTTTTATCGCCGCTCTCGGCGGCAAGGTGGCCGCGCTCTTCGGCGTCGTTTATCTGGCCGCTGGTTTGTGGGCCGCCAGCGTGCAGCCGGCTGTAGTCAAGTTGATGCTGGAGGCGCCTCCGGCAGGCTATGAATTCTACAAGTACTTCGGATTTGCCGGTTACGGCTGGCTGGCCCTGGTGGTGGTTGCCGTGCTGGTCGCTGCCGTCGCCGGATTCGGCAAGCTCACCGTGCGCGCTGGGTGAGCCTGGCCGTCGTTCAGCTGGCCGTGCTCATCGAGATCATGTTCACCGTCTATCGCGACGGCGTCCGCGACCTGACCCTGCTCAGCAAGGGCTACAACGTCTGGGATCGCGCCGTCGAAACCAACTGGTGGGTCGTGGGCCTCTTCCTGGTCCTCTTTGTCGCCGGACTGGGCGTGATCGGCTGGCTCGTCTCCGTGGTGGCGCGGTCCAGAAAAGTGATGGAGGGCGCGGCATAACCTACCGCGAAGAAACTGCTATGAGCCAAGAGACTACACTCCCCGCAAACATCGTCGAGGAACCCGGCGATAAGAATACCCGCCGCGCCTTTCTGGCCGCCGCCGGAGTGGCCGGCCTCGCCTATACCGCCGCCCTCGCCTATCCCATCTACCGCTACCTGGCCTCGCCCTCGGAGATGGCGCTCAGCGCCGCGGCCGTCACCGAGGTCACGCTCAAGGACGCGCAAAAGCTTCCCGCCGGCTCGGTGCTGATGTTCAAGTTCGGTCCCTCGCCGGCCATGCTCATCCACCATCTGGACGGCCGCTGGATCTCGATGACCGCCGTCTGCACCCATCTGGGCTGCACCGTGCAATATGAGCCGCAGGCCGACCGCATCCACTGCGCCTGCCACGGCGGCGTCTACAACCCCTACACCGGCGCCAACGTCAGCGGCCCGCCGCCCAAACCGCTCAAGCTCTTCAAAGTTGCCGTCAACGAGACCGGCGTGGAGGTCTCGCGCGCATAGGTTCATTCACACGCAGAACGATTCAGTTGTTCAACAAAGGAGCAATATCATGGCAGTTCTCGATCTCTTCAGTCTCAAGGGCAAAAACGCGCTGGTTACCGGATCCGGACAGGGTCTCGGCGCCGGCATGGCCATCGCCTTTGCGCAGGCTGGCGCAAATGTCACTCTGCATAACTACGACAAGGTGTTGGATTCGACCATCGAGGAAGTCAAGAAGACCGGCGTCAAGTACATCTGCCGCTCCGGCGATGTCTGCGACCGGAAGATCGCCCACATGCTCGTCGATGACACCGTCAAGGAGTTCGGCTCCATCGATATTCTCGTCAATAACGCCGGCACCATCCGCCGCGCTCCCGCCGCCGAGCACTCCGAAGAGTTCTGGAACACCGTCATCAATACCAATCTCAACTCCGTGTGGTTCATCAGCCAGTACGCGGGCAGGCTGATGCTGGCGCAGGGCCACGGCAAAATCATCAACACCGCCTCTTTGCTCGCCTTCCAGGGCGGCATTCTGGTTCCCGGTTATGCCGCGGCCAAGGGCGCGGTTGCGCAACTGACCAAGGCGCTGGCCAATGAATGGGCCGACAAGGGCATCAACGTCAACGCCATCGCTCCCGGCTACATGGCCACCGACAACACCACTGCTTTGCGCGCCGACCCCGTGCGCTCTGCCGCCATTCTTGCCAGGATTCCCATGGGACGCTGGGGCTTGCCTTCGGACCTGGCCGGCGCCGCGGTCTTTCTTGCCTCGGACGCAAGCAACTATGTGAACGGCCACATTCTGGTCGTCGATGGCGGATGGCTCTGCCGCTAGTGCCGTTCGCCGAAAATCTTGGGTGTCCCATCCTTGAGACGTTCTTGTTTTTTTCGAAAGGGTGGGAAAACGAAGGATAGAACCATGACTTCAAAGGCAATCTACGATTGGGTCGATGAGCGGCTGGGCCTATCCGAGCTGGCCGCCTTTGCGCGCCACAAAACCGTCCCCGTTCACTCCCAGTCTTTCTGGTACTACTGGGGCGGCATCTCGCTCTTCCTCTTTCTGGTCCAGTGTTTCACCGGCGTGCTTGCTGCTGGTCTACTACCGCCCCGGCGCCGAAGCCTACGAGTCGGTCCGCCAGATCACCTTCGTGATGCACTTCGGCTGGCTCATCCGTTCAGCGCACGCCTGGTCCGCCAGCCTGATGATCTTCTCCATCCTGGTGCACATGTTCTCGGTCTATTTCATGAAGGCCTACCGCAAGCCGCGCGAGTTCGGCTGGCTCAGCGGCATGGCGCTGCTGGGCATCGCTTCGGTCTTCGGCTTCTCCGGCTACCTGCTGCCCATGGATGAGTTGAGTTACTTCGCCACCAAGGTCGGCCTGCAGATTCCCTCGGCGATTCCGTGGATCGGCGCGGCGCATGGCCAACATGCTGCGCGGCGGCCCGGACGTGAGCGAATTTACAGTCCAGCGCTTCTTTGCCCTGCACGTCGTCGTGCTGCCGGCCATCTTTCTGCCCCTGCTCGGCTTTCATCTGTGGCTGGTCCAGCGCCACGGCAACGCCGTTGCCGCCATGCGTCGAAGCCCTGCCGCCGGAGCAGCGCAAGTCCATGCCCTTCTTCCCCAACTTCGTGCGCAAAGACCTGGCCATGTGGCTCATCTCGCTGAACATTCTGGCGCTGCTGGCCTCCGTCTTTCCCTGGTGCGCTCGGCAAACCATTCGACCCGCTTGCGCCCGCGCCCATGGGCATTCATCCCGAGTGGTACTTCATGAGTCCCTTCGAGATGCTCAAGCTGCTCGGCTTCGTCTTCTCCGGCAAGTATGCCGGAATCGGCGAGATTGCCGGCATTCTGCTCTTCACGCTCGGCATCGTGCTCTGGCTGCTGATTCCCTTCTACGACAACAGCAAGGAATCCGGACAGCGCGCCCGCGCCGCGCACTACTTCGGCCTGCTGGCGGTCTTCGCCCTGCTGGCCACCACCATCATCGGCTATTGGACGATTCGGTAATGCAGGAATGAGTGAATACTGGAGTCATCAATGAACTATCCGTTTTGGGAAATTCCATATCTCGGCTCGGGCTGGGTGATCGGCATCATCGCCATCTTCCACGTCATGATCTCGCAGTTCGCCGTGGGCGGCGGCCTCTATCTGCCCATGGCCGAGCGCAAGGCCATGCAGATGCCGGAAGGCCAGCTCCGCACCGACTGGCTCAACCAGCTGGCCAGCCATTCTCGAAGTTCTTCCTCGATCCTCACCGCCGTCTTCGGCACCGTCAGCGGCGTCGGCATCTGGTTCGCCATCGGCCTCACCCATCCCGAGGCCACCAGCACGCTGATTCATAACTTCGTCTTCGGCTGGGCCATGGAGTGGGTCTTCTTCATCGTCGAGCTCACCACCATCGCCGTCTACTACTCCACCTGGGACCGCATCGACCCCAAGCTGCATCTCGCCGTGGGCTGGTGCTACGCCGGCGCTTCGGTCTTCACCCTCATCATCATCAACGGCATTCTCACCTTCATGCTCACGCCCGGCGAAACCTGGCTCAAAGTCGCCGGAACCGGCCATGAGGCCAGCAAGTTCTGGTACGCCTTCTTCAATCCCACTTACTGGCCCAGCCTCTTCCTGCGCGCCTGCGTCTGCTGCGCGCTGGCCGGCATCTGGGCGCTCATCACCGCCAGCCGCATCGACGGCGAAAAGCACCCCGCCCTCAAAACCACCATGGTCCAGTGGAGCGTCAAGTGGCTGGTGCCCTCCTTCGTCGCCACGCCCTTCATCCTCATCTGGTATCTCTGGATGGTTCCCGCATCGCAGCAGGCATTGCTCACCCTGGGCATCGACACCATCGGCTCCGGAACCTTCTCCATCATCACCCGCATCGCCCTGCTCATCATCGTCACCTCGGCCACCATCGTCGGCGTCGCCTACTTCCTCGCCTATCGCAATCCCATCGACTTCAATCTCTCCCACGCCATGGCCATACTGCTGCTGGCGCTCATCGCCACCGGCTCCGGCGAATACGCCCGCGAGATGCTGCGCAAGCCCTACGTCATCGGCGGCTGGATGTACTCCAACGGCGTCCGCGTTCCCTACGTCAGCCGCATCAATCAGGAAGGCTATCTGGCCCACTCCATGTGGCTCGCGAATGACTCGAGTTCGAGCTACTCCCGCGGCGAAGCCATCTTCCGCGGCGAGTGCGGCTCCTGCCACACCCTCGCCGGCTACCGCCCGCTCGAAGTCCTTGCTCGCCGGCCGCGACCGCGCCAACATCGCCAGCTTCATCACCATGCTCCACGACTACAAGCCCGACTCGCCCTATCGCCGCTTCATGCCGCCCATGGTCGGCACCAAACAGGACATCGACGACCTCGACCGACTACCTCAACGCGCAGGTCAACCCGCCGCAAAAACCGATGCAGACGGCGCAGAAATAGGAAGTTCAGTCAGGACGTTACCGCGTTTGAACCTCGATGTCCGTGCAAAGCCGGAGAGAATCGACAGGGTGTAGAACAACAGCGCGATTCCGAGAATCGTCCAGCAGATGTGGAGAAGCTGCATCTGGCTGGAGATGCCGGGTACGTAGCCAAAGATTGCAATCTCCAGCGCTGCAAGGAAGAGGACGGTAGCTGCTAGTCAGGGTCCACGGCCACAGGCAGCCCAGGGCCGGCCGCGCCGACGGCGGGATCAGCCAGCGCCAGAATGTGAGCGGCGACCGGATGCGCGTGGCGAATCCCCAGACGATTGTGAAGAGGACAACCTGTGCGATGCCGCCGCCAGTCAAAAATGAAGCGATGCCGAGCAAAAGAAAGACCGCCGGACCGTGTTTCTTATGAATGAAACGAAGCGCCCAGAGAATCATCATCACGCCCAGCAATGTGGCGATGATTCCGGTCACAAGAAAGTTGGGGATCAGCGTGAACGCGCCTTCGCCACCCTGTTTCCACGCGGTCCAGCGATAGCCGCAGCCGAGGGCATTCACGATCAGGCCTGGAGTTGGCCTGTATCCTTGCACAGTTTCCAGCAGGCCATGGTCAATGGAGCCGATGCCGACGAGAACGCCAAGCGTGGAAACGACGGTGCGTGTTGCGGTATTATCAATCCGCGGTGTCAAAAGAGTCTTGCTTCACTTCCATCATTGCGATTTCGCCTCCGTGCGGGCCATTCTCTGGCGCGTCCCAGATCATGTTTATAGGATCTGGGAAGTAATCCTCATTTATGCGGCGAAGCAGCAGTCATTCTCACAACCTCATCGGCCGCAAACGCCACCAGCTTCGTACATAAATTCTGATGCAACCCACGCTCATTGAAAGAGCTCCGACCTGCCTCGGTGTCCAGAGCGCAGCCCGTCAATTCGCGGCACAGAATCGCCCCGTGTGCTTCGCGGAAGGCCTCCGTCAGTTTTCGCGCCCGCGCGTAGAGAGCATTCCGGCCGGCCACGGGATCGGCAGCCATGGCTTCTCCTCAATCTCTCCAAGAGCCAGCAACGCCCCGGTGAGCGC
Organism: uncultured Acidobacteriaceae bacterium; assembly: GCA_963845345.1. Taxonomy (GTDB): domain Bacteria; phylum Acidobacteriota; class Terriglobia; order Terriglobales; family Acidobacteriaceae; genus Telmatobacter. The sequence continues at coordinate 80,514 of CAWJRQ010000004.1, forward strand.
CCCGCAAATCTCTCCCTGCCGCGCCACGCCGCCGCCAAAGGGCGCGGCCAGCGCCAGCCTCTGTGCCTCGCTCATTCCCTCGCTGGTTGCGCACGCTGCATAAACCGACTGTGCGCAGTTGTAGTTCAGTGAAAAAAATTCCACAGCGCGTTGACTCTGATTGTTGTTCACAAACGGCCACCCGGGGCTGATTTGCCCTTCATCTCAGTATATTCAGCGCATCACACCGCGCCCCACCGCGTATGGTTACAATAACCAATAAGGAGCCGTCCAATCACTATGACTCTTTCTCACGCCCTTGCCCGTCGTTTTTCCACTCTCGGGATGCTCAGCCTTGCCGCCGCCTCTGTTTGCCGCCGCCGGTGCCCACGCCCAGTTTGGCGCGCCGTCGCCTGGAACGCAGGTGCACGACACCTCCGCCCTTAAGCCGCCTGCCGGCGCCCGCGTAGCCCTGGTCGAGTTTGAAGACATGGAGTGCCCGGACTGCGGCCGCGCCAACCCTTTGTTCAAGGAGGCCTCGGCCAAGTACAAGATTCCCCTGGTGCGCCACGACTTCCCGCTGCCCTATCATGCCTGGAGCTTCAACGCCGCCGTCAACGCCCGCTGGTTCGACACCCATAGCAAGGCCCTGGGCGACGAGTACCGCGACCAGGTCTTCGCCAATCAGATCTCCATCGTCAGCCCGGATGTCCTGCGCCAGTTCACTCAGAAGTTTGCCGCCAGCCACGGCCTCGCCCTGCCCTTCGCCATCGACCCGCAGGGCAAGCTGGCCGAGCTGGTCAAGGCCGACTACGCCCTCGGTCAGCGCATCGGCATCGAGCACACCCCCACCATCTGGGTGGTCACCGCCAACTCCAAGGGCGCGCCCTTCGTCGAGGTCGTCGACCGCAGCAAGCTCTACCAGCTCATCGACCAGGCCTTCGCCGACACCGGCTCTGCCAAACCCGCCCCCTCCGCGAACGCCTGTGAGAAAGCCTGCTTCGGCGCCGGCAAAGAAGCCCGCCACGCCTAGGCAAATATGCCCGCCGGCAAATGACATCCGCAATCAGAAATACAAACGGCGCATCCGCTCTGGATGCGCCGTTTTTTCAATGCATCGAATCCTAATCCCGACAATTTTTGACGTGCGGCATCGCTTTCCGAAACATAAGTACCTTGATCTTAGTGACCAATGATTTTCGCGGCGCATGGGAGGACTGCCTTAAACTTGGAGCAGGCTCATCATCCGCAACGGCGACTCAGAATTAATCATGCACGGAATACGCCAGCGGGTGTAGGCTCTTTCATCACGAAATACCTGCACTGGTGATGCGATGAAAATGGCCCTTAGGATTGCATTATTTCCCTTTTTGCTGCTGGCGCTTGTACCGGCGGCCTGTGCTGATGGCGTTGTTATCTACAACACTCTTCCCAGCCCTTTACCGCCCAACCTTCCTTCTCAATCCTTTGAAGCGACCGGTACCGGCGAATTTGGCGGCCTGATCCAATTTGCGGGCGGAAATTCGACTTATTACCTCACTAGCGCCACGGTTGGCATGACCGACTGGGCCTATGCGTCTGAGATGACCGGATATTTTAATGGCACCACTGTCACGTCCAGCGGCTTTTACGTCCCGCTCACGCTGGATATTTACAATGTCGGCGCAGGCAACTCGGAGGGATCTCTGATTGATTCCGAGACCATAAATGCCTTTATTCCGTGGCGCCCCGAGCCAAGCGCAGGCTGCGTCGGAAACCCCAACAACATCAACAATGCCTGGATGGCCTCCAACGGTAACTGCTACAACGGATCGATGTCGACCGTGACCTTCAGCCTGCCACTCATCTCCGTCCCCGACACGATCATCTATGGCATAGCCTTCAACACTACCAACTACGGAGCCAATCCAACCGGCGTACTGGGACCGTACGATAGCTTGAATTTTTCGCTTGCCTCCACGCCTCCCACTGTGGGCAGCAACCTGCTGCCCGACTCCGTATACGCGCAGACAGGCGGGAATGCATTTGGCCAGGTAACAGACGAGGAAGCCGGTTTGTCGCCGTATAGTAGCGGCTCCATTCTATTTACCGGGTCTCCCGAGCCTTCCTCTCTTCTGTTGCTCGGCACAGGGTTGCTTGGATTGGCGGGGATGTTGCACCGGCGCAGATCTGATTCCGCACGTCACTGAATTTGATCCGGTATGCCATCCTAAAGAAGTTTTATACTTCCAACAATGCGCCTATACAGACTTATCTTGCTCTTTGCCGCCTGCGGCCTCGCCTTTGGCCAAACCCCTGCCCCATCTCAAACGCCCTGGCAGATGCAGGAGTCGGGCACCACCGCCGGTCTGCGCGGAATCTACTCGGTGGACGGCACAGTCGCCTGGGCCAGCGGAACGAATGGCACGGTGCTCAAGACCATCGATGGCGGTGCGCACTGGCAGAGGTGCGCCGTTCCGGATGCGGCCACCGACGGCGCAACGCTGGACTTTCGCGGCGTGCAGGCGTGGGATGCGATGACGGCGATTGTGATGGCGAGTGGGCCGGGTGAGAAGAGCCGGCTGTATAAAACGATGGATGGGTGCAAGACGTGGAAGCTGATGCTGATGAATCCTGACGCGCCTGGCGGCTTTTTTGACAGTATCTTTTTTCCGAAGATGCAAAGCACCCAAGAAGATCATGAAGGCTTCGGGCTTTTGCTCGGCGATCCAGTGGACGGACAGTTTGCTGTCTTTGAAACGCGAGATGGAGGATATTCCTGGACTCGTATCACTGATAGCATTTTGAAGATTTCGAGAGCAGAATCCGCAGCATTTGCCGCCAGTAATAGTTGCATCTCAGGATTTGGCATGAACACGTTCTATTTTGTTGTTGGCGGAAAGGCCGGAAGCTTTTTTCTGCGACTCAACTATGCAGGCAAATGGTGGCTCAATGACGACTCAACCTTAAGCAGAACCTGGACGAAACATAATTTGCCTATGGCTCATAATGCAGAAAGTGCGGGTGCCTTTTCGGTCAAAAGGCGATATTCGGTGAAATATGACTCCCAGAAACTGCACATCTTGGAATTTCGGTTCTGGGAAGTTGCTGTCGGCGGTGACTACACCAAGCCCAACGAGAGCACCGACACCGCCGCTTGGTCCTATGATGGCGGCAAGCATTGGACCGCCTCCACCACCCCGCCCCACGGCTTCCGCTCTGCCGTGCAATGGTCTGAAGCCCTCAAGCTCTGGATCACCGTCGGCATGAATGGATCGGACATGAGCCGGGATGACGGAAAGACCTGGCAGCCGCTGGACAACGGCAACTGGAACGCTCTCTCGCTGCCCTTTGTTGTGGGACCGAACGGCCGCATTGCCCGCCTCAACCCCGCGGCCATACCACCTGCAAAGCCGTAAAGCGCTCCGGCGGGCTTTTTAGCCCAATTTTTTGACAAAAAACTCTCTTTCTATGCACAGACTTTTTTGCGCGACTGGCACTCTTTCCCATCCATGCTCCCGCCGTTACTAATGACACACAGACTGGCGCGGAATCCACGCCCGGCACGATAAAATAAGGCCAAGCGCATGATTCCAGCTTCTCCAACGGTTGACGCTCCACTCGCGCGCACGGCGCGGGAGACGAAGCCGCGGGTAAAATCCGGCAAAACGCCCATCATTCAAGTCCGGAACCTGGAAAAAACCTACACCACCGCGCGCGGCGCGCTCACCCTCTTCCAGGGCCTCAGCCTGGATGTCCAGGCCGGCGAGATGGTGGCCATCGTGGGCCAGTCGGGCGCGGGCAAAAGCACGCTGCTGCACATTCTGGGCGCGCTGGACGCGCCCACCGCCGGAACGGTCCTCTGCGCCGCGAGTGAACGTGGCCCAGCTCTCGCCGCAGGAGGCCGCGGACTTTCGCAATCGCGAGATCGGCTACGTCTGGCAGTTTCATTACCTGCTGCCGGAGTTTACGGCTCTGGAAAATGTGGCCATGCCGCTGCTGGCGCGCGGCGCCGGACAGGCGCGAAGCCATGACAGACGGCGGCCAACTGGCTTGCGGGAGGTGGACCTCGCGATCGCGGCAGCCACCGGCCCGGCGAACTCTCGCGGCGGCGAGCAGCAGCGCGTGGCGCTGGCCCGCGCGCTGGTCAACAACCCCCGGCTGCTGTTGGCCGACGAGCCCACCGGCGACCTGGACGGGGCCACCGCCGGCCGCGTCTTTGACCTGATCGAACGGCTGCACGCGAGCCACGGCCTCACCTCGATCCTGGTGACGCACAACATGGAGCTGGCCGCGCGCTGTCACGCGCATTCTGCGCCTGGAGAGCGGCCGGTTGGCGCCGATGGCGTATACTCCTCAAACGGAAGCCCGCGCCCGGACGGAATTGAGCAAAAAATGCGCCCTTCCGGGCGGAAGCAGGTCTAATGATCGAGTCTAATCCGAGTAAAGCAGGGAACGGTTAAACAAGTTGAACAAGGGAGGTCCTGATGTTCGAACGCTATACGGAGAAGGCACGGCGCGTGATCTTCTTTGCGCGGTATGAGGCCAGCCAGTTCGGCTCGCCTTATATCGAGACCGAGCACCTGCTGCTCGGCCTGTTGCGCGAGGACAAGGCGTTGACCAACCGCTTCCTGCGCTCGCACGCCTCGGTGGAGTCGATTCGCAAGCAGATTGAGGCGCACACCACCATCCGCGAAAAAGTCTCCACCAGCGTGGACCTGCCGCTCTCCAACGAGTGCAAGCGCGTGCTGGCCTATGCGGCCGAGGAGGCCGAGCGGCTGGGCCACAAGCACATCGGGACCGAGCATCTGCTGTTGGGCCTGCTGCGCGAGGAAAAGTGCTTTGCCTCGGAGATCTTGCAGGAGCGCGGCCTGAAGCTGGCGCAGATTCGCGAAGAGCTGGGCCGCGTTACCCAGGAAAAAGCCCAGCCGCAACAGCGCCAGCGCGAGACCAGCCTGCTGAGCGAGTTCAGCCGCGACCTCACCCAGGCGGCCATGGAAGGCCAGCTCGATCCGCTCGTGGGCCGCGAAGGCGAACTGGAGCGCGTGGTGCAGATTCTCTGCCGCCGCACCAAGAATAATCCCGTCCTCATCGGCGAGCCCGGCGTGGGCAAGACGGCCATCGTCGAGGGCCTGGCGCAGCGCATCGCCGACGGCGAAGTGCCCAGCTTCCTCTCCGACAAGCGCATTCTGGGATTGGATCTTCTCGCTCATCGTCGCCGGCACCAAGTACCGCGGCCAGTTCGAGGAGCGCCTCAAGAACATCATGAAAGAGCTGATGGAAAATCAGAACTCCATCATCTTCATCGACGAGCTGCACACGCTGGTCGGCGCGGGCTCCGCCGAGGGCTCGCTGGACGCGGCCAACATCCTCAAGCCGGCGCTCAGCCGCGGAGAAATTCAGTGCATCGGCGCCACCACGCCGGGCGAGTTCCGCAAATCCATCGAGAAGGACCGCTCGCTGGAGCGCCGCTTCCAGGCCGTCAAGGTGCCTCCGCCCAACGAGGCCGAGGCCATCAAGATCATCCACGGCATCAAGGACCGCTACGAGAAATTCCACGCCGTCAGCTACACCGATGCCGCCGTCGAGTTCGCCGTCTCCCACGCCAGCCGCTACATCCCCGACCGCTTCCTGCCCGACAAGGCCATCGATCTGATCGACGAGGCCGGCGCGCGCGTCAAGCTCCGCCAGACCTCGCTGCCCGAGGAGATTACCGAGGTGCAGAAGCGCATCAAGTTCATCGTGCACCGCATGGATTCGGCCATCGCCAATCACGAATTCGAAAAGGCGCGTTTTTACTCCGACGAGGAGCGCAAGGAGCGCGAAACCCTGCGCGCCCTGCGCGACAAGTACCACCTCGACGACTCGGCCAGCGGCATCGTCGCCCGCGAGGACATCGAGGACGTGGTCAGCCGCTGGACCGGCGTGCCCATCACCAGCATCAAGGAAGAAGAGACGCAGAAGCTGCTGCGCGTCGAAGAAGAGCTGCACAAGCGCATCATCTCGCAGGAGAAGGCCATCAGCGCCCTGGCCCGCGCCATTCGCCGCTCGCGCGCCGGCCTCAAGTCGCCCAACCGGCCCATTGGCAGCTTCCTCTTCCTCGGACCAACCGGCGTGGGCAAAACCGAGATGGCCCGCACGCTGGCCCACTTCCTCTTCGGCTCCGACAAGGCGCTCATCCGCTTCGATATGTCGGAGTTCATGGAGAAGCACTCCGTCTCCAAGCTCATCGGCTCGCCTCCGGGCTACGTGGGCTACGAGGAGGGCGGCCAGCTCACCGAGCGCGTCAAGCGGTCGCCGTATTCCGTCGTCCTGCTCGACGAAATCGAGAAGGCCCACCCCGATGTCTTCAACATTTTGCTGCAGGTCTTTGAGGACGGCCAGTTGACCGACGGCCTGGGCAACACCGTCGATTTCAAGAACGTGATCGTCATCATGACCTCCAACATCGGCGCGCGCCACCTGCAAAAGAAGCAGGGCCTGGGCTTCGCCAGCGACCGCGACGACCTCGTCAGCGACAAGGTCGAGGAGCTGGTCAAGGGCGAGGTCAAAAAGACCTTCAACCCCGAGTTCCTCAACCGCCTCGACGAAGTCATCATCTTCCAGGCGCTCAACGACGCCGACCTGATCCAGATTGTCGAGCTGATGGTGCAGCAGCTCAACGCCAATCTGGCGCAGAAGTCCATCACCATCTCGGTCACCGAGGAAGCCAAGAAGTGGATTCTCGATAAGACTCTGGTTGACCGCAGCTACGGCGCGCGCCCCCTGCGCCGCGCCCTGCAACGCTACGTCGAGGACCCCTTGAGCGAAGCCATGATCGCCGGCCAAATCACCGCCCGCCCAGCCTTCCTCGAGGTCTACCTCGACCAGAACCAGCTCTTCTATCGCCCCATCACCGCCGACGAGACGGCCAGCGAAGAAAAAGCCGCCGGCGTGCTGCTCTTCAGCGCGTAATCCTACACCAGCCCAACAAAAGCCCCCTGCCGATTGGCAGGGGGCTTTTTTGTTGGCAAAAATCAGGACATGTTTCTGTGTGTCAGGCGCGCAAAAAAGACTTTGCATATAATTACAGCTTTTTTTGCGAAAATTTGGGTTATTCAGAACAGGAAAAGAGATCAGAGATCAGGGATCAATCACCCCAGCGAGCAAAAATCGCTCGCTGCGGACCCCGGAATACACCGATTTCTCGAGATGTCAAGTATGTACATGAAAGGAATGGAGAATAAATGCGAAAACAGGGGTGGGAAGAGCAGTTGCGGGAGCTGAATGATGCGGCGTTGGCGTTCCATGTGGCGCGGGGGACGGCAAAGAACATACAGGGTTGGCTGCGGACGGTGCGGCAAATAGTGGGGATTCCAGCGGCGGAGGCAGCAGAGCGGATCGGGGTGGAGCAGGGCGAGATATTCCGGGCGGAGTACACGGAGGGGCGGGGGGTGATCGAGTTGCATACGCTGCGGCGGGCAGCCGAGGCGCTAGATTGCGAACTGGTGTACGGACTGGTTCCGAAGGAGGGGACGCTAGCGGCGCGGGCGGCGGGGATTGAGTCACAACAGGAGCAGAGGCAGGCGGAGGGGTGGGCGCGGAAACTGCAGAAGGCTAAGGATCAGCGGCTGGCGGCTGCGAGAGTGCGCTGGAAGGAGCATGAGCAGGAACGTCTGGCGGTGCAATGGGAGAAGTATTGGAAACGGTGGGCGAGGACTCCACCCATCGCACGCAAGAATATCCCGAAGCCTGGACAAGAGGTGAAGTTCTGGAAACATGCGCTCATGAAGGCGCTAAAGAAGGTGACGCGGAAGAAGGGGATGAGGGTGAGGTGAAACCAGGGACTAGGGACTAGGGAATAAGGAATAGGGTGGGCCGGGGGCCAATTGCCTTCAGCCGCCTGCGGTAGAGTTGACACTTCTTCCTTTGTGATATAATCCGTATATACATAATGCGCTACGAATGGGATGAACGGAAAAACCGGGAGAACTAGCGCAAACATGGCGGAATCAGCTTCGAGCTGGCGGCATTGGTGTTCGAGGATGAGAACCGACTGATCGGACTGGACCGGGTCGATGAGGCCGGCGAGCAGAGATGGCACGCGCTCGGCGCGGTCTCTATCGAAACCGGGATTGCAGCGGTTTTACTTGTAGTTCATGTGTACAGAGAGGACGACCATGGAGAAGAAATCATCCGTATTATCTCGGCCCGCCGGGCTGACAAGCATGAGTATCGAAGATATCAGGAGCAGGAACTGGATTGATGCCGAAAAGCAGGCGATTCGGCGCGCGAGCGAGGCGCAGGCTGCGGGACTCGATTTGCCCGAAAAGGAATACGAGGATATTCCGCGGCTGACGGAGGAGCAGCTTTCGAATCTGGTGCGGCTGCGCGGCGTCAAGCGCAAGGTGGCGGTGAGCGTCCGTCTCGATCCGCAGGTACTCGAATGGCTGCGCTCCAAAGGCGAAGGGCACCTGACCCGCATCAACGATATTTTGAGCAATTTGATGGAGGCGGAAGGGCGGATTGGGGCGGGGAGATAGGGCGATTCCTGGTCTCATAGGCGGGACCTGGAGCAACCAGTTTTAGAGTTTTAAGCAACGCGCTTATATTGGGTCCAATAGATTTCTGAGAGAATGCCTCTATGAAAGTTTCCGAGGAAATGGCCTTCCTCTACCTGTCATCCCTTGGGCTGTCTCCCATTGTTTATGAACCAGACGGGAACATGCCACCTGATTTTCTGATCGATGGAAGAATCGCCATAGAAGTTCGCCGCCTAAACTACCATAAGGTGACTGAATCAGGCGGTTCACGCGGAATCGAAAGCAGTCAGTTCGCCTTGCTGCGCAGCATGAGAGAAATACTTCCCTTGCTCGGCCCTCCTAAGAAGGGCGAGAGTTGGTTCGTGCATTACATATTTAGTCGTCCTGTGCTCAAGTTGACTAAGCTAAAACGCGCGGTCGTCGATTTGCTCACAGCATTTCGGGACGGGCAGATTGAAGGCCGGGAATTTTCCATTACCGACCATTTCACAGTAAAAATGATTCCTTCCACTAAAGTATTTCCGGATTGCTTCGTTTTAGGCGGATATGTAGATCGCGATGCAGGGGGTTGGATAATCGCAGAACTTGAGAAGAACATTCGGATTTGCATACGTGAAAAAAGTGAGAAGATTGCTATGATGCGTGCAAAATACCCTGAATGGTGGCTGATTCTTGTTGACCATATTGGCTACGGGCAAAGAGAGACGCTACATATTGAGCATGATTGGGACAAGGTCATTTTGGTGAATCCGCTCGACCCGAAGATCGGGTATGAAATATAAATGTGGGTCGGTTCGCTATCGGGTTAGGCTTGCTTGTGGGGTCCATTTTTGTTATTGCTGGACGTGGGCCACACGCCTAAGTTGTGGGCCTAGTGTCGTCAGGTTCCAAAAACCAACTGACTACGCCCGCGTGGCATTGCCTCTCTCCCCACTCCTCGCCAGCCGTAATAACGGCGAGCTTATTACCGTAAGCGTCCCTGAACTCAAAGTGACAAAATGCAAATCCCGTGGGACAGGTCGATTTGATCTCGTGATAGCCACATTGCCAGAATTCCTGACCGTTCCCAACATGGATATTTAGCTCCGACAGCTGGTGCGGCCACCAGGTGGCAAGCGGTTGCCAACCTCCTTCGATTAACCTCTTTCTTGCATCATGGTATGACAATCCGTAAATATGTGGGATAGGCAGATGTTGTATGTGATTGTTGGAACTTCTCGTTCCCTCAAGTTCCCAACGTGCAACGGTTTCCGCATCAATCTTCCAGGAGCGCAGAAAAGCAGTTGTATAAAGGAGCAAGTCACTATCGATTAGCTTCGCACATTTTGCGCATAGCCATATCCCATTATCGACTGATGCTCTCTCTTGACTCGAAAGTGCCTCGTCATAGCGAGGACCGCCCATAGCTGCGGCCGTGATATGGGCAGCCACTCCGACGCTTACGCTTCGATTTGCATCCTGATGGGGTCCTGACGTTCCACTCCGACAATTCGGGTTCGAACAACGGTAATTCACACGCTTCGCGAGAAGTACCTGGACGGTTCTTGGAAATTCGTCGCGACCCTTTCGAGGATCAAGTGCCGACATGGCTGCTCCCAGTTTTGAATACGATTTTAACAGCCATAGATATCAATTGTTCCTTCCGAATGCCCAGGTCGCCCTGTTGTCCCACAATATGTTTCAATAGAAAAGATGGCGATGGCGCGGAAAAAGACGGTACAGGGGCTGTGGGTCAGGGCGACGCGGAAGGCGCGCGAGTACGCGATGGTGGTGCGCGCGCTGGCGAATACGGGGCACCCGGTGCTGGCGCAGATTGTGCCGGCGCGGTTCTGCAACCTGAGTTGCGGCTACTGCAACGAGTACGACAAGGTGAGCGAGCCGGTGGCGCTGGATGAGATGTTCCGGCGGATCGACCACCTGGGACGGCTGGGGACGGCGATGATCGGCATCAGCGGCGGGGAGCCGCTGACGCATCCGGAGCTGGACGAGATAATCCGGCGGATTCGGAAAACCGGGGCGATTGCCGGAATGATTACCAACGGATACCTCTTAAATGTTGACCGGATTGAGCGGCTGAACCGGGCCGGCCTCGACCACATGCAGATTTCTATTGATAATCTGACGCCGGATGATGTGTCGATGAAGAGCCTAAAGGTGCTGGACAAGAAGCTGGTGATGCTGGCGGAGCACGCCACGTTTCACGTGAACATTAATTCGGTGGTGGGCGGAGGCTTCAAGAATCCCAACGACGCGCTGGTGATTGGGCGGCGGGCGCTGGAGCTGGGCTTTGAATCGACGATTGGGATTATCCACGACGGGGACGGGCAACTGAAGCCGCTGAAGGAGGACGAGGCGAGGGTCTACTTCGAGATGACGCACCGGAAGAAGACCAATTATTCTCGATTTGACCTGTTTCAGGAGGCGATTGTGCAGGGACTGCCGAATGATTGGCGGTGCCGGGCGGGGTCGCGGTATCTATATATATGCGAGGACGGGCTGGTGCATTACTGCTCGCAGCAGAGAGGGTATCCGGGCGTGCCGCTGGCGAGCTACACGAAGGCGGACGTGAAGCGGGAGTTTTTGACGGCCAAGAGCTGCGCGCCGAATTGCACGATTGGATGCGTGCACCGGATCAGCTACATCGACCACTGGCGGGCGCCGCAGACCAGGATGGTTTCGCCGGGGGTGGTTGGGGCGGAGAAGCTGGTGAAGATACAGGGATTAGGGACTAGGGACTAGCCACCCCAACAAGCAAAGATCGCTCGTTGGGAACCCCGGCAGCCACCCCAACAAGCAAAGATCGCTCGTTGGGAACCCCGGCAGGGATTAGGTCAACGGCAGGATGAGGAACTTCATTACCCCCCGCAGGCATCTCCGTGGCGCTGCGCAAAAACTGAAAGCCTGCGCACGCGGTCTTTATACTGGGCGGAGGAATGCAGATCGCCACTTAGGAATTTCATCTTTACAATCACAATTTGGTCGCGGAAGCGCGAATCATGTTTTAAGCTATTGATAGAAACTTTGCTCCAAGGCCAAGAGCACGCAAACGACGCGCGCGTCAGCCTATTCGCTATTCCCTGGTCCCCGTCTTCTGCTACACTCGCTGCAACCTAAACCATGCTCTTCAAGGCTCACAGCGCGGCTGTTTACGGAATCGACGCCAACCTCATTGATGTCGAGGTGGACTATAGTGGCGTGGTCAGCGACCAGGATCACTTCCACACCGTGGGCCTGCCCGACGCCGCGGTGCGCGAGAGCCGCGACCGCGTCCGCGCGGCCATCAAGAACTCCGGCTACCTGATTCCGCCCACGCACATCACCATCAACCTGGCGCCCGCCGACATCAAAAAGGAAGGCTCGGGCTTCGATCTGCCCATCGCCGTCGGCATTCTGGGCGCGTATGGCGCGCTGAAAGCCACCGACCTGAGCCAGTTTCTGCTGGTGGGCGAACTGGGCCTGGACGGCAGCGTCCGCGCCGTGCCGGGAATGTTGCCGGTGGCCATCATGGCCCGCGAAAAGGGCATCGCCAACCTGATTCTTCCCGCCGCCAACGCCGCCGAGGCCGCCGTGGTCGAGGGCGTCAACGTCTATCCCGCCTCCTCGCTGCTGGATGTGCTGGAGCTGCTCAACACCATGGTCGTGGGCGTGATTCAGCGCGAGCCCTACCGCGTCTCCACTGAGACTTTGCTCGGCGAGCTGCAACACTTCAACGTGGACTTCAAGGACGTGCGCGGCCAGCAGACGGCCAAGCGCGCGCTCGAAGTGGCCGCGGCCGGCAGCCACAACATTTTGATGATCGGCCCGCCCGGCTCCGGCAAAACCATGCTGGCCAAGCGCCTGCCCTCCATCCTCGCCCCGCTCACCTTCGAAGAGGCTCTGGAGACCACCAAGATTCACTCCGTCGCCGGCGTGCTCGACGCCGCTCCGGGCCTCGTCACCCAGCGCCCCTTCCGCTCGCCCCACCACACCATCTCCGACGCCGGGCTGATCGGCGGCGGCATCATCCCCCGGCCCGGCGAGGTCTCGCTGGCCCACAACGGCCTGCTCTTTCTCGACGAGCTGCCGGAGTTTCCCCGCAACGTCCTCGAGGTCCTGCGCCAGCCCCTGGAAGATCACACCGTCACCATCGCGCGCGCCTCCATGTCGCTCAGCTTTCCCGGCGCGCTTCATGCTGGCCGCGGCCATGAACCCCTGCCCCTGCGGCTTCTTCAACGACAAATCCCGCGAGTGCCAGTGCACGCCGCCCATGATTCAGCGCTACGTGGCCAAAATCTCCGGCCCGCTGCTCGACCGCATCGACATTCACATCGAGGTTCCGGCGGTCAAATACAAGGAACTGCGCGGCTCGGCGGCCATCGAGGGCTCAGCCGAGATACGGAGCCGCGTGCTCGCCGCCCGCGAACGGCAGCGTCAGCGCTTCCGCAAATTCGGCGAAAAGATCTACTCCAACGCGCAGATGACTACCCGCCAGATTCGCGCCTACTGCGAGCTGGGCGCCGACGCCGAGCGCCTGCTGGAGCGCGCCATGCAGCAGCAGGGACTGACCGCCCGCGCCCACGACCGCATCCTCAAAGTCGCTCGCACCATCGCCGACCTGGAAGGCGTCGAGAACCTCTCCGTGGCCCACCTCGCCGAGGCCATCCAGTATACGGCACGCTGGATCGCAGCTACTGGGCCTGAGCGCCTCCGAATAACAGATTTCAATCGATTCCCGCCTCTCCGCGCACCGCGCCAGTTATAATTCTGCCGTGCTTCCCGCGCAGAGAAAGTGAGCCGCAAATGAAGATCGCATCATCTGCTCCCGCCATCAAGCCGTTTCCAAACTGTCCTGCCCTCGACGGCTGTCACTGCGTCACCGCTTCGCTGATGAAGATTTATCGCCACGCCGGCCATCCCCTCTCCGAAGAAATGCTGCTTGGTCTCGGCGCGGGCATGGGGTTCATTTACTGGCAGATGAAGATGGGCGGCAGCGTGTCCGTATTCGTCGGCGGCCGCGGCAATGGCAAGAACTTCTATGCCGACCTGGGAAAACGCGCCAGTGTCGTTATCGATGAAATCTGCACCTCCAGCTCGAAAAAGGCCGAGGCCGAGTTGCTCGGCGAGCTCGCGCAGCAGCGCCCCGTCATGCTGGGCGGCGACATGGCCTACCTGCCCTGGTTCGACATGCCCAAGGGCTACCATTTCGGCGGCCATGCGTTCGTCATCTGCGGCTACGACGGCGCGCGCACCCTGCTGGCCTCCGACATCGATCCCAAGATGTCCGGCGTGAAGAAAGGCATCTACTCGACGGTCACGCTTGAGCAGCTCGCCAAGGCGCGCAGCTCTTTGTTCAAGCCCTTCCCGCCGAGGAACCTCAGAATTGCATGCGATTTCGCTCGCTTCCGCCAGCCCGGTCCCAAACAGATCGCCACCTCCATCGCCCAAACCGTCGAGACGCATACTCATCCGCCGATCAAGAACTTCGGCCTTGCCGGACTGCGCCACACCGCCGCGATGCTCCCGCAATGGCCCCAAATCTTCAAGAATGAGCGCGACCTAAGGATAAACCTCTTCAACTTGTACATAATGATTGAGATCGGCGGGACCGGCGGCGGCTGTTTCCGGCCCATGTACGCGCGCTTCCTCGAACAGGCCGCGCCTCTCTGTGCGAACAAGACCCTGGAATCCGCCGCCAGGCTCTTTCATGAGTCCGGCGCGAAGTTCACTCAGATCGCCTATCTCTTCCGGGATGCTGAAACATCCAAGGCCCTCGACGAGAAGATTCGCTCGTCGTCCACGCTCTTCACGGAGATTGCCGCAATTGAAGAAAAGGCTTGCCAACTCCTGAAGAACGTCAGCGCGCCTGCTTTTTAGCACGATGGGATGTGTATGATTTTTACAAGTAAAAATCCGAAATCCAGGTTATCCAAATTCCTGGTTACAAAACAGCGCGGAAAGGTGTATTATCCTCTCGCCCTGAAAAATCGCATACAGAGTTGTTCTATCGCGATCATTGGCGCAGCCGAGTGCCCTGTAAGGAGATTGAAGATGAAGAAGGCGATGTTGTTGTCCGGTTTGCCCGCTGCCTGTGGCGTAGGCATTGCAACCATTACGCGAACCCTCTCAGTGCTGCTTGCATTTTGCTTTGTTTGCGGAGCTTCGGGCTCGCATGCGGCGCCGCCGGCTTCACCGGAACCGGCCAAACCGCTCTGGCAGGCAAAGTTAAGCGTGACGGAAACGGATTTTATCGAGTTCACCTCGAAGGACCGAGTTTTAGTCGGCACCGTGAATACCAATGACTTTGGCAACGGGCTGCAGCCGCATGAAATCATGCTGTTCAACTCCGTGACCGGAGAGAAGCTATGGGACGTGCCCCGCGGCTCTTATGGCTCTCCTCAAACACTGCTGGCCGTTGATCCGGTAATCCTCCTCGAGGGGAGCAAGCAAATTGTGGCGCTCAATCCGGAGAACGGCGCTGTGATTTGGAGCCGGGACAGGGCGGGGGATAGATCCCTTCTGCTTCCCGCCCGTAATCTTATGGTCTTTCTGGACCATAAGGCGGTTCCCATGACGATCTCTGCCGTGAATGTGAAAACAGGCAGCGAAGCCTGGAAGACACCCATCGAGAACTACCCCGTGGATAAAAGCACAAGGCTCAACATCTCAATCATGGGCGATGCCGTGCTTCTGACCGGACCCGATGTGGCTGCATTTTCCGCTGCCGGCGGCAAATTGCTGTGGCGATTGCCGTTCACAGGAGCCTTTGGACCAAAAGCTGCCGCTATCCCGCTGGGAGACGATCTTTACTTCTCCAACGGATCGGCAATCATCAGGTTGGACAAGGCTTCCGGAAAACAACTATGGAGCGCCGCAATGAGTGACGGCGCTTTCCAGGCCCTGACGGCTAATGAGGACAGTGTCTTCCTCCTTTTGAAGGGGAGCGGAGTAAAACCGCCGGATTCCATTGCGGCTCTGGACCGCAACACCGGCAAGCAGCTCTGGAACGTCAGTCTTCTTGATCGCGCGGCAAGCCCGATCAGCACCGATGAAAATCTGCTTTATGTAACGACGCCGGACAATGTGATTGCTTTGAAAGCGCTGGATGGATCGGTGGTCTTCAAGACCGCCATACCCGCGGAGTTGCAGTCGCGCCGGCAGTTGCCCGATAATTTGCGCATCGAGAGCGGCCGAATTATTGTGGCCCGGGAGGATGGCGTGCTCGCCTTGCAGAAATCCGGCGGCCAGTTGCTCTTCGCGGATCAGGTCGTGGGCGGAAAAGGCTTTACCTTTGACTATTCCACCGCTCTATTCCGTCGCGCCTCCTCGGTGCATCGCCGCGCCAATAAACAGCCTAAACAGCCCGCCCCGCTCAACACTGTTCCCGCCAGTCCCGAGGACAACTATCGCGTGGCTATGGCTCAGCAGCAGGCCGTTTACCATTACAGCCAAACCGCCGTCAACAACGCGATGACGAACTCGATGAACACGATCAAAAGCGCCACCACCCAGCCTCCAGGCCAGAACTGGTCGTACCAGCAGCAGAAATTTGCAGCCAAGGCTCAGTTGGGGGGCGCCATAGCAGTCGCCGGCATTGGGACGGCAGTAGCAGTGATCGGCGCGATATACATGGCCAGGGTTTCGGATACCTTTCAGGAACGAGTGCAGCATACATTCCTAACACACGCAGGTTCATTGCAGGAAAAGTTCTACATCCGGCCGAACTATGAGCAAAGCTCGGGATGGTCGCTTTTCGTGGTAAATCTGGAAACCGGGGGATATGCAAGCGTTCCTCTTACGTCGGTCGCCGACGAGACTCCGAATTTGCTTGCCGCGCACCTGCCGGCCTTCTCCACCGATGGTTCGCGGATTGTATCCAAAGGCGCCGGACCCAATCCTGAGTGGAGTGAAGAACGTAGAGGTCTTCTTAAGATACGCTGGGAAGTAATATATCCTTCCGTCCTGGCATTCGACCTTGCCTCGCTTCCCTTTACGCAGGTCGCGAATATTCCCGCAACGAATTCGATCAACGCACAAAAGAGCAAGCTGAACGAGCAGCTCCTGGAGGCTGCTTCCCAGAACGATTTCGATGCAGCGAGGCAGGCGCTGGATGCCGGGGCGGATATCAATGCCACGGACGCGTACGGAAGTACAGTTCTGATGCTTGCCGCCGAAGCCTCGGTGGGTACACGGTCACCAACCTCGTTGGGAATGGGGAAAGCCGAGCTCATCGCCTTTTTGCTTGAAAGAGGAGCGAATGCGGAACTTAAGGATCCGAGCGGGTTGACAGCCTACGAGTACGCTACCCCTGTGTTTATCCCCCCGGCGCTGTGGAATCCGCGTGCAATGAAAGACATTAAGAAAGCCCAGAAAGTAGCCAGGTAAGAGACCATCGCCGACCTGGATGGCATCGAGAATATCGCCGTGGCCCTCCTCGCCGAGGCCATCCAGTACCGCGCACTGGACCGCGGCTACTGGGCCTGACAGAGTTCAGAGATCAGTGCCGGGCGCCCGTCTAGAATGAACCCGCCGGGCAATCGCCCTCAATTGGCCCCATCAGTCGCTCCCGTGGTCGCTCATTGGAGAGCTACGGCTTTAATCCGTAGTAACTCTGCTGGTTCCCAGAATATGGAAAATCATACGAAAAGTGTCCTGTTTTCAGACATATTTTTACCAGAAAGGGGAGTTTTCTGGAATGGACTAGGCTCTATATCCTATTGATTCTATATTGTTTATCATTCATGGCGCACCTATTTCCTCAGCTTCGGCCATCCACCCGCAACACGCCCGGAAAAAACTGTTGACCTCAAAGCCCTCTCGGTATACATTCAAAATTGCTATCCATATTAGGGCGGATATGAAAGTTGGACTGAACGCCCGTCTGTGTTTCCCGCATCATATTGAGCTGAGGCTCTCCTGTTGATGCTCCGGTGCGTTTTTCACTGCCGGAACGGGAATGCAGAATGGATAGTTCCCAAGGCTGCAACCTGTATCGCTGATACGGCATAATGCCTGTGCCATAATCTGCGAAAGTGCGTCAGGATTCTGAACTATACGCTCAACTCGTGCGTCTAAGCCTTGGGAGTTGGAAATTGGGGGTAAGCCGCACATGCTTGGGTGCCCCTGCTGCGCCGCCGGCAACTGGTTTTGTGCCGGCCGGAGCCAATTTTTTTGAAGGAGAATTTCGCAATGCGTTCTGATTTGGTTTTTGGAGCTCTTTCTCATGTCTCCAATCGCTACCAGTTGTGCCAACTGGCGAGCAAGGCAACCCGCAAGCTGCACAAGCCGAACACCCGGCTGCAGGACACCACCAATGAAGTCCTGGGCCGCTTTCAAACCACTCAACCCCGGCTCCGCGGCGCCTATCGTGGCCTCCGCGCAGCAGCCGGTTGAAACTCGTCGCGCTGCTTGATACCGCCCCCGAAGGGTATAGTTGAGTCAGGCAGCGATTTCTGGCGGTCTGCCGTTCAAGGCAGCCGCGCTTCCCGGTCTTCGATGCTCCACTTCGATTTCAGGAGAGCCTTCCAATGCGGCGCAGGCCGGCTGCCAGCCTTGAAATCAAGCCAGTTCTTTTCCCGGAGCACTTCCCCCTTCCGGATTCTCCCACTCCCATCCCCCACTTATCGCAGGTGATCATGACCATCGCTGAACTCAAAGAAAAAAACATCACGGAACTGACCCGCATCGCTCGCACCCTGGAGATTCCAGGCACCAGCGGCCTGCGCAAGCAGGACCTGATCTTCAAGATCCTCCAGGCGCAAAGCGAAAAGGAAGGCCACATCTTTGCCGAGGGCGTGCTGGAGATTCTGCCCGACGGCTACGGCTTCCTGCGCTCGCCGGACTACAACTATCTGCCCGGCCCCGACGACATCTACGTCTCCCCCTCGCAGATTCGCAAATTCGATCTCAAGACCGGCGACTCCATCAGCGGCAACGTCCGCCCGCCGCACGAGGGCGAGAAGTACTTCGCCCTGGTCAAGATCGAGGCCATCAACTTCGAGTCGCCCGAGGAGACGCGCAACAAGATTCTCTTCGACAACCTCACCCCGCTCTATCCCCAGGAACGCATCAAGCTGGAGACGGTGAAGGAGGCCATCAGCGGCCGGGTGATGGACCTGCTCACCCCCGTCGGCAAGGGCCAGCGCGGCCTGATCGTCGCCCCGCCCCGCACCGGCAAGACCATGCTCCTGCAGTCGCTGGCCAACTCCATCTCCACCAACCACCCCGAAGTGGTGCTGATCGTCCTGCTCATCGACGAGCGCCCCGAGGAAGTCACCGACATGCAGCGCTCGGTCAAGGGCGAGGTCATCAGCTCCACCTTTGACGAGCCCGCCGCCCGCCACGTGCAGGTCGCCGAGATGGTCATCGAAAAGGCCAAGCGCCTGGTCGAGCACAAGCGCGACGTGGTCATTCTGCTCGACTCCATCACCCGTCTCGCCCGCGCCTACAACACCATCGTGCCCCCCTCCGGCAAGGTGCTCTCCGGCGGCGTGGACTCCAACGCCCTGCAGCGCCCCAAGCGCTTCTTCGGCGCCGCCCGCAACATCGAAGAAGGCGGCTCGCTCACCATCATCTCCACCGCGCTCATCGACACCGGCTCGCGCATGGACGAGGTCATCTTCGAGGAGTTCAAGGGCACCGGCAACATGGAAATCATCCTCGACCGCAAGCTCGTCGACAAGCGCGTCTTCCCGGCCATCGACATCCAGCGCTCCGGAACCCGCAAGGAAGAGCTGCTCATCCCCAAGGAGGATCTCTCGCGCATCTGGATTCTCCGCAAGGTGCTCAACCCGCTCTCCCCCGTCGAGGCCATGGAGCTGCTCATCAGCCGCCTGGAAAAGGTCCGCAACAACGCCGAGTTCCTGGCCAACATGAACCAGTTGTAAATCTCGGCGAGCGGCGCCCCCTTTCCGGATTTGCCGCTCGCTGATAAAATAATGAATGTCGTGGGGCTGTAGCTCAGCTGGGAGAGCGCCTCGTTCGCAACGAGGAGGCCAGCGGTTCGATCCCGCTCAGCTCCACCAATTCCCTCCGCTACGTTCCCGCCAATCCTCGACTCTCGCATCCTTGACTGCTGTTGAGAGGTTTGCGCGCGTGCGACGTCGTCTCCGGCGGAGCGCATGCCTATCAGGGAGCGCGCGCATGGTCCTGCTCGCCGTCTTCGGTGTGCTCTTCAGCCTGCTGGCGCTCTATCGCCGCAGCCTGCGCGCCGGTCTCTTCGCGCATGTCTGGCACGATTTATTTGCCGGTTTGGCCCTCGCTTTGCTCCGCTCGAGCCATATTTTCTGACTCCAAGCACGCAAATTCCCGATTTCGCGCTCAAAAAAATAGTTGACTATTTTTCCACCGTTATGTCGTTTTTTTCTTGACATGTGTGCTTTGAGATTCTATACATTCATCAACTGCAAAATTAATTTGCAGGTCGATGCAAAATCATCGAAAGGGAGAATAGGAAAATGGCAACCAAGAAAGCAGCCAAGAAGGCGCCCGCGAAGAAGGCCGCAAAGAAGAAGAAGTAGCGGCACCTCCAACCAAAGGCAACACATCAGGGGAGCGCTTCCAGCGTTCCCCTGATGTGTTTTTGGCGACTGATGCTCCTTAAGGAAAGGATTAAACTGGTACACGCGAGGAAACCGGGAGGAGTCCATGACACGCCGCCGCTGGATTGCCGAGCATTGGGACGAAGCCACCGCCACCCTGGTCGGCGCGCAGGCCGAGCACATGACCCGCGTCTTGCGCGCGCAGCCCGGCATGGAGGCCGACGTCGTGGCCGGCGGCCACGTCTTTCATGCCCAGGTGGCCGCCGTCGCCCGCGACGAGGTCCGCTTCAATCTGATCGCCGAGCTTGAGGCCGATCCCGCGCTGCCCGTTACTTTGGTGATGGCCGTCTACAAGTTCGACCACATGGAGTGGGCCATCGAAAAAGCCACCGAGCTGGGAGTCGCCGCCATTGCGCCGGTGATTGCGCGGAGAACGGAGAAGCATCTGGCCGAAGCCGCCGGCAAGCGCGCCGAGCGTTGGCGGCGCATCGTGCATGAAGCGGCGCAGCAGGCGCGGCGCACCGACGTGCCGATTATCTTCGAGCCCACCCCTTTGGCCGTCCGCGTGCGTGCCGCCTCCGAGTCTCTGGACGCGCCTACGGCGCATCGTCCTCGCCGAGCAGGAGCGCACCACCACCCTCCGCCACGCGCTCGACGAAGCCATGGCCGCGGCCGGAACCGAGATGCCCACGCTGGAGCTTGCCATCGGCCCCGAGGGCGGATGGGCGCCCTCGGAAGAAGCGCTCTTCGACGCCAACGGCTGGCGCGCCGCATCCCTCGGCCCCCGCATCCTCCGAGCCGAGACCGCCGCCATCGCCGCCCTCGCCGTCGTCGCTTCCTACCTGGAGTAATTTTTGAAATTCTTTTAGCAGACTAGGCTGCCGGGTGCCCCATCCATTCGCCGTTCTTTGCGAATGGGTGGGAATCGATATTTCACAGATGCGCGTACCGCACCAGCACTCCCGCCAGCCCTCCGCCCAGCAGAGGCCCCACAATCGGAACGTACGCATAGCTCCAGTTCGATCCGCCCTTGCCGGGAATCGGCAGCGAGCCAATGAACCAGCCGCGGACCCAGGTCGCGCGCCGGGTTGATGGCGTAGCCCGTGGTCCCGCCCAGCGAGAGGCCGATGCCCCACACCACGCTGGCCACCAGCCACGGCCCCATTCCCGCCCCCAGTCCCATTCGGCGCGACTCCGCGTGAGCCGAGTCGCGAAGGCCACCACCACCAGCACCGCCGTGCCCAGCGCCTCGTTCAGAATATTGATCGGCGGATTGCGCACCGCCGCATTGGTGCAGAAGGCGCCCAGCTTGGCCGCCGGGTCAGGCGTCAGCTTCCAGTGCGGCGCAAAGTGCAGCGCCATCAGCGCCGCGCCGCCCATCGCTCCCAGCAACTGCGCCGACCACATCCACGCCAGCTGCGAATAATCTCCGCTGATCACCGCGACGGCCAGCGTGATGGCCGGGTTCAGGTTCGCGCCGGAGCTGCCGAAGGCCTGCGCCACCAGCACGCCGCACAGCACCGCCAGAGCCCACCCCGTGGTGATCACCATCCAGCCCGCGTCGGCCGCATACGACTTGCGCAGCGTCACGTTGGCGCATACGCCGTTGCCCAGCAGAACCAGAACCAGCGTCCCCATAAACTCGCCAAACCACACTGAATGCATCGTGTCTCTCCAAATAAATGGAATCTTTGCTCAAATGGACGCTCGGCCCATCCCTTGATTCAACCCCAGCTCAGAACCACGTCTTCTTTTTGTACTCCAGATACTCTGCGCCGAATTTCTCCTCCAGCACCCGCGCCTCCACCCGGCTCCGCCACACCTGCATGGGAATCAGAACCACGAAGAACAGCAGCAGCCAGGGCAGATTTGACCCAGAGACATGAATCCCGCGATCGCCAGGCCGCCAAAGACGTAAATCGGATTGCGGATGCGCGAGTAGAGGCCGCTGGTCACCAGCGTGCTTGCCTTGGCCTGCACGCTGAAGGCCCGTCCCAGTTGAACGCGGGCCAAAGCGAGCAGCAGAAAACACGGGATGGCAATGGCCAGTCCGGCGATGCGCGCAACTGTCCATGGCGGTCCCCAGAAGTGCACGACAAGAAATGGCATTGACGACAACAACGAATGCCAGCGTTACGATATTCAGTTTCAAGAAATGCCTCCATGATTCGTGATATTTGCTGCGTTCAGCCCGCGCAGACCGGCTTTGTCAGTCCGTACAGCGCACGCCATCGCTGAGATGTGCTGAACCAAGCATTCTAATATGCGGAACGAAGGAGCGCGAACAGAAAGGGCGCGGCCGAAGCCGCGCCCATCTGTTCATCAGGGTCTCCTGCGCGCGATCTTATGTGCGCCGGGGTGGTCTTACTGCTTCGGTTGCGGAGCCGGAGCCAGCGGCACATCGCCGGACTCCTGCGCCGGGGTCTCTGTCTTCTTCTTCTTGTCGGCCAGCCGGGTCTTGTCGCCCGTGGTGGTGGCCGCCTTTTTCTTCTTCTTGGACGTATCGCCGGCCAGGCCCAGCGGACCGGCCTGCGTCTGGCGGTCGGCAACCTCGGCGGCGTCGGGCGCTGCGGGAGCCAGTGCGTCCGGCTTCGGTCCCTTGCCCTTGGGCTGTTTGGCCTGCTTGGCCTGCTTGCGCGCGCTCGCTGAAGCGGGTCTTCTTCGTCGGCGCTGCCGGTTCCAGCGGGTTCACCGGCTCCTGGCCGGAACTCGCCGTTTGCGGCGCCGCGCCTCCGCCCGCGTCTTCCGTCTTGCTCTGCGGCGCGCTGGGCAGGGTCTTGGTCGGCGCCTGGCCCAGGCGAATCTTTTCCTTCTTGCCCGGCTTCATCGAGGCCTGCTCAGCTCTCTCGCCCTTCCTGCTCTTCTTCGCCGGCTTTGCCGGCGCTGGAGCTTGCTCGGCGGGGCCGCCTCGGCCGAGGCTGCCTTGGACGGCTTCTGCCGGAAGCTGTGCGTGCTCTCGCGGAAGCGGGTGCGCTCCACCTTCTTCTTCTTCTTCGGCGTGGGCGGCACATAGGCGCTGTAGATCGGCTTGGTCTGCTTGGCGCTGGCGCCGGTGTCGGTATAGCCCGGCTTGATGTCGATGTAGGCCTGCTCGCGCATGGTGGTCAGGTAAGCGCGCATGGCCGGCTCCATCCGCGCCATGAAGAAGTTCTCCTCCACCTGCTCCTGAACGTCCTTGTACTGCGGAATGCCGCCGGCAATGTGCTCCACCACCTTGAGAATGACGAAGCCCTGCCGCGTGCGAATCGGCTCGGTGTACTCTCCCGCCTTCAGCGCGAAGGTCTTGTCCTCCAGCACCTTGGCCAGCTGCTCCGCGGTGGAACTGGCCCAGATCGCCGCCCTGCGGCGGCCGTGGGCCCGTCGCTGAAGTTGCGCGCCAGTTGGCTGAAGTCGCCGCCGGCGTGCAGTTTGGCCTCTATGTCGTTGGCCTTGGCCTGCGCCGCCGCCAGCACCGCCGGATCCTCCGGCTGCATTCCGCCTGGCTCCGTCGCCGACGGGGCCGGCGTCCCGGTGCTCACCAGAATCTCCGCCAGGCGTCACGCTTTCCTGCTGCGCGTACTCCTGCTTGTGCTGCTCAAAGTAGCGCTGCGCCTCGCCCGGGGTAAACTGGACCCGCTTGCCCATCTCCTGGCGCATCACCAGTTGCGTAATGATCTGGTTGCGGATGTTGGCCTTGAAATCCTCAAACGAGACGCCCTGCTCCTTGGCCGCCTTTTCCAGGTCTTCCATGCTCTCCAGGTTGTATTGCTTGCGGATCTCGTTCAGCCGGTTGATCAGCTCGGTTTCGCCCGTGATGCCCAGTTCCTTGCCCTTGGAGAGCCAAAGCTGCTGGTCGATCAGGTTGCGCAGCAGATCCTTGTGCGCCGCCGCAGATCTCCTGCATCGTGGCTCCGTGCTGGCGCGCCTCGCTATCCAGTTCCTTCATCGCCCGCTCGTAGTCCGAGCGCGTGATGACCTGGTCGTTGACGCGGGCGACCATCTCCTCCACCGTCACCCCGCCATAGGGGCTCTGCGGCGCCGCCGGCCTGCGTTTGCGCCATGAGCGTGCTTGCGAGCAGCAATGTGCCAAACGCCAATGCCGCGAAATTGCGAAAAAGTCGTAGATTCATAAGGTCAGGACACCGCAGGGCGCATCAACATCCGCTCCCTGTTGCATAGACGTCATTGTAAATGCCTGGGCAGCAGCAATGCCATCTTCCCCCAGTTTCCCGCCAAATCCGCCATTTTCCACTCCGTGCCCCACCCTGGGTGCACCACTCTGGGTGCCCCACCTTCGGCACGTCTTTGTATTTGTGCCTAAGGTGGGATATTTATGGCTACAGTTTTATATGGTCTTTTATAGTCTTGATCGCCCCTCACTCCTCCCAGGCGAAAAGGTGGACATTACCCAAGCCATCTCCAGCCACAATCCGGTTCCCTCCCCATGCGCAGGATAAGACATTAGCGTTGCAGGTGAAAACCACCAGACACTCGCCGGATTCCAGATCCCAGACCCGCAGTGTCTTGTCGTCTGAGCTGGAGACAGCGCGTTTGCCATCGCCCGACAGCGCCACGGCAGTGACCGTATCCGTGTGGCCTTCTAGGATACGGGGAGGCTGATCGCCCTTCAAATCCCAGATACGCAGTGTCTTGTCGGATGAGCCGGAGACGGCGTACTGGCCATCGCTTGAGATCGCCACGTCATTGACCGTATTCGTGTGGCCTTCCAGGAGACGGGACCGCAGGTCACCCTCCAGATCCCAAACCCCCACGGAATAATCAACATAATGATCACTATCATGATAAGAATCGCTAGAGCCGGATACGGCGCGCTTGCCATCGTCCGAGATCGCCACGGCAGCTACCCAACCTGTGTGGCCTTCCAGAATACGGGGTGGCTCGCTGCCCTTCAGATCCCAGACCCGTACGGTTTCGTCCTGAGAGCCGGAGACGGCGCGCTTGCCATCAGCCGATAAGGCCACGGCTCTGACCCAATCCGTGTGGCTTCCCAGGATACGGGGTGGCTGATTGCCCTCCAGATCCCAGATCCGCACAGTATTGTCGTCCCAGCCCGAAACAGCGCGTTTGCCATCCACCGACAGCGCTACAGCCCAGACTTTAACCGTGTAGCCTTCCAGGAGACGAGGCGGCTGATTGCCCTCCAGATCCCAAACATATGCGGTATGGTTGTACGAGCCTAAAAGAGCGCGCTTGCCATCGGCGGAGAGCGCAACACCTATTACTCCTTTCGTGCGGCCTTCCAGTGTACGTGGCGGCTGATTGGCCTCCAGATCCCAGACCCGCACGGTCTTGTCCTCCGAGCCGGAGATAGCGCGCTTGCCATCGGCCGAGATTGCCATGGCACTAACCATACCCGTATGGCCTTCAAGGACACGGGATGGCTGGTTGCCCTCCAGATCCCAGATCCGTACAGAATTATCTTCCGGATTTAGCACGACGCCAGAACCTGCAACGACGCGCTTGCCATCGGCCGATAAGGCGACGTCATTGAGCCATTCCGTGTGACATTCCAAAACATGCGGTGGTTGATTGCTCTCTAGATCCCAGATCTGCAGGCTGCTGTCGCGACAGCCTGGATGAGCGCTGGAGCAAGAGACAGCGCGCTTGCCATCGGCAGATAAAGCTATGGCATTGACCGAAGCCGTATAGCCTTGCAGAATCCTGGGCGGCTGGTTGACCTCCAAATCCCAGACCCGCAAGGTTAGAACACAGACCCGCAAGCCTGCTTCTAAAGAGGCGGAGACGGCGCGCTTGCCATCGGCTGAAAGTGCCACCGCGTTGATCCCGGACGTATGGCCTTCCAGGACACGGGGCGGCTCGTCGCCCTCCAGATCCCAGACCCGCACGGTTGCGTCGTGTGAGCCGGAAACAGCGCGCCTGCCATCGGCCGACAGCGCCACGGCATTGACTGAACCCGTATGGCCTTTGAGGACACGGGGCAGCTGGTTGCCCTCTAGATCCCAGACCCGCAGGGTGCTGTCGCGAGAGCCGGAGATGGCACGCTTGCCATCGGCCGAGATCGCCACCGCCTCGACCGCGTTTCTGTGGCCTTCCAGGACTCGGGGCGGTTGATTGCCCTCCAGATCCCAGACTCGCACGGTGTCGTCCCAAGAACCGGAGACGGCGCGCTTGCCATCAGCCGAAAGCGCCACCGCCCTTACCCAACCCGTGTGGCCTTCCAGTATCCTTAACATCGGACCGCCCGCCGCTTGGAGTGCCGGCCGCAGGGGGCGCAGCCGCGGGCGCGGTGTGCAGGTATCGAGTTCCTCCAGGAAAGCCACGATTCCCGGTTTGGCTTGATGCGCGAGCAGGCGCCCCCGCATCTGGGAGGCGCATTGACCGGAGTCCTTTGCCACTATGTGCAGGGAAAGCCGCAATGCGCCATGAATCAATTGCAGATCGTCACGCCGATGCAGTTCACTCTCCGGCGCATCCTTGAGCAGCACCCGGTACTCGTCCTCCAAATCCAGCACCATGCCCGCCGCGACCTTGGCAAAGAGGAATGGACAATCGAAGAGTATCGCCTCTGCCTCTGACCATTCCCGCGCGCTGCGCTGCTGGAAGACCAACTCGGCGGCTCTGCGCGCGTTGGGGGCCTTCCGGCCTTCGTCCAACCAGGGCGGTCTTGCGTAGAAATATCCTGCCAGGTCGCCGTGTCGCTTCTGCGCCTCATCCCCGGCAAGAAACTTCGCCTCAACCCGCTCCGCCAACTGCCGATGGTAGAAGGCGATTACCGTGCCGCCCGGCGCGGCGCGCTCCGTAAGGTAAGGCTCCAAATCCAGCGACAATCGCGACCACACCACCACCGGCAACCTGCGTTCGCTCACCTCGTGATGCTTCTTTTTGTCGAAGTCCCCCCAGACCACATCATCTGCGGTCAGAACATCCAGCATCTCGTCTTCCGTCAAACCGTAGCGCGCCGCCGCCAGATAGCCCAGGCTCCGCTCCACCAGTACCGGCCCGTGGTTGGCTTGCTCGGAGAGCCTGTTGAACAGCACGTCGATCATGCCGCTGACATCGTTGCCGATTACGCACTTGTCCGCCGCGTCGAAAGACCGCCAGCGCCGCGCCTCTTCAAAGGCCAGCTTCAGATACAGCGGCAACCCGGACTGCGCGAAGCTGCCGAGCACCTTCCGCCGTTGTTCTTCTTTGAGCTTGCGCTTTGCATCCGCTAGCCAGGCCGTGAACACTTCGTCGGCCTCGTCAGCGGGAAACTCTTTCACCTCAACCTCTGCCGCGCTCGTAAGCCCTGCTGGAATCTCCGTGGTGGAGACAATGATCGACACATGATCGGGCAGATTCTGCTTAAGCCAGGTAAAGGAGCGTGCCTCGTCGTCCGCGCGCAGTTGATCTAATGCATCGAGGAAGATGACCAGCGGCTTCTCGGCTGTGGCGCGTGCCATCCGTTCATGTAAGGACGCAACCAGCGGCTGGAAGCCAATGGGCGTCTCTTCCGTGACGCCGTAATCGCGCGAAAGCTGCCGGCAGAGGCTGCTCAACAGGCTGACGCCGCTCGACGAATCCGGTGTGACGCCGATGAAGCGCTGAATCAGCACCGCGCCCGGCTTCTTGGCTAACTCCGCCGCTTTCGCCATAATGGCCGACTTGCCGCAACCGGAGGCGCCATGCACCACCAGCGGACGGCTCTCGCCGCCGCGAATATGTCTGCTGATCACGTCGAGAACGCTCTGCCTGCCCGTAAAGTGCCGAACACGGTTGAGCGCGAAATCCTCATGCGCCTTTATCTCCAGATCCAGCGCATCGCGCGAGGTAAACCTGCCCGCCTCGGCCAGAATCACCGCGCTCAGCTTTGCCTCGACATCCGCGCAAAGCCTGGCTAAATCCGAAGCGGAAAACTTGCAGACATTCTGCTCAGGCAGCTTGTGCCGCAGCTCATCCTTGAGCGCCGCAAGCTCCGCATCCTCCTCCGCGCCCTTCACAGCATCGCGCAAGAATGCAAACACATGCTTGCGGTCTTCCTCTCACCCAGCCCCTTCAGAATCTCCTGGTGCGTGGCCGAGGCCTCGTACTTAACGCGCGATTCCTGCGTCAGTCCGGCTGCCTGCGCGGCCTCTCGAAGGATGCGATGCAGCCTCTGCTCCACCTCGCCCCAGCGATCCTTATCAGCGAACTCCCCGCTGCGCGCCTTGAGCAGAAACTCCGGCGGCACAGCGTTGTCGTCGCGCTCATACCAGATGTCGATCAATCGCTTGTCTTCGTCTGCTGACACGGTCGCAAACCTTGTTGAACTCCTCAGCCTCAATCCGCGCCGGCAGCGGCCGCCAGCCGTAGCGCTCGCCGAGCAGCACGATGAAATTGGGTTTGATGCCGGTCTGCTGGCAGCGCTCAATCTCGCGCAGGCAGATCTCCATCGTCTGCTGGTCGAGCGCCGCCTCGTCGCGCACTCCCCAGCGCAAGTCGATGGCCTGGAAGCGCGCGTTGTTCTCCTCGCACAGCTTGCTCAGCCGTGGAAAGACCTCTCGCTGCAGGGCGTCGCGCTCGGCCTTCAGGTCTTCAAAGGTCGAACTGACAAATACTCGAAATGTGCGTGTCGCGGTCGGCATGGGGCTATCCCAATGAGTTTACCGCGCTGGCGCAGCGATTTGGCCACATCCGCGTTCCCCATCATCTCCGCGGCGTGCAGCGGCGTAATTACTGCCGGGGTCACCAACGAATCGGGGTCCCCAACGAATAGGGGTCCCCAGGAAGCGGCACTTGCTTCTTGGGGTGGTAACGAGTGATCGATGCTCGTTGGGGTGGGGTAGTCGAAGGGGCCGCCCGCCTGGGCGGCAAGTCCTTGCAGATTATTTCCCCACTTCATGCACAATAATCCTCAGAAGCTTTCCTTCGAATCGTCCCGGCACGTCCTCTTAGCGCCGCCTTCCATAGGAAGCGTCCAGAAGACGGCAAAAACGTCCCGTAACCCCTTTCATTGGACGATTTTGCAGGGAACTCCTTTGTTTTGACGATTTTACAGCGCAACCCTGCCTGTAAGCTCAAGAAAACAAGGAATTTATATCCAAAATATGGGTGGGGGTACCCCTGGTGCCAGCATTGACGGCCTATCAAAGCCAACAGACAGCGCTGCTAATCTTCGGCGGGTTCTATCAAAGGGGATGTCAAGTAAAACAATTCTCCTGATCCGCTTATGTCACGATTTCCTGCGCCCGCGTCGCGCTCATCCGACGCACCAGCACCGGAAGCCCGAAGGCCAGTCTGGCCTTTCAATGCGCTGCCTCGGCGTTTCCGGCTTCCATTCCCGGCGTACTTCCAATTGCAATCCGTTTCGCGGGCAAATCCAGCCGCCAGCCCCAGCTTCTGAATTTGGACGCTCCTCGGATTGAAGAGGCGGAGTAGGTTTTAGCGTTTTCCGTCGAGCCGCGATAGCAGGTCAGGGGACCAGGTTGCAAGACTTGCTCCTTTGGCATTGGCTTCCAGAGCCACTTTGTTATACAGAGTAAGCAGCTTTCGTGGATCAAGGAGGCACTCATTGAAGGTCTGCCTGCCGTATGCTCTTTCCACTAGCGCCGCCATCTCGTAGCCGACCGTATACCACGCGCCCTGATCTCCCCAGAAGGGCGCCGCCCGTCTGCCAATCGCCTCGTCGCCCTTCAATGTGCCATCGAGAATTTCGGTGAGCATTTGCTGCACCGCCTCCAGATCGGCATTGAAGTGCATCATGTCGCTGTCCCACCGGGCCCTGGACAACGCATCGTCTTCCCAATGCGGATGCTTGTCCACCGAACCAGCGGCCGCCAGCATCGCTTCTCCCTCGCCAAAGGCGCTCATCCAGTGGATTGCGGTTTGTACATTCTCCGGCAATCCAGCTTGAATCGCTACCTGGCGCTGTTCCAGGCTTCGCAGGCCAATGTGGTGACATTCGTGTGCAACGGTATTCTCGAACTGGGCCTTCGTTTGTCGCTCCAGATACAGAAAAATCGCCGGGCCGTTCCCTGGCATCGTCCACACGAAGCTGTTGTGTTTTGGTTTGATCTCCGGAAAAACGCGCGCGTGAATCGTCGCGCCCTCTGGAAGCCATTCCAGCACGCCGGCGCCGATCGCGGGCATATTCGCCTGCTTCATCTCGGCCAGAGTCTGCTCCCACTCCTGTTGCCTGGCCAGCGCTTCGGGCGAAAGCAGAAATTTCTGAAAGTCTTCATCGCTGAAGGATCTTCCCATGGCGGCTTCGCGCGCCTTCAGCCACTGGTAAGGAACAGTAGAGAAGAGCTGTTGCCACTCCCCGGGCGTTACCGCCCGGTGCTCGCTTTCTTTTTGCAATATGCGCAGAGCCTGTTCAGCTTCAGAGGTATCCAGCGTGAGTTGAACCGAGGGGGACGCTTGTCCTCGAGCAATGCCGGAACAGAATCCCCCCAGAAAAACACAAAGTAATAGATAGCGGCACATGAACCCTCTCTCCACGGACTTCATATCCTTGGACGAGCAATTTATGCCATGGTTAGATTCAATTTTTCGATGACTGAAAATACGAAGAACGGCGGATACCCAGGTCCCGCGTTTGGGACCTGGGAATGTAATAAGAATCTACTTCTCTGCGAGTGCCACTCGTCCCGCGCCGCGCTCATCCGGCGCACCAGCACCGGAACTCCAAACGCCAGCCCGGCCACCAGAGCCGTCGACAGCAAGTCATTGCGATAGAACGGTATGCCCGCCACATAGCACGCGCCCAGCCCGCCCATCGTCCGCGGATACATCCAGCCGCTGGCCCACACCGCATAATTCGAGACCAGGAAGAACGAGGTCGGCCCCAGCAGCGCTGCCGCCGCCACGCGCACCACGGTCGTCCGCGCCCGCAGCAGGATCTGCCCCAGCGCCATGGCCATTCCGTACCACGCCCAGGTGGCTGCGTAGAGCTGCCAGGCAAAGGCGTAATGGTAGATGGATACGGTGAGGACGTAATCCGTCGCCATCAGCGCCACCAGCGGAACCAGCATCTCCCGCCACGGCCGCCGCGCGCCAAAGTACAGCAACGCGCCGCCCACCGCGGTAAAGTTCATCCACCCCGCATGGGGCAGCAAACGGCTCAACACGGCAACCAGCAACAGAAGATAAGCGGGCATGGACACCTCAGGATTCAGGATTTCACCGTCTCACCTTGCAAAATATCTGCGGAGAACCGGCGTTCTTCTCATTCTGCGGGTCGCGCCCTGCCGGGTCAACCTCGAACCTTGACGTGATAAACAAATATTTTCATTCGGAGCAATGACCCGCTAACGCTGCTCCCGTCCGTTCAGCGCTTCGCCCGCCTCGTCGCGCCCATCCACGATATAAACCCAGCCGCTCAGCGGGTGCCGCATGGAGGGGCTACCGGTTCCAAGAAACGAGTAGGTAAAGCGCAGATCGTAAAACTCAACCGTGGTCCACGTTTGGTTGCGCGGCAACTCCGGCGGTTTCATCCCTGGCGCTGCTTCCTGGCCCACGTCGCGCACCACCGCCCACGTGCCCCAGTCCATGTAAACCTGCCCCGGCCGCAATCTCGACCTCGGCGTCAATCACGCAGGTCTCGGGCCGCTGGATGGTCGCGCCCGGCCATTTAGAATTCGATTCCACTTTGGTACTCCCCTATGAACCGGCTGGATCATATTCAAGTATCCCACCCCTGGCACAAAAACAAGAACACGCCAGGGAGGAGACAGAATTATGGTGAGTTCCAGGTTACCGGTTTTCGTACACTGTGAAGCTACAGCTTACCGGTTTACCCCAAAATGTGAAGCTATAGCTTACCGGTTTTGGCGAAAGTGGAAAGCTCAAGCTTTCTGGTTTTTCGGACACCGGAAAGGTGCAGCTTACCGGAAAATGGAACAATGGCTGCAAATCACTCAGTAGTTTTTTGGGGGAAGTGACAGAAGAAAGAGCGAATACCCCTGACCAACCTTGGTCAAGAGGAGTTTTACGGGGAAATTCGTGACTGTGGTGGTGGACTACAGTGGTCAGGGATCAGTTTGCAGCCAGAACCACCTGCGGTGGAACCAGACGCTCGCTTGTCGCTCGCAAGGGCTGCTTATGCTTCAACCCACAGGTCATTCTGGACCGAGAAGCGCCCGATCCAGGCGAAGATGAAGAGCGTCAGGCCGCCAATCCAACCTCCCAAACTGAATGAATCTGGAAACCAAAGAGCAATTACAATACCGCCTCCGGCAAGAATCGCCGACAAGGGGATGAAGATGCGCATGCCGTAGAGAAAAGTGAAGGGAAGATAATGCGCGCCCACAAGGATCATCAACGCCGGATAAAACAAGTTCAAATGAAATACGGTGACCGGCACAAGCAACAGCATGGAGACCGGCAACGTAAACGCGATTTGCATGGCAAGCATTCGCAGTGGATTTTCGCGCGTGAGAGATGCCGGTCTGCCGGACAAACGCAACAGGAGCTGAGTGATTGCAAAGATGAAAAAGCCGCACGCTACCAGCTCGATGATGCCCGCTCGCGGGCTAATCCATGTGGCCAGTGCGGCGGATGCCAACCAGATTGCTGAGGAGACAAGCTGCCCCCAAAAGCCCCCGATGTAAACAGTTCGCACTTCTCTTTGAGCGTCCTTGACCAGCATGTCTGCACTCCCGAGAGAAAGATCTCAAACTCATCAGCAGTATAACGTGCGCACCGATTCGCACTGCCAGCCAATCATGGAGGCAATCGCAATTGCACCTAGCTCAACGATGCATGGAGCGGATTCATGTTGAGATTCGCGGTTTCCAGGTTACAAAAGTGGTACCTGGGGCACTCAGCACCCAGTGACGATTCGCTAGATTTCAAGGCTTTGGCAGGTTCGTGTAGTAAGCGATTTCTTTTTGAATACCTTCTCGCAGAGATTTTGCTTCGTTTGCGTCGGGCGCAGGAGCCAGCAAAGCAATATCATAGATTTTCCATTGACCCTGTTCTGGGACCAACGTGTATTTGATCGTGCGCATTTCGGTATCAGGCGGAGTCCCGTGATCGAAAAGTTTGAAAGAAGCTGTCACATATGCCAATTTTGGACTTTCCACTTTGATATCCATGTGAAGCGCGTAGATTCCATCCCAATCCTGGCAGTCGCAGATCGGGTCACTATCGCCAGCATAGGGAATATCTGTGCCTGCCGCGGCTACGGTTTTGATATCCTTGTCGATCAAAGTCAAGAAGGGAAGAATGGATGAAGCGTTTCGTCAGTTCTCTATCATTACCATGCTTTCCATAGATTCCACTACCCATGATTTTGATAGAGCTTAAAAGCTGAGTTCATGAAGGCTTTTGCTGACGCCGCATCCTGCGCCACACAGGGAATGACGAGCCAGAGAAAACTAAACAAAAGAACAACGATCTTTTTCTTGTGCACAATTCCTCCTGAAAGAGTGAAATTTCCAGGCCCCGTTTCCGGGACCTGGGAATCCACACCACCATTCAATGTTACTTCTGCTTCGGCATCGGAATCGTAATGTCCACCTTCTGCGCCGGCCCCAGCTTCAGCTCTTCCAGCCCCGGCTTGATCTCCGGGCCGTTGCCCACGACCAGAATAGCCAGCTTGGCGGGGTGGATGTACTTTTTTGCCACCGCGTTCAGGTCGGCCACCGTCACCTTTTCGAGCGCGGCCTTGTACGTCTCCAGGTAATCGGCCGGATAGCCGTAGAACTCCAGACGCACCCGCTCGGCGAGCACCTTCTCTCGCGTGTCGTAGCGGAAGAGGAAGGAGTTGAGGATGTTGTCCTTGGCCCGCGCCAACTCCTCCTCGGTAAAGGGCCGGTTGGTGAGGCCGTCGATCTCGGCCAGCGCGGCCTTGGTCGCGTCCACGGTCGAGGCGCTCTTGGTCAGCACCATGGCGTGGAACTCTCCCGGATGATCCCAGGCGTAGCCGTAGCTGCCGCCCACCGCATAGGCCAATCCCAGCTCGGTGCGGACTTTTTGGAAGAGGCGGCTGGCAAAGCTGCCGCCCAGAATCTCGTTCATCACCGCCGAGCGCCGGCACGTCGGGATTGCGGCGGTCCGTGCCCAGGCCCACAATCTCGACGTTCGACTGGTTCACGTCTTCTTTGTCGATGAAATAGACGCCGGGTTTGGGTCCGGCAAAATCATCGTGCCGCGCCGGCGCAATCTTCACCGCCGGCAAACGCTCGAAGGCCGCGCGCAGTTTGGCTTCCATCGCCGCCGGATCAAAGTCGCCGCTGATGGAGACAATCAGCTTGCCGCCGATGGTGCGGTCGTGCCACGCCTTCAAATCGTCCACGGTGACCGCGCCGATGGTGGCCAGCTCCGGCTGCCGAGTGTACGGGCTGTTGGGGCCATAGACCAATTTGGCCGACTCCCGGCCGGCAATCCCGTCTTCGTCGTCGTTGCGGCGGACAATGCCCGTGGCCGCCTGCTGCTGCGCCAGTTGCAGCTTCTCCGTGCTGAAGTTGGGATGGAATAGCAAATCCAGCGCCAGAGAAAGAACCTGATCGGAGTCGCCCTTGAGCGAGTCCCACGACAAGGCCGTGGAATCCACGTCGCCGCCGGTTTCAATGTGCGCGGCCTTGGCTTCCAGCAGATCATCCAGCGCGTCGCCATTGAGCTTGGCCGTGCCGCTGGTGCGCCACGCCTGCCCATAAAGCCCCACCAGGCCGGTTTTGGCCGCATCTTCATCGCGCGCGCCGCCGGGAATCGGCACCGAGCCGGAGACAAACGGCAGCTCGTGATCCTCCTGCAGAAAGAGGACGATGCCGTTCTTGAGTTCGATGCGTTGCGGCTGGTGCGGCTTGAACTCGTGCAGCTTGGGGATGGGAATCTGTCTCCCAGGGCTTGGAGGGCTGGGCTGGAGGCTGCGGCAACGGGTGCAACATTGCAATAGGCGGTGGAGTTGCAACAGGCGCAGGAGTCATTTGCGTTATAGGATGGCAACCGGCGAGGACAGTCACCGCAAAGGTCATGGCAAGCAACAGGGCAAATCGCTTCATTTTTTCACCGGAAAGCGGAGGGCTTGGGTAATTATTTAACAGGTTAGCCACCGCTTCGCGGTGATAGCGAGTTAGCAAGTTAGCTGGCTTCATTGCGCGCCTCCATCGTGCTGCGTAGCTGCGGATTTTTCGGCAGCGGCCGCTTCGGTTTCAATCCACGCCTCGGTGCGGTTGCTGGGGATAAAAATCTCGTTGGCCACGCGGCGAATGTCGGCCTTGCTCACCTTGTCCACCTTGTCCAGTTGCAGGAAAAGTTCGCGCCAGTCGCCGTAGCGGGTCTGGTACTCGGCCAGCGAGTTGGCCAGCCCCTGGTTGTTGGCCAGTCCGCGCAGCAGGTCGGCGCGGGTGCGGGTCTTGAACATGGCCAGTTCCTCATCGCTGACGTCGGCGGTCTTCAGCTTGTCGATCTCCTTGTGGATGGCGTCGCGCATCTGGGCGGGCGTGTGTCCCGGCAGCGGAACGGCATAGAAGGCAAAGAGGCTGGGATATTTTTCTCCGGGAAAGGGCTGAATCCGGCGGCCTCTGCGGCAATCTGCTGGTCGCGAACCAGGCTGCGATAGAGGCGCGAGACGCGGCCGTTGGACATAATGTCGCTGATGGCGTCGTAAACCGCATCGTCGGGGTTGCGGTAGTCGGGCCGGTGGTAGCCCTCGATGTAAAAGGGCTGCGTCTGCTCGCGAATCGCCACCGTCTTCTCGGCAAACTGCTTCGGCTCGACGGTGGTCATCTCCTCCGGCTTGGGACCGGCGGGAATGCGGCTGAAGTATTTTTCCAGCACCGGCAGGGCTTCTGAAGCTTTCACGTCGCCCACGACGGCGATCACGATGTTCGAGCCGACGTAGTATTTTTTGTGGAACTCCATGGCCTCGGTGGCGTTGATCTGGCTCAACCTCGCTGGGCCAGCCGATGCCGCTGCGGCCGTAGTTGTGCGCCACGTAAGCCGTGGCCAGAAACTGCTCGACAAGCCGGCCGATGGGGTTGGAGTCGGTGCGCATCCGCCGCTCTTCATTCACCACGTCGCGCTCCTTGTAGAACTCGCGCGGCGCCACGTCGGCCAGCCGCCCGCTCTCCAGCCATGCCCACAGCTCCAGCCGGTTCTCCGGCATCGACCAGTAGTACATCGTCTCGTCCAGGCCGGTTTCGGCGTTCAGACCCTCGGCGCCGTTGCGCTCGGCCACGTCGGTGAACTGGTTGGGGATGACGTATTTGTGCGCCTCGGTCTGCGCGTCCATGAAAGTTTTCTTCAACTCGGCCAGCTTCTTCTCATCGCGGCCCACGGCCTTCAGGTACTCGGCCTCGTAGGCGTTGTTGGCCGCCTCCACCTTCTCCAGCGCAATCTTCTCGGCGGCGTAGTCCGTAGTGCCGATCTGGCTGGTTCCCTTGAAGGCCAGGTGCTCGAACATGTGCGCCAGGCCGCTTTCACCCGATGGGTCGTTCACGTCGCCCGCATCAATGAAGGTGGAGTAGCTGAAGACCGGCGCCTCCGGCCGCTCGCAGATGATCAGGGTCAGCCCGTTGCGCAGGACTTTGGTGGTGATTCTCTGCTCAAAACTCTTCAAATTCTGGGCCTGGGCAACTGCAACGGCCATCGCCATCAGCGCCAGCGCCCACACGCCCTTCCGAATCAAGGGGAAACTTCTGCTTTGCATCCAATCTCCTTCGTCCAGCAGGACGAAACTGCTCATCCGGGGTCCCCGGTGACAGATCCTCGTCACTGGGGTGTCATCCACGCATACTTTCAAAGTATTGCCCTCGACCGGTGAGGGTCAAGCGGCGCCAGCTTACGAACTGCCGCGTCCGCTTTTGATACCCGTCCGTGCTGGAATATTTTCGCCTTTCACTACGATGGAAGCGCGTTGGAACAAACGCAGGTAATGTGTGCAAAAGGATGCTGTTGGGTTATTCTGTCCCCTAGCCATATGGTGAACAAAGATTCTTCTGATAATGCGAAAAGGTACTCCCCAAAGGAGACCATTGTGGAAATAGCGAATCACTACGAATTCCTTCAAATCAGCCCCAATGCAGACCCCGACACAGTTCACCGCGTTTATCGATTTCTGGCAGCCCGCTATCACCCCGACAACCCAGATACTGGGGATACCGACAAATTCCACCTGTTGAAGCAAGCTTATGACGTATTGTCGGATCCTGTGCGTCGCGCCGAATACGATACTGGTTGCGAAAAGGAGAAGCCCCAGCCGGACCCTTTATCCAATTCGGTCGATTTTATGGATCAGATCGACGGCGAGTTGAATCGGCGTGTGGCAGTGCTGGCGGTTCTCTATATTCGACGCCGTACAGATCCCAATCGCCCGGAAGTGACGCTTGGGGAAATTGAGACGCGCATGGGATTTCCCCGCGATTATTTGGATTTCACGATGTGGTATCTGCAAAAGAAAGGGTACGCCAGTCGAGCAGACAACGCCTCTTTCACACTTACCGCTGAAGGCGTGGACTTTGTGGAAACGCAACGCGGAAATATTCCTACGCTGAATAAATTGCTGACCAGCGGTTCGGAATCCTCCGCCACAAGTCCAAGGGCGGCGAACGACGCCTACATCCCTCCCCGCAAACCTATCATTGTGCCTCCGGTGACGGCGCATCCGGCAACGCCGCATTCTGCAGCGGCGCATTCTGCAGATCGGCGCAAGAATAACGGCGATCGGCGCTCAATTCATAAGGAGCGGCGTCCAAAATAACTTTGCTGTCAGCACGCCTGATATTCAATAAATCCCGGCTGGTTGACCCGGCTCTACAGACAAAGAGATAAACAGGTTCGCGACCTGATAAAATCCGCGCAGGGAGAAGGTGCATGAACCAGGTTAATTTCGTGCTTCGCATCATGCAAGCTGCCTTTGTTGTTTCCGTATTGCTTTTTTATTATGTCGGCAGCATGATTCATCCCGCGGCACAAGCCGTGAATACCTCAATGCCGAGGGCCATCGTTTTGTGCGCAATCGCCTCCGTTCTCATGGGATTCATCGGGCAACGCGTGTTCCAGCGAACTACGAGTCAGTCTTTTCCCGAGAAGCAGAATCCGAGCATACTCACCAGATGGATTGCAGGACATATCCTTCGATTTGCAACAGCGGAATCAGTGGCTTTGTTTGGACTTGTTCTGCACACGTTAGGCAGTTCGTCCACGCTGGTCAATGTCATGTTTATAAGCAGCCTGCTACTATTGTTGATTTGGCAGCCGGGAATTTGCCCGCCTCAAAATCAGTCATGAATTTCATTGGGTTGATATTCACGAAGCAGGAGAGTCTCAGTGATTCGAGTGGGAATAAGAACGAGTTGGTATATGCTGGGCGCGCTGCTCTGCGCCTGCTCCCTGCTCCCTGCTCAAAAGCCGGAGCAACCCCCCGCTCCCCTCAACGTCTCCGGCCAGATCGCCGTCGCTGGCCAATCGATCCCTTACCTCATCCGTCATCTGCCCGTCAGCTCGTTTCCGGAGATTCCAGATGAGCTTGCCGTCCTGCTCATTCGCCGCGGCTGCCTCATCCCGCAGACGTACGAAGCCCATCACCCGGAAAACGTCATCCACGCCAGCCTGGAGCGCCCCGGCTCCTCCGATTGGGCAGTCCTTTGTTCATCGGAGGGAACGGTCTCGCTGCTGGTCTACTTTTCCAGCGTTCCAAACAAATTGCACGTGCTCTCCGCCGCGCCGGAGACCGAGCGCCTGCAAGCTCACGACCCCAGCGGCGTTCTCGGATTCAATTGGGGCATCGACCCCGCCTCGCCCGAGCAGATTCGCACCGCTCAAATCGGTTTGCTGCATCGCCCGGCCCCCGTGGACCACGACGCCTTGGCCGATTCACTCATTGACCACCGCACCATCTACCACTTCTATCTGAAAGATGTTTGGACCGTGCTCGAAATGCCGGAATAATGCGCGTTTTCTGCGGACCTGAATCTGTAGACACGATGAATGCGAATTTGCGGCTACTTCTCCACACAGTAACTGATCCTATAGTTACTGGCCTCCATTTTTACAAAAATATGAATGTAAGATAGTAATTAGAAGCACTGATCTTTGTCTTATTTCGAGACACTGGTTACCTATGCGCGCACGGATGAGATATATCTAATTATTTCGATTCCAACGACACTGAATTAGAGATGGCTAACTCAACAAAACAGGACTACCACGCTTCCTTCACTCTGCGGAAGACCTCTGCGCGTTGACTGTCCATTGCGGAGATTCATTCCTTCGTTGCCCATTACGAGCGAGCGATTTCTCCACCTCTTGTGCGGAGCTGTCATGAGCTTTAAGTTCGTCTACGGGACTCTGTTGTTGATCTATGCCGCATATCCCGCACTCTTGTTTGCACAGTTGCCGCGGGAGATTGCGCGAGCCGACTCCACCGTGGAAGCGCCCGCCACCGCTTCCGGCATGGAAGGTTCTACTTCGCCCAAAGTCATCATCCCCAAAGTATCCACAACTCTGCGCGTGGTTGCCGCCGCCCCGGGCGCGTTGGAGGCCTTGGCGCCGGCCACAAATGTCACCGGTGTCGAGATTCTTTCTTCGGCGGGAACCTATGGTGACTTCAGCCGCTATCTGCAGGTGATGCCGGGCGTGGTGTGGGTTTCCGATCTCAGCAACGATGTGCTGGTGCGCGGCGGCCATCCCACGGAGAACCTCTTCGTCGTGGATGGCGTCGAAGTGCCGAACATCAACCACTTTTCGCTCTCCGGCTCCACCGGCGGATTCACCTCCATGATCGATTCCACGGCCGTCGGCAGCATGAATATGAGGGACGATGTTTACGATGCGGCCTACTCCAGCCGCCTCTCCTCGCTGATTGAGATTCATACTCGCGATCTGGGAGATGCGCGTCAGGCGGGAAATCTCTCCGCGGGCATAGCCGGCGCGGGCGGGCTTTACCAGCGCGCTTTGGCCAAAAAGGGCAGCTTGCTGCTTTCGGCGCATCGCAGCATCCTGAATCTGGTCACCAATGACATCGGCATCAATGGCGTTCCCACCTATACCAACGGCATGGCGCGCCTGGAGCTGAATCCCACGGACCGCGACTCGCTCTCGGTCTTCAGCTTGAGCGGCGCCGATTCCATCAATATGACGCCCTGCCCATCGCCCGATGCGACCAGCATCTATCAGACCCAGTATTCCGGCTGGCGCACAACCGAGGCTCTGGGCTGGAGGCATAATTACTCCCCTCGAGTTACAGCCAATCTAACCGCCAGCTCCTCACTTACCAAACAAAACATCGGTCAGCAGCAGCAAATAGGCGAAGTTATCGATAGCAGCGGTAACTGTCATTCGGTAACTCTGCTGCCTGCTTACAATGAAGATTCGCGCACCGGCCTGTCGGCATTGAACTATGAGCTGCGAGTCGATGTGCGTGGCTGGCTACTGTCTGCCGGCGTCAGCGGCAAACTAACTACCCCGGATGATTCCGTGGACCAGCCCATCGGCCAGTTATCTCCCTTCAGCGCCGATACAACGCGCTCCGACGCCGTCACCTTTCAGCGCAAATTTCGCCACCGGCCAATCCGCGGCTTTCGTTGAGGCCGAAGGCAGCCTTGGGCAAGCGCTGGAAGTTATTGGCCGGCTTGCGCGCTGAGAGCTTCGCCATCACCGGCAGTTATGCTCTTGACCCGCGCCTCTCCGTCGCTTACCGGCTCAATAATCGCCAGACCCTCCACGGCTCCCTGAATATCTCCTCGCAGTTGCCGCCTATCATGGACATGATCAGTTATCCCGGCAATCGCAACCTGCAACCCATTCAGGTTCGTCAGGGGGCTCTGGGCATGAGGCTTTGGCAGGCGAGCTGGGGCACGCTCGACGCCGAGGCTTATCAGAAGAATTATCGCCGCGAAGCTGTCTCCACCGAATATCCGGCCCTGATGTTATCCAACATGGTCGATACTCTGGGCCAGGGATTTGTCTGGCTACCGCTGACCAGCGCCGGAACGGCCCAGTCTCGCGGCCTGGAGCTGGCTCTGCGCGCTCACTGGCGCAGCCGGGCGCAATTGCTGCTCTCCGCCGCCCGCTCCCAAACCACCTATCGCGCACTTGACGGCATTCGCCGCCCCGGCAACTTCGACACTCCCATGGCGGCCACGGCGCTCGGCAACATCCGCCTCTGGAAGGGAATCCAGCTCGATCTGCGCGACTCGGCTTCCAGCGGCCGCCCCTACACGCCCTTCGATGTAAATGATTCGCTCGCGCAGAGCCGCGGCATTTACGATCTCACCCGCATCAACGCCTTGCGCGGTCCGCTCTACAACCGCCTCGACCTTGAACTGGAACGCCGCTTCCGTGTGCCAAGAGGCGTCTTCGTCCTCCACGCCGGCGCGGAAAACATCCTCAATCGCGGCAACCTGATGGGCTACGTCTGGCTCAACGACTGCCAGGTCTCCTGGGGAACTGCGGCAACAGCAGCGGCCTGCCCATCACCAAGGCCGACCAGATGGGCCGCTACCCAGTCTTCAGTCTGCGCTACGAATTTTAACCTGCTGTCAGCCTGCCGCCGACGCTGTTATTCTCAAAGCGTGATCCTGCACTCAAGACTCCATCGATTCGCGGCCATGAGCTTTCTTCTGGTCCTGGACCTGCTGTTGCTCTGGCCACTCTCCGCCTGTCACCGCGAGCAGCAGGCCGTGGCCAACGTCGCCCAGAACGCGGTCAATGCCGAGCATCAGGCCCAGACCGCCGCCGCCGTCCGTGATCAGCAACGCGCCGCCCTCGCCCTGATTCCGCTGCCCACCAAGAGCATGTATGTGGATGTGCATGAGCCGGGCGCGTGGGCTAATCCATTTCTCACCGTCGGCCCTGACACGCTCAACCTGCGCATCACTCTGGCCGACGCCAACCCCAGCGCCATCGGAAAGGGAACCATGCTCCGCCCCCGCGCCGCCCGCCGCCAGGAGATCGAGTTGCGCCCCGCCGACCTTGCCCAGGCCCTCGCCGCCCTGCCCCCTGGCGCGTGGCGTTATGGCCGCGTCATTGCCGTTGCCGAGTCGCCCCAGGCCAGCCCCAAAGACCGCCCCCAGATTGGCCGCAACGTCGAAGCCGTCATCCAGCAACTTAACGACCTCGGCCTCGTCGTCGACGAGTGGCCCACGCGGTAATTCCTTTTCGCTTGACCGGCCACCGGACAACTACGTTTTTGCAGCAGCACGCCTGCGGTTGAGCGAGAGGAGCACTACGGTTCCAGCGACACATAGCCAGCCCAGCAGGTTACCACTCCGCGTGTAGAGGGTCAGCACAGGGTTGGCTACGTTCACTTTTACCAGCAGTGTACTGCCAGGCATGTCGCTGCTCGGTCGCTCCGCCAGAATACGCCCATAGGCATCGCTCGCGGTGAGCAAGCCTTCGCGCGATGCTCGGACGATGCTATAACCATTCTCAACGCCGCGCACCATTGTGGTGCGAGCCTCCATCCAGCCATCGAGATAGTCGAAGTCCCAGGCGGGCACCAGCACCACGGCTGCGTGGCGCTGTCCATAAGCGCGGCCAAGCGCGGCAAAATGCATGTCCTTGCAAATGGCCAGACCGTAATCATATCCGTTGATGGCGTGTACCGAGTATTTCGTTCCGGATATATATCTGTCGCGGCGCTCTGGCGGAGCCATGTGATGCTTTTGATAACTTGTCGCAAGCGCGCCCTCCGCCGTAAAGAGCCATGCCCAATTCGTTGGTCTTTTACCATCGTCAATACCCACGCTCACTTCCAGCCAGACGTGGTTCTGTTTGGCCACGGTGCCGAAATGCTGTTGCCACTGCACAGCTGCCTGCGGGGTAAGAAACGCAATCTTTTCGAGAAGAACAATCACCTGAGCCCCCTGCGCGGCAAGCTCGGCAACATGCCGGTCATATTCCTGGAGGATATTCGCGGCGTACGAAGCGGATGCTTTCAGTCCGATCGGGTCGTCAATAGACACGATTCCAAACGTAGTCTCCACGCCGCTCACAGGCTTCTGCAAGCGGAGGAAACCGAAGAGAATAGAAGATCCGAGCAGCAGCGCCGTGATTCCGTAGGCAATCCACCCATGACGCAGCGTTCGCCCATAGGCGATTCCCAAAGCCAGCGCGGAAGGAACCAGGGCAATCAGGAACAACAATCCGGCTGTGCCAAACAGAGAAGTGATCTGCAGGATAGGCAGAATATCCCCTTGCGAATAAGCCAGGCTGCCCCAGTTGCCATCCGGCAGCAGAGCAGCCATCAAGGTGTCCATGGCAACCCACAGAATGGGATAGACAAACACCGTCCACCACGCCTGATAGCGCACCACCAACCGGCGCGTGGCCAGGATGAGAAATACCCACAGCAGGGTCTGCATTGCGATAGCTACGAAGACGAAGCGCAAGGGCATCACCTGCCGGTAATAGTGGAAGTTGCCGCTGGCCCCGATGACCGCGGCGAGGGTGACGCTCCCGCGCGCCTCCCGCGGATTGAATCGTATCGCCATCACTAGTAGTGGCACGGGAGCTATCCATACCAGCCACCAGACAGGCTGCAAGCCCACAACAAAACGCAAAAGAATCCCAGCGGCCACGGCGGCCATAATCTTGAAGGCGAGATGTTGATGCCGGAAGTTCATGAGTGTGGCCATATTCGAAATGAAAAATGCTCTATTGAGTTGATTCCTCCTCACTTCCTGAAGTTGCAGAGAATATCCATCCCGTTGCCGAGTGCCGCTGGCCAGCTCCAAGGACCGCCCCTAGATTGGCCGCAAGTCGAAGCCGTCATCCAGCAGCTCAACGGCCTCGGCCATGTCGTCGATGAATGGCCCACGCACCGTTTGCTTACGGAGCAGTTTCGCTTTGCTCCAGATACTCTATATAACCCAGCAACGCGCCCCAGTGATAGAACCGGTCGCTGCTGAGGACATCGTCTCCGGTGCCGAGATTGGCGTTGTAGTTCTCGTGCACGTGGCCGTGTTGCCGCCATTCCCGCAGAAACAAGGCATATGACTTGGCGGCAACTTCGCCGCGCGCCGGTTGCAGGTTGTACTTCCTCAGCCCCAGATAGACCAGATAGTTCATCGGTCCCCATCGATAAGGAAGAAGGCTTTGTCAAGCGCGATATTCGACAAACTTATCCCTGGCGGCGCGTGAGCGCCGCGTTGTTTGCCGAGAGCAGGTAGAGGACCACGGGTTCTGTTCTCTCGCTACATCATCGTTCGGCGGGTTATTGGTCGCCCTGCCAACCATCGATTCGGCCATTGGATACAGGCCATGATGCTTCCATGCGGACATCCCGTCTGTACGGGATGCGAGAGCGCTCAATCAAATGCCCGGTGTGCTTGTGCCACCATGGGGACCGGCGAGCTGCTCTCGACGTGGGCGATCTCTGGATAGCCAGTCTGTGTCTTGAGCATCCAGTAGAGTCGCACGGTTAATTTTCTTGCCGCCGCCACCTTGGCCACACCCTTGGGCTTCTTGTGGCAACGCGCCTGATACTGCCGTCGAAATCCTTCATCCAGCCGATTGGTCGTCTGCACGGCCTCGACCAGCAACTGCCGCATAAAGCGGTTGCCTTGTTTGGTGATCGCGCCCAGCCGCTGCTTGCCGCCCGAGCTATGCTCGCACGGAATCAACCCCAGATAGCTGGCTACCTGACCGCTGGTCGCAAACCGGCTTACGTCGCCGATGGTGACGGCAAAAGCCAGCGCCGTGATCGGCCCCACGCC
Organism: uncultured Acidobacteriaceae bacterium; assembly: GCA_963845345.1. Classification (GTDB taxonomy): domain Bacteria; phylum Acidobacteriota; class Terriglobia; order Terriglobales; family Acidobacteriaceae; genus Telmatobacter. The sequence continues at coordinate 125,091 of CAWJRQ010000004.1, forward strand.
CGGCTGGGTCATCAGCAGCCGCGCCCGGGCGTCGGTCTGGGCCGCTTGTGTCACCGCCGTATCGAGTTCCTCGACCCGCTCATCTAGCTCCGCCAGCAAGCGCAGAAGGTCGCCGCGGCGCTTCCCACTCCAACCTTCGAAGGGAAGGTTTTTAAAGGCGTCCATTCCCCGCGCGCTCCATAATGAGTGTTGTTTTTGCATCCCCCGGTTCAGCGCCAGGTGCTGCAAGCCGTTCTTCACGCGCGTGCGAATCTCCACCAGCTTGTGGCGGTGAATAAGCAATTGCCGCAGGTTGCGCTCCTCGGTCGAGGGGCGCCACAGCCGCGGAAAACGCTTTTCCATCAACAGGCGTAGAATGTGGCCCGCATCGCGCCGGTCGGTCTTCTGCTTGCGTACGTAGCTGGCGCGGATCTGGGCCGCATCGCCGATCCAAACTTCATGGCCAAGCCGTTCCAGCATGTCAATAAACCACTGGCTGTTGCCGCAGGCTTCGATGCCCACCAGCGCTGGCGCCGGCAGACTGCGATAGAACTGCTCTGCTTGCCCATCGCCGTTCATCAGCTTGTGTTCGCCGATCTCCCCGGTCTCGGCGTCAAGAACCGCTACCTGTTGCCACTTAGGATGAAAGTCACAACCTACAATAATCATCGAAGGCTTCTCCGATCTTCGAGCTCGTGGTCCTCTAGTCCACTCGCTACTCGATCTTCTCAGAAGCCTTCTTCCTTATCCCATCAGATGCGTCCCCGCCAATAATCCTGATCTTTGTAGGCCGGGTCATTGCGCGCAATTGACGGAATCACCCATTCGCCCCGGAATTCATCTGGGTTGAGCAGATGACGGCTCACCATTGTCTGCGCCTGCTCCGGCGTGGCCGCCTGCGCCAGCAGAGGATAGAAGTTGGTGGGCGAGAGCCGCCTGACCGGCTGCCCGGTGTGCAAGTCCTTGTTCAGAAAGATTCCGGCCTGATCGTCCCACAGCGTCGCCAGCTTTTCCCTGTAACGCGCCGCGCGCTCGTGCAGCTCATCGGCCTCGGCCGTCTTCCCCAGCAAATCCGCCATCTTCGCCAGCGCGTCGCAGTCCGCTATATACATGCTCATCAGCCCCACGTCCGCGTACTCCAGAAGATGGGTCTTCGGGTTATAGAAACTCCCGTCATACATGGGGCTGTTGTCCAGTCCTGACTCGTAGATTGCCCCCTGCCACCTTCCACGGGAACTGTCGTCCAGATTCTCCGGCTGGTTTCCACTGTCGCTGCCCCAGGTCAGGAAGCCGTCCATCTCCCGGTGCGCCGCCCACCAGCGATTCCACTTGAGCAGCGGCGCAAACGCATCCGACAGGAACCAGCGATCGTGGTACTTCTCATACAATCCCAGCACGGTGATCGCGCCCACCGGAGGTTCGCTGCGGTCCTCGCTCTTCCAGCCGCCCGCCCGTGCATAGTTCGGCACAAAGCCCTGTGGCGTCTCCTCGCGCAGAATCTCCATCGCATTGGCATACGCCAAATCCTTATCGCCCACCGAGGCCAGCGTGGCGGCAAAAAACGTATCCCAGTCAAAGAGCACATAACCGCCCCAGCCCACGCTCCACACTCGACTAACCGGCGAGATCACGCGCCCCTTTTCCGGCTCGTAGATCGTATCCCAGCCCAGCGTCGTTTCAATCGCATCGAGAATCGGGCCGTTCTTTCCCGCCGCCGCAATCGTTTTCTCGTATGCCTTCCGCTGGCGATCGATCACGCTCCTGATCTGCTCTACTGTGCGCGGAATTTTGGACTCATCGGCCATGCCCAGGATTTGAGTGCTCACTCCCACAGGCGCTGTTAAATCGGCAACTAAGGATGAAGAGGAGACTTGAGCGCCATAAAACTTAGGTTGATCTTTCCAGCAAGTGCAATCGATTTCTATCGCCGAATCGACGCCTGTATTCGCAACAATTCCATAACCGGCATAGCCTACAGTTAGGTCAGAAATGCTGAAGACCACCGTTGCCGGCAGCGCCGAAGTTGACTTCGCCTCCAGCGGCGTCACCAGCATCACCAGATCGTTTCCATCGTGAGCGCTTTCCACGCGCCACTTGTGCCCCTTCCAAGCATAATCGGCGCTCGTATAGCTTCCATCCCACGTATGCGGTCCGGGCGTCACCACCTCCGCGCCCTTTTCCAGCCGCCCAATCAGCGCATCGCCCAGAAACGCGTCGCCGTTCAGCGTGGTGTTGTGCTGGATGCCCACATGGATCGCCAGCCCCTCGGGCAACAGCACCTGGGTCGCAACGCTGTGGACATCCCAGGTATTCCAGCCGCGCGCCAGTCGCTTCTGAAGATCCTGATACTCAGGAGAACGCGCCATCGGCTCCGTGGGACTCGAAGCACTGCTTTGCGGCGCTACGGGCGCTGCCGCGCTCTGTGCCAGGCTCTGCGGCATATGCGACAGGGTGATCAAGCTCAAAGCAGCAAAGCCAAAGGCCAGAATTCGAGGGATTCTTGAAAGAACATTCATGATCCACACCAGCAAACTGAAAATCCTGAACAGACGGCGGGCGTGCGGACAGCACCCCGAAACAGAAACTCCGAATAAAACCGGGCGCACCAAACCTGCGCTGAGCGAATTCGAAGGTCCGCCCTGAGTGTAATACAACTGTAGTGCTTATGTGGCCGGTTAGGAGTGCTTCAGTTCCATGAGTTCAATGCCGGGGCGGGAGTTCCGGCTTTCCTATAAATGATGAAGGCCATGGAGAGCAGCCCGGTGACGAGCAGCGGCAGTGAGGGCAGTTCCGGGGTCTTTTGGACATCTCCGTTGAGCGGTTCGCCGAAGTTAATGTTTGAACCGGTGTCCGCCCAATAGGCGCTATTGGCATCAGCATTTTCACCGAGGACCGAGACCCAGGCGCCGTACGTTGTAAGGCCAATATCCTGGGCGATGCTGACTTCGTAACCATCGGCGCTGAAGAGGACGCCGCCCCAGTCGTCAAGACTGTAAGGCGTTGCAGGGTAGTACAGTTCGTTGTCGTAATATTCCGTTTTATCGGGAGAGTTGTAGTCCATGCCCGCGCCATCGACAGTAGGAACATAGGTGAGGCTGCCGGCGTCCGCAATCAGGGTGATCGGGGCGTCGACGATATTGAGGCCGTTGTTCATATCCGTGAATTGCCCGTTCTCGATGCCGGTAATGTTGTAGACGCCGGAGGAGCTGATTTCAGTTGCTTCGAAGATGCCCGTGGCGACGATGATGTTGCCCACGCCGATGAAACTGAAAGTGAACGTATCAGCCGATGCAGCTGGAGTGAAGGCAAGGAAGGCCGGCAATGCGAGCAAAGCTAACGAAAATCGCTTCATTGTCCGTTCCTCCTATCCTGAGCTTATTCCGCGTCCCTCTATGCGCGGCCGATAGGCACAACCTTCCCTTGGCCTCGACATAGACTCTCCAGTATGGCATTCCCTTAGCAAAATGCACAATAAACAGCTGCGGAACTCGCGCCAAAGTCACAGAAATCCGCACCAAGGTCACTGGATTTGCGGCTAAACCATCCCGGCGGCTCGGGGCCTCCAACGAGTGGGGCCCCCAAAAGCGGCACTTGCTTCTTGGGGTGGTAACGAGCGATTTTTGCTCGATGGGGTGAGGGAACAGGCCTACGTCAGTGGGGTGGGCAAGTCAAAGGCGCCAGCTCTTGCAGATAATTACCCTCCGTTGGCGCATGTTGACAAAATGAACAAAAGTGGGCCAGCCGCCGGTCCAATCTGCCAGGCATGTAACCGGTCCGTACCATTCGCTAACTTGCTGACTTGTCGATTGATTCAACAAAGGGGGAGTGGCTTTAGGTCACGAGCTTGTTCTGAGTTCTTCAACTCAGCGGAGTCTCTTCAGGAATGAATAAACGGAGGGCAGGCCATTCTTCACCGTCTCCTTGACCTGAAAAACAGCCTTCTTCGCGGCCTCTGCGTTAGGCGAGGCCATCAGCCTGAATCGCCCTCCAGCGGTGCGGCGGTTGATGATAATGCTCTCCACGGCAAAGGGATTCAGTCTCTGTGTTATAACCCCAATTCACCGTGCGCAGCGAGCGGTAGCCGCACGCTTTGGCGGCCACGACCACCGCGGCATCGTAAATTCCTCCGGGCGGCGCAAACAAGCTCCATTGTCCCAGCCCGCTCTCGCACAAGCGCTGGCGCGATTCAGTCAGTTGATTCAGTAGCTGCTCCTGCGGCAAGCCAATTAACGGCTTGTGCTGGTGCGCATGGCTTTCTATCGCATGACCGCGGGCCTGGAGTTCCCGGCACTGCGCCATAGTGAGAAAGCCTTCAGCGCCCAAACGCGCCGTGTTCACAAAAAAGACGCCACGTACACCGTGCCGCTCCAGAATCGGTGCGGCGGTTAAAAAGTGATCCGCCGTGCCGTCGTCGAAGGTCACCAAGAACCCTGTGCGCGCGCTGCTGCCCTCGCGATCTTCATTTTGAAGGTCAGCCGGGGTTGCGGCTCCGCCCCAGATTTGCTGTGCAACCTGCAGATGATTCTCGATTTCGCCGGCACTCACGTCGAAGAATTCCTTTATGTCTCCGGGATTCTTCACAATGCGGTGATAGGTCAAAACAAGCAGCATCGTCGCTCTTTTCCCACTGAGCCGGAATTTCCATCCTGCTTTCCTGGCGATGACAGTATACGTCGGTTGCCGCGGCGCGATCCTTTTCTGCATTCCTTCCAGAGCCGGAGAACCGGATGCGTTCGGCAAATCCGCTCCTCGATGAGCGCATTGGCGATTGATCAACAACCAAGAATCTCTCTTGGAATCTCTTGTGCTTCACGGACGATTCCCAAGGCCACTCTTATGCATCTGATGCACATTGGCCTGTGGAATCATTGGGTCACGGGACATCACTTGCCTAATTCTTATCGATGACACGCGATTCTTGTGCGAGGGGTAGATGGCGCCGAGCCGGGGTGTTTCAAATGTGCCCCATTGTTACGTTACCACCCGGTCAGCCGACCTCAAAACCCTTCCTCTACAATGCCTCTTTGAGTTTCCGCCGATATTGTTCAAAGGCCTTGCGGCCCGTATTAGTGAGATGCAGCAACGTCTGCGGCACCTTTCCACGATAGGTCTTCAACACCTCGACGTAACCAGCCTCCTCCAATCTCGAGAGATGGCTAGACAGCGTGCCCTTGTTCATCTCCGTCTCGTGTTGCAGATAAAGGAAGTCGGCCCGGTCGACGGCAAACAAGAGCGCAACAATCATGAGCCGCCCCGGTTCGTGAATCACTCGATCGATCTCAGTGAACGTCTGAGTTTGCCGGTTCATTGGCCTCCTTTGCCGGAGCTTGTGTATGGCGAAGATAGAGCCAAAAACTGATAGCGCCCGAAATCAATAACAGCGTGCCATACAGCATGAGCCAAAGCAGAAATGCCCCGGCGCTACTGGCTGAAAACCAGGCGGGCAACGATGAGCCGCCGGACAGAGCAGCAGTCAGATCTTCAGGATGTAAAGCAATCAGCAGCGAGCCGATCACCTGCGCCAAGACCACTGCCCATTTCCATCGAAAAAGTGCATTCACACCACCTGCCCTGGCGATACCAAAGGCGTAACCCGCTGCAAAAAAAAGGCCGATAAAAAAGACAGGCACCACAATATCCCTGTGCGAACGGGCGGCTAATGCCAAGCCCACGGTAGCCAACGCCGAAATCACGAATGCGATGATCGCTAACCAGATTATGTTGTGCATGCGATAGGCGACGAATCCGGTGCGAGGATAGGTGATGTACTTCTTGATCGCCTTAATCCCGAATTGGATAATCGCGACCATTAATCCAACCCAAATGAACAGTACATACATCTTGTTCCAAAGGGAGTCCTTGGGCGTGTGTAGCTGCAACCAGGTGATCAGCGCGAAACCCAGACTCATGAAGCCCATCCCCAACTCGCCAGTGCCATCGATGTTGTTGTAAGAAGTGGGCCGTCTCAAGAGGCTTCCGATTTGGTCCATTTTCGCTCCTTTATGATCGTCAAAGGCAAGCCGTCGATGCATTGCCGATTTGAGAGTTTGGGGCCGTTGTTGTCCATGCCTACTAGTTTGTATCACCAACCAGGAGTTGTCAAGAGACGAATTTAAGAAATTGCAGAACACGGCAAGTCAAACGATCAAGGACTATCGCTATGCGACCTCAGGCACTCACGATGCCAACAAGAAGAACCCGGGAGTTCGCTCCTCAAACGCCATGCGATCCGGAGTAGTTCGAGCCAATTGCAAATTAAGTTATTCATATACAAGGACTTATTGCGTTCTGCATCCGATGCATAATCATGCCCAAGGCAAAATACGGCCCCTCTTTTTGGAGGGGCCGCATTCAGTATTGACTGTTAGGTCCGCGCCGAGAAGTTACTTCACAGGCGAAGCGGGTTTCTTGGCCGCTGGCGGAACTGGTTTCTTAACTGCGCCCCCGGGAGCCTTCTTGCTGGGCACCGCTGTCTTGTTGCCGATAAGAGTCAGCGCATCGGCAGCGTTGAATGGATACAAGCGCACAGATTGCTGGCCCGTGGTGCTCAGGGTGACGTCTACACGACGGTTTTGAGCCCAGACAATCACGCCCAGGTCGTGGAGAACCTTCCCCCGCTCCGCAGCGCTCAGGTCAGGATTCTGTTCGACCAGCTCTTTTACCTGGGCCGCGGTGAGGTTTTCCCCCTTGCCGAGGCCGCGCGTTTCAATCTTGCTTTCCGGAACACCCTGTTCAACCAGGAACAATTTTGTGCGAGCGACACGGCGTTCGGAAAGCGCCTGATTGAACTCGACGGATCCGCGAACATCCGCATGTCCGGTCAGGATCAGATGGGCTTCCGGTTTGTATTCGAGGTACTTCTTGAAGTCCGACGCCAGGGTGGTCAGTGTTCCTTCCTGGCTGGCCACCAGCCCTCCTTTGGGATTGCCGGTACGTGGGCAGATTCGTCGGGAAAAAGACGCTGTGCAGCGCCAGGCGAGTCTCCAGTTGCTTTACCTCCGGAGGTTCGGCCGGAGCCTTATATGGCTCCAGGATGGCCACGCTGGTGTTGGCGGTGGCCGTTTGCCCCTTGTCGTCGCTCACGTTGCAGGTGATGGCCGCCGTGCCGGCTGGCGCTCCGGTTGAATTAAAAACTGCGCTCGCGCCGTTGCCCGCCACCGTGCCCGCCGTAGCCGAGTAGCTGTAAGTCAACGGGCGATTCTGCGGGCTTACTCCGGAGGCGGTAATCGCGCTGGTCTCGCCCGGCTTGATGGTGCCGGGGTTGGCCGAGCAATTGATAGTCGGCGGCTCGAAGGCCTTCACCATATAGCTGGCCGAGGCCGGCAGATTCCCAGGCTTTGAGGCCCTCCTTGCCCGGTTTGCCTTCCTTCACACCGCAATTCACCGTGTAGCTGCCCGGCGCAAGCGCCGCCGGTGGCCACGGTGGCCGTCGTCCCGCTGCCCGACACGCCACTGCCGCTCCACGTATAAACCGCGTGCAGTTTGGGATCCAGGCCGTCCGCCGTCGCCGTCACCGTGACCGGATCGCCGGCATAGATCGACGCCGGACTCGCTGCGCACGCCAGGGTCACCGGCGGAGGAGCCGCGGCCGCTATGTGCCAGGTAATGCCAGCCGAGAGCCGCATATCGTTCTGGATGTTGGCGGCGGCGTTGGGCAGAAGCTGTCCGCACGTAGTCGGCCTCCAGCAGGCGCAGGCCCGAAGTTCTTGTTGAGGTAATAGTTGAGGCCGCCGCCGGCCTGCAGGGCAAAGGAGTTGGCGCTGGGTTGACAACCGCCGGTGGCCGGATAGAGGCCGTCAAAGCCATGCGTGCCGCCGAAGAGGCCCTGCCCGAAGACCTGCAGCCGCCGGTTGTCCGCGGCGCCTGCACGGCCCTGCCAGGCCGTCCACGTATAGCGCGGGCCAGCCAGGTATGAAATCTTCTTCACATCCACACCCGGCTGACGTTGGAGGCATGAGCCGCCGGTCAAAGCCGCGGCAATGCCGAGGCCATTCCAGAAGTCAACGCAGCGTCCGCGCCGCCGCCCTTGAGCCAGAAGGTGTTCTGGCTGGGCACCACCTGCGAGTGTTCGACGGCAAAGGTTACGGCCAGATCGGTGGAGACCGGCGCCGGCTGAACCGGCTTCTGGCTCTGCTGGCCCAGGCCTCGGCCCAGCCAACCATGCATACGCCCACAAGGAGCACTCTTCCGCGAATCATATACGCATCTAAGTTCTCCTTGTTACTCAACCGTCAAAGATGATGGTGGTTGTGTGCGACAGCGCGCCCGAAGTTCCGGTCACGGTCACCGTATACGATTGTTGCGCCTGGCCAAAGTAGCCGATAGTGGCGCCGCAGCCGCTCATTCCGGCCATGGCCGCCAGGCCCGCGCCGCCAGCAATAGCGAATCGGCAGCATGCTGCCAAGCCGCTTGCCTGCTCTTGCGCAGCCTGCCGGCGAAAGGCAACAGCAACAGCGCCAGAGAGAACGGGGCAAGCCGCGAGGCCAGATTGCCGGTGGACGTCGAAGCCAGCAAGCCCGGCGGCAAGGTGACAGTCAGCGTGACGTTCGTAGCGCCGGCCCCTGCCTGCAGCGTCGAGGGCGAAAAGCTGTAGGTAGCTCCCGCCGGAAGGCCGCTGAGCGACAAAGTAATATTCGCGGGGAAGGTGGCTCCGCTGGGCGGCGCAACGTTGAAGGTGAAGGTCAGCGTGCTACCCGGCGTCACCGTCGCTGTTGCCGAGGTGCTGACCAGGTTAACAGTGAAGTCCTCGACGAACTCCGTGACCGGGGCGCTGGTGCCGCTGAGGAAGTTCGCATCTCCCGCGTAAGTTACCGTGATCGAACGCGAACCAGCGGTCAGCGTCGAGATGTTGAGCGTGGCCACGCCGCTCGACAGCGTGCCCGTTCCCAGCGCGGTGGTTCCGTCATAGAAGGTCACGGTTCCAGTAGGTGTGCCCACGCCAATGGAGGAGGAGACCGTCGCCGTCAGCGTGATGGTGTTCTGGAGGAAGCTGGTGGAAGTGTTGACCGAGGCCACGATTGAAGGCGGCATCAGGTTCACCAACTCCGTGACCGCGGCGCTGGTTCCGCTGAGGAAGCTGTCATCGCCTGCGTAGCTCACCGTGAACGAGTGCGAACCGGCGGTCAGCGTCGAGAGGAGCAGCGTAGCCACGCCGTTCGTCAGCGTACCCGTGCCCAGCGAGGCAGTTCCGTCGAAGAAGGTCACCGTGCCCGTAGGCGTACCCACGCCTACTGTGGATGAGACCGTCGCCGTCAACGTAACGGCGCCCTCGATGTAGCTGGTGGGAGAGCTGACCGAGGCCACGACTGAAGGCTGCGACTTGGCCACCACGTTAAAGGGCGAGCTGACCGCGGTGATGTAGAAAGGCGGCGTCCACTCGAGATTCATAGGCAGCGCCGCGGTGATGGTTTCGCCGGTTGTGGCCGAGGCAAGGGTTATATCGGCGAAGGCTGCCGTTCCTTTGACAAGGCTGGAGGAGAGTGTTCCGCCCAGGGCGACCGTGCTTCCGGTAACGCCGACCGTGCCGCCCGCAATGGTTGCGTTGTCGCTCTCGGTCAGCGTAACGGCCGGAGCGGGCGTGATCGCCAAGTTCGTAAGCACCGAAGCGGGAGGCTCGGTCGAGAAGGCCAGCGCGTAGTTGGTTTGCACAGAGCCTATATCCTGGCAGGGGCCAGCCGAGTAGCTGGTGTTGACGCGGGGATAGCCGCGCTGATCGGTCGGGTTGATCGGCTCGAAACCTGTGCTTAACATGCAGATCGTCGAGCTGCCCGGCTGCGGCAGCATCGTTGGCGTTGTTCCGCCATAGTTGCCCAGTGGTAGCAGCATGGTATCGTATCCGGTGAGATTCATATCGGGATCCATCGAGCAGCCGCCGGTGCAATCGTCTTCCAGAGGCGTGCTCTCATTGCCCAGGTTGTTGTAGAAGATGTTGAATTCCACGTCGAGGCCTTCTGGGGGCCCTACAGCGGTATCCGCCTTGGGGCGTCTGGTAAACCGGCCCTCGACCTTGGAGCCGTGAACTGCCAGAACTTCCGTTGGCGACTCGCCGTCGTAGATGGCGCCGGTGTTGCCGGCGAAGACGCTGGTGTAGATCTCCAGCTCGTTATCGAGCAACGAAATGGCCCCGCTGTTTAACCGCGTCGATGTGTTGTTGGCGAAGGTGTTGTCCTGGATCAGATTGCCCATCATCAAGACTTCGAAATTCGGCTTGGCGGCGGACCGCGTCAGCCGGCTTATGGGGCGGGCTAACGGTCCTCCGAAGGAGCCGATGTCGGCCTCATCATCGATGGCGCCGCCGATATCCGAGGAGTTGTTGTAGAAGGTGCTCTCGATGACTTCCATCTCGCCAATGTTGAAGATGGCGCCGCCGGTGTCTGTAATGGTTTGATCCTGGCCGGAAAAGGCGCTGTTGTTCGAGAAGGTGCAGCCGATCACGGTCAGAAAGCCGACATTCCCGATGGCGCCGCCGCTGCTGCCACTTTCTTCGGCGGGGACGAGGGGATGCGCGATTGCCGTTGTACGGCTCTTCGCATTGGCGCGCGCGCGGCTAGACTGGTGTCTGGAAGGGACCGAAGTGCAACTTACACAGACTGGATTGTAGGTCGCCACGTTGCTGTCGAAGACGACGTTAGTGACCGTCAGATCGCCAGGCTCATCCTGGTAGTCGACCCAGATAGCGCCGCCGCCTTCCGGGGCAACGCCGTGCGCGATGGTCATGCCGGAGATGGTCACCGGCGCAGGGCTATTGCCGATATAGAAGATATCGTCGATATTGGGGTCGTTGCTGCCGTCGACGGTGAGGATATTGGCGCCCGGGCCGACGATGTTCATCTGGGTGGAGGGCTCCAGATCGTCTCCGGTCAGGAAAATGGTGTTTTGAACGGCGGTATTGCCGGCCTTGAAGACCGTCGAGTCAAAACCGATGGCGGCCATGCCTTCGATGATGTTGGCCGCGGCCACCGCATCGCGCAGGGTGCACGCCTTATCCGTCGTATTCTTGGTGAGCGATGCCTGCTGGGTGCAGTTTCCAGGACTCGTAGTCAGATTGAAGGTCGCGTCGTCGTCCTGGTTGGTGTTGACTACAAAGGTCGGAAGCTGCGTGAAGACCGGCTGGACGTCCATCGGCGCGGGAGCCGAGCTGCTCATTGTGACCATGTAGTCGTTGTTCGCCTGCGCCGGAGACAACGCACTGCCGTTCACCTGCCAATTCGAGGTAGAGTAGTCGCCTGTTGGGCTGGCGATGATTAGGGCACTATAGCCCGGTCTCAGATACACCGGCGAAGTCGCGCTGTTAAGGCCAGGGCCAGTACTAACGCTGACCGTGCCCTCGGCGAGGTTGGGGGACTCGAAGGTCACCGCGTACTCGGTGATGAAGGCCGCGGTGAGGGTGGCCGGAGAGGAGGGAACCGTAAAGGTGAAGGGGTTATTGATCGTTGAAGTGGTGACTCCTTCGACCACAGTATTCCATTGGGTCAAGACATACTCTTCGCCCGCCACTGCCTGGCCGCCGCTCGTCACCGGCTGTGGAGTGGTGGTCACGAGCGTGTGCACGTCGCCCGGATTCCAGTTGAAGACCTGCTGCGTGGTATACGCCGTTCCGTCCACGGTGAAGGGCAGCCCGGCCGGCGTCGTGTTGACGGTGACCGCAACCGGAGCTGGCACTCCGGCCCGGGCGGCGCACAGCAAGAGCGTCAGCATCGCCATGCAACCTAGAAGGGTTCGTGCGATGCTCCTCATTCTCTTGGCTTTTCTGTTTGCGCTCGGCTGAGCGGTGAAGGCGTCGATGGTTGCGCGGGCTATCCTGCGATTCTCGAACATCGTGGTCATCCTCATCTCATAAAACATTTGTGATTATGTCACTGAATCTGTGCACAGTTTTCCTGAGCGCGTTGCAGGTAAGCCGCGAAGTTGCAACGGCAAAAACCAAACCCGCTGGGAGTAATGAAGCGTGGGAAACCTGCCGGCTGGTAAGCAAATCGCGTGATGTACCCGCCGTTCAGCGCTGAAAAACTGTGCAATAAAAGTTCTTACGAAGTATACAGAAGAAATCTGTCCTGTAAATAAAATTTTTGTGCGGGACAGAGATCGACAGGCAAGGCTTGAAGCCTGATAGGGTCTGAATGCGTTGCCGGAGTCGAATGAGCAGACTGTGCCCACGACCTTTTGCCGGGGCAGTTTCGAGTGGGTCGTTAAAGATGTAGGAACGGGTCGTGCTCTGACCTTGTTTATGCCTGGCGTGGAGACGCGGTGGTCTGACACAACATCGCAGATGAAAAACAGCCTCTCGTCTCCGAGGGGCTAATAAGCTTTCATCTTGTTGTTTTTATTATACTTAGAATGGAGCCGAAGATCGGACTTGAACCGATGACCTGCTGATTACGAATCAGCTGCTCTACCAACTGAGCTACTTCGGCTTTCTCTTTAGATTGTACCGTTGCGCTCGCCTGCGGTAAAGTTCCGCGCGGAAACGCTCTATGCCGGCTCCTTCAGGCAACATGCGCGGCAGACTTACGCCGCGGCTGGCGCTTGCAATTCGATCTGGATCGTAGGTGATTTGAGCAGCGTGTTGTGAATCAGGCAGTGGTGGACGGCCACTTCCACGCCCGCGCGGTCTGCCTCGCTCAGCGCCAGCGGAATCCTGACCTCAATCCTGAAGTTGTCCAGCCGCGCCGGAGGCCCGGCCTTCTCTGCCGTTACGCGCACCGTCGACTCCCTCGCGCGGCAACCCCTTCTTGCGCAGATAGGCCGAAGCGTAAAAGGCCGCGCAGGTGCCCAAAGACGCCAGCAAAAGTTCCGGCGGCGTCATGCCCTCATCGCTGCCGCCGTTTTCCGCCGGCTGGTCGCAAACCAGTAGCGTGCTTTCGCGCCGCGACCTCAAACTTCACATCTCCCAGCAACTTTACATTTACTTCCATCGTCGGTTTCCCTTCAACGCTCAATGATATTTTACCGGAGGCCGGAGTGAGGCTGTCGGCGTCCGGCTCACGCACGCATTACAATCATACCCGTGAGCCACTCCTTTGAAATCGGCCCGGTCCATGTGGGCGAGGGCCAGCTTTTCCTCATCGCCGGTCCCTGCGTCATCGAATCCGAGGCCCACGCGCGCCGCATGGCCGAGGCCATTCAGCGCATCGCCAGCCGACCTCGGCCTTCCCTACATCTTCAAGGCCAGCTACGACAAGGCCAACCGCACCAGCGTGAAGAGCTTTCGCGGTCCCGGCCTGGTGGAGGGCACGCGCATCCTCGCCCGCCTGGCCAAGGACACCGGCCTGCCGGTGCTGACCGACGTACACGAGCCCTCCCACTGCGCGGTGGCCGCCGAGGCCGTGGACGTGCTACAGATTCCCGCCTTCCTTTGCCGCCAGACCGACCTGCTGGTGGCCGCGGGCCGTACCGGCCGCGCCATCAACATCAAGAAGGGCCAGTTCGTCGCCCCGTGGGACATGACCCACCCGGTCGAAAAGGTCCGCTCCACGGGCAACGAGCGCATCTTCCTCACCGAACGCGGAGCCAGCTTCGGCTACAACACATTGGTGGTCGATTACCGCTCCCTGGCGGTGATGCGCAATCTCGCTCCCGTGGTCTTTGACGCGACACACTCCGTTCAGCAGCCCTCGGCGGCAGATGGAGTGAGCGGCGGCCAGCCGGAGTTCATTCCGCTGCTGGCGCGCGCTGCCGTCGCCGCCGGCATCGACGGATTGTTTTTAGAAGTCCACGACGATCCGCCCAACGCCAAATCCGACGGCGCAAATGCCCTGGATTTGAAGCTGCTGAAGCCGCTGCTGGAAAAGCTGATGGCGATACACAAAGTGGCGAGTTAGCTGTCCGGCTGCAACGGCAGGGACGGTATCTTGGGGTGTAGACTCATGCCATCAAATCTCGGTAGACAGAGAGGAGATGTAGATGATTGATTTTTCATGCCCACGGTGTGGGGCTGGTCCTTATCATGCAGAGGAATCGCATCTGGGTAAGAAAATCCGTTGCACACGTAGCGGTTGCGAAGAAACCATTACCATTGGTTGGCAAGACGGCCGATACACCACTACTGGTCAACAGATTAAGCCTAAGAATCAGGGTCAATCCAAGGGCGTTAGCATCGGTGGTATCCGCAATAGCAGATTAGTATTTGTCGGGCCGAAGTGGAGTCGTGGCGCGGTCTTTGCCAGTATGGCGTTGTTACTTGCCGGGATTTTGTTCGCATGGTACTACTTTGCCGCACCGGGGAACAATCCGAAATCGGTTCTAGACATGCCGACGCGGCAAGTCTCCCAACCGCTGACAGAAGGTCAAGTTGATGCAAGCAATCAGGAAAAGTCATTGACGACAGGCTATCTAAGAAATGAGTCGATAGCGCCACAGAATACGAAGCCACTTCCAAGACGGAAAGTGAACGCTCGGACGCCCAATGTTCAAGAGATACCACTCCCCGCAAATTCTCTCCCAACTGGGACCAGATTGATCGCAGATCAAGCCACTTCAGGGAGTGGAGAACTGGAGTCGATCAACGGAACTCAATTTGACGCATGCGTTATAGTCTTGAACAATGAAACAATGAAACGGGTCAGAAAGGTTTATGTTAAATCTCAGGATTCGTTTATGATGGGAAAACTAAACCCAGGAAACTATAAAGTTATATTTGCAACATGCATAGATTGGGACAACCAAGGCGAGCGATTCAATCGAGAATCGTCATATTTTGAGTTTGGTAAAGTCCTTTACTTCCGAGAGGACGGTAACTCTTACGAAAAACATACAATTACCCTCAACCCGGTTTCAGACGGAAATGTACGTGCTAGGAAGATTTCAGAGGCAGAATTTCATGCATTAGCTGGAAAAGTTAACCCTTAATTCACAGGTTCCAGCCGGAGTCAGTGAGTTAAGGGTTGGGATGCAGTTTTATACCGCCCGCATCTCCAGCGTCTTTCCCAGCGCCTTGAGCGCGACAGCGATGCCGTCGATCTTCGTGGTGTGGTGAACGTCAATCAGCCGGGTTACCTCTTGCGGCGTCACCTTCAAGCGCCGCGCCAACTCCGCCGGACGAACCTTCTGAGCAAGCAATTCGTTCAGCAATAGTACCTTGGCGGTAATGCTGGCGGGCAGCTCGATCAGCCTTTGGCCACGTTTGGGCTTGGAGGGCATGGGAATCGATTCTGCTGCTTCAAAGTAAAAGTCGAGCGCCGTCTCCAGAGCATCCGAAGCCCGGTGCCGAGCATCCTCTTCGTCTTCGCCCTGTGTGATTGCCTCGGGAATATCGGGAAAGGTGATCACAAACCCACCTTCTTCAGCCGCTTTAAAATTTGCAGGATATTGCAACATATTCGCTCCTATTTCAGTCCCAGTTGCTTCTTGATGTCCTCGGCCAGACCCTTTCTGAGGTCCTTATTGTGCATCGGCAGAACAGAATGTTTTCCGTTCAACCACACTCTCAGATGCGAGCCTTTGCCGGGGATGAAGGTTGCCCCCTGCGCCGCCAGCCACCGCTTGAACTCGCTGCTCTTCACCTGCCCAGTATACGCAATTTTGCTTATACTGTCAATGCGGAATGTGCCGACCGGGTAATGTCTGCTCCGGTTCTCCCTGATAGCATTTCCCTATGTCTTTCACGCCAAGTCGAATCTCTCTCCGCGCCGCGCTGCTGGCTGGTGCAGCCCTACTTCTGGGCGCTGCGTTCTCGTTTTCCGCTGCGCTGGCGCAAACACACGCCTCCGCAACCGCTGACCGCGCGCACATTGAAGAGGTACTGAAGGGGCTCAAACGCGGGCGCTCCCTGGGCCAGGTGGCGATCTCCCCGGACGGCAAGCGGCTGGCGTGGATAGAGTACGCTGCGGAAGGCGTGGAGATACGCGTGGCGCCGCTCGGCAAACTGGCCAAGAGTGAGCGGGTGACAGCGGCAACCAAGCCGGAGCAGCATTGCCAGGAGGGCCAGATCGCGTGGTCCCCGAATGAACAATCGCTGGTTTTCTTCTCAGACTGCGCAAACCCGGGTCAATCCGATCTTTATCTCGCGCGGCAGGGCAGCCCGGCGCGGCGGCTGACCGAGTTGAAAGGCTACGTCGAGGCGCCGGCTTTTTCTCCGGATGGAAAAGCCATTGCGTTTCTCTATGTCGAGGGAGCCACTCGCCCCTCCGGTGCGCTGGCGGCCATGAAACCCCCGTCGGGAGTGATCGGCGAGGATGGCGTCGAAATCCAGCGCGTCGCTATAGTGCAGGCAGATGCGCCCCATCCCGCGCCCACAATCGCCACGCCTGCCCATCTGCACGTCTACGAGTTCGATTGGCGGCCGGACTCGAAGGGACTGGCATACATCGCTGCCGACCCGCCCGGAGAGAACAACTGGTGGGTGGCAAAGCTCTACACGCAGGAGTTGAACGGTGAGCCCAAAGTGATCCTGGCCCCTGCCGAGGTCTCCGGTCCGCTCCATGGCCTGCAGATTGCCGTGCCGCGCTGGTCGCCGGACGGCAAGCAGATCGCCTTCATCGGCGGGCTGATGAGCGACCAGGGAGTGACCGGCGGCGATGTGTGGATCATTCCTGCGGCTGGCGGCCAACCGGTCGATCTGACGCCGCAACGGCCCACATCGCCAGCCTGGATTGAGTGGGACGGCAACCGCGGCCTCTACGTCAGCGAGCTGGATGGCTCCTACAGCCGACTCCTCCGTCTCCTCCTGCAGACTGGATCGAATCTCTCCGTGAATTCCTTCAACACCATCTTCAGTTTTCCCGGAAGTATCAGCGACGGGAGGCTGGAGATGAGCCTTTCCTCCACCGCCGACCATTCTCTCTTTGTTTTTCGAGCCAGCACCTTTGACACCGCGCCGGAGATCTATGCTGCCAAGACCGTTGCCCCTGCGTCCAGCCGGTCTGCCGATCACCCTCCCTTCGTCCAGATTTCACGCTTCAACGACGGCGTAGTGCCAGCCTGGGGAAAATCCGTTTCTCTGAACTGGAAAAGCGGCAAATTCGATGTGCAGGGCTGGCTGATGCTGCCCAAAGACTACGACCCGGCTAAAAAGTATCCGCTCATCGTCGAGGTGCATGGCGGGCCGGCCTTGGCGGCGATGCCGCATTGGGGCTCGGGCGCTCTGAGCGCGGAGGCTTACTCCGCGTTGGGTTACTTTGTGCTAATGCCGAATCCCCGCGGCAGTTTCGGCCAGGGAGAGGAGTTTACCCAGGCCAACCGCAAGGACTTCGGCCATGGCGACCTGCGCGACATTCTAGCCGGGGTGGACGCGGTCGAGGCTGCTTACCCAGTGGATCCCAATCGCGTGGGCCTGACCGGCTGGAGCTACGGCGGCTTCATGGCCATGTTCGCCGTGACCCAAACGCAGCGCTTCCGGGCGGTGGTGGCCGGAGCGGGCATCTCCAACTGGCAGAGCTACTATGGCGAGAATTCCATCGACCAGTGGATGACGCCTTACTTCGGCGCCTCGGTCTACGACGACCCTGCGGTCTACGCCAAAAGCTCGGCCATCAACTTCATAAAGAACGTGACGACGCCGACGTTGGTGGTGGTGGGCGAACGGGATGGCGAGTGCCCGGCGCCCCAGTCCTACGAGTTCTGGCACGCGCTGAAAGCCCGGCAAGTGACTACGCAACTCGTGGTGTATCCGAATGAAGGACATATGTTTTCCGACCCCGCCCACCGCCGGGACGTGATCGAGAGGGCCATCGAGTGGTTCGCCCGCTACCTGCCGCCCACGCCCTAGGCCCAGGTACTGTCCCTGGGCCCGCTCCCCATTCGGGGCCGCCGAAGTCTATGGAAATGCAGGAGGGGAGTGTCGCTTCGCCTGGCTGCCAGCCGGAGACCACCCCGCCCTGATACACTTTTTCTTGGAGATTCGTGAGCGCGTCTCGTCAACTAGCTTCTCGGTGAGCGTGGCGCCGGAAACCGGTCATTTGAACGGTTTTCCCCGGCGACAGGCCAGGCACGGCGTGTTGACGGATCGCTCCATAAAGAGTTTTCCTGATTTTTTCCGATGATTTCGGGAGTGACCGTTCTGCGGTTCGATAAAGCGGGGCGGGGAGGATTCATGCGGCGGTTCTTGACGCTTGTTTGTTTGTTGTGCCTGGCCATTCCAGCCGGGATTTCGATCTCCGGCTGCACCCGCAACCCGGGCGCTAACTACTGCAATGGCCTGGGCTATGGGATGAAGATCACGGATGTGGACTTGATCACGCTGCAACCGGCGACCACGGGCATCTCTATGGCCTTCGGTCAGACGCGCCAGGTGACTACGCCTACGGCCGTGACCTGCAAGGGCACAACGGTCACTGTCCCTGCGTATACCTACGGCACCACTAACAATCGGTTGGTGGACATCTCGCCGACCGGCAACATCTGCGCCGGCACATGGAACCGTAACTCGGGCGGCGGCATCGCCGACTACACCATCTGCACCCCCCCGAGTCCATTGCCCTCGACCGGCGGCTTGCCTTACGGCATAGCCTACATCTCGGCCTCCGCCCAAGCGATTACCTCCAATCCGGTGGAGGTATATGTGCACGCCATGGTGACCTCTGTCAGCCTGGTCACGGAGTCGTCACCAACATCCATCAACACCCAGCAGTGTTTCTCCCAGGGTTCCCAGGCCACCCTCGACGCGCAGGCTTGCTACGCGAACGCCAGCAATCAGCAGGTTCTGCTTTGTGCGCCGGCTTCTGTAACCAATAATTTTGCATGTCCGTTGCCTGCTGGCGTGACCCAGGTTCCTAGCTGCACCTCGTCCATCGGCGAGCTCAGCTACCTGGTGGGCAACCCGCAAATCGCCTCTGTGACCACCAACACCTCCACAAACCAGGTGACCATCACGGCCCTGCAGCCAGGCACCACTGCCATTACCTCTTCAGTGGCAGGTTCGGGCTCTTCTGCCGGCTACTTCTCCACTTGCCCGCCGGCTTCTATCTCAGTGACTCTGGCCAACGGCAGCACCGCGGGCACCATCACCCAGGGCGTGACGCAGAATTTGACCACTACCACCAAGGATACCTATGGCAATCTTCTCACCGGCCTCAGCCTGACCTACCAATCCACTGACCCGATCGACATTTCAGCGGGTAACGGCGGATCCATCGCAACTTCCTACCCCGGCGTGGCTTCGGTCTATGCCATGTGTGAACCGCCCAATTGCAATTCATCTCCTATCAACGAGACCGGTGTCTTCGGCACAGGCCTGCCTGTTTCCTCTAACCCGGTCACCATCACCACCCCCGGCACGGCCAGCGATTATCTCTGGTTCGCGGCTCCCGGCCAGTCGGAGTACGTTGTCGCCCTCGAGTTGCTCAACGGCTCGGTAGGCTCCACGATTCGTTTGCCCTACGTGCCCAACTCGATGGTAATGGATCGGATGGGCGCCAATCTTTACTTCGGTTCGTCCCATGAGTTGATGACTTTAAACACTTCGTCCAACTCGATCACTGCGCAGTCCACGAATACCCCCGGCGTGGTATTGGCCGTAGCGCCGGATAACTCGATGGTTCTGATCAACGACCAGGTGCGCCAGCTCTTCTACCTCTACAACACCGCCACCTCAAGCTCCTCGACCTTTGGCGGCATGGGCACGGCCGCGGCCTTTACACCCGACGCCAAGACGCTCTACATCGTCGACAACGCGGCGGAGAACCTCACGCCGGCAAACGTGGCTGCGGGCATCACCACCCACACCGACACGTTGTACGTCTATAACCAGGGTACCGGCTGGATTTCCTATACGCTGCCGTGTTCCGTCTTCAACTCCGTCACATGCCCCACCCCTTCAACGGGCGCAAAGAGCGTGGCGATTACTATTCCCAGCGTGGGCGCGTTTTTCAGCGGCAGCAACACAATGGCTCACACCTGGTGCCCCTCCGGCACCGTAGGCAACTACGCCAGCATGAGCTTCTATCCGCAAGGGTCATTCCCGGATAATTCCGTGGCCGCGCAGACCGATGTTCTGGCCGCCACCACCGATGGCCAACACATCCTGGGCGCTTCCGCTTCCGGCACCAGCATTACTTTGTCCGACATCGGGGTCACCATCCCCTCATTCAATTGCCTGCCTGCGGAGTCCAACCCCAATTATCCGCTCCTGCTTGGCGATACGATCTCTCCGCTGGTGCTTCAAACCTCCTTGACCCAGCCTGCGGCCATCACCGTCACCGCCGCCTCCGTCAACCAGGTGGTGGCCTCGCCTGCCTCCAACCTGGCCTTCATCACCTATACCCCGCCCGCCACCGGCGCCGCCACCGGCGTCAAGCTGCCCTTCTATGTGCCCGGCAGCAACGCCTTGAGTTTTGTCCCATTCAGTGGAAGCGCGGCCGCCAGCATTACCGCTCCCCTGGCCGGCGCTTTTACGCCGGACGACAAGCTCTTCTTTGTCTCCACCGCGGGCGACAACATGATTCACTCCATCAGCGTTCTCCTGGTCACTACTACTCCGGCCACCGCGGACACGCAGCAGATCAGCCCCAACCTTCCGGCCTGTACGCCCGGCACCGACCTCGGCTGCACTTTGCCCAGCACATCGACTGAGACCATCGTTCCGGCCACGATCATCGTCATCAAGCCGCGTACTACCACGTAGCGCGAGGTGCATCCAGCAGCAAGCAAATTGGCCGGCCACGAGCCGGCCTTCTTGTTTTCCGGCTCAAGATCACTCGGGTGCGGCATTCCTTCAACAGGATTTGTGAAAAGACTGGAAAAACAATTCCCCAGCCGCGCACGATAGAATTTAGAAATGATCAAGGGGATTTCCTTTCTTCGTCCCGCGGGCAGCCGGGCTGCTTATGACCGGCTGTCGAGCTTCTTTTCCGCGCTGGGATTTGCGCCCGGCAAGGGATGGAACGAAGAACAACAGCCGTGGCGCAGCCTTCCTTGCGCCTCTCGGCAATCTCGAATTCGTTGATGGCCAGTTTCCCTCCACCGCCGACGTGCTGGTAGAGGTGACCAATCTGGACGCCGTGCATCAGGCTGCTGATGCCTGGCTGCGCGCGCAAGGGCCCCAGAACGATTCCGGTCCCGAGGCCGTCGCGCGCCTCTCCGCCATCACGGAAACCCACTGGACGCTCGCGCCTCTTCACCGTCGAGCCCGAGCCCGGCTTCGCCTTCAGCTTCTGGGCGTGGGCCGATCCCGTCAAGGGCAAGCCGGTGGCCGTCGAGGGCGATCTCTCCGCCGCCGGCATGAAGTTTGCCGTCGTCGTCTCCCGTTGGAATGCGGTCATCACCGAGCGGCTGCTGGAAGGCGCGCTCGACGCCTTGCTGCGCAGCGGGGCCAAGCGGGCCGACATCGAGGTCGTCCGCGTTCCCGGCGCATGGGAGATTCCCGCCGCCGCCCGCGCCTTGGCCAATGCAGGCCGGGTAGACGCCATCATCCCTCTTGGTTGTTTATTGCGCGGCGAGACCGCCCACTACGAAGCCATCTACAACGAAGTCGCGCGCGGCCTCGGCCAATCGCAGCAGGAGACCGGCATTCCCCACAGCTTTGGCGTGCTCACCTGCGAGACGCTGGAGCAGGCCCTCAACCGCGCCGGCATCAAGGCCGGCAACAAGGGCTTTGAGGCTGCCATCGCCGCCATCGAGATGGTCAGCCTCAACCGCAAGTTGCGGCAAGATGTGGTAAAAGGCGGCGCCGCTTGACCGCCGGACAACATCATGGGTCAGGGCGGCGCAAATCGCGCGAGCTGGCCATGCAGATGCTCTATCAGGCGGAGATCGGCAAGCAGACCCCCGACCAGGTGCGCGCCAACTTCTGGAAGGCCGCCGACGAGGTTGAACCGGAGGTCCGCGGCTTTGCCGAAGACCTCTTCCGCGTGGCCGTCGAGCACCAGGAGCAGATCGACGAGCTTCTTGTCGCCAACTCCAAGCACTGGCGGCTGGAGCGCATGCCCGCCGTGGACCGCAACCTGCTGCGCATGGCCGTCGGCGAGATGCTGGGCTTCAAGGGCACGCCTTTTCCCATCGTCATCAACGAAGCCCTGGAAATCGGCCGCCGCTTCTCCGCCCCCGAATCCATCAACTTCCTCAACGGCATGTTGGACGCCATCGCCCGCAGCCTGATCGGCAAGTAGGAAGTTAAGAATTAGAACAAAGCAACGCCTCAATCACCTCTACCGGCAAGCCTCATTCGGCCGGTCGAGCACGTCGTTGGTTCTTGCCCGGTGGTCCTGCTGCACCACGGCTCCCGACTTCAACACCAGCCTTCCCTCCTGGCTGAGCAGCTCATCGATCTCAAAATCCTCCGCCACCGGCGCTCCATCCACCGTGCGCGCGCAGTACCAGTCCTTGCCGTAGGGAGTGCCGTCGCGATACCACCTCTGGCAGGCGATTACGGACTTGTCGGTACTCAGATCGCACTGGAACCACAGATACAGATCGCCCTTGCCTGTGCCCGCCAGCGCAAATGCATAGATCGGAACCTTGCCCGGCCGCTTATGCGCGTAGGCGGCGTCAATAATCGGCTTGCGCACCTCGCGGATGCATCCCGCGTCCTTGAAGTTTTCGTAGGTCGATCCGCGCTCCAGCTTCATCGCCGGGCCATCGGGCGGCATCACCCACACAAATCGCTGGTTGAATCGAATCTGAACCTGCTTCCCGGCAAGCTCTTCCAGGCCGGCGAACTTCTTTTCGTGAAGATAGCTTCTGCCATCCCCCACCACAACCTGATCGCCCTGCCGGAAGCAGAAAGCGCTGGCCGGCTCGGCGTGCTCCGAGCAGCCATTGCGGCAGGGCTGGTAATCCGCCTTCTCCACCAGCGTTGCCGCGGAATAGCCCTTTGCCACTCTGTGCCGAAGCGTAAGGTAGGGCCGCGCACAGGCCCATGGCGATGAGCGGCAGGATCCGGTTGCTTTTGCCCGGGCTGAATAAATCAACGCGCCGAAATCGAATCGGGATCGAAAAAAGCATCATGCGCTTTAAGGTACTACCGCCCATTCCCGTTGCGCAAACGACTACAACCGGTCTCATAATTAGCTTAGATTCCATTTCGTCGACTGTGAGACCCGCGAACAACGCGGGTCTCATGCGCTCCGTGATTCAATGCCGATGGTTTATGAGACCGGTTCGGGCACTCTATGGCATTCTTTAGCCTGTCGAAAGTCTTCCCAGAGCTTGTCCGAATAAATGGGTGGTGGTGCTCCAAACGCACCGCAACGCCTTCAGCTCTTGATCTCCGATTTACGAATCATCGCGGCCGGATACTGAGAATTCAATAAATTGTCTATCCAGCAATACCCGCTTTTCCATTCCTGCACCCTGGCATCCGCGCTCCAGCACAATGAGCGCACGCAGATTCCCTCCTCAAACCGGTAGCGTGTTCCCCAGAAAAGGATATATTTCGTCTTGTGAAGCTCGACCTTCTGCCACTCATCGGGAATGATCCATGGCTTATTGGGAAGGCTGTTGATGAAAAAATCCAGGGCATTTGCATTCGCCGGAACCCCATCAAACTCTTCCAACTCCTCGTACACTTTCTCGCCTTGAACGACTCCCTTGCGCTGACTCGGTGTGAGATAAAGTTCGATCTTGGGTCTTTGGGAATTCCAGTTTAGGAGTCCTCCCGGGATGTGCTCGATGACCTCAAAGCCCTCTGGCACATAGATCGGGTCGGCATTGAGGTCAATGCCACACACCTGTTTTGTGTCTGCGAAGCGCATACTCCTGCTGCTCCCAATACCAGAAAGAATACAGCCATCAAGGCCTCAAAATAACCACCGCTCTTTGCCCACGGCCCGTCCCGAGGTCGTCAAAGGGAAATTCGCCTCTATGTCCCGAAATAGAACGAAGCTCCACATGCCGCCAGGTACCGTTTTCTGTTACCCTTTCCTTCGCATGGAGTTCACAAATCTTCGCCTTGAGAAACGCCCTCCGCTGGCTGTCGTCATCGTCGACCGGCCCAAAGTCCTCAACGCCCTCAACGCCGAAACCTTCACCGAGCTTGCAGAAGCCTTTGAGGAACTGGCCGCCGACCACGATATTCGCGTCATTCTCCTCGCCGGCGCGGGCGAACGAGCTTTTGTAGCCGGCGCTGACATCCGCGAACTGGCCCCACTCACCCCCGAAGAGGGCCGCGCCTATTCCCTCCGCGGACAAGGCGTCCTCCGCCGTATTGAAACCATGGGTAAGCCGGTCATCGCCTGCATCCAGGGATTTGCCCTGGGTGGCGGCTGCGAGCTGGCCATGGCGTGCACCCTCCGCCTGGCCACTGACGATGCCCGCTTCGGCCAGCCGGAGGTCAAGCTGGGCCTCATCACCGGCTACGGTGGCTCCCAGCGCCTCCCCCGTCTCGTGGGCCGCAGCGAGGGGCTCAAACTGCTCCTTACCGGCGCCATCATCGATGCCCGCGAGGCCCTGCGCATTGGCCTGGTCGATGAGGTTCTGCCCGCCGCCGGACTGATGCCGCGCGCCGAAGCCCTGGCGCTGGAGATTGCCGCCAACGCCCCCCTCGCCGTGGCTGAAACCATGCGCGTCGTCGATGAAGGCTTCGACCTGCCCCTCGATTTGGCGCTGCTCCGCGAGTCCGTCCGCTTCAGCGGCCTCTGCGCCTCTGCCGACAAGAACGAAGGCGTTCAGGCCTTCCTGGAAAAGCGTCCGCCCGTCTGGAAAGGCAAATAAACTCTGTGCCCAAAACAAAAGCAGCCGGATTGCTCCGGCTGCTCCTGTATTTGCTCGTTTCAGAGCTTCAAAGCTCCTCGCTGCCCTACGCCTTGACCAGGGCCTTCAGCCGCGTGTTCAGGCGGCTCTTGTAGCGGGAAACGGTGTTGTCGTGCAAAACGCCCTTGCGCACGCTCTTATCCAGGGTGGAGACGGTCTCGCGATACTGCGCCTGCGCGGCCTTCACATCGCCCTTGACGATCGCCTCGCGCAAGGCCCTCAGGCTGGTGCGCACGCGGCTGCGGCTGGCGCGGTTCACCTCGCTGCGGGTTTCGGTCTGACGGGCGCGCTTCAGCGACGATACATGATTTGCCATTCTTCTTCCTTTGTCTCGGAGCCCCGTTGTCAGGAGCAGATATTTGAGCCCTGTTTTCAGGAGCAGATATTTGAGCCCTGTTTTCAGGGGACTGAAATAAAGACTCATTCTTGCGGTTATAGAATGCAACGCTGTCCGCATCCCTCGCAATTTCTTAGTCTACTGGAACTGGGGCCGCGGGTCAATGCGCTTACGCCGTCAGAGGGGTCAGTCTCCGGGTTGCCGAAAATATGAGAAAAAACTGAATGAGCAATTCAGACACAACTACGGCTGATGGAACTTCTTAAGGGACATGACGGGCAAGATTAAATGGCCGACAGCCAAGCAGTAAAATCCTGGCGCGGAATTGGAGCAGACATCCATGAGGTATCTGGTTCAGGAAGTTGCAATGTCTCATTTACAGTGAGCCATCCCTTCGTCAAGGGCATTGAACTCTTCGTGCCTTTACGCGTTATCCACTCAAGCATCCGACGTTGCTCGCAAGCCTGCGCGATCTGCATCGCCATTCGCACATCCTGTGCAACGTATTCAAGAACTTCCTCGAAGTGGCCTTCAGCCCAAAGCTTCGGTGCCAGGCGGCCACTCATGCCGTGCAGCTTACCAGGCAAACCCATGCCCTGCGCAACTTTTTCGAGCTTTATGGGGTAACCCAAGGAGCAAAACACGTGAAACATCATGTCCACATGGCCGAGTGCGCAGACCTTGCAGTTCGCAATATCGCCGGATTCTTCTGCTAGAACATCAAAATCAAAGCCCAGTCCGTTCCACGTCAGAATTCTGAATCCATCCTCCACCATTTTCAACAGGTATTGAAGCAATTCACAGGCGTCGTTTTGACTCATTTGTCTTGCAGGCGACCCATCCTTTGCCTTGCCATACCAAAGAATCGGCTGGTCAGTATCGCTCTTCAGTGTCGCGGCGCACGAAATGCCAAGCGGCCGATGTGGACGCCAATTGAAATCTTCACCCGGTACATCCTTTGCTGTTTCAATATCGAACGCCAAATATCGAGGTGCCATATAGCCGTCCTTCTGTGTGCCGGATTCCTGTTCTTGCTGAGCAGGTTACGACCTTGTTAAGGGCACGCAGCAATATTATCAGGCGGTGCAGACATCGTCGACCGTCCTGAGCTGCTGCCAGTACCATGAAAGGCACACTATTCACGAAAAATCTTTGCATTTCGCATTGACTCCCGGCCCCATCGGCGCTACTCTCAAGCCCAGATACCGAATACTGACACCAGATTTGGTAGCCTACTCCAACCCGCCGTTTCCACCCCAAGCCCAGAGCTTCGGCTCCTTCCTGCGCCGCATTCTCGCTGCTCTCTCACCTCCCTCCACTTTCAGCCGCTTGCCCGCAGCCTCGTACATGCGCCGCCGGCTCGCTCTGCACCTCAACCACCCCTTTGGAGGCCATCGAACCCTTTGAAGATCGCCCTGGAGATCACGCCCAACCTTGAGCCCCTCTTCGGGACTCGCGATGAAAACCTCAGGCTCATGGAAGACTCGCTCGGCGTGCGCATCGATCTGCGCTCCGACGCCGTCCATGTCGAAGGGCCCCGAAGCCGCCGTCGAGCGCGTCCGCCAGATCTTCTCCGACTTCGAGGCCCTGCGCCGCCAGGGCGTCAACCCCCACAACGGCGAGCTGAACGCCCTCCTGCGCCTGGTCGTCGCCGACCCGGCCATTACTCTCAAGTCGCTCTCCGACTCCGGCAAGCAGCGCTCCGCCGGCGTCAAGCGCACCGTCCAGCCCCGCTCCATCAATCAGCGCAAGTACGTCGAGGCCATCGAGCAGCACGACATGGTCTTCGGCGTCGGCCCCGCCGGCACCGGCAAAACCTATCTCGCCGTGGCCATGGCCGTCTCCGCCCTCAACGCCAAAAAAGTCAGCCGCATCGTCCTCGTCCGTCCCGCGGTCGAGGCCGGCGAGCGCCTCGGCTTCCTCCCCGGAACCCTCCAGGAAAAAGTCGACCCCTACCTGCGCCCCCTCTACGACGCCCTCTACGACCTCCTCGATCCCGAAAAGGTCGACAAGCTCTTCGAGCGCAACGTCATCGAGGTCGCCCCCCTGGCCTTCATGCGCGGCCGCACCCTCAACGACGCCTTCATCATCATGGACGAGGCCCAGAACACCACCATCGAGCAGATGAAGATGTTCCTCACCCGCATGGGCAACGAACTCCAAGTCGGTCATCACCGGCGACATCACCCAAATCGACCTGCCCAACCCGCGCAAGTCCGGCCTGCTGGACGCCATCAACATCCTCGACGGCGTCGAGGGCATCCACTTCTGCCACTTCGAGGAGTGCGACGTCGTCCGCCACGCCCTCGTCCAGCGCATCGTGAGAGCCTACGAGTCCTCCAAGCCGCAACAGCAGGAACTGCCCCTCGCCCTCGGCGAAGCCATCGAGGTCGGCGTCGAAAGCCGCGAACATCATCCGCAGCCATCGCATCCCGCCAAGCCGCAGTAACTGCCAAGCAAGAATATGGTGCAGCAGTTATTGGAATCCCAGGTCCCAGAATTGGGACCTGGGGCACCTGGCTATAGACTGATCTTCGCAAACTCTTGGAGCATTGAGATGCCGATCTGTACTCGATGTGGCTTTCGCAACGTAGAAGGCGCGCGATTTTGCGGGAATTGCGGGACACAAGTGTCTGCTCGTGGCAATTCCAAATCCGCCGACAGATGTTAAGCGATTCCATTCGCCGTTCGCCGTTGAATTTGATCCTTCAACAGTGAGCGAGAGTGTCAAGGAGAGCCTGCGAAATAATATCGAGTTGCTTGACGATCTGGGAAAGAAACACGTTCTACAGATTTATAAAGTGGCATTACGCTCCGTTTTGGCAGGCAGGGATTTGCGCATGTTGTCTACTGCATTGATCGAAATAGCAGGAATGTCTCGCGACCGAGCAGTCGACATCGCGCGTTCCTTACACAACAAAGCCACGGAGCAAATCAACCGAGAGCGCCAATCTTCCCTTGGAATCGCTCACGCGATATGGATGTATGCGAACGCCCCCTGTATGAAAGACCCAAGACACCCTGTGGCCGCAAATATTCGGCAGGATTCTGCTCATCGCGCAGCCGACGGGAAGAGATACGATCTCAGTAAAGGTTTGCTTGTGGATGGCAAATGGACCCGGCCCGGAGTGGAGGAAGGGTGCAAATGTGTGTCGAGAGCAGTCTTGCCATGGACTACGCCCGGCAACGCCAAGCCAAGCGACGCCAAGGCCCTCTGGTTCCGCAAGTGCGCTGAGCAGGGCGACGCCATAGCGCAGTACAACCTTGGTTTGGATTCCGTCACTGGCCGTGGTGTGGCGCAGGATTACTTGCAAGCATATTTCTGGTTCGATCTGGCTGCGTCCGGCAAACCGCAAGCCGACCTCACAAAGCTCGCTGTGGAAGCTCGGGAAGAGGCGGCCTCGCACCTATCGCCTGCCGATCTATCCCGCGCACAGGAGCGGGTGCGGAAGTGGGTTGAAGGTCATCCGCCGAAGCTGTACGCGCCGGAGGAAGAATAGGCCACATCGAAAGCGGCGCTGGCCGAGGCCAAGCGCCGAGGGACCAGGCTAGGCAATCCGCGCATCGGGGCGGCGCGGACGTTGGCGCTGGCCGCGCATCATGCCCACCGGCCAGAGCCGGAGGTACCCAACCTTGTGAAAATTCAGGTACGGAGCCATTAAGTTCTCCAATCTCTCAAGGCCGGGACCGAACCACAAATCAAGGGCAGCGGAGCGTTTCTCTTGATGTTCCGATTTTATTTCTGGCGGAAGCTCCTTTGGCATGTCTTGCATGATCGTTACGGATGCCTCAAGGAGTTTTCTAAGCTGGTCGTAGACGCCCGACTTCGGGCTAAATAGGAATGTGGACTCTCTACTTGCAATCATGAAATCCGTTTGTAAAGCGGATAAAGTTCCATCTTCCTTGCCCGTCCCGAACAGGGCTTGTTGGAATTTCAAGGTTCGCAGGTATATGTCGAATCGCTTATTGTAGAGGTCGAGCCGCAATTTGTCGGCGCTGACCCACAAGGCAAAGAAAGCAACAACAGAAGAAGCAAGAATGCTCACGATGGTGGTCATCATAGAACCATTGTACAAATCTAAACGGACGATTGGCGGGTGGCCCGTATGTCCAGAAAAAAGTGATCTTTCGGCGTAGCCGGAAGATCACGAAAGGCAGGAGTATTCAGCGGGAGGGTGAAACCCGCCGGGTGCCCCCGGTCCCTCGCATTTGATGGGATAAGGAAGAAGGCTTCTGAGAAGATCGAGTAGCGAGTGGACTAGAGGACCACGAGCTCGAAGATCGGAGAAGCCTTCGATGATTATTGTAGGTTGTGACTTTCATCCTAAGTGGCAACAGGTAGCGGTTCTTGACGCCGAGACCGGGGAGATCGGCGAACACAAGCTGATGAACGGCGATGGGCAAGCAGAGCAGTTCTATCGCAGTCTGCCGGCGCCAGCGCTGGTGGGCATCGAAGCCTGCGGCAACAGCCAGTGGTTTATTGACATGCTGGAACGGCTTGGCCATGAAGTTTGGATCGGCGATGCGGCCCAGATCCGCGCCAGCTACGTACGCAAGCAGAAGACCGACCGGCGCGATGCGGGCCACATTCTACGCCTGTTGATGGAAAAGCGTTTTCCGCGGCTGTGGCGCCCCTCGACCGAGGAGCGCAACCTGCGGCAATTGCTTATTCACCGCCACAAGCTGGTGGAGATTCGCACGCGCGTGAAGAACGGCTTGCAGCACCTGGCGCTGAACCGGGGGATGCAAAAACAACACTCATTATGGAGCGCGCGGGGAATGGACGCCTTTAAAAACCTTCCCTTCGAAGGTTGGAGTGGGAAGCGCCGCGGCGACCTTCTGCGCTTGCTGGCGGAGCTAGATGAGCGGGTCGAGGAACTCGATACGGCGGTGACACAAGCGGCCCAGACCGACGCCCGGGCGCGGCTGCTGATGACCCAGCCGGGCGTGGGGCCGATCACGGCGCTGGCTTTTGCCGTCACCATCGGCGACGTAAGCCGGTTTGCGACCAGCGGTCAGGTAGCCAGCTATCTGGGGTTGATTCCGTGCGAGCATAGCTCGGGCGGCAAGCAGCGGCTGGGCGCGATCACCAAACAAGGCAACCGCTTTATGCGGCAGTTGCTGGTCGAGGCCGTGCAGACGACCAATCGGCTGGATGAA
Organism: uncultured Acidobacteriaceae bacterium; assembly: GCA_963845345.1. Lineage (GTDB taxonomy): Bacteria > Acidobacteriota > Terriglobia > Terriglobales > Acidobacteriaceae > Telmatobacter. Next base: position 155,188 of record CAWJRQ010000004.1, read on the forward strand.
GGATTTCGACGGCAGTATCAGGCGCGTTGCCACAAGAAGCCCAAGGGTGTGGCCAAGGTGGCGGCGGCAAGAAAATTAACCGTGCGACTCTACTGGATGCTCAAGACACAGACTGGCTATCCAGAGATCGCCCACGTCGAGAGCAGCTCGCCGGTCCCCATGGTGGCACAAGCACACCGGGCATTTGATTGAGCGCTCTCGCATCCCGTACAGACGGGATGTCCGCATGGAAGCATCATGGCCTGTATCCAATGGCCGAATCGATGGTTGGCAGGGCGACCAATAACCCGCCGAACGATGATGTAGCGAGAGAACAGAACCCGTGGTCCTCTACCTGCTCTCGGCAAACAACGCGGCGCTCACGCGCCGCCAGGGATAAGTTTGTCGAATATCGCGCTTGACAAAGCCTTCTTCCTTATCGATGGGGACCGGGGAGACCACGAACCTCGACCGTCCGTCTTCCGCTAGAAAACTTCGCTGTGAGAACCGATGCGCACCAGCCGCAATGTAGAATCCTCCGTTTTTTTGTAGATAAGAAGCAGGTCGGGCTTCAGAGGTCACTCGCGAGGCTTCGTATATTCGCCCGTCAACGGATGACGCATGGAATCCCTCCGGCAGGGCATGATCCGTCGCCAGAAATGAAATGCCGGGTGCCCCATCCATCGCGTAATTTGCGATGGGTGGGATACCACGAGCCATATGGCGCGAAGCGCGCCCGCCTGGACGGCCAGTCCCCACGAACCCCAACCCTCCGTCTCCCTTTTCCAACTCGCCGTGCGCGCCTCGATTCTGAGAGTTGGGAGGAATTCTGGATCAAAGATTTTGATTGACGAATTTCCAGCATTCGCCGATAATGTACGTGAGCGGTTGGTGCTGCCGGACTGAATTTGTTACCCGGGCGAACCGCTTGAAATCGAAGGCAAGGGGCCGCGTAAGCGGCCCTTTACCTTTTGGGTCTCATCGCGGAAGGTTTGTCCACATCGCCCTTGGGCATCACCGAGAAAAGCTCAGGCCGTGGGTACCGGGCGCTGCACTCGAATACCGCTAAGTCCTTCACCATGTTTCCGTAACGGTCAGCCCGGCCACTTCGATTCTGTAGAATCGTGTTGATTGGATGGTGGACGAAGACGGCGGCTGCATTCATTGCGCTCACAATCTGATCGATTACATCCTCAACCGAATAGCCGTCGCGCACCACACGGCTCTTGTATATATGCCTTCCGTAGAAGAGAACCTCTCCGATCACCGGCGGAAGTGGCGGAACGTGGGCCGCTCGCGCCCGGTTGATCTCCTCCAGTTGCCGGTCAGTGAGTGAACCGATAGCAACCCCGCGCGGCTTGATCCCCTTGGAAATCTCCTCGAAGTTGGCCCGAATCAGATCGACGGCATTCCTGTAGAGGGGCATCGCCAGCGTTTCCAATCGTTCTCAGAAATTGTATAGGATTGTGGCTTGCGCGGATTTCCGCCAACTCAGGCCACCCGGCTCTTCGGACGCGCTCCTCGCCCGGTCTTCAATCGCTTGCCCAATTCAGCACGGAGCGTGCTCCAGAATTCCGGAGTGGCCTCCTGCGCCTCGCCTTCCAGCAGCGATTCCAGCAGCGTCTGCTCAAGCTGTTCTTTGGCGTTGCGCTTTTGGTCGGCGCGCACCAACTCGCGCATATACTCGCTGGCGCTGCTATAGTCCCTGACCGTGACCTGCTCCTCCACATACTGCTTCAAGGGGTCGGGAAGCGAGATATTCATGGTTTGCATCAAGAAATCCCTTGATGTCAACGTAACACTGATGGCAATTCTTGTCAATTTATGGCCATACTTAACCATGCTACCGCTGACTTGCTTACAGCGTGTAAGGTATCCGCACCCCGGGCGTGCCTGCGGGGAAATCACGCGTGTTGCGGGTGATGAGAACCCGGCCGGCGGCTTCGGCGGTCGCCTGAATGATGGCGTCGGGTAGTTTCATCCTGCTGCTCCTGCGCAGCAGGAATGCCCGTTCAGCCACATCTGCGTCCAGTGCCAGGGAATAGAAGTTCAGCAGGAAGCTGCGCGCATCCGCCTCATTGGCAGCGGTTGAGCCTGCCATCACTTCCATCCAGCTAATAATGCTGACCGCGCGGTCCGCGTGCCTGTCGCACTCGGCGCGGGCCTGTGGAATGCCGCGCAGATAATCGATGAGAATGTTGGTGTCGAACAGAACCGGCGTCGTTACCATTCCGCGCGCATCCTCTCCTGATACGCAACTCCGTCCTCGGGAAAGTCAGACCATGCTCCAAAAGCCGCATGATTCATCTTCTGGCGGTGGGGCGCAAGAGAGGTTGCGACAACCTGCCGCACAAACTCGGCACGCGACACGGAAAGCTTTTTGGCCACTTGAGTCAGCAGCTTGAGGTCTTCTTCCGGAATATCAATGAGCGTGCGCATAACGCCTCCTATGATATATTAAAACTATATCATAATATGATGCTCCTGTATATCACATCCTGGATTACACCGTCTAAGTGGCAACAGGTAGCGGTTCTTGACGCCGAGACCGGGGAGATCGGCGAACACAAGCTGATGAACGGCGATGGGCAAGCAGAGCAGTTCTATCGCAGTCTGCCGGCGCCAGCGCTGGTGGGCATCGAAGCCTGCGGCAACAGCCAGTGGTTTATTGACATGCTGGAACGGCTTGGCCATGAAGTTTGGATCGGCGATGCGGCCCAGATCCGCGCCAGCTACGTACGCAAGCAGAAGACCGACCGGCGCGATGCGGGCCACATTCTACGCCTGTTGATGGAAAAGCGTTTTCCGCGGCTGTGGCGCCCCTCGACCGAGGAGCGCAACCTGCGGCAATTGCTTATTCACCGCCACAAGCTGGTGGAGATTCGCACGCGCGTGAAGAACGGCTTGCAGCACCTGGCGCTGAACCGGGGGATGCAAAAACAACACTCATTATGGAGCGCGCGGGGAATGGACGCCTTTAAAAACCTTCCCTTCGAAGGTTGGAGTGGGAAGCGCCGCGGCGACCTTCTGCGCTTGCTGGCGGAGCTAGATGAGCGGGTCGAGGAACTCGATACGGCGGTGACACAAGCGGCCCAGACCGACGCCCGGGCGCGGCTGCTGATGACCCAGCCGGGCGTGGGGCCGATCACGGCGCTGGCTTTTGCCGTCACCATCGGCGACGTAAGCCGGTTTGCGACCAGCGGTCAGGTAGCCAGCTATCTGGGGTTGATTCCGTGCGAGCATAGCTCGGGCGGCAAGCAGCGGCTGGGCGCGATCACCAAACAAGGCAACCGCTTTATGCGGCAGTTGCTGGTCGAGGCCGTGCAGACGACCAATCGGCTGGATGAAGGATTTCGACGGCAGTATCAGGCGCGTTGCCACAAGAAGCCCAAGGGTGTGGCCAAGGTGGCGGCGGCAAGAAAATTAACCGTGCGACTCTACTGGATGCTCAAGACACAGACTGGCTATCCAGAGATCGCCCACGTCGAGAGCAGCTCGCCGGTCCCCATGGTGGCACAAGCACACCGGGCATTTGATTGAGCGCTCTCGCATCCCGTACAGACGGGATGTCCGCATGGAAGCATCATGGCCTGTATCCAATGGCCGAATCGATGGTTGGCAGGGCGACCAATAACCCGCCGAACGATGATGTAGCGAGAGAACAGAACCCGTGGTCCTCTACCTGCTCTCGGCAAACAACGCGGCGCTCACGCGCCGCCAGGGATAAGTTTGTCGAATATCGCGCTTGACAAAGCCTTCTTCCTTATCGACGGGGACCGGGGAATGAAGACCCACCCTCGCCGCGTTTTTGTTTTTACTTGTCATCCTGAGCGACCGTAGCGTAGCGAAGGGGAGTCGAAGGACCTGCTTCTTGCAATTTTGTGGTTAATGCGGTAGCTCAAAAGCCTTCGCCCTCCTCGCCGAAGGCGTCTGCCTGGACGGCAAGTCCTTGCGCTCCTCCTCTCCGAATGTCACAATGGTTTCGCCGCAAATTTCAAAAGCGCGAATCCATGAAAACCTGCCCGCAATGCGACTCCGGCTATCCTGACTCCCACACCACCTGTCCCACCCACGGCTTGCCGCTCAACGAGATTCGCGATCTAAGACCGGGTATGGTCATCCACCAGAGCTACCGCATCCTCCGCAAGCTGGGCCAGGGCGGCATGGGAGCCGTCTATCTTGCCCAACACATCCTGATGAACGAGCCGCAGGCTCTCAAGTTCCTGTCGAGCGAGTTGAGCCAGGACCAGGCCTTCACCGCCCGCTTCCTCCGCGAGGTCCGCACCCTCCGCCAGATTCGACACAAGAATGTCGTCGATGCGGGAAATCTCGAGCCTGCCGAGGATGGAACCCTCTTCTTCTCCATGGAGTTTGTCGACGGCCCCGACCTCCGCGCCTTCCTCCGCAACGCGCGCTTCCACTCTGCCGAATATCTCGCAGCTTTGTATCAGGGCACGACTTCAGTCGTGCCGAATAAGCAGCAAATAGAAGCCCGGGCTTTAGCCCCGGACGGAAGTCTCCCCGTCCCCCTCGCTCTCTCCATCGCCCGCCAAATCGCCGCAGGCCTCGGCGCGGCCCACTTGAAGGGCATGGTCCACCGCGACATCAAGCCGGAAAACATTCTCATGGCCCGCGACGGCGGCGCATGGCTTCCCAAAATCGCCGACTTCGGCATCGTGGCCACCAAGGAGTCCAGCACCGCCTACACCCGCACCGGCGGAACTCTGCTCACCATGGCCTACGCCGCCCCCGAGCAGTGGCGCGGAACCCCAGCCGCCGAGCTCGACGGACGCACTGACCTCTATGCTCTCGGCGGACTCCTCTACGAAATGCTCACCGGCCAGACCGCCTTCCACGCCGAAAACTACGAAGGCTGGGCGCGCCAGCATCAAACCACCCCGCCCCCGCCGCCCAGCACCCTCCGCCCCGATCTTGCCAACTGGCTAGGTCTCGACACGCTCGTCCTCCGCCTCCTCGCCAAAGACCGCAACCACCGCCCCAAAGACGTGGCCGAGGTGATAGGGCTGATCGACGCCATGCAATATGTTGTTCCCAAAGTCCGCCGGAAGCCAGAGAGGGAGAAAACTGTGCGGGATTTGGGAATTGAACCTATCATAGAAGAGGGCAAAAGAACGCCTCATAGAAGGCTCTGGGTGGGATTGTTTACTATACCGCTTCTCCTTGTGGCGCTTATGATTGGAATTTATTTCTTTGGCTCAGAAGAGCTAAAGCAGTATGTGTTTCGGAATCTTCCAGTAACTTTTCCCCTGCAATATGCAATGGAGCAACGGGGCATAGCTTTCTACAATCAGAAACGCTACTCCGAAGCAAGCCCTCTTCTCGATCAGGCCTGTTCTGGCGGCAGCGGGGAGGCTTGCAATGATCTCGGAATCCTGTACCACTCCGAAAACGGCGTAGTACAGGATTCTCATCGAGCGGTAGAACTCTTCTCTAAATCCTGCGATGTAGGACACGCCAGAGGGTGCAACAATCTCGGTAATAATTACTCGAATGGTAGAGGAGTGAAACTGGATTATTCACGTGCGGTTACGCTCTATTCGAAGTCCTGTAATATGGGGGAAGCAATAGGGTGCTTCAACCTTGGCAATATGTATGACTTAGGCAAGGGCGTTGCAAAGGATGTTTCTCGCGCTGCAACTTTATATGCCGAGGCATGCGATGGCGGATACGCGCCCGGATGTACCCTTCTCGGTATCATGTACTATTTTGGCGATACCGGCATTGCAAAGGATGATAATCGGGCGGTGACACTCCTTTCCAAGGCTTGCGATGGGGGTGAGGGTGGTGGCTGCTCGACCCTCGGCTCCATGTACGATAATGGTGTGGGGGTTATTGAGGATAAGTCCCATGCTGCGGCCCTCTACAAAAAAGGGTGCGATGCGTCCAGCGCCATTGGCTGTACCGCGCTAGGACTCCTATATTCCACAGGGGATGGAGTTCAACAGGATTCCGAGAAAGCTAGACAGTTAGTTACGAAGGGTTGCACTTTGGGCGACAAGACGGCATGTGACTTGCTTAAAAAGTATCCTTAGCTCCTTACTGTCCTTCGGGAATGGACCTCGGTTGTAGCACAATCATCTTGGCAGACGGACAGCGAGACGCCCCCGTATCCATCCATAGCCGAGCGTCGCATCAGGAAAGAAGTAGAACCAAATAGGCTCTGTAGACATACAACATCGACGTGCAGTACTACGATGTAAAATTCAAACTAAGGGAATCCCATGAGTGATAAACCAAAGCTAATCGTGGTGCGGGTTGATCGCCAGCCCGCAGCCAAATTCGTTGTGATCGTGGATGATCAGGCTTTTCCTAACTTGTCTCTGAATAACGGAGAGTTGGCCGAGCCAGAAATCCGAAAGCTCTTGGCCGACGAGCGCAGACTATCACCGTCGGAGATTGAAGCTCTGATACGGCAGGCAAAAGCTAACCCCGCAGTCAAGCCCACGCCAGTTCTAAAAAGGCAACTTTTATGACCGGTAACAAGCCGCCGACCTCCAATGAGATCGAAGCCGCAAACCGAGCGGAAGTGACCGCCATCCTTATTCGTGCCGGTTATCGAGTGTATCGGCCAGAAGCCGACGTATTCGGTGAGGACTTGGTGATCCGCATACCCGATGGAGAACTCCGTTCAGTTCAGATGAAAAGCCGTCCACTTGTTCACTGGAAGCTCTACGGAGGGAAGCGCAACGGAGGGAATGACATATGGATGCTGTTCCCTGACCCGGATGGCATCATACCCGGGCGATCTTGGTTCTTCATTAAACACGATGAGCTATTCAATTGGTTTAAGAAGCGCCATGGAACAGCACCTGGCTGGGTGCAGCGGCAAAAAGCAGGAAAAGTGGAGTGGTCCGTAAAAGGTTTGGGGAAGGATGGGAGCGATTTACGCAAGTTTCTACAACCGTTCATGCTTCCCACAACCGCGTCCCATAAAGGGTGAGTTTTGCCCTTTCCCTGCCCTATGTTCACCGGGCTTTGAGATAATGAGGGCTGAGGTGTATGTTGTGACCCCTTCCGCGTGTCCCCCGCTCACACCACTCACAATTGCGAAATGCCCCACACCGGGCTGCAAGAGCATCGAAGTGAAACCTGAAAAATTCCCTTCTCAACACATCATCGACCGGCCTCCCTATGCCCAATTTTTTCTAGTGTCTTATGAGGGTCGGTGCTCTCTTTGCGATGTGCCTTTAGTTGGCACGTTTGAGTATCAAGCGCCCGACAAGGACAAACCCGGCCAGTCGGCTCGTATTTCGACAGCGACGGCAGAGAAAAAGGAACTGCCTCAAAAAGGGTAAGTTTTGACCCACGACCGTCGCCCCGCGTTTTCAAGGGCTTGCATGGGTCAAATGTCAAGGCCATAATTAACCCATGAACCACGGCTATGCCCCGCCCATCTCCTCCCAATAACATCTGTTTTCGGAAGGGGCGGGTGGCTCCGGTCTCCGGGTGCAATCCCCACCACAATCAGGGTGCCCCCGAGCCTGTACTGAGCGAAGTCGAAAGCCTGCCCTGAGCCTGCCGAAGGGTATCCCTCGCTTTTGGGGACCGGGGAGGGAATGAGACAGACTCCGATTGTCTTTCGGACAGGAGGGCATTCCATTTTCCGCTTTACCGGGGTTCCCACGAACTCGGGGTTCCCCAAGAAGCGGCACATGCTTCTTGTTGTGGTAGCGAGCGATTTTTGTTCGTTGGGGTGAGGCGAGTGATCTTTGTACCGAACTCGGAGGGGTGAAGAGACAGTTCTTCGTCCGTGGGGCGGCCGGGCGTGGTAGGCCGGGGATTTATCCCCGGCACAAGAGTGCAGCAAAATGAACCTGGCCTTTAGGCCTTGAGGTATGCTCTTTCGGCTAGTCTTTCCTCATCGACGAATTCAATGCAGCCGAACAGCATACCTCAGGGGTTAAAACCCCGTTTGTGAAAAGCTGAAGTGTAGCCGGGGATAAACCCCGGCCTACCGGATACATCCCTGGCCTACCGGATAAATCCACGGTCAACCAGATAAATCCGGGCCTACCGGATAAATCCCCGCCTATCGGATACATCCCCGGCCTACCGCCTGAACGAGGTATGCTTTTCTCAGCCGGCCATGGAAACTTACGCGCTCACGACTACGACGTATCAAAGGCGCGCTCTCTTCGTCAGAACGGCAAATGCCGAATTGCTAGTCAAAACGCTCTTCCACTATCGGGATCAAGGACGCTATCAGCTGCATGGCTTCGCCATTATGCCGGAACATCTGCACGTCCTGTTGACACCGTCCGCGACTCAGACTATCGAGCGTTGCGCCCAATGCATCAAGGGTGGGTTTTCGCATGAATTGCGAGTGCAATTTGCCGGAGAAGTCTGGCAACCCAGCTTCCATGAGCACAGAATTCGCGACGCCGAGGATTATCGCAGGCAACTCGAATACATCGCGGCCAATCCTATACGGAGGCGGCTCGATGATTATCTGTTTGTTCACACACGATTCCTGGACCGGCTCGACCAGATGCCCGCGCATTTGGGCAGCGTTTGATTGCCAGCGCGAGCAAAAAGCATACCTCAGGGGTTAAAACCACTTTCGTGAGAGGCTGTCGTATTGCCGGGGATAAATCCCCGGCCTACCGCCCGGACCAATCACCAGGCTATGAAACCGAAACTCCTCCTTCTCCGCGCCGAAAGGCCACCCGGAGCATCGGTTAGACGTTGCGCCTGGTCGAGTGAAATGCGGGGTCTGCGGTCCGGTGAAATATACCCACAGTCCTATCTTCTCGACATTTGCCCATAAAATGAATTACAATGTAATTCACGGAAGGTGCACAATGCCCGCAAATTCACTTGTTCAGACACGCATCAATGCAGAGATCAAAGAGGAGGCAGCCACAGTTCTCCGGGCGATTGGCCTGACCGTTTCCGATGCGGTTCGCCTCATGCTAACGCGCGTTGCACGCGAGAAGGCTCTCCCCTTCGAGCCATTGATTCCCAACGATGAGACCATCGCGGCAATGAAAGAGGCTCGGGAAAGAAAACTCGAAACGGTGACTCTGGATGACCTGCAAGCGGTGATCGATGCGAACGATTAAGCAGACAACAGCCTTTAAGCGCGACCTGAAGCGCGAATCGAAAGGGCAGCATCGAGCTTATCTTTCCGAAAATTTTGCCGCAGTGGTTCAGACTCTTGCAAACGATCATCCGTTGACAGAGAGATTTCACGCATCATGCATTGTCGAACAACTGGCAAGATTACCGCGATTGCCACATCAGACCGGACTTGGTGCTTATCTACCGAAAGCCCGATGATGAGACCCTCCAGCTCGTTCGCTTAGGATCGCACTCAGAGCTTGGCCTGTAGCGAGCGATTTTTTGCTCGTTAGGGTAAAGGATGCGATCTTTGCTCGCAGGGGTGAAGGGACAGCTCTTCGTCCGTGGGGTGGCCGGGCGAAGGCTGGAAACCGAGACTTCTTCGTTCTCCGCGCCGAAGGCCGCTGGCCCTACCGCAGGTGGCCGCGCCGCAGGCCGCTGGCCACACCGCAGGTGGTTATCGGTAGACCTCGCGGCGGTTCCCCAGGCGTACAACCTGCACTATCAGCTTTTTATCCTGAATGTCGGCGATGATGCGATAATCGCCCATTCTATATTTCCAGTAATCTCCCAGCGTAGAGCCAGCAAACGCTTCGCCGATGCTTCGTGGATTCTCCAGTTTTGCAACACGGCTTCCCATAAACCTGATAATCCGTTGCGCGATGGGTCTGTCGAGTTTGGCTATTTCTCTTTCCGCTTCTTTACTGTACTCAACTCTCCAGGCCATACCGCTTTTCCATTTCTTCCTGGGTATAGGTTCTGCTGCGTCCAGCCTTCAGGGCGCGCGTCCGCTCTTCGGCCAGGTATAAATCTTCCAGGTCCGCCAGCTTTTCGCTGATCGCCTCAATCATGTAGTAGGTTTTGCTGCGCCCGGTGCGTTTGGATAGTTTATCCAGGCGGGATTTCAACTTTTCCGGCAAGCGAAGTGATACAGCAGTGCCCATGATAGTCCTCCTTGACTATGCAATACAAGTATCGCACAAAAATGATTTTGTAGATACTATTCGTTCTCCCCGCCGAAGGCCTGTCCTGAGCGAATCGGGGGCCCCGGAGAGCGATTTTTACTCGTTGGGGTAATGGAAGAATGAAGCGGCTTAAGAACGGCTCACTCCCGGAATCGTGGCGCGGATTCTGAGCTGATCAGCCACCCTTCCGAGCGCGCCGTCGATAGTCCATAAGTGCGTCCCAGGCAGAGCCAGGCAGGACGCGAGTAAATGGGCATCCGTCAGACCTATCCCCTTCGATGCCAGCCCCCGCGTTTCGATCATCAGACGCACGTCCGCTAGGCGAATCAGGCAAATCTGGTGAAGGCTGTCGAGATAATGCAGCGTATTCCTGCGATCAGGCAAAAACCCACAAGCCAACTCCGCCACGATATACGGGTGAATGCAAAGCTGGTCATGGCCAATCAGGCTTTCCAACTCTGCTTTGAAACGGCCACGGCGGAAGATCTCAATCCAGATGGGCGTGTCTGCAAGAATCACTGTTCGTCAACGCGCAATCTGCGCGCGTCCTCGATATTCGGAGCCGTTCCGGCCAGCGCCAGCAGCCGGCGCCCTGCCTCGCGCGCAATTAAAGATTTCAGCGCCTCGCGCAGCAACTCCGCACGCTCCGTGAGGCCGGTATATTCGTAGGCTGTCTTCAACAGGCTGTCATCGAGCGATACAGTTGCTCTCATAGACCCTCCATGCACCAATTATAGCACCGAATGTCGCCTATAATGCGTTCATTCGGGAAGGTGTCTATGTCCAGCCAATAGGGAAGCGATCTTTGCTCCGAGGGGTGAAGGGACAGCTCTTCGTCCGTGGGGTGGCCGGGCGAAGCATGGAAAATCGAACCCCTTCGTTCTCCCCGCCGCAGTCGTTCTCCTGGACGGCAAGTCTCTATCGCGTCAGATGCGTAAAACCGCCATCCCACGCGCAACTACGCATTTCTCTTGCCGGTCTTACGCGTAAGTACGCATTTCTTTTGCCGTGCTTACGCGCAACTGCGCGCAAAATTCGCAAATATTACGCGCAATGACGCATATTTTAGTCAAAAACTGTACGCGCAAGTACGCAGAACCACTCCAAAGCGAATTGGACTCATCTAGTCCATATACCCCTCCCCGTTAAAGAAAAAGGCGCGATCCGAAGACCGCGCCCTATGCCGGGTGCCCCAGGTCCCTGGCTTTTGGGGACCTGGGAATCGATAAAGAATCTACTTCCCCGCCAGCGCCATCTGCGCCCGCGTCGCGCTCATCCGGCGCACCAGCACCGGAACTCCAAACGCCAGCCCGGCCACCAGAGCCGTTGACAGCAAGTCATTGCGATAGAACGGTATGCCCGCCACATAGCACGCGCCCAGCCCGCCCATCGTCCGCGGATACATCCAGCCGCTGGCCCACACCGCATAATTCGAGACCAGGAAGAACGAGGTCGGCCCCAGCAGCGCTGCCGCCGCCACGCGCACCACGGTCGTCCGCGTCCGCAGCAGGATCTGCCCCAGCGCCATGGCCATTCCGTACCACGCCCAGGTGGCTGCGTAGAGCTGCCAGGCAAAGGCGTAATGGTAGATGGATACGGTGAGGACGTAATCCGTTGCCATCAGCGCCACCAGCGGAACCAGCATCTCCCGCCACGGCCGCCGCGCGCCAAAGTACAGCAACGCGCCGCCCACCGCGGTAAAGTTCATCCACCCCGCATGGGGCAGCAAACGGCTCAACACGGCAACCAGCAACAGAAGATATGCGGGCATGGACACCTCAGGATTCAGGATTTCACCGTCTCACCTTGCAAAATATCTGCGGAGAACCGGCGTTCTTCTCATTCTGCGGGTCGCGCCCTGCCGGGTCAACCTCGAACCTTGACGTGATAAACAAATATTTTCATTCGGAGCAATGACCCGCTAACGCTGCTCCCGCCCGTTCAACGCTTCGCCCGCCTCGTTGCGGCCATCCACGATATAAACCCAGCCGCTCAGCGGGTGCCGCATGGAGGGGCTACCGGTTCCAAGAAACGAGTAGGTAAAGCGCAGATCGTAAAACTCGACCGTGGTCCATGTTTGGTTGCGCGGCAACTCCGGCGGTTTCATCCCTGGCGCCGCTTCCTGGCCCACGTTGCGCACCACCGCCCACGTGCCCCAGTCCAGATAAACCTGCCCCAGCAGCGTGTGTTTGGCGGCCTCCGTAGCCGCTGTCGCCGCCGGCTTGTAGAGCACATCCTGGCGCGGGTCGCTCACAATCTCCCCGCTCAGTGTGTTGATCTCGGCGGTCTGGTAATATTCCGCGGTCTCCAGAATCGCGTGCCAGCGAAAGGGATTGATGGGATAGGGCTCCAGCGCCATGCGCTTCACCGCAGCCGTCGCGATCTGCGTGTTTTCCGCTAGCGCCCTTGCTCGTCCCTGCTCCGCCCAGCGCCAACCCCACAGCAAGACCATCCCCGTCAGCGCGAAGATAGCCCATCCTCGCCCGCGAAATTTCTTCTTCTTTGCGCCAATTTCGGAGTCCGCCAGCCCCAGAAGCCAGGGCATCACCAGCGCCGCCACAAGCAGCGCCCACAACACCGGCTCGGCAATAAACACAAAACTTCCCGCATACCAATGTGGATTGAAGGGGAAAAACGGCCGCAGCCCGTAGTTGTTCGTCCAATCCAGCAACAGATGGCTCAACGCCGCAATCAGCGTCGCTATATAAATCCAGCCCCAGCGCAACCCCGGAGGCTCATTTATATTCTGGCTGAGTGGATTTGTCTTGCGCATTCTCCGCCTTTGCCGCCAGCGGTCATAGAGCCACACCAGCCCTACCACCGCCGCCGCTATCAACGGCACAGCAATAAACGTATGCGTAATGCCGCGATGATGCTTCAGTCCCTCCACCGGCCCCGCCAGCCCCCACAGCACGTCAATGTCGGCAGCCTCGGCGGCCAGCACCGCCGCCAGAGTGGCGTAAGCCGTCTTGCGGTTCAATCCCGCCCGCCCAATGCACGCTCCGGTCAAAAAATGGGTTACTGGTTCCATAACTGCCTGTAATTCATTTTACAAAGTGTTCTGGAGGTGTAAGCATGAACCCAGCAACTCATTCCGCAATGCACAGAAAGAGGATAGCTAATGTGGTTTGAATCTGCGATCTTTGGCCTGATCTCATTCTATTTGCTCTGGATACTCTCAGTGGCCGGCGCCATTGCTGTCTGGCTGAGTTGGATATACGTTGAACGGGAGTATGACGAAGAAGGTCTACTGACCAGAAGTAGCCGCTGTTCAGTCAGGTCGCGGTTGTTGTTGACCGCCAGTTGCATTGTATTTTGGATTTGCCTCCTCCTCGAATATGCGCTAACCGATTCTCCCTTCGGGTTCTTGGAAAACCATCCTTTGCTCCTCATAGCTTTGTTCTATTTCACCGATATTCTCTTGATCGCAGCAGTTTTATTCGCCTGGCAAAGCCGTGGCAGCGGAAGATGGATCCTTTGGATTGCAACGCCGATTATCGCTGTTACTTCCATTGTCGGCTCGATTGTTCTATCCCTGCCTTAAACGCTTTTCGAGCTGAGGGAGAATTAGCCGAACCCTGCCTGTTCACTACACCTAACGACTCACTTGAACACGCGGCTGACGAGTCTTGAGCGAAATTTCCATTGGACAGCCTTACTACCCTACCGGTAACCCCCTATAATTCTCCCCATGGGCGAACGATCCTCCCCAGACTCATCTCCGGCCCAACGCGCTGCCGAACTCAGCGCCGAGCTGCGCCGCCACGAGCACCTCTACTATGTTCTCGACTCTCCGGAGATCAGCGACGCTGCCTACGACGCGTTGATGAACGAGCTCAAGCAGCTTGAAGCCGCGCACCCCGAGCTTGTCACCCCCGATTCGCCCACCCAGCGCGTCGGTGGCAAGCCCGCCGAGGGCTTCCGCAAGGTCGCGCATTCCCGCCCCATGCTCTCGCTGGATAACGCCTACTCCGCCGAGGAGCTGGCCGCCTGGGACGCCCGCTGCCGCGAGCTGGCCGGCCCGTTGCCCGTCGAGTATGTCGCCGAGTACAAGTTGGACGGCTTGAGCGTAGCGCTGCGTTACGAGCCTGCCGACGGCGGCTCGCGACTGACGACTGGAATCACCCGCGGCGATGGCCAGACCGGCGAAGATGTCACCTCCAACATTCGCACCATTCGCAGCGTGCCGCTGACCATCAACGCCGCTAAACTCCAATCAGCAGGCCTCCCGCAGGGATTCGAGGTCCGCGGCGAGGTGGTCATGCCTGAAGCCGCCTTTCTTCGCCTGAACGAGGAGAAGGAACAGCAGGGCCTTGCGCCCGCCGTCAATCCCCGCAACGCCGCTGCCGGAACGCTGCGCACCCTAGAGCCCTCCATCGTCGCCAATCGCCGCCTGGAGTTCTATGCCTACTTCCTGCTCGTTAATGGCGATTACTGGCCGCAGGGCCAGCGCGCCATTCTCGATGCGCTCACTGCCCTCGGCTTCCGCGTTAATCCGCAACACAAGCTGCTCGCCTCGGCCGAGCAGATGACCCGCTTCATCGACGAGGCAGAAGCTGTCCGTTCCACTCTTGCCTACGAAATCGATGGAGTGGTTCTTAAAGTGGATTCGCACGCCACGCAGTTGCGCCTCGGCTCTACCGCCCGCGCCCCGCGCTGGGCCATCGCCTACAAGTTCACCGCCCGCTCCGGCGTCACGCAAATCAACGCCATCACCGTGCAGGTGGGCCGCACCGGCAAGCTCACTCCGGTTGCCGAGCTCACCCCCGTCTTCATCGGCGGCACCACTGTGAGCCGCGCCACGCTGCACAACGCCGACTTCATCGAGCGCCTCGGCCTCAAGCTCGGCGACTGGGTGCGCGTCGAGCGCGGCGGCAACGTCATCCCCAAAGTCGTCGAGGTCCTGGAAGACGCTGACCATCCGCGCGGGAAGCTCCGCTTCGTTTTTCCTTCGGAATGTCCTGAGTGCCGCTCGCACGTCGTCCGCGCAGAAGGCGAGGTGGATTACCGCTGCGTCAACGCCGATTGCCCCGCCAAGCTGCGCGAGAGCCTGCTTCACTTTGCCTCGCGCGGCGTCATGAACATTGAGGGCCTGGGCGAGGCGGTGGTGCAGCAATTGCTCGATCGTGGCCTTGTTCACAGCGTTGCGGACCTCTACTCCCTCACCGGAGAACAGTTAACCAACCTCGACCGATTTGCGGAAAAATCCGCCAGCTCCCTCATCGATGAGATTGATCGCTCCAAAGCAGCCGGACTCGCCCGCGTCCTCATGGGCCTTGGAATTCGTTTTGTCGGCGAGCGCACGGCTGAGCTGCTGGCAGAGGAGTTTGGCTCCATCGAAGCGCTGCGTGCCGCCTCCGCCGAAGAGCTGGAGCGCGTGGAAGAGGTCGGCCCGCGCATCTCGCAGGCCATTCTCGAATTCTTCGCGCAGCCGGCAAACGTGGCTTTGATTGCGAGCCTGAAGCACGCCGGAGTAAAAATGACAGCCGCGAAAAAGCAGCGCACGTCCCAGTTGGCGGGGCTCACTTTTGTTCTCACCGGCACGCTGCCCACGCTCACCCGCGACGAGGCCAAGGCGAAGATCGAGGCCGCGGGCGGCAAAACCGCTACAGTTGCCAGCAAGAAAACCAGCTATGTGGTGGCTGGCGAAGAGGCGGGCTCCAAGCTCGACAAGGCGCGTCAGCTCAACATTCCCGTCCTGGATGAGGCTGGGCTAGTATCGTTGCTTCAGGCCGCGCCGTCCACGCATTGACGCCTTCTTCGCCTCCGCGTGGATACAGGGCTCCTGAATCCCGCACAAGAAACTTTGTCGTGCGCATCAATGGAGTAATGGCCAAAAGTATCAGCAACAAGTCAAACCACACGGCAACCTCACATTCTCATCTCATTGGCAATGATCATTAGCGGCGGGAAGACAAGCCCGGATGACGCTCGAGAGAGCGCAATTCACGCTCCCGCTCGCGCTCCCGTTCCCAGGCTGCGGCGCGCCAATTGCGCGACGCAAAGCGGGGTGGCTCGTTGATGGCGACCATCGCTTCATCGCCGCGCGGCGTCCTTATCGGCAGGGCAACCAGCTCCATCTGCATGCGCAGGGGGGGGCGCGAGGGCAATACCGGCGCGTGCGCAGGCAACTGCTGCCTCGTGGGTTCGACCTCCTTGTACGACTCACTCGAGGTCAGGCTGGTATCCGTCCCTGTCGCCTGCTCCACAATCTCGTCTTCTTCATCGATTTGAACGGCCCGCGGCAAACGCGTCGTCAATGTCCTGGCCAGAAAATCGTCCACCAGCTTGTGCAGGCAGGTTTGACCGCAAAGATGTTTCGAGCCTTGGCGCAGCCGATTGCGCGAGTTCCACCCGCTCACGCGCAGTTCCTCTCCCTGGTCATAGGCCACAAACCAGTGGTTCGTCTGCTTTTTCTCGGTTCCGCAGATATCGCACGATATGGCCTGCCGGATCACCCTGTTTCCCCCTGTCAGCGCATTTCTTTCGCGGCTCGGTCGTCCCCGTCCTATTCTCTGTCTCATGCGGAGGACATACTGGCACTGCCGCAAACCGCGCAGGCAAACTCCATGGAGAACTTATGGCTCTGCCCACCTCTATTTCATCGCGCATCCAGATAAATCAGTGAGAGAAGAACGGAAAGAATCCGGGATTGGGGCAAATGCGGACGGCAGAACGCGGAATTGTCCTGAATCGGGACGCATCGGCAAATTCAGTGGAAGAAATATCAAGTAAAAAGAGGAAGGGAGTGAAGTGGAAATAGACCGCGGCAAGGACCTCAGATTAAAAAAGTGAGCGATGCGCCTACTGTATAGAAAAAGCACAGCTTGAGACCCCGCCCTGAGCGCGTTGAAAGGCACTGGAGTGGTGTCAAACCCGATGCGGCCTTCGTCGCCCGGGAAATGAGAGCTGTTGAAACCCATTTTCCCGCGTCTGTAACCCGGTTTCACCCTGGGCCTCCTGCTAGTCCAGCCGCCCAGCTTCTGTCGGGCAGCGTGAACGGGGCCTGAAAGCAGGCTAGCCGCGTAAACCCCCAATTGCCTGCCGGCTTACTGCCGCGGAGCGAAGTAGCCCTTCTTGGCTCGCACCTGATAGCGCCGGTCATGGCAGAAAAGATAGATGGGACGAAACCCGCCGTCGTACTTGAAATCCGCCGGAGTGTAGATCAGCGAGTACTGGCTGCGCAGCTCTTCTTCGATGCCGTGAAAGCTGTTCGACATCTCCTCCACCGAAGGCGGAAAGAACACCTGCCCGCCGGTATCCTCGGCCATCTGGGTCAACACCTTGTCGCCCTTGCCGCGGCTGGGCGTCCAATTAGTGCTGATGGCGTAGATGATGGTCTCTGCCCGCTGGCATTCCTTGATGGCCTCGTCCTGGTAGACATGGCTCTACGTTGTCGTCGCCGTCGGAGATCAGCACCATCGCCTTGCGCACCGGCTCCGGGCCGCGCTCGGTAAGCAGCTTGTCGCGGCAGGCGGTGTAAACGGCATCGATACATCGCCGTGCCGCCGCCCGGACGCATCCGGTTCACGCCCGTCTCCAGGGCGTCGATGTTGTTGGTCCAGTCCTGAGTCACGGTGGGCGTCACATCGAAGCCCATCACGAAGGCGCGGTCGCTGCGGGCCTTGAGAATCTCCAGCAGGAACTCGACGGCCGACTGCTGCTCGAACTGAAAACGCGTGCGAATCGAGGTGCTGGCGTCAATTACGATGCCCACCCGCAGCGGAAGATTGATCTGCTGGTGGAAGCTTTTCACATGAGACGGCGCCTTGCGGTCGTCCAGCAGGGCAAAGTCGCTTTGCTGCAGGTTGGGAATATAGTGCCCATGCTTGTCGGTCACGGTGAAGATGAGGTTGACCTCATTGACGTTCATCCGGATGATGGTGGGCCTGTCCAGCTTGTCCTTGTCCTGCGGGTTGCGCCGCGGGCTGCTGGGCGGCCTGCGCGGGCGCTGGCGGTGCGGCCGTGCGGCGGTAGCCGGCTGGGGTCGCGGGTTGCTGCGCGTACAAGGCGGCTGACGCAAACACCGCCGCAAACACAAATCCTGAAAGCTTTCTGTTCATAGCTCTTTCATTTTATCAAGAGCGCCTGGCCTTCGCGCCAGGCCCGCGTAGCTCATTCTCCCGGCACGGATTTGCCCCGTCATCCAGCCGGCTCAGAAACGCCTCCAGCTCTGCGGGCAGCGGCGCCTCCAGTTCGAGCAGCTTCCCCGTCCGGGGATGCGGAAACTCGAGGCGCGCCGCATGCAGAAAGTTGCGCCCCAGCCGGAGTCTCTCCGGCTCTGCCTTCCTCCGCGCCGCTTTGGAGGTCGCGGCCTGCGAGGCTACCTGGTCGGTCAGCTGCCCCGAACCGCCATAGAGCATGTCGCCCACCACCGGGTGGCCAATCGACGCCATGTGAACACGGATCTGATGCGTTCTGCCGGTCTCGATCCTCACCCGCACCAGCGTGAATTTGCCGAAGCGATTGTGCGAGCCGCCGCACCACCTCGTAGTGCGAGACGGCCGCGCGCGCGTCGCCCAGCGGTTTCGCCGTCATGCGCGTGCGCCGCAGCGGGTCCCGTCCCACGCTGGCGTTGATGGTGCCCTTGGCCCGCTCCACCGCTCCCTGCACCAGCGCAATGTAGGTCTTCTTGATCTGGCGGCTGGAGAACATCTCCGCCAATGCCGCATGGGCGCGGTCGTTCTTGGCCACCACGATCAGCCCGCTGGTCTCCTTGTCCAGCCGATGCACGATCCCCGGCCGCAGATCGCCGCCGGTCGCCGAAAGTTTCTTGAATCGGTAGAGCAGTGCATTGACCAGCGTGCCGCGATTGCGCGCATCTTCATTCTGCCCCGACCCGGCATGGACCATCATCCCGGCCGGCTTGTTCACCACCGCCAGATCCTCGTCCTCGTAGATCACGTCCAGCGGAATCTCTTCGGCCATAGCCTTGAGCGGCGCCGGATGCGGCTCGCCGGTAATGTCGATCCGCTCGCCCCCGCGCAGCTTGAGCGAGGCCTTCTCGCCGCGCTTGCCATTCACCAGCACATCGCCCTGGTCAATCAGCAGTTGCACGCGCGAGCGGCTCACGCCCTCCAGCTGCGGCAGCAAGAAACTGGTCAAGCCGCTGCCCCTTCGCCTCCGCCGGCACTTCAATCGTGCGCAATTCCGTCATTTACAGCCTCGTAATTCGATCCCGATCCTTTAACAACCCTGTGCCCCATCCATTTGCGTTTTTGGCGAATGAGTGGGAAACCTCAACTCTCGATTTTGCGAAGTAACGTTCACTTCACTTAGGCATCCTCTTGTGGTACCCGCCACACATCTGCTGAAAATCATAGATTTGGACTTTGTTCTTCTCAAATGAGATGATGACTGCTTTACTTAAATCAAATTGATCAGGGAGATTCGGTGAAAACCAACCACTGTCTTCATAGACCCTGCCTTCATAGACAATGACTACTTCGGGCTTGGTTACACTCTTGCCTTTCCAGCTTTGCTCTTTACCGTCTGCCGTCACTAAAAATAGCTCATTCCTGTCATTAGTGTCGGATCTCACAACTACATTGAGATACGGGTTAATCACCACCACGCCCCCTTTCTGGAACAACCTTACCATCGCGGTACATACATTCGTTTCCGCTACAAAAGCAGGTTTCTTGGCGTTCTGAGTGATCCCTTGTGCGCAGAGTAGACTAGCCGCAAACAACATCGAAACAGCACAGGCAACGATTCTCATCTTAGTTCTCCTTTCCAATTCGAGGGACGCGGGAAAGTGCTCATGCATATGACCTACCCTGGGCCATACGCTGAGGTCATCTGCTAATTCAACGTATTGGGTGCCCCACCCTCGCCGCGTACTTGTTTTTGCGGCTAGGGTGGGATTCCTCAACCCTCAACCGGCCTCTTGCGCTCTAACAGCACCAGCCCGCCAATCACCACCATCGCCGCCGCCGCTATCTGCGGCCCGTCAAGAGAGCCGCCCAGCAGCGCGCCCCGTCCCTCAGTGTCGCGCCAGAACTCGGTCGAAAAAATCGCCACTCCCATCCCCAGCAAAAACAACCCGAAGACATCGCCCTGTTGCCGCCTTACAGGCAGCCAGAACAGCAAGAAAATCGAAAGCGTAAGAAACCCCAGCGCCGCATAAGCCTGCACCGGATGCAGCGCAACACCCAGCGGAGCACCGCTCCACAGCGCCGCCAGCGGATGATTGTAGGTGACAGCCCAGCGCGCCGCATCCCGCTCGGCTTCAATCCCATAGCCCGAGCCGGCCAGCAGTGCGTCCGAACTGCTCGAAAGCCAGCCCCAAAGCCACCGGCGCGGCCAGCGCATCGGCCGTGCTCCACAGCGGCAGCCGCTGCCAGCGTCCATACAAAACCGCGGCTGCCACCGCGGCCAGCCCTCCAAAGCCTGTCAGCAGCGGATGATGAATCATGGCCAGCCCCAGCATCCACGTCGGATGCTGTCGCAGCTCGCTCCAGTTGAGCGCCACCAGCAGCAGCCGCGAGCCCGCCAGCGCCGCAAACAGCGCCAGCACGCACAAATTCCACACCTTCCGCCCATCGAGCCCCGCGATGCGCGCCGTCCGCTGCGCCATAAACAACGCCAGCAACACGCCCAGCGCCGCCATCGCGCCATAGGACGGGATCAAAATCGAACCGAGATGGAAGAGAACTGGATACACCAGTGCCAGAATACGGCATCAGAGCCTATCTATTTGCTCTTACCGATTGCGGGAGGGCTGTTTTTACCGTATGCAGAAGAGGGTTGTTCGTGCCGACGGCGGGAGGAAGGTAGAATCCGGCCCACGGGGCCGTGGGTTATGCGCTGGTGAACCCTTCCTAGGAAGGTGGAGCTCTCCGCGGTTCATTAGGCATTCCGGACTGGCGGACACTGCACACAGAACCGATTGTCGAGTTGAGCCCCTGTTCACGAATGTTGGTTCAACCAGCGTTGATCGCCCACCTGCTTTGCAGGCCGGTTTCTAGTGCGAATACTAGGAGGTCCACGAAAAAAAATGCAAGTCTTGCGCGTGATATGCGCGATGTGCTACATGTTTTGCCCCGCCGCTTTTGGGAATCGAACGGCCCAAATTGACGAGCCGCTCAACTTTTTTAATTCGGGCTGCCGGCGGAGCGATCAGCCGCTTGCGCGGCCTCGCGGTTGGCCTCCGCCGCCCGCGCAATCAGCTTCTTCAGCTTGCCCTCGATATTCGCATCGCCCACATGCTGGTCCTCCAGCACTCCATCGGCATCGATGGTGAAGGTGGCCGGAATCGCACTCACGCCGAACTGCATGGAGAGCGGGCCGACGAACCTTCCGTCGCGATACTGCATCCATGTCATCCCGTTCTTCCCCACGAACTCCTTCCACTTGGCTTCGTCCGAATCCATGCTGATGCTGAGCACCACAAAAGGCTGTCCCTCGAACTTCTTGGCAATCGGCTCGGATGTGCGGCAGCGCCTCGCGGCATGGACCGCACCAGGTAGCCCAGAAATCGATCAGCACCACCTTGCCGGTGAGGCTTTCCAGCGTAAGCGTTCGCCCATCCAGCGTCGTCAGGCGAAAATTCGGCGCCATTTTCGCGCGAGCCAGCTCCGGATGTTCGGCAAATCGCTGCGCCCGCGGGTAGTCCAGGTCATTCCGGTTAGCGTATTTCAAAAACTCCTGAAAGCCTTGCCGGGCTGCATCATCGCGCTTGAGATAGGCCTGCGCCGTTGCTTCGGCAAACAGATAGTCCGCATGATTGGGCCGTATTTGCAGTGCCTCGCTGAACGCCGCCTCGGCCTCCGCTATCTGTTCCTGATGTTTATCGCGTATACCCTCGACCAGGTACGTCCGGCCCAGAATAAACTGCGCCTGAGCCTTGTCGCCGGGGCTGCTCACGTTTGCCAGCATCATTTCGGCCTGCGCTCGTGCCGCCTTGAAATCCCCCATCTCGCCCGCGGCATTCCATGCCTGATAGTTCGCAGGGTATGCAGTGACCGCCATCCTGTTTATCCGCTTGACGGAAACCTTCCAGCGCAAAAGCCCAGTGATGCGCGTGCATCTGCTGGAGGGCTAAATCATAAGTCTTCCTGGCTTTAGGGTCGGCGGGGCCGCTGCTCGGGGCCGCGGGCTTACTCGGCGGTGCAGGAGCCGGAGTTTGGGCTATTGTGAACGCTGTCAGGCAAATTGAAACCAGAAGAATAGTCGGTAAAGATGTGAGCCGGCGCATCGAGCCTCCAGAATCACACCCACTCTATCATTAAAGTTGAAGCAGTGACAAAGTAAAGAAGTGAAAGAGTGAATGGATGCAGCAGCGAAGCGAATCACTATTTCACTATTTCACTTTTTGTATTCCAGATAGAAAAATTACGACCCCGTCTTCCGCTCTTCCTCCAGCACTTCGTCCAGCATCCCGCGCAGGCTCGCGGCGCGCGCATGCGCCTGACCCGCAACGCCGCCTCCGGCCTGCTCGGCCCGCGAAAGCTCATCGGCAAGATTCAGCGCCGCCAGCACGGCCACGCGCAGCGAATCCGCCGTGCGTCCCTGTGCCGCCACGGCCCGCATCCGCGCGTCCACCAGCTCGGCCAGCTGCGAATGTGCTCCGCGTCCTCGCCGGAGAGGTGGTACGTCTGATCGTAAATCTGCGACGGTTACGTAGCCGGCCGGTTTGCCGGATTGACTCTTGGGCCACGCCTGGCCTCACAATTCCAGCGCGTCCAGTTGCGCCAGCAGCCGCTCCACGCGCTGCCGCACATGGCCGCGCTCCGTGCGCAGCGTCTGGATTTCCGCCTCCAGCCGCTCCACCAGCGGCGCATGCTTGCTGATCAGCGCTTCCGCCTCGCTGGCGCGCTCCTCGGCCGCGACGCGTGCCTGCCGCTCCTGCTTCACCAGGTTCACCGTGCGTTGAATCCGCTCCTCCAGCGCGGAAAACTCATCCACGCTCAACGTGAGATCGCTCGATTCCTCGCGCGGCTCCGCGGGATCTTCTGCTACATGCTCCGCGGTCTGCTCCGCTGCCCGCTCCTCCGGCTGCGCTTCTTCCACAACCTCCGACTTCCACATCGACTCCGACATCGATAACCTCCACGCAGAATGCAGTCTTACCCGAGCAAGTATAGCGCCGGTTGAGCCGGTTTCACGCCTGAGCTTCGCAGCCGCGCCCCAACTTTGCCAACAGCCTCCACCACCCGCGCCTGGAACTCCTGCAACTCCTCCTCGCGCAGCGTGCGGTCCGCGGCCTGAAACGTCGCGCCCAGCAGCAATGCGTACTCGCCCTTGCCCAGCTTGGCGTCGCGGAAGACCTCGCGCGCCCGCCACTCCACCAGCTCCGGAATTCGCAGCCCGGCCACCGCCTGGTCGATCTTCTCCCACGCGATGCTCTCGTCCAGAACCAGCGAAAAATCCCGGCGAACCGGCTGGAAGCGCGAAATCTCCCTCGCCGCCGGCTCCCGCAACGCCAGCTTGTACAGCCGGTCCAGATAAAGCTCGCCCACCAGCACCGGCTCCTTCAGCTTGCGCTCGGCGGCCACGCGCGGATGCAACTGCCCAAACCAGCCCACCGTTACGCCGTCCGCCACCACCCGCGCCGCGCGATACGGGTGCAGCCACTCCGGCGTCAGCCCGGCCTCGGCCTCAAAGCGGTCGAAGTTCACGCTCCGCGTCTGGAACCGCTCCAGCACCTGCTCCACCACGCCCTTCACATCTTGAAATTCATCGCTCCGCGTCGCGTGCAGCGCGGCTTGCTCCGCCAAGCTGCCCACCGCGCCAAAGGCCAGCGCAGGCCGCTCCTCCACCTTCTCTGTGCTCCCGCTGAAGACCGTGCCCACCTCGAACAGCCGCACGTCGCTCACGTCGCGGTTCAGGTTGCCGGCAACCATCGCCAGCATTCCCGGCACCAGCGACGGCCTGAGCACCCCCGCCTCCTCGCTCAGCGGATTGCCCAGCGGAACCGAGAGCCCCGGCTGCGGCGCCGTCAGCGCGGCCTCGGCCGGCGAGCAGAAGGTGCTTCCAATCGCCTCGTGGAATCCCGCCCCCAGCAGCGTCCGCCGCACTTCGCGCTTCTTTCTCCGCCCACGGCAGCGCGCGCACCCCTTCGCCAAACGCCGGCAGCGTATTGGCAAAGCGGTTGTACCCATAAACCCGCGCCACCTCTTCAATCAGGTCAATCTCCCGCTCCAGATCCAGCCGCCAACTCGGCAACGTCACCAGCCACACCGCATCGTCGACTTTCTGGGTGCCCCATATCTGCGGGCGTTCTTTGCCCGAAGATGTGGGAGACAATCTTTCCAACCCACACCCCAGCGCCTTCAGCACGCCCTCCACCGTCGCCGCGGTAATTCCTTCTTCGTCCTCCGTCGCGCCCAGAATCCGGCCCACCTCGCTCAGCGCCAGCTCCACCGGCTTGCGTTTCGCCGTCCGCGCCTCCATTGCAGCCACGCGCACGTCCACCAGCTCGCCCTCCAGCCAGCCGCCATTCGCCAGCAAAATCCGGCTCACCAGCGCCGAAGCCACCGGCGCAGCCTCAAAGTCCGCTCCGCGCTCAAATCTGTGGCTCGCATCCGTGTGCAGCCCGTGCCGCCGCGCCGTCTGCCGCACCGCCATCGGCTCAAACCACGCAGCCTCCACCAGCACATTCCTGGTCTCCGGCGTAATCATCGTCTCCCAGCCGCCCATCACCCCGGCCAGCCCCACCGCCTTCTTGTGGTCGGCCACCAGCAGATCCTCGACGTCCAACACGCGCTCCACGCCGTCCAGCGTCTTCAGCTTCTCGCCTTTTTTCGCGCGCCGCACCACGATCCCGCCCTCCAGCTTGTCCAGGTCGAAGACGTGTGTCGGCTGCCCCATCGCAATCCACGCAAAATTCGTCGCATCCACGGCGTTCGAGATGCATTTCTGCTCCAGCAACGAAAAGTAAGACAAAACCTCCGCGCCCGCGAACCAGTCCCGCGACTCGCCCATCGTCACGTCCCGCAGCACCCGCGCCGTAAATCGCCCGCAGCCGTCCTCCGCCTCAATCTTCACCGGATAGGGAGCCGCCGCCTTCTTCGCCTTCGGCAAAGCAACATCCAGCTCCGCCAGCTTCAATCCGTAAATCGCCGCCGCCTCCCGCGCCACCCCGTAGTGATTCATCGCGTCCACGCGGTTAGTCGTAATGTCCATCTCGTAGAGCGAGCCGTTCCCGTCGCCGAGGTCGTAAATCCCCTCCACGGCAATCCCGCGCAACGTCAAATCCTCGGCAAGCCGCGCATCATCCACCGGCAATCCCGGCAAGTAGCTTCGCAACCATTTTGTAAGAATTTTCATCTTTGACCCTCGTGCTCTTCATTTTCGATGCGAACGGGTTTCGTGAATGCACTTCTAAGGTAGAATCCAGCAGTATTCTTTTGTATTTCTTCGCCGCCAATGCGGGTGATCAAAAGAGACGAATAACCATTCTCCCAATTCTTTTCGTCACCGAGCCACGCTTCGACAGCGGTCCCCGCAGAAATCGTGTGCAACTGATCTCCCTTGGCTCCCGGCAGCGTCGTGATCTTTGTTGCTGCAATTGCATTCATCGTTGATGGGGGCATACCGTCCCAAGCTTTTGAAATCTCAGGGAATAACTGATGTTCGAACATCATTCTGTGCGGCTCGATCTCCAGACCGGCACAGACACCAGTTAGGCCTTCATGTCCTGGAGCAGCCTGCATTACTTTTCCACATTGATTCAAAATCTCGTAACAAACTTGCGCCAATTCTCTGTCAAAGCGCGGAAGTTTCCATTCTCTCTCGAGTCCAATCTGCTCACCAATATCACCGCGATCAGGCGAAACGAATATCGATTCGTTTCGGCTCCTAGCTATTGCAATCCAACTCGGCACGTGCGTGGGGACTGGAATGCGAAACGCCATTTTTAGCCGCGTTCCGATATACATGCCAATCATCATCGATGAATTCGCAAGTAGAGGCTCCTTATGTGCGATTTCATCCCTGAGTTTGCTAAATTTCGGCCAATCGGGAAGTGACTTCAACTCTTCTATTGCGAGACGAACACCTGAAAATGCTTTCGCGTTCTGGGACTCGATATTGCCAATCAAAACAAAGCTCTTAATTGCCTGGAGAAATGCATGAAGGTTCCAGCGAAACTCATTTGGTGAATGATAGGTTTCGAGCATCCTGCCAAAAAAATACCGGCTTTCTTCTATCCTGTCATGCATTCCGGGCATAGAACAGCCTTCTTCGCCTTGAAGCTTTCTACCAATCCGTGACGCGCGCTTACGTAATGCATCTTCGCCGTTACTTGATTCAGAGCTTTTCATGCGAATTGTCCTAAGAAGCGCATATCTCCTGCGAAGAATTGTCCAATCTCTGAAACGCCATATTTCATCATGGCGATGCGCTCCACTCCCATCCCGAACGCAAATCCGGAGATTTTTTTTGGGTCATAGCCCGGCTGTTTCTCTTGCGGCAAACGCAAACACCGCCGGGTCCACCATCCCGCAGCCCAGCAGCTCAATCCATCCCGAATGCTTGCACTTCCTGCAACCCTTCCCTCCGCAGAAGATGCAGCTGATCTGCACATCCGCGCTCGGCTCCGTGAACGGAAAAAACGACGGGAAAAACCGCGTCTTCACCGCCGAGCCCAAACAGCGCCTTCATGGCGTGGTCCAGCGTCCCCTTCAAATCGCTGAAGGTAATATTCGTGTCCACGCACAGCCCCTCCACCTGGTGAAAAATCGGCGAGTGCGTCGCGTCCGCCGCGTCGTTGCGGTGCACCTTGCCGGGAATCACAATCCGCACCGGCGGCGGCTGCTGCTCCATCGTCCGCATCTGCACCGGCGACGTATGCGTCCGCATCAGCAGCCGGTCTCGCTGCTGCCTGCGCTCCTGCCCCGCCACCACCAGCGTGTCCTGCGTGTCCCGCGCCGGATGGTCCGGCGGAAAATTCATGCACTCAAAGTTGTAGTAGTCGGTCTCCACCTCCGGCCCCACGCCCACCGAGTAGCCCAGCGCCGCAAACACCCTCACAATCTCGTTCATCGTGCGCGTAATCGGATGCTCCGCCCCCGTCAGCCGCCGCGTTCCCGGCAGCGTGATGTCGATAGCCTCGGCCTTCAGCGCCGCGTCCGTCGGACCCGCCCCCACAGCCGCGTCCAGCAACCCCTCCACCACCGCCTTCAGCGCGTTGAAGCGCACTCCCAGCGCCTTCTTGGCCTCCGCCGGCGCAGCCTTCAGCCACCGCCCCGAGACCTCGTTCAGCCGCCCCTGCTTGCGCCCCAGCCACTCCAGACGAAAGGCCTCCACAGCCGCCTCGCCGTCCAGCGCCGCCGCCGCCGCCCGCGCCTGCCGCTCCAGCCGCGCAAACGCCGCGTCCAGCCCGGCCTCATCAAATGCCGTCAAATTTGGAATCTCTTCATTCATATGCTTATTCAGCAGGATAAACCATTGCATGGAGCGGGGTTTTGTTGCATTCATTGACGCGTCAGACCGATTTGATCGAGAAAGTCTTTGAACGTGCATTCAGCCGAAGCTGCGCGCAGAATTGCCCGCAAGTCGATCTTGCTGGTGAGGTGCATTGCCGCCATCGGTTTGCGGTACTCGGCCCAGATGCGTTTCAATGCCTGCGAAGCCAATTCGCTGGTGACAGGCCGCGCGGTCTCGTGTCCTTTCAGATGCCGCAGCAGAAAGCCCTCGTGGCACGGTTCCTGCCAGATCAAATGCAGCCGATTCCGTCTGGCAAGCGGTTCGATCTGCGCATCCCGCTCCGGTTTTATGCCCCATTTGTCGCGATCCAATAAGATCGCCCGGAAAGTAAAGGCGGTGCGCTTGGCCTCAATCTCTCTGATTCGCCGAATGGCTAATTGAACAAGTGTGAATGGATCGCCGCCACCCGGCTGTAGCACATCGCAATCGAAATAGAGGTGCAAACCGGCAGCATCGGCAATCTCCCCAAGCCGCTTTCCATATGACTGCTCGCTCAGACCCTCACAGCCCAGATAGATGCGGGTTCGCTGCTGAATCCGCAACCTGCTCATCCAATCCGCGGTACGGAGCCGTACACGCCTCCCAGATATTTCTGGTAAAAATTATCCACCCGGCGCACGCCTTCAATATCCTTGAGACCATAGATTTTCGTGCGTCCTTGCTGATCTTTCTCTGCGAAGAAGATTTCTTCCTTACAAAGATCTTCGAGCAACGAGGCGCTATGGCCGCTCATCCAGAGCTGCGCATCGTTGGGGTTTTCCTTGGGATCTTGGAACCAGCGTAATATCTCTGGAAGTAAAGCCGGATGAATTGTCGAATCGAGTTCGTCAAGCACTGCGATTCCGCCATACAGCAAGGCATCCCAAATGAGTGGGTAGACCCGAAGGAACTGGCGTGTCCCCTCACTCTCGAAGTGAAATTGAATGGGCTGTTCAAGGCCCTCGTGCTGGAATTGCGGCACTGGTCCGACGAGGACCATATCCGCAAATGACATTGAGCGAATGCCAAGGTCCACACGCCCTAATACCCGATTAAGATCATCCACTAAGCGCGGCGTCTCCTTGTAGAACTGAAACAAGCTCTCGTCAGGAATCTCGACCTTGCGTTCAAATGGATCAGTGGAGGCGGTGAAAAAATTTGCGCCTATATTTTTAGCCCACCACACAAACTCTGCTGCTGGTTCATGCTCGGCAAACTGGGCCATTGTCGAGGTGGGCTGGAACAGTCCCGCGCAGTTTTGCCAGCACGTGTCAAACCCCTTCAATGGAAAACTGACGCTGCTGCGAACCTCGCCATTCTCATTCCGCTCAAAGAT
>CAWJRQ010000005.1:0-553777 GCA_963845345.1 uncultured Acidobacteriaceae bacterium
TCCAACGGCTCGGTCACTGAGATCCTGAGCGGCCTCAAGGAAGGCGACCAGGTCGTCCTGCAGCAATAAGGGAAAGCGAACAAACGGCAAAACTGCAATCCTGATGGTCCTGCGTCATCTTCTACACTGAAGAAGAGGGCGATGTCGCCCCTTGTTTCACGCTGAGGACCGCTCCATTGAGAAGACTCCCGCTCCCCCGCCCTCTTCTTTGCCGCATTTTTGCTGCTTGCCTTTGTCCGTGCGCTACTTGCGCAGGCGCCGGCCTTCCTCATTTGCCCTGCTTGCAGGAGAGAATGTGCTGTTCTTTCACCTCCTGATTGCACTTGGCCATGCCGCCGGGGGAACAGTAATAATTGCCCGGCAGGCAATCGAGGATGACCTTGCCGGAGACGCCGCCGCAATTGCATCCGGCTTTTTTTAACTCCTGGTCAATGGCCGGCGGCACCAGCAAGGTGCAGCTTGAGATCACACCATTCTTCAAGATGCCATTGCACAAGCCCAACATCCCACGGGGCAGAGATAATCGTGGCAGAAGGCTGGAGTGCAAAATATCCCGGCCCCTCCGCCCCGCTCGCACCCTCCGCCTGTCAACGTGCGGTCGGCGGATTCCTCTTCCTTGGGAACATCCCGGATCGCAGCTCGTAATCCCCGGCAACGCATTGACGTTCATGGCATTCTGACAAGCCTGGTACGTCTGGAGCTTTCCGCAGATCATTTTGTTTCCGCCAACCGTGCAGCCCTCGCTCAACAATTGCTGCTTCACGCCTCCCTGGGCTCCTTTTACAATGCCTGCTTCAGGCTGAAAGTCGCGGACACAAGCTGGTTCCGGCATGGCATCCGAAATCGATTCCGCCAGGCGGCAGATCGACGGCCAACTGCGGAAACCAGACAATCCAATCCCAGGTCTGCGACCATACGGCCAAATCGACAGCCAGTTGCGCGTCAATTCCGGGCGTAAGCGTAAAGCCGAGATTGTAGACGGGGTTGCCGAAGCTGAAATGGCTGTCAAACTTTTTGTTTTTGTCAGTGCCGAGCGAGACAGTCTGCCCGGGAGAAAAGACGTTGAACTGCTTATTCAAGACCTCATCATTCAGCGTGAACTGCAACTTGTTGGAGTGGAGATTGATGTCTACGGCGGGGAAGACCTTTCCGCTCACAACCCCGAAGTCGAGCAGGCCGCCGAGAAAGTCAAGCTGATCGAACTTGTAGACTGTATCGATGCCCTGCGTGCCCGGCGCCGGCGGGGTGAAGTGTCCGCCTTTATAAGGAGGCGGCAGAAAATCCGTGAAATCCAGGGTAGGGGAGAATTTTATTTCTTGGCTGCCGATAACCGGCAGGTTGAAATCAACGCCGGCATCCGCGCCCACCTGCGCAACCAACTCCTTGCCGTCAAAGATCTGGTCGTTTTCCAGGTCCGTCGATTTGAACTGCGCGACGGAATCCGCGTCGGACGTGTATTTGGCGGGCTCGAAGTCGGCGGTTAAACTCGCATCAGCGGTTTGGTTGGGATGAACCACGTTATGGTATTTCAGATGCGTCTGGATGGGGAATCGCAGGCCAAACCCATAATTGAAGCCCGCGAAAAGCCTGACGCTATAGGTCGAGGAGCAGCCCACCAGGCACCAATTGACGGTCGTATCGACTTCCAAACTCCACTCGTAATCATGGCCCAGCGTAAAACCGGTCAGGTAGATATAGCTTCCCAAATCAACATCGGTAGTCTGATCGGTGTTGTTTCTGGGGGAAGCGGGAGCAGCTTGCACGTGATAATTCGCGGCGGGCTCCACCACCAGCATCTTCGGGAATTGCGTATTGGCCGCTCCGCCATCGGGGATTGTCATGTGCAACAATTGCTTCCCTGCGGCCATCTCCTGCGCGTTCGGCGAGATGCGCAGCACATTGGGGGCGTGCGCGTAATGCGATGAGTCCAGCTTATAAACAAAGGCCGTCTGCTCCACGCGCTGCACCGAGGAGTTGATAATCTCTGCCTTGAGCTGATCGTCATTCAGATTGCTGATGCGCGCCACTTCGGCCGCGCCAAGCTGAGCCACCAGGGTAGCTCGCTGCTTGGGGTCGGCAAAGCTCTTGCGCAGATCGGCGATGTGCTGATTCGCCTCTGCGTCAGCCTGCGCCGACCTCTGCTGATAGGCGGCGATTGCGGCCCTGCGCTTGACCGGGTCGGCGACATAACGCGCTTGGCCGGGCGTGGCAAATTCCGCCGCGCGCTGGCTGGCCGATTCCTTTGTGAAACAAGCAACGCCCGCCTGCGCAAGCTGTGCCTGTACGCCGGTGTCGGCGCATTTGCCCGGCAAAATCCGGTAACTCAGAACGTGATGAAGCACGAGTCCCTGATCGACTTCGCTGATTTCGCTCGTATCCTCCTTCACCTCCACATTTTTCGGCATCGCGCGCAGGCGCAGCGCGATGTTGGACAAGGCCTTTGGATTGTTAAGCATCCGAGTAAAGTCCAGCGGAACATTGCCCAGCATGATCTGCGGCTTTAAGCGGATATCCTCGATCTTGTACTGCCGCACTACGCGCAGCCGCTGCATGGTGGTAGCGTGACTTTCGCCACGCAGGATGACGGAGTTCGGCAGGCTGCGCGGCTCCATGATGCGGGGTTGCGCGGCTCCGCTCTGCGCGAACGCCGGTCCTGATGCGGCAACAACTGCAAGAAACAGTACGGAGTTCGCGGCCAAACAACATTTTGAACTGAGGATTTTCATGCCTTGCGTCTCCTTTCGAAATCGCTTCCGGCGCGAAGAGAGCGGCAACCATAAAGCCAATATGTATTCGCAGAAATCAACAACTCAGGAACACAGATAAGTGCTCCACACTTACGGTAATCTTTTGATGCGCGAATGGCTCTGGAGATGTATTGTTTTTCCGAACTCATAAAAGTGAGCAATTTATCCTGTCCGTCGGTGTGGCATCTGTTGGCAACGATCCTGATAGCTGGGCGCTATCTTCTACACTCAAGAGGAGGGCGATTTCGCCCCTGGATTTCACGCCGAGGTTCGCTCACTTGAGAAAACTCCCGCTCCCCGCCCTGATCGTTGCCGAGTTTTTGCTGCTTGCCTTTGCTAAGCTTCCGGCTCAGGCTCCGCCTGCCGCCGCGCCTCAGCCCGCTTCGGTCGAGGCCAACCGCAAGGCTCTCAACGACCTCTTTGAGGAGTACTGGCAGGCGACGCTGGAGCACTCGCCGGAGTTTGCCTCCTGGCTGGGCGACAAGCGCTACAACGACCGCATCGACGACTACTCCGTGAAGGCGGAGAACGACTGGCTGGAGCGCGAAGAGAGCTTCATGATGCGGCTGGCGGCCATTGACACGGCCGGGCTCACGGACCAGGAGAAGATCAGCCGCGATCTGCTGCTGCGCCAGTTTGCCGACGACGCGGAGGCCGCTCAGTTCAAGGAGTGGGAGATGCCCTTGAACCAGTTGGGCGGCATCTACACCGCTTACCCGCAACTGGCCGCCGCAGTTGAGCTTTACCACGGTAAAGGACTACGACGACTGGATCGCCCGCCTGCACGCCATTCCCAGGGCCTTCGACCAGGTGACCACCAATATGTCCATCGGCATGGACGACCATCGCGTGCCGCCTCGCTATCTGCTGGAAAAGGCGCTGGAGCAGGTCAAGCTGCTGGCCTCCCAAAAGCCAGAGGATTCGCCGCTGGCCGCGCCGCTCAAGAAGTTTCCCGCCTCCGTCAAGCCCGCCGAGCAGGAGCGCATCAAGGCCGAGATGCTGGACGCCATCGGCAAAGAGGTGCTGCCCGCCTACCTGCGCTTTGCGCGCTTTCTTGAGGTCAGCTACATTCCCGCCGGGCGCGCGGAGCCGGGCAGTCTGGGCGCTGCCGGACGGGGCAAAGTACTACGCCTTCCAGATTCGCCGCGAGACCACCACCAATCTGACCGCCGAGCAGATTCACCAGATCGGCCTGGACGAGGTGAAGCGCGACGAGGCGGAGATGCTGGCCATTGCGCAGAAGCTGGGCTTCGCGGATTTGAAGAGCTTCCGCGCCAGCCTCAAGACCAATCCCAAACATGCATCCCGCCTCGGCCGAAGCGCTGCTCGACGCCTATCGCGGCTATCTCACGCCCATGCAGGCCAAGCTGCCGCAGCTCTTCGGACGGCTGCCCAAGGCGCCGCTCGAGGTGGCCGCGGTTCCCGATTACCTGCAGAAGAATATGTACCCCGCCTACTACGAGCCGGGCACGCCGGACGGCAGCCGCCCGGGCCGCCTGCGCGTCAACCTCTAGAACGCCACCGACCGCAACCTCTACGCGGTGGAGGCCATCGCCTACCACGAGGGCGTTCCCGGCCACCACTTGCAGATCTCCATCGCGCAGGAGCTGGACGGCGCTGCCCAACTTCCGCAAGCACGAGGGCTATACGGCCTACATCGAGGGCTGGGGGCTCTACTCCGAGCGGCTGGGCAAGGAGGTGGGCTTCTATCAGGACCCCTACTCGGACTACGGCCGCCTGGAGGCCGACATCTGGCGCGCCATCCGCCTGGTGGTCGATACCGGCGTCCACTCCCAGCACTGGACCCGCCAGCAGATGGTGGATTACTTCCACGACCACTCGGCCATCGACGAGACCACGCATACAGACCGAGGTGGACCGCTACATCGCCTGGCCGGGCCAGGCGCTGGCCTACAAGATCGGCCAGTTGAAGATTCTGGAGCTGCGCGACCGGGCGAAGAAGGCTCTGGGCGACAAGTTCGATCTGCGCGCCTTCCACGACCAGGTGCTGGACTCCGGCGCCCTGCCGCTGGATGTGCTGAGCGACCGCATCGACGCGTGGATTGCCAGCCGGAAATAAGCCGCGAGATTTGCCCCTCGGAACGTGATAACCTGTAATGTCCCCATTTCAGCAGCTTTTCGGCTCAATTTTGCTGCGTTTGCGGGCTATTGTTTCGATTGGAGAATTGCATGAAACGCGCTTTGACATTCGTCTTCGTCCTCGGATTTTCCTGCTGCCTGTACGCGCAGGCAGTGGATACAACCGTCTGCGAGATTCTGAATCATCCGCAGTCGTTCAACGGAAAGATCGTCCGCATCAAAGGCACGGTGGCCGCCTCCTTTGATCAGTTCGTCGTCAAGGGCGCCGACTGCGGCATCAACGTCAACCGGAACATCTGGCTTTCCTATCCGGAAGGCATAAAGGCCAAGGCGGGCCCGGCGGTCATGGTGCAGGTTCAGCCGGCGCACAACTTTGCCGGGGACGTTCCGGCGGTGCAGCGGACGCCGGTCACGCTGGACAAGAACAACAAGGATTTCAAGCACTTCGATTCGCAACTGGCCACGCCCTACCAAGAAAGGCGGAATGTGCCTGGGGTGCAACAAGTTTGAGGTGACGGCCACGCTGGTGGGCCGGCTGGATGCCGTGGACGAAGGCCGGCGTGCAGCGCGACAAGGCAGGCAAGATCATCGGCTTCGGCGGCTTTGGGCACATGAACGCCTATCGCGCCCGCCTGGTGCTGCAATCGGTCTCCGATGTCACTTCCAAGGAGATCGACTACTCGAAGACGCTGGCCATCACCAAGAACGACAATGTGCCAGCTCGGTTGCCATGCACCCGGTCACAGATGCGCCGGTCTGAGCATCACGGATCAGTTTGCAGCCGCGCGCCAGTTCGTTGCGGGCTTTGCCCCGGCGTTCCAGCAGGGATCCAGCTCAAACGGGCTGTCGATGCATTCGGCAAAGAGGGCGAGCACAATAGCGGGGTGATCATCGTGCACGGAGCCGGCAACGAGGCCGCGGCAAAGTTCGAAGGCAAGGGAACGGTTGATTCCCCGGACGGCCTGCTCTTCACCTGCACCTTCAATCTGAGCCGTCTGGAAGGCGATGCCCAGGGCAGAGCTATTATTTTTGCCGGGGAAAATGTCGCCAACCTGCGCAACCCGGAGCCGGAAAACGTGGGCGCCGGGCTTTTACGATCTGGAGAATCGCGCCTGGGCGATCACCATTCTGGACGCTTTCGCCAGCAAGCAGAAGACCATGACGCTGCCGGGCGGCTATCTGGTCTTGAACTCGGCATGGCCGCAAGCCGATATGAACCAGAAAGTGGCCGAAGCGATCGAGCGGCTTCCTGCCGAAGAAGAGCTTCTCCACAGGTAAACGCGGCCTCGAGACACGTTGAGTGTCCCAGGCTTCAAGAACGAGTCCGGGATGACCGGCGCACAGGATATGTGATTTCCAGGTCTCAAGTTTGAGACCTCGGCGCTCGCATCGCGTGCATCGAATGTGAGTGTTCTTCAAGTAGCAATCACATACATTCAGGAAAGGGAACAAGATGGCGGAGATAGCCGTTGAGGCCACCGAAGTACCCGCGCAGTTGCCCGAGGTGCGCGTGGCCGTTCTGGGCGCGGGCAAGATGGGCGGCATTCTGTTGCAGGCCTTTCTGAAGCAGAACCTCTTTGCGCCCGAGCAGATTCACGCCACCGTGGGCCACGCCGAGCGGGCGCTGGCGCTGAGCACGCAGTGGGGCGTGGACGTGACCACCAACAACCTGGAGGCGGTGCGGCAGGCCGATCTGATTCTGCTGGGCGTCAAGCCCTTCCAGGTGCCGGACCTGATCGCGGAGATTCGCCCCGCGCTGACGCCGGCCAAGACGCTGGTCTCGTTTGCCGCCTCGGTCAAGACGCGCGCCATTGAAGAGGCGGCGGGCATGGAGATCGCGGTGATTCGCGCCATGCCCAACACGCCCTCGGCGCTGGGCGCGGGCGCCGCCGCGCTCTGCCGCGGGCGCTTCGTCAGCGCCGAGCAGATGGAGCTGGCCGAGCGCATCTTCGAGACCGTGGGCCGCACCGTGGTGGTGGACGAGAAGCACATGGACGCGGTGACCGGCCTCTCCGGCTCCGGCCCGGCCTACATCTACATCATCATCGAGGCGCTGGCCGAGGCGGGCGTCAAGGTGGGCCTGCCGCGCGACATGGCCACGCAACTGGCCGCGCAAACCACCTTCGGCGCAGCCAAGATGGTGCTGGAGACCGGCTACCACCCGGCCCTGCTGAAGGACGCCGTGACCACTCCCGCCGGCTGCACCATCGACGGCATTCTGGAGCTGGAAGAGGGCGGACTGCGCGTCACGCTGATCAAGGCCGTGATGCGGGCGACGGAGCGCGCCAAGCAACTGGCGGCGGGGTAAAGAAGCAGGGAATAGGGAACAGTTTTTTCGTGCTGGATTGAGGTTCGTGGTTCCCAGGTTAGACGCAAACAACGCGCCGAACCTGGGGCACCCGCATAGAGAGGCTTCAATGAACGCTGCTAAACTCAAAAAGTACGGTCTTGTTCCGGTTGCGCGTGTCCGCATAGAAGACCGAAATCTCATAATCGATATTACCGATCCGAAAACCGTCAAGCTTGAGATGTGCATTTATGCTTTCCTCATTGATGGCAAGGTTTACCGCATCGGGTCCAGTAAAGCGCCCTTGGAGGACACGTCTAAAGGACTACGTACGGGACATTACAAATGCGCTCAACCGCAAAAAATCACCGGCACCGCATGAAGAGGCTAAGAAATGGAAAAAGATACTACCGGCTGGAAGTTCGGGGGCTATATATGCTCGTCAAGGAACAAAAGTCACAACTCCTATAGGGACATTTCACGCATATATGGACGAAGAAAGCCTACTGATTGGCGAGATATTCAAGGACGGCGATCTGGCACCTGATCAGATCCTGAACCGCAACAAACATCGTTAGTCATCAAACTGTACACTACCAAACTTCTGATTGGCTTTTTCGCCCGGACCTCAATCTGCTAACCTGCTATTTGCCCATCCAACGCCCAACCTGGCTGCCCTCTTATCTGCCGGAACTCGACGGCCTGCGCGGCCTGGCGATTCTGGGGGTGGTGCTCTATCACTGCGATCCGCTGCTCAAGGGCACGTGGATGCACTGCGTCGCCAGTGGGGATGGGCGGGGGTCAATCATTTTCTTTGTCCTCTCCGGCTTTCTGATTACCTCAAACCTGCTGGGACGCGCGCGACAAGCCGCATTACTTCCACAACTTCCATGCGCGCCGGGCGCTGCGCATCTGGCCGGTCTACGTGCTGGTGCTGGCGGTGGTCTACCTGAATGCGCCGTGGTTCATCGGCCCCAGCGTCTGGGACGCGATCAAGGCCGCGCCCTGGCTGGCCTACATCTTCTTCGTGCAGAATCTCTTTCATCTGGCGCTGCCCCCGGCCATCGGCCCCACCTGGGCGCTGGCTGTCGAAGAGCAGTATTACTTTCTCTGGGCGCCGCTGGTGCGCTGGCTGCGCCGGCCGTGGATGCTGGCGGCGTTCTGACGTGCGCGCTGATCTGCTCGCCGCTGCTGCGCCATCTGAACCCGGTCTGGCTGTGGGCGCTTCCCACGCACACGCTGATCAAGCTGGACGGCATTGCGCTGGGCAGCCTGATGGCGCTGGGGCTCTACACGCTCAGGCTGAGCCGCCGCGTCGTGGCTCTGGATCGGCCTGGTAGCGTTTGCGCTGGGCATCGCCGCGGCGGCCACCGTGGCCGGCGGAACCTCGTTGCTCGATACCGCGCTGGCTGCTGGGCTTTGCCGGAGCGGTGCTGGCCTCGATGGCCTCGACTGGCGCGCGCAATCCCATCAACGTCCTGCTGCGCCGCGGGCCGCTGGCTTTCTATGGCCGCATCAGCTACGGCCTTTACATGATCCACATCATGGCCTTCATCTTCATCGGCTGGTTTGACCTGTGGATGGACAGCCACGGCATGGCCGGCAACCTGGCGGTGGTGGCCGTGCGCCTGGCCGTCTCCACCGCGCTGGCCGCAGTGCTGTGGTACGGCTTCGAGTCGCAGATTCTCAAGCTCAAGCGGTATTCTGAGCGCATTCGCCGGCTGATTCCCGGGAAGGGCATCGGCTATTGCTCGTTCCACAGTGTGAGCCGGCGTCTCGCCCGCTTGTGACATCAATCACCCAAGCAACAGGCCCCGCGGCTGCTAGGCTGGACGTGTCACGCAAATCTCCCCTTGCGAGGTGCACTATGAGCGAAGCCACGAGCAAAGGCCCCCTGAGCCCGGAGTTGCTGGCCAAAATGAACGCCTATTGGCGCGCCGCCAACTATCTCTCCGTCGGCCAGATTTATCTGAAAGACAACCCGCTGCTGAAGCGTCCGCTCACCCTGGACGACGTGAAGCCGCGCCTGCTGGGCCACTGGGGCACCACGCCGGGGCTCAACTTTCTCTACGTGCACTGGAACCGCCTGATCCGCGAGCGCGACCTGAACATGATGTACATCATCGGCCCGGGGCACGGCGGGCCCGGCCTGGTGGCCAACACTTATCTGGAAGGCTCCTACTCCGAGATTTATCCCGCACATCGAGCAGAACGCGCGACGGCATCAAGCGGTTGTTCCGGCAGTTTAGCTGGCCCTACGGGATTCCCAGCCACGTTGCGCCGGAGACGCCGGGCTCGATTCACGAAGGCGGCGAACT
Organism: uncultured Acidobacteriaceae bacterium; assembly: GCA_963845345.1. Taxonomy (GTDB): domain Bacteria; phylum Acidobacteriota; class Terriglobia; order Terriglobales; family Acidobacteriaceae; genus Telmatobacter. The sequence continues at coordinate 9,453 of CAWJRQ010000005.1, forward strand.
GGGCTACTCGCTGGTCCACGCGTACGGCGCGGCCTTCGACAATCCCAATCTGATTGTGGCTTGCGTGGTGGGCGACGGCGAGGCCGAGACCGGCCCGCTGGCCACCAGTTGGCACGGAAACAAGTTTCTCAATCCGGCCACCGACGGCGCGGTGCTGCCGATCCTGCATCTGAACGGCTACAAGATCGCCAACCCCACGGTGCTGGCGCGGATTCCGCACGCCGAGCTGGAAAACCTGATGCGCGGTTACGGCTATGAGCCCTTCACGCTCGAGGGCGACGACCCGCTCACGATGCACCAGCAGGCCGCGGCCATCTTCGACAAAATCTTCGACCGCATTGCCGAAATTCAGAAGACAGCCCGCGAAGCCAAGGGTCCCATCGAACGCCCCGCGTGGCCGATGCTCATCCTGCGCACACCCAAGGGCTGGACCGGGCCGAAGTTTGTCGACGGTAAGCCGGTTGAAAACACCTGGCGCTCGCACCAAGTACCATTCAGCGAAATTCGCGAGAAGCCCGATCATCTGCGCCTGCTGGAAGAATGGATGCGCAGCTACAAGCCCGAGGAACTCTTCGACGAGAAGGGCACATTCCGCGCGGAACTGGCCGCGATTGCCCCCAAAGGAAGGCGGCGCATGGGCATGAACGCCCACGCCAATGGCGGCCTGCTGCTGGAACCGCTCAAGATTCCCAACTTCCGCGACTTCGCCGTCAAGCTCGAAGGCCGCGGACAGAAGGACGTGGAATCCACGCGCATTCTGGGGCAATTTCTGCACGGCGTCATGGAAGCCAACAAAGCGCAGAAAAACTTCCGCGTCTTCGGGCCGGACGAGACGGCCAGTAATCGCCTCCAGGACACGATTACCGGAACCGGCAAGGAGTGGATGGCCGCGACGCTGCCCGTTGACGAGAACCTCTCGCAGACCGGCCGCGTAATGGAAATTTTCAGCGAGCATTGCTGCCAGGGCTGGCTGGAAGGCTACCTGCTCACCGGCCGCCACGGCTTCTTCTCCTGCTACGAGGCCTTCATTCACATCATCGACTCCATGGCCAACCAGCACGCCAAGTGGCTGAAGGTGACGCGGGAGATTCCCTGGCGCAAACCCATCGCCTCGCTCAACTACCTGCTCTCTTCTCTCGTCTGGCGGCAGGATCACAACGGTTTCAGCCACCAGGACCCCGGCTTCATCGACCATTTGGTGAACAAGAAGGCCGAGGTGGTGCGCGTCTATCTTCCTCCGGACGCGAATACGCTGCTTTCGGTGGCCGACCATTGTCTGCGCAGCAAGAACTACATAAATTTGATTGTCGCCGGCAAGCAGCCTGCGCCGCAGTGGCTCACCATCGAAGAAGCGGTTACTCACTGCACTGTCGGAATGGGCGTGTGGAAGTGGGCATCAAACGACGCGGGCTCGCCTGATGTGGTGATGGCTTGCTCCGGCGACGTGCCCACACTGGAGGCGCTGGCCGCCGTCACACTGCTGCGCGCGCATTGGCGCCTGATCTGAAAATCCGCGTCGTCAACATGGTGGACCTGATGGCGCTCGAGCCGCAATCCGAGCATCCGCATGGCCTGCCCGACGAGGAGTACGACCAGATCTTCCCGCCCGCGACGCCGGTCGTCTTCGCCTTCCACGGCTATCCGACGCTGATTCACCGGCTCACCTACCGGCGTCACAACCACGACAACCTCCACGTGCGCGGCTACAAGGAAGAGGGCACCACGACCACGCCCTTCGATATGTGCGTGCTCAACAACATTGACCGCTTCCAGTTGGCGCTCGACGCCATCAAGCGCGTACCGCGGCTGGCCAAGCAGGTGGACGCGGCCGAGCAATGGTATTCCGAGGCCATCCAGAGACACAAGCTCTATGTGGCGGAAAATGGCGACGATCTGCCCGAGATTCGCGACTGGCGCTGGCCGAAGAGTTAATTAAGTAACTTGCTAACATGCGCGAAGCACTGATAACCTGATGACTCGTTCAGCCACAGCCTTATAGGATTTGATTTATGTCTTCATTACCCATCCTGGTTTTAAATAGCGGCTCTTCTTCCATCAAGTTTTCCGTCTATGAGGCCGCCAACGGCCAACGGCGCAAGTTGCACGAGGGCGCGGTCGACGGCATCGGCACGGAGCTGGGCAAGTTCTGGATCAAGGACGCCGCGGGCAAGAAACTCGTCGATCAGACTCCGGCTTTGCCCAATCGCGCCGTGGCCTTCAAGATGGTTGCCGACGCGCTCCACTCTGGAGACTTCCCTTCCCCGGCGGCCATCGGCCATCGAACCGTCTGCGGCGGGCCTACGGTCAGCGAAAACCAGCTCATCACGCCGCAGCTCATCGACGAGATCGAAAGCTACGCCGCTCTCGCGCCGCTGCACACGCCCATCGCCGTTTACATCATGCGCGAGGCGCTCAAGCTCTTCCCCGGCATCCCCAACTTCGCCGTGCTCGACACCTACTTCCACCGCACTCTGCCCGAGGTGGCCACGCACATGCCCATCCCCAGCGAGTACGTCGGCCATGGGCGTGCGCCGCTACGGCTATCACGGCATCTCCTACGAGTCGATCGTCTATCAGTTGCAGCCCCACGTGCCGAAGAAGCTCATCGTGGCGCACCTGGGCAACGGCGCCTCCATCTCCGCCATCCGCAACGGCGAGTGCCTCGACACTTCGATGGCGCTCACCCCCACCAGCGGCATCATCAGCGGCTCGCGCACCGGCGACATCGATCCCGGCATCGTGATCTTCATCCTCAAGAAGATCGCCGAATCGACTCCCAACGCGCTGGAGGCCGCCGACAAGCTGGAAACCGTGGTCAGCAAGAAGTCCGGCCTGCTGGGCGTCAGCGAACTCTCCAACGATATGCGCGATCTGCGCGAGGCCATCAAGGCCGGAAACGCCAAGGCCAAACTTGCCGTGGACAAGTTCACCTGGACCATCGCCCGCTGGATTGGCAGCTACGTGGCGGAGTTGAACGGGCTGGACATGCTGGTCTTCACCGGCGGCATCGGCGAAAACGACATCGACGCCCGCGCCGAAATTTGCGCGGGCCTCGATGCTCTGGGCATTGTCCTCGATCCAAAGCGCAATAACGTCCGCGGCGCGGCGGTCATCTCCAGCGAGTTCTCGCCGGTCACGGTGCGCGTCATCCCGCCCGCCGAGGATCTGATGATCGTGAACCACGTGGTGCGGCTTATGGCGGAGTAAGGCAGATGTACTAGCCACTCGCTTGTTCTACACTGGTTTGTTCCATCCGGAGCCTTCGATTATGCCAACTTCCGTCGATTCCCAACGCTTGCCCTCGCCCGCTCTGCGCCGCTTTGCCTGGGCCGTGCTGGCTTACTTCATCGCCGTTATTTTGTGGGGTACTCTGGTCCGCGCCACGGGTTCGGGGGCCGGCTGCGGCAACCATTGGCCGCTGTGCAACGGCACCGTGATCCAGCATTCGGCCAGCGTCAACACGCTCATCGAGTTCACCCATCGCGTCACCAGCGGCCTTTCGTTCTTCGCGGTTGTGGGCCTGGCTAGCGTGGACCTTGCCGGAACCGTGCGCGGCCACCTGGCGCGCTGGGCGGCTGTGGCTTCGGTCGTCTTCACGTTGATTGAGGCGCTGCTGGGCGCGCTGCTGGTCAAGCTGGGATACACGGCGCAGAGCCAGTCGCCGCTGCGGCCTGCCTTCCTGGCGCTGCACCTGGCCAATACGCTGCTGCTGGTGGCCGCGCTCACGCTGACCGCGCACCTGCTCAGCCGGAAACGCGGCTTTCTGCGCGGCAGCAGTCCGCCTCAGAGCGCCCTTCGCTGCCGTCGCCGGCATCTTCGTGGTGATGCTCGTCGGCGTCACCGGCTCGCTGGCCGCGCTCGGCGATACGCTCTTCCCGGCCAGTTCGCTGGGCCTGGCGCTGGCCCAGGATTTTTCTCCGGCGAGCGGCTGGCTGGTGCGCTGGCGCTGGGTGCATCCGGGCATCGCCTTTGCGGCCAGCTTCTTCCTCATCTGGCTGCTGGTGCGTGCCGCGCGCGCGCAGACAGCAAGACGCACTGGGACAATCGCGGCCTCTCCGCGCTGGTGCTGCTGCTGCTGGCCGCAGTCTACGCGCTGGGTTTGCTGGACGTGCTGCTGCTGGCTCCGTTCTGGGTGCAGGTGGCGCATCTGCTGGCCGCCGATACGCTGTGGGCCGCGCTGGTGGTGCTCACGGCAAGGTTGACGCTGGAGCCAGTTGAAGCATAGATCAAGGGATAGTGATCACGCACATTCCTGCTCCCAGACGCGCACCATCAGGTCGCCGCTCGCGTGGCGAAAGGCCACCACCAGCGAGTCCTCGGTTTGCGCCGCGGAGCAGAATCCCTCGGCCTCCACGACAGACTCGGGCACCGTCATGGTGCAGGGCCGGGGCAACGATGACTTGATGACCCCGGCGATCATGTTGGCGATCTCCTTGGTGGCGTCCAGGGCATCGGCCTCGCCTACGGTCTCCAACGGCTGCATCATCATCGCCGCCGTCGCCTGGTAAGCCAGCCCCTCGCCCATCCGCACCTCAATGCGCCCCTTCCACACGCCGCCCAGCGTAACGCAGCCATGCAGATGCCCGGCGCCCACGCAAAACTCCCCCGGCACTGCCAGCGGATTCAGGGTCATAGCCAGCATCTGCTCCCAGAACTGGGCATTGGCCTTGATCACGCATTGTTCGTCGATCTGGGCCCGCATCCGCCGCTCTCCCATCGGTGCAACCGCCGGCAATTCTGAAATTCTGCTCATCTTATCGGGCAATTCTCAGAATGCGTTAAGGTTCAGGGCGCCGAAGTGGTTCTGTGGTCATTGGAAACGCCATGATGGGCGGTCGCCGCCTCGGCCTCGCAGAACTTGTTGATTCCACACACATTCGGCCGCATCCGCGCGCATTGCCAGAACCGCGCACAACACGTAAAAAATGGGCATCGGAAGCAAGGTTTTCAGGGAAATTTCAGAGGAAGGGGCTTACGCGGTAAGCTTTTCGAGCTGGTCGGGCTGGGTGATGGTCAGGCTGGAGCCCTTGATGGTAATCCAATGGTCGCGGCGGAACTGGTTGAGCAGCCGGGTGACGGTCTCGCGCGAGGTGCCGGCCATGTTGGCGATCTCCTCGTGGGTCAGGGCCATGGTAAAGCGGATTTCGTGCTTGCCGTTGCCCGAGGCGCGGCCCCAGTCCAGCAAGAGGCGCGCCAGCCGTCCCGCCGCCGAGCCGGAGAGCGCCAGCCGCTTGGCGTCGTGGAAGACGGTCAGGTATTCGCCGGAGAGCGATTGCGCGGCGTGCATGGATGCGATGCCGTGGCGGCCGAGAAAAGTCGACAAACTCCTGCTTGCGCACGGTTTTCACCTGGCAGGGCTCGATGGCCTCGGCGGTCACTTCGTGGGGAACATTGGCCAGCACCGCGCTCAGGCCCATCACGTCGCCGGGACCGGCGATCTTGAGGATCATGGTCTTGCCGTCGCGGGAAGTGGAGGAGATTTTTACCTGTCCATAGCAGATTACAAAGACGTTGCGCGCCGGGTCGCCCTCGGAAAACAGCTTGGCGCCGCGGGCATGGCTCATCATGATGCCAATGCCGTCGTAATCGGTGAGCGCCTCGGGTGTGAGATTGCAGAACATTCGCAAATGGCGATGCTCACAGTTAATGCAATCTTCCGGAGGGTGGTGGGGATGAAAGGATGCCATAGCTCCGCTGCTGTGCAATATGAAGTATAGCGTATTTGGGCGGGATGCAAGGCGGCAAGGCAGGGATTTTCCTTCGGTCTCCGGTCCTGGGAAGGCCCCGGCACGAAGGCTGGTACAAGGCTAAATTGTCACCCCCGCAGGCCCTATCAGGCCGTCGGAGCTTGCCCTTCTGGGCCTCGCCATGCGGCTGAAGCAGCAGGTGTTATAGGCGCGGGAAACCTCGCGGGCCAGTTCCTCCAACAACCGCATCCGCAGGGGTGGATAGCTCTGAAACGCCTGGTTGAGCGCTTCCATGGGCAGCATGAGAACCGATCCGGCGGTCTGCGCGGCAAGCGTGTAGGTGTGATGCCTGTCGCCCAGTGCGGCAGCCAGCTCCACCAGATCCCCGGCGCGAGCCGGCCCCAGCGTCAGTCGCGTCTCCAGCCGCTCGGCGCGGCGCAGAAACTGGCCCGTAATCACCAGATAGAGTCCCCGGCAGATCCCGGACTGGCGGAAGACAACCTCCCCGGCCTCAAAACTGAGGCACTGGGCCGCGCGGTTCAGCAACAGCCCGATGGCCGGAGGGCACTCCAGCAACTCTGCCACGGGATGCGCCCGGACAGCTTCCATACGCCTGGATCTTGCCTCACGTTGCATGTTGACCTCTCCCTCTGTCTCCGCCCGGGCTCCTGTCCCGCGGCGGGTCGAGGCTGCACTCCGCCTGCCGGCCGTTTGCGGGCGAGCGCGTTTGGCGATGCGAGTTTGCTGCAAGCCGATTTTCATGGAAGGTATATCGCTCCAAATGCAACAACACGAAAGTTTGAGGTTGGGCGGTCAGGATTTCTTTTGCCGCCTGCCTCTTTGCGTGAAAAACGAGGCCGCGCTTCCTGCTGCGGCCCAGGCTATCGAACCTCGGCACATGCGCAAGCCTCTGGCTGATCAACGACGGAGGTCAACTTCGGCGGCACGCATAGAACCGGCACGCGGGAGCGGGCCAGCAGGGCGAAGGCCGTGCCATGCGGCCCCGGCGTGCCGCTCAAGCGTTTGACGCCGGCCACCAGAATGCAGGGATGGTTTTCGGCGATTCCCTCGACGATGGCGTCTGCCGGATTGCCGTCTTTGACGATGCAACGCACCGGGAAATCTCCTCGCGACTGAACGCCAAACTCCTCCAGCGTGGCGGCGCAGGGGTCTGGATACTCCGCGGCCTCGGCCGCCGTGCGCGCATGAAGCACCAGCAGGGGACGCTCAAAGGTCTGCGCCAGCGAGCAGGCAATGTCCATCGCGGCGGAGGAAGCCTCATTGCGCTCCATGGCCAGCAGCACCGGCCCGCCTGGTGTGGGCCGAAACACGCCCGCATTCCAGTCCGCCGCCACCGCCAGCACCGGACACGGCGCCAGCCGCACCAGCTGCTCGGCGATGGCGCCCACAATCACCGGACCGGCGCCTCCCATGCCCTTGGTGCCGATCACAATCAGCCCAGCTTCGTATTGCCGGGCCACATCCAGAAGCATCTGTGCCACCGCGCCCTGGCGAATCTCCGAGTGGCTATGAATACCCTCGCGCATCAGGTCGCCGGACAATTTGTCCAGCACCGCGCGCGCCTCCCCGGTAAGCGCGCTCAGAACCTGGCCGGGGATCGAATCCACCTGGGCATATTCCACGGGGTCGATGCCGTGCGCCAGCACAATCCGCGCGCCATAGGCGGCGGCCAGCTTGCGAGCATACTCCAGAGCGGCTTCCGAGCTGCCGCTCAGGTCGGTGGCCACGACAATGGTCTTCAAGCCGCCTGCAAAACTCATGGACGCCTCCGGGGAAATGCCTGTTACTCTGCCTATTGGACTTCGAGTCTGCTCTCCCGTCAGCATCACTGGCAGTGACCCCATTCACCCCGCACTGTGACTCTGGTCACAAGTGATGTTTTCGAAGATCATTCGGCTAGAATGGCAACCTGAGGAGTAAGCAGTAGTACGGAGGACAATTTCGCCGCCATGAAGATCGTTGAACCCGGAAACCCCGCCTCTCATGCCGCCGCTGGTTCTCCGGCGTCGATTCCACCCATTTCCCGCAGGCGATCCATGCGGCGATGGCGTTGGTTCGCGTTTCCAATTGTCTTCCTGGCGCTGTTCTACGCTGTTGTGGGGTATTTCGGCAGCGGGCTGATGATTGGCTACAATCCGCGCTGGCATGGAATGAATAAGGGGCCGTTGGACTTCGGCCTGCAAAGCGAGGTTGTCTCGTTTCAGGCGACCGATGGAGTTCCCTTGAAGGCCTGGTGGCTTCCTGCGGAGGGAACGCCGCGGGCCACCGTGATCCTCGCTCACGGCATCGATCATACGCGCCAGGTGATGCTGGGCCGCGCCGCCTTTCTGGTTCATGACGGCTATAACGCATTGGCCCTTGACCTGCGGTGTCACGGAGAGAGCGGCGGAGGGTTCGTTTCGCCCGGATTGGTGGAGACGCGCGATCTCCTCGGCGCGATCCAGTACGTCCGTTCACGCGGCGAGCGCGGCCCCATTATTCTGCTGGGTGTCTCTCTGGGGGCGGAGACAAGCCTGCTTACGGCTGCCAGCTCCAGGGAAGTTACAGCGGTGGTCAGCGACGGCGCCTTCACCAGCGGGATCGACGTATTCCGAAACGTCAAAGAGTATTATGCGCGCGACCCCAGCAGAGGTTTTCTCGAGCGGCGCTTCTTCTCCATTGCATCTTTTCCGGGACTGGTGCGTTCGATCGTGCTGGCCTACTATCTGCGAACCGGAGTTTACCTCGGATCAGATTTCGTGTCGGTGCTTCCGGTTGCATCGCGCATCACCTGCCCCGTGCTGCTCATTTCCGGCGAGCGCGACTGGATTGTCCCAACAGAGAATGCGCGCAGAATTCTCGCCGCGCTGCCGGGCTACAGGAATCGGCTGGTCACGATTCCCAATGCCGGACACGACACGACCTTCAGCACAGCCCCCGCGTTGTACAGAGACGCGGTGCTGAATTTTCTTGACAGCAATGTTGCGAAGTGAGGCAATAGTCGCGTTTCCGTACATGGATCCGAGTGGACGACCGGCAATTCGGAAGCTTGCACGTCATCCTGACCATGAAAGGGTGTACATCCGCGGGCCTAATACAGTAATCTTTTTTGCATTATGAAGAATCCCTGGAAATCCCTCCCTGAATCGACTTTGTCCTTCCGCATCACCTGCCTGCTGCTGATCCTGCTGTGCTGCGGGCTGATTGCCGCGGCGCAGGCGCCCGCGCCGGACTCGCCGCAGATTGAGGCCAAGGCCCATGCGCTGCTGGCCAAACTCACTCTGGAGCAGAAGATCAAGCTGCTGGGCGGCGTCGACGGCATGTTCACGCAGGCCGTCCCGGCAATCGATCTGCCGCGCTTCAAGATGTCCGACGCCTCCGTGGGCGTGCGCACCTGGGGACCGACCACCGCTTATGCGGGCGGAGTCGCGCTGGCCGCCACTTGGGATCGGACGTTCGCGCGCAGACTGGGCGAGGGCCTGGGCCGCGATGCCCGCGCCCGCAGTGTCCATTTCCTGCTCGGCCCCGGCGTCAACATCGCCCGCTCGCCGCTGGCCGGCCGCAACTTTGAGTATCTCTCCGAGGATCCCTTCCTGAACGCGCGCCATGGTGGTTCCATATATCGAGGGCGTCCAGTCCCAGGGCGTCATCGCCACGGTCAAGCACTACGCGCTGAACAACCAGGAGTACAACCGGCACAACGTGAGCGTGGATGTGGACGAGCGGACCATGCGCGAAATCTATCTGCCGGCCTTCGAGGCCGCCGTCACCCAGGCTCATGTGGACGCGGTGATGAACTCCTACAATCTGGTCAACGGCGTCCACGCCACCCAGAACGAGTTTCTGAACCTGAAGGTGCTCAAGGGCGACTGGGGCTTCCAGGGGATTCTCATGTCGGACTGGGACGCCACCTATGACGGCGTGGCGGCGGCCAACAACGGCCTGGACCTGGAGATGCCCAACGCGCGCTTCATGACCGCCAAAGTTCTGCTGGCCGCGGTCAAAGCCGGCACGGTGAAGGAATCCACCATCGACGACAAGGTGCTGCGGCTGCTGAGGACCGTGCTGCGCTACGGCTTCCTCGACCGTCCGCAATTCGATCCGGCTGACTCGACCTACTCAGTGGCCGATCGCGCCGTCGCCCTGGACGGCGCGCGCGAGAGCCTGACCTTGCTCAAGAACGACGGCCACCTGCTGCCGCTCGATGCGAGCAAGATCAAGACCATCGCCGTCATCGGCCCCGACGCTTATCCGGCGGTGACCGGCGGCGGCGGCTCCTCCGAGGCACAGGCCTTTGAGCCGGTCAGCATCCTCACCGGCATCGCCAATCTCGCCGGACCCAATGTGCAGCGTGCTTTACAGCCGCGGACTGCCCGAAATGAGGAGAGTTCTTCTGGCAGACACGCTGGGAGGGCGCCGTCCAGGTCGACGATTATCCCAGCAAGGACTTCACCGGAACGCCGAAGAGCAGCACCGAGCGGGACATCGCCGGTTGGCGCGAGACCGGCTGGGAGCCAGAGGCCACAACGCCGCACAGCATCCGTTACACCGCTCACTACAAGGCGGAAAAAGCCGGCAAGTATATGATTCTGGCTGCCGCGTCGGGCTGGGGCGGGAATGGATTCAAGGTGCTGGTGAACGGCAAAGAGATACTCCACCAGGAACGCGCCGAAGGCCAGGTTCCGCAATCGGCCACTGTTGAGCTGGCTGCCGGAGAGACCGCCACCGTGGTCGCCGAGCTTCAGCCTCGCGGCGCAACGCCCCGCTTCGGCCTGGGCATTGCCTATCTGCCTGAGCTGATCTCCGCCGAGGCCCGCGAGATGGCCGCCAAGGCCGACGTGGTGGTCATCGCCGCCGGCTTCAATCCGCGCGACCGAGGGCGAGGGCCATGACCGCACCTTCGCGCTGCCCTGGGGACAGGACGCGCTGATCGAGGCCATCGCCGCGGCCAATCCGCGCACCATCGTCACGCTCACCGGCGGCGGCGGCGCTGGACACGCGGCGCTGGCTCGAGCAAGGTTCCCGCGCTGCTGCACACCTGGTATCCCGGCCAGGAGGGCGGCACGGCCGTCGCCGAGGTGCTCTTCGGCAAGCACAATCCCGAGGGCAAGCTGCCGGTCAGCTTCGACCGCAGTTGGGAGGAGAACCCCTCCGCGCCTTACTACTATCCGATCAAGGGCGCGGATACCTCGCTGCACGTGATCGAAGAGGGCCGCCCGCCGGTGGATTACGTCATTCCCCACGTGAAGTACGAGGACAAGCTGATGGTGGGCTACCGCTACTGGACCACTACCGGCAAGCACCCGCTCTTCCCCTTCGGCTTCGGGTTGAGCTACACCACCTTCAGCTTCGCCAATCTGCAAGTGCCGGCGACGGCTGCCTCCGGCTCAACGGTGACGGTCAGCTTCGACGTGACCAACACCGGCAGCGTGGCCGGAGCGGAGGTGGCGCAGCTCTACGTCTCCGATCCGTCCGCCAAGGTCAGCCGCCCGGAGCGCGAACTGAAGGGCTTTGAGAAGGTGCGGCTGGCTCCCGGCGAAACACAAGCACGTGACTCTCAACCTGGATGCCCGCGCCTTCAGCTACTGGGACGCGGCGGCCCACAAGTGGACCATCGATCCCGGCAAATTTGTGATCCGCGTCGGCGACTCCAGCGAAAACACGCCGCTCAGCGCGGAGTTGACGCTGAAGTAGCAAAGCAACAAATCCACAGCAGAGAGGCTTCGCGCAATGCGAGGCCTTTTTGCTTCCTGATGGATGTCTGGCTGCACTATCGAATCATTTCGGGCAGGGCTTTGCTCGCGGATTCTTCCGCAAAAGCAGCAGATCGGAAAGACACACTCAAATCTACAGAACACCCATGCACAACCGGCTCAACTCGGGCCGCCGCCTTCCGCAAAGCTCTGTAGAAAGTCCTCGAACTTCTCCAGCGGCAGCGGGCGGCTGAACAGGTATCCCTGGAAGGAGTGGCAGCCGAGGCCGGCCAGATAGCCCCGCTGTTCTTCCGTTTCCACGCCCTCGGCGATGACCGATAAACCCATGGCGCGGCCCAGCGAAAGAATGGTTTGCGCTATCGCTCCGCTGGTGGCGTCCACCAGCATGTCGCGCACAAACGAGCGGTCGATCTTCAAGAGGTCCAGGGGCAGGCGCTTGAGATAAGACAAGGACGAATAGCCGGTGCCAAAGTCATCCAGCGAGAATCGCAAGCCATGCGACTTTGAGTTCGGGTCATCTTGGCGATGATGTCTTCGAGATTCTCCACCAACATGCTCTCGGTGAGTTCCAGCCTGAGGTTTTCCGGGTTGGCGCCGGTGCGGCTGAGGATTTCCAGCACCTGCTCGACAAACGACGGCTGGCGGAACTGCAGGGCGCTGATGTTGACGGCGATGGATAGATGGGCTGTTTCCTTGCGGCCTGCCCACAACGCAATCTGCGCGCAGGCGGCTTCCAGCACCCAATCTCCCAGCGGCAGAATCAGCCTGGATTCCTCGGCCAGGGGAATGAAATCGTTGGGCATAACAATGCCGCGCTTGGGGTGCTTCCAACGGATGAGGGCCTCGGCGCCCGTCAAGCGGCCCCGCTCCACCTGCGGCTGATAGTAAAGCAGGAATTGCTTTGCCTTGATCCCCTGGCGCAGATCCTCCTCCATCGCGGCGCGGGCGTTGACGGCAGCCTGCAGGGCGGGGGAGAAAAAGCGCAGGGTGTTGCGGCCCGCGGCCTTGGCCTGATAGAGGGCAATCTCCGCCTGCTGCAGGATCTCATCCGTGCTGTCTTGCCGGTCCCCGAAGATGGCGATTCCGATGCTGGCCGTGGAGAGACATTCATGGCTCCTCAAGCAGGCAGGGCCGGTCTAATCGCAGCCAGGATATTTTCTCGCCTACGTCCTGGGCCTGGGCCGCGGCTTCCTCGGCAACTTTGCTCAGGTCTTCCAGCACAACCACAAACTCATCGCCGCCCAGCCGGCACACGGTGTCGGCTTCGTGGGCGCAGGCAACGATGCGCCGCGCGACTTCCTGAAGCAGAAGATCGCCGGTTTGATGGCCGAGGGTGTCGTTCAGGGTTTTGAAATGATCCAGATCAACCAACAGCAGCGCATGCGAACGGCCGCTTCGCGCGCCGGCGTTCAGGGGCTGGCGCAACCTCTCCATCAGATGCCGGCGGTTGGGCAGGCCGGTTAACGGATCGTAGAAAGCCAGACTGCGGATGGTGCTCTCCGCTGCTTTGGCCGCGGAGAGATCCCGGATAATGGATAGGATGCAGGGAACGCCGTCTATGTCCATCAGCGACGCCGACATTTCTCCCCAGAACACCTCCCCGTTCTTCTTTTTGAACTGGATCTCCAATCCGCGGCAACTGGAGTCCCGGCGCACCATTTTCACCATGGCCTTGCGGTCGCGGGCATCCGCCCAGATCTCCAGTTCCAGTGTGGTTCGTCCCAGGACTTCTTCGCGCTTATATCCCGTCATGTCGAGAAAAGCCTGATTGCAGTCGATAAATCTTCCATCGTCGATCCGGTTGATATTAATGGCGTCAAGATTGGTCTGGAAGGCGGTGCGGTAGCGCTCTTCGCTGCTTTGCAGTGCACTGGCAGCAGCAACCAGGCGCTCCTCGGCCCCCTTGGCTTCAGAGATATCTCTTGCCGCGATAAGCCGGCATGGGATCCCTTCAATCTCAATGTTGGATGCAGATATCCGCATCCAGAATGTCTCCCCGTTCCTTCTCCTGGAGAGGGCTTCAAAATCCCGGCATGTACCGTCGTGCGCTAACCCGTCAAAAAATCTCTGCCTGTCGGATTCATTCACCCATATTCCAAGTTCCTGCCCCGTACGCCCGAGGACCTCATGGCGCTCGTACCCCGCCGAATCGCAGAATGTCTGATTGGCGTCGATGATCTTCCCATCGCTCAACCCGGTAATAATGACAGCATCGGCGCTGGCCTCAAATATGGTTCTATAACGCACTTCACTGGTCCGCAGCGTTTCCTGAAACGCGGCCAGACGCTCTTCGGATGCCTTTTCCTCGGTGATATTCCGGCTGACAACAAGAACGCACTGTTCTCCGTTCAACTCGATGAGCGATCCCGATATTCGTCCCCAGATGATATTTCCGTTTTTTTGCCGCAACCGGGCTTCCATATTCAGGCAAACGGAGTCTTTGCGAAGTGCCTCGATCCATCTCTGCCGATCCTCCGGGTCCGCCCACTGTTGCAGCTCCAGAGAGGTATGACCGATCACTTCCTCTCGTTGGTATCCAAACATGCGCAGGAAAGAGTCATTGACATCGATATGCATCCCATCTTCGATACGGTTGATGCCGATGGTGTCAAGGCTGGTCTGAAAGGCGATGCGGTAATGTTCTTCGCTCGCCCGCAGCGTTTCCTGGACCGCGGCCAGACGCTCTTCGGCTGCCCTGGCATCGGTGATATCGCGGGTGATGGACAGGATGCAGGGGACGCCGTCCAGCTCGATCTCCGCTATCGACAGCAAGCCCCAGCGCAAGTCACCGTTCTTGGTTCGATAGGGCGCTTCGAAGGTGCAGCGGCCCTCATTCTGGCGCAATGCATCTATCATTTTCTGCCGGTCGCCAGGATCGGACCAGATGCCGATTTCCTGCGCCGTCCGCCCGATCACTTCTTCGCGCTGAAAGCCCGTGCAGCGGACGAATGCCTCGTTCACGTCAATATACCGGCCATTCTCCAACCGGCAGATATCGATGGCATCGAGATGCATCTGGAAGGCGGTGCGATAGCGATCCTCGCTTCGCCGCAGCGCCTCCTGGGCCGCCGCCGTCCGCGCTTCGGCTGCTTTGATCTCAGAGATATCTTTCGCGAAGGTAATCCGGCAACGCTCTCCCCCAATCTCAATCAGGGATGCGGACAACTGCATCCAAAACAGTTCCCCGTTCTTTCTACGAGACTGCACCTGTATCTCCCGACACTTGCCTTGCTGGCTCAACTGATCGAAATATAGCCGCTTCTCGGAATCATTCTCCCACAGGCCGAGCTGCACCACAGAGTGTCCCATGACTTCGTTGCGCTTAAACCCTGTGGAATCCTGAAAGGATTGATTTACGTCGAGGATCACTCCATCACTCAGCCGGGCAATAATGACAGCATCGGGGCTGGTCTCAAATACCGTTCGATAACGCTCTTCACTCGCCTGCAGAGTTTCCTGAATCACCTTCAGCCGCTCCTCGGCCTCCTTGCGCGCCTGAATCTCCTCGACGATCGCAATGAAGTAGAGGAGGCGGCCCTCGCCGTCGCGTTGCAACGAAAGCGTCACTCTGACCCAGACCAGGCTGCCGTCCTTGCGCACATAGCGCTTCTCTATGCTGGGGATCTCCTCGGCGCCCTCCCGCAGTTGATGTAGCAGCCCAAGGCTGGATTCCAGATCCTCCGGGACCGTGATCTGCTGAAAGCTGAGGCGGAGTACGTCCTCTTGCGGGTAACCGATAATCTCCGCGAAATGCGCGTTGCAACGCAGGTACCGGCCATCGAGTGAGGCGTGAATGATGCCCACCGGGGCCTGCTCGAAAATGGCGCGGTAGCGTTCCTCGCTAACGCGCAATTGTTTCTCGGCCTCCATGCGCTCGTTGATGTCTTCGATGAAAGCGATGGTGTGAAGCGGCCGTCCCTGGCTGTCGTGTTGCATCGAGACAGTCGTCTTTGCCCAGAACAGGCTTCCATCCTTGCGGATATAACGCTTCTCGATCACTTCAGCGCCGGCGCCGCCCGCGACTCGTTGTATCACCTCCGCGCTTGCATCCCTCTCCTCCGGCGCCGTGATCTGACGGACAGAGAGACCGGGGATCTCCTCCGGGGAGTAACCGATGATCGTGGCGAATCGCTGGTTGCCGCGCAGAATAATCCCCTCAAACGAGGCGTGAACAATGCCCACCGCAGCCTGCTCGAAGGTGGCCCGGTAGCGCTCTTCGCTGTCGTGCACTTGCATCTCCGATAGTTTGCTCTCGGTGATGTCTTTAATGACGCCGCGCATCTTCACCGGCTGGCCCTTGTCGCCGAACTCCAGCCTGCCGATTCCATGCACCCAGCGCTCCGCCTGGTCACTCTGGCGAACGATGCGATATTCCCTGTTGAAATTCCTGCCCTTGCCAACAACTTCTTCCTCGAAATAAGCGGCTATCATGACGCGATCATCGGGATGGATCAAGGCCGTCCACCCCGCCACTGTATGTTCGTATTCTTTGCCTATTCCGAAGACTTCATCAAGAACATCCGAGCCTGTCCATACGCCGGTTCCGAAATCCAGAACGTAGCTGCCCAGCCCTCCAATTTCCTGCGACTCTTTGAGCGAATTCAGGCTTTCATGCAGTTGCATCTCGATCTGCTTGCGCTGGCGGATGTCGCGGGCGATGGCAGCGCCCCCCACCACTTTCCCTTCTGAATCCCGGATCGGGGAGAGTGTGAGCGAAACGTCGATCCCGGTTCCATCCTTGTGCAGGATTACAACATCGAAAGGACCCGTGGCGCATCCGTCCCGAAGGCTGGTAAAGCTCTTCCGCAGCACCTCTTCATGGCCGGGGGGAACGAGAATCGCAACGCTCTTGCCGAGGATTTCCTCGCTTGTGTAGCCGCACATTTGTTCCGCGCCACGGTTCCAACTGGCGATAGTCCCATCCAAGTTGACGGCATGAATCGCGTCGCCGGAGGATTCCACCACTGAAGCCAGCAAAGCCCGGGTCCTTTCCGCCTCATGGCGGACGGAAACATCGCGAACAATGGTGCAGATAGCTGTCACTTCGCCGGCTAAATTCCGGATGGGCCAGGTGGTCACGGAATTGTGAAACTTGACTCCATCCTTGCGCAAGCCCATGCCCCGCTCATGGATTACCGGCGCCCCGCCCAGTAGCTGCCTGGTGACTCGATCCAGAACCTCCCTTCGTTCCGGCGCAACGGCCATGGACATGGGCTTTCCGATAGCTTCATTGGCGGAGTAGCCGTAGATTTCCTCTGCGCCGTGATTCCAGGTGAGGATGATGCCGGACGGCGTATAGGTGAGGATCGCTTCCTCGCAGCTTTCCACCACCTCGGCAAGAAAACGGCGCGATTCCTCGGCTTTCTTCCGCTCCGTAATCACCTTGCCGAAGACCGAGATTCCCGTCGTAATCCCCTCGACAACGATGGGATTGAAGGCCAGCTCCATGATGCCGCCATCGATCCTGGAATACTCGACTCGAAACGGGCCATCCGTAACCACACGCGCATAATATCCCGGCCAACGCGCCGCCCGCTCCGGCGTAAGCGCCTCGTGGAAGCACATTCCCGCCTCAATCCGGACGCCATAGGTATTTTGGATGTTCTGCTGCAATGCCTGGTTGAATGTAACCAGGCGATAGTCGAGGTCTACTGACCAGATCAAATCCTGGGTGCTTTCGATCAAGGCGGACAGATTTGCTTCCGCCTTCTTGATCGCGCTCTCTGATTTCCTGCGCTCGGTGATGTCCTTGCCGAATACCGAAACCCCCGTCGTTTTCCCATCGACGATGATCGGGTTGAAGACGAGTTCCAGGATACGGTCATCATCCAGGGGCATTTCGACACGAAACTTTTCTGCCGGCTAACGCGCGGTCAAAGAGCGGAGGCCAAGACGCCGCGAGATGCCGGCGGAAGCAGCTCCTGAAATCCGATCCCGGGGGCAACCGGACCGCCATAATTCCTCTCAAAATACTCCATGAAGGCGCCGTTGAAGGTAATCAGCCGATAGCGAGGATCCACCGACCAGATCAGGTCTTCGGTGCTTTCGATCAGGGCCGAGAGATTGGCTTCCGCTTCAATGCGCATTTCGGCCTTTCCTGACCCTGGCGATCTGCCGCTTCAGTCGATGGGAAATGCGCTTCTTGACAGGGATAAGGCATACTCCGGGCAAAAGCAGCAGATCCGCTTGCCCGGAATCCCTCAAGACGCAATTCCCCCCTTCAACTGGTATACCTCTTTCTATCGGATAAGCCACTGCAAATATCTTTAAGATGCCTGTAAAAAACTCAGAAATACGCCATCCGACACCGAGCAAAACCATCCGGTCATAACCGGACAAGACTGCAAGGGCTTAGGCGCCATACCCGAAGAAGACGCAAACGGCGCCATTCCCAGGGAAAAGGCCCGTTTCATATGGATGGGAGAAAACTAGGCCTTGCCCAGCGGATGTTCGGCATAGTGCAGCAGCACGGCCACGGCGCAACTGGTGAGCCGCGTCTCGGCCGAATCCGCCCGGCTGGTGAGGATGGTGGGAACGCGCGCGCCGAGCACGATGCCGGCCAACTGCGCTCCGCCCAGGTATTCCAGTTGCTTGGCCAGCATATTGCCGCTTTCCAGATCAGGAACTACCAGGATGTCGGCTTGCCCGGTGACCGGCGAGACCAGCCCCTTGATCTTGGCCGCCTTGACGCTGACCGCGGTGTCAAAGGCCAGCGGCCCGTCGAGGATGCCGCCGGTGATCTGGCCGCGATCGGCCATCTTGCACAGCGCCGCGGCGTCCAGCGTGGACTTGATCTTGGTGTTCACCGTCTCGATGGCCGACAGCAGCGCCACCTTGGGCTCGGGGATGCCCAATGCATGGGCCAGGTCGATGGCATTCTGCACGATGTGGATCTTGTCCTCCAGCTCGGGCTCGATGTTGATGGCCGCGTCGGTAATCAGCAGGGTGCGCGGATAGGCCGGCGTGTCCATCACAAAAACATGGCTGATGCGGCGCGAGGTGCGCAACCCGGTGTCGCGGGCCATGGCCACCTTCATCAGCTCATCGGTGTGCAGGCTGCCCTTCATCATGGCCTGGGCATTGCCGCTGCGGCACATGGCCACGCTCAACTCGGCGGCCTTGATCTCGGTATCGGCATCAACGATGGGGTAGGGGGAGATATTGACGCCGATCTTTGCGGCCAGAGCCTTCATCTCGGCCTTGTCGCCGATCAGCGTAGGCTTGATGAGCCCCGCTTCTGCCGCTTCCACCGTGCCTCTGAGCGCCACGTCCGACATCGGCCAGCAGACCGCCGTGGTGATGGCCGGCAGTTCCTTGCAGCGAGCGAGAAACTTGTGAAAGACGTGGTAGTCGGCGGGATGGCCAACCAACGGGTCAACGGCAACGGCTTCAGCCAGCGCTGCAAGATCGCTCATCGAAATTCTCTCCCGGCCCGCGCAGCGGAGGCTGCCAGACCTTACAGGCTTATTGTCGCTCCGCAGCCAGCTACTGTGCCATGTGTCACAATTCGGGCTGCGTACTGCATGGTGAAACGATGGGTCCCTGTATCCGCTTGACATAGGGTCTGCTCACACTACCCAGGTAGCGGCTTGGTAGCGTGAACAGGCCCGATTCCAGAGCCGAATCAAAGCGGGCTGTTGACCATGCATTTCGCGGATGATCGGGGCTATAGCCATTCACGTGATCTGCACAGAAGTGGCGAATCGGGAGCCAGATGCGTTTCGCTGGCCCGTTTCACAGCAGCAGCGGCGATGCGTTAGCCTTGTAGACGAAACCCGATCGTCGAGGCAGCCCTGATGCGCCGTTCTTTCGCCGTTTTCACCTTGCTTATTTTGTGCGCCGCAGCCGGCGCGTTTGCCCAAACCGCCCAGCAGCCGCGCCCTCCTGCGCTGATCTGCGCCTGGTGCCCGCGCCGCGGGAGTGCACTGCCGTTCAGGCGATTCCCATCGGGGGCATCGGTTTCTTCGTCACCTCGGAGAAGAATGCGGAGGATCAGTTTGCCGTCGAGGACCTGATCGAGGATCGCCTGGGGAAGAGAACCGTGCGCAGTGATGCTCCCTTCATCCGGCTGGAGCGAGCCGAGAGCGCGCCGGCCCAGGCGCTGCTGGCCGCGAACCACCTGAGCTTTGATCCGGCGATGCACGACGAGGGCTACATCATCGTGCCCGACGGGCAGGGCGGCCTGGCGGTAATCGCCGAAACCTCCGCCGGCATCTTCTACGGCGCGCAAACGGTGAAGCAGTTGATTCGCGGCAGCGGCAAGGACGCGGTGCTGCTCGTGCCCACGCTGCGCGACTGGCCGGCGATGGCCCATCGCGGCCTCTCCGACGACTGGTCGCGCGGCCCGCTGCCCAACATGGATTTTTTGAAGCGCGAGATTCGCACCCTGGCGGCCTACAAGATCAACATCTTCTCGCCCTACTTTGAGCACACCTTCGCCTACGAATCCTCTCCAGTCGCGGCCTTCCCCGGCGGCGCGATGACGCCCGACGAAGCCCGCGAGCTGGTGGCCTATGCCGCCCAGTACCACATCACCGTCATTCCCGAGCAGGAGTCCTTCGGCCACCTGCACCATCTGCTCAAGTTCGAGCAGTTCTCCACGCTGGGCGAGACGCCGCACGGCTCAGTGCTGGCGCCCGGCGACGCGGCCACGCTGCCGCTGATCGGCAGTTGGTTCGGCGAGCTGGCCAAGGTCTTTCCCGCTCCCTACGCGCACATCGGCGCCGACGAGACCTTTGAGCTGGGCCTGGGCAAGACGCGCGAGCAGGTGGAGCAGCAGGGGCTGGACGCGGTCTACATCGACTTCCTCAAGCAGATTCACGCGACGCTCGAGCCCAACCACAAGCGGCTGCTCTTCTGGGGCGACATCGCGGTCAAATCGCCGGAGCTGGTGGGCACCCTGCCCAAGGACATGATCGCCGTGCCCTGGGAGTACCGAGCCCGGCCGGACTTCAAGCCGATCATCGAGCCGTTTACCAAGGCGGGCCTGGAGACCTGGGTGGCGCCCGGCGTCAGCAACTGGAGCCGCCTCTACCCCAACAACAACGAGGCGCTGGACAACATTCGCGTCTTTGTGCGCGACGGCCAGGCGCTGGGCGCGACGGGCGTGCTGAACACCGTGTGGAACGACGACGGCGAGGGCATCTTCGACGAGAACTGGTTTGGCGTGCTCTTTGGCGCGGCAGCCGGATGGCAATCGGGCGAAAGCTCGGAGGAGACTTTTTCGTCTTCCTTTGGCCAGGCGTTTCATGGCGATCCGACAGGCAAGATCAGACCAGGCGCAGCGTGAACTGATGGCCGCTCACGACGCGTTCAAAGAGGCCGGCCTGCACGATGCCAGAGACGTTTACTTCTGGGTTGATCCCTTCTCGCCGGAGGGTGAGCGCGTGAACGACAAGCTGCGGCCCGTTGAGAGCGCATTGCGCCTGCACGCCGAGCGCGCCATTGCGTTGATCGCCGAAGCCAGGGCCGCGGCGAAGCAGGAGAATCGCGTTCTGGAAAATCCGGAAGCGCTGGACGCCATGGAGCTGGGCGCGCGCCGCATCGATTTTGTGGGCCTCAAATTTCAGGCAGCCGACGAATCCATTGCGCTCTACAACCAGGCGCGGGCCATAGCCGCCGACAAGAGCCGCAGAGACGAGGTCCAGGCGAAGCTGTGCGCCATCGGCGCGAACAACGGACTGCTGGAAGACATGCGCGACGGCTACACGCTGCTGGGCGGGCTTTACCGGCAGGCCTGGCTGCGCGACAACCGGCCCTATTGGCTGGAGAACAACCTGGCCCACTACGACCGTGCCGCGAACTGTGGATCGGCCGCAGCGACCGCTGGAGCCAGGTGCTGGAGCAGTGGTGGAAGACGCACACGCTGGCGCCACCGGCCGAGGTTGGGCTGACCGAACAGACGGAAAAGTAAGATGCATTGCTTTGGCGTCGCACCCGCCGCCGCAATGGTCTAGGCTATCTGCATGGATAACGCGCACACTTCCGCAAGCCCCATGCTCTGCTTCAACCCGGCCGAGTGCCAACCCCGGCAAATGTACAAGCTGATGACCGGCATGATCGTGCCGCGTCCGGTGGCGCTGGTCTCGACGATGAGCCGGGAGGGTGTGGCAAATCTCGCGCCCTTCAGCTTTTTCTGCGGCGTGGGCTCCAATCCGCCTACAGTGCTCTTTTGCCCGTCGTTGCGCGCCGGCGCTGCGGACGGGAGCGTCGAGCCAAAGGACACGCTGCGCAACGTGGAGGAGACGGGCGAGTTTGTCATCAACGTGGTCAGCGACGCTATCTCCGCCGCGGCCAACGCCTCCTCTGCCGAGGTGCCGCCGGAGGTGGACGAGTTTGTGCTCTCCGGGCTGACGCCAGTCGCGAGCGTAGTCGTCCGCCCGCCGCGCGTCGCCGAGTCGCCCGCGCAGATGGAGTGCAAGCTGCTTCAGGTCATCTACACCGGCCACGCACTGGCCAGCGGCGTGATCGTGCTGGGCGAGGTGGTGCGCTTTCACCTGCGCGAAGAGCTGGTGGAGGATTTTCGCGTCGATCCGGCGGGGTTGGATGCCGTGGGCCGCATGGCCGGCAATACATGGGTGCGGACGCGGGAGCGCTTTGAATTGATTCGGCCAAAGTGAAAGAACAGGGATTAAGGACTGAGGGAATAGGGAATAGGGGTCTGTAGTCTTGAGTCAGATTGCATAATATTCCGTTACAAGAGCGGTCAATATGTTTTAGAATTCCTGTGCATTGATAGATTTGTATGGAAAGTGGGCGGCGTATGCGCGCTTCAGCAAATAATCGATTCGGCAAAGAATTGCGCCAGGCGGCATGGAGCGTTGCGGCAGTGCTTCTGCTCCTGGTTGCGGCGCTGCCGGGCTGCCACAATTCAGCAGCAAGGGGGCAAGCGATGAATTTATCCAGTACCAGCTTTCAAGATGGAAGCCGGATTCCGGCTAAGTTTACATGCAGCGGAGCGAACATCTCTCCGCAATTGAGCTGGAACGCGCTCCCGGCGGCGACGGCGAGCCTTGCGCTGACGGTCACCGACCCGGACGCGCCCCGCGGAACCTGGGTTCACTGGGTGCTGTATAACCTACCCGCCGGGACGCGAGCGCTGCCCGAGGGGCTGCCGGCACTGGGCCAGCTTCCCGACGGCGCACTCCAGGGCCGCAACGATTTCGGCGAGATCGGCTATGGAGGCCCTTGTCCTCCGCCGGGCTTGCCGCACCACTACATATTCACGCTTTATGCGCTGAATGCAAAGTTGAATCTGCCGGTGGGAGCGACGCGGGCGCAGGTGGAAGCCGCAATGCAGGGATACATCCTGGCGAGCGGCAAGCTGGTTGGCTTATTTCAGCGGTAGGCGGTAAACCTTCTCTCACGCCGCCGTCATCTCCTGCCCTTTGGCTTCGCGGCCCGTGAGCGCTAGTCCAGCCAGCGTCAGCGCCACAATGATCACGGTACCGGCCAGCACAGCCGGGTAGTTGCCGGTGCGCTCGGCGATGAGCGCCTGCGCCTTGCCGTTCCAGGAGGTGATGAGGCCGCCTAACTGGTAGGCGAGGCCGGGAGCCGTGGCTCGCACCGGAGCCGGCGACAGCTCGGTGAGATAGGCGGGCACCACGCCCCACGCTCCCTGCACCATGAATTGCATGAGCACCGCGCCGATGCCCAGCGTGAGGGCCGAGTGGCCGTAGGCGTAGAGCGGAATCACCGGAATCGACAACAGCGCCGCGACGACGATGGCCCGCTTGCGGCCCCACTTCTCCGAGAGCGCGCCGAAGGCAATGCCGCCGGCGATGGATCCGATGCCGTACAACACGCCGATCAGGCCGACAATCTGCGGCGTAAGTTTCGCATAGGTTGCCAGGAAGGTGGGATACACGTCCTGCGTGCCGTGCGAAAAGCTCATGAATGCGGTCATCAGCAAAATGAGAAAAAGAAAGGTGGGCAGAAAGGCCAGCAGGTGGGCCAGATCCTCGGCCTTGGCGATCCGGGCGTCTCCGGCAGAACGCGCCAGCCGCTTCTTTTTCCCTTCCAGCCACACCGGCGACTCTTCGACCCTCATGCGCACATAGAGCACCAGCAGGGCCGGCATGGCGCCCAGGATGAACAGCCCCCGCCAGCCAATTCCAGGAACGTGCAGCCCCAGCCAGGTAAAGCCATTAAAGAAGAGTGCGAATGCGCCGGCAGCCAGGATGGAGCCCAGCGCGTAGCCCTCCTGCAAAATTCCCGAGAAAACGCCGCGACCCTCGGTGGGCAGCGTCTCAAAGGTCAGCGCCGCGCCCACGCCCCACTCGCCGCCCATGGCCAGGCCGAACAGGGCGCGCAACGCGAGCAGCACCATGAGCGAAGGCGCAAAGCCGCAGGCCAGCTCGATTACAGAAAAACTCAAAATGTTCACCATCAGCACCGGACGGCGGCCATAGCGGTCGGCCAGCACGCCGAAGAGCACCGCGCCCACCGGCCGGAATGCCTGCGTCAAAAAGACCGCGCCCATCACCGCCGAGGGCAGGGTGTGGAACTCCGCGGCGATTGCTTTGACGCAGAAGACCAGCAGGAAAAAGTCGAGCGAATCCATGGTCCAGCCCAGGAAGGCGGCCAGGAAGGTGTGGCGCTGGGAGCGGGTGAGTCGCCGGAAGTCGTTCAGAACGGACATCTACGCGAGAATAGCAGGGACCAGGGATAAGGGTACAGAGAATCGGAACTCGAAGTACCTTTCCAAGGCTGGTCTATTGGAACCAGACAAAAATTGTTGCAACGAAAATTCCATCTGGAACATCTCATGAATGTGGGAATCTTCCCTTCGGAATTTCCTGCTGTTTCCCCTCATCTCAAAAATCTGGCGAGTGTTTCCCCAACGGGCTCGGCTGGAAATCAACCATACGGCCCCATCGGCCCTGCACTGAAAGGACTGAACCATGAATCGTTTGGCAATTTTGTCTGGCATTCTGGCGCTGGCAGCTCCGCTGGCCGTGGCGCAAACCGCGACCTGGACTTCCGATCCAGCGCACAGCGAGGTTGACTTCAGCATTAAGCACATGAGCGTCTCCAATGTTCATGGGCGGATCGGCAATGTGGCGGCGACGATTTTGTTGAACAACGCCGACATTACAAAATCCACCGTGACGGCCACCATCGATGTGAAAACGATCGACACCGGCGTTGCGCAGCGCGACGCGCACCTCAAATCCGATGCATTCTTTGACGTAGACAAGTTTCCCACGGCCAACTTTGCCAGCACCAGCGTGGTGAAGAACGGCGATAAGCTGACGGTGAGCGGCAACCTGACCCTGCACGGCGTCACCAAGCCCGTGGTGCTGGACGTGGAAGGCCCCAGTGCGCCGGTTCCGGGAATGGATAAGAAGCCGCACTCCGGCCTTACAGCCACCACCACTCTCAGCCGCACAGCCTTCGGGATCGCGCCCAGCTTCCCCGCTGCGATGGTGGGCGACGAGGTCAAGCTGACCATCGAGCTGGAAGTCGTCCAGCAATAAACACGCCCGGCCACTAATGGCCGAAGTGAAATGACCTGGCGATGGCTGCGATAATGGCTGCGTGCGCATGAAGACGAGGACGGCGTTGCTGGCGGGCTTGGCCTGTTTGACCTGCGCTTTCATCGTGGCCGCTCCGCTCGCCGCTCAGCGGCCGGAGCGGCCCGCTCCGGCCGTCTCGGGCTACGTCATCGACGCCGAGATCGACGCGGAGACGCACCATCTACGGCCAAAGCGGTGGTCAGCTTTATCGCGCCGGAAAATGCCGGACTGCAACAAGACGAGTCTGTCAGCTTCGGCCTGCACCCGGCGCTGAAGGTGACCAAAATCTCCGATGAGGCTGGCACGGTGCTCACCGGCCAGCGCTCGGCGGACGGCAGCATCCGCATCGCCCCGGCCACGCCCTTTGTCCAGCGGGCAAGCCGTGCATTGGACCTTCGAGTACGAGGGCGTGATCACCGGCAACAACGACGGCCCAGTCGAGGGCGTCAAACTGGCCGCCATTCAGGAACCCATTACCTATCTGCTTTACCCGGCGCGCTGGTTTCCCACCTCGGGTTATCTGACCAGCCGCTTCACAGCGGAGATGCACATCCGCGTGCCCCAGGGAATGCGGGTTTTTTCAAGCGGCGCGCAGGGCGGAGCCAAACCGGTCGGTTCTGGCCAACGGCAAGCCCGGCGACGAGTATGACTTCAATTGGGAGAAGCCCGGCTTTCCGGGTACGGTGATTGCCGGCCGCTACGTGGACCCGGTCTCGGGCGGCGCGGGCAACGTGAAGGTATATCTAACGGCGAGTCACCAGCAGCAAGCCGGCGAACTGGCGCAAACGGCGGCCAAAGAGTACGAATTCTTCACCGGCAGCTTTGGCGAGGCCGAATCCAGCCGCTTGAATGTTGTCGAGCTGCCGGACGACACGCTGCCCTCCGTCTGGGCGCCGGAGCTGGCGGCGATTCCCGGCTCCCGCGTGGGCGACAAGAGCGGCATTCGCCTGCTGGCCAACACCATCGCCCGCCAGTGGTGGGGCTCCGAGGTCAGCCCGCGCACCCTCAACGACGCCTGGATCACCAACGGCATGGCCCGCTACAGCGAGCTGATGTATGTCGAGAACCAGAGCGGCACAGAACGCCCTGAAGAGCGGCCATTCAGGATGTGGCCGCCGGAGCGCTGGCCTACGACACCATTCCCCTGTCGAGCGCCAGCCACCTCAGTCCCTTTTCGCCCGAGTTCCAGTCGATGACCCTGGAAAAGGGCGCCATGATCTTCCACATGCTGCGCTGGGAGATCGGCGACCAGGCCTTCCTGGCCACGCTCAAGGGCGCGCTCAGCCAGTTCACCGGAAGCTCGATGCGCGCGGCCGACCTGGAAAAGGTAGCCGAGGCCGAGAGCCGGCAGCCGTTGACCGCCTTCTTTGCGCAATGGGTCGACGGCACCGGCGCGCCGCAGTTCACCAACAAATACGCCATCTACCGGCTGGGCAACAACAAGGGCTTCCGCACTATCGGCGAGATTGAGCAGGACCTTGACCTCTTCCGCATGCCGGTGGAGTTGAGCGTGGAAACCGACGGCAAGACCGAAACGAAAAAAATCGAAGTCGTGGGCGCTAATACGCCGTTTTCCGTGGACACCTTCGGCCGTCCCCGCCGCATCAGCATCGACCCGCAGGGCTGGGTGCTCAAGTCCACCCCCGACCTGCAGGTGCGCGTCAGCATTCTCAAGGGGCAGCAACTGGTGGCCCAGGGCGACCTGGCCGGCGCGCTGGCCGAGTACCAGAAGGCCCTGGAGGTCAATGCGCAGAGTTCGCTGGCCAACTACCGCATCGGCGAGGTGCTCTTCACGCAGCGCAACTACCAGGCCAGCGTCAATGCCTACCGCGATGCGTCTGCGCGGCGACGGCGAGCCGCGATGGACCGAGGTCTGGAGCCACATTGCGCTGGGCAAGATCTTCGACATCACCGGCCAGCGCGACCGGGCGGTGAACGAGTACCGGCTGGCTGTGCAGACCAACGACAACACCCAGGGCGCGGTCAACGAGGCCCGGCAATGGCTGCAAAAGCCCTACAAGCGGCCGGAAAGCGAGTAAGGGCCGGCTGTACCCGCGAAGCATCTGCCGGATGGATATGCTTTTTCTGCGTGATGCAAAACGGCCAGCCCTTGGGCTGGCCGTTGCCGTCGAAGAAAAGAATCCGCTTACTTGCCCACCAGCTTCTTAGCCATCAATTCCTCATCGTCGTCGGTATGAATAATCTTGTTGTGCAGGCAATAGAGGGCCAGCTCCAGCCGGTCGCTGACGCCCAGCTTGTCGTAGATCTTGCGCAGATAATTCTTGATCACCTGCTCGGTGGTCCCCAACTGGTAGGCAATCTCCTTGTTGCGCTTGCCCTGGGTGATGCAGGTAATGATGGCCATCTCCTTGGGCGAGAGCTTGGGCTGGACGCGCGGATTGACCAGGGCGGCGGCCTGGGCGCGATAAGCCTCGATGACCCAGCTGACCGATTGGTTGTCGATCCAGGTCTCGCCGGCCGCGATCCGCCGTACGCATCGCACCAGCAGGTCGGGCGAGATGGAGCGGCTGACGATGCCGCGAACCCCGCGGCGGTACAGCTCCACAGTCTGGTTTTCATCGCGGCCACGGCCTGCACAATCAGCTTCACATCGGGGGCAACGCGCAGCAGCTCGGGAATGACATTGGACGTGCCGGCCAGCAGGCTGCCTTCCAGCAGCACCACGTCGGTGGGATAGCGCTCGATGGCCGCACGCAGATTCTCCAGGGAATCGGCCTGGGCCACCACGCGAAGATCGTCTTCCAGCGCGAATACCTTGCGAATACCAACGCGGTAGATAGCCTGGGAATCCGCAAGAATCACCCGGATGGTCCCCGGCTGGACCGGAGCGTCGTGGATTTCGCCTTCAGCAGAATCGTCCAGAAAATCCATGATGGGTTCTTGCCAAGCAAAAGTGTTTGTCGCCAGGCCCTCTCCGGCTGTCACTGCTCGGCGAACTGATATTCGTCGATGGTAGCGGCAGCCAGATAGTTACTTTGGTTCCTTGAGCAGCGTACCACACGTCCCCTGACAATGAACCAGTACATCGTGAGGGGTGCCCAATACCTCACTGGGCATGCGCAGGGAAAAACGGATCTCCAGCCCTGACATGAACGGGCGGGCTGTCCAGCTCAAAAACCACGCCGCTGGCGGAAACATTCCGGGTCATTGCGGCAATCTCTTCCTTGCCGGACGACAACATCACGGGCAGCGCCAGCGGAAAACGCACCGCACAACGCACTTCCTGCTGTGAGAGGCGTAGCTGCGGATCGGCAGACGAGGGCGGTAATGCGGAATTCGAAGCATCCATAGACGCCACCCCAACCCCAAAAAAGGGCCATATTCACTCTACCGGAGTTTTCCCATAACTCCCATGGCACCAAAGTTTCCATGAAGGTAACTGGAGGTTTATCATAGGCAAAGTTGTATGCGCACTGCCATCGAATCGCACACTCCACTGCAGGCTGTAGATGGGCAATGATGCGCAAAATATAATTTCTCATCATTATGCATATTTGATGCGTTATTTTCATATTCCGCATCATATAATAAGTTTGATGCGCCGTGCGGGGGTTTCCCCGGACCGTTGCGCAGCATAGGATCGGCCAGATTCCTGGGGAGGATTGCCATGAGAACCACTCTCGATATTCGGGATGACGTATTGCAGCAGGTGAAGGAGTATGCGGCGGCAAGGTCCATGCCAGCCGGGGCTGCCGCCAGCTATCTGCTCCAACAAGCCTTGAACAGGCCGCTTGGCACCCGCATCGAAAATGGATTTGAAGTTTTCGATGTGCCCGGCGACAGCCCGGTTGTCACACTGGAGCATACGTTGCGCCTAGAGGACGAACTGTGAGTAAAGTCTGGCTACTGGATGTGAATGTACTGATTGCCTGGCTGTGGCCGGCTCATGAAACCCATATGGCCGCAAGCAGTTGGATGCATAATCACCGTCAAGAGCTATGGGCCACCTGTCCGGTGACGGAATTGGGATTCCTGCGGATCGTGACCAACCCCTCATTCTCCCCCCATGCGCCGGCGTGGGCTGAGGCGATCGGGATTCTGCGCAAGCATACAGAAGACAGCTCCAGGCATTGTTTCTGGCCGGATTCGCTCACCTCATCGGAATTGGACATGAGTCTCGGCACGCGCATCAAGGGATCAAGCCAGATCACCGACGCCTATCTGCTGACTCTGGCCATGCACCGCAAAGGAATCCTAGTCACCTTCGACTATCGAATGGAAACTCTGGCCCCGGAGGGAAGCGCGGAAAGGGAGGCGCTGGTGATTCTGCGGCCGTGAGTCGCGCGTGGACACAAGGACCAGGGATCGGGAACAAGGTTTCTATTCCCTGGTCCCTGTTCCCTGCCCTTTTACTTCTCCGCCTTCACATCCCAATCAAAGCTGATCTGCGCGATCATCTCATTCAGCTTGTCCACGGCGGCCTTCTTCTGCTGCTCCAGGTCGGCGGTCTGCTTGCGCGCGGTCTGCAACTGGTCTTCGGCGCGGTTCAGCTCGTCCACAAAGCGCTTGGCCGCGTCGTTGCCCTTGAGCGCGGTCAGGTTTTCGCGGTCGCGGGCCTCGTCGGCCGCGGCGGCTTTCTTCCGTCTTCTTGGATTCGTCGATGCGGCGATCCAGATCGGCCAGCGCCGTCTGCGCGTCGATCACCGGCTTCAGCTTGTCCAGCGCATCGGGAACGCTGCTTGACCAGGTCAAGCAGATACTCCGTCTGGTTCTCGTTGGCGTTCAGCCAGACCTGCGTCTTCTCCGGCCCGCGCTCGCGCACCTCCAGCTTCGCCGTCGAGTGCGCGGCCACCGGCAGCCTGAAGCGATAGAGGCTCGGCGCGGTCTCGGCGGCCTTCAGCTCGTCGTCCAGCGACCAGCCGTTGGTGCGGCGCGGATGCTCGATCAGCACCGCGCGATCCCGTCCGCGTGAGTTGGTCGCCGAGTACGTCACTGAGGCCACATCCATGTGCGTTTCGATCACCACGCCCTTGCTGATCTGCACATGGTGCAGCGTGCGCTGGCTGTCGCGGTCCGTCACCTTCACGCGCACCGCCTGATCGGCGGCGTAGGAGAGCAGCCGCTTCTCGCCGGGATGGATGGGATCGAGCAGGCCCTCGCCGGCAAACTCGCCGCTCTCGAAGATCGAAAAGCTGCCGGAGTCGAGCGTGAGCTTGGATTTGTTCTCCAGCCACACGGCGCGCAGCGGCGTCGGCTCCTTCTCGCTCCACAGCGTCACGTGCTCGGCGGGAAGCTCCTGCTGCAGGATCGGCACCATCGCCGACTCGTTTTTGTGAATCGTGACCGGCTGGGTCAGCGCGTACTCGAAGAAGTCGTCGAAGGCGTTGGTGGAGACGTCGCCCTCTTTGTAGGCGTCGCTGGCGCGGTCGACGCCGCCAGCACCGGCGACTAGCAGCAACCGATCGGCGCCATTGGACCGAAGCTCCACAGTTCGCATCCCGCCACGCCGTAGCTGACTCCCAGCCGACCACCGGCCGCCACTTTCTTCCTGGCCATCATCATCGGCCGCGGAACGCTCGGTGCGGCTAGCCGCTCGATTCGCCATCTCCGATTGCGCCTCCGCAACGTCTGCTTCATCTCCGCCGCCTCATGCGTCTGCGGCGTCAACTGCGCCTCGGTGGCAATGGGAATCTCCACCCGCCGCGTATAGATCGGCTGCGAGAGCGGCTGGATGAAGCTCTGCGGCGCTCCGGCCACCAGCGACAACTGCACGTTGTCCCAGTCCGCGCCCACGGTGTTATCCACCACCGCCCAGCCCTGCATGGTCGCCGATGCCATTCGGCGTGCGCGGGAAGACGATGCGATAGGTCGACTTCCACACCGGAACCTCGCTGATGTAGCTCACCCGCAGCTCGCGCTGGCCCTGGCCCAAGCGCGTTCAGCGTCAGGTGGCGCAGGCCGTTGGCGTGCGTGGTCGAGAGCAGCTCCAGATAGCGGTCGAGCTGGCCTTGCAGATTCGCATCCAGCGGGCGCACGCTCAGCGTCGGCGTCAGTTCGATGACCCGCACCGCGCCGGACGTGGCAACCAGCGTCAGATAAAACTTGTCGATGGTGTTGTCGGCGTCGCTGCCGCGACCTTCTCGGTGCGCGACTCGATGGAGAGCAGCCGCCCGGTGATCGCGCCGCCCGGCCCGCCCGTGACCTCGACCCGCTGCCCGCGCAGCGCCTGGAAGAGCTCGGTCGAGGTGGGGTCGTCGGTCATGCCCAGCGAGAGCGTCTTCAGCTGCTCGGCCAGCGGCGTGGTGGAGTTGTAGTTGACCCCGGCAATCCGCCCGCCGCCCTCGTCGAGCACGGTGAGCGACTGCAGCACGTCGTTCAACTGCGGCGAGGTGAAGTCGATGGCCACGCGCTGGTTGCCGGTGACCGAGCCGGCGTGCTCAAAGTAGCCCACGCCGTTCTTGTAGAGCACCACCTTGCGCACGGGCAGGTCTTTCACCACCTGCGGCGCCTGCGGTGCGGCCAACTGCGCCTTCTGGCGCGGTGCGCAGGCTTTGCTTTGGCGTGCGGACCCGGCCGGCAGCTGGCGCGGCAAGGGTCACGGTGAAGGCAAGCAAGACAGAAGACGGCAAGAATTCGGCGCACAAATCCTCCTCGGACCAACCAACAGAAACTCTACTCCTTTGGACCCCGGCGAAGGCAAAATGGTTCCCGCATGAAGCGGAAAATCGCCGTTGTCCACTCCCTTTGAACGGAGCAGGGGCGGAATCTTGCACAGTTTGTACCAAATAATTCGAGAAATGAGTGTATCTGCGAGTACACTCACACGATGAAAAACGGGTACATGCAAAATCCATGCTTTGAGTGGCCAAAGGGGGACGCCTCGCTGAAGACGCATAATAGAGGGTTGGGAATCCTGGCCATCCGGATGGCTGGCAAAAGGAGAAGGACCATGAGTGGAACCCGGATCAAGGTTGTTGCGTTGAACGGCAGCGCCCGCAAGGGCGGAAACACGGCCATCCTGCTGCGCTGCGTGCTGAAGGAACTGGAAAACGAAGGAATCGAAACCGAACTGATTGAACTGAGCGGGGCCAAGATTCACGGCTGCCTGGCCTGCCGCGAATGCTCGAAAAAGAAGGACCACCGCTGCGCGCAGAAGAGCGACATGGGCAATGCGCTGATCGAAAAGATGGAGCAGGCCGACGGCATCCTGCTCGGCTCGCCGACTTACGTGGCCGACGTCTCGCCCGAGATCAAGGCCCTGATGGACCGCGCCTGCCTGGTTGCCGGGCCAACGGCGGCCTCTTCCGCCGCAAGGTGGGCGCTGCCGTGGTGGCGGTGCGCCGCGCCGGGGCGATTCACGCCTTCGATGCCCTGAACCATTTCTTCCTGATCAGCGAGATGATCATCCCCGGCTCGTCCTATTGGAACATCGGCATCGGCCGCGAGCCGGGCGACGTGGAGCGGGACGAGGAGGGCATGCAAACCATGAAAACCCTGGGCCAGAACATGGCCTGGCTGCTGAAGAAGATTCATAACTGACCCATTGACCCCAGGCACAAGAGATTCTGTTCGTCCTTGCCAAATGGGACTATGCTGTAGAGCGGGAGGGAACCAGCCCTGCCCGTCTCCGCGCGCCCTCCCTTGAAAAGGAGAAATCCATGGAACCGACCAAAACCGACCCGGCCATCGCAAACGATGTTCTGCATCTTGGCGGCAGCAAGCTGACCCCTGAAGAGATTGCCAAGGCCCTGGCCCACCACAAACGGCACCATAGCGGCGACCAGCCGCAGCAGGCCGCGGCCAAGCGGCGGCGGCAAGAAGGGCAAGCAAGGCAAATAGCGCTCAGCCCTGACCGCTGCTCCGTTGCCTGTTCCCGGCGGCGGGAAGGCTCATTTGCCTCAACTGCCCACTATCGGCGATACTTAGGTGTTGTGTCTTGCATGGCTGGGCGTGTCCGTCCGGCCCTCCCTGTGGCTCTGGCTTGCACCTCGCCGGCCGGAAAGACCCTGTAGACAGCAACAGAGCACTGCAATCTGAAAGGAACCGTATCGCCGTGGTAATGATTCGTTTAGCGCGTTTTGGCGCTCCCAAGCAGCCCTACTATCGCATCGTGGTCATCGAGAAGGACCGCGCCCGCAATGGCCGTTCCATCGAGGTCGTCGGCACCTACAACCCCCGCACCGAGCCGGCCACGGTCGATCTGAAGCACGAGCGCATCGCCTACTGGCGCGGCGTGGGCGCGCAGTTGTCGCCCAGGGTGGAAAAGCTGGTCGCCAAGACCCCGGCGCCGCGCCGGTTCGAAACCGCCGCAGCCTGATTTTTGCTCCCTCCCGGAAAGCGCGCGCGGGCTCTCCCGAGCCTGCGCGCATTTTATTTGCTGACGGCGGATGGGTGTGGGCTGATACTATGCGGCCACAGTTCTATGTGGTTCATTTCAGGCCGCCAAATCCTGGCGGCCAATTCCAGATCGCACTGGTCAGGGGCAAGAGCATGACCCAAAACGCTAGTGTTCGAAGTGGAAGAACTGGTTCGCGAGATTGCGCGGGCTCTGGTGGATGAGCCGGAAGCCGTTGAGGTGGAGAGCGTGGGCCGCGATGAAAACACGGTTCTCAAGCTCCGCGTGGCGCCCGCAGGACGTGGGCAAGGTCATCGGCAAGCAGGGGCGCACCGCCCGTTCGGTGCGCACCATTCTGGGCGCCGTCAGCATGAAGGTGCATCACCGCTACACGCTCGACATCCTGGAAGAAGACGAGCCCTGAGAGGTCCGTTGCCGATGCATCCGGCCCTCCTCGTGGAGGCAGCGATGACCACGCCTGAAGACTGGGTCTGGCTGGCGCAGATTCGCCACCCGCAGGGGCGCAAAGGCGAGGTCTTCGCCGACATTCTCACCGATTTTCCTGAAAAATTTGCGGAACGCAGGCGGCTCTGGCTGCTGCGCGGATTCTGCCGCAAAATCTGCCCGCCCAACGGCGGCCAGCGCGCTCTCCGCGCGAGGTGGAACTCATCGCCCACTGGCCGCACAAGGGCGGCATCGTGCTGCACTTTGCCGGGGTGGATTCGATCTCGGCGGCCGAAACGCTCAAGGGGCTGATCGTGGCCATTCCGCGCGCCGAGCGGGCCGCTCTGGCCGAGGACGAGGTCTACACCGGCGACCTGATCGGCTGCGCGCTGATCGACGTGGCCGGAGCTGAGCCAGTGACGGTGGGCGAAATCGAGAGCGTGGACCGGACGGCCGGCCCGGTGGCGCTGCTGGTGGTCGAAGGCGCGGCGGGCGAGGTTCTTATCCCCTTTGCCAAGAGCTTCTTGCGGAAGATCGACCTCAAAGCCAAGCGCGTGGAGATGGCGCTGCCCGAAGGGCTGATCGACTTGAATCTTCCAGGAAAATCTTCCCGCGAATAAGCCAGGCCGCAGACCATTTTCAACCGCGCAAAATCACCAGCCTATTCAGTAATCGTCGAGCCGTAATTCGTGGGCTGCGGCGCTGTGCCGCGAATCTGCTCGATGAAGAGCGGCACCTCTTTCTCAATCAGATCCGCACGATCAAGATGAATGTAGTGAGAACTGCCTTTGGCGATGATTCTGCGGCTGCGCGTGGAGAGATTCTTGAGATCTTCCTGCATTTGATTCCAAGGGTCTTGGGAATCCTCCGGCTTACTCGCCGCCAGTCCGTTCGTATCCCGCGAGAAGATGAGAATCGGAAGTGAGCCGTACGGGCCTGAATGTGCGGTCTCGTGGCCGGATCGATTGACGCTGTCCATCTCGTCAAATATCGGGCTAACATGAGCCTGACAAACATCCTCCATCTGCAATTTCCCTGCGTGGGCATCAAAGCCGCTGATGGGTTTCGAACACTGCCCAATGAGGCGCGGAATTCCCGTGCTCATTGCGGATTTTATCAGCAGCTCCAACGCCCAAAGTGGTGGCACCTTGCTGGCAGCGGCCTTCATCACGGGGTTCTCGTCCTGCAAAGGCGTTGCGCCATCCACAAAGACCAATCCCGCAAGATTCTCCGGGTAGCGGGCGGCGTAATCACGAATATAGATTCCAGCGATGGAATGTCCCATCAGCACGATGGGGCCGGTGACTTTGGCCTGAAGCAGAAGTCCGTGCAACTCGGCAGCGATATGGTCGGCATCGCGCGGAGCTGGCAGCGCGTTGCTCCAGCCGAAACCGGCGCGGTCATAAGAGCAGACGCGAGTGGTCTTGGAAAGTATCGGCTGAACCCCTCCCCAAATGAGCGCGTCGTTTCCCAGGCCCGATTCCAGAACGATGGTGGGCGAGCCGCTGCCCGTGCAATTGATGTGCATCCTGTGGCCGTTGACGGAGTAGAAATCGCCGGGAGGCGGATTCGCCGCCCAAAAGAGGTGAAGAGCGATCGCGTTGTAAGCGCTGCTGCTGGCCAAGACAGCCACCAGTAGAACCACGATTGAGAGAACAATGCGCTCGACAACATTACGCCATGTGCGGTAACTCTTGGTGGAGAGCGAACGAAAGCGGCGAACGCTCAACCAAATCACCAGAGCGCCCACCACAAAAATGATGGCCGGCAAAACAACATAATCGAAATCCATACATCACTCCAGTCTTTCCGAAGCAAAGAATGTGACGCCTTGCAGTATAGCAATTGCGAGTTATACTCTTCGATTATCTTGATTCAGCTTCTCCGCTGCAGATCGCCTCCAGCAGCTTGCGGTCATCCTTGCTTAGCGCCGCCCCCGCCAGCAGGTACGGCCAGTTGTAAGTCATTTGCAATCGCGCAAAATTCCGGCCTATTCAGTAATCGTTGAGCCGTAATTCGTGGGCTGCGGCGCGGTGCCGCGAATCTGCTCGATGAAGAGCGGCACCTCTTTCTCGATCAGCTCCGCACAATCAATATGAATGTAGTGGGTGCTGCCTTTGGCGATGATTCTGCGGCTGCGCGTGGAGAGTTTCTTAAGGTCTTCCTGCATTCCGCTAAAGACGTTTCCACATTTCTGTCGATGAAGCGGCGGCCATCTTGGCGGGATCCTCCGAGATGATGAGAATCGGAAGCGCGCCGTAGGGTCCGGTATGAACGGTTTCCTGGCCGGATCGATTGATGCTGTCCATATGCGTCAAACATCGGGCTGACATTTGTATGACAGATATCCTCCGCCTGCAATTTGGCTGCGTGGGCGTCAAAGCCTTTGATGGATTGCGAACACATCCCAAGGAGGCGCGGAATTCCCGTACTCATTGCGGATTTTGTCAGCAGCTCAAACGCCCAACGTGGTGGCACCTTGCTCTGCAGGGCCTTGTTCACGGGGTTCTCGTCCTGCAAAGGCGTGGAACTATCCTCAAAGACGATCCCAACAATATCTGCCGGATAGCGGGTGGCGTAATCACGCAAATACATTCCACCGATGGAATGTCCCATCAACACGATGGGTCCGGTGACTTTGGCCTGAAGCAGAAGTTCGTGCAACTCGGCGGCGATATGGTCGGCGTCGCGCGGAGCTGGCAGCGCGTCGCTCCAGCCGAATCCGGCGCGGTCATACGAGCAGACGCGCGTGGTGCTGGAGAGCACCGGCTGAACCCCTCCCCAGGTCAGCGCGTCGTTTCCCAAACCCGCTTCCAATACGATGGTGGGCGAGCCGCTCCCTGTGCAAATGATGTGCATCCTGTGGCCGTTGACGGAGTAGAAAGCGCCGGGAGGCGGATTCGTCGCCCAAAAGAGGTGAAGAGCGATCGCGTTGTAAGCGCTGCTGCCGGCCAAGACAGCCACGAGTATTACCACGACTGACAAAACAATGCGCTCGACAACCTTCCGCCAGGTGCGGTAACTCTTGGTGGAGAGCGAACAAAAGCGGCGAACGCTCAACCAAATCAACAGAACGCCAACCAAGAAAATGATGGCTGGCAAAACAACATAATCAAAATCCATACTTCACCTCGGTCTTTCCGAAGCAGAGAATTTTCTGCCATGCAGGATAGCGTTCGTAGCCTCGATACTTCACTCACTTCTATCGCCACGGTTCTCCGATCACCTTGGTTCAACTTCTTCCCGGATCGCCTCCAGCAGCTTGCGGTCTTCCTTGCTCAGCGCGGCGCCCTCCAGCAAATCCGGGCGGTTGGCCAGGGTCTTGCGCAACTGCTGCTCGCGCCGCC
Organism: uncultured Acidobacteriaceae bacterium; assembly: GCA_963845345.1. GTDB lineage: Bacteria > Acidobacteriota > Terriglobia > Terriglobales > Acidobacteriaceae > Telmatobacter. The sequence continues at coordinate 46,458 of CAWJRQ010000005.1, forward strand.
AGCGGCGAATTTCGGCGTGGTCGCCATTGAGCAGGGTTTCGGGGACGCGCAGGCCGCCAAACTCCGCCGGGCGGGTGTAGTGCGGGTAGTCGAGCAGCCCGCCGGCGCCGTGCTGCGAACGCGGAACGCCATCTTCGGCGGCGGCAATCTCGGCGTCGGCCACGCCAAAGCTTTCGAAGTCGCCCGAAGCCTCGTTGCCCAGCACGCCGGGCAGCAGGCGCATGGTCGCATCCACCACCACGGCGGCGGCCAGTTCGCCCCCGCTCAGCACATAGTCGCCAATCGACAGCTCCATGTCGCAATAGAGCTGGTTGATGCGCTCGTCCACGCCCTCGTAGCGGCCGCAAATCAGCACCACGCGCTCTGTAGCGGCCAGCTCGCGCGCCAGTGCCTGGGTAAAGGGACGGCCTTGCGCGGAGAGCAGGATCACGCGCGTGCGTGGAGCATGTGGAGAGTTTTCCGGGTGTTCCCTCCGGGGCTAAAGCCCCTATTGATTCTGGCTTTATGCGGGGGTTAAAACCCCCGTCTCCCTCCGACGAAATACTTCCCGCTGCTTGCGGACCTTCTTGCCGCTCCGCTTTGGGCTGAATGCCCAGCGAGGCCAGCGCCTCGGCCAACGGCTCGGGCTTCAGCACCATCCCCTCGCCGCCGCCAAAGGGGCGGTCGTCGACGGTGCGGTGCCGGTCGTGAGTAAAGGCGCGCAGATCGTGCACCCCCACCGTCACCAGCCCCTCGGCCAGCGCGCGGCGCAGAATCCCGTTCTCGAAGATGCTCGTGAAAAACTCCGGGAAGATGGTGACGATCTCGAAACGCATACATCTTTGATGATACGGCGGCGGCAGCGCCCCGCCGCGAGCGCCGGTCCGGAGAATCTGCGCGATTTCCTTCAGAAGCCGTAGTGCTTGAAGGGAATATCCACGTTGAAGTAGAAGGTCTGCTCGGTTCCGTCTTCGGCGTTCTTCACTTTCATCACGTCGTAGGAGTGGCCGTCCTTATGCATCAAGCTCTGCTCCCCGGGCCGGAAACCGAGGACGCGCAGAAGCACATATTCCTCGTGGACGTTGATCACCACCCAGGCCGTCTCCGGCGACTTGCCGTCGCCCGAATTGCGGATCGAGTCGATCAGCCCGCGAAAGACGGTTCTGTGGAACTCCGCCTTGTCCGTCGCGCCCATCTCCCGGTTCGCCACCAAGGCCACGAAGTGCGCATCGATATTCACGTAATTGCTCTCGAGCACGGTTTCGGCATCTTTGAGGGCCGCGGGATAGTCCTTCTTGTCCAGCTCCTCGAACATGGCCTTCTCGGATTTGGAGGTATCCTTGGCCGCCTTGTATTCGGGCGAGTCCATGTAGCTGAGGCGCAGGCGTGTGTAGTCGATATCGGTTTTGCCCGCCTTCAGCGAGGCGAGCAGCGCGGCATATTCGGAGGGTTGATCGGACACGGCGAGGGGGCGGCAACGGCAGGGGGCAGAGCAGCCACGGCAAACAGGCCAAGAGCCAAGAGTATTGGGCGCATAATGCGGGAATTTTACTCTGCGTGACGGTTGGTGTCTATCGATTCCCGCGCAACGGCTGTCGCTCATCTTTTTGACCGTGCAGCGGACGACATTTTCTGCGCGAGCCGCCAAAATGTGTTCTACTTTTGCCAACTGCTATGGCTGACTTTGAATCGTATGTTAACCCGCTGGCAAACGGCCGGCATCCTGGATGCGGAGCACTGCCCGCCGCATCCGCGCCTGGGAAAGCGAGCAGAAGAAGCCCGCCGGGTTGCGCTGGCAGGTCTCGTGGTGCTGGTTCTGGGGGCCATTCTGCTGGCCTGCGGCGTGGCGCTGTTTGTCTCTGCCCACTGGGACAAGATCGGCCCCGGCGCGCGCTTTGCCGTGGTGCTGGGAATGGTCAGCCTCTTCCACCTGGGCGGGAGCTGGGCGCGCAAGCGCTTCCGCGTGCTTTCGACGGCCCTGCACGCCGTGGGAACCCTCTCCACCGGCGCGGCCATCGCGCTGGTGGGCCAGATCTTCAACATTCGAGGAGCATTGGCCGGCGGCGGTGCTGATGTGGGCTCTGGCCGCCCTGGCCGGATGGATTCTGCTGCGCGACGAGGCGCAACAGACGCTGACGCTGCTGCTCTTCCCGGCGTGGTTGCTTTCGGAGTTTTCTTATTACGCCGAGGGCCACATCGGCGAAAACGTTTATGCGGGCCGATTTTTGATCGTTTGGGCGGTTCTTTACCTGACCTTTTTCCTCGGCTCCAAACGCAGAATTGTCCCGGGGATTCTCTTCGCTGTTGCGGCGATTGCCTCCGTCGTGGGAGTTGTCGTTCTGCTGGAGGGCTGGCGCTCGTGGGGCAACCAGACCTATCTGTCTCTCGGAACCCGCACCTGGGGCTGGGTTTTCATTGCCGTGATTCCGCTGCTCTTTGCGGTCTTCAAGTTCTTCAAGAGCGTGATTCCCGTGGTTGTCGCGATCTGCTTCTCGATTGCGCTGCCCTGGTGCCAACGATCCTGGAAGACATTACACTACGGAGGTATGGCAATCACGACTATCCTTTACGCTCAGCGAACCCAACCTCGCCGCTCACGCGCTGGTTGCGGCATTCGCCGTCTTCATCATCTGGTGGGGCGTGCGGCAGACTTCGCAGGCGCTGGTCAACCTGGGCATTGTGGGCTTCGCCATCGCCGTGGGCTGGTTCTACTTCAGCGACATTATCGACAAGTTTGGCCGCTCGCTGGGCTTGATCGGCCTGGGCGTTCTCTTTTTGGCCGGCGGATGGGCGCTGGAAAAATGGCGTCGCAAACTGCTGTCCGGCATGGGAAAAGCGGAAGTTTCCGAAGAGGAGGCATTATGAAGTTTTCCAAAACCTCCATCGTTTTGCTTCTGATTCAACTGGCGCTGATCTCCTCCATCGCGGCCAAGTACCTCTACCAGCGCCGGAGCTGCCCGCGAGTCTGGGTGCGGGCGGCGGCCTACGATCCGGAGATGGTGATGCGCGGCCGCTATCTGAGCCTGCAATTGACCGTGGACGGCTGCCAGAGCACGCTGCCCAGCGCCCTGCACGCCGTCTTCCCGCGCAACAGTGACGGCACCACCAAGCCGAGCCGGCTTTCACGTCAACTGGCAGGGAGCCGTTCAATTCCGCGCCAAGCTCAAGGTGGAAAACAATAAGCTGCTGGCCATCCGGATTCCGGAGGCCGACCTGACCTCGAAGGGCGTGAATGTAACGCATGGCCGGACTCATCCTGCGATGCAATGCGCCTCGACGAGCCGGTGGATTTCTACATCGCCGAGCACGCCGCGGACCCGACCCGGCTCCAGCCCGGTCAGGAGCTGTGGATTGAAGTCACCATTCCGCCGCAGGGCCCGCCCCGGCCGCTGCAACTGGCTCTGAAAGACAACGGCGCGTGGAAGCCGCTGGCGTTTCAATAAAAGCGTACGTTGAGGCTTGCAGTTTCCCAGGTCCCGAAACGCGAGGGACCTCCACCCCACGGACGAAGCTTGTCCCTTCACCCCAGCGAGCAACAATCGCTCGCCGGGGGCCCCGAATCCGTGGGGACCCCGGACCTGGGGCACCCGCCGCTTGAGGTCTGTGGTATCCCACCCATCAATCACCCCAACGACGAAGACCTGATCGTTGGGGACCCCGATATCGCAAAGATTCGCGGATGGATGGGGCACCCGCGTTGACGTGGAATCATGCATCAACCCTGGTCCCCAAATGCAAGGGACCAGGGGCACCCAAAATTCAGTGGCATCAATCATTCATCGAAATTACTTGCTACTTCTGCTTGAACGGCCTGACCGCCGCGGGCTGAGCCGCGCCCACCTGGCCGGCCTTGATCTCGGCAACAAAAAAGTTCTCCCCGATGGCGGGGCTGCCGGAGAGGCGGCGCAGCATGGCCAACTGGCCCACGTGGGTGAGCGCATCGGCCACGGGGCCCTGGAAAAGCCGCTCGGCCGGGGCGCGGAGCGGCGCATCGGAGGCCAGAAAGGCGTCCAGGGTCTGGAGCGACTGGAAGAAACGGCGCTGCTCCTCGGCCCAGGCGCGCGGCTGGGAGGCTTGCCAGCGCTCCTGGCCGATGGCCATGCTCAGAGCCCAGTCGAAGAGGTCGCCCATGTGGGCCAGAATCTGCACCGGCAGGCGTCCGGCGGCGGCAAAACCGGCAAAGTGATCGGGAGCGCCTTCCAGGGCGCGGGCGGCCCGGTAGGCAACGGTGGCCAGCGTGTGGCGCAGCATTTCGCGTTTCTCGTCCATACGGGAACTATAGCGCAAGCGCCGCCATTGAGATAATCCTTGATTTCTTTCTACCGAATATGCTAAATTGATTTCATTATCTGCTCCCCGTCCGACTGCCGAAAGGCCTCGGGCGGGGTTATTTACTCTTAAGCACAGAAAGAATTTCTAAATAGAAGCCAGGGAATACATCCCACCTACTCCGAGGGCAAACACTCTCGAGATCAAAATGGAGAAAAACGATGACAACAGATGAGCGGAATCCCAATGGATGCTACCCAGATTCAGAGAATGGCGTAATTATCTGCGGATATCACAAACAAGAGGCGGTCATTGACAGACGGTCGCAACCAATCCGGGACTCATTCGTATCCGGACAACGCGACTGGTGGGTCTGTCCGGAAACCAGGACACGACTCCAAGCTGCCTTCTAACTTCTTTACAGCTCGAACGATAAGGGCAGGTCTCCAGGACTTGCCCTTTCAAAACCCCTCTTTCTCTTGTGCTCCAACTTTGTGCATAAAATCTTCCTGCATTTATCCTGAGTGACATAGATTTCCCACATACCGATTAGGCGATTCTGCCGCATCTCTGATAAACTGAATATTCTGAGTCCAACAGCAGGAAAAACCCAATGTCCATTCATCCCGTAATGCAGCGCTTGGCCGACAAGCTCAAGCGCACCGACCTCCCTGAGTTTGTGCCTGGCGACCAGGTTCGCGTCCAGGTGAAGATCAAGGAAGGCGACAAGGAGCGCTTGCAGGCCTTTGAGGGCCTGGTGATCGCCATCAACAAGGGCCCCCAGGGCACCTTTACCGTGCGCAAGATGAGCTTTGGCCAGGGCGTGGAGCGCATCTTCCCGTTCAACTCCAAAGTGGTGGACAAGATCGAGAAGATCCGCAGCTACAAGGTGCGGCGCGCCAAGCTGTTCTACCTACGCGACCTGCGCGGCAAGGCAGCCCGCCTGAAGGAAGTGGGCCGCGTGGTGGCCAAGGCGTAGTCCGCTTCATCTTTTTTCCAACAGCAGCCCCGGCTCCGGCCGGGGTTGTTGTTTTACAGTGGTCAGTGATCAGTGGTCAGTTTGCGAATCGCGAGGATAATCGTCTACTCCCTGCAAGGCCTGACCTCTACTGTTCACTGTACGCTGACGGCTGACCGCTGAAAAGCTGTAAGCTGTAAGGAACCGATGACTCCACCGATCAAACCCGCCTCCACAGCTTTGAGGAGACGCTTCTGAGCGCCCGCCGCACCATGGTGCTGAGCGAGATTCTCAAGCTGGCCGTGGACAGCTTCCGCGCCAGCAAGATCCGCTTTGCGCTGACCGCGCTGGGCATGGTCATCGGCACCGCCTCGGTGATCCTGGTGGTGACCATCGGGCTGACCGGCAAGCAGTTCATCCTCCAGGAGTTGGAGAAGCTGGAGACCAACTCGGTGGAGCTAGAGTACAACGGCGGCGGGGCCATGGGATCCGAGCATACGGTCTTCAACGACTACCTCACGCGCGACGACGAGAAGGCTGTGCTGGCGCAGTTGCCCAGCGTGATGTACTCCTCGCCGGTCATGGAGATGCACGCCCCCATCAGCTTTGGCAGGGGCGTGGTCAAGGACACGCTGGTGCTGGGCGTCAGCCCCCAGTACCAGCAGATTCGCAACCTGGTCGATGCCCGCGGGCCGCTTTCTGGACGAGACCGACGACTTCGCCCACATCAAGTGCGCCGTGGTCACCGAGAAGTTCGCCCATGACCGGTTCGGCAGCTCGGATTCGGCCGTGGGGCAGAGCTTCGAGATCAGCGGCATCCCCTTTACGATCATCGGCGTCTTCAGGCAAAGCGTGGACGACTTTGGCATGTCGGAGATCCAGGACCAGACCATCCTGATTCCCTATTCGGTGGCCCGCTACTTTACCGGAACCGAAAACGTGAAGCCAGATTTACTTTTCCATGCACAGCATGGACGAGGTGACGGAAGCGGCCAGCGAGATCAAGCGCATCATCCAGGCGCGCCACCGGCCCGGCTCTGTTTATCGGAACGCAGACCCTCAAGGAGATTCTGGCGACGGCCGCCAAGGTGGCCGACATCCTGACCGCGGTGCTGTTTCTGGTCTCCGCCGTCACCCTGATGGTGGGCGGCGTGGGCATCATGAACATCATGCTGGCCAATGTGCGCGCCCGCACGCGCGAGATCGGCATCCGCAAGGCGCTGGGCGCCACCTATCGCGAGATCAAGTTCCAGTTTCTGGCCGAGGCGGTCATCATCTCGCTGATCGGCGGCATCGTGGGCATCTTCGTGGGGCTGGCCGTGCCGCTGTCGGTGCGCGTCTTCACCGGCTATGACCTGCCCATCTCCGTCTGGTCGGTGGCCATCGCGCTGGCCGCGGCCACCTCGGTAGGCGTCTTCTTCGGCACCATGCCGGCCACCCGCGCCGCCCAGTTGGACCCGGTGGAGGCGCTGCGGGATGAGGGATGAGCAAGCCTGAGCGTCCGCAATCCGGCTCCCGGCGGCGAGCCGCGACACCCCCTCGCCGAGGACCAGCCCGCCCAGGGGCCGAGTCTGGCCCTGCTCTTTGGTCTGCTGGCCGTGGCCCTGGCCGCAGCCATCGGCTTCGCCCTGCTGATTGTGCTGCCCTTCTATCACCGGAGATAGAAGGCGGGTGCGCGGGGTGGCGACGCGCCTTGCGCCGGCGAAGTAAAATGCTCCTGATTGTTGCTTGAGGAAGCTGCCATGAACCTGTCGTTTTCGAAATCCAGCATTCCGCTTGCCGTCATCGCGCTTCTTCTCGCCCTTCATCCAACCCTCCATGCGCAGGAGCGCTGGACGGAGGCGCAGGCCAACGCATGGTACGCCCGGCAGTCCTGGCCCGTGGGCGCAAACTTTCTGCCCTCGACGGCCATCAACGAGCTGGAAATGTGGCAGGCAGAGAGCTTCGATCCCGCCACCATCGACCGCGAACTGGGCTGGGCCGAAGGCATCGGGATGAACACCATGCGGGTCTTCCTGCACAACCTTGTCTGGGAGCAGGACGCCAAGGGCTTCGAGCAGCGCATGGATGCCTTTCTGGCCATCGCCGCTCGCCATCACATCCGGCCGATTTTTGTTTTGTTTGACTCCTGCTGGGATCCTCACCCCAAACTCGGCCCCCAGCATCCGCCCATCCCCGGCGTGCATAACTCCGGCTGGATGCAGGCGCCGGGCGCCGAAATTCTCTCCGACCCCGCGCAGTACCCGCGCATGGAACGATACGTCAAGGGCGTGGTGGGCGCATTTGCTCAGGATCCGCGCATACTGGCCTGGGACCTCTGGAATGAACCGGACAACGGCAACGACACTTCTTACGCCATGGGCGAACCCCGCAACAAGAACCAGATTGTTCTGGAGCTTTTGCCGCAGGTCTTCGCCTGGGCGCGCTCCGCGCACCCTACGCAGCCCCTCACCAGCGGCCTGTGGCATGGCGACTGGAGTTCGCTGAATGCGATGCCGCCCGTGGCCCGCATTCAGGCCGGGCAGTCGGACATCCTCAGCTTTCACAACTACGGCTGGCCGGAGGATTTCGAGGCCCACGTCAAGCTGCTGGAGCAATTCCACCGCCCGCTGATCTGCACCGAGTACATGGCTCGCGGAGCCGGCAGCACCTTCGACACGGTCCTGCCCATCGCCCGCCAGCACCGCGTGGGAGCCATCAACTGGGGACTGGTGGCCGGCAAGAGCCAGACCTACCTGCCCTGGGACTCCTGGCAACGCCCCTACGTCACCGAGCAGCCCATGATCTGGTTCCACGATGTCTTCCATCCCGACGGCAAGCCCTATCGGGAGCGCGAGGTGGAGATCATTCGCAATTTGACGAGTGGAAAATAGGCAATCTGAGATTATCCGTTGCGCGGAATCCCACCCAGGATCGTAGAACTGCGGTGATTGGCTTCACCATGCTGATTGTGCTGCCCTTCTATCACCGGCGATAGGCGGATTCCGAGCCTGGCTGCTTTGAAATTGAGCAGGTAAGGAGTATAGTTGAGAAGGTAAGGAGTCAACCACCATGGCCACCGCAGCAAAAGCCATACCGGCGCAGATTTTCCGCGCCAAGGTCACCAGCAAGGGACAAATCACCGTTCCGGTGGAGATTCGCAAATCCCTGGGCGTCAAATCCGGCGACAAGATACGTTTCGAGCAGCAGGAGGGAGGATTTCGCGTGGTCCGGGACACGGACGAAAACCCTTTTGAAAAATGGCGTGGGATAGGGACTGGATTCCCAATCGAAGGCAAGGGCCGTGAAGCCATTGTCACGTTCTTTCGGGAGATGCGCGGTCATGACGGCCTCGATTGATTCGAACATTATCGTCGCCCTGTGGTGGCAAGCCGATCCCTTGAACAGCATTGCGACAAAAATACTCAATCAAGCCCATCAGGCAGGGAGGCTGGTTGTTTCGGCGCCCGTCTACGCCGAATTGATGGGTGATCCGAAAAGGACAGAAACCGGGCTGAATGAGTTTTTTCTGGATACCGGCATTGACGTCGATTGGACTCTCGAAGAAATGGTATGGCGCGAGGCTGGAAGGGCCAACCGGGGGTACATTCAACGCCGGCGCTTAAGCGGTGGACAGATTCCTCGCCGCATCCTCACTGATTTTCTGATTGGCGCTCATGCGCTGGTTTGCGGCTATTCTCTGCTCACATTCGACCAACGGCTCTACGCGGCGGCCTTTCCGACCCTGCCAATCATTCCCGTCTGAGGGCGTTTCCCATCAGCTCGGCGGACTATCCCGTCCGGCAATCAGCGTCGGAATTCCGTCCACAATCGGATAGGCGCGGCTGCAGGCTGCGCAGATGAGCCGGGCCTCTTCCAGGCGAAGGGCGCCGAGGCAGGCCGGGCAGGCCAGTTGGTCCACTACGGACGGATCGAAGGCGGGAAGATTTCTGGAATCGGCAGCCATGAGGCTCTACTGGATGGTTGCGCCGGAGCTGGCGGCCGGATCTGAAGTGGCTTCCGTCCCGGCCGGCTGGCCGCTCAGCTTGGGGTAGTTGGCAAACTCGGCTTCGATGCTCTGGATGGTGCCCCCCTTGGCCGACTCGTAGGCCACGCGAATGCCGTTGTAAATGGCGCGGTCGTTGGAGGAGCCGTGGCCGATGATGCACACTCCGCGCACGCCCAGCAGATGCGCGCCGCCGTACTCGCGATAGTCCAGGCGATGGCGGAATTCGTTGAAGGCCTTGCGCGACAGCAGCGCGCCCACCTGGGCGGTGACCGTGCGGGTGAGCGACTCGCGCAGCACATCGCGCACAAAGCGGCCCACGCCCTCGCTGGTCTTGAGAGCCACGTTGCCCACAAAGCCGTCGCAGACAATCACGTCCGCCTGGCCGCTGAAGATGTCGCGCCCCTCCACGTTGCCCACAAAGCGAATGGGCAGCGCCTTGAGCAGCGGAAAGGCTTCGTGGGTCAGGTCGTTGCCCTTGGTCTCTTCCTCGCCGACATTGAGCAGGCCCACGCGAGGCGACTCGATCTTGAGCACGCTGCGGGCATAGATTTCGCCCATCACGGCGAACTGGGCGAGATTGGCCGCCTTGCAATCCACGTTGGCGCCCACGTCGAGCAGCACGCAGGGATTGCCCTTGGAGCTGGGCATGGGGATGGCCAGCGCGGGACGGTCCACGCCGGGCAGCGCGCCCAGCACCATTTTGGCCGTGGCCATGGCCGCGCCGGTGTTGCCGGCGGTCACAAAGCCCGCCGCCACGCCCTCGCGCACCAGCTTGAGCCCCACGCGGATGGAGCTGTCTTTCTTGGTGCGCACCGCGTGCGCCGCCTTTTCTTCCATGCCGATGCGTTCCGAGGCGTGGTGAATGACGATGGGCAGGTCTTCGTTTCCCAGCATTTCGTCGAGCAGATCGCGCAGCTCTGTCTCCGGCCCAATCAGGTGGACGCGGACGGGCAGAGCCTTGCAGGCGAGAATCGCCCCGCGAATCTCCGCCTCAGGAGCTTTATCGGTGCCTACGGCATCAAGCGCAATATCGATGAGCATAAGCGCGGTATATTACTTTGCTTCTTCCTTCATACATCCAGCACGGCATGGCCCTTGTACTCGCCGCACTTGGGGCAGGCGCGATGGGGCAGCTTCTTTTCGTGGCAGGCGGGACACTCGGAGACGCCCACGGCGGTCAGAAAGTCGTGCGAGCGTCGGTTGGCGGTGCGGCGCGTCGAGTGGCGCCTTTTCGGATTCGGCATGGTCGGATTCCTTAATCTTTCCTGTGGCGGTTGTCTTAGGACTCGATCCGGCTGCGGAGATCGGCCAGCGCTTCCCAACGGGGGTCGCTCGGACCCACATCGCAGGAGCATGGCTGGCGGTTGCGGTCTGCGCCGCAGCGCGGGCAAAGTCCCTTGCAGTCGGGCTTGCACAGTGTTTTGACCGGCAGGGACAAAAGCACCTGCTCGCGGAGCACATCCTCAAGCGCAAGACTGTCTCCTTGATAATAACCGATTTCCGTCTCCGGCGCAGTAATGGAGCGTTCCGGGGCCTCCGTATCCGCCTCCGCGGGGCGGTAGATGAGGTCGTAATCGGCGGTGAGCGGAATCTCGACCGGTTCGATGCAGCGGGCGCAGGGCACCTGGAATCTGCCGGCAAAGCGGCCTTTCAGCCGGATGTCGGCCACGATCTCTCTGGGGCCCCGGTGCTCGTGCAGCACCTCGGCATGGCCGCTGGCGGCAAGCCCGCCCTGTTGCGCGGCTTCCGAGCCCAGATCGACCGCTCCCGGAGCCAGTTCCATGTCAAAATCGATCGGCTCTTTTTCCAGCTCGCTGATTTTAAAGTTCATAATTTGAGCCTACGGTGCGGAGGGGGAGCCGTCAATGCGCCTCTTATAGACTGTTTGAGGACCATGACCCAGAACGGCCGTCTCTCTTCCGATCCTGATTCTTCTCTCCGGGTGCGTCTAGCGACCGAGTTCGACCGGCCGCGTTTGATTCCGCTGATCAACGCCGCCTTCGCCATCGAAACCTTCCTGGAAGGCACGCGCACGGACGAGGAGCGCCTGGCCGCCATGATGCAAAAGGGAACAATCCTAGCAGCCGAAGACGCCGCTGGTGAGCTTCTCGGCTGCGTTTACACAGAGGTGCGCGGCGCGCGCGGCTATCTGGGTCAGCTGGCCGTCGATCCTGCTCATCAGTGCAAGGGCCTGGCCAGCCGTCTGGTGGCGGCTGCCGAGGATCATCTGCGCCGTCAGGGATGCGAGGCCGTGGAGATCACCGTCCTCAGCCTGCGCCCCGAACTGCCGCCCATTTATCGCCGCTACGGCTACGTCGAAACCGGCACGGAGGAGTTTCATCCTACCCGGCCGCTCAAATCCGGGGCTGAATGCCACTGCATCGTCATGGTTAAACGGCTTTAATTCCTCACGGTCCCCACTCCTCCTTCAGCACCGGCAACCCCAGCATACGAAAGTACTCAAGCCAGGCCGGATTCTGCCGATGAACTCCAAGAGTCTTTCGAGAAAGGTCGACCCTATGCAATGGCTGCGCAATCTTCCTGTTTCCAGCAAGTTCATCGTTGCTTTCGGCATCGTCTGCGGTCTCTGCATCGTACTGGGCGCATACACGTTTCTCACCTTCAGGGACATAACCCAAAAGAGCATGGAGGTGAGCGAAAATAAATTTCCTGCCCTCGTGCATCTGGCCGACATGCGCAGCTCCATGCTCCAATTCCGGCGCGAAGACCTGAACATACTGCTATGCTCGACGCCAGCCTGTTCTACCGAACACACCGCGAATCTCCAAAAGGCGCTCCGCGCATTCAAAGAGGCCGCAACAGCCTACGAGCCGCTGATCCGTACCCCGCATGACCGCGAGGCCTTCAAAAACTTATCAGAGTCGTTCTCAAAATATGTGGAAGATAGCGATCGCGCCGTCGGATTTGTCGCCGCCGGCAAGGTCGGCGATGCGCTCGATATTCTGCAATCTGAAGCTACCATGGCTAAGGTAAACAATGCCATTGCAACCGTATATCAAGTCATGGATGAGTGCGCCAAGAGCGGCACGGCGAACGCACAGGACGCCACGACTGCCAGCAGCCGCGCCACTTGGATCGGCCCGGGAGCCACGCTGCTGATTGTGCTGCTGTGCGGCCTGACCGGCATTCTTCTCACCAAGCTGATTGCCCCGCCATTGCAAGCGGCGACAGCCGCGCTGGAGCGGGTGGCGGAGAAGGATCTTACGGTAAGCGTGGACGAGATGGGGAGCGATGAGATGGGCCGCATGTCGGCAGCCTTGAATACCAGCGTGGCCTCCATGCGCGAGGTCTTGCAGTCGGTGGCCCATGGCGCGGAGACGCTCTCGGCGGCCACCACCCAGATGAGCGCCCGCGCGGTGCAGAGCGCCGGCAATGCCAATACCCAGTCCAGCAAGACCAACCAGATTGCGGCGGCGGCGCAGGAGATGACCGCGACCATCGGCGAGATCAGCCACAACGCGGAAAATGCCGCCAGCGCCAGCCGCGACTCCGCCGAAACCGCCAACCAGGGCGGGACGGTGATGCAGGCCGCGGCCGCGACCATGGAGAAGATTGCCGCGGCCACCAGCACCGTCTCGGAGAAGATGACCTCGCTCTGCCCACCGCTCCGAGGAGATCGGCAAGGTGGTCAGCGTGATTCAGGAGATCAGCGAGCAGACCAACCTGCTGGCCCTGAACGCGGCCATCGAAGCGGCCCGCGCCGGCGAGCATGGCCGCGGATTCGCCGTCGTCGCCGGCGAGGTTCGCCGGCTGGCCGAGCGCACCAAGGGCGCCACCGAGGAGATTGCCGGCACCATCCGCAGCATCCAGGAAGAGACGCGCGAAACCCTGCAGGTGATGCAGGACAGCCGCGCGGCCGTGGAAACCGGCATGGAAGAAACCGCCCACGCGCGCAATAGCCTGGAGGCCATCATCAAGTCCTCCAAGCAGGTGGAGCACCAGATTCACCTGATCGCCACCGCCGCCACCGAACAGACCTCGGCCTCGGGCGAGATCTCCGAGTCCGCCGGCCAGATCTCTCAGTTGTCGGTGGAGAATGCACATGGCGCCGAGGAAGCCGTTGAAGCCCTCAAGAACCTGGCCTCGCTGGCCAGCGACCTGGATGGCATGATTCGCCAGTTCCGCCTGGATGGCGACCGGCAGACGGGCGCAAAATTCTCCGGCAAGAGCCAGCCGGTCAGGCAGCCTGCGTTGCGGACCGCGCACTCATAACCCTAAGCGGTAATCCCAAAGGAGCATCGTAATGAACAACATAGTTCGATCGGGTGTTGTGCTAGCCGTAGCTGCATCGTTATCCTGCGCCATGGGCTTCGCCCAGTCCTCCGGAGAAGCGACCTACAAAGCCAGGTGCCTGAACTGTCATGGCCCCGCCGGCGTTGCCAACTCGGGAATCGGCAGGATCATGAAGGTTAAGCCGGTCACCGATCCTTCTGTCCGGAGTATGTCCGAGGAGGCGATGATTGAGGTTGTCCGGAAGGGCATGGGCAAGATGCAGGCATACAAGGGAGATTTAACCGACGCGCAAATCAAGAGCGTGGCAGCGTATTTCCGCACCTTGATCAAGTAAGGGAAGTGCGCGAATCAAGCCTGCCGTGAGGGGAAAGAGATTTCTTCTTGCCGTTACCACCGCTACAAAGCATGCGGCAGCTCGATCAGAGGCTGCCGACCCATTTTCTTCACGCTGCCGGGGATTATTCCGGCAGCGTTTTTTTAGTGTCCGATTGTAATCACGATTCTGCTAATTGACCGGTTCAGTCCAGTTTTCGATCTTGAGCCCCTGAACGCGCCCGAATTCACTCATGTTGTTGGTCACCAGCGTGAGTCCGAGACAGCGAGCGTGCGCCGCAATCAGCAGATCGTTTGAGCCGATCATCTCTCCGCGCTGCTTGAGATCGGCACGGATTCTCGCATAATCGAGAGCCGCTGCCGCGGGGTATTCCATCACCGCAACGTAGCGTAGAAACTCATCGAGCGCTGCCTGGTCCTTCTGCCGCCGGGGCGAGACCTCGACCCCATACATCAACTCTGCCTTAGTAATCGCTGAGATGCAGACATCGCTGACCGCAACCTTCTGAAGTCTTTTGAGGACAGCGTCGTGAGTGCGCTTCATGATGTAAGACGAGATGTCTGTGTCGAGCATAAAGATGGCCATCAGAGCGAACGCTCCTGAACCGGCAGATCCTCAACCCCCTCCATGAACTCTTCCGAGGCCACGGCTCCCGATGCAAGATAGGCAGACCAATCCTTTGGGCGTGCGGAGAGAATCACTTCGTCGCCCTGTTTCCTGATGAAGACCTCAGACGTCGTGAACTGAAACTCCTTGGGAAGCCGGACTGCCTGGCTTCGGTTATTCATGAAAACCTTGGCTGTACGCTGCATAGTAGCCTCCCGCAAAGATGGCATATACATTAGTATATGCCAAAATCAACGCTATTTCAAGATCAAGCAGATTCACGGCTCATGACAACGCCACGGCAGTTCCAGCCACCGTTCAGCCCTTGCGCAGGTACGTCCTCGACAGCCGGTCGTGCCAGCAGAGATGGTCGTCATCTAACAGGATCCAGGCTACGCCTAGCCCCACCGGTAGCACCGAGAGGAGCAGCGCGCTCAGCCGGAGGCACAACTGGGAGCGGGTAGGATTCCGACCATCGAAGGTGCACAGCAAAAGGCCCGAATACATCATGCCCGGCGTGGCCTCGTCCAGAAGGATGAAGATCGACTGGTAGAGCAGGTAGGCAAGCAGGAGCCCCAGGAGGGCGCTGATTCTTGCGATTTCTGCCGGGAGCGGGTGGCCGATGCAGGCCGCGGCCATCAGGGCCGACCCCAGGAATGCCGCGGCGATCAGCGCGCCATCTACCAGGGCCGCTGCCAGCCGGAGACCCATGGGCGCCAGCCGCAGGGTCGGCAGAGAGGCGGGCACTATGGGGGCCTCCGGTTCAGCCAGGGGTTGAGCCTCCAGCTTCTTGCCCAACCACGAGGGCGCACTCCAGGCAGGCTCGCCGCCAGCCGCCCCAGGCTCAATCAAGAGAACTCCGGGGTCCGCCTCAAACATGTTGAACTGCCTCTCCGCCGCCAACGGCCCCTCGGCGCGCCGGGGACGCCTTTTGCGGGGGGCCACCAGCTCACGCGGAAACTCGATGAGATTGGCGCGGGGAGGCTGAACTGTCTCGGTCAGCTCGAAATCATCGTCGCCCGTTGAATCTTCGTTGGGCACCCAGACCTGCGTAGAGCGCTGCATGGGCGTTGTGGCCTGTGAGGTCTCGATCTGCCGTGGAAAAGGCCCTGTGGTGGCCGCCAGAGGCCCTGGCGAGGCTTCTGGAGCAGCAGGCGGAGCTGCGTAGGCTTCGGCCATCCTCTGGCTGTAGCTGGGGGCTTGGGCATAGCGCGCGGCCACCCGGGCGGCCACCTGGGCGGCCCGGCAGACGGGTTCAGAACGGCTCCACGCAGGCGGAGCCGCCCTGGCCGCGGACAGGTCTCCGCTGCCCCGGTGCGCGGCCACGCGCCGGCTCAACTCCTGCTTCCAGGAAAATGCGGCGCCAGGCTGGATTAACGATGTGCTCAAGGCTTCATCAGGACATTGCTTTCAAGACAGACGCAATGCACGCGGGAATATACAGACCGGATCGCGGGATCCGTGCGCGGCGGAAATGACCGGTTTTTTGCCTGCTGCCAGAGCTGCGCGGCGCTTGTCTGATGCCCGGGCGGCCTCTTTTGCTATGCTGACCTTGGTCCCGGAATGCGCCTACGCACCTTTGTGTTTATCACGATGCTGGCCCTCTGTCACCTGCTACTTCGGGGACAGGCGTTGACCAATGCGGCACCCCCGTCAGGGCAAGAGGCCGGCGGCGCGGTTGCATCTGCTTCCGGTAACCCCGGACAAAGCGGCGCCGGGGGTGCATCCTCCCTGCCGAACGACCCCGGCCAGGAGATTCTGCCCATAGCCCAGCCGGAGCCGGAGCCGGCCAGCGGCGTGCCGGTCGTCTGGGAGGCCCAGCACCAGAGCCGCGTGGGCGACACCTGGACCCTCACCGGCGATGTCGTGGTCCACTACCGCGACTACATTCTGCGCGCCGACAAGGTGGTCTACCACCAGTCCACCACGGAGCTGGAGGCGGAAGGCAACCTGCAGGTTGCCGGCGGGCCCAACGATGTGCTGATCTACGCCGATCACGGCGATATGCGGCTGAATATGCACACCGCGCGCTATTTCAACGTGCATGGCTCGCAGGGAGTCCGCAACCATGGGCCGCAGCAGGGCGGTCTATTCCACGACCACTCCGTTCTTCTTTACCGGCAGGGTGGTGCTGGAGACCGGCGAGGGCCGCTACCGGATCATCGACGGCACCATCACCAACTGCCGCCTGCCCCGGCCGGACTGGCAGGTGATCTCCCGCTCCATCAAGCTGCAGGACGGCAAGGCCTCCACGGCCAATGCCCTGTTCAAATTTCTCGGCGTGCCCCTCTTTTACCTTCCCTACCTCCGCCATCCGGTGGACGAAACAGGCCGCGAGAGCGGGTTGCTGATTCCCGGTCATCAGCACCGGCTCGTCGATCAGGGGCTACACCTTCGGCGAGCAGGCTCTACTGGGCGATCAACCGCAGCATGGACATGATCGCCGGCATGGAGTACTACAGCAAGCGCGGCTGGGCGCCCAACGGCGACTTCCGCTACAAAGGCCCGGGGCTCGACCACCTGACCGTGCGCTGGAATGCCCTGCTGGACCGCGGCGTCAGAGCTGCCCAGCGCCACAGGCTCGGGCACCAACGCTGGTCAACCAGGGCGGCGTGGACATCAATGTCCTGGGCCGCAAGGATCTCGGTTCCGAGACGCGCCTGGCCGGCAACATCGATTACCTCTCCAGCTACGTTTACCGCCTGGTCTTCAACGACAACTTCTGGCAGGCGGTCAGCTCCGATGTGCGCAGCAACGTCTCGCTCACCCATGCGCACAAGGGCTTTGTTCCCTCCCTCTCTCTGGAGCGCTTCCAGAGCTTTGCCGGAACCACCGGCAGCAACGAGACCACCACCGCCATCAACGGCAACCAGGCGAGGATTCTCCACCTGCCCAGCCTGCGCTTCGACGTGCTGGACCGGCCGCTGGGCGCGTCCGTGCTCTATTGGGGAATGGGCTCGTCGCTTGCCTATCTGACCGCTCCGAGCCCGTGAGCCAATCTCGTCCGGAGCCGGCACCAGCTTTCACGCCCGCAACGCCGGCCGCATCGACTTCTATCCGCATCTCATCTCTGCCGCTCACGGGCGGCGGCTGGAGCCTGGCCGCCGAGGCCGCGGTGCGCGAGACCGCCTACACCATCAGCCAGACCCCCGACCTGACGGGCGCCAATGGCGGCGTTCCCACCATCAGCCACGATGCGCTCAACCGCAGCGATTTTGAAGCCTCGGTGGATCTGCGGCCGCCGGCCGTGGAGCGGGATTTCACGCTCGCCCGCTGGAACCGCACACTGCGCCACGTCATCGAGCCGGAGTTCACCTACCGTTACGTGGCCGGCATCGGCACGCAGGCGCGGAACGTGCTGCTGATCGACACCACCGACATCGCCACCAACACCAACGAAGTGGGCTTACTCGCTCACCCAGCGTTTTTATCTGCGCCCCACCGAAGAGAAGCCCTGCGCTCTGACGGCAAGAAGCCGCTCCAAAGGACTGCCCGCCGCAGCCGCGCGAGTGGGCCAGTTGGCAGATTGCGCAGAAGTTCTTCATCGACCCCGACTTTGGCGGGGCGCTGATTCCCAACCGCCGCAACGTCTTCGACTCCACGCTGGACATGAGCGGGATCGCCTTCCTGACCTCTCCGCGCAACCTGTGCGCCCATCACTTCGCGGCTGCGCTTTGAGGCCATCGACAATCTGCGCATCCAGTGGGATCATGGACTACGACCCCAAGGCCGGGCAACTGGACGCCGACAACCTCTATGCCGGCTACAGCTGGGGCCGCACCACCGTCGGCGTGGGCCACGCCCTGCTCAACGCCGTCGATGAGAGCGGCGCGACAGCCTCCACCATCAAGAGCCAGCTGGTGCAGCCCTTCCTGACCATCGGCAAGCCCAGCGGCAAAGGCTTCAACCTGGCCGCCAACGGCGGCTACGACTATGCCCTGAACGCGATTGCAATACGCCGGGGTGCAGGCCGTCTATAACTGGAACTGCTGCGGCCTCTCCTTCGGCTACCGGCGCTTCGATCTCGGCTCGATCCGCAACGAGACCCAGTGGCTCTACAGCTTTACCCTGGCCAACTTCGGTTCGGTGGGCGACATCCGCCGCTCCAACTCCGCCTTCCGCGATCCCAGCCTGCCACCGGCGTACTAGAGCCTGTTAACAGGCCTTAGCGTAGCTTCGGCAATCCCCATCCGTCCCGTTAAGCTGGAGTATCCTTTTCAGAGAGGATTTCATCTTGACACGTACTCACTTTCTGGCCGCCCTTCTTGCCCTGGGCATGGCCGTGGGCTGCAAAGCCCAACCCGCTCCGCAGGGAACAGCGGATCTGGCGCTGAACCGCCGCATCGAGGTCATGGTGCGCTCCCAGTACAGCCTGCCGCCGGAGATCGCCGTGGCCATCGGCGCGCGCAAACCCGGACAGGTTCCCGGCTATGATGAAGCTGCCCGTCACGCTCATGCGCGGCAGCAAGACGCAGGTGATCGACTTTCTGATCTCCGCCGACGGCAAGACCCTGGCCCGCCTGGAGACGTTTGACCTGTTCAACGATCCGATCTTCTCCATCAATGTGGCCGGCCGGCCCATCCGGGGCAATCCCGCGGCCAAGGTCACGGTCATCAGCTTCGACGATCTGGAGTGCCCCTACTGCTCGCGGATGCACCAGACGCTTTTCCCGGCGACGATGGAGCATTACAAGGGCACGGTGCGCTTTATCTACATGGACAACCCGCTGACGGAAATCCACCCCTGGGCCATGCACGCCGCCGTGGACGCCAACTGTCTGGGCGCGCAGAACAGCCAGGAGTACTGGACTTACGTGGATTACATTCACGCTCACGGCCAGGAGATCAACGGCGACGATCGCAGCATGGCCAAGAGCTTCGACGCTCTGAACCGTATCGCCCGCCAGATGGCCACGCTGGACAGGCTTGACTCCTCCGCGCTGGACGCCTGCCTGGCCCGCCAGGATGAGACTCAGATCCGCAATTCAATGAGTTTAGCCGATTCGCTCAAAATTGAAGGTGCACCCGCCCTGTTTGTAGAAGGGGAGCGCATCAACGGCGCCCTGCCTCAGATGCAGGTGTGGATGGTGATCGATCGCGCCCTGCGCGCCGCCGGAGTGGAGCCGCCGCCCCTCCCGGTCCAGCCCGCACCCTCCGAGTCCGCGGGGACAGGCAAATAGGTGGCCGGTCCTCGCACCCTCGCCGTTGCCTCTCAAAAAAGTCAGGGGGGGCGGCCGGCGGTCCGGGATGTGAAATTTCATATCCCTACCCCGGCTTGGGGGTTTATCCTTAAATGCCGGGGAGCTTTGCCTCCCCTAGGAGATATCGGTTGCAAATCAAAGCCTTTTACCGCACGCCTTTCCCCCTGACAGTCCTCATTCTTTGTGGGATAACCATGGTTGCTGCTGTGAGCGGGTGTCACCGCTCGCCCTCTCCGGACGTGATGGCGACCGTCAATGGCAAGGATATTCTGCGCTCGGAACTGGAGAAGTATTACAAGGCCAACCTGGGTAACAATCCCCAGAAGCCCTCGCCCGAGCAGGCTGACATTGTCCGCCTCCAGATCCTCAGCAAGATGATCGACGACGAGATTCTCTGGCAGCGCGCCACCAAGCTCAACCTGGCCGCCAGCGACGAGGACGTGAACGCCAAGCTGACGGAGATGAAGGCCCCTTACACGCAGGAAGAGTTCGACAAGCAGCTCCAGGCGCGCAATCTCACTCTCGACGACCTGAAGCGCGAACTGCGCCGCTCGCTGACCACGACCAAGCTGCTGAACAAGGAGATTGAGTCGAAGATCAACATCACCGACGCGGAGATCAACGCCTTCTTTGCGGCGCACAAGGCGGAGTACAACCTGATTGAGCCCCAGTACCACATGGCGCAGATCGTGGTCACCAGCGGACCCGCCAAGCAAACCGGCAACCTGCAGAACAACAAGGCCTCAGGGGACGCCGACGCGCACAAGAAGATTCAAACCCTGCACAGCAAGCTGGATGGTGGCGAGGATTTCAGCGCCGTGGCTATGAACTTTTCCGAGAATCCGAGCACCGCCTCTAACGGCGGCGATATGGGCTTCATTCCGGAGTCGCAACTGCGCAGCGAGCTGCCGGACATCTACAACGCCATCAGCAAGCTCAAGCCGGGACAAATCACCGATATTCTTCCCATCTACGCCGGAGGCGGCCCCGGACGCCGCGTCGTCGGGTACGCGATCTTCAAGCTGATTGCGCGGGAACCTGCCGGCCAGCGCGAATTGAACGACCCCGGCGTGCAACAGGTCATCCGCCAGGGATTGCGCGAGAACCACGCGCAACTGCTCCGCAACGCCTACTTCGAGATGCTCCACAACGAGGCCAAGGTCCACAACTACTTCGCCGACGAGATTCTCAAGCAGAGCGGACAGTAAACCAGTGGTCAGTGGTCAGTGAACAGTGGTCAGTTACAAGGCCCGATATTTTTCAACTGTTCACTGTCCACTGTTCCCTGTTTTCAGAACTTCGCCTCGATTTTTTCTCCTGAATATTGAATGGCCTTGTCCGGAGTCTGGGCAGGCTCGGCCCCGGCACCGTGCCCTACAGCCACAATCACCACGTTGAAAGTGTGCCCCGCGGCCATGCCCGGATAGCTTCCCGCACGGACGCCGATGGTCAGCGACCGCGTGGCGTCTTCCCAGTGCAGGGGAATCGTGGCGTGCGCGCCCCGCTCGTAACGATAGCTGTCTCCCTCGTCCTCATAGAGAGTGAAGTCTCCATTGGCTCCGGGATAGATACGCAGCTCGATGGGATCGGCGGCCTGCCCGGCGTATTCAATGGCTGGTCCCAGCGGCAGAATGGAACCGGCGCGCAGATCGAGCGGAATCCTGCCGATGGGCGCCGCAACACTGACCTCCGCCCCACCCGCCAGCCGCTCCCCGGTCCAGAAATCGAACCAGTCGGTGGAGGCCGGCAGGTACACCGTGCGCGCCGTCGCGTGCTCCCGGAGCACCGGGCTTACCAGGATCTCCGGCCCGAAGAGAAACTCGTCGCCAATCTCCCAGGTGGCGCGGTCCTCGCGGAAATCCATCACCAGCGGGCGCTGGATGGTCGCATCCTCGCTGCTCACCTTCCAGGCCAGCGAATAAATGTAAGGCAGCAGCCGGTAACGCAGCCGGTCGATGGCCAGCAAGGCGGGGTAGACCCGGTCATAGGTCCATAGCTCATTGTGGTCGCGGTGCCCATGAGTTCGAAAGACCGGACAGAATGCTCCGTACTCGAACCAGCGCGCATAGAGCTCCTGATAGGCCGGCTGGTTGGCGGCGCCTCTCGAGGGTTGATGATAACCGCCGATATCGGTGGTCCAGTAGGGATAGCCGGAAAGGGCGAAATTCAACCCCGCGGCCACCTGGTGCCGCAACGCCCACCAGCTGCTGTACACATCCCCGGACCACACCGTGGCCCCCACGCGCTGCTGGCCAGCAAAGGCCGACCGGGTGAGCAGAAAGACGCGCTTGTCGGGGTTGGCTTGCTTCCAATGCTCCTGAACGCCGAGTGTGTGCTCGAAAGGAAAGATGTTGGTATACTCCAGGCCGCTGCCGATGTGCAACTGCTTATAGCGCAGAACTGCATCGCCCGAGTGCGGCCAGTACTCCTCCGGCTCGGCGCGAGTCCAGCCAGAAGGCGTCCCATCCCTGCGCAAACAGCTTGCCGGGAAGCCGCTCCCAGAAAAGGTCGCGGGCCGCGGGATTGGTTGGGTCGTAGACGTGCGTTCCGGGAATCTCGAAGCCCTGCCGCTGAATCTCCTGGAAGGTCTTCGACGAGGCGTCCATCATGCCCCACACGGAGATCATGGCGTGCACGTGTTCGTCGTGCAGCGTCTTCAACTCGGCGGGCACATCGGTATAGTTGGCGTTGAACTCCGGGTCGCCTTCGCCGCCCTGCTTCCACCAGAACCAGTCCTGCACAATGGCGTCCAGCGGAATATGGCGGGCGCGGTACTGGGCGGCCATCTCCAGAATTTCGGCCTGCGATCCGTAGCGGTCCTTGGATTGGAACAGTCCGTAGGCCCATTGCGGCAGCAGCGGCGCGTGGCCGGTCATGGAGCGGTACTGGTGAATGATCCGGTCCATCTCCGGGCCGTAGAGCACGTAGTAGTCCACCGCGTCGGCGGCCATCGATTCGAAGGTAAGATCGAGGGGGAAGCGGTTGTCCATGTAGCTGAAGGAAGCCGTGTTCCAGAGAATTGCGTAGCCCTGGCTCGAAACCAGCAGCGGAATGGCGACATCGGTGTTATTTTGCCCCAGCTCGACGGTCGAGCCGCGGTAGTTAAACAGCCCGCTCTGGTGCTGGCCCAGCCCGTAGATAGCCTCGGTCGCGTCGGGCGAGAAACGGTCTTCGATCTGGTAAAGGGAGCCGGGCTGGCCGGGCGCGGGATCGTAGGTCCGCGGCAGATTGCCGTTCTCCCGCAGGAAACTCTCTCCCTGCGGGATGCCAAAGCTCAAGGCGCCTCTCTCGAGCGACAGGGAGATCGCCAGGCGCGCGGTGGTAAGCGTGGCCTTTTTATCATCCTGGCTGAATTGGAAGGCAGCGCCCGGGCAGGAAACGGCCGGGTCCAGCATCCAGGGCCGCGCGGCTGTCGAGACGGGCGCCGCCAGCGGCCGGGCCACTACGTGGACCAGCGAGTCGCCGCAAACCGTCACTTCAAGCACTTCGCGGTTATTGCGGGCGGTCAGCCCGGCGGGCGTTTGCGCCACCTGCATCGCGGCGGGAACCGGAACTTCTCCGGAAAACTCCTGCCCGGCGGCGCGCTCGGCGGCGCTGGCCTGCAAGAGAAGAAACGCCGCGATAGCCGGGTAAGCGGAAAAATGAAAAATAAGCCGGATTCGATTCGATTTGAACATGGCGTCCTCTGTGCAGTGATTTCATATTCCCATAAAATAATACGGCCTCCGCAGGTGGCGGAGGCCATATCCTCGTGCGCTTGCAAGCTGAAATCTACTTCATTTCGCCGTTGTCGCCCATGGTGATGCCGCCGGGGCCCTGAGCCTTCTTGGCTTCGTTTTCCTTGCGTGTGCCCATCGCCTTGGCGCTCCAATTCTGTGCCGTTTCCACATCGGCTTTGACCGCCTGCGCGTTGCCGTAATCCAGGTTCGCCTTGGCCCGGTAAACCAGGTTCATATAGGTCATGGCGTCGTCGTAGTTGGGCCGGTTCTCCAGCGCCTGGTTCAGGTACTGCATAGCTTCCTCGACCAGCGCGGTATTCTGCTCCTTCATCGTATCCATGATCTTCTTGGGAGCCTTGGCGTTTCCCGCACCGTCATCGTTCAAGCCGGCCGGCGCCAGCGCAGTAAGAGTGTTCTGGTGCGCCTGGATCCAGTCGATCACGCCGACCGTATAGGCCGCCTCGGGATCCTTGGGATCCTCGACCAGCACCTTCTTCTGCCACGCCTTGGCCTCGTCGTACCGCTTGACGCTCAATTCAATGCCTGCGACCTGCTTCATGCTGTTCACATCGTGCGGGTCCTTGGACAAAACTTCCTGGAAGATGTCGATGGCCTGCTGCGCGGTCTTCACGTTGTCCGGCGTAGTCAGTCCGGGCACCACGTTCTGACCCAGCGCTGTGGCCAAGTAGCTCTTCGCCATGGGCAGTTTTGGATCAAGCATCGTTGCCCTTTGGAAGTGGTTGATCGCGTCTTCATAGTGAGCGCTCTTGTATGCTTCCACTCCCTTGTTCAACTGGTCACGGGCTGCAAGTTTGGCGCACCCGCTCATGGAAATCACCATGCCGGCCAAGGCAATCGCGAGCGCCATAATACGTGCGGGTCCATTCATGTTCGTATCCTTCTCCTTCAGACGAGCGCCTGCGGTCGCGCGTCTGGAATCTCAAGTACAGCTGGCCGCGTGCGGGAGCTGCCAAAACCAGGATGAAAAAATTGTACTCCTCTTTTTCTCGCCGGATAAACTGCCTCCGGACAGTGCTGGCAGCCCTGGAAATTGCCCGGAACCAAATCTACCGGGCAGTCCAGTTAACCAGCCTAAAATCTATGCTTCCCGGCCGCCTAAGCAGCGATCTGGCCGACCTTGAGGCCAAACCCACCGCTGGCTGCTTCCCGTTTCAGGGAAGCGGCCCGGAGCTGCCTGCTACTGGCCCGCAAGGATCTTGGGGGTCATCAGACCCGATGTGTTCCACGCTCGCGGAGCGCCCGATATCGATCACCTCGGCCACATAGCGGAAGTCGATCTTGTCTTCGCCCTTGACAAACATGACGCGCTCGGCGCGATTGGCGTAGATATCGGTCAGCCTCGGCAACAGCTCTGCCTTGGCCACGTCGGTTTCGTTGATCTTGTACGTCGGCGGCGCGCCCGCGCGGTAAAAATCTGCACCACGATGGTGCGTTCGGACGTATTGTCTTTTTGCTTGTTCCTTCGGCGGCTGAGGCACCAGCGCATCCAGCCCCTTGGGCGTCACCGGCACAATGACCATAAAGATGATCAGCAGCACCAGAAGAATATCGATCATCGGGGTAACATTGATGTCGGACGAGTAGCCTCCCCCGCCTCCCGTTGTCATTGCCATGGCTTAAAACTCCTCGTAATGCTCAAAATCGTTAAAAAGGCCAGCGCAAGTCTAGCCTAAAAGTTGTTCGCGGGATTGCTGCCTTCGCGCTTCTGCGTCAGCAAGCCAACGTCGTCCACGCCGGTGGTGCGCACGGCATCAATGGCGTTTTCCACCGCCAGGTACTCCGCGCGGGCATCGGCGCGAATGAAGATCGTCTTGTTGCCGGGGTTGTCGGCCATCTTATCGCGTACCTGATTGCCAAGTACCTCGATTGACGACTTGTTTTGCCCGAGAAACACATCTCCGCTCCGGGTAATGGCAACGACAATGGCGTCTTCCTTGTCGGCGTCCGGCATGGCGATCAGGATTGACCACCTGCACCATATCGATGACTACCTTGTTCTGGAGCATGGGGGTAATGACCATGAAGATGATCAACAGCACCAGCATCACGTCCACCATCGGGGTGACGTTGATGTTCGAGTTGACCTTGCTGCCTTCGTTACGAACTGCTTGTGCCATTGTTTGGGCTCCGTTGCCTGAGAATTTTTATTCCGGATGGCTTCCGGCATTTCGCTCGCGAACCAGCCGCCTGGCGCGCGGTTGAAACCGGCGGGCAGGAGAGAGTGATCGCTCTCCCGCCCTCCGCAGATTCCCGCTTTCGCCGACCGGCGCTTCGCTTAGCGCTTGTGGCTCTGCTTGATGAAGTAGTCGATCAGTTCGCTGGAGGAGTTGTCCATCTCCACGTCGAAAGCTTCGACACGTCCGGTGAAATAGTTGAAGGCCATAACGGCCGGGATGGCCACGAACAGGCCGGCGGCGGTGGTGACCAGGGCTTCTGAGATGCCGCCGGCAACCGTGGCGATGCCCGAGGACTTTGGCATGCGCGATCTGCTGGAAGGCGTTCAGAATGCCGATGACGGTGCCCAGCAGGCCGACGAACGGCGCGGTGGCGCCGATGGTGGCCAGCACGGCAAGGCCCCTCTTCAGCTTGGCGTGCACGATGGCCTCAGCCCTCTCCAGCGCGCGGCCCGAACTGGCGATGGACTGCTCGGTGGGAGCGCCGGCGGAGGAACGAAACTCCTGCAGGCCGGCCGTCACAACCTCGGCCAGGTGGGACTTCTTGTTGCGATCGGCGATCTTGATCGCTTCTTCGAGCTTGCTGTCCTTCAGAGCGCCGGCAACCTTGGGCGCAAACTCGCGCGACTGCTTGCGGGCAGCAGAGAAGTACAGGTAGCGGTCGATCATGACGGCCAAAGACCAGATCGACTCGACGAAGAGAATGCAGGCGATGATGCTGCGCCAGTATTCCCATGTGTTCCCAGAGCCCCATGGGCGGTGAAGCTGACTGTTCCACCCTGGTCTTCCTCGAAGATGAATGCCAGATTGGCGGCCGTGTGCGAAGCGAAGTGTGTAAGTTGAGCGAGAATCACTGAATCGTTCCTCCTAAGGAGTTTTCTTGTGGACTGCGACTGCCTTGCGGTTGCTGTGAATGCGGCTCCTTGCGGATTCGCATTCAGGTCAAAAGAGATGCTCTTCCCCTAACCGGCGGAAAGCGCCAATAAAATTCCTCATCCGCCCAGGGTGAAGATCACGTTCACCGTGGTCTCCACTTCCACCGGCTCGCCATTGAGCAGGTAGGGCCTGTAGCGCCAGGACTTGACGGCGTCCTGAGCGGCTTGCTGCAACATGGCAGGGCCGCTGACGACGTGCAGATTTTCGATCGATGCCTGTTTTGGAGATGGTCGCCTGCAGCACCACCGTGCCGGAAACGCGCGCGGCCTTGGCGATGGGCGGGTAGACCGGCGTCGTCTTCTGAAGCAACATACCCTGCATGACGCCGCTGGAGATGATCAGCTTCTTCACCGGCGCGGCCTTCACCTTGGGCCCGCTGTCGCCGAAGAGGCTGCCCATGACGTTCCCGCTGCTGCCAAAGTCCGATCCGGCCACGCCGAACCCGGCCAGGGACGGCTCCTTCTCGGAGACCATCCTGATATCGTGCGGAATCCGGGTGGGCGCCGTGAGCTGATTGTTCATCATCTCCGACTTCACCGGGGCCTGATGCACTTCCGGCGGCGGCGGCGGGCGGCGGCGGCGGCGGCGGCGGCGGAACCATCAGGGCCATCTGCATGGCCGCCTTGGGCAGCGCCTCGGGATAGATCAGCGGAATCAGGATCAGCAGAACCAGGATCACACCTTCCGACGATAAACAGCGGAATCATGTATTTTCCGCTCTTGCTCTTGATCCTGCCTCCGGATTCAAACGTGGAATCTTCAAACATGGCCAGCCTCGAATCGAGTGTTTGCTTACCTCTACTTAGACACCGGGAAACGCCAAAATGTTCCCGGCATCAAAACCTTAATAACCTTATCACAAAAGCGCGGCGCTTCTGGAACGGAACTGCGCTTTCCCTGAAAAAAACACTTGAAAAAAGGGGCAAAATACTGCCGCCCCTCCCTACACCCTGGGGCGTTTTGCGGCCGGAAGTACCGCCACCTTGCCCCGCCGGGTGCGCCACTCCTGCCAGGCCACCAGCATCGGCGCGGCGATGGCAATCGAGGAGTACGTCCCGATTAGAATACCCACCACCAGCGCAAAAGAAAAGCCGTTCAGCACCTGGCCGCCAAAAATGAACAAGGACAGGACCGTCAGGAAGGTCAGACCCGAGGTCAGAACCGTCCGGCTCAGGGTCTGGTTGATGCTGCGATTGACCACGTCGGGCAGCGATTCCCGCCGGCTGAGGCGCAGATTCTCCCGGATGCGGTCAAAGACCACGATCGTGTCGTTCATCGAATAGCCCACCAGCGTCAGGATGGCCGCGATGACCGTCAGGCTGATCTCCTTGTTGAGCAGCGCGAAGGCGCCCACCGTGATCAGCGTGTCGTGGAAGCAGGCCACCACCGCCGCCACCCCGTAGATCAACTGGAAGCGGAACCAGAGATAGACCAGCATCCCCGCCATGGAGTAGAGCGTGGCCAGCAAGGCCTGCTTTTCCAACTGCTTGCCCACCGTGGGGCCGACCACCTGCACGTTGCGCACGTTGTTGGGACCGATGTGCTGTCGTAGTGCGTTTGCAGCGCGTCCATAATCTGCTGGCGGCCGGCGTCCAGCGAGCTCTCGTCCTGCTGCTCCGGCAGGCTGATGAGCACCTCGTTCCCGCTGGCCTCATCGACAGCCTTGATGGTCTGGATGCTGGCATCCCTGATGCCCGCCGCCGTCATGGCCTGGCGAATCCGGTTAGTATCCGGGGTCTGGTCAAACCGCACCTGCACCTGCGTGCCGCCCTTGAAGTCCACGCCCAGCGGTACCGGGCTGCCGATGCTGCGCATGTGCATGCCCATCGAGATGAGGCCGGCCACGCTGAAGATCATCGAAAAGGCGAGGAAGTACCACTTCAGCCTCAGCCAATCCACATTCACGCCGCGAAAAAATTCCACTTGTTTCTCTCCGCTTCCTGGGAGGCTGAAACCTTTTCGGGCTCCAGCACTCAATGTAGTCCCTAGTACCTAGTCCCTTAGTCCCTAAATCGACACCAGTTCCCCCGGCTTCATCTTGTTCAGATGGGCATCGAAGATGACCCGCGAAACAAAGACCGCCGTGAACAGATTGGCCACCAGGCCGACGGTCAGCGTGGTGGCAAATCCCTTCACCGGCCCGGAGCCGAACATGAACAGGATGGCCGCCGAGACGATGGTGGTCACGTGGGTGTCGACGATGGTGACCCAGGCATGGGCAAAGCCCTGCTCGACAGCCGCCGAGGGCGCCTTGCCGGCGCGCACCTCTTCCCGGATGCGCTCGAAGATCAGCACATTCGAGTCCACGCCCATGCCGATGGTCAGAATCACTCCGGCAATGCCCGGCAGCGTCAGCGTGGCCCCGGAAGCGCCCATGAAGCCCAGCAGAATCACCAGGTTCAGAATCAGCGCCAGATCGGCGTTGATGCCCGAGCCGCGGTAATAGACGAGCATGAAGGCCATCACCACCAGAATGCCCACGATGGCCGCCGTAATTCCCTGGCGAATCGAATCCGCGCCCAGCGACGCGCCCACAAAACGCTTCTCCAGTTGCTGCAACGAGGCCGGCAGGGCGCCGGTGCGCAGCAGCTTGGAAAGCGCCGCGACCTCGTCCGGCGTGAAGGTGCCTTCGATCTCGCCCCGGTCGCGAATGGCGCTCTTGATGACGGCCACCTCGCGGACACGGTCGTTCATCACCACCGCCATGTTGCGGCCCACGTTCTTGCTGGTGTAGTCGTAGAACTTGTCGCCGGCTTCATTGGTCAGCGTGAACTGGACCTCTCTCTGGCCGGTGTTGGGATTGATGCTCGGATCGGCGGTGCGGAAGTCGTTGCCGGCCACCACCGAGGCGCGCTGCAACACATACACGCTCTCCGCCGATGGAACCGCCCTCCATCACCCCGGTAAAACTTCTTCAGTTCCTGGTCTGCCGGAACGCTGCCGCCCACGCTGGCCGCCGCTTCCTGCTCGTCCTTGTAGGGACCGCCGACTACCGCGTGAATCTCCAGCCGGTTGGTGCCCTGGATAATGGACTCGATCTGGCTTTCGTTTTCCACGCCCGGCAGGTCCACCAGAATCTGGTTGTCGCCCAGGCCGTACTCCTGAATCTGCGGCTCGCTGATGCCCAGCGCGTCCACCCGGTCGCGGATGGCCTCGATGGCCTGCGAAACGGTCTTCTTCTCCAGCGCCGTCACGATCATCGGCTTCATGGTCAGCGTGAAGCTCCCCGGCTGCGTCGCCGCCGGCCACGTCGTATTCGTTGGTGTACTTGGACTCCAGCAGCAGGCGCACGTCGTTGGACTTGTCCGCCGGCGCGCCCTCCACCCGGATCAGCGTGGCCTTGGCCGGATCGGGCTTGTAGACCTGCGAATAGCTCAGGTTGGCCGTCTTCAGATCCTGCTTGATGAGCGCCACGGTATTGTCCGTTTCGGCGTTGACCGCTTCCTCGACCTTGACCTGCAGGATCAGGTGAGCGCCGCCGCGCAGGTCCAGGCCAAGATGAATGCGCTTGGTCATGGCCTCCAGCAGGGCCTTGCCGGTGAACCCCGACGGCACCCCGAAGATGCCGTAGATGCAGATCACCAGAACCGCAACAATCAGGAGAATTTTGTTATTGAGATTCTTCTTCATCGTCCCGTTTCTCTAGTGTACAGTGAACAGTGGTCAGTGATCAGTTTGTTCTTGCGACGATCGGTGCATTGCTCAACCCGACTGTAAGCACTGTCTACTGTTCACTGTTCACTGCTATTTACTGTTCACTGATCCCGAAACTGTCACTGTCCTCGTGGTCACCGAGGCAATGGCGTTCTTGGCCACTTCCAGCTTGATGCCGTCCGGCGCCACGCGAATCACGATGACATCGTCCTTGATGGAGAGGATGATGCCGCGAATGCCGCCCGCCGTGGTCACCCGGTCGCCGGTCTTGATTGCGGCCAGCATCTGCTGCCACTGCTTTTGCCGCTTCTGCTGCGGACGGATCATCACGAGGTACAGAACCGGAATGATCAGCAGGATGGGAAGCATCGTATAGCCGCTTCCGGCCGGCTGCTGGAAGATCCACAAAGCAAGACTCGTTGCCACGCTCATCCTTTACTCGCCCTTCTCCCCGGACCGGAAAACCGCTCCGCTCTTCAGGGCACAGGCACACCCGGCCATCTGCCGTGACGCCCGCGAAAAATTTTGTCTCCGGGAATCTTCCAGACTGGTCCGGGCCGTCACTGCGTGGGGCCCAAACACTCGGTAAAGTGAGATCGCGGTCCGATTCCGCTCGCCTGGGCTGAATTCCACCCGCGCACCGTTTGCCTGCCCGCTACCCAACTGCCGTCTGCTTCCTGTTCGACACAGCCATCCCCTGGAAGCCGCATCCCAAGGCCGCGCCAATTTTCACGCATACGCCCCGCCCGGATTCCAAAGGAGTGCCTTCAATAGATAAGATACGCGCCGACGGGGGCCTGTCAAGGAGGACAGTGGACAGTGGACAGTGAACAGTGGTCAGCGGCAGTTAAAGAGGTCAGTATTTCGCAGCAAGCCTTCCGTTTTCAGCCGCCGACATCGGGCGGTTTCGGCTCCGGCAAACGGCTTGGCTCTCAAGCTGACCACTGTTCACTGACCACTGATCCTGATTTCGAGCCCTTTCCTGACATTTATAAAGCCTTTACAAGTCCCGTACTCCATCCTTACCGCCGCCGGATTCTGCTGGGAATGGAAGAGCTATTCTGCTCCGGCGCGCCAGCCCTCCTCGCTGTGGCCGCCGGAGAGCAGAAACAGGAGTACAAGCGATGCAGGCATCTGATTCGAATTTGTTCGGGTTGATTCTGATGGCGTTATCCGTGGCTTTTATGCTCTGGGTCCTGTGGAATTTCCACAAGGCGAGCGCGAACGCTGAGCGTTTCCACGATTGCTGTACCCCGAAACCACTGTCCTCAAGTGGCATTTTCCTCAACCGGGGTCCCCAGAGACAGTTTTCGTCGCTGGGGTGGAAGTAAATGCCCTTGCCGATATAAAAAGGCGTGAATTGGGAACCGATCTAGTCCCTGCTCCCTTGCCTGAATCTACAAGACCCCGACTGCGCCAAGCCGAAGGCGTCTGTCCAATCACAGGTGGCTGTTCCCTATTTCGGCGTCTCCGCCTCGTCCGCCTCCTCCACCAGCACCGCCGAGCCGGGAACAATGTCGAAACTCACCGGCTCCTTGCCGGTGGGATGGAAGGTGACGCGCAGGGGCTCGCGCTGCCACTCGGAGGGGCCGCAGGCGGGTTCGGGGTGGTTTTCCGGGTCGAAGGCCGACAATTTTCTGGCCAGCAGCGCCTTGCGCGCCGCCACCTGCGCCACCATGGCGTAGAGGCTCTTGCCGCTGGCCGTCACTCCGCAATATGCGCCGTAATCGCGGAACCAGACAACCTGGCTCACGCCGGGATCGTAATCGGGCAGTTTCAGAGCGGTAATGTGGCCGGTCACCCGGTCCACCAGCAGCCACGGACCGCGCTGCCACACCCAGTGGTCTAGCCACCTGGGCGCCGCTGGCCGCAGGGGCGAGCGCCGGCTTGACGCCGGCAGATGCCTTATCGCCGATCTTGTCGCTCGGGTCGACTTGTCACTGGGCAAGGCGTCGTTGAGCTTGATCACGCGCCGCACCACGAAGCTGCGGTCGGTCACGTCGTGGGCTTCGCCGGTGGTCCACTCCTTCACCACGCCGTCCACCAGCAGGGCGCGGACCTTCAGTTCGTTCTCGCCTGGCGCCGCTCCGGCCGGGTCGCCAGCCTTGGAGTACGGCACCTTCCGCGCCGCGCCCAGCACCACCATGTGCCCTTTGCGCGGGGCAGCCGAAACCGCTTGCGATAAGCGGCAAACAGCGCCGCCAGAGCCAAAACTGCAATCCGCCCGCCGACTCTCATGATCTTTGCTCCTGAGATGTTGGCGCAAATCTGTCGGGAAACGGAAGGTACGGCCTCTTGCCCGTACCAAATAGTCCAAAATCAATGGGGTCTAACCCCTGAGGGCAGGATTGAACCATCCCTGCTCCTCTCTCAATAAACTACTATAACCTGCGCCGCCTCCACCGCCCGCGCCACGCGGAAGGCCGTGCCCTCGTTCAAATGCGCGGCCAGCACCTGCATCCCCACCGGCAAACCGGCCTTGGTCGCGCCGCACGGCACGGTCACGCCGCAGATGCCCGCCAGGCTCGCCGTCACCGTGTAGATGTCGGCCAGATACATGGCCAGCGGATCGCCGGTCTTCTCGCCCAGCTTGAAGGCCGCGGTGGGCGCGGTGGGGGTGACAATCGCGTCCACCTCGGCAAAGGCGCGCAGATACTCCTCGGCCAGCAGGCGCCGCACCTGCTGCGCCTTCAGATAGTAGGCGTCGTAGTAGCCCGCGCTGAGCGCATAGGTGCCCAGCAGAATGCGCCGCTTGACCTCCGCGCCGAAGCCCTCCTCGCGCGAGTGCCGGTACATATCGGCCAGAGTCGCCGAATCCTTCGAGCGCGGTCCGTAGCGCACGCCGTCAAAGCGCGCCAGATTGGCGCTGGCCTCGGCCGTGGCGATCAGATAATACGTCGGAACGGCGTAGCGGGTATTCGGCAGCGAGACCGGCTTGACCACGCATCCCGCCGCCTTCAGCGCGGCAATGCCCTTTTCAATGGCCGCGCGCACCTCCGGGTCGAGCCCCTCGGCGAAGTACTCCGCCGGAACGCCGATGCGCAGGCGCTCGGCTGGCTTGTCGCTCTCGGCGGCATAGTCCGGCACAGGGGCCGGGGAGCTGGTGGCGTCGAGCGGATCGTGCCCGGCAATCACGCCCAGCAGCGTGGCGGCGTCGCGCACGTTGGCGGCAAACGGGCCCACGCGGTCCAGCGAAGAGGCGTAGGCGATCAGCCCGTAGCGCGAGACGCGGCCATAGGTGGGCAGCACGCCCACCACCCCGCAAAAGCTGGCCGGCTGGCGAATCGAGCCGCCGGTGTCCGAGCCCAGCGTGGCCACGGCCAGGTTGGCCGCCACCGCCGCCGCCGAGCCGCCCGCTAGACCCGCCCGGAACCCGCTCCGTGTCTACTGGATTTCTTACCGGCCCGTAGGCCGAGTTCTCGTTCGAGCTGCCCATGGCGAACTCGTCGCAGTTCAGCTTGCCCAGCAGCACCGCGCCCGCCGCTTCCAGTTTGGCCACCGCCGTGGCGTCGTAGGGCGGCCGGTAGCCTTGCAAAATCTTTGACCCCGCCGTGGCCGGAGCGCCGCTGCATCACCAGAACGTCCTTGATGCCCACCGGAATCCCGGCCAGCGGCGGCAGCGGATCGCCCTTGGCGGCCGCGTCGTCCACCTTCGCGGCCTGGGCAAGCGCGCGCTCTTTGGTCAGGCACAGGTAGACGTTCAGCCGCGGATTCTTCTTCTCGATCCGCTCGTAATAGCTGGCGGCGAGATCGGCGGCTTTGGTGCGGCCTGAGGCGATTCCGGCGCGCAACTCGGCCAGGGTTTTTGGTTTTTCCACATAACTTTCGGCAGGTTTGGTTTCGCTGGACAATCGAATCTTCCTCTCGTTTCTTCTCTTATGACGGCCTGGATGCCAGCTTCTTTTTCGCTGCTTTCTGCAAAATATGGGTGCTCCAAGTGCCGGATTATCAGTCCTGGACTACCATCTACCGCTCAATCACCTTGGGAACCTTGAAGAAGACCCCATCGGTCTCCGGCGCCTGCGGCATCACCGCGGCGCGATCCAGCGAGGGCACGGGCAGATCGGCGCGCAGTACGCTCACGCCCGCCCCATCCTGCAATTCACTCACTTGGGCCAGCGGCGTCACGCCTTTCGTATCCAGCTCGTTCAACTGGGCCACGTAGTCCAGAATGGCGTTCAAATCGCGCAGCATCGCCGGAGTCTCCTCCGGCTTCAGCTCCAGGTGGGCCAGCTCGGCCACCCGCTCCACCTCTTCCACGGTCACTTTTGCGGTCATTGCAATCCCCATGCGCGGCCTTCCGAACTCGCGTCTCCGGTGAAGCCCCGAAGATAGAGTATAGCGTTTTTTGCTTTGCCTTCTGCCTCCGCGCCGCTCAGTCCACGATGAGCGTGAGGGTCGACCTGGTGCTGAACGCCATTCGAGGTCGCGGTGACCACCACCGGATAGGTTCCCGGCGCGGTAATGCCGGAGCCGCTGCGAGTGCCGGTGCGCGGTTCCGCCCGAGATGACGCCCGAGGAGGTGCAACTGGAGACGCCGCCCGCCAGAATCGCCAGCAGCGCAACCAGCAGCAAAGCCTTGCGCCGCCGCCTCAGCGCAAACGGCAGCAGCACCAGCCCGCAGGCCAGCGGAAGAGCGGGCCACGCGAGCGGAGGCGAGGAGTTCGCCGCGGTCGTGGTGAGTCCCGGTGGCAATCTCCACCACCACGTTGCCCGTCGGTGTTGGCGGGAATGCCCTCGCTGGCCGGGTTGAAGGTGCAGACGAGTAGGGCGGCAGCGAGCCGCACTGGAAGGTGAAGACCCCCTGGGAGCCGTTGAGCGGAGTAATCACCAGCTTGTAGTCGGCGGTCTGGCCGTTGGCGATGGTCTGCGTGGACGAGCCGGAGGGCGCAAAGGTGAAGTCGAAGCCCATCCCCGACAGCGGCACAAACGAGCCCGTCGGCAACGCGCTGCTGCGTCACCGTCAGGCTCCCGCTCTGCGCTCCGGCGCTCAAGGGCGCGAACTCCACGACAGCCGTGCAACTGGCTCCGGCCGCCAGCGTGGAGGCGCAGGTCGTGCTCACCAGCTGGAAGCCCGCCGTAACCGCGAGCGCAAAACTGCTCAGGCTGTTCACGCTGTCGGGGTTGGTCAGGGTCACCGTGACTGGAGCTGCTGATCTGGCCCACGCCGGTTTCAGGCTTCCCGATTGATTAGCAAAGTTGACGAAGCTGGGCAGCGCCTGCACCGAACCCGGCGTTCCGCCCGTCCCGCTCAGCGGCACACTGGTCGAAGCCGCCAGCGAGGGAGATGCGATGGTCAGCGTGCCCGTGTACGGCCCGTTGAGCGAGGGCGAGAAGATCACCCCGGTCGTGCAGCTTGCCCCGGCGGCCAGGGTCGTGCCGCAGGTGTTCTGCACCAGGCTGAAGGGAGGCGTGGCCGTCAGCGTGAGCGAATTGGCCGTCGAGCCGCCGGTGTTGGTCATGGTCACCGTCTGCGCCGGGCTGGACTGGCCCGGCGCACGATGGGAAAGAGAAGCTGCGCCGGGTTCACGTTGAGCCCCGCCGGAGTCAGCCCCGTGCCGCTGAGCGTGACCGCTGACCGGCGCGACGCCGGAGGTGGACGAGCTGACCACCAGCGAGGCCGTGGCGCCGCCCGCCGCCGTCGGGGTAAAGATCACCTGCACCGTGCAACTAGCTCCCGCTGGCCAGCGTTGCGCCGCAGGTGGTCGTGCCCGTACGAGAAGCTGCTCGCCGAAAGCCCGTTGATCTGGAAGCCCACATTGGCCAGCGGCGCTCCGCCGGTGTTGCTCACCGTCACCGTCTGCGGCGCGCTGGCCTGGCCCACCGTCTGCCCCGTAAAGGTCAGGCTGGGCGGGCTGACGCCCAGCGCCGGCGGAGCCAGGCCCGTCCCGCTCAAGGCCACCGTCTGCGGCTGCGTGCGCGGCGCGTCGGTGATGTCAGCGTGCCGGTCTGCGTGCCCGCTCGCCGTGGGATCGAATTGCACGCTGATCGCGCAACTGGAGTTTGCCGCCAGGTTGGCGGTGCAGTTGTTGGTCTGCTGGAAAGGCTCCGCTCACCGAGATGGCAATGGAAGTCAGCGGCACGCCGCCGTTGTTGGTCAGCGTCACCGTCTGCGCCGCCGAAAGCTGCCCGTCAACCGTGCTGGGAAAGGTCAGCGAGGTGGGCGAGAGCGCATCGGTGGGCGCGGCCAGCCCCGTTCCGCTCAGCGCCACCGTCTGCGTTCCCGCCGCATCGGTGAAGGTCAGCGTTCCCGTCGCCGCTCCCGCTTGCGCAGGCGTAAAGGTCAACGTCAGATTGCAGGAGCTGTTCTGCCGCCACCGAACTGCCGCAGGCAGTTGCTGGCAATCGAAAACGGCCCGGTAATGGCGCTGGTAAACGAGATCGCCGCGAAGCCGCTGTTGGTGGCCGTCACCTGAAAGCCGTCGAAGTGGTCCCCACCTGCCAGCCGCCAAAGTTGATCGTGGGAGGGTCAGGCTCACCGCGCCCGCGGGCGCGCCGCGTCCCGCTGAGCGAAACCGTCAGCTCTCCTCCGGCTACGTTCGCGTTGATGGTCAACACTCCCGTCCGGCTGCCCGTCTGGGTGGGCGTAAACGTCACCTGAATCGCGCAGCTCGCACCCGGCGGCACCGTCGCTCCCTGGCAGTTGTCGGTCTCGCTGAAGTCTCCGCTGACTGTGATCACCCCGGCGTCAGGGCCGCCGTTCCCGTGTTCGTCAGGGTCACCGTCTGCGTGTGCTGGAGGTGCCGTACACCTGGCTCGCAAAGGTCAGCGTGGACAGGGTCACAGTGGCTGTCGTCAACGTTCTGTCGCCGTCCACAGCGGGTCGATCCAGATGCCTCGCCCATAGGTCGCCGCCACCAGATCGTGCACGCTGGCCGTGGCCGGCGCGGCGCTGAGCTCCACCACCGGCGCACTCCGGCAGCCCGCTGCCAAAGGCCGACCAGCAGCTCGAAGGGAGCGCTGGCGCAGCTCGCAATCTGCCGCGTCGAATAGACCCCGGCATCGGTGGCGACGTAAACCGTGTTGGCGTCCTGCGGGTCCACCGCCAGGCTGTTGGCCGGAGCCGAGGGCAGGTTGGCCGTCAGCGATGTCCAGTGCGCTCCGCCGTCCGTCGAGCGGTACACCGTCTGCACTTTTCTCGCCAGGCTCGGAATCCCCGCCACCGTCACGTACACCGTCTTCCCGGTGGTGTCGTGCGGGTCAATGAAGATGCTGGAGATGTCCAACCCGTAGTAGTTCATCGTGTGGGTGTCGTTGGTCACCGCATTCAGCGCCGTCACATCCGTCCACGCGGACCACGCTGCCGGTGGCGGAGTTATAGGTCGCGCTCAGCACATGGCCGGGCAGCGCCGCGCCGCCATTCGCCGAGCCGTACATGCCCACATAGACCACCTCGCCGCCCTGAAGGCAGCGCCGCCGAAACCGGCAGCGCCATCGCCGCCAGCGAGCGGATCAGCGCGTCGCCGTTGCATCGGCGCCGCTCGACGCACGGTCGTCAAGAATCGGGCTGATGGCGTTCGCTCGAACTCCAGCCCACGCCGCTGGCCGGCCCGCGCCACACCCGGCACGTCCCAATCAGCAGCTTCGTGTGGTCCAGCGGGTCCACCAGAAACGGCGCCGGCGACGCTCATCGCGTCAGCCCGTCCCGCCCACATCCGCATCGGATCGTAACCACTGGAGCACGCGCCGAAACGCCCCCGGCGTGCAGGGAGTCGTCTGCGAGCACAGGTAGATCGACACTCCCGCCCCGTTATTCACGTACCAGTTCGTTGCTGTTCACCGGATCGATCGCCACCGGCCCGCCCTCGCCGCCCAGAATCTCCGGCCAATCCGCCGTCGTCCCCGTGGTGCTCTTCACGCCGGCCGTTCCGTTGGCTCCCAGCCCGGCCATCATCGTGTACGGCGTCGCGCCCGCCTGCGACATGCTCACCACCTCGGCCAGCGAACCCAAACTCCCATTCAGATTCTGAAAATGCGTGGCATCGCTCGCCGCGCACACCGTTCCCGTCTCGCCAATCGCGTCCGTCGAGCGCCACAGCCCGCTGTCGTTGCCCACAAAAATCTCCAGCGGATTGTTCGCATTCCACGCCAGCGCGTGCTGGTATTCGCCCACCTCGCGCGCAGAATCCACACCGTCGAATTGGTGGTATTCCGCCACCGGCAGCCCTGCGAATACGGGCAATCGTCTTCCACAGATCGTTGGCCCCGGCCAGCAGCATCGTCGTCCTGCCCGGAAGGAACCGCCGCCAGCGCCAGGTTGTAGTCGCCGTTCACAATCGTGGCCGGTCCCTGCAAGGTATTCGTCTCCAGCGCCGCCGTCTGCCATTGCTGGGCAAAGGTGATCGTCTGGTTGGTGCAGGCGCCCGCGCTCGCCGCGCACAGGTCCTGCCAGATTCCCTGGTCCTGGTTGTACTCGTCCACCGTCCAGGCAAAGGTGTCGCCGGTCTGCGGATTCACCGCCAGCGCGCCGCGAAAGATCGGGCAGCCGATCGATCCCGTGCATGCCGGAATTCGTGTCGGGCAAAGCCCCGCGCTCGTCATCAGGCCCGCGCCCGGCTGATTCGCCATCCGCGTCCAGGTGATGCCGTCCGCCGACTGGTAGTAGCCGTGGTAGCGCACCGCCGCCACAAACAGTTGCCGCACCGGGTTCCACACCACCGACGGTCGCCGCATTCCCGTCGGGCTGCGCAAAGGTGTCGCTCGGCCCCTGCACGTCCGTTCCGCGCCGTCCGTAATCGTCGCCAGCGACCACGTGGCTCCGCCGTCGGAGGAGTAGTACAGCCCCTCGTAGCTCTGCCCCGGCCAATCCGCATTCACCAGCGTGCCTTCATAAGCCTGCGAAACCGCCGCCACCACCAACTGCTGGTTCACCGTGCTCCACGCAAAGCCGGCAATTCCCTCCCCGACAAAGCTGTAGAGCTGGTCCGCTGTGGTCGAGATCAGGCTCCAGGTGGTGCCGCCGTCGGTGGAGCGCAGAATTCCGGCGCCGTAATAGGAATCCAGAGCGTCATTCGGGTCGCCGGTCCCGGCCAGGATCACTCCCGTGCCGCCCGGCTGCACGCTCAGCGCGCCAATGCTGATGGAGGTGCCCGCCGCGCCGCCCATTCCCGCGCGTTCGTCGGTCAGCGGGATAAAGCTGATGTTGGCAGGGCTGGATGTGTCCGCATTCTGCGACTTCCACACCCCGCCGCCCGTGGTTCCCACGTAGAGCGTGTTGCCGGTCGCGTCCGACGGGTCCAGCGCCAGCGCCGAGACGCGCCCCGTCACCAGGCCATAATTCTGCGATTGCACGGCCGTCGGCCCCAGCGGCAGCCAGGTTGCGGTTCCGCTGCCCTGTGACATCGCATGCGCATCAGGCTCGGCCGCGGCCGTCGGCGCGCTCCTGGCGGAAATGCCCGGCTCCCGCCAAGGCCTGCGCTCCGTCTCGCGCTCGCGCTCGCGTCCAGCCTCTCTGGGCCAGAAACCGCTCCGCCTGAACCACCCGCGGAGGCAGATTGGCCCGCCGCGCCGCCGCCTGCCGCATCTGGAACGGTAGCTCCTGCTCATTTGTTCTTGTATCTTGGGATAACGCCAGACGCCGCCGCCATCGCCGCCAAAACCAGCAATGTCAGCCACTTGCCGACAACCATGCCTAGATTGACGCCCCGCCCACCCGCCGCGCAAGGCCGCGCACAATCCCCCGCCCTGCCGCCTGAGGGCAGCTTCACCGTAAGGCCGCTCCATAGCCCAAATGCTCACACGCAGTCCTGACCGCGATTCCGACTTCCCCTCTCGTTTATCGGCAATCCTCTGAGGGGGACTTGATCGAAATCCTGTAGCACTACAACGTGCGAAACACGCAGCTTACGGGATCAAATTGCTTGGATTATAGACCACTAATGGAACAGTTGTGTGAATAATCTTGGTGTGGGCTGTTTTTTCCTTGATATACCGCTGCGCATCATTCGTGAACCCCAAGTCCGGATTTTCGGACCTGAGAAACAATGCAAGCGCCGCCTGCCTGGACGGCTAGTTCCCACATCACATGTGGTTACCACTGCCCCCAAGCCCGGCTGATGTAATCCGTCAGCGTCATCGAAATCAGAACCAGAAACATGAAGATGCCGGCAAAAATCGTCAGCTTGGTCAGCTTGGTGCTGTACCTCACGTGCATGAAAAACAGCACCACCAGCACCGCCTTGGTGGTTGCGATGGCCAGCGCGATGACGGGATTCCACAAGCCCAGGTCCACATACGACGCCCACACCGTGAGCGCCGTGCCCAGCAGCAGCGCAAAAAGAATCACCACGTAGACCCCTGGGCTCGACAATATGCTGCGCGTGTTCGTTGTGTCCGCTCATGCCATCGTATCCCTAATCCCAGTCTAGCTCAGTCCCTAGTTCCCTAGTCCCTTAGTCCCTGTTCTTCAGTGCCTGCTGATCAGATACAGCAGCGCAAAAAGATAAATCCACACAATGTCGACAAAGTGCCAGTACAGCCCGAAGTTCACCACAAATGTCTCGTGGCCCGCAGTGTAAGCCCCGGCCCGCGCGCGCAAAATCATGAATCCCAGAATCCCGATGCCGATGATCATGTGCAGCGCGTGCATGCCGGTCATCAGAAAGTACAGCGAGAAATAAAGCTCGGTGTGCCGCGCCATATCCGGCGCCAGCGGCTTGTCGTGATACTCCGCATAGACTTCGGGATCCGATTGCGGATCGAGAAACGATTGCAAGCTGTAATGAAATCCGGGAACGTGATGCTTCTCGATCTTTTCCCGGTACTCGATGGTCTTGATGCCCAGAAAAACCAGCCCCAGAAATAAATGTCAGCGCCAGGCACAGCACCAGCCCGCGCCTGCGCCGCGTCTGCGCGCACCAAACGCCCATGGCCATGGTGAAGCTGGAGAAGATCAGCACCACCGTATTCGTCGTGCCCCACACCACATTCAACTGGTGCGAGCCGGAGACAAAGGCCGGGTAATACCAGTTGCGATAGACCAGGTAAGCGGTGAACAGCCCGCCGAAAAACATCACTTCGGTCAGCAGAAAAAGCCACATGGCAAAGCCCGCCGCGTCGGCCTGCTGCTCGACGGAGTTGAAGTGATGGCGCAGATAGGCCGGGTGCTCCGCGTGAGCGGCGCTAGCGGAGTTCGCGGTGTTAGCGAGTTGCAGTCTATCCGGCACTGGCCACCTCCTTTTCTTTCTGCTGTTCTTCCAGCCACTCATAGTCGTAGGCCTCGTGGTCCATCACCGGCATCTCGGCAAAGTTCTCCGTCAGCGGCGGCGATTGCGTCTGCCACTCCAGCCCCGTCGCCTGCCAGGGATTGTCGCCCGCAATCGCGCCGTACTTCAGCGACCAGATCAGGTAAAGCACCGGCAGCAGGTACCCCACGCCCAGAATCGTCGCGCCCGCCGTCGAAAAGACATTCAGAATCTGAAACTCCGGCGGATACGATGCGTACCGCCGCGGCATCCCCAGCATCCCCAGAATGAACTGCGGAAAGAAGGTCAGGTTGAAGCCGATGAAGGTAATCACTGCCGCCATTTGCGAGAGTCTTCTCCGGATACATCCGCCCGGTCATCTTGGGCCACCAGAAGTGAATCCCCGCCAGAAACGCCATCAACATTCCGCCCACCATGACGAAATGAAAATGCGCCACGATGAAGTACGTCTCGGTCAGGTGAATGTCGGTGCCCGAGGAGCCGAGAAAGACGCCCGGTCATGCCGCCGATGGTGAACAATCCCATAAAGCCGAAGGCGTAGAGCATCGGCGTTTCAAAGGTGATCGACCCTTTGTAAAGCGTGAAGGTCCAGTTGAAGATCTTGATCGCCGAGGGCACCGCAACCAGCATCGTCAGCAGCGAAAACACCAGCACCGCGTAATTCGAGATGCCCATGATGAACATGTGATGCGCCCAGACAAAGAAGCCGAAGACCGCGATGGCCACCGAGGAAAACGCCACCGCCGTATAGCCGAAGACGCGCTTGCGGCTGAAGGTGGAGATCACTTCCGAGATCACTCCCATGCCCGGCAAAATCATGATGTAAACCGCCGGATGCGAGTAGAACCAGAACAAATGCTGAAACAACAGCGGATCGCCGCCCTTGGTCGGGTCAAAGACGCCGATGCCCATCGTGCGCTCCAGCGCCATCAGCACAATGGCGATGGCCACCACCGGCGTCGCCAGCACCATCAGAATGCTGGCCGCATAGTGCGCCCAGATAAACAGCGGCAGCCGGAACCAGGTCATCCCCGGCGCGCGCATCTTGTGGATGGTGACAATGAAGTTCAGCCCGGTGAAAATCGAACTGAAGCCGGCGATAAAAACCGCCAGCCCGGTGGTCAGCACGTTGGTGTTCACATAATGCGTGGACAGCGGCGTAGTGAAGGTCCAGCCCGTGTCCACGCCGCCAATCGCCATGGTGTAGAGCGCCAGCAACCCGCCCGCCATGTAGAGATACCAGCTCAGCAGGTTGATCTTGGGCAGCGCCAGGTCCTTGGCCCCGATCATCATCGGAATGAAAAAGTTGCCCAGCGTGGCCGGCACCGACGGCACCAGAAAAAAGAAGATCATGATGACGCCGTGCATGGTGAACACCTTGTTATAGGTGTCGGTGGCCATCAGATCGGTCTGCGGCGTCAGCAACTCCAGCCGGATCAGCCCCGCCAGCGCCCCGCCGATGAAAAAGAAGAAGGTGATCGAGATCAGATAAAGTATCGCGATCCGCTTGTGGTCGCTGGTCAGCAGCCAGCTCAGCAGGCCGTTCTCCCGCGTGATGTAGTTATCCTTGGGAATCCTGGCCGTCGCTTGATCGGGAAGGCTGACGATTGTGTCGCTCATGGCTTCACCTTTCCTTTCGCGGCGGGAGTTTTTCGCGCCCGGCGCTGCGCCTTCGCTTCCCGGCGGCATATCGGTGGTGTTCAGCGTCTGCTCAATGCGGTAATCGGAGTTGAGATTCTTGATGAATTCAATCAGCGCGATAACTCCCTCCTCGCTGATCTGCCCCTGATAAGTGGGCATGATCGGCGCGTAACCCTGCGTCACGTGCTGCGAGGGATTCAGAATCGCCTCGCGCAGATAGGCGTCGTCGGCAATCACCGTTCCGCCGGATGCCAGCGCCAGCTTGGCGCCGTAGACGTTGGCCAGCGACGGCCCGCGCGCATCGGGCCGCGCATTGTGGCAGGCGGCGCAACTCAAACTCGCAAACAGCCGTTCGCCGTTCTGCGCCAGCGAGGCGCCGCTGGTCGAACTGGCCAGCCACTTCCGGTAATCCTCCGGCGTCATCACCACCACGTCGCCGATCATCTGCGAGTGGTTCGTGCCGCAATACTGCGTGCAGAACAGGTGATAGGTTCCCGGCGTGGTGGCTTCAAACCACACCGTTGTATAGCGGCCGGGAATCGCCTCGCGCTTCACGCGAAAGGCGGGAATCGAAAAGCTGTGAAAGACATCCTGCGAAATCAGCGTCAATCTGCACGGCGCGTCCCGTGGGAACGTGCAGCGCGTTGATCTCGTGCTGCCCGCCCGGATGCTCCACCTTCCACATCCACTGCTTGCCCACCACATAAATGTTCATGGCGTTGGCCGGCGGCGTAAAAACGCGAAAATAAATCA
Source organism: uncultured Acidobacteriaceae bacterium (assembly GCA_963845345.1). Taxonomy (GTDB): domain Bacteria; phylum Acidobacteriota; class Terriglobia; order Terriglobales; family Acidobacteriaceae; genus Telmatobacter. The sequence continues at coordinate 90,149 of CAWJRQ010000005.1, forward strand.
GCGCGCCCCACACAAACATCACCAGAAACAGCCCCAGCGGAATAATCGTCCACGTAGCCTCCAGCAGCGTCGAGCCTTCCACCTGCACCGCCACCGGATGGCGCTTCTTGCTGTAGAGAATCGAGAAGCTCGTCACCAGCAGCACCACAATCGTCAGCCCGATCAAACTCACCAGCACCATGAAGAAGAGCAGCGCATCCATCTGCGGCGCAATCTTCGAGGCCTCCGGCGGAAGCAGCGCGAAGTTCGTCAACCACTTGACGAGAAACTGCCAGATTACTGGGCTGATATGGTCCATTCCGTTATCCGTTCACCTTTTTGTCTGTTCCCGGCTTGTCGTCTTTCCGCGCATCTCTGCGAAACATCGCCAGCATGAATCCGCCCAGCAGCAACACCGTGACCAGCCCGCCCAACTGCACCACCCGCGCCACAATCAGCGAGTGCTTGTTGGTCTGCGGATCGTAGTGGTAGCAGTAAGTCAGAATGTTATCCACCGGCGAGCCGATGCGATTGGCCGAGGCCTCCACCAGTCCCAGCCGCAAATCCTTGGGCGAGTACTCCACGCCCATGTAATACTGCGCCAGCTTGCCTTCCGGCGTTACAATCTGAATCGCGCTGGCGTGCGCAAATTGCGTCAGCCTGCCGTCCGGCCCGGGAATCTTCACGTAGCCAAAGCCCACCGCCTTGGTCAGCGCGTCGATATTCTCCTGCGTGCCGGTCATGAAGTGCCAGCCCGCGGCCGTCTCCGGATGCCCGTAGCGCTTCAGGTAGATGCGCTTCTTGGCCGCCGCCAGATCCGTGCCTCGGTGGGATCGATGCTGACCACGATCACGCTGAAGTCCTTGCCGGGAACAAAGCTCACCATCTGCAAGCGCGCTCGTCAGCCCGTTCAACTCCTCCGAGCAGAGCATGGGGCACTGGTAGTAAACCAGCGCCAGAATCGCCGGCTTCTTGCCGAAGTAACTCGCCAGTTGCACCTGCTTGCCTGCGTCGTCGGTAAAGGTAAGCGAGAGCGGCAGTTGCTCATTCAGCCGCTGCGCAATGCCCACTTTGTTCAGAATCGCCGGCGGCTTGTCGCTCACCGGCGCCATCTGCTTTTCGTCGTAGCGCGACACCTGCGCCAGCGAGCAACGGCGCAGAGCAGTAGCCAGCGCGCACAGCGCCAACATCACCGCCGCGCTCTCGCCAGCTTCTCCGAATTTTCCTGCGCCTTGCATGATGCCTTCTTTCTCTGCTGTCAACAAATGCTCGTGCCCCATCCATTCGCGTCTTTTGCGCGGAAGACGCGATTGGATCGCACCTCAGATACTCATACCGCTCGTTCAGCACTCTCTACCTGCCATATCGCCGCGGCCTGATCCATCTCATAACCCGTCCGCGCAAATCCATTCGTCAGCGGCACGGCAATCACCGGCTTCTTATCTCCGGTCATCAGCGGCGCCTGCTCCACCGCCTTCGCCACCGGCAATCCCCGCTGGGCAATCAGCTCCATCGCCCGCTCAATCGGAATCCGCACCTTGCCCTGCGCCTCGATCGACCCAACTGTAGTTCTCCAGCAGCAAATCCTCCCTCGCGTGCAGGTCGGCCACATCCTGGTTGCCGTCATCGGTCTGCACTCGCGGCGTGGGAAAACTCTGCGTCATTTCGCTCAGCTTGCTTCTGCATCTCCGGATTGCTGGGCATATTGCCCAGCGGACGCACATCCACCTGCTTCGCCCATCTGCTCGGCGGCCCGTCTTCGTTGTTCATGCGCGCATTCAGCACCTTGCCGATTCCATAGGCCAGCACCGCCGTCACCGCCGCAAAGATGGTCAGCGCCACCAGAAAGACCACCACCCCCGAGACGCGCACGTCGCTCGCCTCGTAGCCCTTCGACGCGTCCGGCTGCTCCGCTTGCGATGCTTCGGCTTGGCATCATGCGTGTGCATGTTCAGCCTCCAGAATCTCCGCCAGATGCGGATCGTTGGTCTGCACCAGCGGCCGCGTCTTCAACTGCGTGCAGAAATACGCCACCCAGAAAGCCGTCATCGCCACCGGCACGGCCGCGTACTCCAGAATTCCCCAACTGAAATGCAGATTCCGCGCCGCATCCTTGAAGTTCGGCTCAATCAGCCAGAACAAATCGAAGGCCTTGGCGAAGACCATCCACTGGCAGACCCGCACCAGCCGCTTTTTGTTGCGCTTCAAATCGCGCGAGAGCAGCAGCGTAAACGGAATCAGCCAGTGAAAGATAAAATCAAGCGTGATGATCACGCCCCAGCCGCCCGTGAAGCGGTCCAGGTACCAGGGAATCTCTTCCGGCAGATTTCCCGACCAGATGATGAGAAACTGCGAGAAGGCCAGATAGATGTTCAGCATCACAAAGGCAAAGGTGAACTTGCCCAGATCGTGCTGCTCCGTCTGCCGCAGAATCGTCTTGAACGGCTCGCCCTTCGACAGCGAAATCACGACAATGATCGCAAGCGCCAGCACCTGGTACCCCTGCCCCACCAGAAACAGCAGCCCGTAGACCGACGAGTACCACGTAGGATCGAGCGACATCACCCAATAAATTGCCGCGGCGCTCATGGTAATCGCGTAAATCACAATTCCCGGCCCGCTGATGTTTTCCAACCGCTTGATCCACTCCGGCGTCGTCCGCCAGCGTCTCCGCATCGCGCTGCAGGCCCAGCGAATTCAGCCGCCACGTATAAAATCCCCAGATCGCAAAGCACGCCAGGCTGACCCAGACGAAGGCCGTCGGATTCAGCATCGGCCGCTTGAATTCGATCGCGTGCGCCTGGACCTCGTTGATCCATCCCGATTTCAACGCCGCGCTCACATCCTTTACCGCGGCCCACAGATAAAGTTTCTTCAGCGAGAGTGCAATCACCACCCAGTAGGCAAAGACCAGCGGCAGCGTGCGGCTCATCGCCTCCAGCGGCCGCCGCAGCAGCAAGCCCCACTTGCCGCCCGTCACGTACTGCACCATCAGCAGAGCCAGCCCGCCCACCGCAAATCCAAAGGTCAGCATCAGTCCCAGCAGCCAGGCTCGCAGCACATGGTCCACATCGAAGCCGCGTCCATCCGCAAAGCCCAGGCCCACGGCAACCACCGAGAAGACCAGCCCGACAACCAGCGCGCGCCTCTGCCAGCCGTCCACAAAGGCCGGCGCGCCCAGCTCGGCGGGCAGTGCTTGCGTGCGTGTTGGCGTCGTGCGTCTCGTGTGCCATTCCGTCTGCGTCCCTTAGTCCCTAGTCCCTAGTCCTTAATCCCTAATGCGCCGCCGGTTTGCTCAGTGGAATCTTGATCGCCGGGTCAGCCGGATTGGCCGGAGCCAGCGCCGGTGTTCCCTGCTTCACATCGTGCGGATACGCCTGAATCGCCGTCGCGGGCAGCGTCCACGGCTCGGCAAACTTCCGGATGTCCGCTCTCCGCGGCAATCTCCTTCAGGCTTCTTCACCTGCGACGCCCGCCGGCACATCCGCTCGCCTTCGCCGCCTGGCTCAACTGCAACGCGCGAATGTAAGCCGCCACCGCCCAGCGATCCACCGGCGTCAGTTGCGCCGAGTAATCCGGCATCGCGCCATAGCCATGCGTCATCACATAAAAGTAGTGCGAGATAGGCTGCGACAGCCGCACCTGGTCGTGACAGATTGGCCGCCGGCTTGTAGCCGCGCTGCACAATCTCGCCCAGCCCGTTGCCCACGCGCGAGTGGCACGGCGTGCAATAAATGTTGAAGCGCTCCTGCCCGCGCTTCAGCACGTCCATCGTCACCGGAAACGGCATCTCGTTCTTCTCTTCGCGATAGCCGTTCGCCGCCTGCACCACGCCGGTATAGAAGTAGCTGTCCTCGTGCAACTGCCCCCGCGCCACGGTATTCGCCACCTGCGGACGCGCGCCGCGATGATCGGCAAAAATCTCCGAGCCGCGCTGCGAGCGAATCTTCGGCTGGTTCTGCATATCCTGCCGGCATCCGGCAACAAACATCATCGCGGATGCTGCAACCAACACTGCGCGCAGCGGCTCGCGCTGGCGGAAGCATCGACCACTGACCACTGATCGACTGTCCACTGTCTGCTGGTCATCAGTACTCCACCTCCACCACCGAGACCGGCTCAAAGCTCTCCAGATACTTCTTCGCTTCCACCAAATCGAACTTCGGGTCCAGCGCCTCCAGGCACAGAAAGAACTTGTCCGTCGTCGCTCCGTCGCGGAAGTTAGGCGCGTTGAACAGCGGATGATAGAGCGCCGGCAATCCATTCAGCGCCAGCATCCCAAAGGCCGCCGACAATCCCGCAAACAAAATCGTCCACTCATACGCGGGCACAATAAATGCCGGCCATGAATAAGTCGGCCGTCCGCCGATATTCAGCGGATAGGCCAGCACCGAGATCCACACCTCCAGCAAAAACATCGCCGCCAGCCCCATCAATCCGCCCACCAGCGTCACCAGCGGCACCTTGTTGCGATGAAAGCCGATAGCCTCGGCCGCCTCTTCCACCGGATAAGGCGTGTAGCAATCCATGCGCCGCCAGCCGTCCTTGCGCGCCTGTTGCGCGGCGCGGATCAGCTCGCCCGGCGTATCGAATTCGGCCAGCAGGCCGTAGATTCCTTCGCGTGCGGCCATCAGTCACCAGCCTCCGCCGCCTTCTTGGGCGTAATCTTCGCCCCCGGCAGCATCATGCGAATTTCACTCATCGGAATCATGGGCAGGAAGCGCACAAACAGCAGGAACAGCGCCGTGAACAATCCCAGCGTGCCCACATACGTCATGTAGTCCCACTTCGTCGCGCGATACGTTCCCCACGCCGAGGGCAGAAAGTCGCGATACAGACTGGTCACCACAATCACGAAGCGCTCAAACCACATGCCCGTGTTCACCACAATCGAAATGAAAAACATGAACGGATATCGAGGTGCGCAGCTTGCGCGACCACAGCGTCGTCAGCGGAATCGCCAGGTTGCAGGTCACCAGCACCCAGTAAGCCCAGCCCATCGGCCCGAACATCCGGTTCCACATCATGAAGGCTTCCCAGTGCGAGGCCGAGTACCACGCCATGAAGACTTCCATGCCGTAGCCGTAGGCCACAATGAAGCCCGTCGCCAGCATCACCTTGCCCATGTTGTCGATGTGCCGCTCGGTGACCAGTCCTTCCAGGTGATAGAACTTGCGCAGCGGAATGGCCAGCGTCAGCACCATGGCAAAGCCGGAATAAATCGCGCCCGCCACAAAGTACGGCGGAAAGATCGTCGTGTGCCAGCCCGGCAGCACGGCCACGGCAAAATCAAAGCTGATCACCGTATGCACCGAGAGCACCAGCGGCGTGGCCAATCCGGCCAGCAGCAGCGAGGCCGTCTCGTAGCGCGCCCAGTGGCGCACCGAGCCGCGCCATCCCAGCGAGCACAGCCCATACGCATATTTCGCAAACTTCGATTCGGCGCGGTCGCGCATCGTGCCAAAATCGGGAACCATGCCGATGTACCAGAAGACCACCGAGATCGTCGCGTAAGTCGAAACCGCAAAGACGTCCCACATCAGCGGCGAGCGGAACTGCGGCCACACGCTCATCGTCAGCGGAACCGGCAGCATCCAGTAAGCCAGCCACGGACGGCCCACGTGAATCAGCGGAAACATTCCCGCGCAGACCACGGCAAAGATCGTCATGGCCTCCGCGAACCGGTTGATCGAGTTGCGCCAGCTCTGCTTGAAGAGCAGCAGAATCGCCGAGATCAGCGTGCCCGCGTGGCCGATGCCGATCCACCACACAAAATTGATAATCGCAAAGCCCCAGGCCACCGGCTGCGTGATGCCCCAGATGCCAACGCCAACCAGAAACAGCCAGGTCAGCGGCCACCAGCAGCATCGTGGCCAGCGCGCCGCCTACGCCGAAGATCGCAAACCAGCCCAGCGGCGTCGTCGGCGTCAGCACAATGCGCGTGATCTTCTCCGTGACAGACAGGAAAGTCTGCCCCGGCGCAATGACGCTGTACTCGCCCGTCGCCGGATCGATCGTCTCGGGTTGTCTTTCACTTCGCCGCTTGCCATCCTGCTCCGCTAACTTGCTGACTTACTAACTCGCTAACTTCGCTCACCGCGTAGCGCACTCTCGCAAACATCGCTAACTCCGCTTATTCACTCACCCCTTCGCCGGCTTGTGCTCCACCGGCCCCGCTTCCAGTTCCGGATTCGGATTCGTCACCGCGGCCACATACTTCGTCCGCGGACGCGTATTCAGATCGGCCAGCACCTGGTAACTGCGCTCATCGGCCTTGCAGCTTCGCCACCTTGCTCTGCTTATCGTTGATGTTGCCAAAGCTGATCGCCTGCGCCGGGCAGGCCTGCTGGCAGGCGGTCACAATCTCGCCGTCGCGCACTGCGCGGTTCTCCTTGTCCGCCTCAATCTTCGCCGCTGAAATCCTCTGCACGCAGTAGCTGCACTTCTCCATCACCCCGCGCGAGCGCACCGTCACATCCGGATTGCGCATCAGCTTCAGGCTCTCCGTCTCAAAGTCCGAGTACAGCAGGAAATTAAATCTGCGCACTTTGTATGGGCAGTTATTCGAGCAGTAGCGCGTGCCCACGCAGCGGTTGTAGACCATCGCGTTCAAGCCCTCGGGCGTATGCACCGTCGCGCCCACCGGGCAAACCTGCTCGCAGGGCGCATTCTCGCAATGCTGGCAGGCCATCGGCTGGAAGTGCGCCCGCGGCGCCGCCAAATCGCCTTCAAAGTAGGTATCGATGCGCAGCCACTGCATGTTGCGCCCGATCCGCACCTGCTGCTTGCCCACCACAGCAATATTATTCTCCGCATAACAGCCCACAATGCACGCATTGCAGCCCGTGCAACTGTTCATGTCGATCGACATGCCCCACGCGTTGTCCTTGTACTCCCAGTTGGGGAAGAGCGTGTTGCTCTTGTCGGTCGTCGGGTGCGTCTCGCCCTCGTTGGCAAATCCCGGATTGGCCTTGTACTCCTCCAGCGTCGCGTAGCGAATAATCCCGCGCTCGCCGAGAGCCTCATCGGCTTCCAGCGAGTTGTTGCCGTTGCCCTGCCCGCCAAACAACTTCGGCCGGTGATCCTGGAAGTGGCTCTTGGTCACCGCCACGCCCCACTTGCCTTCGAACCTTCTTCATCGAACCCACGGCATAAAACGGCGCGTCCGATGTGCGAATCAGATAAGCATTGAATCCCGCGCCCGACCTGCAACGCGCCCTGCATCTGAGCGCCCATAGCCCAAGTGAACCGTGACCGAGTTATCCGGATGCCCCGGCGCAACAATCACCGGCGCATTCACCTTGCGCCCATTCACCGATAACTCGACAATGTCGTCTTCTTCCAGCCCATACTTGGTCAGCGTAGCGCCGGAGACAATCGCCGCATTATCCCAGCTCAAGATTGGTCACCGGCTTGGGCAGCTCCTGCAACCAGCCCACATTCGCCCACCGCCCGTCATAAACATTCGGGTCCGGCCGGAAGATGATCTCCAGCGCATCCTTCGGTGATGGCATCGGGAGCTTGCGCTGCAACCTCGAGTGCTGCAGACGCTCCTGAATCACCTTGCATCCGTCAGACCATCCGAAGATAGGCTGTTCCTTCAATCCACCCGCGTGCAGCGCCTTGCGCCAGCCCGTCTCAAAATCACCTTTGATGGCCGGCTTCCATGTTTCACGCACAGCCTCATACGGACTCAGTCCCGGCTCATCCAGCAACGCTTGAAAGAAATGATGCGCCGTCTTGCCACCATAGAGCGGATCAATCATCGGCTGAATAATCGAAACCGTCCCGTCATAAGCCCGCGCATCCGACCACGACTCCAGAAAATGCGCCGCAGGAATGTGCCACTGCGCATTCTGCCCGGTCTCATCCACGTGCGAGCCGAGATGCACAGTCATCTTCGCTTTCTCAAAGGCAGCCGCAAAATTCCAGATCAGCAGGCGCGTTGTAAATCGGATTGGCGTTCAAAATCACCAGCCAATCCACTTTGCCGGCATTCAAATCAGCGACCAACGACTTCAGATCGCCGAATCTGGTCGATAGGTGGCTCCATCGGGATCAATTCGCACATGCTCACGTAGTAAGCTGCGTCTTGCGTCATTTCCCAAGCGCTCCGTTGATTGCAAGCCGCCAGCGCAGTGACCGACAGGATCCTGATAAAGCCCCGGAATCACCACGCACTTGCCCGCGTGAGCCTTCAAATCCTTGGCCAGCAGCGGCAAGAAACTTCTTCTGCTCATCGGTCCAGGTGTAAGCCGGAGCCTCAACGCCCTGAACTCCTACAGCCTTCGCCAACTCCGCCGCAAAGGCCGGAATCTCGCTCGCCCGCAGTCCCAGCCGATGCTCCGCCTTCAATCCCGTCGTCGTCGGCGTGCTCTCAATCGCATACAGCCGATTCAGCTTCGTTGGGTCTTTGCGCCGCTCCGCATACTGACGAACTAATTTATGGAATCCCGGAAACGCCGCACCAGAAAGAAAATCCGCATCGAGCGAAACAATCACATCCGCGTCGTGACAAATCATATTGAACATTCAACGCGTTGCTCAAGCGCCGTCCCCGCAATCGCCGGATCATACTGCACCAGCGTCGCCTTCGGATACTTCGCCTGCACCTCGCGCCATTGCCGCGCCAGCGTCGGCGAAGTAATCGTCTCGCTGAGGAAATAAATCCCCGTCCCATCCTTGGTCGAGATCACCTTCTCGCGAAACTCAACCGCAAACTCCGCCCACTCGCGATTCTCTCCGCGATAGGTCACGTGCTGCGAGCGGTCCGGATCGTACAAGTCCAGCAGCGTCGCCTGCGTGAATGGGTCCGACGAGCCCTGGTTATAAGGATGCTCCGGATTGCCGTCGATCTTGATCGGCCGGTACTGATCGCTCTTGACCAACAGCGGCACCGCGCCGGTCACAAACGGATACGCCGTGGCAAAGTAATTCGGCTTGCCCAGAATCAGATCTTCCGGCTGCTTGATGTAGGGATAAATCGGCTCGTCGGGCTGCTTGGTGCAACCGGCCAAGCCCGGCCAGCGCCGCCGACGCGCCCATGAATTTCAGAAATCCGCGCCGCGAAACCTCATCGCCCCACGCATGCGGCGAACAGGGAAACTCCCTCTCCACCGCCGCCTGAAACTCCGGCGTATCGGCCAGCTCATCCACCGACCGCCAGTATTTTTTCCCGCGCACGTTCTTCAACTTCTCGCGCACCTGCTCCAGCGTCATCGGCGCCGGCTTTGATCGTCGTCACCAGATTGTTCTTCGTCTCGCTCATCGGTGGCAGACCTCGCAACTGGATAATTCATTCGGCGTGCGAATCTTGTAATGCTCCACAAGAAAATGCCCCAACTCATCCTGGCTGGTGAATTTCTTGTACATCAATGGCCACCCAACTTGCCCCAACCCAGGAGACATCATCATCCCACTTTCAGCTGGCTCTTCGTCACGCACTTCACGCTCTCCGCCGTCGGCACTCCGCTCTTCTCATCGCCCACCGCGCACCACACCGGCCTGTCCGGCGCCGGCTTCTCCCACGCCATGTTGTAAATCTCGCTGGTCGGCCGCAGATTCTTCGCCGGGTTGCGATGGCAATCCAAACACCACTCCATCTGCAAGCGTGTTCTCGGCATACATCAGCGGCATCTGGTCCACGCGCCCGTGGCAGCTGGCGCAACCCACGCCCTTATGCACATGAATCTCATGGCTGAAGTAGACATAATCCGGCAGGTCATGCACCTTGATCCAGGGCAGCGACTGCCCCGTCGCCCAGCTCTCGCGCACCGGCTCCAGCAGTTGCGCGTTGGTCCAGATCTGCGCGTGGCAGTTGATGCAGGTTTTGGTCGGCGGAATCCCCGCGTAGCTCGATTTCTCCACCGTCACGTGGCAATACTGGCACTGCAAGCCCAGCCCCTGCACATGGTGCTTGTGGCTGAAGGGAACCGGCTGGTCCGGCCGCTGCCCCTGCCGCGTCACCCAGGGCGAGCGCTGCAACTGGTCCAGCGTCACCCCCAGGGCGATCACGATCAGCCCCGTCAATACCAGGCTGGCGCGTGCCAGGGCATTGGAGCTGCGATCAAAGATTTGCGCCATGCGTTCGTTCCTTGCCTGGTTTTCTTTTCTTGGATGTGCGCGCTGTGCCGGCGGTCACATTTGTTGTGTGAAAAATTTCGTTCCTGGATGCTACTCGCCTGGGTGGCGAATAACCCCTGGAGTGTATACAGGCCCGCCGAAAACAACCCGCTCCAGAAACGGATGCGGCGACAATTCCCAATATAATCCGTTCCGCCAATCTTATAATTCACTGAAAAGAAACTGTTTGTGGCTACCGGCAGCCGGAGCGTCATCCTCCTCGTTTCTGCCTCTGTGCGCCCGGGCTTCAAGCCCTTCGGCTGATACTGCAAGATACCATACTCATTCCGGACCATGCTAGTCCAATATAAAGATCGTCTCTTCCCTTCCCGGAAGCAGGCTTCCTCCCCGCTTTGGCGCAAGCCGCTTAACTCAATCCCTTCCGCTCCGGCTCCCGCCGCCACTGCCCGGCTTCGCAAATTTCATCGTGACGCGGCAACCGCGGACGCGCTATACTCTCGGCCGATTCCAGATCCAGGAGAAACGCGTCATGAAAATGCTTGCCGCCCTGCTTGTGGCAGTTGCGCTCGTCAGCCCTGCCTTCGCCCAGAAACTCACCTTTCAGGGAACCCACCCCCGGCCTAAAGTTGCCGTTGTGGCTCCGGCCTCCAAACCTGTTCTCCTGCATACCGGCAAGCCCATCACCCCGGACCAGAAGAAGCAACTGATGGAGTCCGCGATCAAGGCCTTCGCGGTCAACAGGACGGTTCAGAAAATCCCTGCGCCCGCATCAGCAACCACGATTACCCCGAGCCAGATGTACAAGAAGGGCGTCGTAGATGCGATAGTGTATGCGCCGTACTTTGTAGGTTTTGGCCCGGACGCAGGCTCAAATGTTGGCCAAGCCGGCATTACTTTCTACGCCGAAAACCTCCTAAAGGATTCCCCCGGCCTTGGAAGCTCCCTGGATTTGGTTGTTTATGTGCAACCAAATACTGTATACGTCCTCAAGATTCAGGTGAATGTCGAAGTGGCATATTCCCAGCAATCACAGCTTTCGATCGCCCCCGAAGCTGGCGCCACACCCCCTCAAACCTTTCCCTTAAGCTCGGGGCTCAACGAATTCGCCTATGCCTTCGTATCCAACAGTGCGGGACAAATAAATGTTGTGATCCGCAGTCCTGACGCCATCTGGGCGTTTGAGAGCTGCGAGATTACGTCAGCCGCCTTCTAACTGAATGAAGCCGGTTTCAACATTGAATTCACCGCCAACATACTTCAGGAGAGACACGCATGAAATTGCTCACCGCCCTGCTCGTGGCAGTCGCGCTCTTCGTCCCTGCCTTCGCACAGAAACCCGCCTTTCAGGGAACCCATCCCAGGCCGAAACCTGTAATTGTTGCTCCCGCCTCCAAGCCGGTCCTCCTGCATACCGGCAAGCCCATCACTGCGGATCAGAAGCAGCAGCTCGTGACGGCAGTGCTCAAAGCATCCTTGCCAAAATCATCATCGGGAAACACGCAGACCAGAAATCTCACTCAATCCGCGGGAACTACCGTGCTGACCGCGGAACAGACATTCATGAACGGCGCGTCTATGGAGGCGGACAGTCCGGACCAGGTCAATGAATACGCCGGCTTTTTGACTTTCACGCCCGGAGATACGCACAAACTGATTATCTTTGTGCCCGTAAATACAAACACAATCTACACTCTGGCCATCAAAGTGAATGTCTATATGGGTCAAAACCCACAGATGACCATCGTCTCCCAGGGCAGCTCTGTCATGAACTCTGAAACCGTAAACTTGAGCCTCGGTGAAAACGAGTTTGCCTATGCCTACGCAACCAACAGCATGGGGTCTTCGATGGTCGTGTTATCCAGTCCCAACGCCAATTGGGCGTTTGAGAGCTGCGAGATCACTTCAACCACCTTCTAATTTTGTAATCGGTGTGCTCGCAGATTTCTTTGATGAGGCTGGGGCGCCTCCGCTCACGCATTCGATCGCAGCGCCGCCTCGGCCCATTCCACTGCCATCTCATGGCAGCGCATCACCTGCTCATGGCTCATGCCGCTGGTGCGGACAATCGCATCGCACTCCGCCCAGTTCCCGTGCTCCTGGCAAACAATCCAATGCAGCAGCATGCCCTCCGGGACATCCTTGCCCAGCAATGCGTCGCGCGCCGCCTCGCGCAGGGGCAGCAGCCGCACCAGGTCCTCCATCAGAATGCGCAGCATCGCCGGAAATAGGCTGACCATGCCGATAAGGTATTGCTCGCTGGGAGTCAGTCCGCACAGCGGAGCCGCCAATTCGCAGAAACGCCCGCGCTCAAAGGCCATGCGAAGAATCTCCGCCGGCTGGTCGGTGCTGAAGTCGCTGGCGATGGCCAGCATGGCGATGCGCCGGAAGGTCGTATCGCCCACCAGCATCAGCGCCATCTGGATCGAGGTCACCTCCTGGCGCATGGCGCAGATCGGCGAGTTCACCAGCCGCAGCAGCCGATAAGTCAGGCTGGCGTCGCACATCACCAGCTGGCTCAGGCGTTGCAGGTCGACTGGGTCGTTTTGCAGATCCTCCAGAATCTCCAGATGCACCAGCCGGTTGCCCGGTATCTTGTGGTTCTGCAGCGGCTCTGGACGGCAGAAATAGTACCCCTGAAACAGGTCGAAGCCCTCTTTGCATGCCTGTCCGTATTGTTCCTGCGTCTCCACATTCTGCGCCACCAGGCTGGCCGTGGAGCCCACCAGCCAGCGAAGCAGGTTCCCGCGCTCGAAGGCGTCGACTTTGAGGATATCCACCTTGATGTAGTCGGCCAAGATCGGCCAGCGGCCTGGACTCCGGATTCCCGGTGTAGTCGGTCAGCGCCAGCCGGAAGCCCGACGCCTTCAGCTTGCGGCAGGCGGCCAGCAGGCTCGGCGTGGGTTCCGCGCTGGATGGCAGTTCCAGAACCGTCATGTGGGGAGGCAAAACCTCCACCCACTCCTCGGTCAGCGAATCCGCCGTGCAGTTCACAAAGGCCGGCAATCCGCGCGCCAGCTCTTCCAGCCCAAAGACCACCGTGTTGTCCAGCATGGTGCGGGTCGCCAGGTCGCTCTTGCCGCGCGATGGTCGGCTCGCGCCCATTCCAGAACAGCAACTCGTAGCCCCGCGCGTCGCCGTGCAGGTCCAGAATCGGCTGGCGCGCCACATAGCGAAGCTCTCCTGCCTGCTCTTCGGCCGCCCCAGCCACACTTGCCGCCCTGGCGTGCGTTGCCATGGATACAGTCTCCCAATCTGTTTATCGTTGACTGGGCTTGAAACATGAGTGCAATTCTGCACTCGGGGCAAACTTTTGGCCAAAATTGATGCAGAAAGACCGTCAAAGGCCCTTTGGGGAATCCGGCTATAGCGGTTCCACAATTACTGTACCCCGAAACCACTGCCCCCAAGTGGCATTTTCCTCAACCGGGGTCCCCAGCGATTCGGGGTCCCCGGCGCATGATCTATGTGCGCTGGGGTGAAGCGACAGGTCTTCGTCGCAGGGGTGGAAGTAAATGCCACCCTGCACGATGCTAGAAAGGGCACGTGAATTGTGGAACCGCTCGAGGCCACGGAACCGGGCGCGCGCCGTTTGCGTAGTAATAACCACAACGGTTTCTGCAAGGAGGCAGTCATGTATTGCAGCGGATGTGGTCTGGTTTTAACGCCCGGGCAGGCGCTCTGCCCACAGTGTGGCCGGCCGGCCCGCCCGCCCATTCCCCCCATGCCCGGCCTCGCGTTCCAACTGGAGAACTACGCCGGCAAGGTGAAGGCGCTGGGCGTCGTCTGGCTCATCTACGCCGCCTGTTGCCCTGGTGACGGGAATCATCGGGCTGGCCTTCGCCAACGCCTTTCTCTCCGGCCACTTCGGCCCCTGGATGAACGGCCCTGGGCGCGCGGTCCCATGCCGCCGATGTGGTTTGGGCCCGCGATTCTGCGCTTTGCCTGGGTCTTTCTCCTTGTGCGCGTCAGCCTGGCTGCGGTGGCCGGTTGGGGCCTACTTGGAACGCGCGCCGTGGGGGCGGATCGTGGCCATCGTAGCGGCCATCCTGAGCATACTCAAGTTCCCCTTCGGAACCGCCATGGGCATCTGGACCCTGATCGTGCTGCTCGGCTACCGCAACTCCACCCTCTACGAGCAACTGCCGTAAGTTAAAGTGGCTGCCACTCGTACGGAAACATCTTGCCCGCTGCCACGGGGTCCAATTTGACCCCGGCCAGCTCCGCCGCATGAGCCAGCACCGGGTCGCGGCCCGCCGCCAGGTCGGCTGCGGTCGGCAGCAACAATTCATCCGGCGTGACTCCCGTCTTCTCCAGGTTCTGCCCGTCGCTCATGATCAGGTTGGCGTCGGTTACGCTGAATCCGTAATAGATCTTCGCGGCATCTCCCTGAGTTTCGCTGTAGAACTTTGCTTCCATGACTGCCGCAGCGGTCTTGTCTCCGATCACTGTGCCCCGGTGCTCGATTTGAACGATGCGCGCCAACAGCTCTGAACAGGAGCCCGAAGCCGCATCCACCAGCACAATCAACTTGCCTTGAAACGGCTTTCCGTCGTGCTTGGCTATCATCGGCTTTTTATCTTTCCTCCCAACCCGGTCGCCATACCTTGACATCATGGTCAAACAACCCGCCCGCTATAGATTTCAGCGAAGTGACCGTGCCGCCGGGATTGCCGCGCAAATCAAGGATGAGCGTTTTGTGCTTGCGGGCAATCCCCAACGCTCTTTCGATCTGGTCGCTGTCCAGGTTGAACTCCTTCAGCTTCCAGATGGCGATATCTCCAAGTTCGACGATGCGGGATCGCGCGGCAATATCCTCCTTTTCTCCCATATGCTTAAACTCCCATAAGTCCGAGGGATTGTTCAAGTCCAGGATCAATTTGCGGCTGACGACCCTGGTATTCACGAACGCATGGCGCGCCTCGCCCGTCGGCGAAAGCAAGTCGAAACTCACTGCCGTCTGAGGCGCAAGGATGTTGAAGTAATACTGAATATCGTGAAAATCGCCGCGATTCACCGTAAAGCCGCTCATCTTGACTACCTGATCGCCTATCTGCAACTTGGAGGCGGCTTCGCTGCCGGGCCGAAGCTGGGTGATGTAGCACGTATCTCCACCAGCGCATAGCGGAATCCGTAATCGAGATGGATGGGGCTCCAGGGAGGCATGAAATAGGTATGAG
The DNA here is from genome assembly GCA_963845345.1 of uncultured Acidobacteriaceae bacterium. Taxonomy (GTDB): domain Bacteria; phylum Acidobacteriota; class Terriglobia; order Terriglobales; family Acidobacteriaceae; genus Telmatobacter. The sequence continues at coordinate 105,388 of CAWJRQ010000005.1, forward strand.
AATCCTTCAGCCCTTCAAGAAAGGCCGCGACAACTCTATATCCCTCGCCCAAGTTGCGCGCCTTCGCAATGTTGTCGGTGTATTGCTTGTAGAGGGCATCCCAATCCAGGCCATGCAGCGTTGCATCGTAATAGTGCTTCTTGACCTCGTCGTGGGCCTCGCGCAATATCGCGGCAATCATCTCCTGCTGGTCCTTGCTCATCGCCGGCGCCTGTTGCGCCCGGCAAAACTGGGGCGCGAGAAGCGCGCACAGTATGACTGCACAAATCTCCGAAAGTCCATTCTTGAAATTCATGCCAAAATGACCTTCACATTTAGATTCTGAAGAAAAGATGTTTCTTATCCTACACGCGAAGGTGAGTTGCTGCCAATCCAGGAAGAACGAAGTACAATTTGAACCATGAGCTTTCCCCAATCCCGGATGCGCCGCCTGCGCCGCACCGAATCCCTCCGCGCCCTTGTGCGCGAGACCGCCGTCACCCCCGGCGACCTGATCTACCCCCTCTTTCTCTGCCCCGGCAAAGGCGTGCGCCGCCCGGTCGGCTCCATGCCCGGAGTCTTCAACCTCTCCATCGACGAAGCCGTCCGCGAGGCCGAGGAGGCCGCGCGACTCGGCCTGGGCGGCCTGCTGCTCTTCGGCCTGCCCGAATCCAAAGACGAGCTGGGCTCCGGCGCTTACGACGACGAGGGAATCGTCCAGCAGGGCCTGCGCGCCCTCAAGGCGTCCGCGGCCTCCAAAAAACTCGTCCTCATCGCCGACGTTTGCCTCTGCGAATACACCAGCCACGGCCATTGCGGCAAGGTCATCGAAACCCCCGACGGCTGGACCGTGGACAACGACCCCTCCCTTGATCTCCTCGCTCGCACCGCCGTCAGCCAGGCCAAAGCAGGAGCCGATGTCGTCGCCCCCAGCGACATGATGGATGGCCGCGTCGCCGCTATTCGCCGCGCCCTAGACGCCGCCGGCTGCCAGCAGACCCCCATCCTCAGCTATGCCTCAAAATTCGCCTCCGCCTTCTACGGACCTTTCCGCGAGGCCGCCGACTCCGCGCCCCAGTTCGGCGACCGCAAAACCTATCAGATGGACGGCGCCAATCTCCGCGAAGCCCTGCGCGAAATCGCCCTCGACCTCGACGAAGGCGCCGACATGATCCTCATGAAGCCCGCCATGCCCTACCTCGACGTCATCCGCGCCGCCCGCGAGCTCACCGGCGTCCCCATCGGCGCTTACCAGGTCTCCGGCGAGTACTCCATGCTCCAGGCCGCCTTCGAGCGCGGCTGGCTCGACCGTAACCGCGCCATCCTCGAATCGCTCACAAGCATCCGCCGCGCCGGGCGCGGACTTCATCGTCACCTACTTCGCCAAAGACGCCGCCAAGCTCCTCGCCTGAGTCCCGCAGGTGCCCTGCTTGCGCAATCCCCCGCCGCGCTGTACTCTTACACAATCTTGTAGTTGCCCCTGGAGGTTTCCATGATGAGCTCTCGCCGTGCCCTCTCGCTCCCCCGCCTTTGCCTTTTCGCCGCCCTTCTGCTCTCCCTTGTCCTGCCCATGGCCGCCCAGACAAGCTCCGACGGCGCCGCCAAAATGGTCAGCCTCATGCAGGCCAACAACTACAACTTCCTTACCACTAAGTCGCCTACCGTCTGGGTCATTCACTTCACCGGAACACACCTCAAGGACATCAAAGTTGTCCTCGCCCTGGACGACTCCAACAACCAGATGGTCATCTTTGTCACCGTGGTGGAGAAGCGGCGCATGCCGGTCACCACGACTTCCTGCACACCCTGCTCAAGTTCAATCATGAGTTCGACCGTGTCAAAGGTCGGCCTCGACGCCGATGACGACCTCTCCGTCCGCATCGACGCCCCGCTGCGCCTCGCCGACACCACCGAGTTTCACGATATCGTCACCCAGATTAAAAATGCCTCCGACGAGATCTACGGCAAAATCGAGCCCCAACTGCTGCCCTAGCGCATTATTCCGCATGGCTGGCAGCCTCGCGTTTTGCATATAAAGCAACACGTGGCCCACAATGGGCGATTTTTACTTGCTGGGGTGATTGAAGGGTGGGCTGCCGCGCACGCTCACCCTCGTCTTCTTCCCCGGTCGTCGCGTTATGTCAAAATAAATACTCTGCGGAATAATCCCTGCTAGGGCCTGTGAACACTCCCTGGGGTGGATGGCGTTGCGAGCGAAAAATCGCTCAGACGAGGCGGAGGACGAAGACTTTGGTGACTCCAAGGCGAGGACGACAACGAAGTATGAACGGTTTTTCGCCGCAACCCGGAGGGACGGGGCCAATTTTCCCCATCTCTTCGTCGCTCGTCGCTCCAGTGATTGACCACAGTTCGCTTCTCGCTTCTCGATCTGAGAAAAATTGGCTCCCGTCGCCGCCATCCCAGGGAGTGTTCACAGGCCCTAGAGTAATTGCATGAAACACAGCCCGTGGCGCTCGACCAGCTACTCCGGCAGCCAATCTGCCTGCCCCGCCCGCGGCCTACTCCGCCCATCCATATGCAAAAGAAATCGCCTCGCCTTGCTGCTGGCCTTGCTTCTCTCGGCGGCGCTGCTGCCAGCGCTCGCGCAACAGGACGAGGGGCCGATTCTGCTGCCGAAAAAGCCTGTTGCCAAACCCGCGGAGGAGGCCACGCTGCTGGTCCTGTGCGACCTGGCCTGCAACTGGAAGCTAGACGGCAAGCCGCACGAAAGCGTCTCGGCAGGCGGCTCATCCTCCGTGCCCCTCTCGCTCGGCCACCACATTGCAATCGCCGCCACCCTCGACGGCCTCGACCAGCTTCCGAACGAAATTGAAATCAAAACCCCCGGACAGACCGTCGTACAATTCGCGCTCCAGCCGGTGCGCGATGCCCGCCTCAAATCCGAGCAAGCTGCGCAGACGGCCCCTGACCCGCTTCAGGAGTTGCGCGATCATGCCGCCGGGCGCTCCAACCAGGGTCAGGCACTCTATATGCAGAAGCGCTACGCGGAAGCCCTGCCGCTCTTCCAGAAGGCCTGCGACGGCGAAAATCTGATCGGTTGCTACAATCTCGGCGTGCTCTATGCCAATGGCCAGGGCGTCGCTCAGGACTTCGCCCGCGCGCGCTCTCTCTATCGGAAGGCCTGCGATGGCGGGGTCATCAGCAGTTGCACCGGCCTCGGCTATCTCGCCAGCAATGGCCAGGGCGCGCCCCCGGATTTTGCTCAGGCGCGCGCCTTGTTTCAGCGAGCCTGCGACGGCGGTGACATGCTGGGCTGCCTCAATCTCGGCGCGCTTTACCAGAACGGCCAGGGCGTCGCGCGGGATTACGCGCAGGCGCGTGCATATTATAAAAAGGCATGTGACGGCGGCGTCGAGCAGGCCTGCCTCTATCTGCGCAACCTCCCATGAGGCGCGCCGAGTGCCCGCCAAGCGGTGAATGTCCGGCAAGCGCCGAGGGCTCTGAGATCAATTGGCTCCCGTCGCCGCCATCCCAGATGATGTTAACGGCCCTAGTACAATAGGTGCTTGAACAGGAAAGGTCAGAGGACAATGAAAACCAGGATCGTCTGCTCCGTAACGTTTGCAATCGTGCTTTTCGCTGCAATGGGGAGTTTCGCTCAGTTTCCAGGAATGACTCAGCCCAGGCATTACCCCTGGTCTGACAAGAGTCTTTCGCCTGATCAGCGTGCCGAACTGGTCATCAAAGAGATGACGCTGGATGATAAGATCCAGCTTCTGCACGGGCTCGGCTGGATGGCGCTGTTCGCCCCGCAAGAATCGGGACCGGCAACTCGGGCAATCTCGACTATGGGCTTCATTCCAGGAGTTCCCCGTCTCGGCATTCCTGATTTGCAGATGACGGACTCCGTGGAAGGTGTCTCCGGAGCGGGCATCAAGGGCCGGTATGCCACCGCCTTGCCATCAGCCGAGGCAATGGCGGCTGCCTGGGACCCGGCGCTCTCCTTTGAAATCGGTACTATGCTCGGTCACGAGATGCGCGCCATGGGCTTCAACATGTCTCTCGGCTCGGGAATCAATTTGATCCGCGAGCCCCGCAACGGCCGGGTCTTCGAATACAAGGGAGAAGACCCTCTGCTGGCGGGCACATTGGCGGGCCAGGAGTTGAAAGCGGAGAAAGCCCTGCACCTCATTACCGACGTGAAGCACTTTGCGGTGAATGACCAGGATGACGGCCGCATTGTCGCCAACTCGATCATCAGCAAGCGCGCCATGCGTGAGAGCGATCTTCTGGCCTTCGAGATCGCCTTGAAGAACTCTGGTGCGGGCGCGGTCATGTGTTCCTACAACCGGATCAACGGGACCTACGCCTGTGAAAACTCGTACACCCTCACCGATGTGCTCAAAAAGGATTTCGGCTTCAAAGGATTTGTAATCTCTGACTGGGGCGCTACACAGAGTACGGGGAAGGCGGCTTTGGCTGGTCTGGACATCGAGATGCCGGGCAACGACTCCTTCGCTGAGCCGCTGAAGAAGGCGGTGCAGAGCGGCGAGGTCCCGATGGATCGTCTGAACGACATGGTGCACCGCATCCTCCGTACCGAGTTCGATTCCGGCATTGTGGACGATCCGCCACAGCCTGAATCACCGGATGTGATGCATGGTTTCGAGGTCGCGCAGAAAACCGAAGAAGAAGGCGCGGTTCTGCTCAGAAACGAGAATCATACCCTGCCGCTGAGCGCCTCTTCGATCAAGTCCATCGCCGTAATCGGAGGGCACGCCGATGTTGGCGTGATTTCAGGCGGAGGTTCTTCGCAGGTATCGCCCGCGGGTGGCAACGCGGTTCCACCGCCGCCGGAGATACTGATGAATCCGCTCGCCAGCTTCATGTTGCTCCAGGTGTACCACCGTTCTGCCCCGCTGAAGGGAATCGAGGCTAAGGCGCCGCGGGCTGTAGTGCAATTCGATGCTGGCGCGAATCCGGCAACCGCCGCTGAACTCGCCAAAAAATCGCAGGTGGCTATTGTATTCGCCCTCCAGCACGCCTCGGAAGGCAAGGACCTGAAGAATCTTTCACTCCCCGGCAATCAGGATGCGCTTATTGAGGCGGTGGCCGCGGCCAATCCGCGCACTATCGTAGTGCTGGAGACGGGGGGCGCTGTCACTATGCCGTGGATTGATAAGGTCGCCGCCGTGATCGAAGCCTGGTATCCGGGGATTCGCGGATCAGAAGCAATCGCCAATCTCCTCTTTGGCGAAGTAAACCCCTCCGGAAAACTTCCGCTGACATTTCCCATCAGCGAGGCCGATCTGCCTCATCCGGCTCACGTCGACCCGCCTAAGGCCGATGCCGATCACCCCGTGCCCAGGCTCGCGGGCGCCCCGGGCTTGATCGGAATGGCCATGGGCATTGCTCCGAACTTCGACGTTCATTACGACGAAGGTCTCAAGGTCGGCTACAAATGGTACGATGCCGAAAAAAAGCCGGTGCGCTTCCCCTTTGGCTATGGGCTCTCTTACACAACTTTCGCCTACTCGAATCTTTCCGTTGCCCCTGGAGATTCCACCAAGGTGTCTTTCACTGTGAAGAACACCGGTAAGCGTGCCGGCGCTGAAACCGCGCAGGTCTACGCATCTCTGCCGGATTCGGCTCAAGAGCCGCCCAAGCGCCTCATCGGCTGGACCAGGGTCGAGCTTCAACCCGGCGAGTCAAAGCAGCTCTCCGTGCAGATAAGCCGCGAGCGCTTGACGATCTTCGACGAGGATACAGATTCCTGGAAGCTCGTCTCTGGAAAGTACGTGATTCGTGTTGGATCATCATCGCGGGATCTCCCCTTGGAGAAGTCCACAACTTTCTAACAGAACTCACGCTGGGTGCCCCATCCTTTTCACGTTCTTTGTGAAAAGGGTGGGAAACCGAAACCGTTCGTTCATCACGCCGAAGGTGGCTGCCCCGCCACAGGTGCCTATGGATGCCGCGTGATCGCAACCACGGTGATTACCGGCGTTCGTTTCCTGCCTTTGATTTCATCGGGGCCGTAATGCCAGAAGATGCGGTAGGCGCCGGGAGTATCGTTTTGCGCGTAGGCCTCGAAGATCTTCTCGCCATTCGCGCCCTCAAGCGAATGAACTCGTGCGTGCGCAGGCCCGGGTGGCGCGGGTCGATTTCGAGGTATCCGAGCGCCTTGCGCACCTGCGCGAGAAGCGCGGCCTTCGATGGCAAATCTTCGAGCGCCATCAACTGCGCATCCGCCGTAGGCGTGAACTTGAGCTTGCGCTGCATCACCGCGCCTTGGCGTGCTTGGCAAACGAGCCGCGATAAACTCTCTTGCCTTCAGCCGATTCCCTCAAGCCTTGTTTCACGCTGGCCAGCGCCGTCGGGTTCTCATAGAGCCACATCTCGGAGACAGGGATAGTCCTGACCGGGTCGAGAATGAGTTGGCCGAGGGGATTGCGGTAGATGTTATAGGCCGTTCCATCGCCGAGAGCCGCTCCCAGCGAGAGCCGCTTCTTCGCATCGGGCTGCGCGAACTCGGTGACCAACTGGAAATCGGTATCTTTGATGACCGCTGAAGTCGCCATAGGGGGAGATTAGCACAGGTGGGAATATAAATCAAGTGGGCCACGCCCACTTGAATTCAACAGCCTTTGAAATTGCTTCACCCCGCACACAAAGTAGCGCCGGCCTCCAGGCCGGCTGTAGCGCGGACGTCCTCGTCCGCGCCTGGACGAATGGCCATCCATCAATCCGTGCCCGCAGGTGTCTGGACGCTTTGCCCCCGGTATGCTCTCCTACTACTACACGCCCATGCTCAAGAAACTCGAATCCTACTTCGAATTCGCGCGCCTCGGCACCAACTGGCGCATCGAGATTCTGGCCGGCGTCACCACCTTCCTGACCATGGCCTACATCGTGCTGGTCAACCCAGCCATCCTGGCCGCCGCCGGAATGCCGCTGGCCGCCGTCACCGCTGCCACCTGCCTCTCGGCCGGTTTCGCCTCCATCCTGATGGGCATCGTCGCGCGCTATCCCATCGCCCTCGCCCCCGGCATGGGCCTCAACGCCTACTTCGCCTACGCCGTCTGCATCAAGCTCCACGTCCCCTGGCAAACCGCCCTGGGCGCGGTCTTTCTCTCCGGCGTCCTCTTTCTCGCGCTCACCGCCGTCGGCATCCGCCAGATGATTCTGCGCGCCATTCCCCACGAGCTCTACGCCGCCGTGGCCAGCGGCATCGGCCTCTTCATCGCCCTCATCGGCTTTCGCAACGCCGGCCTGGTCGTCGCCGACTCCAACACCCTGGTCAGCCTGGGCAACATCCGCAACCCCACCGCCGCTCTGGCCCTTCTCGGCCTGCTCCTCATGGTGGCACTGGAAGTCCAGAAAAGTCCGCGGCGCCATCCTCATCGGCGTCCTCTCCATCACCGCCCTCGCCTGGGCGCTGGGCCTGACCCACTGGACGCCCGCCGCCGGAGGCCTCTCCATCGCTGGCTCGACACCGCCTTCCAGCTCGACATTCGCGGCGCTCTCAACAAGGGCCTGCTGGAGATCGTCTTCGTCTTCTTCTTCGTCGACCTCTTCGACAATCTCGGCACCCTGGTCGCCGTCACCAAGCGCGCCGGCCTCATCGAGGCCGACCACTCCATTCCCCGCCTCAATCGCATCCTCTTTACCGACGCCACCGCCACCGTCTTCGGCTCGCTGACCGGAACCTCCACCGTCACCAGCTACGTCGAGTCCACCGCCGGCGTCGCTGCCGGAGGCCGCTCCGGCGTCACCGCCATCGTCACCGGCCTGCTCTTTCTCGCCGCCATCGGCGCGGCGCCTTTTGTCGGCATCGTGCCCCCGGCCGCCACCGCTCCTGCGCTCATCCTGGTCGGCTCCATGATGCTCTCCACCATCAGCGAAATTCGCTGGCGCGAGCCGCTGATTGCCGTCCCCGCCTTTCTCACGCTGGTGCTCATCCCCTTCACATTCTCCATCGCCAACGGCCTCGGCTTCGGCATCATCAGTTGGGCCGCGCTGCACCTGGCCGCCGGCAAAATCCGCAAGCAGGATTGGCTGCTCTACCTGCTGGCCGCGCTCTTTCTCGTCCGCTTCATCTATCTCGGGCGCAAGCTAGGTTTGCTATCATCGGCTTGCAATCAGAAAGGAGCAACCATGCGCTGGTATCACTACATCGCGTATTTCTTCGGAGGCGCATTTCTCGCCAACAGCCTGCCCCATCTCGGCAACGGGATCTCGGGCCGTGCCTTCCAGAGCCCCTTCGCATCGCCGCCGGGCGAAGGCCTGTCCTCCTCGACGGTCAATGTTCTCTGGGGACTTCTTTAACCTCGCCGTCGCTTACCTGCTCGTCTGCCGCGTCGGCATCTTCAATCTGCGCAATACCCGGCACGTGACTTGTCCTCGGCGCGGGCATTCTGCTCATGTCGCTTCATGCTTCCCATCGTATTCGGACGGCTTCCACGGCGGGCTGTGAGCCGCATTTTTCTTTAGGTCTGCCCTGACCCACCGCCGCGGCCGCGCTATACTCGTTGCCAGTACAAGCTACGGACGCATACATGTTTACTTTTGAGAAGTTTCTTGAAAACGCGACCGCGCTGACCATCCTTCTGGCCTTTGTCGGCTATCTGGCCACCGCCTGGAGCGCCCACATGCTGGCCCGCCGCAAGGACAAGCTGGAGCTGGTGAACCGCCGCCTCAACGAGTTCTACGGCCCGCTCTACGTCGCCTCGCAGGCAGGCAACATCGCCTACCGCTCGCTGCTCAAAAAGCAGGGCAAGACGCAGAGCTTTCCCATCCTCGACAGCGAGATGAAGGAGTGGATGCTGTGGATGACCACCATCTTCATGCCCCTTAACGATATTCGCGAAAAGATCATCATCGAGAAGGCCTATCTCATCGTCGAGGAGCAGATGCCGCATTGCCTGCTCGACTTTGTCACCCACGTGGTGGGCTATAAGGCGGTGCTGGCCAAGTGGGCCGAGGGCGACTACTCCGAGCGCCGCTCCACCATCGGCTGGCCGCCGGAGTTCGACGCCTATGTGGAACGCTCCTACGCCGCCCTCAAAGCCCAGCAGACCCGCCTGCTGCATGGCTCGCTCTGGAGGCTCTGGCAACGGTTGGTTCATGGCAAGCGGAGTTGAGTGGTAGCCGGTGGTCTGTGACCAATGGTCTGACTAATCCATGACCTGTGACCTCTTTCTGCGCTTGGTGACGGCGTTGCCTCGAGGATGCCTCACAGCTTCACGCTCCATGTATAATTTCTTCGATCCCGGAGACAGCGGCGGGGTTGTGGCGAATTGTCCGTGGCCCAGGCGCGCAAATCGGGTTCCCGTCGAAGGATTTCATCATGCGCCGTGTTTTTGTTCATGCTCTCATCGCTGTCTTCTGCAGCGCAATGCTCCTGGTTGTCGCGCCGGCCCAGCCGCCGGCAAACAATGCCCGCTCCGCCTCTTCGGCCGCGGCTGCCGTACGCCTTCAGCCCTATGTCGCACCCAGCAAGCTCTTCGCGCTCTCCAAGCCCGCTGACTGGATCGTTACTCCGGTTGCCGGCAAGGACTCCTACTCCATCAATGTTGCCTCGCCTGATCGCAAATCTCAGGTGAATTTATTGTGGATTCGCGCCTCCCAGCCTGATCTGCTCCACTTTATCTCCGCCTGCCGGTCGACTCTGGCCAGGTCTTATCCCGATATCGCCTTTTCCAAAACCTACATCTCGCGCGACAACAAGCGCGGCCTGACAACGGTGACCTATCAGGTGGCCGGCATCAAAGCCCAGGGCCGCGCCTACTTTGATCTGTCGCCATCCGGCGGCTTCATGCAGCAGTACGCCGCGCCCCAGCAGCAACTCGCCGCGCAACGGCCGCTGATGATGAACGTGATCGCCAGCGTCGCTTTCATCAATCCGCCCAAAGGAGGTGCGGCCGGGCAAACGTTGCCCCTGCAAATCGCGCTCGTCGATCGCCGGGCCGCAGACGGCAGTTGGACCATCAAGATGCCCGCCGACTGGCAATTCACCGGCCAAAAGGGACGCATTTTGGCGGGTCAGCCGGGCGGGAGTATGGGCTTTATCGTGACCGCCTTCACCGGCGAACCATCCCTGCAGCGCGCCACCCTCGCCCAGGGAATCATCGGCACGCGCTACCAGTCCCCCGATCAAACCTTGTCCTTCGTTCTACGGGGATTCGGTCATAGTAACATCGTCATCAAGTCATCAACCCCGGATCAGGCCACAATGAAACAATGCCTCGCCACCGTGCGCGGCGGATGCGACGCGGCCGACCAGGTGGCCGAGTGGACCTCCAAGGAAGGAGCGGAGTGCGTCGGTTCCTTCAAGGTAACAAATAATCACCCCGGAGCGATGGGTGTCTGGTCCACCACCCTCAGCGGCATTTGGGGCCCGCGCAAGGATCTGGCGCGATATTTTCCCACCCTCGAAAAGATTGGCAACTCCTTCGCCATTAACGGTAAGTTCGCCCATGACTACATCGCGGCCGGCCTGGAGAATCTGCGCCATGAGCAAGCCAAGACGGCCAATGCCATCGCCGATCTCAACTACACGCGTCAGGATATGCAGCGCGCATGGGAGGACCGCCAGGCTCGTAAGGACTACATGGATTCCAAGTGGGACGACTACCGCCGCGGCAACAGCTACTGGGTCTCAGATATCGAGGGCGGCAAGGTCTACCATACCGACACCTGGGGAACGAGAGACACCGAGACCGGCGACTACTACGAAGGCAAGGCCTACAACTGGACCAATTTCGAGGGGCAAAATCCCCGTTACCCCTCGGAAGACATGCGCGAGATCTCAAGTTACGAGTTGGAACACGGCGGCGTGCCGCGCTAGTGCGCTGGCTCGTTCATCTCTAAAGTAAATCCGCGGGTGCTCACGCGCGACTTGTAGAATGGGCACGTTTGAGGAGGTATGGATATGAAGGTATGGCGTAGTTTATCCGCACTCACCTGCATGATCGTCTTTACTCCGACTTTTTCCCTCGCACAGGGTTCACAGCAATCAACTTCTGCGGCGCCGGCGGATCTTTCGAAGTGGGATCTGATCTGTTTTTGCACGACCTCCGTGAATACCCCGCATTTCGCAGTGCGGGCCGATACGAACGGACAGATTCTTTACTATGCGCAAAACAGCGCAACGAAAGCTCAAATTGAACAGGCAATAGGAAAGCCGGTTCTGACCAGTCAGCTTGCCCTGCTCCAGGATTGGCGGCTGCTCCATCGCAGCGGAGAGGTCTACACAACGAGTATCCCAGTACTCGGTCCAGAAAAAATCGGGCAGTTGCGAGAACAGATGAGAAATCTGGCAAGCAACATTGCACCTGCCATTCGGCCTGACGTAGAGCAGATCGCTTCCGATCTGGAGCACAGAAATCTTTCAGACCATCTCTATTCAGTCCTGTTCTCTTATGTTCTTGATGGGTTGACATGGGACGAGCTGAGATCGGATAAGGCTATCCCTGAGCTGCAGATTACCGACAGCCATCCCTTTTGGGATGGAACGTTTTGGGCGCTCTATCCAAGACGTACCTCTCCGCCGGGCACCAATTCAAGTGATTCCGATGGAATCACCATATTGATGACTTGGACCAACCCTGTTGTAAGCCAACTCAATACGCTTCAGAATTCTCCAAGCCTCATGCCCGCTTTGCAGAGGGCCGCGCGCGGAGACTGCCAGCATCTTACGATTGAAGATAAGGCGCAAAATCGATGGGATCTTTCTCGTCCGGATGGTTCCTGTGCTCTTCCGGTCATCCACGAGAACGCAAATGACCCGATTTACGTATCCGGCACTCGTATCGCAAAGAGGATCGCCGACGCAGTGCAATCAAGCGATATTCAGAAGCTGATTGGAGGAGGAGTAACTCTACAGCAAGCGCATCTAATTGAAACCCACGAGTTGATGTGGGAAGTGCTCGACGCTCTGGTGCAACAAGGCATTGTGAGACAGCCATCTGTTTTAAAAACAGGTACGACCGATCCGGCAATGCTCTTGCCTCTGCTCGTCGTGACAGTCAAAGAGCATTGAGGGTGATCAGCAATCCTCGGTTATCAGTGCTGCGTTCATCAAGCACAACGGATACCGCCTGAAACATGGTTCCCCGGTCTCAAAATCGTATTGGGGCTGGGTGTCCAGGTTTCGATTCCGAACCGGGACCTGGAAAATCACAGGAATAGGTCTCCACTGTCCTGATCTACGCTTCCACCATCAACGGAGGATTCAGCGACGTCACCTGGGCCACTGCCTTGGTCAGCCGCGCTTCCTGCGGCCGGCTCCCCTTGTACTCCACGTGGGCGTAAATGTGTTCTATTCCCGCCACAAGATAGGCGCCAGGAACAAACTCCCCGTCGTGGTCGATTCCGCGCCCAGGCAGCAGAACAATATCGCCCGGCTTGGGCAGCGAGTGCAGCGTCTCCAGCGGCACCAGGTTGACGCAGCTCCCATCCCCGGTCACAAACTCCAGGCAATTCTTGCTGTGCAGCTTTCCCTCGCGCGCCGCCTTCGCCTCCTGCCGTCCCTTCCACGACTGATAATAGGCGGCAATCACCGTTGGCAATCCAATCAGGACCCCGGCGACGGTTGCCAGGAAACTTGCCAATGGCGAAATGTGAATCCAAAAATCCAACATGATTTCTTTTTCCTCCTGGTCAAAATGAATCCTGACAAACCTCCCGGATTCTCGCGCGTCTGCCGGCTCCGCCGGGATACCACTTTACTATGTCAGTTCACCCCCGGCCTGCGCACCCTCAAAAAAGCAAAAGCCCCGGCCGCAGCCAAGGCTTTGCTCTTCATGTTTCACTCTTGAGACCAGTGATTCCACCCTTGGTCCCTTAGTCCCTAGTCCCTTAGTCCCTAGTCCCTAGTCCCTAGTAGCGGTAATTCTCCGCCTTGTACGGCCCTTCCACCGGCACGCCCAGATAATCGGCCTGTTTCTTGGTCAGCGTCGTCAGCTTCACGCCAATCTTTTCCAGATGCAGCCGCGCTACCTCTTCGTCCAGCCGCTTGGGCAGCACATAAACGCCCACCTTATACGTGTCCTTGTTGGCCCACAGGTCAAGTTGCGCCAGCGTCTGATTGGCGAAGCTGTTGCTCATCACAAAGCTCGGATGCCCTGTCGCGCAGCCCAGGTTCACCAGCCGCCCCTCGGCCAGCACAAAGATCGCGTGCCCGTCGGGAAACGTGTACTTGTCCACCTGCGGCTTGATGTTCAGCTTCTTCACGCCCTTCTCCGCGTTCAGCCGGTCCATCTGAATCTCATTGTCAAAGTGGCCGATGTTGCAGACAATCGCCTGGTCCTTCATCCGCTTCATGTGCTCCAGCGTGATGATGTCCACGTTGCCCGTGCAGGTGACGTAGATGTCGCCGCGCCCAAGCGTATCCTCCACCGTCGCCACCTCGAAGCCCTCCATCGCCGCCTGCAGCGCGTTGATGGGGTCGATTTCCGTCACGATCACCCGCGCGCCCATGCCGCGCAGCGAATGGCTCGATCCCTTGCCCACGTCGCCGTAGCCGCAGATGACCGCCACCTTGCCCGCCACCATCACGTCGGTCGCTCTCTTGATCCCGTCGGCCAGCGACTCGCGGCAGCCATACAAATTGTCGAACTTCGATTTCGTCACGGAATCGTTCACGTTGATCGCCGGAACCAGCAGCTTGCCCTGCTCCATCATCTTGTAGAGCCGGTGCACGCCCGTCGTCGTCTCCTCGCTCACCCCGCGCCAATCCTTCACAACCTTGTGCCAGTGCTGCGGGTCTGCGCGCATACACCTTCTTCAGCAAATCCTTGATGACCTTCTCTTCGTGGCTCTCCGACGCGCCCATTCACCCACTTGTCGCCGTTCTCCAGCTCATAGCCCTTGTGAATCAGCAGGGTCGCGTCGCCGCCGTCGTCCACCACCAGTTGCGGCCCCTTGCCGCCCTTGTGGCTCAGCGCCGCCAGCGTGCAATCCCAATACTCCTCCAGCGACTCGCCCTTCCACGCAAAGACCGGAACCCCGGTCGCCGCAATCGCCGCCGCCGCATGGTCCTGCGTCGAGAAAATGTTGCAGCTTGCCCAACGCACCTCCGCGCCCAGGCTCTTGAGCGTCTCAATCAGGACCGCCGTCTGAATCGTCATGTGCAGCGAGCCGGTGACGCGCACTCCTGCCAGGGGCTTCGCCGCCGCGTGCTTGTTGCGGATGGCCATCAGCCCCGGCATCTCCTGCTCGGCGATGATGATCTCCTTGCGCCCCCACTCGGCCAGCTTGAGGTCGGCTACTTTGTAATCCGTTGCGATCGGTTTCCAGCGTTGCAGTTGCCATAGTCGTGAATGCTCCTATCCCCTTGAGAATATCATTCGCGGGATTCGTAACTAGAGCAGTTTGCCAGTGGTGTAGAGGAGTGAAACCCTGGGTCTGATCCCCCTACAAGACTCCGTCCCGTAGGGCCGGAGTGAAACTAACTGAATCCAGCTCTATTCCCAGCTAAAAATAACTAAAAGTTATTCGCTGTCTTTTGCAGATAATTACGGTCTTTTCAGACACAATGAAATCTGGAGTAATAAAGATGACTGAATCCATCCAAACCACCCCCGCTCCAATCGAGGTGAACGAACCCATCGCCGCCTCCGCAAACCCCGCCGTCGCCCGCTGCTTGAACGCCTGGGCGCGCGCCAATAAGGCAGAACTCGCAAAAGGCAAGAGCAAGTACGATGCCTCCGTCAAAGCTGACCGTGCCTATCTCGAAGCCTTGCCGCCGCTCGCCGGCCAGGATAATATCCGCGATTTCATCGCCTGCGTCACGCATGCCATGATTGTCCACATATTCATGGATAGTACGGCCACCAAGCTCCTCTATGCCGCCCAGGTCGCCCACATGACAAACCGCGGCCACTCCAACAGCCGCTGTTCCCAATCAGCCACTGTTATCCACTGGAAGGTCCCCCACCCCCCATACCCCCTGGGAGAATAAATCTCCCCAAAAACCTTGCAGATTATTTGTAAGCTCTTTGGAATCAATGCCTGTGGAAAACTTTTCACCCAAAAAAGTCCCACATGGTGAGATTTGGCCTCTGAAAATCACCGGAAAAAGCCGGAAAACTCCGGTTTTTTGCCGGAAAAACTTTTTTTTCGCCCCAAAAACTGCCCCAAATCGCCGCTTTGGAGCTTTTTGCTGCTTCGCTAACTCCGCTAACATCGCTAACTCCGCTAACATCGCTAGCGCTGCTAACTCCGCTTACTTCGCTTACCCGCCAGCGCCCTCCGCCTCCAGCAGCATTCGCTTGCGCTCGATGCCCCAGCGATAGCCGGTCAGCGAGCCGCTCGCGCCCACCACGCGATGGCAGGGAACCACAATCGCCACGCGATTCGTCGCGCAGGCGCGGGCCACGGCGCGCGTCGCCTTGGGATCGCCCAGCTCGCGCGCCAACTGGCTGTAGCTGCGCGTCTCGCCGCGCGGAATCCGCCGCAGCGCCTGCCACACCTTCAACTGAAACGCCGTCCCGCGCAAATCCACGCGGGCATGTCGCTATTCGCTCGTTGCTGGCTACCTGCTGGCTGCGGGCCAACTTTTGCGATGAGTTTGTCTGGTCCGCCAACCACGCGCAGCGCCGCTTCCACCATCGCCTCCAGCGACGGATCGCGCTTCAGTGTCGCGGCGGGAAACTCCTCGCGCAAACTGGCCTCGGCCTCATGCTTTGTCCCGGCCAGCGACAGCCAGCAAAGCCCGCGCTCCGTCGCTCCCACAATCACCCAGCCAAAAGGTGAACGCGCGCGAGCACCAGCCGATCTGCTCGCCGCGTGCCGCCTGCGGCAAAGCGCGCCGGCGTCATGCCCAGTTGCGCGCCGTCATAGCCGCGGCTCGACGAGCCGAATCCGGCGTTGTAAATCGCGTTGGTCACGCGTCTCTCCTTGCTTGAGCGCCTTGCGCAGCGTGCCCGCGCGCAGCGCCCGTTGATATTGCAGCGGGCTAACGCCGAGCGCCTGCTTGAAAGCCTCTGCACGGTGAAGGGGCTCAGTGCGACCAGCCTGCCCAAGCTCGGCCAGCGAAACGGGCTGGTCATGGTTGGCTTCAATGTACGCGCGAATCTTGTCGAGATCGGGTGTAGCGCTCATGGAAACCATGGTCGCCGATTGGAGGCCGGGCGCGCTACCCGATTCTTGCGTATTATGCGGATTTTTGGGGGGAAGGCGATTGTATGCCCTTGTGTAAAAGGCTTCTTTATTAGAACCAGCGGGTGTATTCTTGCTTTCACAATGAACCCCAAACAAAAGAGGCCTGTTGGAATTACGCTTCTTGCCATTGTTCACCTGTGGATTGGCTGCCTTGGAACAGTCGTTTTTCCTTTTGTAGCTTTCTCCAGCGATTCAATGATTGCATTTCAGCGGCTCGCTGCAGTGGAGATTCATTCTGAGTCTCTCCTCAGAATTAGCTCCTATTTGTTCGTATCAACATGGTTTCTGGGTTATGTGGCTTATGCGGTAATCGGATTTGGTCTCTGGAAGCTGCGGAATTGGGCTCGTAAGGCTGTGTTGGTATTAATTGTAATCATCATTTTCATCTGCGTCGTCTGCGCCCTACCATTCGCATTTTTCGGGGAACGTGGGGCCTTGGCCGTTGTGATTGTCATGGGTATCGTAGTCCCGTATGCATGGATTTTTTGGTATATGAAGCGGCCTCGGGTACGTTTTGCGTTTGGAGCATATTCTACGACCGACGATGGTACATCGACATCAGAACCCCCGCCGGGCCTCACTAGGATGGGAAAAACGATTGTTATTGGTGCAATTCTGGCAACATTTGGTCTTTTTGTTGGATCTCTGATGGTCGCGGTTGAATGTATGTTTCACTCATCGGAAATCTATCAAATGACCGTAAAGAAAGCGCAAGATTCCCCCTGTGTCGCAAAAAGGCTTGGAGTTCCGCTTACCACTGGATGGACGACATCAGGTAATCTGGATGAAAGTAGTGAAAAAGGCTCTGCAGACCTGGGCATTCCCGTACATGGACCAAAGGGTAAAGGCAAGCTCGAAATTTCGGCAGAAGAGAAGAGCGGCGTGTGGAAGATCACGTCCCTGGTTCTAGTGCTTGAATCCGAACGAATACAGATTGAGCCTCCAGATACTAATTCCAGTTGCCATTAACCTAAGAGGTTCCCTGCGCGTCCGCGTAGCACCGCCTCGGCCCGCTGCAAATCCTCCTCCGTGTCCACTCCAATAGTGTCTGCCGGAGCCTCGGCCACGTAAAGCGCAATCCCGTTTTCCAGCAGCCGCAGTTGCTCCAGCCGCTCGGTCAGTTCCAGCGGCGATGGCGGCAGAGCTGCAAACCGCTCCAGCGCGGCCTTGCGATAGGCGTAGATTCCCAGGTGCTTGCGGTAGCCTCTGAAGCCGGAGCCGCCGGGAACCGGATCGCGCCCGCGGCCAATGTCGCGGTCGAAAGGAATCGTCGCCCGCGAAAAGTAGAGCGCGCGGCCGTCCAGCGCCGTCACCACCTTGACCGCGTTGGGGTTGTCGATCTCCTCCGCCGGGCAGGGAACGGCCAGCGTGGCCACTTCCACCTCCGGCCGCGCAAACAGCTCCAGCAGCGGCGGAAAAAACTCCGCCGTCAGCGTCGGCTCATCGCCCTGGATGTTCACATAAATCTCGGCGTCGATTTGGCGGGCAACTTCCCTCACCCGATCCGACCCGCTGGGGCAGGTTGCCGAGGTCATCGCCACGGGAATCCCGCGCTCGCGGCAAACCGCGGCCACTTCCTCCGAATCGGTGGCCACCACCACTGGCTCCATCATCCCGCTCGCCCGCGCCGCGCGCCACACCCACTCGACCATCGGTCGGCCGGCAATCTCGCGCAACACCTTGCGGCTGAGCCGCGTGGAGCTGAGCCGGGCCGGAATCACGCCGGCAATGCGCTTCGTGCTCATGCAGCCGAGTTTACACGAGCGGAGCGGCAGAGTTCATCCATGGCCATCTGCCTTGCAGATAATTACCTCCGGCTATGCGAGACTTGGGTTGACCTCGAATCCAGCCGCCCGTATCATCGATAGAGGGAGTTGCGCGCGGATTCCGTATTCGCCCATTCCCGGCAGGGCCTCCACGGTCCGCGCCTCTTGCATCCTTCCGGCGGGGTAGCTCAGATGGTTAGAGCGACGGATTCATAACCCGTAGGTCGGCAGTTCGATCCTGCCTCCCGCCACCAATCAAATCAACAACATACGAAGGAATCGCGGCCACGGCACTCTTGCTTGGTTGCGCGGGGGTTGCTTGCTAGCTCCACTCAATTCCGGCAACGCTCCAGGACAATCCGTTGCCGAATCCCGAGAGCACAAGTTTGTCGCCGGACTTGACTTTGCCTTGGCGCAAAGCTTCGGCCAACAACATGGGAGAGGATGCGCCAGCGGCGTTGCCGACATCCTGCATGAAGTAGAAACGTTTCTCCGGTGGCACGTTCAAATCCCTGTAAATCATCTCCAACATCGTCTTGTTCGCCTGGTGCAGCAGTACAAGGGAGCACTCCTCGATCGTCCACTTCCACTTCGCCAAGGCAAACTGGATGGCGTCCGGCACGACGGTCGCCGTGAAGTGAAAAACTGCGGGACCGTTCATCTGCAAGTGTTCGGCTGTAGTGACGCTGCCAGTTTCAGTCACGATTTCCTTACCTGTGTCTGCCGTGCGCCTGGCACGGGCGCCGGATACTGGCATTACGATGTGTTTCCAGCCGGCGCCGTCGGTTCCAAAATGGAAACCATGAAGCCGGCCGCCGCCGGGAGTACGGTCAAGCAGCGTGGCCACAGCGGCGTCCCCATGCAGCGTCACTAGAGCGCGATCTTTGGGGTAAAGCACTTGCGAGATCGCATCGGCATTGAGCACTAGAGCACGTTCCGCGGCACCGGTTTCGAGGAGGCCATTGGCAACGCTTAGACTGTACGGAAAGGCACTGCAGCCCTGATTGATGTCGAAGCAGGCGCAGTTCTGACGAAGTCCTAAGCGTTCGTGCAGGACGCAAGCTGTAGCCGGAATCTGGTAATCGGGAGTCTGCAACGTGAAAAGGAGCAGATCAATGCTCTGCGGATCGCATTGCTGGTCAGCCAGCAATCGTTGCGCGGCACGGGTCGCAAGGTCCGCGGCAGTCTCACCATTGGACGTGATTCGCCTCTCATTGATGCCAGACATCTTTGTGATTGAACGGACAGCTTTCTCGCCGAATCGCTGGAACAACTCTTCATTGGTCAAGCGTCCGTCCGGGAGGCAATATGCCATTGCTTTGATGAAGGCCATTCTCACCCTTCCTGATAGTGCCGCGGTGAAGCCGGTATATTCGGAGGAGTCAACGCCAATAGGTTCCTTGCTGACCGGGAAACACCGCTCCGGAGACGATCCTGCCGGCTCTTGCAACCATGATCCTGCATCTCAGTGAGCGGTGTAACCGCCATCCACGACCAACGTGGATCCGGTAACCCATTTGGCTGCCGGGGAAAGCAGATATGCAACCGCGCAAGCGACATCGCGCGGCTCCCCAAAACCCAGAGGATGATCCCGTTTGATTGCCGCCAGGTACTCTTCAGTCAGGCTTTTGTTGAATTGCTCTGACATTTCGCCGAACACGACGCTTGGAGCGACGCAATTGACGCGAATTTGCTCGCGGGCCAACTCCATCGCCAGCGAGCGCGTCAGCGCGACAATCGCGCCCTTGGAAGCGGAGTAAACCGACAACACCGGCTGGCCCACGAGTCCGGCCACCGAGGCAAGAAACACTATCGAGCCGCCCGCCTTGTTCACACCCCGCTGCCGGTAGCCCTTTGCCAACCAGACACTGGCGGTGACATTGACACGCCACAGTTGTTCCACCGGGGCCGGTTCAAGAATTTTGAGCGGCACACCGATGTGCAGACCGGCGGAATGCACCAGCCCGTCGAGGCTGCCGTGCTGTTTGGTCAAACTCATAAGCCACGCCGGGATGTTCTCGTAGGCGTTCAAATCGAAGGCGCAGGTTACATGGCCGTCGCCTGACATCGCCATGCGCGTGGCCTCGAGCCGCTCCTGATTTCGGGCAACGAGAATAACGCGCGCCCCCATTTGGCTCAAGAGGATCGCAATTTCACGTCCGATGCCGGAGGAAGCGCCGGTAACTAGAAATGTGCGGTCCGCCAATTGAAAAGGATTCAACATTGCCAAGCCTCCGACTTGTCTACCAAGACGACCGGCGGCGCCACCAGCGGGCCACAATGTAACGCGCAGGCTCCCCAGGAGAATCCAACGCCGAATCCTGCTAGCAATAATCGAAGCGGCTGCGAGCTAATCTCTTCGCGCAGTTGGGTCGTGATGGTGAGCGGAATGGATGCGGAACTCGTGTTTCCGTATTCTTTCAAAGACAGCGGTACTTTGTTGAGCGGCACCTTCATGGTCTTAGCCAGGTGGGTAAGCATGAATTTGTTTGCTTGATGGAAGACAAAAGCATCCACCTCTTCCAACTCCCAACCGGCAGCGTTCAGCACCTGCTTCACCAGCGGCGGAACCTCACGTATTGTGAACGCGAATACCTCCGCGCCGTCCATGAACAGGTCCTCGGCGCTGCGCTGATTGTTGTCTTCCGCTTTTCGCCGAATGCAAGTCGTCGCGTCCCGCGGGTACCTGGCGTACTGCATTCCGCTGGGGATGATCAGATTCTTCCAACCGCTCCCGTCGGTTCCCATCGAGAAGACGCAGGGTGAAGCTGTGACATCCTTCTCCACAGCCGTGGCAGAACCGGCGTCGCCGAACAACAGGCTGACCGCACGATCCAAAGGTGACGAAAGCAGGCTCGCCACGTCACCGGCAAGCACAAGTACTCGTGAGAGCCCGGAGCCGGCAATCAGGCTCATTGCCAGCCATAGTCCATAGACATGCCCCGAACAGCCGAGCGTCACATCGAACGCCGCGCAGGAGTTCGACAAGCCGAGCCTCATCTGCAGGGTGCAAGCGGTGGCGGGAATGTGCGGAAAATCGGGCGTTTGCGTGACGAAAATCAGCGCCTCGATACTCGCCGGCTCCCAGCGCAGTTCCTCAAGAAGACGTTTCGCGGCCACCAAGCACAAGTCGGAGCTGCACAACCCTGGCGAGGTGAGATGGCGGTATTCGATGCCGGTGTTTTGGGAAATCTTCTGGATCATATCGGCCCCGAAAATCTCCGCGGCTGCAGTCACCGGCACGCGTGTAGCCGGCACGGCGCTGGCAATGCCGGCTATTCGAACGCCAGGTACCTTCGCGATCGCCATGGGGATTACTTTTTCTCCACGAGTTTTATTAAATCCGCGATGCTCTTGGACTGACGTAGGTCCGTCGGCGTTACGCGGACGCCATACTTTGAGTCCGCCATCGCGAGGAAGCTGACAAATGCCAGCGAGTCCCATTGCTCAAGGGAGTCCAGCTGCGTTGCGAGGCTGATCGCGCCCGGGTCGGTTTCGAGCAGTTCTTCCATGTTGGCGATAAATTCCTGTTCATTCATTTTGGGGTGCCTTTCAGTCTGGCTGGCCAGTAGAAACGGCCAACTATGTTCCGCGCATAAGCTGGCCGTTGTGCATTCCATGCAACCGACCCTACCGATCCATCTGTGCGAGTGACGGCCAAAGTATAGCATTTAAATGCTATTACCTGATATTATCACAAAATGGATGGGGGAAAATCCGCGTTTACCCGGATCTCGATGCCCCGGAAACCAGGGCGCTCCGCACAGTTCCGCGGAACAGTTCTCATCTCACGTGCAGGTCAGTTGAATTCGCTGCGGGATGGACAGCGTCTTATGTCTCATGCGATATCGAGTCGAGGTATCGAATGTTACGAAATGCTGAGAGAAGTCAGCAAGGTGAGAAGTGCGTGTAGTTGTTCTGAGAACTGTGGATTAGAAATCCCAATTTCCCAATGACGTATAGGCCGCTGTTGTGGTTCCGGCAATCTGCGGAAATCGATGACGACTTGATATCCTGCAACAAGGACAGGAGCGAGGTAGTACCATGCACAATCCTTTGGACCTCACGGGCCGACGCATTCTGATCACAGGCGCTGCGTCTGGCATCGGACGAGCCACAGCGATTCTGGTAAGCCGCTTGGGGGGCTGTGTCGCAGGCGTCGATCAGAATCGGGAGGGTCTGGAGGAAGCTATGTCTGCCCTGGAGGGGGATGGACACACTTGCCACGCTTGCGATCTGCGAGACCTGAGCAGCGTCGCGCACTGGATGACGAACCTGGCAGAACAAGGAGGACCACTGCACGGACTCGTTCACGCGGCCGGATTGCCGTGTACGGCGCCGCTTCGGGTTCTTGAGCCGGATGTCTATCGTGACGTATGGACGGTGAACACGGAAGCTGCGCTTGCCTTGGTTCGGATCTTCCAGAGCCGAAAGGTATATGCGGGAGATCATGGCTCAATCGTTCTCATTTCCTCCGTTATGGCGATCGTTGGCTCGCCTACGATTGTGGGTTACTCGATGAGCAAGGCCGCTTTAATCGGTATGGCCCGGTCGATGGCTCTCGAACTGGCGCCGAAACAAATCCGGGTAAACTGCGTTGCACCTGGATTTGTGCGGACGCCAATGTACAGCAAAGTTGCAGGTTTCTGGGATGCGGAGCAAGAGGCGCGGATTACCGCACTGCATCCACTGGGACCGGGCGACCCGGAAGACGTCGCCAACGCGATTGCCTTTCTGCTGGCCGACGCCTCGCGTTGGATCACCGGATCCGTCTTGACCGTTGATGGCGGTTACACGGCGCAATAACTATCTCCTTCACCTCCTCGGAATACAAAATCAAGATGCGATTGACTTGATTTCCGTTGCGCCATTGAGCAGATTTCTGATTAAATATATAAGGCTCTCTAATCAGGTATTGGATAGCTTCTCTTCAAGTACCCAAAAACACAGTTGAGCCGCCAGGCTGGTGATAGGCCCTGGACTAAAATGAAAGAGCGTTCGTCCACATGCGAAAAATAGTACTGTTATTGACCGCGACTGTTAACGTAGGGGAGATCGTACGAACCGAACGGCGAAATCGCGAACTGCGCTTGCATGACTATCGCACAGCTCTTGCTTATTGGCTATCGGTAAGAACTATAGACCGTATTATCTTTTGTGAGAGCTCTGGCGTAGAAAGAGCGTCTCTGTTCCCGCCAACGAAAGATGCAGAGCTTGCGACGCGACTTGAGTTCCTTTCCTATGTAGAGAAGCCATACCCCTCTACCCGTGGAAAAGCGTACGGCGATTTACGCATTTTGCGCTATGCAGTCGATCATTCCAAACTCTTGCAACCCGACGACATTGTCCTCAAAGTATCGGGAAGGTACTTTGTCAAGAATGTCGAGGCGCTGCTGAGACACGTTGAAGCTCTCAATGAGGTTGATATCGTCTGTGATATGCAGCAGAATCTCACTTTTGCTGACTGTAGAGCTTTCTTCGCGTCGGTCCGGTTTATCAAAACCTATTTTCTCCCACTTATGGAACAGGCCGATGATTCTACTGGATGTTATATGGAATACCTTCTTGCCAAGGCTGTTCATAGCGCCATGGCGCAAGGCTGGTTCTGGCGCCTTCCCTGCCAGGCCCTTGACGTCGTTGGATATTCAGGTACCTATGGATTTAAGTTGAAGCGTTCCTTGGTAAAGAGGCTGATCAAACATTGGTTGTTTTGGGTGAAACGCTGGTTACTAAATCGATGACACGGAATATTGATTCTAATGGCTGGCGGAAAGTGTTCGTTAGGAGTAATAAACCGGCTCCGGCTGGTGGGAGCGGGAAGAATCATCTGGTCGGCATGGATGCCGGTAGTCTGTTTGCATTCATGCTGGCGGCAAGGTATTGAAAGAATCGTTCCAGGCTGCGAATTTTCGCGGGAGTCAGCCCAACGATCCGGAAGACGTCGCCAACGCGATTGCGTTTCTGCTGGCCGACGCCTCGCGTTGGATCACCGGATCCGTCTTGACCGTTGATGGCGGTTACACGGCGCAACAATAATATTAGCGCAGACTTCGGCGCAGTTGGGGGATCATAGTGGAGCCCCTTTTATCTTCTCAAACAATCTTCGGTTTTCATCATCGAGTACCATGCATTCGATGACAACACCGATTACAGCCTCGGTGTCGAAGTAGGCGAACCTCACTCCGGGGTTGTTACCGACTCGGCCGCTCTGGATGACAGGAAATCCGTTGGCTGTGAAATCCTCTACTGCTTGATTGTAGTCCGGGACAATGAAACCCAGGTGATGAAGCCCGCCACCGCGTTTGTCCAGGAAGTCCTTGTAAACACTGCGTCCGGATAAATGCTGAAATAGCTCGACCTGGGTGCTGCCGGCATATCCGATGGAGATGTCGATATGAAAATCGGCGGGTGCGCCGAGGTATGTCGCTTCTTGCACCGAGACATCCTTGAAACGGATGAAACGACGCAC
This sequence comes from uncultured Acidobacteriaceae bacterium, assembly GCA_963845345.1. Lineage (GTDB taxonomy): Bacteria > Acidobacteriota > Terriglobia > Terriglobales > Acidobacteriaceae > Telmatobacter. Next base: position 129,730 of record CAWJRQ010000005.1, read on the forward strand.
GCCTAACTTGCCGGTGAAGAACTGTTCGGCTTCATTCAAGTCCTTGACGACAAATGCTATTTGGTGGTGTCCTCTGGCAATATAGGAGAGCGGAGAGTTCGCAGCCATGACTCGGTTCGTGGGTATCAACGTTCCGCCTGTGTGCCAACTGGAGAGGCTGCCCCTTCGACATTCGGGGCGTCTGGAAGTTTGCAGATGACCTTCGCGGGATTGCCCGCGACCAAAGAGTAGGGGGGTATTACCTTGATGCGCACGACTGAACCCGCGGAAATGATGCTTCCCTCCCCGATCGTGACCCCCGGAAATATGATGGAGCGTTGGCCAACCCAAACATTGTCGCCAATGATCACTTCCTGCACATCGTCATCGGATGGCGGGGCCCACTTGTTCAGGGCATGATCGACGACCCGGCTGGCTGCGCCCACCGGGTGCCCGCTGGTATCCATAATCGAACATCCGCTGGTAATTCCACAATTCCTGCCAATCGTGATACGTTTGCCAACCGTAAGAGAGCACCCATGGGAGATGACACTCCCGCTGCCAATCTCCAGCACTGGCCGGTCCACAAAACGGGCGGCAAAACTAAAAGTGCTCTTTCCATCGATACGAACGTTATCCCCGATGATGATGTCTCCCTTGCCCATGATCCAGTGAATGAAGACGCCGGTTCGGAGATTCCGCCCATAATGTGCGCAATAAGCCTTGAAAAGCGGCTCGGCAATAAAGACTCGCCGGAAAAAGAACACCACAAAACGTAGCCCGAGATAGATCCATAACATCGGCTTCACGATGATACGGGGAGCTGGCAGGCTCAAGCTATTCCGGTGGCGGTAGAGCCAGCGAATCGCCCGCGGCACTGTCTTGTCGGAGGTAGCCAGATACCGGCGGTACGACTTACGTGTGAATTTGACCTCTTCCGTTGTTTCCGGATTCCCAGTGACGGAAGCTGTCATGACTTTTTCCTCAAAGCCAAAGTTGCGTCCTCAATCGGTGAAGCAGACAATTGAGCCTCTCGTACGTCCAACTCAAATTCCTCGCCCGCGTCGTTCCCATCGAGCCGCCGAAACCCTACTGTAGCATAGAAATCCGCCACCATGGAGTTCTTGGGAGTACGGCAGTAGACGCCGACCAGCTTGCCGATTCCTCTCTCTCTTGCCTCCGCGACGAGCGTTTGAATCATGAACTGCTCCATGCCACGCCCCATCACCCGGCAGCTCATCAGCAGAGTGTCGACTCGCCAGTTGCCTTCACCGTCGTCCACAGCGACGATCACACCGATGATCCCGGAATCACCAAACCTATCTTGAAGCCGGAACCAATGTGTCCAGTGTTTCTCGTTTTGGCTGAACCGCCGCAACTCTTCGAGGCTGTGACGCCGCGAGGTCAAATTAAATTGATTGGTCTTGCCGACGAGTTGAGCCACGCGCGGGAGAGTGACCTCATCGAATGAGCCATGAGTGCAGACCATGCACAGTTCGCGAAGGTACTCCGTTACAGAAACCGCGCTGTGTTGCAGTTGTTCGCGCTGGGCGTCGGTGGCGTAGCTGTCTGCGCGCAATCGGTCTTCTTCAGATAGACTCCACGCTTCAAAGTACCGGCCTGCGGCCAGGGCGCGGATATACTCGGCCGGGTCATTGGCGATCTCCGGCACTGTGACCATTGGCAAGTGGGCGCGAACGTGGGCGCGCTCAGCCGGATTGTCGTCGAGAAACACGAAGCTATCCAGCCCGAGGTTGAGCTTGCGCGCCATCGACTGCAGGTTTGCGGCCTTGTCCTGCCAGTTAGCAGTAAAAACAGCGAAATCTGCCAGCTTCAAGACCGAGCCTTCGTGTTCTTCAAAGGGCAATCGCGCGTCGGCCTCGTCGTTCTTGCTGCACACGGCCAGCAGAATTCCTCGTTCCTTCAACTCGCGACAATACTGCTGCAGCGCCTGATGAGCCTCGCCGCGCGCATCCGGCGGGCCGAGCCGGATACCTCCAAGACCATCTTCCCCAATAACACCGCTCCACAACGTGTTGTCCAGATCGAGAACGAGTACCTTCTTCGTCAGCCCCAGACCGGCACGAATTAGAGCCAGTTGAGCTTTGGCGAGCGCCGGCAGGGCAGCATGAGCCGGATGCTGTTTAGCAAGATGCCACGTACGGTCATCCTGCCATCGTTCCCTGCCGAAATTGGCCGAAACCTGATCTTGGTCGAGAATGGCGACCTGCGGCGGCGCGATCTGCGAAAGCCGGAGATTCAACTCACGGAGAATAGCCGACCGTACGCCGGGAAGCCGCTGGCTGAGCGCTCCGTATGCGTCGCAGACCGGAAGATCAAAGTTGTGCTGGATCATCCGGCATGGAAGCCAGCGTAACACGGTATCCCACTGACACTTCATGCCGTTCAAAGCGGCTTGCACAGTGGATTCGGGCTCGCTACTGATTGCCGGAAGGTTTGCATCGCGCCAGTGGCTGGCGAATAGGACGAAATCCGGCGCAAAAGCATAGAGTGGGGAGTCCGGCTTCATCACAACCTGCGCGACCGTTCCATACGGGGGCGCATACACTTCGATTGCCAAGCCGTCAAGCCAAGCCAGCAAACTCAAGATCGGCAGGTGAAACACAACGGTGTGATTGCACAAGTACGCGACACGAAATGAGCGAATGATCCCCGGCAATGGAGCCTGCGCCTGTAAACGCTCGAAGAGTTCAGCGGCCTTGGCAAGAAACACGTAGGTCTCTGGTCCCGTGGCGACAGCTTGGCGCAAGCAGTCGTAGGCCTTGAGCACATCACCCGTGCGGCGGAGCTGGCGGGCGGTTTCCAACAGGTTCTCAGCGGATGGCATGCAGATGCTCCAACAACACAGGAACGGGATCCTTCTGTTCAGTTGGCATAAAACTGGCGGTTTGATCGGTGCTCATACGCGGTAGCCGCGGCCGATAGATGCGGAGATCAGGATGCGCCTTCTCCAGGAACCGGCAGAGCTCTTCACCGGCCATCTTGGCAACCGCATACTCGCTCATGTCCGGTGGCAGTTCATCGATAAAAACGGTCGAAGGATAAAACACTCGCTTCAAACCCAGAGCACACAACTTTTCGACCAGTCGGTGAAAACCCAGGACGTAGTAATTACAGAACACCTGGAACAATGCACAAGAGAATGCGCCCGGCCTTCCCGATGCGATAAGCGGGGTCGCAAAATAGTACAGGTGAGTCGGCGTCCAACTGTCGCCGAGGGTGTAAGTTTGATCCAGAACATTCAATTGCAGGCACCCAGCCGTACCACCCGCCGAAGTGATCTCTGCGGCGACTCGATGCGCGTCGTCCGCGCCTTGATGGTACGTAATCTTCACATCCGCGCCGCCAGCCGCGAGCAGCTTAGCGGTTACCTCACCCAGGCCGCGGGAACCGCCCACCACCAAAGCGCGCTGACCGGCGAACTCATCCCGGCTGACGACAGCCTGCAACGCGCGTGAATGAGATTGCTCCTGATGTGAGGGCAGAAAGAAGGCGGTGAGCTTGCCGGTCATGTTCGGAGACGTGATGGCGATCATCACGATGCCGTAACGGGTGTCCAGCTTTGTGACTTCATAAGCCAGAACTGGCATGATGTTGGCATCTTCTCGGAATGACACATCGAGCGACGAATAAAAAGAATTCAGACCGGGGCATTCCATGCCAACGAGGCGCGTGGTCGCCAGCAATTGGGCAAGCGGCAGCGCTTCGCCAAGATGTGGGAAAAGCTGCGCCGCCGCAGTCCGATGCAGATACAACGGGAGCACTCCGGATGCGTTTTCAGCGTCGCGTATCGCAAGCACTTTGGGATCCTCGCGCGGCGGGAATCCAACGGTGAACAGTTTCAACTCCGGGGTCGGTGCGTGGCTCCACTTGAGTTTGATTTTGGTGGTCACCAACTGGTCAACCAGCAGATGGATTTGCGTTTGACCGTCCAGCTCGCTGATGAGGGAATAAGTTACGACGTCCGTCAACCGGATGGGTCGCTTAAAGTCGGCGCGAATGGAATTGATGTTGAATGGTTGAGGGCGATCTTGCGACCAAACGTCCAAAGCCCACAGCAGCGAATGAATGCCATGCACCACGGCGGCGCCGAAAATCGATCGCCGCGCCGCCACCGGAGCAGTGTGGACAGGATTGAAATCGCCCGAAAGCTCGCCAAACGCCAGTTGGTCGGCCAAGCAAAAATCCCGTGTAATCATAGCCTTTCGAGGACGGAGAGAAGGTTCTGCACTGACTTGATTTCTGTCACTTGATCCGTTGTGAAGCGGATGCCGAATTCCGATTCGATGCTCAGAATGAGGCGGACTGTGGCGACCGAATCCCAATCCGGGTAGGTAGCGGGTGAAAGCTCCGATGTAAGCCGGATCGAGGGATCGTCGAACACATCTTGGAAAATACTTTGCAGTTTCTCAATGGTCGTCATCCGCCAAGCCTTACCGAAGAACTCCTCTTTGATTCAAGCTCAATACGAGAATACACCTATGCCGCTGTTCAGACAAAATGCCGAATAGCTAGAGCGTGACCGAATCCGTAGTGCCGATTGGTGTGCAGCAGAGCTACCGCTTCCGGCGAACGCACTGGTTCTAACGCATACAAACACATGAACACAGGGGAATACCGGGGCCAGGCGGCATGCGTCGAACCCCGACATTCTACGTTTCGCATCCACTTTCTCATGGAAAAGGGCGGACGCACTCTCTTCGGCTGTAGGCGGAATTGTGTAGCTGAAAGCACCCAACTTCAATAGGGTTCAACAGGTATTGATCGGCCTCGGCATTTTTGAACCACGATAAATGTTAGTCTTCGCCTGGTTTGAGGGCCCGGAAAATCTGTACCACTCAGATGGTTAGTTCTAGCCGGGCCTGAAGGGACCTTCAGGCCCTATATGGTTGGAGCCTGAGGTGGCACGAGTCAGGATGCTGTACTAGGACCGGCTCCGGCCACTAGAAACGGTTGCGCGGGGGTTGCGTACTTTGCTGCGATTTGCCGGATTCCGCTGAGCTAAGTTGTTGATCTTGTTTAGAATCAGCAGGATCTGGTGGATTCATAACCTGTAGGTCGGCAGTTCGATCCTGCCTCCAGCCACCAATCAAATCAACAACTTACGCGGAATTATGCGCTCTTAACTTTGCAGCTGAGCCGAACTGCAGATTTCTTGCCCAAGAGCATGATTGATTTCGCGTAGCATTTGCTGTGTCATAATTTGCGCGCCGGAATCACCAAAGAGGTTTTTGCCCGCGATTTCCAGCGCTTCCAGCACCTGGTCAGGCTCGATGCCGTCCATGGAGCCGGAGCCATAGAGGGCGATTCCGGAACTGAAGCGAAAGCCGAAGGCGCTGGGATGCGTAGGCCCAAAGAGACCGACAGCGGGGATGCGCAGCAGATCGGCTGCATGGAGAAAGCATGAATCGACGCCCAGGAAGATCGACGCCTGCGCAACCATGCACATGGACGACGCGAGGGAAGGGTTCGGCCAGGAAATGACTCTCTCCTCCGGGCTGAAGCCAAGGCTTCTCGGCGTTCGCCAGAGAAGCACGGCGACAAACTCGGAGTGGCGCTCCAGGAAGGCGCGGAGCACCCGCGCGCTGCGCGATGCCGACCACATCTTATCCGGCTCTGTCTCAAGATGAACGGCGATGATCTTTGTGCCGGCGGGGAGCCTTTGTATCAGCGCCTGGGCGGGTTCCCGGCATTCCGGCAGGAGCGGCGGGAACTCCGCAAACTCTTCCATCCTGAGCGAGGGATCGAGCAGGCGGGGCACACGGAATGCAGAGTCCGCGGCATGCTCGCGCTCGTTGGAAGTCAGGTTGATGTCGAAGCCCGGCGCAAAGCCGATCGAGAGCTTTGGTGAGAGCTGCCGCAGCAGCGCCATTACGTCTTTCGACTCCCACGGCAACAGAGACAGGAACAGATCGCAATCGCCTATATCGCGCGCGGCGCTGGGGATATCGAAGCGCGCCGGAGAAACTCTGTAGGAGAGCAGCTTGTACGGGACACGCCTGCGCAACGAAATGTCCGCGAAGAGAAAATCCAGGGTGGACGAGGCGCACAGAAGCACAAGACGGCCGGGAAAGACGCTGGCAATCGCCCTGAGCGCGGGCAGCGCGAGCAGGTAGTCACCCACGCCGCCGCCGAGGATGACAACGGGCGAGTGAAAGTCGCCGGCTTGCACTCCGGTTGCAGCAAGAGTTCGCGGCCGGTCCGGATCGGAGTCGCGCATCGGTGAAACGGAGAGCGATGCATCCGGTTCAGCATCTTCGGTTTGTTCCGTGACGCGGTCCGCCGCGCGAGCGGTCTCCAGCAGCCATCGGTGATTGCTGTAGAGTCTGCCAAGGTAATCTGCAAAGTGATCCGGCTGCATCAGGGCGCGCTGGAATTCCTCGCGCGCGGGCAGGAACTCGATCTCCGGCGCTTCAAGGCCTAACAGCAAAGCCAGCGATTCAAGCAGCAAGACAGCATCAAGCTCCTGACCGTCGAGCGCCGGCGCGAGAAGCTCATTGTTGAAGTGTTTGCTCAACAGTTGGGGCAGATCGAGCCAGATGCTCGATGCGCACTGAGTCAGGCGGCGTCCCCATCGCTGATCTCGACACAAGACTTCTTCGCAGCTGCCTTCGTCGTAGTTCCCGGCGGCATAAACTCCCGCGTGCTCGCGGCGCAGCGCCAGGTAGGTGATGGTTCCAGTGTCCATGGTTGCGGCGTCACAACAGTTCTCGCCATTGTCAAAGAGATCGAGCCGGTCACGAAGAACTTCCGGCCGCATCCCGAACAGACAGGGGTGGAAGCGGTCGAACCAAGGCTCGTAGAGACCGGAGAGGAGGCAGCCGTTGTCCAGCACGCGCTGAAGCGTCTGGATCGGACGGGCGTTTTCCAGCAGAAAGCCGTCCTCTTTGAAGATCAGGCAGCGAGCCGGGATGGCGTACGCAGCCACCGAGATGAGGTTTTCCTGCGACAAGCGCCGGCCCGGATCCAAAAAGCGAATTCCTGCCTGACGAACATGGTCCAGCACCGCCTTCCGTTCGCCCGCAAAGCTGCGCCGGGCAATCTCGCAGCCGGCCATCGATGCGGCGTACTCGAAGATCAGGCAGCAATGTTCGAGTGCCTGGGTCGCGCGGCACTTGAGATTCTCCGTGGATAGCCGCAGAAGCGCCAGGTAAAACAAGTGCGGTACAACGATCACGCACTCACTGGCCTCAACCTGCCGCCAAAGCAGCGACAGCCGTTCTATTTCGCGGTCGTCGAGCGTCAACACGCGCGCGGGGCAAGGCTGCGCCGGGTCAGAGTCCCAGGCCGGCTCGCTCGCCAGCAACGCGCGGATCGCCACCTCGGCTTTCCGTGATACCTCGCCGGCAGTTGCGAGTTCGGTTGTGCAGGAGTGAAGAGATGGAGTCAAGTGCTGCCGCAGCAGCATGCCAATTGCCCGCCCGGTGGCGGCGGCCGAAGCATCCCGCACCGCGATCCTGATATGCAGGCGGTACATTTCCGATGATGCATGAGTTGTAGGTTGCCCTGTACTCACACCGCAGCAACTCCCTGCTTGCTTTCCTTATTTAACATCTTCAGGACGGCGCCGCAGATGGCCTCGGCAGAGTGAGAGTTCATGCAGTGCGCGTCGTCATGGGGACAGCATTTTGTGTAGGCATCGGGATTGTCCGGACTGAGACAGCCGGCGGGAAACTCGCATTCGGGTTTGGCCTGCAGATGCACCTGCTCCGCGTAGCCGTAGACGCAATGATCGGTCGGTCCCCAGACGACAACCGCCGGAATGCCGCATAGGTGGGCCGCGTGCATTAACAAGCTATCGGAGGTCAGGACCGCATCGAAGCGATGCAAGATTGAGATCAACTGCCGGGGGTTCAGAAGTCCGAGCAGGCTGTATGCGCCGCGGATGTAGCGATCGTGCATCATGGTGGCCTGAACGCAGAGAATGTCTTGTTGGCCGAGCCTCTCCACGACCTGCTCCCAGAGCTTGAGCGGCATCTCTTTTCTGGGAGAAACAGAGCTATGCGAGATGAGAATATTTGAACTCTTCCAGGGGATGACATCGGTAAGCACCGTCATCTCTTCCATCTTCCAGGGAACATAAAGAGTTTCCTCGGCCGGGGTTTGGACGTCGAAGATGCCGGCCAGCACCTGGTAGGCCCGTTGATGCTCCACGCGGAATTCATCGCGGCTCCAGTAGTCGGTGCGCAGCAGCCTGGCCCCCTGCGGCGGATAGCCGATGGAGGCGATTGCCGGGTGGCCCTCGAGAATCGCGCGGTACTTGGTGCGGTCAACCAGGTTGAAGCGAAGCGAGGGATCTTTGTCATAGGCCTGCTTGAGAACCCCTGAGAGCATGAGCGTGTCGCCTAAGCCGCCGTATGGATCGATCCATGTTGCTTCGCCATTCCGCGGCGCAGAGCCGTTGCGGTCATCGCCTGCCCTGGCGGCGAGATGCCCGGCGGGCGGAATCGCGGATGTCTTGTCCTGGCCTTTGCAGCTCTGTTTCTCGGCGTTCAAAACAGGATCGACGTATTTCTCGATGAAGCGCTTCTTTTCCATGCACCACTCGCTCTTATGCAGGAAGGAACCTGAAACCGACCAGGCGTCAAGCGGGCAGCCGCCATGGCACATTTGCCAGAAGCGGCAGTCCTTGCAATCCGTTTCCGGAAGAACAGTATCCCGTTGCAGCAGGACTTTGCGTTGCGGGTCATCGAAGACCTCCATCAGCGATCTGTCCATGATGGAACCGTATTCCAGCAGGTCCCAATCCGCCGAACGGCCGCAGTGAGAGATCGCTCCATCAGGAAGCACGCTGAAATGAGTGCGCGCGCAGATGCCGGAGTCGCAGCAGGTAAACCGCGTGGCCTGGCCCAGAAGGCCGTCCACAATGGAATCGAACGGATGCACCTGCGGCAATTCTTCCCGCCGCTTCCACCATTCCGGAAAGATGGCGCCGAGAAAGTCGGCGAACTCTTCCGGCGTTATTTTCAGGTAGTCGAGATCGCGCCCATAGAGGAGAACCTGGTTGAAGCCGAATGCGCCCTTGGGAATCAGGTTGGCGAGATGCTGAAAGACCTCCAGCGGCCGGTCAAGCGCCGGCCTGGTGACCACATAGATGATTCCCCAGGAGAATCCTTCTTTCTCCAACAGCGCGACCGCGTCGAGAAAACGGCGGTTGTAGGCCAGTGAGTCGCGGCCCGGGCCGAGGCCGCGCACGTTGGGAATCATTTCATAGCTCGAGCCAAAGCTGGTGATTCCCAGCTCCTTCAGGGGCGGAAGCATCTCCGGCTTCAGCAGGGTGAGATTGCTTTGTATGCAGTGCCGGATGCGCGAGCGGCTCTGGGCACAGTGCTTTTGCTGAAAGCGCAACGCCTCCTCGTAGTACTTTGGGCCGAGCAGCAGCGGCTCGCCGCCATGCCAGATGATCTCCATGGTCTCTTCGGGGCGCGCCATAAGAAACTCATTGACCCGGAAGAAGAATTTCTCCAGCATCTCCAGCGGCAAGGGCCTGGGAGATCGCTTGCCCTCGCGCACGCCATCGCAATAAGCGCATCGCGAGTTGCACGCCGTGGTGGCCTTGAAGATTACGGTAGCCATGCTTGCTTCTCCTCCCGCGCCTGCTTCAGTTGCCGGCTCTGCCGGGCGACATCGATCATCTCACGGAAAAATGCGGAACAGCCATTGCTGACCGGCAGAGATGCGGAGAACCTTCCCTGGCAGACCTTCCATCCCGCGCAAACCGAGCAGGGATGATTGTTGAGAAAATATTCCGTCCAGCTTCGCGTTCGCTTTTGAATTGCCGGAAAATCCGCGGCCACGCCGATTTCAGCGAGGCGTTGCGCGACAAATTCACCCTTCTCAAGCTCGGCGCGCGAGAGCGCAACGCGCCCTGTTTCGTCCAGGTGAAGAAATTGCCGGGGATCGTCGAAGTACACCGCTCCCCAGTCGAGGTTGGCATCGGGAGCGTAATGGTCCGCGATGTAGGAGAATGGCTCGATGCGGGCATGGCGGGATTGCCCCAGCACCGCGTAGGTCATCAGGTCCGCAAGCGACTCCCAGTCGTTGTTGCCGGTTCCAAGAAGCGCGCAGGTGCGAATCCCGAGCGAGGAAAGAATGCGCAGCGAGGTTTGATCGGCGGCGATAGCCGCGGGGAGATAGATGCACAGATTGAAATCGCGCCAGGAATCGAGTTTCGCCGCCAGATTGCGAAAAGTCCCCATGGATGGAGCCATAATGGCCAGTGGAATTTCCTTCCAGTCGGCGGGCAGGAAGACATCCTGCAGGGGCACGGGGGAATCAGCGATGACGCAAAACAGCTCATGACCCGCATCGCGAACGTCGTAAGCGGCCGCCGCGGCCTGTTCCCAGTGGCCGACCCGCACGGCGACGGTTTGCCGCTCCATGCCGCGCAGCAGCTCCTGGTTATGAGGACAAACGATTCTTGGCAAGCTCATGCTCAATCTCCTTCGTCCTGACGGGCGCTTCGTTGACAAAGCGGCGAATGATCTGGCACAGTCCTCCTCCGCTGCACACGCCGTCTTCCTGAAGAGTGCATCCGTCACATTCCGGAAAAATCCCCGCCACTTCGCCCTTAATCTGGTTCCTGGTACGGTCAAAGTGCTCGGCAACCTGGGTCAGCGAATCAAATTCAAAAAGGGACCTTCTCTGATAATTGCTCAGCGGGAAACAATGGCAGACACTCATGTCGGGCGTGATGTCGATGGCCGGACCGCAGCGAAACAAGGGAAGCGCCTGGCGGCGCAGCCAGCCCAGCTCCTCGTCGGTAAAGCGGCAGATAGGAAAACCGCAATCCAGGCCGGGCTTGACGCGAAACGCGTCGAACTTCTGCTTGTATGAGTAAATGCGCGCGCAGACCTGGCGCATATCGCCGGGCTCGATGAACTGATTATCGGTTCCCGGAATGGGGTGCGCGATGCCCAGGCGCAGGTGCCGCCGCAACCCGAAACGATTGATGGTGTCGAAGAGAAAGTCAAGGGTGAAATCGGTTCTGTAAATATTAAAGCCGGCGGTGACCAGCGGGCCCATCGCCCCCAGGAACGCCTCGACGGAGCTGGTCTCGCGCTGAGGCGCGGGAGTCAATACCGGATCGTTCAGATTACAGACAAAGTTCACGCGCTCCTGGCCGGTGTCAGCGAATTGCTCCTTGAAATTCTTCAGTTGCGCCGGGCTCAAAATGCCATTGGTAAAGATGGTGACATCCAGGTTGCGCGCCAGCAGGTAGAGGACGAAGTCCACGATGTCAGGATGGAGCGTCGGCTCGCCGCCCAGCAGCGACACGTGCCTTTCGCCGGACGCCAGTAAAAAGTCGGCGATGTAAATCAGGTTTTCCCAGGACAGGCGCTTGTCCTGGGAGACTCCAGCCATCTCCCGCTGCGCAAAGCAGTAGGGGCAGGAGCGGTTGCAGATCGAGTTGAGCAGCACATTGGCCATATTCGTTACGCGACTGCGACTCCTGCGCTTGCCAAAGTCTGGCTGATAAGCCAGTGATGATTGTTATAAACCTTGTCCAGGTATGTTGGGAAATCGCGCCCGGCGTTGCGCCGCACCTCGCTGGAGATCAACTCGTAGTCGCGCCCCCGCGCTTTGACCCGGAAAGCATTGGCCAGGCTCTCCAGCAAAAGGCCGGCGTCAAAGCGGACCGCACCCAACTCTGCTGGCAGCGCTTCAGGGGGCAGAATCGCGCGCAATGCCAGCGGTAGATCGCCCCACACTTCGCCGGTGCAGTGACCAAGATGCCGGCCCAGGAACTCATAGCCCCGTTCATGATCGGCTACCGGAAAAACACCCTTGTTGCGCTTCGCCAGCATCTGGTAAGTAATCGATCCGGTACTGAGCGAGGTGTCGTCGTAGAGATTTCTGCCCTGATCGAAGAGCCGCAGATGCGCACGCAGATAATCCGGATTGATAGCGAACAGGCAGGTGTGGATTCGCTTCACTGGCCTGACAAAGATTCCGGAAAGCATGTAGCCGCACTGTAAAGGCTGCAGAAGCGTTTCGATGGCGGCAGAGTCCCGCAGCAGGAAATCATCGTCCACAAAGACCAGATACCGGGCGGGAATCATGTAACATGCCAGCGAAATCAGGTTTTCAAGCAGGAGATGCCGGCCACAATCAATACAGGGCGTATGGGATTCATCCAGGAATTTCAGAACCTGGCCGCGCTCGCCTGAAAAGCATAGCTGCGCGAGCTCATGCATCTCGTTTAGATAGGCGTAGTCAAAGAAGAGACAAATATGGCGGCTGACTTCGGGCGCATTCCGCCGTACGTGATCCAGAAACAGGCGAAGCACGGGCAGGTAAAAGATGTGGGGGACGACCAGGACGTACTCCAGCATTCCGCCGCTGTCCCATGCATGCGCCAGCCGCGCAATCATCTCATCGTCAAGGAGAATTTCCTCGCTCCCCAGCGAAGTATGGATTCCGGCGCGGAACGGAGCGGGCCGTTCCAGAAAATGGCGCAGCACGGATGCAACGCGCTGGGAGATTGAATTGCTGTTGATCGCGCAGGCTGTGCCGGTGAGTCTCTGAGATGTAAAGATTTTCCGCAGGAGGACGCCGATGGCTTTTCCTGCCTGGCTGGCAGTGGCCCTGTTTATATCTACGGAAATGCTGACACAGCTATCCCTGGGATTCTCTACCAACCCAACACCTCCGGAATCGCCCCCTGAGATCTCCAGGGCCTGCGCGCAAGCGCTCCTCAGGCGCGGCTGGAGTAGGGAGGCGGAACGTAGATGCTGTGGTAGGAATGATAGTTGGCGTAGACCTCCTTGTACCGGGAGTAGTTGATGTAATTCTCCGAGTACAAGGCGTAGTTGAAGTAGCCTAAGCCAACTGGTTTGGCCTCAACGATGGCTGCGCTGGCCGCCGCGGCAGCCAGTGCTCCGGCAATTCGCTTGATAGCATCGCGCCGGGCAAGTGTTTCCTTGCCAGGTTCGTTCTGGCCGTTCTTGACATCCTTGTCATCCATCGACGACGCCCTCCTGTGTCGGAATAAACAATCCTTAGCCCGAAGCTATCGTACACTTTGGCTATGATCATACTCCAGAGCGACTGCTAACGAGCTGTCTGTGGCTGCCGTCACACTTTACCGTGACAGGGGCGTATGAGTATGAAAACGTTCGTTAGCAAGCAGAGAGTTAAAAAACCGCGAATATTTGCGTATCTATCTCCTGAGAACTCCCGACAAGCGGCCTCACAAACCCGTTCCTGGATGGAGACGCAGAGGCTCTTGCATTTTGCCGGAGACCTCCGCCGTCAGCCCCGATTGCTTCGAGAAGCCCACAAACTCACAACGGCCACCCTTACGGGCGGCCGCTGCTGTCTTGCATAAGGGAAAAGCGCCTTACTGTTCGCTCTTTTCGCTCTTCTCGCTCTTCCGCAGGTTGATGAGGTCTCCAAGGGTGGTGGTCGAGCTGGAGACGGGAGCTTTGTGGCTCTCCTTCTTGTAGCTCTCCACATGGGCGCGGCTGGCCTCGTGGCCCGCGGAAGCGCGTAGGCTCAAGCCCACCTTCTTCTCTTCCACGTTGATCTTGATGATCTTGAAGTCGTGCTCCAGACCGGTTTCCAGCTTGGCGGCTGCGTCTTCGCCGGCCTCGGAGATGTGGCACAAACCCTCCACGCCCTCCGCGATCTCGACAAAGGCGCCGAACTGAGCCGTGCGGAGCACCTTGCCATGCACCTGGTCGCCGACGCGATGGGTCGCGAAGAAGCTCTCCCAGACGTCAGGCTGCAACTGCTTGATGCCAAGGCTCAAACGCCGATTCTGCGGCTCGACGCCGAGAACGACAGCCTTCACCTTCTCGCCCTTTTTCACGATTTCAGAGGGGTGCTTGACGCGCTTGGTCCAGCTCAGGTTGGAGACGTGCACCAGACCGTCGATGCCGTCTTCAATTTCAATGAAGGCGCCGAAGTCGGTCAGGTTGCGCACCCTCCCCTCGACCACCGTTCCGGCCGGATACTTCTCCGTCAGGTTCTCCCAGGGGTTTTCCATCAATTGCTTCATGCCCAGCGAGATGCGCCGATCGGCTGGATTCACGCTCAAAACAACGGTGTCCACTTCATCGCCCGGCTTGACCAGCTTCGAGGGGTGCTTGAGGCGTTTGGACCAGGTCATCTCAGAGAGATGAACCAGGCCTTCGATGCCCTGCTCCAGCTCGACAAACGCGCCGTAGTCGGTGACCGAAAGTACGCGCCCATGGACGCGCGCGCCCACCGGATAACGCTCCGTCGCGTCCAGCCAGGGGTCGGGCGTCAACTGTTTGAAGCCCAGCGATACCCGCTGCTTATCCTTGTCGAACTTGAGCACCTTGACCTGAATCTCGTCGCCCACATTGACCAGGTCGCGGGGATGCGTGAGGCGTCCCCAGCTCATGTCGGTGATATGCAGCAGGCCGTCAATGCCGCCCAGGTCAACGAACGCGCCGTAGTCGGTCATGTTCTTTACCGTGCCGGTCAGCACCGCGCCCTCGCCTAGATGCTCCAGCGTGGTTGTGCGCTTGACATTCTGCTCTTCTTCCAAAATCTCCTTGCGGCTGACCACTACATTGCCGCGTTTTTTATTGAGCTTGATGACGCGGACTTCAATCTGCTGGCCAAGATAACCATCCAGATTGCGGACAGGACGAATCTCAAGCTGCGAGCCGGGCAAAAACGCCTTAAGCCCGATGTCCACGGTCACGCCACCCTTGACGCGGCTCACCACCGTGCCCACGATCGGGGTCTTGTCGGCGGCGGCCTTCTCGATGGTGTCCCAGACGCGCAGGCGCTGCGCCCGCTCGTAGCTCGCCAGGTAGCCGCCCTCCGGCTCCTCGCGCTCGATCACCACGTCAATCACGTCGCCGGGCTGGAACTTGACGGCCCCGGTGTGGTCCAGAACCTGTTCGAGCGGCACCAGCCCCTCGGACTTCAGGCCCACATCAATGACCAGATGCTTATCCGTCTGCTTGATCACCGTGCCGGAGACAATCTTGTCGCCATAGGCTTCAACGGCGGCGGCCTCGGCAGCCTGCTCGCGTTCAAAGGCCTCCAGGGCGGCGGAAAAGTCGTCCATGGACTCCAGACCATGCTCTGTATGCGTAGCAGCCTTGGCCGGTGGCGCGACTGCCGGTTCAGATTTGGCTTGCGGAGCCGCTTCGACAGTTGCCGCGGCTTCAATGATTGGTTCGGCCTGGGCAGAGGGCGCGGGTGGCGCGGGAACTTCCGTTGCAACTTCGGCTGTAGGCGCAGGTTCCGCAGCGGCTTCCACCACGGGCTTGGTCTCGACTACAGGCTCGGTTGGGGCATCGGCGTCCAGCGCGGAAATTTCGACTGCTTCGGCGGTTTCGAGGTTGGACGTGGATTCTGGCAACGGCTGCTCTTGCTCCGTCGCAGGTTCGAGGGTTGGGACTTCCAATTCAGTGTTCAGGGTTATGCTCTCGGGTTCGGGATTGACGACGTTTGCCATTGCTACCAGCTCCGCGATTCCTTACTCCCGCGACTCAAACTTGCCTGCCGCTGGGGGGTGGTCCCTCTGCTGCGATTGCCTTGAGGGATGCCGAAGGCCATCTCCCTGCCTGCAACCACGCGCCTGTGTCCGCGGTGTCTTCACAAGGAACAGTCCCCTCCCGCCTGTCAGGCTGGCGTGGAAGGCGACTGGTCTCCTTGGGAAACACCCGGCAGGCGGCGGCTGGCTGGAGGGCGGCCGCAACTCACTGCTGGAATCCGCGCAGGAAGCTACGCTCACCAGTGTAGCAACCGCCGCTTTCCCCCGTCAATGCAACCGATTGGCAGGAGTTGCACGGCAACCGTGTTTTCACGAACGCCGCGTCTAAAACAATAGACTTGCGGCAGCAAGCAACAATGGGCTTGCGGCGGCATTCGCGCCCGCGCAACAACCTTCTATACTGATGCAGGTGGAACCCAACCCATGGACTTTCTCTGGACACCCTGGCGCTTTGCCTACGTCACCACGGCGGACAGCGATGCTCGCCCCGGCGTTCCTGCAGCCCTGGCGGCCTGGCCGGGCGATCATCGCTGCGTCTTCTGCAACTTGATAGCCGCTATCGATTACGCCATCGCCAAGGGAATGAGCAGGGATGAGGCCGAGGCCGCCGGCGGCCTTGTCCATCGTGGCGAACACTGCTTTGTCTGCCTGAACGCCTTTCCCTACACCTCCGGCCACGTGATGGTGATGCCCTACGCCCATCTGGACCGGCTGGCCGATCTGCCCGCCGCCACCGCCCATGAGCTGATCGAGCTGGCGCAACGCACCGAACGGGCACTGGAGAAGCTCTACCGCCCGCAGGGATTTAATTTTGGAATGAATCTGGGCCGGGCAGCCGGAGCCGGCGTCGCCGGACACCTGCACCTGCACGCCCTGCCCCGCTGGTCCGGCGACACCAACTTCATGACCACGATTGCCGAGACGCGCATTCTGCCGGAGGATTTGGAGATGACCTGGAAGCGGATGCGAGCGGCGTTCGCGGAACAAACGAGTTAGTGAGTTAGTAAGTCAGCCCGGCGGGGGCATAAAGACGGAAATTTATTTATGTCTAAGCGAGTCCTAAATATCTGTAAATAGAACATTTACCGCTATGAATAAAAGTCTTGCCACATAGGGCCGTGACGGCGATCACAGTTTTTCTCAGTGGAGGGATAATGGCTTGAATGAGGGAAGGTCCGTAATGGCATTCCGATGCGTTCGTGTATCCATCTTCAGTTAACAACTTGGGGCTTGGTGACGGCGTAATGAGGGAGGAACCACATGAAGAAATCGGTAGTTTTTTTCGTTTTGGTTCTTGGATTGGTAGGCGCACTTACGGCGGTTCCCGCATGCGCCGACTCAGTGATTTTGTATGATGACTCGCTGAGTTTCGAAGGTGGTACTGCTCCTATTTACACATGTGACTATTTATGTGTCAGTGATTCATTCACACTCTCATCAAATTCAACGGTTACCGGCGTAGATTTCGCTGCTGCGCTTTATGGTACTGATATTGTGATGACGAGTGTAGATTGGTCAATCACGACATACCCAGGAGGTGATGCTCTGAGCTTAGCGACGGCAAGCACAACCCAGGTTTATAAGTATCAATACACGACAAGTCTTTTTGTCTTTGAGGAGTCTTTTTCCATACCCAACATGTCACTCCCAGCTGGAACATACTATCTTACGCTCGGCAGCCCTCAAGGCATGGGGCTCGATACTGCATACTGGTTTGATAGTTGTGGATATTTTGGCTGCGGACCATCAACGGCATACTTCGTTGAATACTCCAAAAATTATGTAGAACCCATACCCAATTCTTCTCAGGATTTCCAAATTCTGGGTGAAGAAGGATCTCCGGCGCCGGAGCCGTCGAGCTATTTGCTGCTTGGCAGCGGGCTGGCGGGGTTGGCGGGGCTGATCAAGCGCAAGCTGATGGCCTGAGATTTTATCGCAGTATTGGTTTGAAAATGGGGCTGGCCTGGCGGAGATCGCTAGCGGGCGTTGTTTTGTCTGGATCGGGTGACTAGAGAGCAAGAACAACCGCAGATCCTTCGACTCCGCTCCGTCACTCTCACGATGCAAGATAATGAAAAAATCACACTCTCGCGTCGCCCTCCTCCGCCTCCGCCGCCAAAGCCAGGTTCGATTGCGACCACTCCGGCGACTCCATCTCGCGCACATCGGGTTGCAGTTTCACGATTTCGGCTAACTCGCTATCGGAGTGGGCCAGCTCGCCCAATTGCCTGCCATAAGAGAAGACTCCGCCCTTGCCTTCGATGGTGCCGAGAAACTTGTTGTAATAATCGACGCTGCTGGAGAGCGCGTTGCCGAGCTTGGTCACGTGTCCCTGCGCGACTACGAGTTTTTCGTAAATCTTGCGGCCCATCTCGTGAATCGCTTTGGCGTTTTGAGTAATTTCGGATTGTTGCCAGCCAAATTCGACAGCCCGCAGAAGGGCAATCAGCGTCGTCGGAGTCGCCATCACCACATGGTTCTGCGCACTGAACTCAATCAGCGACGGGTCGGCTTCGAGGGCCGCGCTGAAGAGCGCCTCGCTAGGCAGGAAGCAGACGACAAAATCGGGGGCCTTTTCGAATTGCTTCCAATAGGCCTTACCTGATAATTCCTTCAGGTGTGCTTTAACACGCGCCGCATGGGCCGTGAATCGTAGGGCTGCGTCGGGCGCGCCACTGGCATCCAGAAAAGCATCCAGGGGAGTCTTGGCGTCGACCACGATCTCGCGGCCATTGGGCAGTTGGATGGTCATGTCCGGGCGCAGCATCTTGTCGTCCTCGTCGCGCGCGGTCACCTGCTCGGAAAATGAGCAGTACTGAACCATTCCGGCATACTCCACGCAACGCTTCAGTTGCAGTTCGCCCCAGTTGCCGCGCGTCTTGGGAGCCCGCAACGCTGTAATCAATTGCGCGGTCTCGTTTTTCAACGCATCAAGCGAAGCGGGAATCGACTTCTGCATGTTCTCGACCAGTGTCTCTACCTTGGAGTAGGCTCCCGAGCGCTTGGACTCCATCTCCCGGGCCTGCTCGTCGAGACTCTTGAGCGCGGCTCCAAGTGGGTCAAGCAGATTCTTGATCGCCTGTTCCTTGGCCTCTAAAGTCAACTCCGCCTCGCGGGTTTGTCCTCCAAGTTGTTGTTTGGCAAGCGTTAGAAAGGACTCCGTATTGGCGCGTAGAGCATCGGCGGCAACCCCCTTGAAGGCGTCCAGTCCAGGCAGAGAATGGACGCTCAATCGACCCTGCCGGAATCCCAACCAGAGCCCCAGGATGAAGACGGCAACGGCGACCAGCGTAAAGACAACGGCGGAGTTTCCCACGGCAAAAACCCTCTTCGCCTAATGTACGCCTTCTGCCTGTGGTTTTTCCGTCAAATTTTTGCAGAGTTTTCTATTCCCTGTTCCCTATTCCCTATTCCCTGCTTCTCGCTCGCCTTTACACACCCCCATCCGCCCGGTAGACTTGAATTTCGGGGCCATGCGCATTTTTTTCTGGCGTAGCGGTTGTGTTCCCCTGCCGTGACCCGGTAGGCTGAACAGGCAAGCCCCGGAGAGATACCCAAGTTCAGAAAATCATGAGGAGAAACACGCATGGCCGTTGAAGAAAAAGTCAAACAAATCATCGTCGAGCAGTTGCAGGTGGACGAGGCCGAAGTCACCCCCGGCGCCAGCTTCCAGGAAGACCTGGGCGCGGATTCGCTGGACGTAGTCGAGCTGGTAATGCAGTTCGAAGAGGCCTTCGACATCGAGATTCCCGACGAGGCCGCCGAAAAGATCAAGACCGTCAAGGACGCGATCGAATACATCGAGAAGAATGCAAAAGACCGAAAGGCGGCAAGTAGCCAGTGACCCGCCGAGTCGTAATCACCGGCCTGGGGCTGGTCTGCGGCCTGGGCAACACCGCGCCCGAGGTTTGGCAGCAGTTGATGGCCGGCGCCAGCGGCATGGGGCCTATCCAGGCCTTCGATACCACTGGCTTCACCACCACCTTTGCCGCCGAGGTCAAGAACTTTGACCCGCTCAACTTCGTGGACAAGAAGGAAGCGCGCAAGATGGGGCGCTTCATTCACTTTGCCTTTGCCGCCACGCATGAAGCCATGACCCAGTCGGGTCTCCAGATCACCCCGGAGATCGCCGACCGGGTAGGCGTCTTTATCGGCTCCGGCATCGGCGGCTTCGAGATCATCGAGCGCGAGCACACCAACCTGTTGCAGGGCGGCCCGCGCAAGATCTCTCCCTTCTTCATTCCCGCGGCCATCGTCAACATGGCGGCCGGCCAGGTGAGCATCCGCTATGGCGCCCAGGGGCCGATTTCGGCCACGGCCACGGCCTGCGCCACCTCGGCCAACGCCATCGGCGACTCGGTGCGCATCATCGCGCACGGCGATGCCGATGTGATGATCGCGGGCGGCGCCGAGGCCGCGGTCACGCCGCTTTCTGTGGGCGGATTCGCGTCCATGCGCGCGCTCTCTCAGCGCAACGACGAACCTACCCGCGCCAGCCGCCCCTTTGACAAGGACCGCGACGGCTTCGTCATCGGCGAGGGCGCTGGCATCCTCATTCTTGAGGAGTTGGAGTTCGCCAGGGCGCGCGGAGCCAAGATTCTGGCCGAGATTATCGGCTACGGCATGAGTTCTGACGCCCATCACATCACCGCCATCGCCCCCGAAGGCCAGGGCGCGCAGCGCAGCATGAGAGCCGCCCTCAAGGACGCCGGCATCAAGCCGGAAGAGGTGGGATACATCAACGCCCACGCCACCGCGACCCCGGCCGGCGACGGCAATGAGTCGCAGGCCATCGAGGCGGTTTTCGGCGAACACGCCCTCAGCCACAAGCTCAAGATCTCGGGCACCAAGTCCATGCACGGGCACTTGCTGGGCGGCGCCGGCGGACTGGAAGCTGGCATCACCGTGCTGGCGCTCCAGCATCAGATGCTGCCGCCCACTATCAACCTGGAAAACGTCGACCCCGAATGCCGCCTGGATTATGTGCCCAACAAAGCCATCGCCCACGGCTTCGACGTAGCGCTGTCGAATTCCTTTGGCTTCGGCGGCATCAATGCCTCGCTGATTTTGCGCCGCTGGACGGAGTGAAGCAGCTTTCAGTTGTCAGTTTTCAGTTATCACTCAAAAACGCCAACAGCGCGAATCCGGAGAGGATTCGCGCTGTATGTTTCTTTGAGGTCAGAATCCAAAGATCAACTGGTGGCTGCCGCAATGCCCACGCCAATCAGCACAAAGATTGCCCACCATCCGAAGACCGCTATATAACCGGAGTTGCGCTTGACGCCTGCGACAATCGCCGTCCCCATCCCCAGCAGCACCAGCGTCCAGATGGTGACTACGTCCAACGAACTAGCCAGAGCGTAGAGCGCTTTGTTGGCCTCCGCCGGATTGGGAAAGGCGAAGGCTGCCACATTCGTGGGCGCGAAGTTCTTGATATTGAAGGTGTCCGGGTCAAGTCCCGCAAAGATCACCACAGTACCCAGTACTGCTTTTATGATTCCCGGCAGACCGGCATACATCCATACGGTAAAGATGCTTCCGTAGGTAGCCTTGCCGCCGAAGACAAAGTTGATGGTGCCCCACAGCCCGAGCGAGAGAAGCGCCACTCCCGCCAGCATCAAGGCCGGATTGGCGATGAATACGCCTTCGGTAATGTACAACGAGATCTTAGTGCCCATCTCCCGCTGTTCTGGCGTGGCCTGCGCCAATCCGCTCTTCCGTCTTCGGATCGAGCTTGATCTGGTTGTCCACGACCTTCTGCATACCGATATTGATATAAACGGCAGCAAAAAAGATGTAGCTAACCAATGCCATGATGATCAGCGGCATCCACCAACTCAGATTGCCGCGCTTGATGTCCTCAAAGGTCTTCGCCGGCGCCGTGAAGGTATTCGCAATGCGCTGCCACTGGGAAAGGCCGGTTGCCTGGGCTCCGGATTGAACTCCTGTCTCGCTCATATTCCCCTCGCTCAGCCACAATTGGCTATGGCCGAGATTGTAACCTTAAAGGGCCTGCTCGGCACAATGAAAAATTCGTTGGATTTTAGAATTTACACTTTGCCCTGCGCCCAGACAAAGGACTCGGCGAGCCGTAGGCCGCGCTCGTTGAGCGCTGCCAGCATAAAGGCGATGTGAAGGGTCCGCCGCATCAAGGAGTGCGCGGAGAATCCAGAGCAACTCCAGTGTAGGCGGTTTCGGACTTGTTCCCGAGTACCTGGCAAGGTTCGGCTTTGTCCGATAATTGTCACGTCCAAAGCCATTCCCCCAGCTCTTGACTCGCGCCGCCGTGAATGTTCGACTGGTTCAGGAATAGAACTGGGTGAACCCATGGACGTGCCGCAATATACCCTCGCAGATTACGAAACAACCTTTGCTGACCGCCATTTGCTGCACGGAGTCGTGGCGAAGTGGGCCAAAATCCACCCGGAATCTCCCGCCCTTCTCAGCGCGGAGGGCGATCGCGCGGTCAGCTGGGGTGAATTCGACCGCCTCACCACGGCGATGGCGCGGGAATTGCAGCGGCTGGGCTTTGCCAAGGGCGATTTCCTGGTAACCTTGCTGCCGCTTACCGTGGATCACGTTTTGCTGGAATACAGCTGCTTCAAAATGGGCGTGATCGTCGCCCCGCTGGATCTGCGTTTGTCTCCCGCCGAGGTGATGCGCGCGCTGGAAATTCTCCGTTCGAAAGGATTTGTCTCGCTGGGAGTGAAAGGGCCGCTCGATCTTCGCCCGCTGTGGAGCGCCGTGCAGGCGCGTTGCAAATGGATCCAGCATTTCATCGTGACTGATTCGGATGAAGCGATTGAAGGCACGCAATCCTATGCGTCGATTGCCGAGGCGGCGAATCGCGCCGCGACGGGTGCCGATTCCGGTTCCCTCTCAAAAATCGCCGTGACCGAGAACGACGGCGCGCTGGTCATCTTTACCACCGGCTCAACCGGCTCACCCAAGCCCGCCTTGCTTTCGCACCGCAACATCACAGTGCAGAACATGTGCATCTGCGGCGCATTTTTTGGCGGAGACCGCGGCACCCGCACACTGGTCAATTTGCCTGCGTCTCACGTTGGCGGACAGACCGAGGCGATGATGAGCACCTTCTTCGGAGGAGGCACGGCAGTCCTCGTGGAGATCTTTGACGCTGGCCGTTCGTTGCGCGCCATTGCACGCCATCGCGTGGAGATCCTGGCCCAGATTCCGGCCATGTACAACCTGGAATGGATGCTGAAGGATTATGATCGCCACGACCTCTCCAGTCTGAAAGTTGCCGCCTATGGCGGACATTCGGTCTCACGGCCATTCATAGACCAACTGGCCGCGATGGCTCCGGTGATCGGCACCGGACTGGGACTCACCGAAACCGCCGGTTTCTGCACCTACATTCAGGCGAATACGGCCGACCGGGAGACAATTCTCACCGGGCTGGGCGTGGATATGCCCATTTATCCATGCACCATTCGCCAACCCATGCACGCCGATGGCAACGCCGACGAGGAGCTGCCCTCCGGTGAGATTGGCCATCTGTGCTTTCGCGGGCCGCAGACCTTTCTCGGCTATGTCAACGATCCCGCGGCCACCGCGCGGGCGATCTCGCGCGATGGGTTTTTATATACCGGCGATCTTGGCTACAGAGATTCGACAGGTCTGCATCTGACCGGACGTGAAAAATGGGTAATCAAGTCATTTGGCTACCAGATCTTTCCCGGCGACGTGGAACGGCATATCTGCACGCTGGCGGAAAAGGTGGCCAACTGCGTGGTGGTCGGCGTGGCTCATGCCGTTGTTTCTGAAGCTGTTGTGGCCGTGGTGGAGAAGAGACCCGGAGTTGAACTGAACCACAAGGAACTGGACCGGCACGCGCGCAGCTGGCCTCGTATATGCGTCCGCGGCATTGGATCCTGCTCGAAGCCGGCCAGATGCCGCTGAACCGTGTGGCCAAGCCAGATTACGTGCGAGCCCTGGAGATGGCGCGCGCGGAGATCGCCAAATTGCGCGAGCGCGGCGAGTGGGACAGCGGGTTAGTTCAGGCGTAGGACTTTTGCAAGGGAAAATCCGGGATTTTTCCGGAATTCCCGCGCTTGGGTTTCGCCCTTTGTTTTCCCTTGGAAATTGGTTATATTGTTGATTTCAGGATGGTTTCATTAGTTCTTCATCGAGCGTGACCGGCCACATCCGATCGAATTCCCGCGCTTGTGTTTCGCCATTTGTATGTTCTTTGTTCGCCCTTGTTGATTAGCTATGTTATTTATTCTATGATATTTACATGATTTTGATTATTGGCCACAAAGGCGAATACAGGCAAAAACAATTGTTGCATTTTTGCGCTTGCGTCGGAGCTAACCCATGGTTTTTGAGTGGGTTGCGAAGCGGCGGAGGCGAAAAGATGCTGTTTTAAGCTGTCAGTGAGTCGGTTGTCAAGGATCGGGAGCGGCGATGCCTTCTGATTCATATGATAATGCGCCAGACGATAATAATTATCTGCAAAGCAATGCGACGTATTGATATATACTTTTGATAGATACTTTTGGGAGGACGCAATGGCGATGGTCGCGGGTGCAAGTCAAAAGCCGACGGATGCCAAGCTGTTCTGGAGTGGCCGCAGCCAGGCCGTGCGCCTGCCTAAAGCGTTCCGCTTCGAGGGCGACCGGGTTCGTGTGTCCCGCATGGGCGCGGGCATTTTGCTCGAGCCGGTGCCGGAGACCCGGAAGGAAACGGTCGAGGAATTGTTCGCGCGGATGGATGCCATGGGCGCTGATCCGATCTTCCCTGAGGGCCGCAAACAGAATCTTGCACCGATTCGCGAGTACTTCAAGTGAACTACCTGCTGGACACCAATGTTTGCATCGCGCTGATCAATGGGACATCGAGCATGACTCGACGGCGCTACTTCCAGGCCACAGCCCATCAGATTATCCCTCAAACCTCTTCGATCGTTGCGCATGAACTCTGGTATGGCGTGGCCAAGAGTGGTCGCGTAGTCCAGAACGCAAACCGGCTGACTGCGTTTCTGAACAGCGCGATTACAGTACTCGACTACACAGAGCAAGACGCTCAAGCTGCCGGAGAGATTCGCGTCGATCTGGAACGGCAAGGCCAACGCATTGGCGAATATGACACGCTGATCGCCGGACAAGCCTTCGCGCGGAATCTGATTCTGGTGACGGCCAATACGCGGGAGTTCGAGAGGGTGAAGGGGCTGGTGGTGGAGGATTGGACGGTGTAGGATGGATTTGCACACATTTCGAAAGAACGGTGATTGATATTTGTGGTATCCCACACTTTCCGCTGAAAAAGCGGAATGGATGGGGCACCTGATCCATTATTGACCAACGGGAGACGCTAATATGTACACCGTGCATTGTTCCTCCTGCGAAGGAAGAGGTCGGCATTATTTTGACGACGAACCAAGCAAAGTGTGTCTCAGTTGTGAAGGAACAGGGATTGAAAAGTTAACTGACAGTGAATATTATCGAAGAAGTGAAGCCGAAAGAGTAGCCGAAAAAGTAGCCGAAGAAAAAAGGCGCACTAACGAACGCAAAGATTGTTTTCATAGAGTATTTTTTGTCACTGTACCATGGGGAGCCTTCATTGGATTTGTCGTAGGATTTTTTAGTGGCTGCAATGGTCAGCTCAGGACTGTCGACTGGGGCAATGGGATTTCTACAGCAGTTCTTTATGGATTAGTCTTTGGACTTTTGCATCTATTTTGGCTAAAATTCATTAAACGTGTTATCTGATTATCATGGGGAGTCGGGTGCGTGGTAAAGTTGCCCCCAATTCTCTTCCTTCAGACATGGATGAATCGCTGAACGCGCGGTCTCTACTGCAAGAGCGTCGGCTCGTCGTACTTCATCACTTGCGTCGGCTGGCGATTTCAGCGGCTCGCAGTTTCTCAACGTCGGCGAGATCCTGCAACCGCCCGGCGGCGAGTTTGTTTCGAATCATGTCTTCGCGAGAGATGATACAGGCGGGGATGCCGTCGACGGCGCCTTCGATGCGGTTCTGCCCAAGCCTCGTCAAAGGAGACGCCGTCGATCCGCTGTAGAACGTCGATTCGTTCGGGAGACTGTCCCATTTGAAAGGTCGTGCCATCGGCGAAGTCCTTGGGCGACATACCGGCAATTGGCGCGCCGAACTGCGCCAGAGCTTGGAAAACAGCCTGAGCATTCTGCGGATCGGAGCGGATGAAGAGATCGAGATCCTTGGTCGTGCGCGGTTCCGCATGCACACCGAAAGCATGTCCGCCGACGATCATGTACGTGACGGCGTTTGCGTTAAACGCCCGGAGGATGTCCTTCAGGTCCTTCGTCAGGTTCATCGGATCTCCTCTTTAAACCCGGCAGCGAATGCGTAGGCCGACTCCGTCAGTTCGCAGACGGCAATCAGCCGCTCACCGATGGGCCGGCTCGCCCAGTAGCGATAGGTTTCGGCCTGCTGCTCTTCGAGATCGGTCACTTGGCGGATTGTCTTGTCCATAGAATCCCTACTGCAACAGCGTCGGCTCGTCGTGGTTGTTGCCGTTCAGTTCCTCGGGCGGGATGATGACGGCGGCGGCGACCTTGTCGTCGGCTTCGAGGTTGAGCAGGCGGACGCCCTGGGTGGCGCGGCCGGCGGCGCGGATGGTCTTGGTGTCGATGCGGATGATCTTGCCGAATTGGCTGATGACCATCAGCTCCGAGGTGTCGTCGACCAACTGAATGCTGCTGACGCGGCCGATGCGCGGGGTGACGGCCATGTTCTTGACGCCCTTGCCGCCGCGGGTTTGCAGGCGGTACTCCTCGACGTTGGTGCGCTTGCCGAAGCCGTTTTCGGTGACGGAGAGGATGCGGTACTCGCCCGGCTTGTGCTTCTTGGGAGTGACGGCGACGCCGACGACGTAATCGTTCTTGGCGAGGTCGATGCCGCGCACGCCGTAGGCCGGGCGGCCCATGGAGCGGACATCGTTTTCGTCGAAGCGAATGGCCATGCCGAGATGCGTGGCGAGGAAGATGATCTGGCGTGCCGTCGGTGATGCGCGCCTTGACCAGCTCGTCGTCCGTCATCGATGCCGATGGCGATGATGCCGCGGGACATGACGTTGGAGAAGTCCTTGAGCGGCGTCTTCTTGACGGTGCCCTTTGCGCGTGGCGAAGAAGATGAACTTGCCCTCTTCCTCGAGGTCGCGCACGGGCAGGATGGCGCGGACGTTTTCGCCGGGCTGCAGGTCGAGCAGGCTCTGCATGGACTTGCCCTTGCCCGCCGCGCCCACGTCGGGAATCTCGTAGACCTTGAGCCAGTAGACGCGGCCGGTGTTGGTGAAGCAGAGCAGGAAGGCGTGGGTGGAATCGACGATGAGCTGCGCGACGAAATCCTCTTCGCGGGTCTTCATGCCCGTGCGGCCCGGTGCCGCCGCGGCGCTGCTGGCGATAGATGCTGATGGGCGTGCGCTTGAGGTAGCCCTGATGGCTGACGGTGACCGCGACCTGCTCGTCGGCGATGAGGTCTTCGAGCTGCAGCTCGGCGGACTCGTCGACGATCTGCGTGCGGCGCGCGTCGCCGTACTTGTCGCGAACCTCTTCCAGCTCCTTGACGATGACCGCGCGCAGCTTGTTCTCGCTGGCCAGGATGGATTCGTACTCGGCGATCTTCTCGCGCATCTGCTTCAGCTCGTTGAGCAATTCGTCGATGGAGAGCTGCGTGAGGCGGTAGAGCTGCAGTTCGAGGATGGCGTCGATCTGGCGGAGGGTGAGGCCTTTTTCTTCGTGCGGCAGGCGCTCGCGGTCCAGGTTGATGACGATGTCCTTGCCCTTGCCCCAGGCGTAGAGATTTTCGCGCGCCTCGACGCGCGAAGCCGGAGGCGCGGATGATGCTTGATGACGGTGTCGAGATTGTCGAGGGCAATCTTGTAGGCCTTCCAGGATGTGCTCGCGCTCGCGCGCCTTGCGCAGCAGGAAGACGGTGCGGCGCTGGACGACATCGATGCGGTGATCGATGAAGCAGCGGATGGCCTGATCGAGGCCCAGCTCCCGCGGCTGCCCGTTGAGCACCGCGAGGAAGATCATGGAGAAGCTCTCCTGCATCTGGGTGTGCTTGTAGAGCTGGTTGAGCACGATCTCCGGCTGCGCGCCGCGCTTGAGCTCGATGACGATGCGCATGCCGTCGCGGTCGCTCTCGTCGCGCACGTCGCCGATGTCGTCGATGATTTTTTCGTTGACCAGCTCGGCGATGCGCTCGATGAGCTTGGACTTGTTGACCTGGTAGGGAATCTCGGTGACGATGATCGCCTGTTTTTCCTTGGTCAGGCTTTCAAGCGCGGTGCGGGCGCGCATGAGGAAGCGGCCGCGGCCGGTCTTGTAGGCCTGCGGGAATGCCGGCTCTTGCCGTAGAGGAAGCCGCCGGTGGGGAAGTCCGGCCCCTGCACGTGCTTGAGCACTTCAGCCAGGCCGGCGTCGGGATTCTTGACCAGCTCGATGGCGGCGTTGACGACTTCGGTGAGGTTGTGCGGCGGAATGTTGGTGGCCATGCCGACGGCGATGCCGCTGGAGCCGTTGACGATGAGATTGGGAATGCGCGTGGGCAGCACCGTCGGCTCGAAGGTGGACTCGTCGTAGTTGGGCACGAAGTCGACGGTCTCCATCTCGATGTCGGCCAGCATCTCGCCGGCGATGCGCTCCATGCGGCACTCGGTGTAACGCATGGCGGCGGGCGGATCGCCGTCGACGGAGCCGAAGTTGCCCTGGCCGTCGACCAGCGGATAGCGCAGCGAGAAGGGCTGGGCCATGCGGACCAGGGTGTCGTAGATGGCGGAGTCGCCGTGGGGATGGTAGACGCCCATGGCCTGGCCCACGACCTTGGCGCACTTGGTGTATTTCTTGTTGTGCTGCAGGCCCATCTCGTTGAGCGTGTAGAGCACGCGGCGATGCACGGGCTTGAGGCCGTCGCGGGCATCGGGCAGCGCGCGCCCGATGATGACGCTCATCGAGTAGTCGAGATAGGAGCGGCGCATCTCCTCTTCGATATTGATGGGGATGAGGTTGGCGCCGCTGTGCGGCGGCGTGCCGCCTTCGAGAGGGAGCTGGGGATTCTGATCGTCTGGCATAGAGGTCTTTTCAGGCCCGCCGGAAGGCGGCGGATAAGGGTCCGGAAAAAGCGGGGCCGGGCTCCGAGGGCTGTGCTTTTATTTTACCTCTTCGAAGAGGGTTTCAGCAAGGCTCAAAGAAAGAAATAAGTCCTTATTTTGCTTGATTTTATGGCTATCATGAGGTGTCTGGATGGAAGTCCGAGACGGCACATGCCAGAAGGCATGATTCTGGGCTTCAAATTCATCCTTTTCCCGCCATTTTTTGCGCTTATTTGGCTCATGCCATCACAGCAATCCCGGGCAAACTCAGCACGCAGAAGACTGCCTGCATCAGCAGAATTGTCCCGGCAGCGCCCAGAGCCAGCCGTGCCCGCTTGGCCCTTCATAGGCATCGGCGAAAACCCCGCCGATAAACGTGAGCAGAAACGGCAGCGCCCACAGCAGCGGGCTGCCGGGAGCGCCGGTCATGACCAGGACGAACAAAAGCAGGGCACAGAGCAGCGGAGTGGTGTTGCCGAAATAGCGCGAGCGACGCAGGCCCAGAAAGAGCGCCAGAGCAGCGGCGGCGGCCACGGTGATTCCGGCGTTGCGGCAGTGCGGAGAAGAAACGCCGGGCGGGATCGAGCGAGAACCACAGAAGACCAGCCGACTGAGCGGAAGACGTAGCTGAAGGCGTCCGGCGAGAAGCCGTAGCAGGCGAAGACGAAGACCAGCGCGCCGGCAGTGGCGATGAGCACCACGGGCAGCGTCTGGCTCCTGCGTCCCTCGGCGACCCAGAGCATGGCAGCCAGGCCAAGCAGCGCCACCAACGGGCAGCGCGGCGATGTGCGAGGCAGCCGCCAGGCCAAAGGCCGCCGTCAGCAGCACGATGCGCGGACGCCACTTGCGCCGCGGCCCCTGCATGGCGTGAGCGACGCCGATGCAGGTGTAGACGCCGCCATAGACGCCGAGCGCGGCGAGCACCTCCGGGTTGGGCGTGACGCAGGCCCTGAGCACCGCGGGAGAAAAGCAGTAGAGCGCGAGCGCCGTGTAGCCGCCCAGGTTGCCGTAGAGCCGCCGCGTCACCCACCACAGGCCCGCGCCCAGCAGGCATCCGGCCGCGAGAAACGGCAGGCGGAGCAGCAGCAGCGTGTACCGTGAGCTGGTGGCGCAACTCCCAGGTGCGAAAGCTCGCCGCCCGCCTGCACCACGCGGTCTTCGGGCTTGCGGAAGTGGTCCAAGCCCCCGCTCGACCAGCAGGTTCAGCGTCAGCGGCAGCCCGGCGAGCCGGTAGGCCAGAATGCCATCGTGAATGTTGCCGCAACTGGTAAAGTAGCCGGCCAGTTGCGACGGCCGCTCCCACATCTCGCGCCCGCAGCGCGCATATTGGTAATCGCGATCGGTCAGCGTCTGGTGGCCGGTGAGCCACAGCCCCTGTGCGAGAAACACGGCCAGCAGCCCCGCGGCAATGCGCTGCGGCAGATTGAAGTGGAAGCGGCGAATTCGTTGAAAGCGGCGGGTCATCATGCTCCGGGCAACCCTATCCAGTCTAAACGGCACTGCCCGAGTTCCCGGTTTCTCACAACCGGAAAACCGCATAAATGCTATCCTCCTCTGCAAGGGCTTGCGCATGAGCAGTTTCTTCACCATCGGCCACTCCAACCACGACTTCCCGGCATGGCTTGCCCTTCTGCGCCAGCACGAGCGTTGAAGTGGTGGTCGATACGCGCAGTTCGCCCTACTCGAAGTACGTTCCGCAGTTCGACAAGGAACTCATGCAGCGTTCCCTGGAGGAAGCTGGAATCCGTTATCTTTTCCTTGGCGCGGAGTTGGGCGGACGTCCGGCCAATCCCGCCTACTACGACGCCAAAGGCCGCGTCCTTTACAGCCGGCTCTGCGACGACGCCCTCTTTCAGGCGGCCATCGCGCGGCTTGAGACCGGCATGGAGCGCTTCCGCGTGGCCCTGGTTTGCGGCGAGGAAGACCCCGCCCACTGCCATCGCCGCCTGCTCATCGGCCGCGTGCTCACCGAGCGCGGCCACACCATGCAACACATTCGCGGCGACGGCCGCCTGGAATCCGACGAGACGGTGGCCGCCGAATCCGGCAAGCCGCTGGTCGGCGCACAGCCCGCGCTTTTTGCCGAACTCGACGAGGACCAATGGAGATCTACAGCATCGGTTTTACCCAAAAAAGCGCCAGCGAGTTTTTCGGCACACTGAAGGCTCACGGCATCGAACGCCTGCTCGATGTGCGCCTGAATAACACCTCGCAACTTGCCGCCTTCGCCAAGCAGGCCGACCTGGCTTACTTTCTGAAAGAGATCTGCGGCGCGGCATATGAACACGAGCCACTACTCGCTCCAACGCAGGAAATACTGGATGCATTTAAGAAACAAAAAGGAAGTTGGGAGGAATACTCCGAAGCCTATCTCGCGCTTATCCGTTCCAGAAAGTCGAAGTTGCCCTTTCCCAAAGGGAAGTTTTCAGAAGAAAACAGTTCTATTATGCAGCGAGGCAACTGCGGAGCATTGCCATCGCAGGCTGGCGTCTGGAGTATTTACGGCAACACTGGGAAGGTGTAACAATTCTTCATCTTTGATAGAGAAGCGGTTTAGAGCTAAAACTGCCGAAAGACAGTTGCATTGACGGCACCGTGACCGCTAAGGAGAAAGAAGGAGCGCCCAATATCATGTCCATAAGGATTATCTGCTTGG
The DNA here is from genome assembly GCA_963845345.1 of uncultured Acidobacteriaceae bacterium. GTDB lineage: Bacteria > Acidobacteriota > Terriglobia > Terriglobales > Acidobacteriaceae > Telmatobacter. The sequence continues at coordinate 160,963 of CAWJRQ010000005.1, forward strand.
CAATCCGAGGATGGGCTACGATTTCCCCATACGCTGTGTCGCCGGAATCAGCCTAGATACAAAACAGTGGGTAAGGCTCTGTCGGAAGCCACACTTCCCGGCTGCCTGACCGAACTGGAAACCTGCTATCCGGAAACGGTAAGAGAGTCCGCGCTCTTGTACTTGACTATCTGAGGTGAACTCGGCGAGAACTGCGGCCTCCAACATGTCATCCCGAAGATGTGCTATCTTGACAAACGGCGGTTCACAGTTTTGCGGCGATTCGACGAGCCCGCGATGCACGATTTCCTCGACCGCTCTATTGAGAGGAACGACCCGCATTTTGCACGGCGACAGCAGCGAAATCACGGCAGACGATCGATATCGAACGCATCGACTGAGTGCACTCCTTATCGAATGATCCGACCAGAACAACTGCATTGGAAAATTGGGTGTGGATACGGAGGAGAACGAGACTGAGGGTCGAAACCGACTTTCCACCTGCAACGTAGGACGCGCATGCTACGATCTGTCCGTTACCGATCCCGTATGGCTGGAAACGAAATGTCGATCACTTGACCCTAGGAATCATATCCGCACGCTCAACTATCTTCGACGGCAAGCTCAAGCGGACAGACACTTCTCACCATTAGCCTGAGCTGGTAGCCCTTTGAGGGCTTTCACTACAAGCTGGTGGCCGGTGTGGTCAATTTGATGTCCTGAGCGCCGCGCACCAGGTTTCGCTTCCAAGGCCTAGAGGATGTGTTCATAACCGAATGTCTGACCGTCCTTGAACTTTCTCTTCAGGGGCTAAAGCCCGGCGATTTTCTTGCTTTCGTAGAGGCACGGCTAAAGCAGTGCCCTTTCAAAACCAGGTTATGAAACAGCTTCTAGAAACTTTTGTTTCAAACACGGGTACGACTAGGGTGAGTCGGCCGTAAATGCATAGAAAGGAGGGTTATTATGTCATGGGAAAGTGATCAAATGTGCAAGGGAGGGCACACAGCCACGGTCAGATTCTACCCCGGCCCTTCCTTGAGCATTAAACCAGGAGCGGCAGTTCCATGGAGTGAATTCTGGCCAACGATGGGGCGGGTGGTTCTCATTATAATGCTGAGCCCCTTTGTTGTATGGATATTTGCGTGTTTAGTGTGTCATCGTTAGGTTGGATTTTCGTGGGTACTATTGGGAATACTGGCCCGCAACCCATTGATCACCTTAGGTGTTGTGGCAATTGGAGCCATATCGACAGTGCTTAGAAGGTATCGAGGAGACTTCATCTCTTTACCAGGATGTTTGTCAATACTCGATAGACCTTTGTTAGTGCTCGATGGACTTTGCCGTTTTTATTTCTGGTTGATCTTGTTACTCTTCGCCTTATGGTGTTTTTTCACTTATCTTTGTTGATACATATCACCCTGCTTTGCACAGTTCGCTCGCAGGCCACTATGACATAGGCAAGGGAAGGTCAACTCAGATTGAATATTCTTTCCAGACTGGTCGCGTGTTTGCGCTTGGCCTGCAGACAACTGGTCAACCAAGGCGAAACGGGCCTGGTTCTATTGTCGGCAAGCGTTCACAAATAAACTACGATTTTCACCCTCGACGCTACACTGGCCTTATCATGCTGACACGCCGCCGTTTCGTCTTGAACACCGCCGCCTGCGCCGCTCTCGCCCTCACCTGCAAATCCCGTTTCGCCCTGGCGCAAACCGCGAACGTCTATCGCAACCCCATCCTGGGCGGCGACCATCCTGACGCCAGCCCCATTCGCGTCGGCGACGACTTCTACCTCACCCACTCCAGCTTCGATTACGCGCCCGGGACTGCTCATCTGGCACTCCCGCGACCTGATCAACTGGCGCCCTGTTGCCGCCGCGCTGCATCGCTACTACGGCACGGTCTGGGCGCCCTACCTCTGCGAGTACCAGGGACACTTTTACATCTACTTCCCCGCCGACGGCAGCCTGCGCGTGGTTCACGCCGATCACCCCACCGGGCCCTGGAGCGAGCCCATCGATCTCGGCATCAAGGCCATCGACCCCGCCCATATCGCCGAGAATGGCCGCCGTTTTCTGTACATGGACGGCGGACGCATGGCCGAGCTCACCGCGGACGGCCTGGCGGTGAAGACGCCACCGCGCAAGGTCTTCGACGCCTGGCCCATGCCCGCCACCATGCGCATGGAATGCACCTGCCTGGAGGGCCCCAAGCTGCTGGAGCGCAACGGCTGGTTCTATCTCAACGTGGCCGAAGGCGGCACGGCAGGCCCGGGCACCAGCCACGGCGTTGTCTCCGCCCGCAGCCGCCACGCCGACGGCCCCTGGGAGTACTCGCCTTACAATCCCATCGTCCACACGCCCTCGCGCGAAGACCGCTGGCTCTCGCTGGGCCATGGGCGGCTGGTCGATACACCGGACGGCAAGTGGTACATCACCGTTCACTCATATGAAAACGGCTACCGCACCCTGGGCCGCCAGCTGATGCTGCTGCCCATCGAGTGGACTGCTGACGGCTGGTTCCGCGTGCCCGCGGGCGTCACCGCGGACGCGGCGATTCCCATGCCGGTCCCCGGCGCGAGTCAGCAGCCCTTTGTTGACCCCTCCGACGATTTCACCAGCGCGGAACTCGGCCTTCAGTGGGGCTTCTGGCACGAGTTTGACCCGACGCGCTTCACCACCGGCAACGGCGCCCTCACCCTGGCAGCCAAAGGCAGCTCACTGGCCGACTCCAGCGCCCTCACCACCGCCGTCGGCGGACACTCGTACACCGTCGAGATCGACGTTGAAGTCACGCCCGGCTGCGAGGCAGGCCTGATGCTCTTCTACAATCCCCAGCACGCCGCCGGCATTGTTATCTCCCCTGAAGGAATCGGCGCGCGCAACCCCAATGGCTTCATCCCCAGCCGCCAGCAACAGGGCGCAACCAGAGCCACCCTGCGCGCCGTCAATGACCGCCAGGAGGTCGATTTCTACTTACCGCCTCCCCGGCCAGAGCTGGAAGCGCACCCCGGAATCGTGCCGAAATCTCCGGCCTGCACCACAATGTTCTCGACGGCTTCCTCGACGTTCGCCCCGCCGTTTACGCCTGCGGCCAGGGTCAGGCCAACGTTCCGCAGCTTCCTCTACTGGCCGGAGGTCAACGCGCCGGCATAGGGCTGCAAGCCGAGGAAACAGCATCGCTCTTTGCCTCTAAACGCAACAAAGCCGCCCCGAAGAGCGGCTTTGCCGGTAGGCAATGCGGATTAGTTGAAGATGGCTCCCACGGTCTCACTGGAGGTGGTAGGTGTCAATGTGCAATGTTCGGTCCGGCTGCAGTTGGAGGGTTAGGATTGATCGATCCGTATGGTGGTAGGCAGTTCGAGGACCATCCGCCGAAGGCTCCCGCTCCTGCCGGCGAATAGTCATTACGTGATGGGGTACCGACCGGGTAAGTCGCCACGCAGACGGAGCCGCCAGTACCGCCATTGAGGGTCCAACCGGGGCCGCAATGGATCACGTTCGGAGTACCCGTGGCGGAAGGAGCCGTCACCTACCCAATTGGTGTTGTTCAAGCCTTCGTTATAAACGGTCACGGTCGACAGTAGCGCGGATGCCTGCGAGCCGGGGTAGCATGAACCTGCGACGGGACCATTGGGGCAGACTCAGGATGGGAGTGCTGCAGCCGTTTGCGACGGAGCAGGGGCAGGGCGCAACATACGGGCATGAGAACGATGCCGTGGCGTACTGTATCGAGCCGGTGACCGGATCCACTATTTCAGCAATGATCGTGGCGCCGGTTCCATTCCCGTATGCGGTGACAATCCCGGCAGTGGCCCCAGCATTTCCGCCCGAATTCGTGTTGACAGGGAAAACATTGGGGAAGGAAGATAGCCAGATCGCCGAATTTGTCACATCGCGTACCACTGGAGCTACCGTGTACGTTCCAATGGCAATGAAATTCCCAGTATCCTGCAAATTGCCAACAGTAATCGAACTGGGAAGGATGGTGAGCGAAACCAATCCCTCCGAAGACACCGGACCCGTTGGACCCGTTGGACCCGTTCCGCTTGTAACCGTAACGGATACGCTGCTGGAGACAGGACCGTTGTAGCCTTGCGCGGTGGCTGTAATTGTCGTTGTACCGCTGCCTTCGGCCAACACCACGCCTGCCGCCAAGCCTCCTGTTGGACAGCCGGAGACACCCGATGTGCAAGGGCCGACAATCGCTATGCCGGTGTTGGCGGAGCTCCAGGAGGCCTGGCTGGTGACGTCCTGATAGGTGGGATGGGACCATTGCCGAATGTCCCCGTAGCCGTCAATTGCACCGTGGCGCCTGCCGCTATCGAATTGGTCGCGGGCGTCACCTGAATGGAATCCAGCCCAGTACTGGTGTTGTTGCAACCGGTAAACGGCAATGCAAGGCAGGCTAGCAATAACGCTCCGAAGCAGAAGCGATTGAACATTTGAGTCTCCTGGCGTTTCCAAATACCTACGGCTCCGCCATCCCCTGGCGAAACCGGAGATTATCGTCCACATTCGACTATAGGCCCTTAAATAACTGTGCGCCTATTCCATAAAAGAGTCCCTATACATACGGAATCAAAAGAGTTAATAAGCACTCCCGGGCTGTTTGCACGCTTCATGCGGCTTGTGCTTAGAGCGCGGAAAATCGGCACAATTGCGCGAGCGGCAGCCAATAGCTCTTTGCCCGGCTGGCCCTGCACCGGCTACACTTCTCCTCAGCATGGCCATCGCCCGCGACAACACTCCGGAACGGCTGGTCAGCGCCACGCGCGCCGACGAAGAGCAGGGCTTTGAACTCAAACTGCGCCCTCGCTGGCTGGGCGAGTTCATCGGCCAGTCCAAAGCCAAAGAGCAGCTCACCATCGCCCTGGAAGCCGCCAAATCCCGCGGCGAGGCGCTGGATCACGTGCTGCTCTCCGGCCCTCCGGGCCTGGGCAAAACCACGCTGGCCACCATCATTGCCAATGAGTTGGATGTCGGCTTCCAGCAAACCTCCGGCCCGGCCCTGCAAATTCAGGGCGATTTGACGGCGATTCTTGACCAATCTGCGCGAACGCCAGGTACTCTTCCTCGACGAAATTCACCGCATGCAGCCGGTGCTGGAAGAAAAGCTCTACACCGCCCTGGAGGACTACAAACTGGACATCATCATCGGCCAGGGTCCGGCGGCGCGCACTCACGTGATGGAGATCCGCCCCTTCACCTTCATCGGCGCCACCACGCGGCCCGGCCTGCTCAGTTCACCCTTGCGCTCGCGCTTCGGCATTCTGCTGCGCCTGGAGTTTTATACCGAGGAAGAGCTGCGCATCATTGTTACGCGCTCCGCCGAGGTGTTGCAGATTCCCATCGACCAGGATGGCGCGGCAGAGATCGCCCTACGTTCGCGGGGGACACCAAGGATAGCGAATCGCCTGCTGCGCCGCGTGCGGGACTACGCCCAGGTGCGCGGAACAGGCGTGATTGACCACCCCACCGCCAAAGCCGCCCTCACCATGCTGGAAGTGGACGCCCACGGCTTCGACGAGATCGACCGGCGGCTGCTGCTGGCCATCATCCAGAAATACGACGGCGGCCCGGTCGGCCTGAGCACGCTGGCCGCCACCCTGGCCGAGGAGCAAGACGCGCTGGAAGAGGTCTACGAGCCGTTCCTTATTCAGATCGGATTCCTTGACCGCACGCCGCGCGGCCGCGTGGCCACTCGACTGGCTTATGAGCACTTCGGATTGACTGTACCTGGCAGGCAGACGCCGCTGTTTTAGAATCATGTAGCATCAAGGAATTATCAGGAGAACGATCATGGCACTTACCGAATCCACCATGCTGGAACTGGGCACCACGGCCCCCGACTTTGCGCTCACCGACGTAGTGACCGGCAAGACGGTCCGCCGCGACGACTTTCGCGGACAGCAGGCGCTGCTGGTGATGTTCATCTGCGCGCACTGTCCCTATGTGAAGCACATCGAGAAGGGCCTGGCGGCCCTGGGCAAGGAGTACGCCGGCAAGCCGGTTGGCATCGTCGCCATCAGCAGCAACGATGCCGTCACGCATCCTGCCGACTCGCCCGCCGGGCTGAAACAGCAGGCAGAAACCTTCGGCTTCAACTTTCCCTATCTGTACGACGAGACCCAGGCCGTGGCGCGCGCCTACAAGGCCGCCTGCACGCCGGACCTCTATCTCTTTGACGGCAATTTCCGCCTTGTCTATCGTGGCCAATTCGATTCCAGCCGCCCCGGCAACGGCATCCCGGTCACCGGCGAAGACCTGCGCTTCGCCATCGACCTGATGCTTGCGGACAAGCCGGTGCCCAAGGAGCAGCGCCCCTCGATTGGCTGCAACATCAAGTGGAAGGCATAAGAAAGCGGAGTTAGCGGAGCTAGCGGAGCTGCATTGGATTCGCGCGAACTCCGCTAATTCAATCCTTCGTTTCTTAAACATTCACTGGAGCAGGCGCCAGGTCAGCAAGCAGTTCGTGAATTTCCAGCAGAACCTCGTCGGATCGCGTGGCAACCAAAGGAAACTTGAGCAGGCCCTGCGGCGTGAACTGCGCGCCGCGGCCGGCGTTTTGCTCCACCAGTTGCATCAGACGCCGCGGATCGATGTCCGCATTTTCCATGAAGCGAATGTGCAGCTCGGCGCGCTTGCGGTCCACCTGCGCAATGCCGATCTGTTCGCATTCGAGCCGAATCAGCGCCGCCTCCAACAGGTAAACGGTCGCGTCCGGCAGCGCGCCGTAGCGGTCTTCCATCTCCGCGCGCACCTCGGCAATCGCCGCCTCGCTTCGGGCTCCGGCAATTTTTTTGTAGAGGCGCAGCCGCTGGTTCTCCTCCGGCACATAACTCTCGTCGATGCGCAGAGTGATGCCCAGGTTCAACTGCGCAGACGGCTGTTCCTCGCGCGATTCGCCCTTGATCTCCTTGACCGCGGCCTCCAGCATGGAGGTGTATAACTCGAATCCCACCGCCTCGATGTGCCCGCTCTGCTCGCCGCCCAGCATATTGCCCGCGCCGCGCAGCTCCAGGTCCAGCGCGGCAATCTTGAATCCCGCGCCCAGGTCGCTGAACTCCTTCAGAGCGGCGAGCCTTCTGCGCGCAATCGGAGTCAACTCCTGCTCCGGAGGAATCAGCAGGTACGCATAAGCGCGCCGGTTCGAGCGCCCCACGCGTCCGCGCAACTGGTACAACTCAGCCAGTCCATGGCGATCCGCGCGATTAATGAGCATGGTATTCGCCAGCGGAATGTCGAGGCCGTTCTCGATGATGGTTGTGGCCACCAGCACGTCGTACTCGTGGCGCATGAAGGCCAGCATCACCCGCTCCAGCTCCGTCTCGCTCATCTGTCCATGACCGACGCAAACACGCGCCGCCGGGACTAATTCTTGTATGCGCGCGGCGATTTGGTAGATCGACTCCACGCGGTTGTGGACAAAGTACACCTGACCGCCGCGCTCCAGCTCCACCTCGACGGCCGAGCGCACAATCTTCTCGTCGAACTTGGCGACAACCGTCTGGATCGCCATGCGGTCCTTGGGCGGCGTCTCGATGACGCTCATGTCGCGCAATCCCACCAGCGACATGTGCAGCGTGCGCGGAATCGGCGTGGCGCTCATGGCCAGCACGTCGATCTCCTTGCGCATCTGCTTCAGCCGCTCCTTGTGGCGCACGCCGAAGCGCTGCTCCTCATCCACCACCAGCAGGCCCAGGTCCTGAAACTTGATGTCTTTGGAGAGCAGCCGGTGCGTGCCGATCAGAATATCCACCTGGCCGGCCTCGACCTTTTCGATAATGTTCTTTTGCTCTTTTTGCGATCTGAAGCGCGAGATCATCTCCACGTTGATGGGAAACTGTGCAAACCGCCTCTTGAATGTTTCAAAGTGCTGAAAGCCCAGAACCGTGGTCGGCGTCAGCACCGCGACCTGCTTGCCGTCCTGCACCGCCTTGAAGGCCGCGCGCATGGCCACTTCGGTTTTGCCGTAGCCCACATCGCCGCATAGCAGCCGGTCCATCGGCGTGGCCGATTCCATATCATATTTAATGGCCCGGATCGCCGAAACCTGGTCGTCGGTTTCGCTGTAATCGAAGGCGTCCTCAAACTCCTTTTGAAACTCGTTGTCCCTGGAGAAAGCGGTTCCCTGCGCGGTAGCTCGCTGGGCGTATAACTTCAACAACTCACCGGCCATCTCCTGCATGGCCTTGCGCACCCGCGCCTTGGTCTTGGTCCATTGCTGCGAACCAAGCCTGTTCAGCGCCGGCGCCGGCCCCGCATCCGTCGAGCGGTACTTTTGAATTAAATCCAACCGGGTTAACGGCACATATAACCTGGCTTGTTCAGCAAACTCCAGGACCATGAACTCTATCGCGAGCCCGTCCTGCACAATTTCCTTCAGCCCCTGGTATTGCGCGATGCCATGCTCCACGTGCACCACGTAATCGCTGATCGCAAGGTCGCGGAAATCCGAGACAAACGCCGCCGTTTTTGAACGCCTCGGCTCGGGGCGCGCCGCCACGTCCGCTTCGTCAGAGAGATCGTTGGCCCCGAAGAGAATCAGGTTCGAATCAAGAAAGCTCACTCCCGCGGCTATGGGCGTGCGCACAATCACCGGCACGCGCAAGTCTCCGGCCATGTAACTGCCCTCGTCGAGCATCGTCTCGCCGGGATGCGGGTTGCGGCTGCCGAGCCGATATGGAATCTGGTACTCGCGCAGCACCGTGGCCAGCCGCTCCACGTCGCCCTGGTGCGGCGCGGCCAGCACAATCCGCGACTCGGTGGTCATCAGCGTCCGTAACTGCTCAGTCAGGGCCGGAATCGATCCATGAAAGCGCAGCGTTGGTCGCGTGTTCAACTCGATCTCGCCCAGCGTCGTGTCGTGGTCCAGAATGTCCACCACGCCTAGCTGATCTAAATCCAGGCCCATGTGCGCGTCGAGTTGCGCCTGTAACACCTCGGGCCGCAGATAAATGTCCTCGGGCCTAATCAGCGAGCCGATTCCTGATCTTTCATGCCGCTGCTCGACCTTGTTCCACCAGCGATCGATCTGGTTGCGCACCATCGCCGGCTCTTCAATGAACAGCGCGCACCTGGGCAGCAAAGTGAGCAGCGACTTCTCCGCTCCGGCCACTGCCGAGAAAAACTCCCACCCCGGAAAGACGCTCACCCCGCTGGCAGAGGCCAGCTCGGCGGCCAGCTCCTCATCCTCTGCGACGCCTTCCAGCGCCACCCGCTGCCGGTTCAGCCGCCCATGCACCGCGGCCAGCAGACGCTCGGTCACCGGCGTCTCGGTCAGCGGCAATAACAGCGCCTCGTCCAGCGCCGACTGCGAGCGCTGCGTCTCCGGATCAAATTTTCGTATGGTCTCAATCTCGTCGCCGAAAAACTCGATGCGCACCGGCCGGTCGGCCTCCGGCGAATACACGTCCAGAATTCCGCCCCGCCGCGTAAACTGCCCCGGCATCTCCACCAGGTCCATCTGCGTGTAGCCGACGCTGGCCAGGTGCGCGGTCAGCACCTCCACGTCCACCTCTTCGCCGCGCTTCAGCGTCACGGCGAGGCCTGCGTAGTAGTCGCGATCAAAAAGCTTCAGCGCCGCCGCCTCCACCGGCGCAATCAGAATCGACACCGCCCCGGTGGCCAGCTTCCACAACGCCGCCGCCCGCTGCTCCTGCACATCGGGATGAGGAGATAGATTTTCAAAGGGAAGCACATCGTGGGCCGGCAACCGCACCACCTGCGCCGGGTCAACCGCGCCGGTCAGCTCGCACCCGGCGCGCAACAGCGGCTCCAGCGCCTCGGCGGCCTTGTTGTCGGCCACCACCACAATCACCGGCTGCCGCGCTGCGCGCGCCATCAGCGGCAGATAGATCGCCCGCGCCGTGGCCGTCAATCCGGATACACGTCTCCGCCCCGCACCCAGGCTCAGATGCCTGCGTACGCGCTCAAATCCCGGCGCGTGCTCCAGCTCCGCGAAGATTTCGCGGACGAACGGGAGAATCATGTGATGCTAGTTTAGCAGCGGGGGCGTGGGCGGGCTGGGCTGGGTTTACGGCCGTCAAGACACACATCCGGATTGCGGATGTGATCCATCGTGAGACCGCGTTCCCCGAGAAATACCGCGGCCCTCGGTTCCTACTCCGCACCCGCCCGATCGACGAACACCTGCCTCGGAGCCGTCACGTCAACCGCCTGCCCTTCCACTTTGACCTTCAGATTTTCGGCGGCAGGCTTGCGATCCATTGGGGAGGAAAAACCCAGCGCGTACTGATTTCCCAGGCGGAGAGCGAGCTCCTCGAAAAACGGCTGCAAGGAAACCGGGTTGCCAATCCCGGGCCATAAATTCTTGCCTCCGGTCGCGTCGGTCACTTCAATCAAGAGGCTTTGGCCGGTATTGTTGGCGTACATTGTGTGGTCGAAGCGGCCTTGATCGAGCCAGTAGATGGAGTAGACGACCAGGCCCGCGCGGACTGAGTCGGCAATTGCGGCCTGAACATACGGATCATCGAGATTGAGCCGCGGCTCGTAGTTGTCCACGCCGTCGGTCAGCATGACCACCACGCGCCGCGCCCCGCGATCGCTGGAAGGCCAGTGCTGGGCAAGCTCGGAGAGGCAGAAGTAAGGGCTGGCGCTCGAGCCGGGCGTGCCTCCGGGCAGATGAAGCGCGCGCAGCACCTCGGCATGATCCGCGGTCAGTGGACCGGCAAAGACAGCGCTGCCCGTTGCGCATGTACGCAATAGCGGCCTTGGCGTTCGGCGGCAGGCCGTTGACGAAATGCTGGATGTCGCCGAATTGGCTTCCCAGGCTGTTGAGGGCCGAACTGTCGATCAGAATCACCAGCTCCAGCCTGGCCTCCGGTCCGCGCAGCGGCGCCCAACTGGTAACCATGGCCGGTTTCCCGTTCACCTTGATGCTCACGTCCTTCTGGGAGACGCTTGCGGGCAGCTCTCCATGCTGCTTGGAGAGAACCGTCACCACGGCCCGTCCCTGCCCTGTACTCTGCGAAAACGCCGGCGCTGCCAGCAGCAGCGCTCCGGCGGACAATCCAGATCGCCATTCTCCGGTTCTTCATGCGAATTCCCCCTTCGAGGTACAATCGCCGCCCTCGCCCACAGTCTACAGCGAAACCAGAGTAGCTGTACCCCGAAAGCAATGCCGCCAAGTGGCTTTTTCCTTAAGAAAAAGCCACCTTAAACACTCTCAGAAGGGGCACTTTTACTCTGGTTTCGCTCAAATACGGCATGCCTCTACAAAGTTAGACCAAGCATGAAGAAATGGTTATGCTCCAGTTTCGCATTAGCGACCGCGCGTTCCGATTCCTCAAACTACAATTGAGGAGAAATGGCAAAAAAACTGCGAGTCGGGATTTTGTTTGGCGGACGGAGCGGGGAGCACGAGGTTTCGCTGCTCTCGGCGGCTTCGATTTTGCATGCGATTGACCGCAATCTATTTGACGTGGTGCCGATCGGCATCAACAAGGCCGGGCACTGGCTGACCTCGGGGGCGGCGCAGGGATTGCTGGAGGGGGCCGGGCCACGGCGCCGAGCGAAGCTGCGGGCGGGCGATCCGGCGGCTACTCCGGGAGCGCGGGTGCTGGCCGAGGGGCAGCCTGCGCTGATGGCGCCGGAACCGGAGACGGCGCTGGCGCGGGGCGGAACCGCGGCCCTGGACAGCCATGCGGCGCTGGGCGGCCAATCCCTGGACGTGGTCTTTCCCGTGCTGCACGGGACCTTTGGCGAGGATGGGACGATCCAGGGACTCTTCGAGCTGGCGGGGATCGCCTATGTCGGCTCGGGCGTGCTGGGCTCGGCGGCGGGCATGGACAAGGACGTGATGAAGCGGCTCTTCGCCCAGGCCAGACTGCCCATCGTCAAGCACGTCACCTTGCTTCGGGCAGAGTGGGAGCGTGCGCCGCAAAGGGCCGTCGCACAGGTTGAGGCGGCGCTTGGGTACCCGGTCTTTGTGAAGCCGGCGAACCTGGGCTCCTCGGTGGGCATCTCCAAGGCCCACAACCGCAAGGAGTTGGGACCGGCATTGGCCCTGGCCGCCCGATACGACCGCAAGCTGATCGTGGAGCAGGGCGTGGGCGGCAAAAAGGCCAAGGCGCGGGAGTTCGAGGTTGCTGTGCTGGGCAACGACGACCCAAGGGCGAGCGTGGTCGGCGAGATCATTCCCTGCAAGGAGTTTTACGACTACGAGGCCAAGTACCTCTCCGAAGGCTCCTCGGCGGTGATTCCGGCCCCGCTGAACAAGACCGAGACCAAGCAGATTCAGGAGATGGCAATTGCGGCCTTCCGAGCATGCGATCTGGCCGGCCTGGCGCGGGTGGATTTCCTGATGGAGCCGGGGGGCAAGCGGCGCATCTATTTGAATGAAGTAAACACCATGCCCGGATTCACCAGCATCAGCATGTTCCCCAAGCTGTGGGAGGCCACGGGGTCAGCTACAAGGATTTGATTACCCGGCTGATTGAGCTGGCCCTGGAGCGGCAGGTGGAGAAGAACCGGACGACGTATAGCAGGGACTAGCCACCTCAGCAGGGACCTGGGACTTGACACGCTAGCGAGCAAGAGTTGCTTCCTTGACCCCAACGAGTACAAATCGCTCGTTGGGGAGTTCGGCAGTGAAGAGGAATAAGGGGTTAGGCCACCCCGAAATGTTCCACGTGGAACATATTCATTCTATTGGGTTTGTTACCATGTTTACCACATAATTAACAGCAAGATTTTGGTAATATATTTGGTGCGTATGGAGTGCCTCCGGGAACAGGAAACAGGGACTATAGATCAGGGGTCAGAGAACAGTTTCTCGAATCGCATAGTGGCGAAGTATTCAGTATGGGAACTCGCAAACCGGTTTCAGTGTCTAAGTAAATATGGGGAACAGGTTTATCCTAAAGCTGACGGCGCAGTTCTCTGTTCCCTGAAAGGAACCTAAACGATGACCTTGTTAGACGCTCCGGCATACAACGAAGCCCGCGAAAAGCGCCGGGTTGTGATGTTCTACAGCACGGCGGGACTGCTGTTTGTGCTGTTTGTGGGCTGTTGGCTGGCAGCCGGCCGTCCGGTGGACTGGCCCTGGCACTGGAACAACCACCTGCTGGGAAGAATGGCGGTAAACGCGTTCTTCAAGGACTTGGAAAAGAACGATCTGCCCGCGGCTTATGGCGTTTGGATCCACGACAAGAACTGGCAGAAGCACCCTGACAGGTACTTTTACACTTTTGACCGTTTCGAGAAGGACTGGAGCCCGACCAGTCCGGATAACGATTATGGCCAGATTCACAGCCACCGGATTGCCGCCGCGCGCATGATCGGCAACGTGCTCCAGACCGGAACTTTTATCAACGGGCGAAAGAGCAAGGCGATTAATCTGGACTACGACCCGAATGACCACACCTTGACCTTTTCTCCGGAAGACGTGCAGTTTCTGGAGGGGCCGGGAGGGATTTCGTAGGGACCGCTTTAGGCTTTCAAGCAGTAGGAGAGAAACGAAATTCAATACAGGCTGCCTCTATACCGCCGTCCGGCGATAAGCAGGCAGACTGTCGGCTTTATGCGCCGGACTCCACGGCCTTCAGCTCTGTCAGCGTCTTCTCCAGGCTGGCGGCATCTTCCACATTCAAGGCCTTATGTTCCGGGTCAATCTGTTTAAGCAGGCCGCAGAGGACCATGCCTGGGGCGAACTCGATGTAGGCTTGTATTCCAGCGCCGATCAGGGTCTTCATGCAGTCTACCCAGCGGACCGTGCCGGTGACCTGACGGGTGAGGACGTCGCGCACCTCGGCGGCGGTGGTGACCAAGCCGCCGGTGACGTTGGCGGCCACGGGGATGCGGGGATCGGCCAGCGTCAAATCGCCCAGCACGCGCGCCACCTCTTCCTGGGCGGGCTGCATCAGAGCGCAGTGGAAGGGCGCGCTGACGGGGAGCATGATGGCGCGGCGCGCGCCTTTGTGCTTGGCCAGCTCGGAGGCCTTCTCCACTGCTGCCAGTGCGCCGGAGATGACGGTCTGGCCGGGGGAGTTGAAGTTGGCGGCGGAAACAACCAGGCCGGTTTCCAGAGAGGCTTCCGCGCAGATCTCGACCACCAGTTCAGGGGCGAGAGAGAGAATGGCGGCCATGGCGCCCTGACCGGCGGGCACCGCCTGTTGCATGGCCCGTCCGCGCGCCTTGACAGAGCGTACGGCGTCGGCAAAGGAGATGGTCCCGGCAGCCACATGGGCGCTCCATTCGCCCAGCGAGTGACCGGCGGCCAAAGTCGGCTCAATCCCATGCAGGGCCATCACGCGCAGGGTGGCAATGCTCGTCGTAAGGATGGCGGGCTGGGTGTTTTCCGTCAGCTTGAGGTCTTCCGCCGGCCCCTCGAAAATCAGCTTGGAAATGGGGAAGCCCAGGGCGTCGTCGGCCTCGGCAAAGGTATCGCGGGCAACAGGAAAGCGCTCGGCAAGTTCGCGGCCCATGCCAACCGCCTGCGAACCTTGCCCCGGAAAAAGGAAGGCTATTTTGATGGACATGCAAGGATAATTTTACCGGAAGTGGGCGTTATAGCGAAACCAGAGCAGCATTACCTCGGAGTAACTTCGTCAAATGGCTTTTTTACGAAAAAGCCACCTCGAATACTCTCGGCAAGGGCACGTTTACTCTGGTTTCGCTCGAGCGTATGGTTTCAGTTCCAGCGTTTTTTGTCGGCTGGGTCGTCGTCAATCGGGCGGCCGTAGCCGTCGACATGGATGGTGCGCCCCTCGGCGCGCATATAGACTTCGAACTTGCGGGCGGCGCGGCGGCGCTTCCATCGGTAGTAGCGGTTGCGCAGGGCGTACCATCTTTCGCTCAAGCTGAACGAAAAACCGCGGCGCGGTGCCAGACGGATATAGAGCAGGCCGGCCAGGGCGCCGCCCAACTGGGCAAAGGCGTAGATTCTTTGTTCACCGAAGAGCATGGCGATGGAAACCAGCGCGTAGATGGCCACCAGGTAGCGGGCCTTGATGCCGATAGGCAGAGGAAAAAGCATAAACTGCATCTCGCCGTAGAGCGCGCCGATGGCCGCCAGCAGGCCGAAGATGCCTCCGAAGCAGCCGTAAAGCAGAATCGCGCCCAGCGAATAACCCAGCAGATGAGCGCACTCATAGAGCGCGGTTGCGGCGGCCGCGGTGCCCAGCACGGAGACGGCGTAGAGGCTGGTAACCCATCCGGGGGTGTGAAAATTCTCCAAAAATCCGGCCAAAAACCACAGCGACAAAAGCTCGAAGAGCGTGCCCATCAGCGTCGGATGAACCAGGCTGTAGGTGAAGGGCTGCCAGAGAGCGCCGTGCAGGAATGCGGCGGGAGTAAAGCCGAATCGCTGATCGAGGGGGACGGTCAGGCGTAGGTTGGCCAATCCCGCCAGCGCCAATGCGAAGTAGGCAGCCAAGTTCCAGAGAACCAGGCGGCGGGTGGCGCCGTGGAACTCGGGGAAGGCAAACGGAGTGGAGCCAATTCTGGGCATTGTGGTCAGTCTAAGGGTAAACCCGGGGGCGGGCAAATGTCCTGGAAAAGGGCATAAAGCCCGCGCGATTCCTTCATTTTGGCGTGGCTTTGTTCCGATCCACTCCCCGGCAGGCAGGATGGCCTCCAGACGCCAGCCGCATGGCGTATTCTTTCTTTTAGGAACTCCTGTGGCGATTTGGGACACTGCCTCTTGACCAAAGGCAGGTCTTTCTCCAAAACTAGCGAAGTCGAACAACAAATTGCCGTCATCCTGAAAGAGGAAAGTGGGAAAAGGAGGCTGCCATGGCCAATTGCCTTGAATGCGAAAATATGCTGGACATTGAATTGGACGAAGTGGCGGAAGGCGACGTGATCACCTGCGATGAATGCGGGACCGAATACGAGGTAGTGGGCATTGAACCGCTGGAGTTGGCGCGGGTAAACGAGAGCCATGATGAAGACGTAGTGGATTTGCTCGATGAGGAAGAGGAGGAAGAGTGAGGTTGAATCGCACGAGTTTGGCGGCCGGGGTATTATTTGCCCTTTTATTTGCAGGTTTGGTTCCTCTGGGATCAAGGGGCGGGTTCATAGGGCCGGATATGGCCCTGGCGCAGAACCTGGGATATCGCGTGGTCTTTGGCAACGTGTTGGACAGCGACTCCAACCCGGTAGTTGGCGCAACCGTATTTCTAAAAGACTTAAAATCAAAGGCCATTCGCAGCTATACAACCGTTGAGAAGGGCCGGTTCCGCTTTGCCGGGGTGAATATGGCCGAGGAACATGAGCTCTGGGCGGAGTTGAACGGAAAGAAAACCGCCGTCAAGACCATCAGCTCCTGGGAGACGCGCAAGGAGTACGAAGTCGAACTGAAGCTGAAGTAGAACGGCTGATGATCCCGCGGCGGCGTTATTCCTGTTTGAGAATTACATCGCCGTTGATGGTGTTGATCTCCACATGATTCTGACCATTGCCGACGCGGCCCTCGGCATAAAAGTACTTGCGCGGGGTGCCCTGTGATGTGTCCCAGTCAGCGCTTTGACGATGAGTGAGGCCCAGGTGTTCGATGATGTCGAAGGTTTCGTCCGTGTTCTGAGTGTAGGCAAGCTTAATCCGAAGATCCATCGGGAAGTCTTTGGGCACGATCAGCTTGATGGTGCCTGAATTCGAAGTCAGATGAACATCGCGCTGGGCAGAGGAAGAGCCAACCAGGTGAGCTGTGATGTCTCCGGCCATGGTGGTCGCCTGGACGGAGCCGTTTGCGCCTTTGATGGTGATATTACCACCCATCGTGGTTGCGTCGACAGAAGCTTCGGCGTGGTCAATCGTGATATTACCGCCCATTGTTTTGAGATGCGCGTACGAGGACACGCTGCCCAGATGAATGTCGCCGCCCATGGTGGTGAGAGTGGCTCCGCGCGGCGCCTCCGCAACATCGATCCCGCCACCCATCTTGCTGATGTTGAGCGCGCCGGAGTCGTTGCGAACGTCTGCATCTTCTAAACTCCGCGTCTTGAAGTGCTTGCAGCCCGATACGGCAGTCACGAACACACCCGCCAGAAGAATCAAGGACATAGCGCTTGCTTTGTGTATCGTCATCACGTAGTTCTCCTTAGGGGAATCTTACGGAAGGCCGACTCGAAAAGTTCCTTTATGGCGAAATAATTCGCCGGGGCGATTCTCTGGCGCCTTATCCCTCCAGCTTTTTCGTCACCAGCTCATTGAGCAGTGCCGGGTTAGCCTGTCCCTTCGTGGCCTTCATCACCTGGCCCACGAAAAAAGCCGTCAGGGTCTTCTTGCCTCCGCGGTACTGCTCCACCTGCTTGGGGTTGGCGGCAATGACCTCATCGATCAGGGCTTCGATGGCCCCGGTATCCGTGATCTGCTGCGGCTTCTCGCGCTCATAGACGGCGGCGAAATCCTCTCCTTTTTCAAAGCACACGTCGAAGAGCTGCTTGAGCTGCCGGGAGCTGATCTTGCCCTCATCGAGCAGATCGGCGGCCTGAACCACTCCCGCCATGGAGACTGGCGACTGTTCCTGCTCCAGTCCCAGAGCCTTCAACCGCCCGCCCAGTTCGCTGAGCAGCAGATTCGCCACGCGGCGCGGATTGCGGGCGGTGCGGGCGGCGGCTTCAAAGCGGTCGGCGAACTCCCGGGTTGCCGTCAGCGTGAAGGCGTCCTGCTGTGCCAGCTCGTACTCGGCGATCATTCGCTTGC
Organism: uncultured Acidobacteriaceae bacterium; assembly: GCA_963845345.1. Taxonomy (GTDB): domain Bacteria; phylum Acidobacteriota; class Terriglobia; order Terriglobales; family Acidobacteriaceae; genus Telmatobacter. The sequence continues at coordinate 178,611 of CAWJRQ010000005.1, forward strand.
GGCGCGCTTCGGGCAGCTCGGGGAGCTCCTCGCTCTTTTGCGCAAGAAACTCCGCTGTGAGAATGAGAGGCGGCAGGTCCGGCTCGGGAAAGTAGCGGTAATCGTGGGCCTGCTCCTTCGACCTCATCGAATAGGTGCGTCCCTCGTCGGAGTTCCACAGCCGGGTCTCCTGAACATTACACCCGCCGGATTCGAGAACCTCGATCTGGCGCTCGATCTCGTATTCCAGCGCGGCGCGGACAAAGCGAAAGCTGTTGACGTTTTTAACTTCGACCTTGGCGCCGAATTTTTCCTGCCCCTTTGGACGGACGCTGACGTTGGCATCGCAACGCAGCGAACCCTCCTCCATGTTGCAATCCGAAACGCCGCAGTAGAGCAGGATTTCTTTGAGCCGCGTCAGGAATTCGAAGGCCTCATCCGGTGTGCGAATGTCGGGCTCGGAGACGATCTCGGCCAGCGGCGTGCCGCAGCGGTTCAGGTCTAGGTAGGTGCGCGTGGCGGAGTCGGCAAAGCCGTCGTGCATGCTCTTGCCGGCGTCCTCTTCCATGTGCAGGCGGGTGATGCCGATGCGCTTTGTCGTGCCATCCGCTGTGGGCACATCAATCCAGCCGTGCTCGGCCAGCGGTTTGTCGAATTGCGAAATCTGGTAGCCCTTGGGCAGATCAGGATAAAAATAGTTTTTGCGCGCGAAGATGGAGCGCTCTCTCACCTCGCAGTTGAGGGCCAGCGAGGCCAGCGTGGCGAAGGCAACAGCCTGGGAATTGAGCACCGGCAACGCCCCCGGCAGCCCCAGGCACACCGGGCAGATGTTGGTGTTGGGCTCCGAGCCGAAGTGATTCCGGCAACCGCAGAAGGCCTTGGTGCGGGTGAGCAGTTGGACGTGGACCTCGAGACCGATGACGGGCTCGTACTTGGTCAGGATTTGCGGCGAAAGCGCGATGGCAGGCATATGTGAATTTTAGCGTGAATCAACGGCCAGGCTCTCGACTATTTGCTGACTTTGTCCAGCAATACATTCCGAAGGCTCCCGCTACGTATGTGCTGAGTCTGCTTTATCGAATGCCCGTCACAGAATCTTCTTCCCAAATGCCGAGCAGGCAAGTTGCACCGCCAAGTCCGCCGTGCGATTGTGCTCATCGATCACCGGGTTCACCTCGACGATCTCGAAGCTCAGCAGCCGCCCGTGGTCGGCAAGGATTTCCATGGCCAGGTGGGCCTCGCGGTAGGTCGCGCCACCGCGCACCGGCGTGCCCACGCCCGGCGCGTCCTCCGGATCGATCCAGTCCATGTCCATCGAGACATGGTAGCCGGCTGTGCCATTTCCGGCGGCGCGCAAGGCTTCTTCCATCACCGCTCTCATGCCCCGTTCGTCAATGTCACGCATGGTGTACGCAGCCACACCAGCACGGCGGATCGTCTCCCGCTCGGCGGCGTCGATGTCCCTTACGCCCACCAGTACTGTGTTCTTTGCATCAATTTTGGGCGCATAGCCGAAGATTTTCGTAAGCGCATCCGGCCCCATCCCCAGCAGAGCGGCCAGCGGCATCCCATGCACGTTGCCCGAGGGCGAGGTCTCCGGCGTGTTGATGTCCGAGTGGGCGTCGATCCACACCAATCCGATCTTCTCCCCCTTGCGGCGATAGAACTCCGCCACTCCGGAAACTGACCCAACGGCCAGCGAGTGGTCCCCGCCCAGCACCAGCGGCGTCATCCCTTCTTCCAGCATCTTCACCACAGCCTCAGCAGTGCGCGTGCAGGTCTGGGCAATTTGTTTCAGATAGTGCGCGTTTTCCTTGCCCGCCGCCTGCGTCTCGGCAATCTCCACGCGAATGTTGCCCCCGTCGGTCACCTCGTGGCCCAGCGCCTCCAGCCGCGCCTCCAGCCCGGCCACGCGCACCGCCGAAGGCCCCATGTCCACCCCGCGGCGGCTTGCGCCCAGGTCAAGCGGAACGCCGATCACCCGGATACGCCGGGGAGGCTGCGCCTGCGCGCCGTAATGTGGAAATCGACAGAGCGGGGTTGGAAGCTTCAGCGGAATTCGACATAGAAACACTCCCCACGGGTCATTAAACCAGATTTAGCCGGAGTACGATGAAACTCGTAATAAACCATGCCTTTGGTTACGCCGGGCTGCCGGCTTTTACCGGCGGAACTGAATGATTCGGCGATCTTTGCCGATAGGAACTGATAGAGGCCTGAGATCACAGAAACGGCATATCCCGATTGTTTCCAATGAGAAGACTGCTTTCCATGTTCGCGATCCTGCTTGCCTGTGCAGCAATTGCCAGGGCAACGGAGCCCGCCCCGCTGACTACCTTGCGCGCCATTCACGAACTCAGCAATGCGGAGGCAGCCCGGCAACTGCCCGTTGCATTTGAGGCCACGGTCACCTATTCCCGCAACTACGAACGGACCGTGTTCGTCCAGGATGACGGCATTGCCCTCTTCGTTCTTGGCAAGGAAGACTGGTCCCTGCTTCCCGGTGACCGCGTCCTCATCCAAGGATCCACGCGCCCAAGCTTCCATCCCATCGTCGTCGGCACTGAATTTAAATTGCTCCACCACGGCGTTCTTCCCAAGCCTCTTCCGGCCACCTACGACGATCTGATCGCCGGCCAGCTCGACAGCAGATTGATCACCATTCACGGTGTGGTCAGGGCCGCCGACCTTGTCGCCAGCCCTGTAGCACCCGTGCGCAGCACCTCCTTGCAGCTTCTGACCTCCGGAGGTTACGTCGACGTCACACTGGATAGTGACAATCCGGACGCCCTCAATGGCCTCCTGGACGCAAAGGTTGAGGTTACCGGCGCCGCCGGGGGTAGATTTGACGACAAGATGGAAATGACAGGGATTGTGATCCACGCTTCTTCCCTGGCGAGCGTAAAAGTCATCAGACGGCCAGGCGCTGACTCGTGGAATCTTCCTGTCACGCCTGTGAATGAGATCGTTCCCGGTTATCGCGTGCTCGACCTTTCTACAAGGGTTCGCGTGGAGGGCACGATCACCTATTACCAACCTGGTACGGCGGTGGTTTTGCAGACCGGTAATAGAAGTCTGTGGATCAGAACTCTCACACACAATCCCCTGCGGATAGGCGACCTGGGCTTCGCCATCGGATTCCCGGATGTGCATGACGGCTTCTTGACGCTTGCCCGTGGCGAAGTCAGGGACTCGAATACGCCGGCGCCGATTACGCCGCTCCCGGTCACCTGGCAGCAACTGGCCATCATGGGCTTTACTCCTGTTGGACACAACTTCAATCTGGTTTCCATTGAAGGGCGGGTGGTCATGGCGGGGCGCGGAGCCACCCAGGATGAGTACATCCTGGTCACCGACGGCCATCCGTTTTCGGCCATCTACCGCCATCCCGACGGACCCCTTCCGATCATGAAGCAAGTACCCCTGGGCTCCAGAGTCCGGGTCACCGGAATCTGCACTGTCGACGATGCCAATCCCTTCGATCCCACAGTGCCTTTTGAAATCCTTCTTCGCTCCTTCGACGATGTTGTGGTGGTCGCCCGCCCCTCCCTGCTAAACATTCGCAACCTCATTATCCTCGTCGGCCTATTGCTGGCTATCGTAATCATCATTGGCATCAGAGGCTGGGCCCTGGAGCGCAATGTGCGCCGGCAAACGTCCGCTTTGGCTGCAATTGAACGCCGCCGTGGACGCATCCTGGAAGACATCAATGGCTCTCGGCCCCTGGCGGAGATTCTCGAAGAGATCACAGAACTGGTCTCCTTTCAGCTCCAGAGCGCGCCCTGCTGGTGCGAGATTACAGACGGAGCCCGGATGGGCAGTTGTCCATCGGATGCCGCGAAGCTGCGCATCGTCCACGAGAAGATTCCTGCCCGCTCCGGACCGCCGCTCGGCGGCCTCTTTGTAGCCTTCGACACGTCCACCAAACCATCCTCTGTTGAGCCGGAAGTCCTGTCCATGGCAGCTGAACTCGCCGCCCTGGCCATTGAAACCCGGCGCCTCTACACCGACCTGCGCCGCCGCTCGGAGTTCGACCAGCTCACCGATATCCACAACCGCTTCTCCCTGGAAAAGCAGCTGGACGCACAGATTGACCTGGCGCGTCTCGAGGCAACCGTCTTCGGATTGATCTACATCGACCTCGACGACTTTAAGCAAGTGAACGACTCGTATGGGCATCAGGTAGGCGACCAGTACCTGCAGGAGGTGGCGTTGCGCTTGAAGAAGCAGCTTCGTCCCCACGATAAGTTGGCCCGTCTGGGCGGTGATGAATTCGCCGCTCTGGTCCCAATTGTGCGCAACCGCGCCGAGGTCGAAGAGATTGCCCAGCGGCTGGAGAATTGCTTCAACGAGGCGTTTATCATTGAGAGCCTGACACTGGCCGGTTCGGCGAGTGTGGGTATCGCCCTCTATCCCCAGGATGGCGCAACCAAGGATGCCCTGCTGAATGCCTCCGATGCCGCCATGTATCGAGCCAAAAACGCCAAACGCCAAACGGAAACGAGTTTGCCTTCAGGCCCCCATTCCTGATTCGCCGCCGGAAAAGTCGCGCAAGACAGAAGGGCCTCAGTTCGCCGGTAATTCTGGCGCGGCAAAGGATGGCATAGTACCCCCACGGGTCATTCAATCAGATTTAGCCAGAGAACGATGAAACTCGTAATCATCCATGCCTTTGGTTACGCCGGTTTCCCGGCTTTTACCGGCGGAACTGAATGATTCGGCGATCTTTGCCGATAGATACTGATAGTGGCCAGACATCACAACAACGGTATAACCCGATTCTTTCCAATGAGAAGACTGCTCCCCACATTCGCCATCCTATTCACCTGCGCAGCGATTGTCTGGGCGGCGGAGCCCGCCACGCTGACCACCTTGCGCGCCATTCATGAACTCAGCAACGCGGAGGCAGCCCGGCAACTGCCCGTCGCATTTGAAGCCACGGTCACCTACTACCGCGGTTATGAAACCACATTGGTTGTGCAGGATGGTGACGCTGGAATCTATGTTCATGCTCCTATGGACGCCAAATTGGTTCCAGGCGACCGCGTTCTGATAAAAGGAACTACCCGCCCGAGTTTCAATCCTTATATAGAATCCAGCAGCATCACCCAGCTGCGCCACGGCCCCCAGCTTAAACCTCTGCCTTCCAACTTCGATCAAATGATCCGCGCACAGACCGATTGCCAGCTGGTCTCCGTGCGCGGTGTGGTCCACGCTGCCGACATAGTGTTGACCTCGGATGTGCACAATAGTGCCTTTCTACAGTTGCTTACGGATGGCGGATATATTGTGGTCACAGTGGACAGTGACGATGCAGGCGTCCTCGAAGGACTACTGGACGCTGAAGTGTTAGTCACCGGCGTCGCCTCGGAAGAATTCGACAGCAAGATGCAGGTGACCGGGATTCGAATCCACGTTCAAACGTTTGCGGGTATTCAGGTTCTCAAACACGCCGCGGGCAACCCGTGGACCCTCCCTGTCACGTCCATGGAGCGGGTCCTTTCCGTTTATCATATGACCGATTCCACGCCGAGAGTGCGCGTTCACGGGACCATCACCTATTATGCGCCCGGCTCAGCCGTGGTGTTACAGGACGGCGCAAGGAGCATATGGATCGCTACGCGAACCAACATCCCCTTGCGGATCGGCGATGCAGCCGATGCGACGGGCTTTCCTGATGCCCACAACGGATTCCTCAGCCTGGAGCATGGAGAAATTAGGGACAGCCTTACACAGGCGCCCATCACGCCATTATCGGCGACCTGGCAAATACTGAGTCCAACCGGCTTCGATTCTTCTAGCCACCACTTTGATCTTGTTTCGATTGAAGGCGAGGTGGTAACGCAGGTCCGGGAAACCACACAGTATGAGTATGTGCTCACCGCCGACGGCAAAGTGTTTTCCGCATTTCTCCGTCGCAGCGAGAATCAGCTTTCGAATGGTCCACAGATTCCGGTTGGTTCCCGAATCCGTGTTACCGGCATCTGCCTCCGCGAGAACTCCAACCCATACATTCCCCAGGTGCCCTTCAATATTCTCATGCGCTCCTTTGACGATATTGCGGTCGTTGCCCGGCCTTCGCTGATCAACACACGCAACCTACTTCTCGCCCTCGGCCTGCTGTTGGTGGTGGTCTTCGCCGCGTTGGCCAGGGGCTGGGCCCTGGAGCGCAAGGTGCGCCAGCAAACCGCCGTGATGTCGGCGCGCACCGAGGCCGAGGCCGAACTGGAGCGGCGGCGCAGCCGCATCCTGGAAGACATCAACGGTGCGCGGCCCCTAGCCGAGATTCTCGAGGAGATCGCGGCGATGGTCTCTACCACGCTGGGGGGCGCTCCCTGCTGGTGCGAGGTAACCGATGGCGCCCGGCTGGGAAATTACCCCCCGCGGCAGCCTGCAACGCTACGCATCGCTCAGGAGAAGATTCCTGCCCGCTCGGGACCGCCGCTCGGCGTCCTCTCTGCCGCTTTCGATTCGCGCACCAAACCCTCCACCAAGGAGACGGAAGCCCTATTCAGGGCGGCAGGTCTCGCTGCCCTGGCCATTGAAACCCGCCGCCTCTACACCGACCTGCGCCGCCGCTCGGAATTCGACCTGCTCACCGACATTCATAATCGCTTCTCCCTTGAGAAGCAGCTGGACGCCCAGATTGAAGAGGCGCGCGAGACGGCCAGCATCTTTGGCCTGATCTACATCGACCTGGACAAATTCAAGCAGATCAACGATCTTCACGGCCACCACATCGGCGACCTCTATCTGCAGGAGGCATCGCTGCGCATGAAGCGCCAGCTCCGTCCCCACGACACGCTGGCGCGGCTGGGCGGCGACGAATTCTCCGCGTTGGTTCCCTTAGTGCGTAATCGCACCGAGGTTGAGGAGATCGCACAGCGCCTGGAACACTGTTTCGATGAGCCCTTTGCCTTGGAGGGGCTGACCTTAACTGGTTTGGCGAGCGTGGGCATTGCCCTCTATCCCGAAGATGGCGCAACCCGGGATGCCCTATTGAACGCCTCCGATGCCGCCATGTATACCGCCAAGAACTCCAAACGCTCAGTCGAAAAGAGTCTGCCTTAAAGTTCCCATTCCTGACTCTATGCCAGGAAGGCTGTACAAGACGGAGGCCTCCGTTCGCCAGTAATTCTGGCGCGGCAAAGGTCGACACAGTACACCCACGGCTCATTCAACCAGATTTAGCCGGAGTATGATAAGAATCTCGTAATAATCCATGCCTTTGGTCACATAAGGCTTCCGGCTTCTACCGGCGGAACTGAATGATCTGGCGATCTTTGCCGATAGGAACTGAAGGAGGGCAGACATCACAGAACCGGCATATCCCGATTGTTTCCAATGAAAAGGCTGATTCCCATATTCGCCATCCTACTCGCCTGCGCAGCGATTGCCTGGGCGGCGGCGCCCGCTCCGCTGACTTCTCTGCGTGCAATTCACGCCCTTACGAATGATGAGGCCAGTAAGGAACTGCCGGTCGCCTTCGAGGCCATCGTTACTTACTACCGCAGCTATGAAAGCAACTTATTCGTGCAAGATGGCGAATTTGCAATCTATGTTCAAGCTCCGGCAGATCTCCATCTGGTTCCCGGCGATCGCGTTCTGGTGCAGGGAAAGACGCAGAGGAGCTTCAATCCTATTGTGATCGGAGAACGAATCACCTTGCTTCGCCACGGCGCCTTGCCGGCGCCGCAGCCGGCCACCTTCGATCAAATGATCCGTACGGAAACCGATTGCAAGCTGGTCATCGTGCGCGGCAAGGTCCGCGCCGCGGACGTACTGTCGAGTTTGGTCAGCCCCGAGCGCTATATCCGCCTTCAGATGCTCATGGATGGCGGATATTTTGAGGCAAATGTGGACAGCGACGATGCCGTCGCTCTCGAACACCTGCTGGATGCCGAGGTGGAACTCACCGGCGTCGCTTCGGAGGAATTCGACGGCAAGATGCACGAGACCGGGGTTCTGCTGCACATTCAATCGCTCTCCGACGTCAAGATCATTACGCGCGCCAACTCCACTCCATGGGCTCTCCCCGCCACTCCCATGGATCAGATCATTACCGTTTCTCATCTTAGCGATTCCACGCCGCGGGTCCGCGTTCATGGAACCATCACCTATTACCAGCCCGGCTCGGCCGTGGTGTTGCAGGACGGTGCCAAGAGCATTTGGATCTCAACCCTGACTCACGCCCCCTTGCAGATCGGCGATGCGGCGGACGCGACCGGCTTTCCCGATGTCCACGAGGGCTTTGTCAACCTCGTGCGCGGCGAAGTTCTGGACACCCTCACGCCCGCCCCCGTCACGCCGCTGCCTTCAACCTGGCAGACGCTCACCCCGCGAGGCTATGACTCTCCCGGCCATCACCTCGACCTGGTTTCCATCGAAGGCCGGGTAGTAACGGAGGTCCGGGAGGCATCCCAGGATGAGTTGGTGCTGGACGCCGACGGCAAGCAGTTTTCCGCCATTTTGCGCCACCCGAACGGCCCACTTACGGCCACCAGGGAGATTCCTCTGGGCTCCAGGGTCCAGGTTACCGGCATCTGCGTCCTGGAACTCTCCAGTCCATTCATCGCCCAGGTGCCCTTCAATATACTGTTGCGCTCCTACGACGATGTTGTGGTGGTCGCCCGCCCCTCCCTGCTGAACATTCGCAATCTGATCATTGTGGTCTGCGCTCTGCTTTTGATCGTCTTCGCCGTGATCGCCAGGGGATGGGCACTGGAGCACAATGTACGCCGTCGAACGTCTGCTTTGGCTGCAGTTGAACACCGCCGCGGACGCATCCTGGAAGACATCAATGGCTCGCGGCCCCTGGCAGAGATTCTCGAAGAGATCACAGAACTGGTATCCTTCCAGCTCCACGGCGCGCCCTGCTGGTGCGAGGTTACCGATGGCGCGCGGCTGGGAAATTGCCCGCCGTAACTGCGGCGCTGCGCCGATCGTCCACGAAGAAGATCCCTCCCGCACGGGCTCCTCGCTGGGCAGTTCTTTGCCGCATTCGACTCGTCTCACCAAGCCCTCCGCCATGGAGACGGAAGCCCTCTCCAGGGCGGCCGGTCTCGCTGCCCTGGCCATTGAAACCCGGCGACTTTACTCCGACCTGCTCCACCGCTCGGAGTTCGACCTGCTCACCGACATCCACAACCGCTTCTCCCTGGAAAAGCGCATGGACGCCCAGATCGAAGAGGCGCGCGCAGACGGCCAGCATCTTCGGCCTGATCTACATCGACCTGGACAAGTTCAAGCAGGTGAATGATCTTCATGGCCACCACATTGGCGACCTCTATCTGCAGGAGGTGGCGCTGCGCATGAAGCGCCAGCTTCGTCCCCACGATACGCTGGCGCGGCTGGGTGGAGACGAATTCGCCGCCCTGGTTCCCGTCGTGCGCAATCGCGCCGAGGTTGAGGAGATCGCTCAGCGCCTGGAACACTGCTTTCGACGAGTCCTTTGTCTTAGAGGGGCTGGCCATGACCGGTTCGGCGAGTGTGGGCATCGCCCTCTATCCCCAGGATGGCGCAACCAGGGATGCCCTTCTGAACGCCGCCGACGCCGCCATGTATACCGCCAAAAACGCCAAACGCTGAGTCGAAATGAGTCTGCCTACAGGCGCACATTCCTGACGCGCTGTCTAGAATTGCGCAGAAAAAAGGCCCGGCTTTGCGCCGGGCCTATTCCTTACTGATTATTTGGATGCTCGAACCTCGCGCGTATACTGCCAAAGGCTGCTGGCCCTGCCACAGGCGGTTACTCGGCCGCCATCTCCTCGGCCTCGCCCTCCTGGCGCATCAGCTCCAGCTCGCGCTCGGCGGCTTCCATCTCGGCCGTAACCTCCTGCTGCACGCGGGCCGCCGCTTCCTCCAGCTCCGGCGAGAGCTGCACGTTGCGGTAGTACTCCAGGCCCGTGCCGGCGGGAATCAGCCGTCCGACGATCACGTTCTCCTTCAGGCCGCGCAGGTTATCAATTGCGCCGTTGATGCTGGCCTCGGTGAGCACGCGCGTCGTCTCCTGGAAGCTGGCCGCGGAGATGAAGCTGTCGGTCGACAGCGACGCCTTGGTGATGCCCAGCAGCAGCGGTCGCCCGGTCGCCGGACGGCCTCCGTTGGCCAGCACCCGCTCGTTCTCCTCGCGGAAGCGGAAGCGGTCCACCTGCTGCTCCAGCAGGAAGTTGCTGTCGCCCACGTCGTCGATCCGCACCCAGCGCAGCATCTGCCGCACAATCACTTCAATGTGCTTGTCGCTGATGGCCACGCCCTGCAGCCGGTAGACCTCCTGGATCTCGTTCACCAGGTAAGACTGCAGCGCCTTTTCGCCCAGCACATCCAGAATGTCGTGCGGGTTCAGCGGGCCGTCCATCAGCGGATCGCCCGCGCCCAGACGCTCGCCTTCCTGCACGTTCACGTGGATGCCGCGCGGCACCAGGTACTCCTTCTCGTCGCCGTTGTCCGCGGTCACGTAGATCTTGCGCTGGCCCTTGGAAATCTCGCCGAAGCGCACCACGCCATCGATCTCGCTGATGATGGCCGTCTCGCGCGGCTTGCGCGCTTCAAACAGCTCCACCACGCGCGGCAGGCCGCCGGTGATGTCCTTGGTGCGCGTGCTCTCCTTGGGAATCTTGGCCAGCACGTCGCCCGGTCCCACTTCTTCGCCGTCCTGCACCATCAGGTGAGCGCCGCGCGGCAACAGATACCGCTTGTGGCCCTTGGAGTTCTTCACCACGAAGGTCGGCTGCCGCTTCTCGTCCGGAGAGTCGGCCACCACCCAGCGCGAGAGGCCGGTCACTTCGTCCACCTCTTCGTTCAGCGTGATGCCTTCCTGCAGGTCCTTGAACTGCACCGCGCCGCCGATCTCGGTCAGAATGGCGTAGGTGTACGGATCCCACTCGGCCAGCAACTGGCCCAGCATCACGTGCTCGCCGTCCTTCACCTTGAGGCGCGCGCCGTAGACCACCTGGTAGCGCTCCTTCTCGCGGCCGCGCTCGTCCTGAATGGCGATCGAGCCGGAGCGGTTCATGGCCACCAGCGTGCCGTCCTTGCTCTCCACATAGTTCAGGTTGATAAAGCGCACAATGCCGTTGTTCTTGGCGTCCAGGCGCGACTTGTCCTGCACGCGGCTGGCCGTGCCGCCCACGTGGAAGGTGCGCATCGTCAACTGCGTGCCCGGCTCGCCGATGGACTGCGCCGCAATCACGCCGCAGGTCTCGCCCAGCTCCACCATGCGTCCCGAGCCCAGGTTGCGCCCGTAGCACAGCGCGCAAACGCCGCGCCGCGACTCGCAGGTCAGCACCGAGCGGATCTTCACCTTCTCCACGCCCGCGCCCTGAATCGCCGAGGCAATGTCCTCGTCGATGCCCTGGTTCACATCCACCACGATGTTGCCGTCGTAGTCCTTGATCCGCTCCAGCGAAACGCGGCCGATGATGCGGTCGCTCAACTCCTCGATGATCTCGCCCGACTCGACGATCGATCCCACGTAAATGCCCTCGACCGTGCCGCAGTCGTACTCCGTCACGATCACGTCCTGGGCCACGTCCACCAGCCGCCGCGTCAGGTAGCCGGAATCGGCCGTCTTCAGCGCCGTATCGGCCAGTCCCTTGCGCGCGCCGTGCGTCGAGATGAAGTATTCCAGCACCGTCAGCCCCTCGCGGAAGTTCGCCGTGATGGGCGTCTCAATCACCTCGCCCGAAGGCTTGGCCATCAGTCCGCGCATTCCCGAAAGCTGCCGAATCTGCTGCTTCGATCCGCGCGCGCCGGAGTCGGCCATGATGTAGATCGGGTTCATGGCTCCCTCTTCGTCCGCGCGCTTCATGTTGTCGAACATCTCGTCGGCCACCTTCTCGGTCACCGCCGACCACATCTGGATCACCTTGTTGGAGCGCTCGCCGTTGGTGATGGCGCCGTCCATGTACTGCTTCTGGACCTCGACCACCTTCAGGTCGGCCTCGCGCACCACCGTGTACTTGCTGTCCGGAATCACCATGTCGTCCAGGCCCACCGAAAGCCCCGAGCGCGTGGCGTACTGGAAGCCCAGCTCCTTGATGTGGTCCAGCATCCCCACCGTCACTTCCAGGCCCAGGTTCTGGTTGCAATAGTTCACCAGTTGCCCGATTCCCTTCTTCTTCAGCAGGCCGTTGATGTACGGCATCCCCTCCGGCAGCGCGTCGTTCAGAATCACGCGGCCCACCGTCGTCGAGATGTACTGCTTGTTGAAGTCCACCGGCTCGATGTGCGTCAGATCCTGGTCGTCATAGGCCGTGGTCAGGTCCAGCACCTTGCCCGTGTAGCGCAGCCGGATGGGCGACAGCGTCTCCACTTCCCTGGCTTCCAGCGCCATCAGAATCTCTTCCGTGTTGGCGAAGACCCGGCCCTCGCCCTTGGCGTTCTTCTTGGCCTTGGTCAGGTAGTAGAGGCCCAGCACCATGTCCTGCGAGGGCACGGTGATCGGCTGGCCCGAGGCCGGCGAAAGAATGTTGTGCGTGGCCAGCATCAGCACGCTGGCTTCAATCTGCGCCTCCGGCGACAGCGGAATATGCACCGCCATCTGGTCGCCGTCGAAGTCGGCGTTGAAGGCCGTGCAGACCAGCGGGTGAATCTTGATCGCCTTGCCTTCCACCAGCACCGGCTCAAAGGCCTGAATGCCCAGCCGGTGCAGCGTGGGCGCGCGGTTCAGCAGCACCGGGTGGTCCTTGATGACCTCTTCCAGAATGTCCCACACCACCGGCTCCTGCATCTCCACCATTTCCTTGGCCTGCTTGATGGTGGTGCAGTGGCCCGTCTGTTCCAGGCGATGATAGATGAACGGCTTGAAGAGTTCCAGCGCCATCTTCTTGGGCAATCCGCACTGATGCAGCTTCAACTCCGGACCCACCACGATCACCGAGCGGCCCGAGTAATCCACGCGCTTGCCCAGCAAATTCTGCCGGAAGCGTCCCTGCTTGCCCTTCAGCGTATCGGACAGCGACTTCAGCGGGCGGTTGTTGGCGCCGCGCAGCACGCGGCCGCGGCGGCCGTTGTCGAACAGCGCGTCCACCGCCTCCTGCAACATGCGCTTCTCGTTGCGCACAATCACTTCCGGCGCGTGCAGGTCCATCAGCTTCTTCAACCGGTTGTTGCGGTTGATCACGCGGCGATAGAGATCGTTCAAATCGGAGGTGGCAAAGCGGCCGCCATCCAGCGGCACCAGCGGGCGCAGCTCCGGAGGAATCACCGGCAGCACGTCCAGAATCATCCAGTGCGGCTTGTTGTCGCTCTTGCGGAAGGCCTCCACCACCTTCAGCCGCTTGGCGTACTTCAGCTTCTTCTGCGCCGAGGTTTCCGTCTTCATCCGCTCGCGCAGCTCAAGGCCCAGCTCGTCGATGCTGACGCGCTTGAGCAGTTCCTTGATGGCCTCGGCGCCCATCATCGCCTTGAAGCCCGAGGGGCGGAACTGCGCATCCAGCTCGCGGTACTTGACCTCGTCCTTGATGATCTCGCGTTCCTTCACCGGCGCGTCGCCCGGATCGACCACCACATAGGACTCGAAGTAGAGAATCGCTTCCAGATCGCGAAGAGAGATGTCCAGCAGGTGCCCGATGCGCGAGGGAAGCCCCTTGAAGAACCACACGTGCGAGCAGGGCGACGCCAGCTCGATGTGGCCCATGCGCTCGCGGCGCACCTTGCTCACCGTCACTTCCACGCCGCACTTGTCGCAGATCACGCCGCGGTGCTTCATGCGCTTGTACTTGCCGCACAGGCACTCCCAGTCCGTCACCGGCCCAAAGATGCGCGCGCAGAAAAGGCCGTCGCGCTCCGGCTTGAAGGTGCGGTAGTTGATCGTCTCCGGCTTGGTGACCTCGCCATGCGACCAACTGCGGATCTTCTCCGGCGATGCCAGCATGATGCGGATAGCGTCAAAATCGGTAATGGGACCTGAAAGCTCAAACGGGTTCGAACGGAACAAGGCGACCCTCCTTGGCGGGCCTCTTCGGCGCCTGCCGCGGCTTTTCCCGGGATTCTTTATAGGTTCTTCCTTCCCGGGAAGCGGCGTTAACCCGCTTTCAAGAAGAACCCATGAATTACTCAGCTTCCGGCCTCAGTTTTCGAGCCGGTCAACTTCATCGACTGATGCCCACCTCGCCGCGTTCTTGATTCTGAGGCTAGAGCTGGGAACTGAATCTCAATCGGCAACCGCCGCCACTTCCGGCGCGGGCAACTTCTTGATAAGGTCCGCGCGCTTGATCAACTCCACATCCAGGCACAGCGACTGCAACTCGCGAATCAGCACGTTGAACGACTCCGGCACGCCCGGCTCAATCGCCGCCTCGCCCTTCACGATGGCCTCGTAAATCTTGGTCCGGCCATAGACGTCGTCCGACTTCGCGGTCAGCAATTCTTGCAGGATGTATGCCGCGCCATAAGCCTCCAGCGCCCACACTTCCATCTCGCCGAATCTCTGCCCGCCGAACTGCGCCTTGCCGCCCAGCGGCTGTTGCGTAATCAGCGAGTACGGCCCAATCGACCGCGCGTGAATCTTGTCGTCCACCAGGTGCGACAGCTTCAGCATGTAGATGTAGCCCACCGTCACCGGCTGCTCGAACTGCTCGCCCGTCATGCCGTCGATAGAGAGCCGTCTTGCCCGAGGAAGGCAGCCCGGCCGAGGCCAGCAGCGACTTGATCTCGCCCTCCCGCGCGCCGTCGAAGACCGCCGTCCCGAACCAGATGCCGCGCTCCATGCCCGCTCCCACGCGAACCAGCATCTCGTCGTCCAGCTCCAGCAACTGGCGCAGCGCCGCGGTTCCGGCAAACTCCTTCTTCATCAGCTCGCGCGTGTACTTGGCGTCGGTGTTGGCGCTGATCAGATCGGCAATCTTCTTGCCCAGCATATGCGCGGCCCAGCCCAGATGCGTCTCCAGAATCTGGCCCACGTTCATGCGCGAAGGCACGCCCAGCGGATTCAGAACGATCTCCACCGGCGTTCCATCGGGCAGATACGGCATGTCTTCCTCGGGAAGAATGCGCGCGATCACGCCCTTGTTGCCGTGGCGGCCGGCCATCTTGTCGCCCACCGAGAGCTTGCGCTTCATGGCCACATAGACCTTCACCAGCTTGATCACGCCCGGAGGCAGCTCATCGCCCTTCTGCAGCTTGGCTACCTTTTCGTTGGTGATCTTGCGCAGCACTTCGATCTGCCGCGAGGTCATCTCCTCGATCTCGTCGATCTGCTCGTTGACCCGCGGGTCCTTGTCGGCGTAGCGGATGCGCTTCAGATTCTTAGTCGAAATGCGCTCGATCGTCTCGCGATCCAGAATCGCCGCCTTGGTCAGCAGGCGCTTGTTGGTCCGCTCGTCGTGCAGGTCGGCCAGCACTTCCTTGCCGCCCAGAATGCCGTCCAGGCGCTTCAGGCGCTCATCGGTCAGAATGCGAATCTCGTCGCCCAGGTTCTTTTCCAGCTTGGAGATGTACTCGGCCTCGATCTGCCTGCGCCCTCTCGTCCTTGTCCTGGCCCTTGCGGCTGAAGATGCGCACATCGACGATCGTGCCCTCGATGCCCGGAGGGCAGGTCAGCGATGCATCGCGCACATCGCCGGCCTTCTCGCCGAAGATGGCGCGCAGCAGCTTCTCTTCCGGCGTCAGTTGCGTCTCGCCCTTGGGCGTCACCTTGCCCACCAGGATGTCGCCGTGCTTGATCTGCGCGCCGATGCGGATCACGCCGCTCTCGTCCAGGTCGCGCAGCGCGTGCTCGCTCACGTTGGGAATGTCGCGCGTGATCTCCTCCGGTCCCAGCTTGGTGTCGCGCGCCTCGATCTCGAACTCCTCAATGTGCACCGAGGTGTAGTAGTCCTCGCGCACCAGCTTCTCGCTGATCAGGATCGCGTCCTCGAAGTTGTAGCCGCGCCAGGGCATGAAGCCCACCAGCACGTTGCGTCCCAGCGCCAACTCGCCGCGCTCCGTGCACGGCCCGTCGGCGATCACCTGCCCCTTGACCACGCGGTCGCCCTCGCGGACAACCGGCTTCTGATTGATGCAGGTGTTCTGGTTCGACCGCTTGAACTTGATCAGCGTGTAGATGTCCGAGCCCACCTCGCGCGAAAGCTGCGTGGGATGATGCTCGCCCTCCACGCGCACGATAATGCGCTGCGAGTCCACCGAATCCACAATGCCGTTGCGCTTGGCCAGAATCACGGCGCCCGAATCGCGCGCCGTCACGCCTTCCATCCCCGTGCCCACCAGCGGAGCCTCGGCCACCAGCAAAGGAACAGACTGCCTCTGCATATTGGCGCCCATCAGCGCGCGGTTGGCGTCGTCGTGCTCCAAAAATGGAACCAGCGACGCGGCCACTGAAACCAGCTGCTTCGGGCGAGACGTCGATGTAGTCCACCTCGGCCCGGTTCACCAGCACAAAGTTCCCCATGCGGCGCGCGTTCACCAGGTCCTCGGTGATCAGGCCCTCTTCGTTGAACTCGATGTTGGCCTGCGCGATGGTGTGCTTGTCCTCTTCCCATGCCGAAAGATAGAAGCTGAACGGAATGTGCTCGATCTGCCGCTTGCCCGCCTTCTTCAGTCCGGCGTTCAGCCGCGCCGCCTCTTCCTTCTCGATGTGGTCGCCCACGCGCAGGCCGCTCTCGCCGGCGTTGGCAATCTCCACGAAATCCAGAATCCGCGAGTCCTTCACCTTGCGGTAGGGCGACTCGATGAAGCCGTACTCGTTGATGCGCGCAAAGCAGCTCAACGAGCTGATCAGGCCGATGTTCGGACCTTCCGGCGTCTCAATCGGGCAGATGCGCCCATAGTGCGTCGGATGCACGTCGCGCACCTCAAAGCCCGCCCGCTCACGGCTCAAGCCGCCCGGTCCAAGCGCCGAAAGACGCCGCTTGTGCGTAATCTCCGAGAGCGGATTGGTCTGGTCCATGAACTGCGACAGCTGCGACGAACCGAAAAACTCGCGAATCGCCGCCATCACCGGCTTGGCGTTGATCAGGTCGTGCGGCATGGCCGTCGTAAGCTCCTGATACACGCTCATCTTTTCCTTGATGGCCCGCTCCATGCGCACCAGGCCAATGCGGAACTGGTTCTCCATCAGCTCGCCCACCGCGCTCACCCGGCGGTTGCCCAGGTGATCGATGTCGTCCACCATGCCGATGTTCTTGCGCAGCTTCAGCAGGTAGCGGATGGTCGCGTAGAAGTCCTCCGGCGTCAGCGTGCGATTGTTCAGCTTGGTGGCGTCCTGGCTTTCGTACAGCTTGATGTTGAACTTCAGCCGGCCCACGCGCGAAAAATCGTACTTGCGCGGGTCGAAGAACATGCCTTCAAACAGCGCCGTCGCCGTATCCAGCGTCGGCGGATCGCCCGGCCGCAGCTTGCGGTAGATCTCGATCAGCGCCTCTTCCGGCTTGCTGAATCGAGTCGCGCTTCAGCGTGTTGGCGATGATGTTGCCCGCATCGTCGCGCTCCGGAAAGAACACCTCGAAGACCGCCGCGCCGCTGGACAGAATTTTATGCAGCCGGTCAGCCGTCAACTCGACGTTGGCCTCCACCACCACTTCGCCGGTGTTCAGGTCCACCACGTCGGCCGCGGTATGCGCCCCGTCCAGCTCGGCCGCCTCCACCTCGATCCTGTCGATGGCCGCCGTCCGCAGCGCCTTCAGCGAGTGCGGCGTGATCTTGCGCCCGGCGAACGCGATCTCCACGCCGCTATGCACCACCCCGTGCGCCGGCTTGGCGCCCACCAGGTGCGTGTTGCGCGTGCGCGTCCTCCGGAATCGCCCAGTGCAGCTTCCCGTCGGCGATATGCAGCCGGTCCACCGTGTAAAAAGTCTTCAGTATCTCTTCGTCCGAACGCAATCCCAGCGCCCGCAAAAAGATCGTTCCCAGAAACTTGCGCTTGCGGTCGATGCGCACATAAAGCGTGTTCTTCTGGTCGTACTCGAACTCCACCCAGGAGCCGCGGTAGGGAATGATCTTGCCCAAAAAGTAGGTGCGGTTGTTGGCCGTCTCAAAAAATACGCCCGGCGACCGGTGCAACTGCGACACGATCACGCGCTCCGTGCCGTTCACGATGAATGTGCCGTTGGGCGTCATCAGCGGAATGTCGCCGAAAAACACCTCCTGCTCCTTGATGTCGCGAACCGTCTTGTTGCCCGTCTCCGCGTCCTTCTCATAAATCGTCAGCCGCACCGTCACCTTCAACGGCGCCGAGAAGGTCATGCCCCGCTCCTCGCACTCCTGCTGGTCGTACTTCAACTGCAGGCTCACCGGGTCGCCGCACTTGTTGCAGAAGTCGGGCGTGTTCTTGTTGTACGTGCCGCACTTCTGGCAAAGCACATCCCCGGGATGAAACGGATCCGTAATCACCATCGACCCGCAATGCACGCAGGCCGTGCGCAGGTGATGCAGCCCCTTCAAGTGGCCGCACTTGCACTCCCAATTGCCAATCGAAAAATCAACAAAGTCCAGCTGCGAGATGCCGCGAAAGTCCGTGATCGGAAACACCGACACAAACACCGACTGCAAACCCGCGTCGTCGCGCTCGTTGGGCAGCTTGTCCATCTGCAGGAATCGCTCATACGAGCGCCGCTGCACTTCAATCAGGTTGGGTATCTGCGTTGCGGTGGGAATCTTTGAAAAATCGAGTCGGCTGCGAATCGCGCGCTTCTCGTTCGGCATGCTTCACTCCTGAGCCTCGTCGCTCCGGCGCCGAAGTTGGGCCGGGCCAGCGCCTGAGTCTCTTCGGCGCCCGCTAATTACGGTAAGTAAGTCGAAAAAACCGGACTGGCCGCTGCCTATCTCCAGTCCCCGCCCCTGCAAGCCCTCCAGAACAACTTGCAGCCAGGCCGCAAACACACCGGGGAATCCCCCAGGGCCATGCATGTCCCGTGAGAAGTCGGTCAAAAACGCGTCGTGGGCATTGCCGCACATCCGGCAAGTGCGCTAATCTGCGCACAATCGAGGAAGCCAACGCAACGAGTGAACCTGTTTACAATTCTGGTACGCCCTGGGCAGAGATTCCTCCAAATACCCACTCTGCCACAGCCGGGACACACGAAAAGCTCGCAAGGCACAATGCCTCACGAGCGCGGCTCATCGCCTGTGCCCCCATCCGAATTCTCTTGCGCTGCTCTCGCCGATCCCAAAGCTCGCTTCTGCCGCTCGCTCGCCAGCCACTCACAACGTCAACGGATACCCCGCCTGCCGCCTAAGTAAACCGCTGACTCTAAGGCACTTAACTACAACGCGAACCTCGCCGCCAGAGGGCTTGGCTCTGCCCCGGCCTGCGGACGCTTGCGTGCCCATCCACAACTCTCAAAACGCGCCAACCAAACCAGCCCCATTCCCTGAAAAAAACGGAATAAGCCGAAAAGACGCGCAACTTATTATTGTAGCGCGTCCCGGCCTGCCTTGCAAGCGGCCCGGCCTCGCGGCCGGGCAGCTGATCGAGCCTACTTGATCTCAATCGTCGCGATGCCTTCAAACTTCTTCTTGATCGCCTCGGCCTCGTCCTTGGTCGCGCTTTCCTTCATCGGCTTGGGCGCGCCATCCACCAGGTCCTTGGCTTCCTTCAGGCCGAGCGACGTAATCTCGCGCACCGCCTTGATGGTGTTGATCTTGTTCGCGCCGAAGTCCTTTAGAATCACCTGGAACTCCGTCTGCTCTTCGGCCGCCGGAGCCGCCGCGCCGCCACCGGCCGCAACCGCCACCGGAGCCGCCGCCGCCGCCGAAACTCCAAGCCGCTCTTCCAGCTTCTTCACCAGAGCTGCGGCTTCCAACAGGCTCAGCGACACGATTTGCTCTTCCAACTTCTCCAGATCCGCCATTTTCTTCTCCATTCAGAATCGTTTTTGAAATTCCTGTCCGAGCCAAAACTCTCGTCCAAAAGGCCGCACCACACAGTGGAAAGTTTCCGATGCGCCAGACCCGCGCCCTTCCCGCCTGCTTCCCGGCCAAAACTCTTAAAACAGTTGCCAGCTGGTCAGTTATCAGTAGTCAATACCGAAAAATCCGGCTTAGCCGCACTGACAACTGAGAACTGATAACTGCTGCGGCGGCTACGCCGCAGACGCAAACTTTTCCTTCTCCACGCCCTGGCCCAGAACCACCGCCATGTCGCGTCCCGCCGCGTTGATCACCGTCGCCAGCCGTTGCGCCGGCGCATTGATCAGGAACAGCAGCTTGGAGAACAGCTCATCCTTGCCCGGCATCGTCGACAGAGCCTTGATCTCGGCCACCGTCAGCAGCTTGCCGTCCACAATGCCCAGCTTGAACTGGAACTCCGCGTTCTCGCTTGCCCACTTGGCAAAAACCTTGGCCAGCGCCACCGGGTCGCCCTTGGTGAACGCCACCGAGTTCACGCCCTTGAGCCCCTGCAGCGCGGCCTCCACCTTGGTGCCCTTGCCGGATACGGCCGCCAGCGAGTTCTTCACCACGCGATATTTGCCGCCCGCCTCGCGAATCACCTTGCGCAACGCAAAATCTTTGGCTACCGTCAGCTTGGAAAAAGTGCCGATAATCGCCGTCGTCGAGCCTTCCAGCTCCTTGGCCAGCAACTGAACCTTCTCCGTCTTCTTCGCCCTTGAAATCGCCATCGTCCTGCTCCTCAGCCGGTCGCGCCCGCAAATCCCACCGACGCTCCATGCTCGAATCCTGTTTCTTGAACTTAAGACCGAGATGGAAAGGAAGAAAACCGTTGTGTCGGCTAGTCCCTATTCCCTAGTCCCTAGTCCCTGCCTTTAGTGCTTGCCCGCCGCGTCCGCCACCGCCGAATCCAGCGGCACTCCGGGGCCCATCGTCGAACTCAACGTAGTGCTCTTGATGTACTTGCCTTTGGCCGCCGAAGGCTTGGCGCGCACAATCGCCGCAATCACCGTGGTCGCGTTGTCGATCAGCTTTTGCGGCTCAAAACTCAGTTTGCCCACCGGCACATGCACCAGGCTGGTCTTGTCGGCGCGAAACTCCACCTTGCCGGCCTTGATCTCTTTCACCGCCGCCGCCACGTCCATGGTCACGGTTCCGGTCTTGGGGTTGGGCATCAGACCTTTCGGGCCCAGCACCTTGCCCAGCCGTCCCACCACCTTCATCATGTCTGGCGTGGCGATCAGCGCGTCGAAGGCGGTCCAGTTTTCCTTCTGGATCTTCTCCACCATCTCTTCGCCGCCCACAAAGTCCGCTCCGGCATCTTTGGCTTCCTTTTGGCGGTCGCCGGAGGCAATCACCGCCACCGTCTTGGTCTTGCCCAGCCCATGCGGCAACACCACCGTCCCGCGAACCATCTGGTCGGCGTGGCGCGTGTCCACGCCTAGCCGCATGCGTCAGATCGACGGTCTCGTCAAATTTGGCGTACTTCACCTGCTTCAGCAGCCCAACCGCCTCGGGCAGCGGATACACGGGCTTCACTACAGCCGCGCGCGCCTTCACAATGTTTTTGCTGGATTTTCTGCCATTCTTCCCTCGTCTCCCACCGCCTCTGCCAGCCCGCTTATGCCGGGGAACTCCTCGCCGGAGCGGGCAACGTTTCCGTCGCCGCGCCTCAGGCAGTCGAGCCCAGAAGCCGTGGTGCTATTGACGGCCCAGGGATTTCCCTGGACAGTTATTAGAATCATAACGAAACGGCACGGGAATTGCAAACCGGGTGGGAAGGCAGAGCCCACAAGGCGTCAATCTCCGGCAACGAAGCACACTTCTTCCCGCCCATCCGGATGGCTGCATCTGCGCGCGTACACCCACAGATAAAAGATGCTCATGACCAGCAGCATGAGTGGAACTGGAAAAATCTGCATAGCCGTCAGTATCCGCCCTGCGATTCCGGCCCTGGACGGATTCAAAATGTCGATTAGGTTATACAGAATCGTCCATGAAATATCACCGCTCAACACAAATCCCGCTATGTTCACCAGGAGTGCGAGTCGGCCGATCCGCCCGCCCTTGGCCCACAGCATGGCGCAGGCGGGAACCGTGAGCAGCAGCAGCTTGGTGTCGTAGAGACGGTGATAAACAGGCAGCAGGGTCAGAGGCACGACGGCCGCAATCGCCAACCAGGCTTTCGCCTGTGAGGGGCGGGCTCGCAGCGTGACAAGCACCCAGACCAGCAAGAGCAAGGCGCAAATAAAGTAGCTGACCGGATTGTAGATGCGTGGATCATCCCGGAAGAAGCTGATGACCGTTTGCAAATTGATCATGATGCCAGCGCCATGGGTACCCGTTGAAGCCGGACCGGGGTTGGCAAAACCACCGCGTACCGTAAATGCCTGGATATTTGCGTGTAATTCCTGCATCCAGTGCGGCGAGATGTGCCAGACCCACAGCAACCCCGGCAGACTGAGAACAATTGTCGCGAGCAGGGTTTGCAGTGCACGCTTGCGGTGGATTCCTCCCGCCAGCAAGAAGTAGAGCCAGACCAGTCCTGCCTCCTGCGGCTTGATGGTAAGGCTGACAGCAAGACAAAGGATGCCTGCATAAACAATCCGCTCCCGAAGAAAGCACCAGACAGCCACTACGCAAAGACAGATAACAATTCCGGATGGATTGCCTAGAACCATCAGCACTTCGCTATTGGCGAGAAGGTAGCCAATCAGAACACCAGAGAGGATTGGCGCGTGATCTGCCCCAAGATCCCAGGCCAGTAGCGAGGCGATGAGAAGGCTGCCGGCGGTAATTATGATCCAAAGGATGCGCGCAGCTCCCCAGGACAGCATCGCGAAGGGAACTATCAAAGAAAATGTGGTCGGAGGATAGATATTTCGCGTTATATTCACGCGATCAGTTGCTGCCTCCGACGGATACTCCCCTCCTTCCGCCCGATAGATACGCAATACCTCGCTTTCTCGGTAGGGGTCGCAATGTTGAAGAAGGCATCGTGCTGGGTAGTAGACCACTTTGAAATCTTGCATCGGAAAACTCGAGGTGGTCACTAAAAGGAAGCTCAGCAAAAGAAACACCGGGATCGTCCCCAACAGCAGCAGGTACAAGCCATCGAGCCGTTCTCTTGTCATCTTGAATATCCCTCTGGTAACGGTGGTGGGCAGGCTTGAAATCATGCTTCTGAAAAACCTTTGCAGTACGTGCCTGAATCGCGCGGAGCTGGGTTCAATCGGCTTCTCATTTGGCTTCTGCGCCCCGCTTAGTTTATCGCGGCCATGCCGGACAGTACACAGCCTTGACAATCGGGTAACCTCATTCGACCTCTTCTTGTGATAATCTGAAAAACCTA
This sequence comes from uncultured Acidobacteriaceae bacterium, assembly GCA_963845345.1. Lineage (GTDB taxonomy): Bacteria > Acidobacteriota > Terriglobia > Terriglobales > Acidobacteriaceae > Telmatobacter. The sequence goes on from CAWJRQ010000005.1 coordinate 201,769, forward strand.
CCACTTCGAGGCACATTCCGCGATGTCGTCTTCCGCTTCCGCACCGCCGCCCGCCCCCCTCCACATGATCGACCTGATCCGCAAAAAGCGCGACGGCGGCTCGCTGGACGCCCGCGAGATCGGCTTCCTGGTCACCGGCGCGGCCAACGAATCCATTCCCCACGATCAGCTCGCCGCCTGGCTGATGGCCGCATGGATTCGCGGCCTCTCGCTCGACGAAACGCGCACGCTGACCCTGGCCATGCGCGACTCCGGAGAAAAGTTCTCCCCCGCCCGCCTCGGCAAAATCGCCGTCGACAAGCACTCCACCGGCGGCGTGGGCGACAAGACCAGCTTCCTCGTCGCGCCCCTGGCCGCGGCCTGCGGCGTCGCCGTGCCCATGATCAGCGGACGCGCACTGGGCCACACCGGCGGGACACTGGATAAATTGGAATCCATCCCCGGCTACCGCACCGCCCTCTCGCTCCAGGAATTTGAGGCCGTCCTGCTGAAGTGCGGCGCCTCCATCATCAGCCAGACCCAGTCGCTGGTCCCCGCCGACCGCGTCCTCTATGCCCTGCGCGACCGCACCGGCACCGTCGAAAGCCCCGGCCTCATCTGCGCCTCGATTCTCAGCAAGAAGCTGGCCGCCGGCCTCGACGCCCTGGTCCTCGACGTAAAAACCGGCTCCGGCGCATTCCTGCGCAAGCCGGAGGACTCCGCCTACCTCGCCGCCCTGATGGTGGCCACCGCCGAGGCCGCCGGAACCCGCACCGTGGCTCTGCTGACCGACATGGGCCAGCCGCTGGGCCACAGCCGCCGGCAACTGGATCGAGCTGGTCGAGTCGGTCGAGCTGCTGCGCGGCCAGCGCCCCGCCCGAAAGCGAAGACCTGCGCGAGCTGTCGCTGATCCTGGCCGGCTGGATGATCCATCTCGGCGGCCAGGCCGCCACTCCTGAAGCCGGCTACGCCCGCGCCGAAACAGCCCTCGCCGACGGCTCCGCTCTGCGCGCCTTCTTCGCCATGGTCGAGGCCCAGGGCGGCGACATTTCAGTCTTCGACAATCCCGACTTCCACAAGCCCGGCGCAACCAAGGTCGTCCCGGCCTGGGAGAGCGGCTTTATCTCCGCCATGGACACCACCGCCCTCGGCTGGGCCGTGCAGCGCACCGGCGCGGGCCGCGAAAAAGCCGGTGAGCCGGTCGATCCCCACGCCGGCATCGACTTCCATGCCCGCCGCGGCGCGCGCATCGAAAAAGGCCAGCCCCTCGCCACGCTCTACGCCACCAGCCCCGCGCTTCTCGCCGAGCCGGAGGAGATTCTCAAGCAGGCCATTCATTTCTCCAAAACTCCGCCGCAGGCAGTGCCCTTGGTCAGCCGCATCTTCACCCGCGAATCGGCGGAAGCCCACCTGCGCAATGTTGTAAGGTAGTTCGTTAGGGATTAGGGACTATGGATTAGGTATTGCGCAGCATTGGATAGGCTTTTTCTATTCCCTGTTCCCTAATCCCTATTCCCTGCTTTTCAAGGAGATTCACCTTGGTTCGATACACCGGAGTGCTGGGAATTCTGGCCGTGCTGCTGGCGGCCTATTTGTTCTCCACCGACCGCAAGCGCATCCGCTGGCGCACCGTTGCCTGGGGCCTCGGCCTGCAACTCACCTTCGCCTTCCTGGTGCTGCGCTTCGACTACGGACAGCGCGCCATGACCTGGGCCGGCGGCGTGGTCAACTCCATGCTCGCCTGCACCTTCGCCGGCACCAAAATGCTCTTTGGCCAGCTCGGCCTGCCCAACTCCGGAGCCTTCGGCAATCTGCTGCCGCCCAACGCCGGCGCCATCTTCGCCTTCCAGGTGCTGCCCACCATCATCTTCATCTCCGCCTTCTTCGCGTTGCTCTACCACATCGGCGTCATGCAGATCGTCATCCGCGGCTTTGCCTGGGTCATGCTCAAGACCATGCGCATCTCCGGCGCGGAAAGCCTGAACGTGGCCGCCTCCGTCTTCATGGGCCAGACCGAGGCTCCGCTCACCATCCGCCCGTTTCTCTCCAAGGCCACGCGCAGCGAGCTGATGACCATCATGACCAGCGGCATGGCCCACGTCTCCGGCGGCATCATGGCCGCCTACATCGCCTATGGCGTCGAGGCGCGCCATCTGCTCGCCGCCGTCATCATGACCTCGCCCGGCACCATCCTGCTCTCCAAAATGCTGGTCCCGGAAACCGAAGTCCCCGCCACCGAAGGCAAGGTCGTCATCCCCAAGGACGAGATGCACAAGGATGAAAACTTCATCGGCGCCATCGCCCGCGGCACCATCGACGGCGGCAAGCTGGCCATGAACGTGGCCATCATGCTCATCAGCTTCCTCGCCCTCGTCGCCCTGCTCGACAGCCTGCTCGGCTGGACGCACGCGCTGGCTTACATGCACTGGGTTCCCGGCTCGCTCGGCCAGATTCTCGGCTTCCTCTTCGCTCCCGTCGCCTGGCTCATCGGCGTTCCCTGGCACGACTGCGGCGCCATCGGCAACCTGCTCGGCACGCGCATGGCGCTCAATGAAGTGCTCGCCTACATCTCGCTGGGCGCGCAAAAGGCCGCGCTCGCGCCGCGCTCCTTCACCATCGCCACCTTTGCCCTCTGCGGCTTCGCCAACCTCGGCTCCATCGGCATGCAGATCGGCGGCATCGGCGCGCTGGTTCCCGAGCGCCGCAACGACCTGGCCAAGCTCGGCTTCCGCGCCATGTTCGCCGGCACCATGGCCAACCTGATCTCCGCCTCCATTGCCGGAATCTTTCTGGGGTAGCAACTCTGGATTCAACTGGGGAATGGGAACTTAACTTTCGCGGGTCGTTGCTGATGGTTGAAGAGACCGGCTCAAGACGATCTCTGTCCGCCTTCTGCCGGCAGGATTCTTGTCGAGCAAAATGTATCTGCTTAAACTAGCGCCTCTCTAGTGAATCATCTGGGCGTACCACAGCACGGGTGCGGCGATCAGCAGGGCGTCAATGCGGTCCAGAACGCCGCCATGGCCCGGCAGCAGGGAGCCGGAGTCCTTGACGCCGACAGAGCGCTTGAGTGCGGACTCGGCCAGATCGCCCACCTGGGCAGCCACATTGACCACCACGGCCAGGCCCAGCCAGTACCACCAGACCCCGCCGGAGTAGGAGACCGCCAGCCCACATCCCACATCGGCATCTGCATCAATTGCGCAAGGCCAAGCAGAGCGCCGGTGGACGAGCAGGCTGCCGCCCACCGAGCCGAAGGCGCCCTCCCAGGTCTTGTTGGGGCTGAGCGTGGGGGCCATCTTGTGCCGTCCCCAGGCGCGGCCAATGTAGAGGGCGGCCGTGTCTCCGGCCCAGACCGCGCACAGCAGGAAGGTGACCAGGGAGGGGCCGTTGCCCTCGGGGTTCTCGCGCAGGGCGGGCAGGGCAATCAGGGTGAATCCGACGTAGAGCAGGCAGAAGATGGAGGCCGAAACGTCGGCCATGATCTGCTCGACGGGCCTGAAGAAAGTGCAATAGACCAGCAGGCCCAGGCTCAGGATGCCGAGCGTGCCCAGTGTGGCTGGGTTTTGGATCGGGCCACTCGAAGTTGCTGGCAAAGAGCGCCAGAACGGCCAGCACCACCGCAATGCGCGGCGGTTGGCGCCGGCCTTCTCCGCCAGGCCCAGAAACTCCCATGCGGCCAGCGCGGCCACCGCCGCAACGGCCATGGTAAACAGCCACTGCCACCACGGCCCCAAAAAGACCAGGACCAGAACCAGGGGAATCAGGATGAGAGCGGTGTAGACACGTTTCATTAGGGATGAGGATACACTGTCGGGGTGGGGTGTGTACCGGCAGACAGCCATCGCGCAAATTTGGACGAGAAGAACCGGGAACCGATGCTCAGTGGGCACCGTGCTCCCGCAGCAGCTTCTCCACCTCGGGATTTCCATTCCACACACCTCTGCGTTGCGACCAGAACAGCGCGTTCGCGTTATGGTGGTCCCTGGCATTGATGTTGGCCCCATGTTCCAGAAGCAGCCTCACCACTTCGGGATAGCTGGTGGATGTATTGGACGCCTCCAACCGCCCTGACCCGGCGGATTCGGCCGCCGCGATCAGCGGCGTCATGCCGTCCAATCCCTTGGCCTCGATGTTGGCACCATTCTCCAGCAGCAGCTTCACCACTTCGGTCTTGCCATAGAAGGCCGCCTGTACCAGCGCCGGATTGCCTCCACTTGCCTTGGCCTCAATGTTCGCACCCTTCTCCAGCAGCAGCTTCACCACCTCGGATTGGCCTGAGTAAGCAGCCCACACCAGCGCTGGCCAATGACTGATTCCGCTGGCATTGATGTTGGCGCCATTCTCCAGCAGCAGCTTCACCACTTCGGTTTGGCCCGAGTAGGCGGCCGCGTCCAGTGCTGTGCATGAGTACATGTCTTTGTACTTGCCACTGGCCTCGATGTCGGCGCCATTCTCCAGCAATTGCCGCACCGCTGCCTTGTCACCGTTTCCGGCGGCTTCAATCAGTTGGCGATTAAGGTCTTTAGAACTGCCCTTGCCTGCTGCCGGATGGCTTGATGATAAAAGAAGGACTAAAAAGATGCTAACCAGAACTTTTCTCATCGAGTGCTCCGTGGGAATCTATTCCAAGCCTGTAATTCTAGCCCTGCCGCGAAGTGAGTGTAAATGCCCACTACTCCTGCGTGGATCACAAACACGAAAGCTGGCAAATTGGTGATTTATGAAAGAAGAAGAAATGCAGGGCAAAAAGGATTCAGTTAGCCACGATCTTGATTTGTCGGGGTTCTCTTCCACTTCGCCTACACTATCGCTCAGGCCGCCGTAGCGGCGCTCGCGGTGCTGGAAGTCGGCGATGGCCTCCAGCAGATGGATGCCGTTGAAATCCGGCCACAGCCGCTCGGTGACGAAGATTTCGGTGTAGGCGATCTGCCAGAGCAGAAAATTCGACAGCCGCATCTCGCCCGAGGTGCGGATCAGCAGGTCGGGGTCGGGCATATGCGGCGGTGTAGAGATGGCGGTGAATGTCTTCCTCGGTGATTTGCGGTCCGGGCTGATGGTGCTTGGTGCTTCATCTCGGCCGCCAGGCCGCGAAAGGCGTCCACCAACTCCGAGCGCCCGCCGTAGTTGAGGGCCAGGGTGAGGGTGGTTCCGGTGTTGCCGGCCGTGGCCTCCTCGGCCCAGCGCATCTTCTCCTGCACCTCGGCGGGCAGCTCGTGGGTGCGGCCGATGTACTTCATGCGTACGTTGTTGTCCATCATGCGCTGCAGGTTGGACTCCAGATAAGTCTTGAGCAGGCGCATGAGGAAGTTGACCTCGGCGCGGGGGCGGCGGAGGTTGTTTTCCAGCGAAAAGGCGTAGAGGGTGAGCCAGGGCAGGCCGATGCGGGAGGCGGTTTCGGTGACCAGTTGCACGCTGTTGGCGCCCTGCTGGTGGCCCAGGAAGCGCTTGAGCGAGCGATGGCCGGCCCAGCGGCCATTGCCGTCCATGATGATGGCCACATGCTGGGGCATGCGCTCCGGCTTGAGGGTCGCGTAGACGGCGCGCTCCTCGGCGGTCAGCTCATCGATGCGCAGCTTGGCGGCAGGAAACAAGATGATTGCCTCAACAAAATGCTATCGAGCCTTCGGGCCGGCACACGGTCATCTACGCGCCGCGAGCCGAGGCGGTCTCATCCTCGACCGTAGCACAAGCGCCCATGCGCCGCAATTGCCGCCGGCACCGGGGCTGAAGGCCGTGCCGTGCACAGCGCCGCCGGCGGAGAGCGCGGCGGCCATCGGCCCAATACCGGAAACGGACAGTTCCCGGCCGCGAGCTCTCGTTACGCGATGCGCCGGTGGCCCATGGCCATGTCGTGCGCCGCACTCGCGATCAGCGAGCGGTGCAGCGGGTCCAGGCAAGGCAGCAAAGCCGCAATCTCGGCCAGCAACGGATCGGCCAGGATCGACGCTACCTCCTCGTCGCGGCTGGCTGCGGGCGTCGCGAACCAGTTGGCGCACATCCACGCCCAGAGCATCGGCCAGCCGCTCCAGAGAGCTGAGGGTGGGGATGGCCTTGCCGTTTTCGATCTTCGAGATGTAGGTGCGGGGCACCTGCATCCGCCCGGCCAGTTGGCGCTGGCTGAGATGGCGCGCGCGGCGGATCTCCTTCACCAGGCCGGCCACTCTCAGGCCGGCTTCGGTGGCGGGATCCACGGGGTGACGGTCAACCGGGATCGGCCCTGGCCGAACGGGCTCCTCGACATCCAGGGGCCTGTGGCACCTTACGCAATGGGAATTGCTCGGTCTGAACTGAACCAGCTTGCAGAAACTGCAGTGCACAACTTCGCGTGTTTCCACGCTTGCCAGCGTAGTTGCCATGTGCGGTGTGCGGAGTGCCAGAGCAGGAACCCCGCGGTGCATCGCAGCACCACGATATGTGATACTTTCGGTGAAGTGAACCATAACTGTCAAGTGAAAACTTGGATACAAACCCAACTTTCACGGATCAGACCCCGGTAATGACCTGAAAAACCAGGAAAAGGCACGAACCAAGTTAGTCAACATCGAGGTCAAGAAAACAATGAATAACTGCACCGGAAATGATGCAAAGGAAAGCGGTTCCAGCTACGGACGCGCACAGGCCTGGCAACTGCTGACCGAGTGGACCCAGAGCGAGAACCTGCGCAAGCACGCGCTGGCGGTTGAGGCCTGCGTCACGGCCATGGGCGAGGCGGAAGCCGCCCGTCTGGGGCTGGCCGGGGAAGAACGTGCAGCGTTCATCGAGCTGTATACGACCACGGCCCTGCTGCACGACTTCGACTACGAGCGCCATCCCACCGCCGAGGAGCATCCCTTTCGTCGGAGTCCGCGAGCTGGAGCGGCTGGGCTGGCCTGAGGAGCTGCGCACCGCCATTCTGGGCCACGCGCAGTACACCGGCGTGCCGCGCGTCACGCATCTGGCCAAGTCCCTCTTTGCCTGCGACGAGCTGGCCGGCTTTCTGACCGCCTGCGCGCTGGTCAAGCCGACCAAAGCGATTGCCGAGGTGGAAGTGGCCAGCGTGCGCAAGAAGATGAAGGACAAGGCATTCGCCCGCGGCGTGAACCGCGAGGACATCGTGCAGGGCGCGGCGGAGCTGGGCGTGGAGCTGGACGCGCATATCGCGTTTTGCATTGAGGCGATGAAGAAGCGGGCGGGCGAGTTGGGGCTGTAATAACAGGTTCCAGCCACTTGTTTTCCGGTTACTTGCTCCCTAATTTTGAACAGGCAGTGATCCAAATGACCTGCCAGGCAGGGCAATTCTGCGCTACGATAAGCCTTTCAGCGCAGGTCGTGTCTGGGGTCCGGCGCAAGCAGGAGGTTCCCATGTCCCGCTTCGAGCACATCCTGGTCCATTTCGTGAATGGGGTCAAGACCATCACGCTGAACCGGCCGGAGAAGCGCAACGCGCTCTCGCCGGCGCTGATTGAGGAACTGATCGCGGCCCTCGAGGAGGCCGAAAGCGGCGATTGCGGCGCCGTGATCCTGACCGGGGCCGGTCGAGCCTTTTGCGCCGGCCTGGATTTCGAGTACCTGGGCGCCTCGCAGGCCCGCACGCCTGAGCGAGCATCGCCGCGACGCGGAGAAATATAGCTCATGTGTTGCGCATGCTCTATGACTTTCCCAAGCCGGTCATTGCCGCGGTGAACGGCCCGGCCATCGGCAGCGGCATGAGCCTGGCCACCATCCCCGCTTTTACCCTGGCCACGCCTTGGGCCCGGTTTGCGTTGAACGAGGTGCGGATGGGCTTTATGCCGGCGATTGCGGCTTCGTTTCTGCTGCGCCAGGTGGGCGAAAAGCGCACCCGCGAACTGCTGTTGACCGGCAGGATGCTGAAGGCGCAGGAGGCGATGCAGACTGGGGCTGGTGACCGAGGTTGTGGCCGCCGAGGAGCTGATGCAACCGCCCATCCCTGGCCCAGACGCTGATGCTGAACAGCCCTCAGGCTATGCAGGCGCTCAAACAATTGCTTGCCCGGCACGCCCGCCGCCAACTGGACGAGGAGATCGAGGACGCAATCGAGGTGAACGCGCAGCAGCGCTCGACGGCGGACTTCAAGGAGGGCGTGGAGGCATTCCTGGAGCACGCCGGCCCGAGTGGCCGAGCATGAAGGGCAAGGCGTTGAAATCTACTTAAAAACTGGTTTGTGAATGGTACGGCTATAGCCCATACCCTTAACGACACAATGCAGAGTGTGGCTTTCTTCAAGCTCTCCTCACCCCATCGGGTTCTTCGCCCTCAGCTCGGCCACAATCTCCGCCGCCGCCTCGCGTGCCTTGCTCCGCCTGGTCGGGCGGGAAGCTGATGGCGCCGACGCGGGCATGGCCGCCGCCGCCGTAGCGCTCGCAGATGGCCGCCAGATTGGTCATCTTCGCCGGGTCGGCCTTGGTCCAGGGATTGGAGCCGACCGAGACCTTGGTGCGGAAGCTGGAGCTGGAGAGGCCGATGGAGTACGTCGCCTGGGGGTGCAGATAGTAAGGGATGAACTTGTTGTAGCCCTCCTGCGGCTGGTCGGTGATGTCGAAGAAGATGGTGCCGTCGCGCTCCTCGGCGCGCTGGCGGATCAGCTCGATGGCCTGCTGATGGCGCTCCAGCAGAGGCGGCAGCAGCTCGGCCACAAAGGGCTGGCGGAGCACTTCGGCCAGGGGCATCTCGGTGAGCAGCGGAATCAGCCGCGGGATGAAGGCATCGTCCTGCGTGGACTCGATGATGAGGGTCAGCTTCATGGCCGGAGCGGCCATCTCGACGGCCGACTCGGCGCTCTCATACTTGGCTCCGTCCACGATGTTGGCCCAGTGAATCAGCTCGGCGACCGGCGCGGTGTTGAAGCCGAAACGCGTGGAGGCGATGTGCGCCAGAAAGCTGGTGCAGGAGGTGTAGTCGGGATCGAAAAACTTGCGGCTGCCGCAGTCCGGATCCTGCTTGCAGGCCAGGAAATTCTCCTGGTCCTGCGGGGTGAGAAAGGCCGAGAGATGGTGGTCAAACCACCAGGTAATCCGCGGCGAGGCGCGAGTACTTGAAGTCGACGATGGCGTTTTCGTCGCCGGTAAAATCGTTCTCGTCGAACAGAGCGCCGGCGCGATGGACCAGGCCGTGGTACTCGTAGCTGGCACCGGTGAGATGCACTCGCGATGGAAGCGCGTGAAGAGCGAGGCTGAGCAGGCTCCGTCGAAGCATTTGTCGTGATAAAAAACGCGAACTTGCAAGACCTGAACTCTCCCGTGCGCGGAAATACTCAATAACCGGAACTGTTTAGCATCAAGGCAGCGGGCGATTGTGTCAAGTTGCGAAGTCAACTATTTCCTAAGGCTGGTTTCAATCTGCCGTCAGTTCTGCTGCGGAACTGCCCTGCTGGGAAATGCGTAGGTTATCTTGTCATTAGGGCAATTCAGCGCACAAATTTGTATTTTTAGGAGGCTCGATGGAGCCGGAGAACTATCCCCCACAGCCGGAAGCGCCGCTCGCCGGCAACGACGCGGCTCATGCGCCTGAAACCGTTGCCCCTTCCCTGGGGGCGCGGATCATTCACTGGTTGAACTGGACCTTCTACGGCCCTCAGGGCCTGCGCGCCGGCTGGTCGGCGCTGATCTTTTTTATTCTGCTCGGTCTTCTTGGCGCCGCCGTCGGGTTTGCATTTCAGTCATTCCATCTTGTCGATTTCAGCAAGCAGAACGCTCCTACCGCCTCTTCGGCGTTCTTCGGTGAGTTGATTGCCTTTTTGGCGCTGGTCGGGGCGGCCTCAATGATGGCGTGATTGAGGGCCGCCGCAGCCTGCTGGCCTACAACCTGACCGGTCCGCGGCGCATTCCTCACTTTCTCAGCGGCTTGGCGGCGGGATTCCTGGCTCTTTCGGCATTGGTGGGAGCCATGGCCTTGGGCGGCTGGCTGCACTTCGGCTCTGTCGCGCTCACCGGCGCGGAGATCTTCAAGTTTGGCGCGCTCTGGGCTGCCGCCTTTCTGCTGGTAGGCTGCGTGGAAGAGGGCATGTTCCGCGGTTACCTGCAATTCACGCTAACCCGCGGCCTCAACTTCTGGTGGGCGCTGGGAACCGTCAGTCTCCTCTGCCTTCAGTTGCTATATAAAAACAAAGGCAACGGCGTCTGGGGCATCTATGCCATCGCTTTGCTGGGGCTCATTCCCTGCCTGATGCTGCACATTCGCAAAGCCCCAGGGAGTGGGTTCTGGCAGGCGGCCTGGGTCACCTCAACTCTCTTCGGCTACATCCATACCGGCAACAACGGCGAAAACCCGATCGGCATCTTTGCCGCGGCGCTGATCGGCTTTGTCTTCTGCGTCAGCGTGCGGGTGACCGGCACGGCGTGGTGGGCCATCGGCTGCCACGCCGCCTGGGACTGGGCAGAGACCTTCTTCTACGGCGCCGCCGACAGCGGCATGGTCGCCCCCGGCCACTACCTGACCACCAGCACGTCGGGCAACGTGCTGTGGAGCGGCGGCGCGGACGGCCCCGAGGGCAGCCTGCTGGTCCTGGGCGCCATTCTTCTGCTGCTGGCGGCGCTGCTGGTGATCTACGGCCGCAAGAACGCGGCCGGCGCGCCGTTTGCGATAAAGGACGCTGGGTAGCGGCACACGATCATTTTTGGGCGATCAGAGCTGGCCACCTGCCAGCCACGACCTGAGCGCCTCATCCGCGCGGCCTTGCCAGCCGTTGCCCGTGGCGCGCAGACCCTCGGCCACATCAGGGGAGAGGCGAATCGAGATGGGAACCTTCTTGGGCGACTTCTGCGGCCCTCGCCTGCGCAGCTTCAACAGCACTTTTTGTTCCGCGGCGGGCAACGCGGAGAAGGGCTTGAAGCGGGCAACATCCCCGGACGTGATCTCTCGGACCTCCCCGTTATTCTTGACAAGATCGTGCGTGATTCCCATGGGTTTATTGTATATACTATTTGAAGGAAGTCAAGTATGATTTGTAGAATCAAGGGTGGAACACTCGGCAAACATGTTCCACGTGGAACATATTCATTCTATTATGTTTATAGGCATGTTAACTAGATAATTAACTGCAAGGTTTTTGAAGATATTTCAGAGGGATGGACATTGACTCCTTTGACTCACAATTTCACTTGATGGTTATTCAGGCCAATATCCCAGGAGGGTACGGAATCATGACCACCAGATCGTACGCGATTCCCATAGGCTTATTGTATATACTATTTGAGGGAAGTCAAGCAAAATCCTAGGTCCGAAAATCTGGACTCTGGGCACTCGGTGAAGATTGAACGAAAACGGGAGGTATTTGGCTGATTCCCAGCAGTTTATCCTCAATCAAAAGTGGACCATTGCAAGATTTGATAGGCGTATAGTGAAGTGCATGAGGTATTTTGAAACGCGAAAGCATGGTGACTTAAATGAAGCTTAAGAGTGTCAAGGTCGAAGATTTCAAGAGCATTCTCAATTCAAACGACGTAGATATACAGGACGATGTGACATGTGTCGTTGGAAAGAATGAATCGGGAAAGAGTGCCTTTCTCAATGCTCTTTACAGACTCAATCCAGCGAATACGAGCGCCAAATTTGATGTTCAACGACACTACCCGGCATGGCTCGAAAAGAAGCATCGGCGGGAGGGAATAGTTCTCGACGAAGTCCGTCCGATCACCGCAAAGTTTGAGTTATCCGAGGAAGAGATTGACTCTGTATCGTCAAGGTTTGGGGAGGGAACCCTTCTCTCGAATTTGATAACTATAACAAAGAGCTATATGGGCAGCAAAGTCTACTCATTTCAAACCAACGAGGCGAAAGCAGTAGCCTTTATTCTCGACAGCGTCGAGCCCCCTCCTGATTTCGTCGAAGAATTCGCCAAGGCAAAAGATTTTGCAGGCCTGACGAAATTATTAGAGGCACTAAAAGCGAACGGAGGTGAAAAGTACCTTAGGATTCACGATTTAATTTCTGAGAAGCACAAGGCAATGTTTGGGAAAGAGACCGATTTACGGAAATCCATTCTCGGTGTTCTGTCCGAATTCGTGCCTTCATTTTTGTATTTCGACGAGTACAGCCCTCTCCGGGGTAGCATCAAGGTTCGGGAACTCCTTAGCAAACCCGTTGATGGGTTGACGGAAGAGGAGAAAACGGCGAGGGCTCTCCTCGCTCTCGCCGGAACGGATGATCAGTATCTGCTTAATGCCGAATATGAGGTCCGAAAGCGGGAACTTGAGAACGTCGCAACGTCGATCACGCAAGACGTTCTAAAATATTGGACCACCAATCCTGAACTGCGCGTGAATATTGATATCGTTCAAACTAACATATCTACACCGCAAGGGCAGCAAAGCGTTATCGATGAGTTGAAGATTCGCCTTTGGGACGACAGACATTTTTTGTCTTTGATGCTTGATGAGCGATCCACCGGGTTCCGATGGTTCTTCTCTTTCCTTGCGGCATTCTCGGAGTACGAGCACAGCACGAAGCCAGTTGTTATACTCCTGGATGAGCCAGGACTTGGATTGCACGCCAAGGCGCAGAAGGATTTGCTTGCATTCGTCGACGAGCGACTGGCAAAGCGATGCCAGGTTATATATACGACGCACTCACCATTCATGGTCCAGCCAGGACACCTAGAGCGCGTCAGACTAGTTGAAGATAAGGGGAGGGAGGTTGGCTCAAAGATCACCTCTGATGTATTATCAATCGACAGCGATACCTTGTTCCCACTTCAAAGTGCTCTCGGGTACGAACTCGTGCAGCACCTTTTTATCGCCCCACACAATTTGATCGTTGAGGGTACATCCGACTATGCATATCTACTCCTCATCTCTGAAATGCTATCGGGGGCCGGGCGTACCTCCCTAGACGAACGGTGGTCGATTATTCCCGTAGGCGGAGCCGACGTCATACCGACATTCGTCGCGTTGCTCGGTAATCACCTGGACGTGACAGTGTTAATGGATGCACGAAAAGAAGGCAACCAACGCCTTGAAAATATTATTAGCGCAGACATATTAAAGAAAAATCGAGTAATAACGATTGGTCAAATAGTCGGCAGCAAATCCGCTGACATTGAAGACCTGTTCGCCAAATCCGACTACGTTTCGCTCTATAATGCTGCATTCAAGGCCTCACTCAAGGAAACAGACCTAAAGGGAACTGACGCAATTGTATGCCAGATTGCGCGCCACTTGAAAATCCCCCGGTTCGATCACGGTAAGCCAGCGGACTACTTCCTTAGGAATCGCGAGAAAGTCCTACCCACCCTATCGAAGGAAACATTGGATAATTTTGAAAGGCTGTTCCAGGTCGTGAACGCTACTCTTCTATAGCGGGGATTCATTGTTGCTGGGTGTCCCAGGTCCGGATTCTGAAATTTGAGAGTACCCGATACCGCAGGTCCTTCGACTCGGTTCGCTCGCTCAGGATGACAAGCTATGTTGTTTGCGCGCCGCCACGTCGAAGATCGCCGGGTCGGGGTCCTGGAAGAACGCTGCATGCAGCGAGCGGACGGCCTCGTCGGCGTCGTCTTCGTCGATCATGAAGCTCATGTTGATCTCGCTGGCGCCCTGGGAGATCATGCGGATGTTGATGTGGCGGATGGCGGTGAAGACCTGGGAGGCCATGCCGCTGCGACCGCGAATGTCGTCGCCCACCAGGCAGATCAGCGCCTTCTTGCCTTCATATTTCACATCGGCCAGCTTGCCGAGATCGGCGGCGATGGCGGGCAGCTTGTTCGTTGGAGTCCACGGTGAGCGAGACCGAGACCTCGGAGGTGGAGACCATATCGACGGGGCACTTGTGGTTGTCGAAGACGGTAAAGATTTCCTTCATATAGCCGTGGGTCATCAACATGCGGCCGGCCACCACGTCGATGATGCTGAGCTTCTTTTTGACGGCGATGGATTTGAAGGGGCTCTTGCAGTGCGGCGGAAGCGAGATGATGCGCGTGCCCTCGCAGGCGGCGTTGCGGCTGTTGAGCACCAGGACCGGTATGTTCTTCTTAACGGCGGGCAGGATGGTGGCGGGGTGCAGGACCTTGGCGCCGAAGTAGGCCAGCTCGGCGGCTTCTTCAAAGCTGATGATCTTGACGCGCAGGGCGTCGGGGCAGACGCGCGGGTCGGCGGTCATGATGCCGTCCACGTCGGTCCAGATTTCGATGGCCTCGGCCTGAAGCGCGCCGCCGATGAGGGCGGCGGTGAAGTCGGAGCCGCCGCGGCCCAGGGTGGTGGTGATGCCGGCCTCGTTCGAGGCGATGAAGCCGCCCATGACGGGGACCTGGTTCTGGGCGAGGAGCGGGAGCAGCTTGTCTTGAGAGCGTTTTTCGATGAGGGCGTCCTGCGGGATGGCCTTCTGGTATTGCGAGTCGGTGATGATGACCTGGCGCGCGTCGAAGTGGGCGGCGTCGATGCCCAACTCGCGGAAGGCCGCGGCGACGATGCGGCTGGATAAAAGCTCGCCGAAGCTGACAATCAGGTCGCTGATGCGCGGGGTGAGTTCGAGCAGCGCCGCCAGTCCGCGCAGAATCTCGTCGAGCAGGTCGAACTTCTGGTCGATCTCGTCGACCAGGACGGTAGAGTCCTTGAGCAAAGCGGTAGCCGTGTCGCGATGCTGCACCCGCAGGCGCGAGCTGATGGCCAGGGCTCCGGCCCGGTCGCCCTGCACGGCGGTCTCCGCGGCGCGCAGCAACAGATCGGTGACCTTGGCCATGGCGCTGACGACGACCACCGGCTGCTTGCCCAGGGCCACGCGCCCGGCCACAATCTCCGCCGTGCGCCGGATGGCCGCCGGATCTTCCACCGAGGTGCCGCCGAATTTCATCACCACCAGGCTCATGCGAATTTCCCCAGGCTGGCCAGCAGTTCGGCGTTCAAAATGGTGGCTCCCGCGGCCCCGCGAATGGTGTTGTGCGAGAGCACGATAAATTTCCAGTCCAGCACGCTGCAGGGGCGCAGCCGGCCCACGGTCGCGGTCATGCCGTTGCCGCGATTGCGGTCCAGGCGCGGCTGCGGGCGATCCGGCTGCGGCGCCCACTCAACCGGCTGCTCTGGAGCCGAAGGCAGTTGCTTGCCGGCCAGCGGACGGAACTCCGCCCATGCCGCCAGAATCTCTTCGCGCGTGGCCGGCTTGCTCAACTTGATGCTCACGCTCACCGTGTGACCATCGACCACCGGAACGCGATTGCAACTGGCGCTCATGCGCGCGGCCAGCGGCTTGACCACGTGGCCATCGAGTGAGCCCAGCAGCTTGAGCAGCTCGGCTTCCATCTTCTCTTCTTCGTTGGGAATGTAAGGGACAACATTGTCCAGAATGTCCATCGAGGCCACGCCGGGATAGCCCGCTCCGCTCACAGCCTGCATGGAGGTGGCGAAGATCTGCTCAATTCCGAAGCGGTCCGCGATGGGCTTCAGCGCCAGCACCGGGCCCATCACCGTGCAGTTCGAGTTGGTGACAATGTAGCCGCCCGACTCCTTGCGCCATGATTGCTCCTCAATCAGGTGAAGGTGTTCGGCGTTCACCTCCGGCAGCACCAGCGGCACATTTGGAGCCATGCGGAAGGCGCTGGAGTTGGAGACCACGGCGCAACCGGCGGCGGCGAACCTGGGTTCCAGTTCCAGGGCAATAGCTGCATCAATCGAGGCAAAGATAATCTTGGGCGCGCCCTCGGGCTCCGCCGGCGAGATGGTCATCTTGGCGATGCGTTCTGGCAGAGGGGTGTCCAGGCGCCACTTGGCGGCCTCGCCATAGGTCTTGCCAGAAGACCTGTCGCTGGCCGCCAGCCACGTGATTTCGAACCACGGATGGCGTTCCAGAAGCTGAATGTACCGTTGGCCCACCATTCCGGTAGCGCCTAAAATGCCGATTGGAAATGTGTTTTTCATGTCCGTATTCACTCCAGTGTACAAGAGGAGGGGCGCAAATTGAGCGATTTTCGGACAGGCGCGTTGGGGCAGCGCGGGCAGTATCAAAACGAACATGCCTCAAACTGCGGGAAAGTGAAAGCCCCGAAATCTAAGGCCGGTCCGCGAAATGCCTGTTGAATCCTAAGATTCCAGCCGATGAAATCATGCGGGAGTCTCTTCGATGGGCTTGCGGCAGATGGCCGGGTTGGGCCGTTCGCCTTCTCCGGCGAAGGGGGAGTCTGTGCCTCTGGTCTTTGACCGCTGCCTCACCCTGATGGTGGAGGGAGCCGCGCAGAACATGCCGGAGATCGACGAGACAACCTACAAAGCATTTCGCAAAAAGGTGAACGAGGAAGCGATGCAGGTGCCGGACCGGCTGCCGATAGACGACAAGCTGGCGCAGATTCAGACGATTGTGCGCGAGTTTGAGAGCTACAGGAAGGGCGCGGAAGGGGAGCTCAAGGAACGGCAGAAAGGGTGGCGGGCGCTGGTTTCCATGCAGCTTCAGGAACTGCTGGAGCGGGTGGGCGTGGACGCCGGCTCATCGGACGCCGCGCCGCTTGTAGCCAAGATTGCGGGGCTGGAGACCGGCGAGGATATTCAGGCGTATCGCGAGCGGCTGAAGGAGTTTCTGCATCCCGCGGGGGCGGAACGGGGCATTCCCGTGGGTGCATCCAAGCTGAAGGTGGCCGATCGCACCACGGAGAACGACAACGCGGCCGGGCTGCGCGGCGGCGGAGCGGCGGTCGAGCATGTGAAACGCATCATGGAACGCGGCGGCGGTGGTTTCATTGCGCTCTTCCGGCTCGGTTGCCTGGAGATCATCAGCCAGCGATTCGGGATGGAAGTTGTGCAGGATTGCCTCATGGCCGTCTCTGCTTTTCTTACCCACAATCTGCACAGCGACGACGCCATCTTCCACTGGAGCGACTCATCGCTGCTGGTCGTTCTGGAGGGCCGTCCCAACGAAAAGATTCTGACCGCGGAGTTGCAGCGCATCATCGTGCAGAATCGCGAGATTACCGTCACGATTGAGGGACGCAACGTGATGCTGCGCATCCCGCTGGACTTTGACCTGACCCCTATCGAGTTCTTGCGCAACGCCGAAGATTTATACAAACTCTCTCCCAAGCCTTCAACCCAGTGGTGAAAACGATGAACGAGATTCCCGTGAACCTGCCTGTCCCGCCTTGCGATTCGGCCCTCGACATTCTCGAAGAGCTGCCCGCTGCCTATATCGAGCTCAATGCGGAGGGACTGGTGATGCGCGCCAATCGCGCCGCGCGCGCCTTGTATCCTCTGGAACACGGAGAAGTCACGGGCAAATTCTTGTGGGACCTTATGCCCGCCGCCGAGAAAGAAATCAGCCGCGCGGCCTTTTTCAAGATCATCGAGTCGGGGGAGCCCCCGCCGCCAATCCGGCGCACGGTTTACACCAGCGCGGGAGAGTTTCGCACCTTCGAGCTGCATCGCAGCCTTATACGCGATGCCGCTGGCAAACCGGCGGGCGTTCGCTGGGTCTCGTTCGACGTGACCGATGCGCAACTCGCCCATCAGGAAGCGCACCACGCGAGGCTGTGGCTGGAGAGCATGCTCGAGTCGATCTCCGAGGCGGTGATTGCGACCGATGGGCTGGGCTTTGTGCGCACCGTCAATCCGGCGGCGGAAGAACTGCTCGGCTGGAAGGCCGAGGATCTGATCGGCAAGATGATTGAGGAGGGATTGCCTCAGCTTTCGTACGCCTCACCTGATCAGCGGCCGCTGAATCATCGCATTGCGCTGGCGGGACGCACGAAGGGAATCGCGACTCTGCTGGATCGCGCTCGCCGCGAGCTGCGCGTGGAGATCAGCACCGCGCCTATGGTGGACAAGGAAAGCGGCGTCACGATGGGCGTGGTCAGCGTGCTGCGTCGGGTGGAGGAGGCGGTGTAAACCTGTTCGCTGGCTCTCGCAGGAATCGGACCGGGCAAGGAAGGCAAATCACCCTTTATGCGCCTGGCGCCAAAAAGCAAAAGGCTGGGCAAGCTGCCCAGCCTTTTGTGCTGCTTAATTAACTGAAGTTCCAGCCGCCTTGCTGCCGCGGTGGAAACCCAGCCAGTCGTGGATTACAGGAACGACAGAATGGCTCCAGCAACTGAGCCGATGGTGCTCAGCACGCTGCCCACGCTCGTCCCGCCGCCGCCGCTGCTCTGCTGCTTCTGCTGAGCCTGCTGCTGCTGCTCCCATTTCAGTTCGGCCTGCTCTTCAGCCTTTAGCTCTTTTCTCTTTTCAGCCGCTACCTGCTCGTCATGCCGCTTCTTCGCTTCTTCTTCGGCCTTTCGTATCTCTTCCTTCTTTTTCTCTCGCGCTTCATAGAGCTGTCTCTTGCCGGCGGCGTTCTCGTAGATACGATACTCCCAGGCAGATTTGTGGCTCTTCGTGAAGGAGGCAAAGTTCTCCTTCAGAATCTCGTTCTGCCCCTGCTTGCTGAATTGAATCCCGTGCGTAGCATCTCCGACGTATTGGAAAAGTACCACCGCGCCGTCGGTGTTCTTAAGCGCCAGCGTGACGTCGAAATCCTTGCCCGGAAAGGCCTTTGTGTTGCCAGAGAAGTTCCACGTCCCATCGGGATCGACCAGGATGTTGAGAGTTCCGTCAACCTTCTTCAGAGTGTAGTTGTGGCTGATGGGTCCGCTTGTGGCCGGATGGCTTACGACAGGGCTGGCTTCGGCGGGAGTGGTGGCTGGGGAAGTCTGGGCCATCGCCGAAGAAACAGCGAAAGCCAGGATGGCGACGAGCGCGAGTGCGCTGAATCGCTGGACGACAGGGATTGCCTTTGACATAGATGCTTCCTCGATTCAAAATTTTCCGCACCCTGTGCTGTAGGTGCTTACTGGAAGGTTATAGTATTTGGAGCGAAATTGTCTTGAAATCTTGATATTTTCCTCAACAATTATGAAAAACGCCGGAGATACCCATTCCGGGACGGAACTGCATAAACAATAGTGCAAGCCACCCCGGTTGTTCGTGGTCAGCCAAGGATTCCCTCATCAAGCCTCTGTTCGCTATCAACGGCTGGCCGCGAACTGGTCACTGACCAATGAAAACTGGCCACTGACCACTATTCTTACTTCTTTCCCTTGTCCGCTCCGCGGTTGCCCAGCAGCCCTTCCAGCTCCTCCTTAAACTCGCGCACGTCCTTGAAGTCGCGGTAGACCGAAGCGAAGCGTATGTAGGCCACGGTGTCGATTCCCTTGAGGCGGTCCATAATCAGCTCGCCAATTTCCGCCGTGGTGCGCTCCCGCTCTGGAGCTTCGGCCAGAAAAGCCTCGGCGGCGTCCACAATGGCCTCCAGGCTGCTCGCCGCCACCGGCCGCTTCTCGCAGGCGCGTAATAGGCCGTTCAGAATCTTCTGCCGGTCGAAGCGCTCCCGGCGCCCATCCTTTTTGACCATCATGTAGGGAATTTCGTCGATGCGCTCATACGTGGTGAAGCGGCGATTGCATTTCTCGCACTCCCGCCGCCGCCGGATGGCGTCCGCCTCCTTGCTCTCCCGCGAGTCCACCACCCGATCCTGACTGAAGCCGCAATAAGGACATTTCATACAAGCCGATTCTACGGCATGGTAGAGACAGGGAAGAGGAAATATCGAAGTAATTCGCCGCACAATTCACATATTTACAAATATGTATTACAATTGAGTTGTGAGCAATTTTCTCTTCGAGTGGGATGAGGCGAAAAATCTCTCCAACCGTCGCAAGCATAGCGTGAGCTTCGAGGAAGCTGCTCAGGTCTTCCGAAACCCTCTCTATCTGTCCTGGAAAGAGCGTGTTCAGGATGGCGAAGAACGCTGGCAAGCCTGCGGTGAAGTCGAGGGCTTATCCTTGCTGATCGTCGCGCACACGATCAGAGAAGAAATTAAGGACGGAAACGAAATCGAAGTGGTGCGCATCATCTCCGCCAGACGGGCTGAACCCAGGGAAAGGCGACGCTATGAAAAAGAAAATGGTTAGGTACACACTGGAGACTTTGCCGCCGCTGACTGACGCGCAGCGCGCCAATCTTAAAGCACTCTCGGCGCGCCCGGCGAGCAAGATTGACACCAGCGATATTCCTGTCCTGACCGACGCGGAATGGGCCAAGACCAGGCGTGTGCGCGGGCATCTCTATCGCCCCATTAAACAGATCGTCACCGCGCGTCTGGACGGAGATGTTCTGGAATGGTTGAAATCTCATGGCAGGGGCTATCAGTCGCGCATGAACGCCATCCTCAGGCGTGAAATGCTGTCATCATACAAGTCGGCAACTGCAAAATAGGCGCATAATTGTTCATGGGGGTGATGGATGCCGCAAACATCGATTCTTGTCCAACTCGAACCAGCAGTTCAGGCTCGTCTGGCGGCCCTCGCCGATGATCGCCGGCAGCCTATCTCCGACGTGGCGGCGGAGGTTATCTCCATGTACGTTGCGCCCGATAGCTGGGAGCACAAGCACATTCGCACTGGCCTGACTGAATTGGAAGCTGGCCAGGGCGTCTCCAATGAGCGCGTGATGGAATGGCTGGATAGCTGGGGCACGGAAAATGAGTTGCCCGCGCCGAAATGAAGATTCGCTGGTCTCCCACGGCAGTCTCGGACCTCGAATCTATCCGCGACTACATCGCGCGGGATAGCCCATCGGCTGCGCGCAAAATCGCAAATCGGATCAAGGATTCCGTCAATCGCCTGATCAACTTTCCCCTATCCGGTAGAGCAGGACGCGTGCCGGGAACACGTGAACTGGTAGTGCCTGGAACTTCCTTCATTGCCGCCTACATCATTCAAGACGACGAGGTACAGATTGCCTCCGTGCTCCACGGAAGACAACGCTGGCCGGAATCGTTTTAGTAAACTTCATAAAGCCCTATGAAAAAACTCGCCATTCTCGGTTCCACCGGCTCCATCGGCCAAAGCACCCTCTCCATCGTCGAGCAGTTCCCGGAGCGCTACTCCGTGGCCGCGCTTGCCTGCTGGGCGTAATCTCGACGAAGCCTTCGCGCAGGCCCTCCGCTGGCGGCCGCGCGTACTTTCGCTGGCCACAGAAGAGTTGGCCGCGCAGATTTCCACCCGGCTCAAGCAGGCCGGCATCGCCGGCATCGAGGTTGTCCACGGAACAGCGGGCACCGTCGCCTGCTCCACTTTGCCTGAAGCTGATTTTGTCGTCTCGGCCATCGTCGGCGTCGCCGGCCTCGAGGCTACCCACGCCGCCATCCTGGCCGGCAAGCCCGTCGGCCTCGCCAACAAAGAATGTATGGTCGCCGCCGGCGAAATCCTCACCCGCGCCGCCCGCGAGCGCAATGTCCCCATCCTGCCCATCGACAGCGAGCACAACGCCGTCCATCAATGCCTGCGCGTCGGCGCGCACTCCGAGGTCAAAACTATCTGGCTGACGGCCTCCGGCGGGCCCTTCCGCAAGCTGCTCTCTGGATCAGTTCGCCTCGATCACTCCCGAGCAGGCCCTCAAGCACCCCACCTGGGTCATGGGCCGCCGCATCACCATCGACTCCGCCACCATGCTCAACAAGGGCCTGGAAGTCATCGAAGCCTGCCGCCTCTTCGACGTGACGCCCTCTCAAGTCCGCGTCACCGTCCATCCCCAGTCCACCGTCCACTCGCTGGTGGAGTACGTGGACGGCTCCATCCTGGCGCAGATCTCCGTCACCGACATGCGCCTGCCCATCCTCTACGCCCTCGCCTTCCCGGAGCGGCCCGCCTCCACGCTCACCTTCGACATGGCCGCGCTCTCGCATCTCGACTTCGAGCCGCCCGATCTGGAGCGCTTCCCCTGCCTGCGCCTGGCCTTCGAGGCCGCCGCAAAAGGCGGAGCCCATTGCATTGCCCTCAACGCCGCCGACGAGGTCGCCGTCGAGGCCTTCCTCGATCGCCGCATCCCCTTTACCGGCATCCCGCGTACAATTGAAAGAGTGCTCGCAGCCACGCCCGAGGCCCACCCGGCCACCATCGCCGAGGTGCTCTCGACGGATCGAGAGGCGCGTCAAACTGCGCGTGCGCTGCTGGCAAATTAGTTCTCAGTATTCAGTTGTCAGTGACCAGCGGTTGTGATTATCGCTGCTTTAGCTAAATACTGATGGCTGATGGCTGTCCACTGTTCACTGACTACTGTTCACTGTCCACTGCCCACTGTTTTACCGAAGGAATAACCGCACTTCTATGCATGATTTTCTGATTACTAGCTTTCGCGATATCGTCGCCTTCATCATCCTCGTCGGTGTCATGGTTGTGGTCCACGAGTTTGGCCACTTTGCCGTCGCCAAGCTCTGCCGGGTCCGCGTCGAGGCCTTCTCCTTCGGCTTCGGCCCGCGTCTCTTCGGCGTTAAATTCGGCGACACCGACTACAAGGTCTGCCTGCTGCCCCTGGGCGGCTACGTCAAGATGGCCGGCGAGAACTTCAGCCGAACTCAGCGACGCCGCCAAAGGCGAAGCCACCGTCGCCCCGCCCGACGACCCCGGCGCACTCACCTCTCATCCCCGCTGGCAGCGTATGCTGATCGGCGTGGCCGGTCCCGTGGCCAACTTCGTTCTGGCCTTCGTGCTGATGTTGGGCTACTTCGGCTGGATCAACGAGGTTCCCGCCGTCGAAGTCAAAACCGCCACCGTCGAATGGGTCACACCAGGCTCGGCAGCGGCACAGGCCGGCATTGAGCCGGGCGACATTCTCCGCCGCGTGGCCGGTGTCGACAATCCCGACTGGGAAAATGTCTACTATCGCTTCAAGCTGAACGCCAACCAGATGATTCCGGTTACCGTCGAGCGCGCCGGCAAAACCCGTGCAACTGAGCTTTCACGTTCCCGCCGCGGCCAAAGACGATGACTTTGACCCCACCGACGCGGGCCTTCTGCCCCAGCTTCTGGCCGGCCCGATCGGTGTTCAGGAAGTGTCGCCGGATACGCCGGCCGAGCAGGCAGGCCTGCGCCCCGGTGACGCCATCCAGTCCGTTGACGGCTACCCCTTCCATACGGTGACCACCTTGCTCGCCTATATGAAGAACGGCCAGGGCAAGCCGATTTCGCTCGTCATTCTGCGCAATGGCGCCGCTCTCCCGCCGGTCGTCGCCCATCCCGCCAAGCTCCAAGGCGGCTGGAAGCTGGGTTTCCTCACCGTGCCCACTGCCACTCGCAATGATCCGCTTCCCTGGGGCAAGGCGGTCGTTAAATCACGGGAGTTCTGCGCCGAAAAATCCTTGCTCATCTTCGAGGTGCTGCGCGGACTCTTCAATCACAAGGTCTCCGTCACCCAGCTTGCCGGGCCGGTGGGCATCGCGCGTATGGCTGGTGATACGGCAGAGACGATGAAGTTGGGGCCGATGATCTTTCTGGCCGGCATGATCAGCCTCAACCTGGGCATTCTCAATCTGCTCCCCTTCCCCATTCTGGACGGCGGCATGATTCTCTTCCTGCTGATTGAAAGCTTCCTCCACCGCGACATCAACATCAACGTCAAGGAGCGCATCTACCAGGTGGCGTTTGTGATGCTCATCGCGCTTGTCGTTCTCATTTCCGTCAACGATGTGGCCAAAATGTCCTTCTTCACGCACCTGAAGCCGTGAGGCGGTTTTTTTTGAAAGGGTGGCCAAAGTTTGCAGATAATTATCTGCATCTGGTGCACAATCTGAATGAGTAGTCAGAGCGGGCAATGAGGTCAAAATGGGTTCAAGGGTCGAAAAAGGCCGGGATGGAGCGAAACAGCCTAGCTTATCGTCTGGCCTGTACCGGAAGCACCCCCCACCCCCACCCCCCTCCCCCCCGGGGTCCGATTCACCGTTTCTTCTCCCTGAAATGTGAGACTGTGAACTGTCAGCACGTCCTCAAAATGAAGGGGGTAAGGGAGAAAACCCAGAGAAACCCGGTAAAATGTGGAAAAAACAATGTTCCACGTGGAAAACCGGGGACGCAATATGTTCATTATCAGACACGATTGCAGTTTGCCTGTTGGTGTAGAGTCAATTCCCGATTGCTTGGAAAGTGCCGATGGGTTGTGAACCTGTAGCGCTGGCCTCCCGGCCGGCTGTTGCGTGGACCTCCTGGTCCACGCCGCACTCTATCTGTAAAAATACTTTAGGAGAGTTTTTTTCATGCCCGTGACCACCGAAGTTCGAGTCCGCTACGCTGAAACAGACCAGATGGGCATCGTCTACTACGCCAACTACCTCGTCTGGTTTGAGGTTGGCCGCGTGGAGCTGCTCCGCGCCCTCGGCTTTTCCTACAGCGTGCTCGAGACCGAGCACGAGTGCATCCTGCCCGTCGTCGAGGCCACCTGCCGCTACCGCTCCCCCGCCCGCTACGACGACCGGATCCTCATTGAAACCCGCCCCGCCCTGTTGCGCGGCTCGGTGCTGCGATTCGCCTACCGGATTCTTCGCAAGGGCAAAGATGGCGTCGAGCCGGAGCTCCTCGCCGAGGGCGAAACCACCCACGTCGTCTGCGATGACCAGATGAACAAAAAGCCCCTGCCGCCCCACTACGCCGCCGCCTTGCGCGCCATGATGGAGCCAAAGCAGAAAAAATAAATATCTGAGTGCATTACTTTTGCCGCGCTTTTGTTTTTGTGGCTAGGACATTTTGCCTGTTGGTATAGAGAGGATCTATTGTTTGGCTCAAGGTTGCCGATTGCTGAGAGAACAGGTAGTGCTGACCTCCTGGCCGGCTGTCGCGTGGACCTCCTGGTCCACGCCGCACTCTACATAATGAAAAATGCGGTTTTATTTATGACTGCATAAGTAATGTCCGTACAAACGCGCCGGAGGCGCAGGGTTGATTAGCCCCGCGCTTCAGCGTGGGGAAATGGGAATCCACAAGTTCGTTACGGAGTCCCGTAGGGACGGTGCAAGGACATTATTTATGCAGAATTCAATAATGCGGGCAACCGCGTTATGCTGTTTCCCATGGAACTGATCTTCATGGTACGCGAGGCAGAAGAGGGTGGCTACACGGCACATGCGCCTGGCCACTCGATTATGGCGCAAGCCAGCACGTGGGAAGCGCTGCGCGAAAACGTACGGCAGGCGGCGAACCTTCATTTTGAAAATGCGCCTATCCAGCCCAAGCTCATCCGGCTGCATCTTGTGAAGGACGAAGTCATCGGAGTCCGCAGAGGCGATCCTGTGCGTGCGGATCCATTCGCATCGTGGGTTCACGGGATGGAACCTGTTCTCACGACCGCCCCTGAACTCCAAGGCGTGCTCGCCGAACTCTCCCGCCGCGAACCTATCTTTCATCGCCCGGAGTTCGGAACCACGCGGGCCGATTTCGAGCGCATGACGGCGGAGGATTACTGGGAGACCAGCGCCAGCGGCCGCCGCTACTCCCGGCAAGCTGTGCTGGACGGTCTGGTGGAGCGCTTCTCCGCTCCGCACGATGACGTCTGGGAGACGCGCGACTTTCATTGCCACAGATTGAGCGAGGACACCTATCTGCTGACCTACACACTGCTCCAGGACCACCAGCGGCTCACCCGCCGGGCAACCATCTGGCGCAGTACGGCAGACGGATGGAAGATTGTCTACCACCAGGGAACGATAGTGCAGGACGCGTGAGTTGAATTGCTCGCGCAGAGTCGTTACTTCTCCCGCGCCACCACGAAATCCGGCACCCAGAGCAGCGCGCGCTTGTACTCGGAGTCCGGCAGAGAGGCCAGAGCCCGGCGGCTCTGCTCGGCGTAGCGGTCGGCGACGCTCATGGCGTACTCCACCGAGCCGTTGCGCGCCAGAATCGACTGAATCTGCTCGCGGCTCACTCGCTCGAAGCTGCGGTCATCCAGAACCCGCTGAATTGTCTGGCGGTCCTGGGCCGTTCCGTGGTCGATGGAGTGGATCACCGAGAGCGTAGCCTTGCCCTCGCGCAGATCGCTCGCCACGGGCTTGCCCAGAACCTCTTCAGTCGCCGTCAGGTCCAGCACATCGTCCACAATCTGAAAGGCCAAACCCACGGCCCGGCCATAGGCGGCCATGCTCGTCTGCAGGGCCTCGGATGCATCAGCCAGCACCGCGCCCAGGCGCATGGAAATCGAGAAGAGGCAGGCGGTTTTGCGATAGATGAGATCGTAGTACTCGGCCTCGCTGACGGCGCGGCCCAGTTTTTGAATCTGCAACAACTCGCCCTCGACCATCTGCTGGGTCAGGCCGATGAGCAGGTCGAGAACACGCAGGTTGCTCTCTTCCAACGCCACCTTGAAGGCCTGCATGTAGAGCCAGTCGCCGGCCAGCACGCATTTCTCGTTGCCCCAGGTTGTGTTGGCCGAGGGCCGTCCGCGCCGCATGTCGGCGCCGTCGATGATGTCGTCGTGGACCAGCGTGGCGGTATGGACCATCTCCACCACCGCGCCCAGGCGGATGGCGCTCTGCCCCGCGTAGCCAAGTGCGTGCGCGGAGAGCAGCAGCAGAGACGGGCGGATGCGCTTGCCCCCGCCGCCGCGCAGGTATTCGGCAATTTCGGTGATGGTGCTGACGCCGGAGGCAGCGTCGCGGCCCAGCTCCTGCTCGATGGCCACGAGGTCATCCCGCAGCAGCTCGAAAACCTCTTTTGCCGTCGCTATCGCCAGTGTGCTCAAAAGCTCTCCGCGTCCCGTGCTTTATCCTACAATGCTACTGCCGTTATCTGCTTGTTAGCCTTTGGAAAGGCTGTCCCACAGCAGGCAGTCAAATAGTGGGGTGTCCTGTCCCGGCTTCCTCTCGCTTAATCTCAGTTAGGTATGCCCCAGCCTTTCGGAACGACATGTGCTTATACTGACTTATCCGCTGTGCGCAATCGCAAAAAAAACCAAGGCGGCATGCCTGAAGGAGCATCTGGCGCTGTTGCGCATCAGGTTTCTCCCTCCCTTTCCAAATCCCATTCAAATCCAACTCAGAACGTTCTTCGGCGGCTATGACAATAGATGGACATTCCTGTACTACTTGCTGAAGGAACATCCGCAGAGCAGGACGACACCATTCCCATCCAATGGCGAGACGCCGCTCCTCGTTTACCCAATATACCCGCTCGCTTAAATCAGTCATTCTGGTGTCCCAGAGAAATAAAGGAATCTGATTGGAAACACTCTCCGCGACTACGTGAGCCGGTTCGATCATCAGCCATTCAACCAACTTGGGCCTGGGCCCATACAAGAACACTTCGACCGTTCGGATCGATATCGAAGCGATTTCCGAGGTTTCAAGCATGATGACATCCGGCGCATCGAGTTCGCGCCAGGCCTTTCCAAACCCTGCAAACAGATGAATGTAAACTCGCTCGGGACGAGCCGTTATGACCCAGCTGAGGCGGGGAGATCTCGCCCGCCAAAGCACCCACGCATTCCATGCAAGAAACGCTGGCAAGCCGATCCAAGCTGCTGCTCGTACCGAAATAATGAGGCTGATGAGCGTGATCGATAGGATCACCAGGTTTGGCAGAAGGCCGAGAAGAAATACAGGCAAATGTCGGATGGCCCGAGTTCTGGTCGAGGCGATGCAGCGAGCCACTTCCGGTGAATCTGATCGAACGAGTTTCATCTTCTTTTTTGAACTTCTCGACTAGAATCCAAATGCTCAGTTCGTGCGGTAGTTGGTGTACTGTAGCTCCAGCCCCATCTCCCGGCCGCGCAGTAATGCGATCACGGCTTGCAGCTCGTCGCGGTCCTTGCTGGATACTCTGACCGTATCGCCCATAATGGTGATCTGCGCCTTCTTTTTTGCGTCCTTCACCAGGCGGACAATCTCCTTGGCCTTTTCCACGGGAATGCCCTGCTGAAGGCTGATCTTCTGGCGCACGCTCTTGCCCAGCGCAGGCTCCAGCTTGCCGTAGGTCAGGTTCTTCAGCGAGACGCCCCGCTTGACCAGCTTCTGGCAGAGAATATCCTTGACCGCTTCCAGATGATACTCGCCGTCGGATGCCAGTTGAATGGCGTCGTTGCCCTCCAGCTTGACCTCCGAGTGGGAGTCCTTCAGGTCGAAGCGCTGGCGAATCTCCTTCAGCGCCTGGTCGATGGCGTTGCGGACCTCCTGAATGTCCACCTTGCTGACGATGTCGAATGAATTGTCCTGGGCCATGGCTCTATTCTCCCAAACTCCGGTAAAGACTGGGTGCCCCACCCTCGCCGCGTATTTGTTTTTGCGGCTAGGGTGGGATGCAAAACACTCTACCAGCCCGTTTATCGGACGCAGTACCCTTATCAGTTTCCCACGTCTGCCACAAAATCAAACAGCCGATGAAAGTTTTTCGTCGTTGCGGAGGCAATTTCCTGCGCATCCACTCCGAACACTCCGGCCAAAACCAGGGCCGTCTGCACGACCCAGGCCGGCTCATTGCGCTTGCCGCGATTGGGCGCCGGAGCCAGCCAGGGCGCGTCGGTCTCGACCAAAATTCGGTCCAGAGGGAAGCCGCACGGCCACATCGCGCAGCGGCTGGGCCTTGGGATAGGTCAGGTTGCCGGCGAAGGAGACGAGGAAACCCAGGTCGAGCGAGCGAGCAGCCTGTTCGTAGTTGCCGCCGAAGCAGTGCATGATGCCGCCGAGGCCGGTGGGCCGCCAGTGGGCCTCAAGAATCTCGAAAAGATCGTCCCAGGCGTTGGTGGTTCCGTCAGTCGGGCGGCAATGAATCAGGATGGGCCGCTTGCGGGCGGCGGCGACTTCCAGCAGGCGGATGAGGCCTTTGCGCTGGACTTCATGCGGCGCGCCCTCGTGATAGTAGTCGAGGCCGATCTCGCCGCAGGCGA
Source organism: uncultured Acidobacteriaceae bacterium (assembly GCA_963845345.1). Taxonomy (GTDB): domain Bacteria; phylum Acidobacteriota; class Terriglobia; order Terriglobales; family Acidobacteriaceae; genus Telmatobacter. The sequence continues at coordinate 230,337 of CAWJRQ010000005.1, forward strand.
TGACCTCTGGCTCGGCGAGCAAGGCGTCGAGTTTGGCGAGGACGCTGTCGTTGATTTCTGGGGTGTTGTGCGGATAAACGCCCGCACTCGAATAGAGCTTGGGAATGCCCGATTGGCCGTTGAACTGGCGGCAAATCTCGAGCGACTGATGCATCTGGGCTGGCTCTTCGCCGATGCCGATGGACAGGATTGCGCCTACGCCCGCCTCCCACGCGCGACGCAGCATGGCTTCGCGGTCGTCCGAGTAGCGCGGGCTGTCCAGGTGGGCGTGAGAATCAATCAGCAATTTGGCCTCAATCGGGGAGTTCTTGCACAATATTCCAAGTTTAATCCAGAGCGGTTGTCAGGATTCAATATGTGCGATCCGAAATAGGCCCCGCTGCTCTCCAAGTAGCGATCAAGAAGCAGCGGTTGCTGACCATGCTCTCTGCAATTTATGTGTATTGACCACTACTTTTTAACGGCTGCCGTCGGTGACCTTCATTGAATGGGAAGGGGTTCGAAAACATCAACATCATTCGGCCAAGAAGGGAAATAATATACTCTGATCTTCTGGCCTGTCGTCACAGTGTAACCGCAAAAGAATTCCCTGGTCTGGATACTTCCGGGTATGGCAAGAACTAAGTGGTGGTGTTTCTTATCATAGCTTTGAACGACTCCATCCACGCTGAGACCACTCTCAATAACCTTTCTTTTCAGATTTTCCATTTCTTTTGCCTTAGGGCTGTAAGTGCCAGTTTTTACGTACCAACGATCCTCCTTTCTATCGCTATTGAGAAAATAGTTTTCCCCGGCCTTTGCATCGATCTCCACTTCCTGGTTTTCCCCCTTGGACCAAGTATTAGAAGAAACGTAACGCACTTCGAAGACGTGCTTTCCTGGAAGGACTTCCACTGCCGCCATAGAGAAGATTTCCAAAGAGAAGATTTCCTGTCGAGATTTAGACATTTGGACGAAAGAGTGATCGATCCGAGAAATATGCAGATCACCCTTTATCCATACCCATGCAACCTCCGCTCGGGGCTTGGCCTCGCCATCATAAAACTGTCCCAGTTCGTTCGCCAACACAGGCCTGCTGCAAATCAGAATTAAGAAAAACAATGCGAGCGATCGTTTCATCGTGCAACTCCTCAAAAGAATCTCTGATTCGTTCACTAAAGGCGGTAGAAACATGCATCTATTTTCTTCTCATTACAACCATAAATCGCGATTCACGGCTGCCGCCGGTGACCCTCACTGAATGGGAAGGGCTTCGGAGCAATCGTTCGGCAAAGACGGGAAATAGAACACCCTGATCTTTTGGCCTATTTCCGAATGCTGTAAACACCTGAATTCCCTGGCCTGGGCACTTCCGGGTACGGTAAGAACCAAGTGGCCGTGTTTTGGTTCGTAACTTTGAATAACCCCATCCACGCTGATAGAACGCTCAATAATCTTCCTTTTCAGACTTTCCATTTCTTTTGCCTTAGGGCTGAAAGTGCCGGTTTTTACGTACCAACGATCCTCCTTTCTATCGCTATTGAGAAAATAGTTTTCACCGGCCTTTGCATCAATCTCAACTTCCTGGTTTTCCCCCTTGGACCAAGCATAATCAGAAACGTAACGCACTGTGAAGACGTGCTTCCCCGGAAGGACTTCCACTGCCGCCATAGAGAAGATTCCCATAGAGAAGTATGCATCTCGATCTGTAGACATTTGGAGGTAAAAATGATCGATCTGAGTAATATGCAGATCACCCTTTATCCATACCCAAGCAACCTCGGCGCGAGGTTTTGCCTCGCCATTATAAAACTGTCCCACTTCGCCTTTGCCGAACGCCAACACAGGCCGGCTGCAAATCAATGTTAGGAAAAACAACGCAAAGTATCGTTTCATCGTGCAACTCCTAGAATCAATAATGAATGTTTACTAAAGGATGAAACAAGTCGAAACCATGTTACACCGTTTGATTGTAAATGACAATTAATATTTTTCTGTTGCACGTAAAGGTTGCCTAAGAAGCGCAACCTTTTCGTGGATTGGACAATTTGCAACGTGCTGTCGGCAATACCTATCAGACTCTACTTCAGCCGCGCGCCCAGCGGAACATCTTCCAGGAATCCGGCCAGCACCGGCGCGCCATCGGGCAAGGATGCGGCCAGCAACATTCCGTTCGACTCCAGGCCTCGCATCATGCGAGGGGCGAGGTTGGCGACGATGACGATCTTGCGGCCAATGAGCTTTTCCGGCTCGTAGTATTGCGCGATGCCGGCCAGAATCTGCCGCTTCTCGTAGCCCAGATCGACCTCCAGGCGCAGCAGCTTGTCGGCCTTGGGAACGCGCTCGGCGACGAGGATTTGCGCCACGCGCAGATCGACCTTGAGGACATCGTCGATGGTGATCTTCTGCGGCTCTGCGGCACCTGCGGTGGGGCTGACTGCGGCTCCGACCGACGCATGTGGCGCGGCTTGTACGGTTGCAGGAGCGGGTGCAACCGGATGCCGACGGCAACTGAGACAGGAGGTTTTACCGTAGCCGCTTCGGTGCCTTTCGGCGCGGTCAGTGACTTGGGTCGGCTGTTGCTTTGCAGAAGCTTTCGGCACGGCAATCGCTTGCGCCGAAGCCGAAGCATCCGCACTGGCGGCCGCAACTGCCGCTGGCGGCTTCCACCGCACTCGTGCTGTTTTGATCTTCGATGTTTTGCATACGTTCGATGGCGTCCTTTTCCGCGCGGGGAAAGAGCGGCGCGGGCTCGCCAAATTTCGTCCCGGCCTTCAATCCGCCCCACGCGAGTTTCGTCAAAAATGATTTCTTTGCCGCATCGGCAATCTCGCCCTGGCCCAAGCTGCCGCCAGACTTTGGCGGCCGCATCCGGCAGAATGGGATAGACCAGCGCGGTGATGATGCGAATGGCCTCGGCGGCCGTGGCCAGCACGCGGGCTTGCAGCGCAGTGTGGTCGGCTTCGGAGCGATCAGCGGGCTTCTTCCACGGCGCGTTGGCGGTCAGGTAGCCGTCGGTCTCCGCGACCAAAATCCACAGCGCTTTGAGCGCCTCGGAGAAGTTCAACTCGTCGAAGGCCGGGCCAAACTCCGCAATGGTTTTCTCCGCGCACTCGCGCAGCGCAGCTTCGGCAGCGGTCTCCGCGCCGGCCTTCGGCACCACTCCGCCGAAGTACTTGTGCACCATGTTGACCACGCGGCTGACCAGGTTGCCGTAGCCGTTGGCGAGATCGCCGTTGTAACGCTGGACCAGCGCATCAAAGGAAAAACCGCCGTCCTGGCCGAAGGGAATCTCGCGCAACAGAAAGTAGCGCAACGCATCCGCCCCCAGAACCTCCAGCACCGTCTCGGCCCGCACGACGTTGCCGCGCGACTTGGACATTTTGCCCTGGTCGAAGAGCAGCCAGCCGTTGGCCATCACCGAGCGCGGCAGCGGAATGCCCGCGGCCATCAAAAACGCCGGCCAGTAGACGCAGTGGAAGCGGCTGATCTCCTTGCCGATGAGGTGCAGATCCGCCGGCCAGAATTTTTCAAAGCGCGCCTGGTCGGCTGGATCGTCGGAGCCATAGCCCAGAGCGGTGATGTAGTTGGCCAGCGCGTCGAGCCAGACGTAGATCACGTGCTTCTCGTCGCCGGGAACCGGAATCCCCCAGGAAAAACTTGTCCGGCTCACCGACAAATCCCGCAGCCCGCCGCGCACAAAGGAGATGACCTCGCGCCGCGTCGACTCCGGGCCCATGAAGCCGGGGTTGGCCTCGTAAAATTCCAGCAGCTTGCGCTCGAAGGCCGATAGCTTGAAGAAATAATTCTCCTCGCTCACCGTCTCCGTCACGCGGCCGCAGTCGGGGCAGACCGTGCCCGGCGGGCCGTCCACATAAAGCTCATCACTCACGCAATACTGGCCGGTGTACGAGCCCTTGTAGATGAAGCCACGGTCGCGCAGCGTCGCAAATAACTTTTGCACGCCGCGGACGTGGCGGCTCTTCCGTGGTGCGGATGAAGTCATCGTAGGTGAGCCCCAGCCGGTCCCACAGGCCGCGAAACTCGCCCGCAACGGCGGTGGCAAACTCCATGGGCGTGCGGCCGGCCTTCTCCGCGGAGCGCTCGATCTTCTGCCCGTGCTCGTCGGTGCCGGTGAGGAAAAACGTCTCGATGCCCAGCGCGCGCTTGCGCCGCGCAATGGCGTCGCAGACGATGGTCGAGTAGGCGTGGCCCAGGTGCGGCCGCGCATTCACGTAGTAGATGGGCGTGGTCAGGTAATAGCGGGATGGAGTGGTTTCTTGAGTGATCATGGGTGAAGTGGTCTCGCGCGCACCGTTGCTATGGGCAAGCGTGCGCGGTGGACATCTCTATCTTACGGTATCAAACAATGACTGACCGTACTGTGCTCAGTTTCGGCGGCTAGCGTATCCGGCGGGCAGCTCGCTGGGCGAGCAGGCTATCACGCTTTCGTCGTCCAAGGCGCAATTCTCGATGAAGGTGATGGTCGAGAACTCGTCGAGAACCAGCTTGGGGTAGGTAGGTCCGGCGTCGCGGTAAGCGCGCATTTCGTCCAGGTGGTCGTTCTGGAAGCAAACGGTCTTGCCGGGGTCGTTCACGATCCAGTTGGGGAAGAAGACTGCTCCATGCGTCCTGCGCGAGGCCAACATAAAGGTCAGGCTGACGGAGGTTCCCGTCGGTTCGTCCCAGGAAACCTTGTAGATCTGCTCAGCCAGCCGCACGATGTGCGCCTTCTGGTCGCGCACCCAGCGCCCGCCCACCAGGCCGGAATGGATGCGGTAGTCCACCGTGGTGGCGTTCTTGATGTAAATCTCGTATTGCCAGCCGTTGTCGTAGGTGTAGATCAGGTGCTTGCCCAAAAAAGCCGATAGCTCCTCGGGCCTGGTCGATTCGAAACTCTCCAACTCACTCAGGACATTACCCTCCCAGACCTCATTGTATGTTGAGCTGCCGGGTTTCCCATGTCCAGATTTTCAGACCGGGAAACCGCGAAGCTCAACCAATTCCCGCTGCCATGCGCAAACCCGGCCAAGCAGCAATCCTGTTAGAATCACCTTGAAAATCAAGGATTTCTGAGGCCCACCAACGTGTATCTGGAATTGCAAAAACGGCTTGCTGAGCATCTTCGCGCGGTTCTCAAGGCCAAGTACGATCTTCAGCTTGAGACCATTCCGCTGGAGATTCCGCCGGAGCTGAAGTTTGGCGAGCTGGCCACGCCCATCGCGTTTGAGCTGGCGCGCAAGCTGCGCAAGGCGCCCAAGGTCATCGCGCAGGAGATTGTGGCCGCGCTGACTGGGCTTGATGGCTTTGCCAGCTTTGAGGTTGCCGGCGCCGGGTACATCAATGCGCGCCTGGACCGCGCCGCCGGCGTGCGCATGACCGCCGCGACGGAGGCTGGGGCGCAGGCGGCATCGGGCATTCATGCCTCGTCGAGCACACCAGCATCAATCCCAACAAGGCCGCGCACATCGGCCACCTGCGCAACGCCATTCTGGGCGATACGTTCGTGCGCCTGCTGCGCGCCGCCGGGCAAAAGGTGGATGTGCAGAACTACATCGACAACACCGGCGTGCAGGTGGCCGATGTGGTGGTGGGATTTCTGCATCTGGAAGGCAAATCGCTGGCCGAAGTGCGTCTGCTGCTCGATGAGCTGAAGCAGAAGGGTCAGCGGATCGATTTCTACTGCTGGGATCTCTACGCGAAGACCTCGCAGTGGTACACAAGTGGCACGCGACGAAGAGAATGCAGACGCGCAAGAAGCTGCGCTACGCGACGCTGCACGAGATGGAGCGCGGCGGCAACGAGACGGCGGAGATTGCGGAGCTGATTTCGACGGCGGTCTTGCGGCGGCATCTGGAAACCATGCTGCGGCTGGACATTGAGTACGACTTTCTGCCCCGCGAGAGCGAGATTCTGCACCTCAAGTTCTGGGAGGCGGCCTTCGAGCAGCTCAAGAAGACCGGCGTGCTTTACTTCGAAACCGAGGGCAAGAACAAAGGCTGCTGGGTGATGACGCGGCCCGGCGCTGGAAATGACGGAAGGCGAAACAGACGAAGATGCCAAAGTGATTGTTCGCTCCAATGGAACAGTCACTTATGTCGGCAAGGATATTGCCTATCACTTATGGAAGTTTGGCCTGCTGGGCAAGGACTTCGGTTACAAGCCGTTCTTCACTTATCCCGATCATGAGTGCTGGATTTCGGCGGAAAAGGGCGTGGAGCCCCATCCGCACTTTGGCGGGGCGCAGGCAATCTACAACGTCATCGACGCGCGGCAGACCGATCCGCAGGCCAATGTGATTCAGGCGCTGCGCGGAATGGGACACTACGATCAGGCCGACCGCTACACGCACTTCAGTTACGAGATGGTGGCGCTGACGCCGCGCTGCGCGGTGGAGCTGGGCTACGAAGTTTCCGCGGAGGATTTGGAGCGGCCTTACATTGAAGTCAGCGGACGAAAGGGCTTCGGCGTCAAGGCAGATGATTTGATTGACAAGCTGATTGCCGCCGCGCGCGCCGAGGTGGATGCGCGCCAGACCGGCACGCGATGAAGCCGAGCGGCAGCGGATTGCCGAGCAGATTGCCATTGGCGCGCTGCGCTACTTCATGCTCAAGTTCACGCGCAACTCGGTCATCGCCTTTGATTTCAAAGATGCGCTGAGCTTCGAGGGCGAGACGGGGCCGTATATTCAGTACGCCGTGGTGCGGGCGAAGAATATCTTCCGCAAAGCGGGAACGACGCCGGAAGCGGAGTTAGCTGAAGTTCGCGGAGCTAGCGGAGTTAGACGGCTATCTTCAAGGCGAGGATGCGGAAGATATCTGGGCGCTGTGGCTGCGCGCCGCGCGGCGGACGCTGGTGCTGGAGCAGTGCATTGCAACCTCAGAGCCGGCTTACCTGGCCAAGCACGCCTTCCAGTTAGCGCAGGAGTTCAATAACTTCTATCACAAGCACCACATCCTGACGGAAGAAGACCCGGCGCGGAAAACTTTCTTGCTGGCCACGGCTGCCGTCGCGCTGCGCGAGTTAGTGCTGGCGCTTAGTTGGCTGGGCATCGAAAGCCCGGAGGCGATGTAATAAAGGCGCGGCAAGTCAGGCCTGACTCATAGTCAGTGGTGTTTCGATTAAGGCCGATAGATGGATAGGCGGTTGCCATCAGGGTCATCGAAGTTAGCAACCCTTATGGTGGGTGTGATATTTCGCGGTTCGTGGGTGAATTGGACTCCTTCTTGTGCAGTGCCTGATACGCGGCGGTTACATCCTCAACAGAGAAGACAACCTCGCCGGCTCCGGCAACCTGGCCACGGACTTTGGCCGCTGTCTCGCTGAGGCACAGGGTAATCGTGCCGGCGTTCAGGAATGCGAAATCAGGAATTTCACGCTGAACCTCGAAGTCCAGCTTGTCGCGATAGAACGCCAGCGAACGCGTCAGATCTTGAACCCCCAGCATAACCACGCTGACTTGAGTGAGCTTGTAATCCGTCTGTTCCATCTTTGGCCATCCTCCCTGCAAACTGACAATATGAAGCCCTAGTACTTCCGCACCCACTCCAGAATCGAGCGCACGGCGACGCCGCTGGGGCCTTTGGCGATGTAGGGCTTGGAGTCTTCCACCCAGGCCAGGCCGGCGATGTCGAGGTGAATCCACGGCGTCTCTTCGACAAAGACCTTGAGGAACTCGGCAGCCGTGATGGCGCCGCCCCAGCGTCCGCCGGTGTTCTTGATGTCGCCGATGTCGGACTTGATCATGCTCGGCGTACTCCTCGCCCAGGGGCAAGCGCCAGAACTTTTCGCCGGAGATGGCGAGCGCCGCGTCGAACTTCGCCCAGGTCGTCTTCGTCGTTGGAGAAGGCGCCGGCGTTGACGTGGCCGAGAGCGACGACGCAAGCGCCGGTGAGCGTGGCGGCGTCGATCAGGTGGGTTGCGCCCAGTTGGCGCGCGTAGGTGAGGCCGTCGGCCAGCACCAGGCGGCCTTCGGCGTCGGTGTTGATGATCTCGATGGTCTTGCCGGGCTTATCCGGCGAAAAGGGCATCGCGGTCTGCACGTCGCCGGGCTTTTGCGCCGTTCCGGAGGGCATATTTTCCGCCGCGCAGATGACGGCGATGACGCGCACCCTGGGCTTGAGCAGGGCGATGGCGCGCATGGCGCCGAGCATGGCCGCGCCGCCGGCCATGTCGTACTTCATCTTCTTCCATGTTGTCGCCGGGCTTGATGGAGATGCCGCCGGAGTCGAAGGTGATGCCCTTGCCGACCAGGCCGAGGACCGGGCCGTCCGTCACGCCCTTCGGCTCGTAGCGCAGGACGATCAGCGCGGGCGGCTCGGCGGAGCCTTGCGAGACGCTCCAGAATGCGCCCATCTTCAGCTCGTGCAGCTTTTCGGTGGAGTGGACCTCCCAGCCGAGGCCGACTTCAGCGGCCATCTGCGCGGCGCGCTGGCCGAGGATGGTGGGGGTGAGCTTGTTGCCCGGCTCGTTGACCAGCGAGCGGGCGAAGTTCTGGCTCTCGCCGAGGATGATGGCTTCGGCGAAGGCGGCTTCGAGCGCGGCCTTGTCGGCGCTGGCAGGCGCGGCCAGCGTGAAGGACTCCACGCTCTGGTCCTTGCGCTCGCTGCGATAGGTGTCGGGATCGAAGTCGCCGACAAACGCGCCCTCGACGGCGGCGCGCGCACTCGCCGTGCGGGGCAACGTTTTTGGGCCGCTTTCAGGCAGGGCAAGAACCAGCTCGCGAATGCCGCGCGGCTTGATGAAGCGGACGGCGGTTCCGGCGGCGTTGCGCACGGAGTTGGCCGTGACCTTGGCCTGCTTGCCCAGGCCGACGATCAGCAGGCGCTTGGCGGCCAGGCCGGCCGGGGCGTGCAGCAGCAGCGGTCTCGTTGGCGCCGGCCTTGAATTCGCCGCTGGCGAGCACGGCGGCCGCGGCGGCCTGGACGGCGGATCGGCGGTCAGCAGCACGGGCTGAGGCTTGGCGTCGGGGGCTTTGGCGGTTTGGGTATCGGCGGCCAGAACGGCCAGCAGTTCGGTTTCGATTTCGGAGAGGGGGGCAAAAGAGAGTTGAGTCCGCATATTGACCATTATTTCATTGCCGGGAGAGTAGCACTCTCGCTCATTTCAAGACACACTCAGACGGCCGCCATGCCGGATGCAAGAACCCGCATGCGTGTGCGGAAAAGTTATGGGGCGCGGCGAACAATATCTCAAGCAAAAGTTGCGGGGCGGGTTTCCCCGCCCCATGTAGTGTTACTGCTGATCAGGTTCATCCGTAGGTTGTGCATCGACGTCGGCCACAACCGGCACAGTGGTGTCGGGGAAGGCCGGGTCAGCTAAAACGTAACCGGTTCCAGGGAGATACTCAATGAATACTCCGTCGCCTAAGCCCCATGCACTGGGCCAGAAGATACCTGGGCCAAAGCCCCATTCCACACCGCCCCACCAGAAGGGAGATGCGTAGGGCGTGCCGACCCATAATCCGGGAGTGCTGAATGCAACAGCATGGTCACGCCCGAAGTGCCCGGCGTAGTATCGGTCATTGAATCGGCCATTCCTGTAAGCACCATGCGCGGCCCTGTAGTCGTGGTGGCGTTGGCTGTTACGGGTATGCCGCGCCTTGTTCTCGTTCCGGACGGAATGCGCGTGATCCCTCGACGCGTTCCTGTTTGCGTTGTGCTGGTTGCGATCTGCATTGTGCTGGTTATTGTGCTGGTTGCGATTTGCATTGTGCTGGTTATTGTGCTGATTGCGATCTGCATTGTGCTGGTTATTGCGCTGATTATTATTGTTGCGCACCGTATTGTTTTGGCGGGGTTGGCTCTGCCGCGGTGCCGTCTGACGCGCCGGGGGATGATACGCTGGGCGTGACGCAGGTGCGTGCGCCGCTGGCGGGTGATACGCAGGCGGATGATACGCCGGCGCTGGATGAGATGCCGGGGGATGATATTGGGCTTGGGCGGTGCCGATGGCTATACAAAATATAATAGTCATCCACATCAACGACTTCTTCATTTTTTCCTCCTCCCTGTAATATCGCACATTTTTTGTCCAGTTGCACGATGAACAGATCATCGTTACTAAGGTCACTAGCCGGATTTCCTAAATCCGATACCGCGCAGAGCAAAACGCAAGCCTCAAAATGAGCCGCAGTATGCCTGCAAGTCACTACGTCACAATCACTTCACGCGTTTCTTCGAGCGAATATGCGCAAACGATCGTTTTGAATCCGCCCTAGCGGTGACCCTTCTTCCCGGTTTTGGCGGATTTGGGTTTGGATTCGGGCAGGTGGCTGAAAGGGATCGACCCCAGGTCGGAGCCGATGCGCACCGCGCGCGTGTCGTTCATCTCGTAGGTAATCGTTCGCGGCGACACCGGGCGGGTGATGCCGGTGGCCGGATCCGTGGTCATGTCGGGGCCGTTGGCGATCTGGAAACTGAAGGTGGGCGCGCCGCCGTCTGAGGCGGGCGTAACCTGCACCGGCAGATAGCCCTGGATGGGATGCAGCCGGAAGGCCGTCTCATAGCGATGATGCCGGGTACTCCAGGTAAAGACGCGCACCTGGTCGAAGTCGAAGGGCAACCCGGCTCTGTTCGGCGAGAGCACGGTCACGTACTGCGGAACCTCGTGGTTGGGCGTTGCGGCCTCGGGATCGTGAACCTTGTTGAGCACATAAGCGCCCACGTAGCGCTGGCCTTCGGCATATGCGGCAATCTCGTCAGGCACATCCACATCCATGCGGCTGGCAAGCATCCACCCGGTGTGGCCCTGATCGTCGCGCACCAGCCACCAATCCTCCAAAAGCGGCGGCCCGGCATCGGGCTGGCCGGGGAGGTGCGCCGCGCCTCCAGGGGCAGCCGATTTTGCCGCCGATTTGGAACCGGACCGCGTGGTGGGAGTTTTTGCCGCCGGGCCAGGCTTCGGCGCCAGTCGGCTTGGAGCCTGCCCAGCGCCGGGCACAGCCTTGGGAACCGAGGCGCGCGCCAGTAGCTGAACCTTCGAGTTCGCTCCCAGCAGATAAAACCGCTCCGCTTCCCGGCCGGGCGTCAGATGCAGGTAGATCTCATCGCGCAGGATTCCGCTGGCCACCACCGGGTCCTGACGGTGTTGCAGCCCTAGCTGGTCAAATGCCTGGAAGGTCTTGGCGTCGATCACCGCCCGCTCTTCAATCCAGCCGATCTCGTTCTTTTCCGTCTTCACCTTGAGAAAGCGGCGGTTCTGTTCCAGCACTTCCAGCGGCTGGCCGTTGGTCACCTCGGCCACGCGGTTGGAGACGGCGGCCACCCGGTCATGCAGATACATCTGCCGCGCGGAGACGTACACCGTGTCGTGCCGTATCGTGGCGGAAGTGGCTGCATCCCGAAGAAAACGCAAGAAAACACGCGAGAAGCAGCGCAACAGCGGGAGCCTTCATGCGCCGCGCGCGTAAGACGAATGGGATGGAAGGTTGCGTAAACACAGCCTGTGGCGATCCATTAGAGGATAGCACTATTTGAAACCGGGGACTCAGGAGCCGATTCTGTCCTATGTAAAAATATGGGGAAACTAGTCAGAAGCCGGATTCTCACTTCACACATTGAACGCCAGAATCTCAGCATCATGCTGGGAATGTAGAGGTATGATGCGACTCACTAACGTTCTCAAAGACATGTGAAAACCTACAAGCCGCCTATTTTCTTTGATTTGCGTTCTATAACTTATGCCGGACACAAAACGTTGCAGGTGACTTCTGCAATGGAAGTAGGTATTGCTAGCCGCGTTTGGTCAATGATTGATCTTCCTATCAGTTGACGCCGATGAATCCGCTAGGTATACCTATACGTCTAAGGCAAAGAGGTGTTTTATGTCTCCTGAAGCGGCCCTTCGACTTAAGGCTCTCCAATCCGCTCCTCTGGACGCTTGGATTGCTCTTTCGGAAGATGAAGCACGCATCGTTGCAGTCGGGCGCGACTACAGCGACGTTGCTGAAAAGGCGGATGCTGCAGGCGAGGCAGATGTGCTCATTCTAAAAACACCTTCTTCTTGGGTTCCACTCTCGGTTTAGCGTTGTCCACGATTGTTCCATATCGGGTATACCCAGACAGCCGGGGAGCCCCTCTCTATTCGGCAGTACTCCCTGTACAAATTGCGATTGCAAAGCCGAACGCGCCCCGCACAAAGAGATTTGAAGCGCTCATTGATTCCGGGGCTGGACGCTGTCTTTTTCATGCCGATCTAGATGCGGCTATTGGGCTTGATCTGAGAACTGGAGAAGTCGAGTTGCTGAATGGAATTGGAGGGCTGGAAACAAGCTGGCTACACGATATTACGCTTTATGTGTTTGGAGGCCCATCAGAATCACGGCCGGATTCAAAGAGAACTTCCCAATCACCGCTCTTCTGGGAATGAATGGCTTCCTCCAGCACTTCAACATTACCTTTGAAGGCGCAGCCCAAAGGTGCGTTTTAGATCGTATCCGCATCAATTAACACAGCAATGCGCTATCAGGATATTCCTCAGGCCCCGGGCCTCAGCGCCGCCCTGGCCGTCTGAATCAAAGCCGGCAACACCGCGCCAAACTCGCCTTTTCCCGGCTCGCCGAAGGCAAAATAGAGCTGGCGATAATGCTGGTACAAGCCCTTCATAGACCTTCTGCGCCGATTGCTCCGGTTCGTAGACCTTGTGCGGCGGGCAGATTTTCTCCTGCGCCTCGCCGATGGTCTTGAATGCGCCCGCGGCCAGAAACGCGAAGACCGCCGAGCCGATTCCCGTCACCTTGCTCGCGGGCACCAGCACCGGCCTTCCCAGCACATTCGCGTAGACCTGGTTGAGCACCGCATTGCTCTGCGGAATTCCGCCGCCGTTGATGACCCGCAGCGTGGGCGCGCCGTATTCGCTCATCCGGTCGAGAATCACGCGGGTATGAAACGCCGTTCCCTCGATGGCCGCGAAGAGCTCGTCCTGGGCGGTGTGCTGCAGGTTCCATCCCAGCGTGATTCCGCCCAGATTCGGATTCACCAGCACGGTGCGGTCGCCGTTGTCCCAGGTCATGCGCAGCAGCCCGGTCTGTCCGGCGCTGATAAGCCTCCAGCCCCTTGCTCAGTTCGGCAACGGTGGTGTTGGCGCGGCCCGCGATGGCGCTGAAGATGTCTCCCGTGGCCGAGAGCCCCGCCTCGACTCCCGTGTACTCCGGATGCACGCTGCCCTGCACCACGCCGCAGACGCCGGGAATCAACTGCGCCGCTTTCACGTACGCGATGATGCACGTCGAGGTGCCCACCACGTTCACCACGTCGCCCTCCCTGTGCGCCCGCCCCAATGGCGTCCCAGTGCGCGTCGAAGGCGCCTACGGGAATGGGAATGCCCGCGCGCAGGCCGAGTTTTTCCGCCCACTGCGGCGCCAGCTTTCCGGCAATCTTGTCCGAGGTCGCGTACTCTCCCTCCAGCTTCGCGCGCACGCCCGCCAGCAGCGGGTCGACCTCGCCAGAAATTTTTCCGGAGGCAGTCCGCCCAGGGCGGCGTTCCACATCCACTTGTGGCCCATCGCGCAGACGCTGCGCTTCACCCTTGCCGGGCTGCGTAATTCCGCACAGCGTGGCGGCAACCATGTCGCAATGCTCGAAGGCGCTGGCAAAATTCTTGCGCTTCTCCGGATTGTGGCGCAGCCAATGGAGCAGCTTCGCCCATCCCCACTCCGAGGAGTAGACGCCCCCGCACCACTGAATCGCTTCCAGCTTCTCGCGGTGCGCCGCCTCCGTAATTTCGGCGGCCTCCTGTTTTGCGCGGTGATCGCACCACAGGTAGTAGTCGTCCAGCGGGCTCATGTCGGCGGCCACGGGAATCACGCTCGATCCCGTCGTGTCCAGCGCAATCGCCTCCACTTTATCGCCGCTGATTCCGGCCTCCTTCAGCGCCTGCCGCGTGGCGGCGGCCAGCGCCGTCATATGGTCGCTGTGCGATTGCGTCGCATACTCCGGGTCCTCGCGCTTGCGGTGCAGAGGATACTCGGCTGATAGCCGAACCAATCAGTCCGCGCTCGCTATCGACCAGCGAGACGCGCACGCTCAACGTGCCAAAATCAACTCCCAGCGACAATGCTCATCGTTCTCTTCCGTCTCCGCCGCCGCACACGGCCGGCAGCTTTCATTCAAAATTCATTTGCTGGAATCACAGCCCCGGATTCATCGCGTCTTCGCCTGCCCGTAGTAGGCATGGCTGCCGTGCTTGCGCAGAAAATGCCTGTCGTGCAGCACCTGCGGCAGCGGCCTGGATTCGCCGATTGATCGACAGCGTGTGGCAGGCCATGCGCGCCACATATTCCAGTATCGCCGCGTTGTGCGCCGCCTCGGCCGCGCTCGCTCCCCAGCAGAATGGACCGTGCCCGGCCACCAGCGCTGCCGGAATCGCGTCGGGATCAAGCTCCTCAAACCGCCGCCAGATCGCCACTCCCGGTCTCCCGCTCGTATTCGCCCGGCAATCGCCGCCGCGCTCAGCCGCCGCGGTCACCGGAACCGGCCCATGAAAATAATCCGCATGGGTGGTTCCGAAGCAGGGAATCTCCGTGCTCCGCCTGCGCCCACGCGGTGGCGTACTCCGAGTGCGTATGCGCCACGCCGCCGATATTTTCAAAGTGCTTGTACAGCTCCAGATGCGTGGCCAGATCCGACGAGGGACGCAGCGCTCCCTCCACAATCTTGCCCTCCAGATCGGTGACCACCATCTTCTCCGCCGTCAGCTCTTCGTAGCCACGCCGCTGGGCTTGATGGCCACCAGCCCCTGCCCGCGGTCGATCCCGCTGACATTGCCAAAGGTGTACAGCACCAGGCCGCGGCGAACCAGCTCCAGGTTCGCCTCCAGCACTTCTTCTCGCAACGCCTGCAACAGCATCTTCGCGCTACCCTCCGGTCAGATAAAGCGATCCTCTACTTGAATACCACATCCGGCATCCTGCTCCGCGACTCGGCTCCAGCGCAGGTCATGCTCCTAGGCTACGGCGCCGCGACGATGGCGATGGAGGTAGCCGCGGCGGTGGAAGTGACTTGCGAGTCCAATTGGCCGGTAACGGTGGCGTCAAAGGTGTAGGCATCGAAGTAGGGGCTGCCGGACGAACCCACCTCAAAGACGTAGGAGCCGGTCGAGTCCACAGGCCATGCCAGCTGGTTGTGCACCAGCAGGGACGGTGCTGCCCGCCGTCAGCGTATAACCGGAGAACTACTCCCCGTAACCGTGAATCCGGTGATGTTGCCTACCCCGTTAGCGACATAGACATAATCGGGGGTGGTAACAGGAAGGATGAATGTGGGCGCCGATCCTCCGCTTGCTATAGGTGAGCTGCTGGCGCTGCGCTCGACGCGAAGAACGCTCAGCGAACTGTAGTTGAAGGCGCGCAGCCCGCCGAGTTGTGCCTGCTGGAGCCAGCCGGTTTCGCCTATATAGAACAGGCGAGGGGTGCTGCTGGGATCCACGGCCACTGAAAGCGCCGAACCGCCGGAAGTTTGCCACCGCAATGTCGTGGCCTGTTGATTCCGGAGGAAAGGGCCAGCTCGAGTTGAATGGAACCACGATCGTGCCGCCCGTTCCAAGGGCAACGAAAATATAGTTGTTATCCGGCGAAATAACCATTTGACCCTGCGCCAGTGAAGCGCCTGTGACCGTAAAAGATGCCGTTTTAACAGCATTGCCGGTGAAAGTACCGTTAGATGAATAGATAGGGACAGCATTCAGATGTCATCCCGCCGCCGCTGATGACAGGGATGGCTTCCATCAACCATGAATCGGTCGAATCGATCTGGAGCGCATAGGCCGGATCCGATGTGACCATCACACCTGTCCCCAACGCGCCGTTGGTGATGGGATACGCATATACGCCATGGCTTGAGCTCACACACAGGAATTGGCCGTTGGGAGCCATGGCAACAGCGAAGGCTATGCCGTTCACTGTGGGGGAACTGCCTGAGATGGATTTCAGCGTATTAGAGCTGATGTAGTAGCCGGTAATCGAGCTGCTACTGGTGGTGCTGCTGTTCAGAATATAAAAGTTGCCGCTGGTGCTGGCCGTGCTGCTGCAAGTGCCTGGATCCCACGGCAACGCAAACCGTGGTGGTCTCCGTAACACTGCCCGAAACGCCGGTCACCGTAACCTGATACGCTCCGGTGGTCGTCGTGGACGAAGTGGTCGCGGTCAGCGTGGAGGTCTGCGCCGTCGCGCTGCTGAAGGTAAGCGAAGTCGGAGAAAGGCTGCACGTCGTGGGACTGGTGGCGCCCGATGGGCAGCTGGTCACCGCGCAAGTCAGTGTAACCGTCCCGGTAAACGAACTCCCCGGCGTCACGGTAATGGTCGAGTGTTGCCGCTCGCTGCACCGCGGGCTCACGGTGATGTTGCCGCTGTTGGTAAGGCGTGAAGCTGGTGCTGCTGTTGCCGCCCGGCGCCTGCCAGAAATCTCCGCAACCTGCCAGAAGCGTCGCCGCCGCCAATAATCCTGCCCAACGTCCCAATCTTCATCGCCGCTCCTTCTTGCGCCGTCTTCCGGCTGCGCCGTCTACAGGAACCCGCTCTCAGGGTATCGCCTGCCAGCGCCTCCTGTCTTATTGCCGTCAGGCGCACGCGCGCCCCTGTGCCATCATAATGGTAGACGCAAAACCGCGGCAATTCGCTTGCCTCGCTAGCCGCAACAGCCTTCGATTCTGCCGGGCGTCCCTCCCTCGGCTGATAGATTCATAACAAGGAAGCCCCCATGTTCCACACCACCGAAGATCTCCGCATCCAATGGACCAAAGTCGTCCTGCCCCCGGTCTTCCTTGAGGAAGAGCGCCCCGTCTCCGAAGCCGCCTCGGACACCATCTTCAACGCCCGCAACGAAATCTCCGCCATCCTCAACGGCCGCGACCCGCGCCTGCTCGTCCTCGTCGGCCCCTGCTCCATTCACGACCCCAAGGCCGCCCGCGAGTACGCCGCCCTGCTCAAGGCCGCCATCGACGAGTTCTCCGCCGACCTGCGCATCGTCATGCGCGTCTACTTCGAGAAGCCCCGCACCACCATCGGATGGAAGGGCCTCATCAACGACCCCCATCTCGATCAGTCCTTCAAGATCAACGACGGCCTGCGCCTGGCCCGCCATCTGCTCCTCGACCTGGCCGAGATGGGCGTGCCCGCCGGAACCGAATTCCTCGACATGATCTCGCCCCAGTACATCGCCGGCCTGGTCAGTTGGGGAGCCATCGGCGCGCGCACCACCGAGAGCCAGGTCCACCGCCAACTGGTCAGCGGCGTCTCCTGCCCGGTGGGCTTCAAAAACGGCACCTCCGGCAACGTGCAGATCGCCATCGACGCCATCCTCTCCGCCGCCCACTCCCACGCCTTTCTCGGCCTCACCAAAACCGGCCAATCGGCCATCCTCATCACCAAGGGAAATCCCGATACCCACATCATCCTGCGCGGCGGCCGCGGCACGGTCAACTACACCGCCGAGAGCGTCGCCGAAACCGCCGCGCAGATGGAAAAAGCCGGCCTTCCCCCGCGCATCATGATCGACTTCTCCCACGCCAACTGCGGCAAGGATTATCGCCGCCAATCCATCGTCTGCCACGATGTCGCGCAGCAAATCGCCGGCTCTCAGCGGCAAGCGCGGCGACAAGCGCATTATGGGCGTCATGATCGAGAGCAATCTGGTAGCCGGCGCGCAGCAACTCATTCCCGGCCAGCCCCTCGTCTACGGCCAAAGCATCACCGACCCCTGCATCGACTGGAAGGAAACCCACTCCCTGCTCGCCGAGCTAGCCGCCGCCGTCCGCGCCCGCCGCACACTCTGAGCCTGTGCGGCAACTTGAGCCCACGCGATAAATCGAAGGAGAAGCAACATGAAAGTTCTTTTTATCGGAGGCACCGGAAACATCAGCACCGCCGTCACGGAACTGGCCGCACGGCAGGGATTTGATTTGACCCTGCTCAGGCGGGGACAACGGGCAGCCGATCCGCCCGCAAATCTCCGCACCATCACGGCGAATATTCACGACGATGCAGCCGTCGCCCTGGCCCTCGGCAATCAAACCTTCGATGCGGTCGTCGACTGGATTGCCTTCACCACAGACGACATTGACCGCGACATCCGCCTCTTTCGCGGCCGCACTAATCAATTCATCTTCATCAGTTCGGCCAGCGCCTATCAAAAGCCGGTCGGCCACTATCTCATTACCGAATCCACCCCGCTCGCCAATCCCTTCTGGCAGTATTCGCGCGACAAAATCGCCTGTGAAGAGCGCTTGATGAAGGCCTATCGCGAAGAGGGTTTTCCCATCACCATCGTGCGCCCCTCCCTCACCTACGGCGATACGCAGATTGTGCTCGCGGTCAATAGTTGGCAGAAGTCATGGACAGCGGTGGACCGCATGCGCCGCGGCAAAAAGGTCATCGTGCCCGGCGATGGCTCCTCGCTCTGGGTCGTCACGCACAACTCCGATTTTGCTCGGGGATTTGTCGGCTTGCTCGGCCATCGTCAGGCCATCGGCCACGCCTTCCACATCACCAGCGACGAGGTGATGACCTGGGACCAGTACTATCGCATCACCGCGCAGGCTGCCGGTGTCGAAGCCCAGCTCGTTCACATCCCCTCCGACTTTATCAGCGCCTGTATTCCCGATGAAGTAGGCAGCCTCGCCGGCGACAAAGCCGTGAGCGTAGTCTTCGATAACAGCAAAATCAAGCGCTTTGTTCCCGGCTACTGCGCCACAGTGCCCTTCGCCGTAGGCATTCAGCGAACCATCGCCTGGTTCGATGCCGATCCCCGCCGCAAGCTGATCGACGCCAACGACAACGCCGCTTGGGACAAGATCATCGCCGCATACGAAAGTGGCCTCGATACAGCCCTGCGCAGCTTCCGGCCATAAATCCCGTCAAAGCTTCCGCTGGGACTAGGAGGCTTCAGCTCCCAGAAAGACTCGATCGGGCGGTAGGTCACACCCTGCTCGCCGAGTTAGCCGCCGCCGTCCGCGCCCGCCGCAGTCAATAACTCTGTATCCCAAATAACATGTCATCGTGAGCATAGCGAATTTGCGAGTCTTTGGAAATTGCTCAACTGACAGTAGGTATGTAGTTTTCGCACAGAAGACTCTTTTTTATCAGGTCGCCTGGCCTTGAGGGTGTTTGCCTGATTATTAACGTTTATCATAATCTCGCTGACATAATTTACCTTGACAAGTAGGCATGGATATTGGCTCAATCAGAATGTGCCGTCAACACTAGATTGAGAGTTCACGTGAAGGTTTTAATCAGCCATAGCTTCGCAGCAGATGATATTTTCGCGATGAGCTTGGAAAAGGCATTGAGTCACGTGGGACTTGCCCCTTTCAATGTCCGGGAATTTGGTGAACTTCTGCAGCTTAATCGTGCTGAAGGTCCGGATCGCCAAGATCTTGATATCGCGTTCCGTCGCGCAGGGTACCCGAGATCAACGCAGGAGCGGTCTGATCCAAACTTGCTGCTCAAACTTGTGGATGTGCTACGTGATATGGACACCATCTTGATACTTTGGTCCGGTGAATATGCGCGCAGATACTGGACACGTATCGAGTGGACATCAGCCATGTCGATGTGTAAGAGAATTGTCGTGCTGAAGCTCGACGATACGCCGTTGAGTCCGATACTTACAAAAGCAATCGCTCGCGGATCTGTGCCGATGATCGCGCTAAATATAGACTTTAAAATATCAACGGTCGTTGACACACTACTCTCAATGCGTGATCGGGACATTAGCATGGTCGGCCATTTACTAGGTGAGGTGCAGGATCCGCGAATTGGACAAGTCTTTGTCTTATTGGAACACCCTGCATTTGGACCACTGGAGATTTCAAAGTATCCGGTTACTCGCCGTGTAGCGGCTGAGCTGGGCAATAACCTGTTCAAATCTCCACATGCTTTAAATGAGTGTGATGCGCATCCTTTGGCTTCAATCACGTGGTATGAAGCCATGGATGTATGCTGTCGAATGAGCAATGGCCGGACTGACTACAACTTCGGTCTTGCATCGGAGGTGGAATGGGAATTCGCTGCGCGAGCTGGCGAACTTACCGGCACCGGCGTACCGCTGGATCGAGTACAGAGATTCGGTGTATTTAATCAGTCTTCGTCTTCACCAGTGGGGACCAAGGAGCCGAACGCTTGGGGCCTGTATGACATGGTGGGGAATGTCGCAGAGTGGACCTCCGATGCGGGGCAGTTAAACGAGATAAATGGCTGGGTGCAACCCGTGCCCAAGCACGATCCGTCTGAAGGAGATGATCGCGCACATATGGTTCGTGGAGGGTGGTTTGGGCAATCCGGAATTACCTCCCTAAGTGACCGTTTTGCGCAAAGGAATGAATTTGCCGAAGCTGCAGTCGGAATGCGAATCGTTCGATATCCAAAAGTCGGATCAGAATGTCAATAACAATCCAAGAGGAACACAATGTTCAGAGAAGAGAAAATTGCTCAGCGTCTTCTATTGAATCAAGATTACGATTCAATGAGCCAGGATATCCTGGAATTGCACAAGAGTGGGGTTCTTAATAGCGAATTCCGCATGTTCTTGGAAGAATGTGCCGATGGTCGTCGTGTAACGAATATCCCAGCACCGATGATGGGAGCGCTTCTTACGCAGATATTGATGATCGTGTTCATTCCTCTACCGATGCCTGTCTACCTCCGCAAGCTGTACGACGACAAGATCACCGCTGCGCTCAATCCACCGCAGGCAGATAAAGTGGACAAGATGTTGGCAGAACTCAAAGAAGATGGACTTTTATCTCAGGCCTTTGCGGAGCTCTTTTTACATCGGCTTAATGAGTTCGCCGATACGGGGGAGAGGTTAGTGGCCAGCGAATACTGGGACTTATGCCGAGAAGCTCTCGACCCGGAAGTCTTGGAGAGAATAGACCATTCGCTCGGATAAGGTCGCCGTGTTTCCCACCTCCGGCTTCTCGAACTGGGAATTCTCGAATCCTATGGCGCGCAAGCGCCGTCTGCCTGGACGGCCAGTCCTTTGCAGATAATTACCCTCAGTTGGTGCACACTGGCAGAATGAACAAAAGTGGCCCAAACCCTTCTTCGATCTGTCAGGGATATGCCCGGTTTATACCCCGAAAAGGGGTACCCCCCACCCCCCCCTACCCTGTGGAAATCATTTTTTGGCCCTTGCATCGCTCGTAACTCGCATGATATCAATAGTTTGCATTTTTCCCCTGTTGACGAATCAGTAACTGCAAACCCCCGATTTTTGCCACTTTATAGCCAAAAAGAGGCTGTTTTAAGCCAAAAAACCCTGTTTTTGATCAGAAAAGGCCACTGGTTCGGCAAGAAAACCCAGCAGATTATTTCGCCCTTGAGATTCTGATTGCTGTGCAAGATTGTTGGACAATCATTTTGCCCTCGGCTGAGCCTCAGTTTTTCTGATCACTGATCACTGTCCACTGTCCTAGTTGAACAGGTCCTTCATCTTCTCGAGCAGGCTGGCGGAGGCGGGCTTGTTTTCGACGGCCAGCGACTCGGCCAGCTGGCTGACCAGTTCGCGCTGGGCGCGGGTGAGCTTCTTGGGAATCTCGACCATCACTTTGACGATCAGGTCGCCCGTGCCTTTGCTCGTTGAGGAAGGGGACGCCCTTGCCGCGCACGCGCAGCTCCTTGCCGCTGGGCGTGCCTTCGGGAATCTTGAGGGTGACGGTGCCGCCGATGGCGGGGATTTCGATCTCCGCGCCCAGGGCGGCCTGGGGAAAGCTGATGGGGAGGACGCAGCGCAGGTTGTGGCCGTCGCGCTCGAAGAACTCATGGGAGCGGATGGAGAGGACGACGTAGAGGTCGCCCTTGGGCGCGCCGGCGCGTCCGGCGTCGCCTTCGCCGGCGTAGCGGATGCGGGTTCCGCTCTCGACGCCGGGCGGCACCTTGACGTTGAGCTTGAGTCTCTTTGGTGACGCGGGTCTCGCCGCGGCAGGTGGAGCAGGGGTCGCCGATGACCTGGCCGGTGCCGCCGCAGGCCGGGCAGGTGCGGGCCACGGAGAAGAAGCCCTGCTGGAAGCGGACCTGGCCGCGGCCCTGGCACTGGCCGCAGATGGTGGGTCCGCGGCCGGAGGCGCTGCCGCTGCCGTTGCAGGCGTCGCAGGGCTCCTGGCGGCGAATCTTGACCTCGGTCTCGTGCCGAAGATGGCGGCCTCGAAGTCGATGGTCAGGTCGAAGCGCAGGTCGTCGCCGCGCTGCTGGCGGCTGGTGCGGCGCTGACCTGCGCCGCCCACGGAGAACATCTCGCCGAAGAGATCGCCGAAGAGGTCGCCGATGTCCACGCCGCCGCCGAAGGGCGCCGCCGAAGCCCTGGCCTGCCGCCGCTGACGCCGGCATGGCCGTAGCGGTCGTAGGCGGCGCGCTTGTCGGCGTCGCTCAGCACCTGGTAGGCCTCGCTGGCCTGCTTTGAAGCGCTCCTCGGCGGCATGGTCGCCGGGGTTGCGGTCAGGATGGTGCTCGCGCGCCATGCTTGCGATAGGCGCTCTTCAACTCCTGATCGCTGGCGTCGCGCGAGACGCCCAGAACTTCGTAATAGTCTGCTTTGCTCACTCTTGATTTAGATCCTATTCGCTGGTCTGTTTGGGGTTGGAGGCGACGCGCACCAGCGCGGGGCGCAGCAGCCGGTCGCGCAGCTTGTAGCCGCGGCGAATCTCCTCGGCGACGTGCTGGTCGGGCAGGTCGTGGCGCTCGACCGAGCCCAGCGCCTCATGATGGCGCGGGTCGAACTCCTCGCCCATCGGCGGGAATCGGCGTCACATGCAACTGGCGCAGCACGTCTTCCATCTGCTTCACAATCAACTCGACGCCGGAGCGCAACTGCTCGGCCGTGCCGGCTGGACTTGAGCGCCAGCTCGAAGTGGTCCAGCACCGGCAGAAACTTTTCGACCACGTTGCCGACGGCATAGTCGCGATTGGCGATGCTGCTCGCGCTCGGCGCGCTTGCGGGCGTTTTCGAACTCGGCTTGCAGGCGGGCCAGCCGGTCGAGCAGCTGGTCGCGCTCGGCCTTGAGCTGGTCGAATTCGGCGCGGCTGACCGGCTCGCCCTCGGCGGCTTCTCCGCGGCTGCTTCCGGGCCAGCTTCCGGCGTCTGGGCACTCCTGCGCGGCAGCATCGGCCAGCGCGGCAGCCGCCTCCTCCGACAATGTCAATTCTGTATTCCTGTTCTGGCATCGTTCTATGCATTCTCCGGAAAATTCTTTGCATATGATTCCATGATAAATTCTGCGCGGCATGCGCGGTCTTCATTCTTGCTTGATCGGGAGCAACGCGGGTTCCGATTCAGGGCCTATTCGCACGCGCAGGCTTTAGTCGGCGGGAACTTCCAGCAGGCGCTCGGAGAGCCGGGCGATGTAGCGCACCGCCTGGATCATCTCCTGGTACTGGATGCGGGTGGGGGCGATGACGGCGACGGTGCCCAGATTGGCGCCGCCCAGCCGGGCCGGAGCGCCGATCAGCACCAGATCCTGCATGGCTTGCGAGGCCTCGTCCAGACCCGTCACTCGTGCCGAGGCCCACCACCACGCGCACCTCCTGCTGGCGGCCGTCCACGTAGGCGGTGAGCAGCTCGACCAGCCGCTGCTTGGCCTCCAGCGCCAGCAGCATCTGGCGCAGCCGCTCGCGGTCCACCTCGGCGGCGATCAGGTTGGCCATGCCGTCCACAAAGATCGCCGGTCCGGCCTCGCCGCCGGCCAGCGCGCCCTTGCGGCAAAGCTCCTCGACCGAGGCCAGCATCTGGTGATAGGCGGCCTGCTCCAGCTCGACGCGCCGGGCCACCTCGGCGCGGATGCGCTCGATGGGCCAGCCGCGAAAGTTCTCGTTCAGGTAGCGCGCGGCGGTCTCCAGCTCGACGTGGGTCAGATCGCGGTCCAGCAGCCAGCACGCGGTCCTGCACCGCGCCGGCCTGGGTGACCAGCACGGCCAGCACACGGCCCGTGGAAAGCCGCGAAAAGTGAATGTGCTCCAGCACCTGGCCCGCGGTGGAGCTGGCCAGCGCCACGCCCAGGCCGCTGGAGAGCAGCGCCAGCACGTGCGAGGTGCGCTCCAGGTAATCGTTGCTGCTGGTGACGCCGCTGAAGCTCTCCTCGATCTGCTCGCGGCGGGCTTCGCTCAGGGGCGAAGAGCCGGGCGGCACCGCGTTCAGGCTCGCAGTCTGCGCGCCGGCGGCCATGCGGCCGGGCTGCGTAATCTGCTCGACGTAATAGCGAAAGGCGGCGGCGGTGGGCACCCGGCCGGCGGAGGTGTGCGGCTGCTCCAGCAGGCCGGTCTCGCCCAGCGTGGCCATCACGTTGCGGATGGTGGCCGAGCTCAGGCCCTCCTGATTGGAGAAATAACGGGCGACAGCCTGCGAGGCTACCGGCTCGCCGGTGGCGATGTACTGCTCGATGATGGCCGTAAGCACCAGCCGCTCCCGCGGACTGACGCGCGCATCAGGCATTTTTCCCGCTCTCCGATCGGCTCGCACAGGGTCTTGCCCGTGGCCGTTTCCGGAGCACGGATGAAACCGCTCAACACTTGATTTTTCTAGCGTTTAGGCCAGAAAAAAGCAAAATTCTCCTCTTTAATTCTAGGCAGCGGCGAGAGTGCTGTCAACCGCGCCACTCGGAGCCACTCTCCCTGTTCGCTAACGGACGCCTTGCGGCGAAAGCGGATACCCGATTCGCTTCCCATGCGCCTGCGAGATCCCGCAATCCGCCTTGTTCTCATAATCTTGCATTTTTCTTCACCGTGGCGAACAAATTGCTTTTCGTTTCCGTATCGTCTTCCGTACTAGTGACAATTCCGGAGACAATCCATCCAATCAGATAGGAATACTCTTATGCGCTCTCTTTGCATCATCCCGCTCGCAGTTTTTCTACTGCCTCTGTTACTAGCGCTTTCGGCGCAGACTGAGCAAGCGCCGAACCCGCCTCTGCCCGAGATTCGCCAGTTCATGCGCGAGGTGTATGAACACCAAAAGCAACTTGACAAGCTGCGCGAGAACTACACGTACAGCTCCTTGCAGACTGCCCAGGACATCGACGCCAACGGCCGCGTGACGAAGACTGAGATCAAAGAGTATGAGGAGTTCTTCGTTAACGGTCACCAGATTGCGCGACTGGTAAAGAAGGACGGCAAGCCGCTTGACGACCAAGACCAGCAAAAGGAAACCGAGCGGGTGACCAGGTTTGTTGAGAAGACGGAGAAACCGGAGACGGAGAAGGCCAAGGAAAAAGAGGAGATCACGCTGCGGCGCGTGCTGGAGATTATGGACGTGCGCAATCCCCGCCGCGAGAGCTATCGCGGCCGGCCAACGATCATCTTCGACTTTGTGGGCCGCAAAGACGCCAAGACCCATGGAGTGGCCGAAGACATCTCCAAAAAGCTGCAAGGCACGGTGTGGATCGATGAGGCTGACCGCCAGGTGGCGCATCTCGAAGTCAGCTTCAACGATAATTTTCGTCTCGCTGGAGGGCTCGTCGTCAATATTCAAAAGGGTTCTAATCTGCGCTTCGATCAGGCTCCGGTGAACGGCGAAATATGGTTTCCCACCGGCGTAGAGGGAACCTTTGCGGTGCGTCTCTTTCTGGTTAAGGGCATTCGCCAGCACGTCATTGAGCGCGATTTCGACTACAAGCGCTTCCGCGTGGAGACGCAACAGGGGAAGGACGCCAAGGTCAAGGCGGAGAAATAAGCACACAATCCGGCAGGAGTGGGGCGCCGCGAAATGGCCGCGCCTCAGCCCGCATCCGTTACAGTGGAAGCATGTTCGCGCGCAGGATCTCGATTCAGCGCATCGATGTGAGCGGCCTCCGGCACGCGTGCCCGATTGGCTGGATCGACAACTTTGCCATGCGCAACTTCACCAACGATCCGGTCTTCGACGACACACTGCCTGTGGCCGATGGAGTGCTGGAAGCCGGGGCGCGCGTGCCTCTGGATCGCCTTCAGACCGGCCATGGAAGACTGGTTTCGCCGCAAGGGCTACCTGAAGCCTGGCGAGCGGCTTGAAGTGGCGGAGATCGACGGAGTCAGGGTTGACCTGAACCAGGGCTGGCTGGCTACGCAGCCTGCTGCTCGCGCCGGGGCGCTACGCCAAAGCTCGGCCTCGGCCTCGCGGCGGGCCTTCAGGGCGTGCGTATTCAGCGCCGCCGGCGTGGTCCCATCGCAGCAACTGCTCGGCGGCATCGTCGTACCTACCCGCGTTGAGGACTTGAGCAGCGTGGACGAGGCGAGCCGCCCCGCGCCCAGGTTGAAGCAGAAGTCCACCAGCGCATCGAACTGGCCCTGGGTCAGCGGAACCTTGACCAAGCGTTGGACGGCCTGCTCGGCGTCGCGCACGTCGCCGGCCAGCAGATTGGCAGCCTGCGGCTCATCGATTCCGTTGGGAAATGAATCGGAGTGAAGCAGCCGGTGGCCATAGCCGATGGTCGGAAAACCGGCCACATCCTGGTAAACACGATTGCGAAACCCCTCCGACCTCTTTAGTAGCTCCATTCCTGCGGTGCTGAATTGCATACTTCCCCCTGTATTTTGTTGGAGATACATTGCCTGCTTACAGGCCCTGGCAATTTCACGCTAGCAGGAAGTAAGAAATAATCTGCAAAACTGGCGGTGGAGGAACTTGCCGTTCAGGCGGGCGGTCTCCGGGCCGCTCGGGAGATAGCAAGGGAGGTCCAGGAAATTTGGGGTCCGGTGGCACGAAATATGCCTCCAGGAGCAAAAAAAACGTCAAAATTGCACTGTTTTTTGTGCAATTTTTAAGTGGTAGGTAGACAAGAACTTATATGGGAAATGCCCGGAAAATAGTGCCATTTTGGTCAGGTTTTCCTCGTGTGCATTTAGATAACATGCAGATTAAATAGTGTCAAATTGGTAAAATGGGCAGATGGTGAAAAGAGAGAAATCAAGCATCACGAACCCGAAAACATCGCTACGGATCTGGCTGGCGGCGGGAGCTTCCTCAGTTCTGCTGGTCGCGGGGGTGTTGGCATTGATCCCACGGACGGTAGAGGCGGATGCCCGGCTTTCCCTGCCGGCGGTAACTGCGCCCCCAGTGGCTCCGGTAGCGAGTACGACGCCTGTCATGCTTGCGCCGCAAAAACCGGCGGAACCCGAAACAAACCACGCACTCCACGGCGTCGCCTCCTGGTATGGCGGCGTGTTCAACGGCCGGAAGACGGCCAGTGGAGAACGCTTTGATATGTACGCGATGACCGCCTGCCATCCAACCCTGCCTTTCGGCACGGTGGTGCGGGTGGTGAACCGCAAAAACGGGCGCTCGGTGGTGGTGCGCATCACCGACCGCGGCTACCTTTACAGCGGGCGCATCCTCGATCTGTCGTATGGCGCCGCCAAGAAGATCGATATGATCAAGCCCGGTCTTGCCGAGGTTGATCTGGAGGTTATTTCCTGGGGCAAGCCGCGCACAAAGCAACAACTAATCAGCAAACGGAAGCGTTCAACAACAACGGCCAGCCCCAGGGCTGGCCGTTTCGTTTGAAGGAGGGATATTGCCGGCTGCTTATTCCACGCTTGCTTCTGGAATCCTGGTGCTTGTGGTTATGGCACGCACCGAGCCTATTGTCCCGGTTCCCGGTTTCAAGATAAGCGAGGTTCCTGGGGAACTGCCGCTGTAATCCTGCCATTCATTCACGGTGCTGTCGGCGGGCGTTCCATCTCCCTGCAATCCGAATCCCGACCCGGCTATGGAAATAGGGCTGGAGCTATCCGTGAGGTTCCCATGAGAACCCCGTCCACATAGACGGACAGCGTGACGGTGGAAGATCCGGAGGCGACAATCCGAGCGTGTGACTGCTGGTTGCCGAAATCGTTCCGCATCCTCCGCCGCCCAGGTACTTGAAATTCTTCATCACATAGCAGTTGGCATAATTTCCGCTGGATACAACACTGAAGCCCACACAGTATCCGGAAACGCCGCTCGACACTCTTACACAGGCGAGCTTCTCGTAATTGATTGTGGAGCTGGAGGGCGCAACGGTAATCTGCGATGTGTCGGAGGTGGATGCGGAGAAGTAGTAGATGGCACTGGCTGTGCCGGAGATCTGCGCGCTGTTGGAGCCGGTAGTGTAGATCGCGTTCGTGCCGGCCGCCAGCACCCATTTGGAGTTGTAAGCGGGCAGCAGCGTTCCTGAAGCGCCGGTAAAGTTATCAACGCAACTGCCGCTGCCCGAGGAGCACCCGATGGTCGGGGCGAAATCCTGCCACTCGTTCACGGTGCTGTCGGCGGGCGTAGCATCGCCCTGCAATCCAAATCCGGATCCGGCTATAGTATTCGGGCTGGAGCTATCCGTGAGGGTTCCTTGCAGAACCCCATCCACATAGACGGACAGCGAAACGGTGGAAGATCCGGAGGCGACAATCCGGAGCATGTGACTGACGGTGGCCGGAATCGTACCGCATCCTCCTCCGCCCAAATACTTGAAATTCTTCATCACATAGCAGGTGCTGTAATTCCCGCTGGAGACGGCACTGAATCCCAGACAATATCCTGAGACGCCGCTCGACACTCTAACGCAGGCCAGCTTCTCGTAATTAATGGTGGTGCTGGAGGGAGCAACGGTAATCTGCGACGTGTCGGAGGTGGATGCGGAGTAGTAGTAGACGGCGCTGGCGGTGCCGGAGATCTGCGCGCTGTTGGAGCCGGTGGTGTAGATCGCATTTGTGCCGGCCGCCAGCACCCACATGGAGTTATAAGCAGGCAAAAGAGTTCCTGAAGTGCCGGTGAAGTTGTCGCTGCAACTTCCGCTGCCTGTGGGGCAGCCGTTCACGGCTATGTTGATGACGTAAGCGGCCGATCCCACCGCGCTTTGCAAGTAGCCGGGCGTCGTGGCGATGGCTTTAATGGTCTCTGAAGTAGAGACAGTGATCGCTCCGCTGTACTGAGTTGAGCTGGTAGTCGGCGTGGTTCCGTTGGTGGTGTAGTAGATGGTCGCGCCGGGAGCGGTATCGGAGATGGTCACCGTCTGGGCCGAAGTATATACGCCGGCTGCCGGGGCTGAAGGTGGGCGCGGGCGCAGGCGAAGATGCCGCTGTAATCCTGCCATTCGTTTACGGTGCTGTCGGCGGGCGTTCCATCTCCCTGCAATCCAAATCCCGACCCGGCTATGGTATATTGGGCTGGAGCTATCCGTGACGGTTCCTTTGAGAACGCCATCGACATAGATGGATAAGGTGACAGTGGAAGCTCCCGATGCAACCAGCCCTGAGAGTGTGATTGCGGTTGCCGGAATCGTGCCGCATCTTCCGCCGCCCAGGTACCTGAAATTCTTCATCACATAACAGTCGGTGTAATTTCCGCTGGATACGGCGCTGAAGCCCACGACAATATCCTGAAATGCCGCTCGACACTCTCACGCAGGCCAGCTTTTCGTAACCGATGGTGGTGCTGGATGGGCGCAGACGGTAATCTGCGACGTGTCCGAGGTGGATGCGGAGTAGTAGTAGACGGAGCTGGCAGAGCCGGAGATCTGCGCGCTGTTGGAGCCGGTAGTGTAGATCGAGTTTGTGCCGCCCGCCAGCACCCATTTGGAGTTGTAAGTGGGCAGCAGCGTTCCTGAAGCGCCGGTGAAGTTATCCACGCAACTGCCGCTCCCGGTGGGGCATCCATTGACGGCCATGTTGATGATGTAAACGGCGGAAGCCGTCGCGCTTTGCAGGTAGACGGGGGCCGTGGCGATGGCCTTGATGGTCTCTGAAGCAGATACAGTGATTGCTCCGCTGTAGATGAGTAGAGCTGGTGGTCGGCGTGGTTCCGTTGGTGGTGTAGTAGATGGTCGCGCCGGGAGTGGCGCTGGTAATGGCCACCGTCTGCACCAAGGAATAGATTCCCGAGGCCGGCGAGAAGATGGGAGTGGCGGCGGGAGTCTCGATGGTGTAAGTCGCCGAGGTCACGGTGGAGGGCGCGTATCCGCTGACAATGGCGATGGCCTGGAGGGTCTCCGTCGCGGAGACGGTAATGGCGCCGGTGTACGGGGTGGAAGAGGCGGTCGGGATGGCGCCGTTGGTGGTGTAGTAAATGCTCGCGTTGGCGGTGGCGTCGGTTAGTGTGACCTGCTGTGCTGTGGCGTAGGTTCCGGGCGCCGGAGAGAAGAGAGGCGCCGCGACCGCAAGAACCCGGACCAGAATCTGCGCGGTGTGCACGTGCCCGCCGCCGCTTGCGGTGATGGTGAGCGGATAGATTCCCGAGGCCGTGGCGGCGGCGACCTTGAACGTGAGCACGTCCGTGGCGGGTGCGCTCAGGGCCAGGGAGGCAGCGGCCGGAGTCACCGTGATGCCAGCTGGCGCGCTGGCGTAGAGCGTGACGGTTCCGCTGAACCCATTGATGGGCGCGAGCGCCAGGGTGCTGGTACCTGAGCCGGAGGGAGAGATGGAGAGCTCGGGGTTCAGGGTGTTCAGGGAGAAATCCGATTGGGCAATGGCGACGTTTACCGCATTGGAGGCGGCAGAGTTGTAATTGGCGTCGCCCTGGTAGACGGCGGTGAAGATGTTGGTTCCGTTGGCGGCGGCGTAACCGGGAATGGCGAGAGTGGCCGTGCCGCTGCTCAGGTTTACGAAGGATTCAAAGCTCTGGCCGTCAGAGAGGAAGGCGACCGTGCCGGTGGGGGTTGGCTTGCCGGAGGCGCCGGAGACGGTGGCCGTGAGGGTAAAAGTCTGGCCGGGCGCGGGGCTGGCCGAGCTGGTTGTGAGCACTACGACGGGGGTGAGCTTGCTGGCCAGCGAGATGATGGTTCCCCCGTTAGCGGCAGAGCCCAGCCAGTTGCTATCGCCGGCGTAGGAGGCGTTCAGGGGCAGAATGCCCGCCGGGACATTGGTGAAGGTGACCACCGCTTCGAGGCTGGCGTTGCCGGTTGCGCCGAAGGGTTGCCAGGGGGCGGAGATTGATTGAGTGCCAAGGGTTACGGTTACGTTGCCGGTGGGCAGGGTTCCGTAGAGGGAAAGATAGCCGGTGGTCAGGATGACATCGACGGCCACGCTGGCGCCGGCGGCGACGGAGTAGACCAGCGGCTTGATGGTGAGGCTGGTGCTGCCCGGAATCACGGTAAAAGCGGCCGCGGTGGCGGCGGTGGAGGGGTTATAGCTTGGGTCGCCGGAGTAGGACTCGCTGACCGTGTGACTGCCGGGCGCGAAGACCCCGGTGGACCACTCCGCCACGCCGGCGGCGTTGAGCGGCTGCGTCGAGGTGACGGTCGCCGCTCCCAGCTTGTCGGTAAAGGTGACGGTTCCGGTGGCCGGAGTGGGCTCGGTGGAGATGGTGGCGTTGGCGCTGACTGGCTGCGCATCCAGGAAGATTTGCGCTCCATAGGGCAGGGTGATGCCGGAGGAGAGCGGGTAGAGGTTGAGGTCGTAGGGATTCCAGGCCCAGCCGGTGGTTGACAGCGTGTTGTTTTCCGGAGTGACGGTGACGGTGACGGGCGCCGATTTGCTGGCGGCGTAGGTGCCGTCGCCTCCGTAGACGGCGGTGAGCTGGTAGGTTCCGCCGGGCAGGTTGTCCACTGAAGCGTAGAAGCTGCCCGCGGCCAGGGCGAGGTCGTCGATAGCCGCGTAGTGGGTGATGCCGTCGTTGCCGGTCAGGCTCACTGAACCGGTGGGCGTGCCGGAGCCCGAGGTGCGAGCCACCGTGCCGCTGACGGTGGCTGTCTTGCCGTGGACAAGGCTGGCGGGGCTGACGCTGAGGGTAGTGGTGGTGGGGGTGAAGGTCACCGTGTTCCAGTACTTGATCAGGTTGGCCACGTCTACCGAGCCCAGGCCGGTGGCCAGATCATAGCCCGTGCCGGCGGAGTAGCCGTTTTCGACGTAGTAGCCGCTGGAGTTCGTAGCCGAGGTGCCGGCCACGCAGTTGGCCGTGCTGGGATAGCAGAGCACCCGGTTGCCGCCCACGGTCACGTCGTGGAAGGCCGTCGGCTGTTTGGCGGCCAGCGGATAGTAGATGAAGTTGGCCTGCCCGGCCCACGCGCCGGTGCTCTGGTTGATCAGGGCCTGGATGGCGGCCATGGCCGGGGAGCTGGCGGAGGTGCCGCCTACGCCGGTGATGACCACTGCCCCGCTGTTGGTGAGATTGGAGCAGTCGCCGGGGCTGGCGCAGATGGGATAGAAGCTGTAGTTGTAGCCGTTGGCGGCAAACAGGGAAAGGTCGGGAAGGTCGCGCACCTGGTCGGCGGGGACGCCGGTTCCAGTTTGCCAGGCCGGCTTGGGGTAGCCCGCCGCGATGCCGCTGGGATAGAGCGCGGCGCTGCTGGCTCCGCCGCCGCCGGCCACGATCATTTCGCTGGGCAGATTGGCCGGATTGCCGCTGTCGTACATGTTGAGGCCGAAGAAGTCGTTCCAGGCCTGCTCGGGGATGGTCTGCTTGAGGGAGACGGCGGGCGAGGTGGTGGAACTGGTGGACCAGTACGTGTTCAACTGCGCGCTGATGGCCGAGGGCGTGCCGGCATATTGGCTGTAATAGAAATCAGTGCCGCCGACGGCGACGTTGTAAGGAGTGGAAGCGATGCCGTTGACCTGGAGTCCGCCATAAGCAACCTGCTGCGCGTCGAAGTTGTCGCAGCCGGCCGAGCCGCCGTCGCCCGTCGAAACGAAGACCGTCTGGCCCTGCGCCGCGGCCTGCTGCCAGAGGGCGCTCCAGAAGGCGTTGCCGCTCTGGCCCAAATCCTGCTCGCACTCGCCGTAGCTGACGCTGATGACCCCGGCCTGATCGTCTTCCACGGCGCGCATCGCGGCCAGGGCAAGGCCGTTGGTGAGCGCCGTGCCGCCCGAGGTGTAGAGCAGCACCGTAGCGCCGGGCGCAACCGAACCGGCAATCTCGATGTCCAGATAGGCTTCGGTGGCCGCGCTGTTCTGGCCGGGGTCCGCGCCGTCGACCACCACCGTGGGCAGGTTGGCGGTCAGCCCGAAGAGGCTCTGGTAGGCCTGAACCAGGCTCAGGTCCACATTCGATGCGCTGACGATGGCGATGGACTGCCCGGTGCCGGTGGTTCCGGCCGTGTAGACCGAATTGATGTCATACTGCGTGGCAAAATCGCCCGGCGCCACCACGAAGACGACCCCGCCGCCCTGCCGGATACGTCCAATGCGGCGTGGTCTGGTGGGTTTTGGGGTTGAACTGGGCTTGTCCCAGCACCTGCAGGCGAGGCTGCGGATGAAAATCGTTCAGCGGCGCCAGGCCGGCGATGACCGGAGCGAGCGCGGCAGGAACCGAGGGATCGGTGGCGTTGGCCAGATGCGTTTCGCCGTTCACCTGATAGCGGTGAATCCGCGTCTGAAAGGCCTCGCTCACCTGGCCCGCGGTACCTGAGAATTCGATGGCCAGCCGCCCGGCATGCACCTGGTTGACGGTGAGGCCGTGCGACTCCAGCCAGGCGGTGACGGCGGCAACGTCTGAATCGGCCGGCCCGTAAAGGCGGCCAAACTCCTCCGGCTTGAGCCACTGGTGAAAGGAGGGAGTTGCCCGGCGTGTGCGCGGCCTGGATGAAATCGGCGAGCGCCGCTTCCTGCTGCGGAGAGCGCTGGAGCAGGAGCAGCATCCGGCCGGCGGGCAGGGAATCTTCAACCGCTCCCAGGTCAGTTCCAGACTGGATCAGCGGGTGCAGGTTGCCGTGGAGAACCACGCGCGCGGCGTCATCAACGGCGCCTTGAACGCGCGGTGCGGCCTCGGAGGCCGTGGCCATCGAGGTTGCATTGCGCGGCGCAGCCAACGCGGCGGCGATAGCCAGGTTCAATGCAATGAACAGAGTGACCCGAATGATGGAACGCAGTAATTTCATGCGTCTATCATCGGCAGTTTGCGTTTTGGGCTGTAGCGAAAAAATAGGAGTGGATTGCGAGATTTCCTTCGTAATTGTTCAGAATTAAGCGCGTCTTAAAGCGGGAAAAAGAGCGAATGGATTCTGGCTCGTTGAAGCCTGAATTCCTCGCTGAATACAAAGTCATGAGAGAGATTTAATCTTCATCAGCTCCTGCGCCACTTCCGCAACCCGCGCGATGGCACCGCCAGTTTCGCCAGCGTTGCGGGCTTCGTCCGGGTCGCACGGCGGCCGGGTCTTCAGCAGGACGCGAATCTGTGCCAAGTCCTCCATCATGGAGTGGCGCGGCGGGCCGTCGGAGAGCAGAGGCTCAATCTCGCTGACGATATTTTCCGCCGTGAACTCACTCTGAATCAGCTCCGGCACAATCCGCTTGCCGGCAATCAGGTTGGCCATGGCCACGTGAGGCACCTTGACGACGCGCTTGGCGATGGCGTAGGTGAGCGCCGAGACGCGGTAGACGACGACAAAGGGATTGCCGGCGAGAGCCGCCTCGACGGTGGCGGTGCCGCTGGCGACGATGGAGGCGCGGGCGTGATGGAGCGCGGCGCGCGCATCGTTGACCAGGCGGACGGAGAGGCCGCCGCCGTGCATCTCGACTAACTGCCGCACCTCGTCCCGTTGCGGCTCGTTCAGGGTCGGCGCCAATGGAAGGATGAATTCGAAGTCGCCCGCCAGCATGTGCGCCGCGCGCAAGATCTCGGCAGATGGTCGCGAATCTCCCGGGGACGGCTTCCGGGAAGCAGTCCGATCCAGGTCTTCGCTGGATCGAGGTCGTTTTCGGCGGCAAAGTGCGCGCGGCTGACGGCGGGCGGCGGCAACTCCGCCAGCGGATGGCCGACAAACTCGGCCTGCGACGCCCTGCTCGCGGTAGAACGGCTCCTCGAAGGGGAAGATCACCAGCATGCGGTCGATGTACTTGCGGACCAGCTTGATGCGGTGCTTCTTCCAGGCCCACAACTGCGGGCTGACGAAGTAGAGGACCGGAACGCCGAGGCGGTGCAGTTCTTTGGCCAGGCGGAAGTGAATTTCGGGGAAGTCGATGAGTATGGCCACGCTGGGACGGCGCGCGCGGATGGATTTTTTGAGCTTGCGAAACTCGCGCCAGATGCGCGGCAGGTGATGGACGATCTCGGTGAGGCCCATGACGGCCATCTCTTCGGAGCGGACGATGCAATCGAGGCCTGCTGCGGCCATGCGCTCGCCGCCCATGCCGAAGAAACTTGCCGATTGGCCGGCGTCGTCAAGTTGCTTTTTGAGTGCGGAGATTACCAGCGCGCCGTAGTGCTCGCCGCTGGCCTCGCCTGCCGAGATGAAGATGCTTTGAGGGCATGTTTTCCCTGGTTGCGCTGGTGACCATCATAGCGGGTTCAGCACCTGCAATGCGGCCAACTGCCAGCATGATTTTCTTGCCGAAAAAGCGGCTATTCTGGGGTTAAAGGGAACTTTTTGGGGTTAAAAAGGGACAAAATCATGGGTTTGCAGTTACTGATCAGTTACTGGGCAAGAATTGCATTTTATTGATTCTGCGTTGGTTACAGCGAATAAACTAGCTACAAAAAGTTTTCCACAGGGTAGGGGGGTGGGGGTACCCCCTCAGGTTTGCAGAGTCTATCCGCTAGTTTCTGCAGGTACGACATGCTCCTTTGCTGGCGCAGCAATCGGCGAGCTGGAGTTGCGGGACAATCTTCGGGTCATCACCTGAAAGTGGTAACCCATGACCGCCAGCGTCATGGCCGCGCCGAAGCAATGGCGATAGCGCGTAGCTACGGTGAGCAGAAACTTCCAGTAACTCCAGCGCTGGGGGCCGAAGACTCCCTGGCGGACGATGGAGGTGACAAAGGCGCGGGCATTGCCCACGGTCAGCCACTGCTGGCGGGATTGCCGCTCGCCGGACTTTCCTTGCCGGGTTTAGGCTGGGTGCGGCTCAGGTAGAGCTTGACGCGCTCATAGTAAGCCTCGCAGGAGTAGATTTGCTTGAGCACCGAGCGATAGCCCTCTACCAGCTTGGTGGCGTCCATGCGGGGAAGAAAGTTCAGCTTGTCATCCGTATTATCGCCGCGGCCAGCGTCCAGAATCCGGCCTTCCTTCCACAACCGTTGGAATAACTGGGTTCCGGGCATAGCTTGCAACAGGCCGACCATGGCGATGGGAATGCCGCTCTTCTGAATGAACTCCACCATGCGGTCGAAGATGTCTTCGCGATCGGTGTCGAAGCCCAGGATGAAGCCGCCCATCACCTGCATGCCGTAGCTCTGGATCAAGGCCACGCTGTCCAGCAGGCTGCGCCGCGTGTTCTGCGTCTTGTTGCAGGCAATGAGGGCCGATTCATCGGGGGTCTCGATGCCCAGAAAGACGGAGGCGAATCCGGCGTCCTTCATCAATTGCATCAACTCCGGATCGTCAGCAAGATTGAGCGAGGCTTCGGTAATAAAGTCGAAGCTGGTTTTATATTGGGCACGCCATTGGGCAAGCGCCGTGCAGATCTCTTTGGCGCGCGCCTTGTTGCCGATGAAGTTATCGTCCACGATAAAGACCGATTCGCGCCAGCCGGCGGCGTACAACTGGTCCAGTTCAGCCAGCACCTGCGCCACTGTTTTGACGCGGGGACGCCGTCCGTAGATTTCGATGATGTCGCAAAACTCGCAGTTGAAGGGGCAGCCGCGCGAAGTTTGCACGGCCATGGTGGAGTAGCGTTTCATCTTGATGAGACTCAAGTCAGGCAGCGGGCTGGTTTCCATCGCCGGCCTATCGCCGGCCTTATAGAGGGGTTGGGCGTTTCCCTGCTCCAGGTCAAGCGCCAAGCCGGAGATCAAGCTCTCGGCTTCGCCGATGACTACGTGGTCCGCCTTCAGCTCTGCCGCTGAAATACTGCTGGCGATGGGCCCTCCCACCACCGTCTGTAACCCGCGCGCACGGCAGCGCTCGATGATGGAGGCCAGGGAGTCGCGCTGAATGTGCATGGCGCTGATCAGAGCCACGTCCGCCCAGGCCAGGTCGCGGTCGCGGAGGCGTTCGACGTTAACGTCCACCAGCCGCTTCTTCCAGCCCTTGGGCAACAGCGCGGCCACCGTCATCAGCCCCAGAGGAGGCTGCGCCGCCCGCTTACCAAGGAACTTGAGCGCATGCTTGAAGCTCCAGTAGGTATCGGGAAATTCCGGGTAGATCAACAAGGCGTTCATCGGCCGCCTTCAGGGAAGAAGAGCGGGCGTAGCGACGCACCGCTCTAAGTTACAGATTGTTCCGTGGGGCGGAAGGAAACTGTGCAATAAGGACCAAATCTCAAGGGTTCGGCCTGCCTAAATCGTTTCGATTCCATATTTGGATGTGATGAGGCTCACATCCAAAGGCTGTTTATATCATTCATCAATGGATTGCAAAAGGGGCGAAGCGATAAAAAATTGGCCCAAGTGTTCTGAAATGTACTACGATTTCATGCTTGGGCGTGCATCCGGGGCTAAAACCTACTTGTTTTCTGCCTGGCTGTGCTTTCCGTACTGCGGAGCGAGGAGCAGCGGCGCAACAACGGCGGGACTTGCTCTTGCGACAATGACCTCGCGCACGTGGAAGGGCGAAGAAAAGGATTGGTGAAAACCATGGAGAAACGTGTTCTCAATATCAATGGGCTGGATCGATCTTTGGTCGTCGATGCGAAGAAAAGCCTGGCCGAGGTTCTGCGCGAACAACTTCTGTTGACCGGCTGCAAGGTTTGCTGCAGCGAGGGACAATGCGGAACCTGCACGGTGATTGTGGACGGCAAGGCGGTACGCGCCTGCCTGATGCCGGTGAGCAAGGTGGAAAAGGGCGCCAAGATCACTACCATTGAGGGGCTGGGCACGCCGGAGAACCTGCATCCGCTGCAAGTGGCGTGGATGGCGCGCGGCGGGGCGCAATGCGGCATCTGCACGCCAGGTTTCCTGATGTCGGCCAAGGTGCTGCTGGACAAGAATCCCGCGCCCACACGGAGCGACGTGCGCAAGTGGTTTGACATCAACCGCAACGCCTGCCGATGCACGGGCTACGTGCCGCTGGTGGATGCGGTGATGGACGCCGCGGCGGTGTTGCGCGGGGAAAAGAAGAAGGAAGAGCTGCTCTTTGAGCCGGCCGAGAACGGCTCGATTCTCGGTTCGACCTACCGCCGGCCCTCTGCTTTGGCCAAGGTGACCGGGGCATGGGACTTCGGCGCGGATGTGGCGCTGCATATGCCGCCGGACACGCTGCGGCTGGCGCTGGTGCAGGCCGAGGTTTCGCACGCCAACATCAAGGGTATCGACACCAGCGAAGCGGAGAAGATGCCGGGCGTGGCGAAGGTGGTCACCTGGAAGGACGTGAAGGGCAAGAACGCCATCACTGGGCTGATTACCTTCCCCACCAACAAGGGCGACGGATGGGACCGCCCGATTCTCTGCAAGGACAAGATCTTCCAGTTCGGCGACGCGGTGGCGATTGTCTGCGCCGATACAGAAGAGCATGCCCGCGAGGCGGCTAAGAAGGTGAAGCTGGACCTGGAAGTTCTGCCCGCTTACATGAGCGGATCGGCGGCCATGGCGCCCGACGCGATTGAAATTCATCCCGGCACGCCCAACGTGTACTACGAGCAGGGCGTGGTCAAGGGCGAGGAGACCAAGCCGCTGATGGCCAAGGCCGCCTTCACTGTAGAGACGGAGACCTATTGCAGCCGGCAGCCTCATCTGCACATCGAACCCGACTGCGGCTGCGCCTACTTTGAAGACAACGGCCGCATGACCATTCAATCCAAGAGCATCGGGTTGCACTTGCATCACGCCATGATCGCCCCCGGGATCGGCATTGAACCGGAGAAGCTGCGGCTGATTCAGAACGGCGCGGGCGGAACGTTTGGCTACAAATTCTCGCCCACCATGGAAGCCTTGCTGGGCGTGGCCTGCATGGCAACGGGCCGTCCGGTCTCGCTGGTCTACTACCAGTTCCAGAACATCACCTATACCGGCAAGCGCTCGCCGGGCAACGTGAAGATCAAGCTGGGCGCCGGCAAGGACGGCAAGCTGATGGCCATGGAGACCGATTGGTGGATCGATCACGGCCCGTATTCGGAGTTCGGCGATCTGCTCACCATGCGTCAGGCGCAGTTTATCGGCGCAGGCTATAACATCGCCAACATTCGCGGCCACGGCAAGACGGTGTGCACCAACCATGCCTGGGGCTCGGCCTTCCGCGCCTATGGCTCGCCGCAGTCGTTCCTGGCTTCGGAGATGGCTATCGATATGCTGGCGGAGAAGATGGGCATCGACCCCTTCGAGTTCCGCTATCGCAACATCTACCGTTCGCCGCGCTACCACGCCGACCGGGCAGACGCCCGATGTTTACTGCCTGGAAGGATTGTTCGACAAGCTGCGTCCCAAGTATGAGGAGGCCAAGAAGCGCTGCAAGCAGCTCTCGACTCCGGAGAAGCCGCGCGGCGTGGGCTTGTCGCTGGGCATTTACGGTTGCGGCCTCGACGGGCCGGACGGCGCGGAAACGGCGGTGGAACTAACTCCGCGGGGCGTAACGATCTACGACACCTGGCAGGACCATGGGCAAGGGGCGGATCTTGGCTCATTGAGTTTCGCGTATGAAACCCTGCGCCCGCTCGGTCTGCGTCCCGAGCAGATCAAGTTGGAGATGAACGACACATTGCTGCCCAACAGCGGTCCGTCGGGCGGCAGCCGCTCGAATGTGTTTATTGGGAATGCCATCCGCGTAGGTTGCGAGATGCTGTTGAACGCCATGCGCAAGCCGAACGGCAAGTATCGCACCTACGACGAGATGGTGGCGGAGAAGATTCCGCTGCGTTACGACGGCAAGTGGGTGGCTACCGACTGCACGGCTTGCGACGCGGTGACCGGCCAGGGCAAGCCGTTCCCGATCTACATGTATGAACTGTTCATGCCCGAGGTGGAAGTGGAGCGCTCGACCGGCAAGGTGCGCGTGGTGAAGTTCACCACCGTGGTCGATGTGGGCACCATCATCAACCGCGCCACGGTTGACGGCCAGATCTATGGCGGTCTGGCGCAGGGCATTGGCCTGGCGCTCAGCGAGGACTTTGAGGACCTGAAGGTTCACACCACGCCTGAAGAGTCTGCGGGCTGCCGTACATCAGCGACATCCCGGACGACATTGAAATCATCTACCAGGAGACGCCTCGTCCGCTCGGGCCGTTTGGAGCCGCCGGCGTGGGCGAAGCGCCGCTGACTGCGCCTCATCCGGCGATTCTCAATGCTGTCTATAACGCCTGCGGCGTGCGCATCCTCAAGGTTCCGGCATTGCCGAAGATCGTGAAGGCGGCGTTGGAGGCCAAGAAGGCATAACTACGCCCGGCTCATGGCGGGGCCGTAAAGAGTTCTTCATCAGCCGGGACGGAACTACGGTTTCGTCCCGCGCTTTTTTAAGAACGAGATTACAGATCGCACGAAGATGACGCACGGTCCAGGTTTGCTCTGCAGGGATCGAGCTACACTAGCTGTGAGATGGCTTGAGTGCCGGGAGACCGCAGATGGATCGGGAGCAAGTCAGGCGATGGGAGGCGCAATGCATTCAGGAGCAGGCGCCTGCCTGCACGGCCGCCTGTCCGGTGCATGTGGATGCGCGCAAGCTGGTGGAGTGCGTCTCCAGCGGCGATTTCCAGGGCGGCCTGGCGGCTCTGGCCAACGCTGTTCCGCTCCCGCGGATTCTGGCGCACATCTGCGATCATCCCTGCCAGACGCAATGCAAACGAGCGGAGGCAGGAGAGGCTATCGAGATCGGCCTTCTCGAGCGGGCCTGCGCGAAATTTGGCGCGCCCGCATCAGCGATACGTTTGCAGGCGTTCAGAAATCAGAGCGTGGCCGTTGTTGGCGGCGGATTAAGCGGAATTACCGCTGCTATTGGCCTGGCGGGCCGCGGCTATGCCGTCACCCTCATTGAGGCTCGTCCACGATTGCTGGACCGGCTGCGCTTGATGGATGAGTGCATTTTGCCCGCGCACGTTATCGACGCGGACCTGGCTGTTCTCGACCTGCTGCAGGTTGTCGTGCGCCATGAAACACCGGTTCTGGGTTCCATCGTGCAGCAGTACGAGGCACTCTATCTGGCGCCGGGCCCGGAGTCGTTCCGCGACGACTCGCTGGGGCTGGCGCGTGGAGTGC
The DNA here is from genome assembly GCA_963845345.1 of uncultured Acidobacteriaceae bacterium. Lineage (GTDB taxonomy): Bacteria > Acidobacteriota > Terriglobia > Terriglobales > Acidobacteriaceae > Telmatobacter. Next base: position 271,238 of record CAWJRQ010000005.1, read on the forward strand.
AGGGCAGAATCCGAATCGATCCGCTTACGCTGGCCACCAGCCATGCGAAGGTCTTCGCCGGCGGAGCGCAGCGTTCCATGCACCCGTGCCCTACTCGCCGATTCAGTCGCTGGCTGACGGCAACTACGCGGCCGTCTCCATCGACCGCTTTCTGCAAGGAGCATCGCTGGACGCTCACCGGGAGAACCAGGGCGCATATCCGTCGCGGCTCTACGTGAACACCAAGGGATTTATGGCTTTCGCCGGCGATTCGCGCGAGCGACGGGCGACCGGCTACTCCAAAGAAGAAGCGCGGCAGGAGGCAGCGCGATGCTTTCCCTGCCAGTGTCTGGAATGCGTCAAGGTCTGCACGTACCTGGAGGAGTACGGCTCCTATCCCAAGAGCTATGTCCGCCAGATTTACAACAACGAATGCATTGTGATGGGCGTGCGCAAGGCCAACCGCATGGTCAACTCCTGCGCGCTCTGCGGCCTTTGCACGGCGGTCTGCCCGGAAGATTTCAGCATGGCCGATGTATGCCTGGACGCGCGGCGGAGCATGGTCCGGAGCGGCAAAATGCCGCCATCCGCGCACGATTTCGCGCTGCGCGATATGGCCTTCAGCCAGAGCGAGGCCTTCGCGCTGGCCCGACACCAGCCGGGTTTCCATTCGAGCCGGACGGCGTTTCTTCCCGGCTGCCAGCTCTCGGCTTCTTCGCCGGACCATGTCGCATCGTGCTACGAGTATCTGCGCAACACGACTCGACGGAGGCGTGGGCCTGATCCTCCAGTGCTGCGGCGCGCCCGCGCTCTGGGCAGGCAACGAAGAAAAATTTCAGCAGGCGCTCCACTCTCTCGAAGGCGCATGGCGGGAACTGGGCAGGCCGCGGCTGATTACCGCTTGCTCTTCCTGTTACCGCATGCTGCACGATCATCTTCCGCAGATTCCCATTGAGCCGCTGTGGCCGCATCTGCATGCCGGGTTTCTGCCCAAGGCGCCTTCACTAGCTTCGCGTACTATGGCTATTCACGATCCCTGCTCGACGCGCGGCGTGAGCGAAGTGGAAGGAAGCGCGCGCGCCCTGCTGGGGGAACTGGGCGTTACGGCAGTGGAGTTAAACGAGCCCGGCTTAACAACCTGCTGCGGCTATGGCGGCTTGATGCTGTTTGCCAATCCTGAACTTGCTGCTAAAACAGTTACGCGGCGCGGCAACGAGAGCGATGAGGATTTCGTCACCTATTGCGCCATGTGCCGCGACCGATTTGCGCATCACGGCAAGCGCGTCAATTCATATTCTCGATCTGGTTTTTGCGACGGAAATTCCGATCCAGCCGCGCGGCCGGACCCCGGCTTCTCACGCCGCCAGGAAAATCGCGCGCGGCTCAAGAATCGCCTATTGCGCGAAGTTTGGGGAGAACAGGGGAGCAACATGGAGCTATCTTTCACACTGCACATCTCCGAGGAAGTCGAAAAGCTACTCGAAGAACGCATGATTCTGGTTGAAGATGTGCGCCGGACGATTGCGTACGCGGAACAAACCGGCGACAAGATCGAGAACCCGGCTACGGGGCGGCTGGTAGCGAGCATTCGCCCTGTCTCGGTGACGTATTGGGTGGAGTATTCCCCGGTGGAAGACGGATTCGCGGTGCACAATGCATACTCGCACCGGATGGAGGTGCGGTGATATGAATACAGAACAAACGCCGCTAACTCCGCTTATCTGCGGCAAGTGCAAAGTGCCGCTGGTGGTGGGGAAGGTTACGGCCACTTACCTGGGCAGCGAGTTTCCTGTCGAGTTATGGAAATGCCCAGGATGCGGGAAGATCTTTGTGCCGGAGGAGCTGGCCATCGGCAAGATGCTGCGCGTGGAGCAGGCGCTGGAGGACAAATGAGTGATGAGGCGTTTCGCGTAATGGACCTGGGAATGCAGGGATTCCAGTGCAGCCAGATTCTGGTGCAGATTGCGCTGGAGGCGCAGGGCAAGCAGAATCCGGAGCTGGTAAGCGCGATGTCGGGACTGCTGGGCGGGATGGGCTGCGGCAAGACCTGCGGCGCACTGACCGGCGGTTGCTGCGTGCTGGGCCTCTATGCCGGCAAGGATTCCGCGGAGCACAACGCCGACGGGCGTCTGCAGGGAATGCTGGACAGGTTTGTGGAGTGGTTCGAGGCCGAGTACACAGCGCGATACGGAGGCGTCAACTGCGCCGAGATCGTTCAGGATGATATGCGCAACAAGATGGCGCGCTGCCCGACGATCGTGATGGAGAGTTTGCAAAAGCTGAAAGAGATTCTGACTGAGAACAATTATGAGTTCAGCAAGCCATCCCATTCCGGCTGAGGCCGGCACAAATCGGCTGGCGGCCATCGTTTTGGCTGCGGGCTACTCCTCGCGCATGGCGGAGTTCAAGCCCTTGCTTCCGCTTGCCGGCAGAACGGCGTTGGAGCGTTGCATCGGCCTCTTCCGCGAGGCGGGCGTTGCTGAGGTGATTGCTGTTCTGGGTCACCGCGCGGAGGAGTTGCGACCATTGGCCGAACGCGCTGGCGCACGATGCGTTCTTAATCCGCACTTTGAGCAGGGGATGTTCTCCTCGATCGCCGCAGGTAGCCGCGCGCTTATTCGTGGAGTAGAAGCAGCTTTTGTACTGCCGGCGGACATTCCGCTGGTGCGACGCCACTCGATTCGTCAATTGGCGGCCGCCTATGTCGCGCGACGGGCCGGCATTGTGTACCCGGTCTTCGCGGGGCGTCGCGGACACCCGCCTTTGATTGCGCACAAGATTCTGGCCGAAGCGGCTGAAGAGGGCGCAGCCGGGCCGCTCTCCGATCTGCTCGCGCGGCACGAGAGTGAGGCCATCGAGATTCAGGTTTGCGATCAGGGAATTCATATGGACATGGATACTCCCGCCGACTACAATGAACTGCGCGCACTGGCCGAGGATCGCGATATTCCAACACGTGCCGAGTGCGAGGCAATTCTTGCGGCGCAATTCGTCGAGCTGCCTCAGGTTCGCCATTCGCGCAAGGTGGCCGAGATGGCAGAGCGCATCACCTTGGCGTTAAAGCGCAGCGGCTTATCCTTGAATCTGGAATTGGTGCGGGCTGGGGCGCTATTGCACGATCTGGCCAAGGGACAGCCGGACCACGCCGCTGTTGGCGCAAGCCTCCTGCGTTCCATGGATTTTCCGCGAATCGCGACGGTCGTTGGCGCACATACCGAGCTGGATTATTCCGGCGGTAGCCTCGACGAAAGCGCGATTGTCTATCTGGCGGACAAATTGGTTCGCGGCGATAGCCTGGTAACGCTTGAGCAGCGCTTCCAACCCGCTCTTGCCCGGTTCAGCAACGACCCGCAAACACTCAGCGCCGTTCGAGGACGCATGGCTACAGCAAAGGCCGTTGCTCTGGCTGTAGAGTCGCAGTTGGGCGCGCAGCTCGCCAGCGTTGTCAATGAGGCAGGGAAGCCATGAAGGCGAACGGCGAAGGCGGCACAATACTGGGTGTTACCGAGAGCGTGTGCCCCGTGTGCCTCCAGCGCATTGCGGCAGAGCGCGTCGCGGAAGACGATGCCGTCTTCCTGCGCAAGAGTTGCCCTGAGCATGGTGAATACAGAGCGGTGATCTGGCGAGGACTTTCAACTTACAAGGCGTGGGGAGGCGACAGCCGCACGCCCGCGCGCCCTGCGGTATGCGGAGCTGCAATCGACAAAGGATGCCCCTTCGATTGCGGTTTGTGTCCTGATCATCGCCAGCATACCTGCTGCGTGGTGCTGGACGTCACCGAGCGCTGCAACCTTGCCTGCCCGGTCTGTTTTGCGTCGGCCGGAGCTGCACCTAAGCCCGATCCGAACCTTGACGAGATCGAGGCTTGGTGCAGCGCTCTGATGGCCTCCGGCGGGCCCTTCAACATCCACCTCTCCGGCGGCGAGCCTACCGTGCGCCACGATCTGCCGGAGATTATCCGGAGAATTCGCGCTCTGGGCTTCAGCTACATTCAACTCAACACCAACGGCCTGCGCCTGGCCGCTGAAAAGGAGTATGCCGGAGAGTTGAAAGAGGCCGGGTTGACCTGCGTTTTTCTTCAGTTCGACGGAATTACCGATGAAGTTTTCGAAAAAATTCGCGGGCGGCGTCTGCTGGAAACCAAGCTCGCGGCGATTCAGAATTGCGGCGAGCAGGAGCTGGGAGTTGTGCTGGTGCCGACACTGATTCCCGGCGTGAACACCGACCAGATCGGCGGGATGCTGCGCACGGCGATTGCTCTTGCTCCCGCTGTACGCGCGGTTCACTTTCAGCCCATCAGCTACTTCGGGCGCTATCCGGCTGCGCCGCGTGAAGCCGACCGCATCACGATTCCCGAGGTGATTCAACTCATCGAAGAGCAGACAGAGGGGCAGTTCACCGCCGCCAACTTCTATCCCGCGTCCGGAGAGAATCCCTACTGCTCCTTCCACGGCAAGTTCTGGCTGTATCCGGACGGAAGGGTTGTGCCCACAGCGCGGCCAGCGGTTGTTTCCTGTTGCGGGCATTGCTCCTGAATCGAATCTTGTTCAGTTGGAAGCGGCCGATTCTTCGCAAGGCGAAGGCGCGCGCCGCGCGCAGCGATTTGTCGCGCAGCATTGGGCATTTCCGGCTGGCTCTCCTCCATCCTCTGGCGAGCGGATAAAGAATGTTGACGCGGCAAGTATCAATGTGGACAGCATGGACGACGTTTCTGGCGGAGGAGAAGCACACCTTTTGCATCTCCGGCATGGCCTTTCAGGATGCATGGAACCTCGATCTGGAGCGTCTGCGCGAGTGCTTTCTCCATGTGCTGAGCCCGGAGCAGAAACTCGTTCCCCTGTGCGCATACAACCTGACCGGAATTGACGGGAAGACGCTGTATCGGCCCCAATCCGCTGCCAAGCGGGACAGGGAGCTGCGTCGTGAATGCCGCCGCAGCAGACATCGAGAAGACTCCGCTGGAGAGTTGGATCGCCAGGCGGGTTGGAACGCCGCAGCAGGCGCTCACTCGCGAAGCCCTCGAACAATATCAATTGAAAGCGATTCAAGAGACCGTGGCCTGGGCGCGCAAACATAGTTCGTTTTACGCGCAGCGCCTTGCGGAGATTCCAAACGATCTGCCTCGTTCCCTTGGAGAGATTTCGCCTTTTCCGTTCACAAGCCCGGAGGATATTGCGCGGCACGCATCTGGATTCCTCTGCGTTTCGCAGGACGAAATCAGCCGCGTGGTGACGATGCACACCAGCGGCACCAGCGGCGCGCCGAAGCGGCTCTTTTTTACGGAAGCGGAGCAGGAGTCGGCGCTGGATTTCTTTGCGCATGGCGTTGCCGCCATGGCTGCGCCCGGAGACCGGATGCTGATTGCGCTTCCCGGCGAGCGCGAAGGAAGCGTTGGATATCAACTGGCCAAGGGCATCGCCCGCGCCGGCGTGATACCGATCCCACATGGGCTTTCCGTCGATTCCGTCGAAACTCTCGCGCACATGGAGCAAGAGAAGGCCACGTGCATCATCGGCCTGCCGGTGCAGATGCTTGCGCTGTTTTCCAGCAACAGCTCGTATGCAGGCAGCGTTCTTCGCAGGATGCGCATCATTGTCCTGTGCAGCGACCATGTGCCTGAAAGCCTGCTGCGCGGGCTGCGGCAAAGAACCGGATGCGAGATCTTCGAGCACTATGGAATGACCGAAATGGGGTTGGGCGGTGGCGTGGATTGCGCGGCGCATATGGGATACCACATGCGCGAGGCCGATCTCTACGTCGAAATCGTTAACCCGGAGACCGGAAAGCCGCTGCCGGATGGCGAGACCGGCGAGATTGTCTTTACGACGCTTCACCGCACAGCTATGCCGCTTATCCGCTACCGCACGGGCGATCTATCGCGCTTTCTTCCCGGCCCATGCGGCTGTGGAACGATCCTCAGGCGATTGGACCGAGTGAGAGGCAGAGTCGATAGTTTTGTCGCGCTGGGAAGAGGGGGCAGCATTAGCATCGGCGCTCTGGACGAGGCGCTTTATGACATACCTGGATTGCTGGATTTTACCGCAGTCCTCATGCAAAACCAGCCGCGGCTGCTGGAAATTGCGGTTTATGCTCCCGGCATCGACAGCGTCCAAATAGAAGCAGCGGCGCGCGACGCCTTGCGCACCCTTCCCGAAATTTGCCATGCTTGCACCAGCGGCGAAGTTGAACTCAGCGTGATCTCCGCGCACAAGCCTCTGTCCGTAACCGGAGCCAAACGGAAGATCGAGGTGAAGGCATCGCAATGAACTCATCCATTGTCTATCTCGATAACAACAGCACAACCGTGGTTTTGCCGGAGGTTGTGGAGGAGATGCTGCCCTGCTTTGCTGAGTCCTTCGGCAATCCCTCTTCCATTCACGGTTGCGGCCGGCGCGCGCTTGCCGTCGTAAAGAAAGCCCGCGAGCGTGTGGCCGCGCTGCTCGATTGCCAGCCCACGGAGGTGGTCTTCACCAGCGGCGGCACGGAGGGAGACAATCTGGCGCTTAAGGGAATGATGAGCCCCGGCGATCACATCATCATCTCCGCCATCGAGCACAGCGCGATTCTCAGCACTAGCGTTTGGCTGGAGCATAACGGATGCGAATGATATTGAGCGTGTAATCTCCGTGCTGCCCGGAGCTGTACAGCGTTTGCGCAATGCGGCGCAGTTCTACCAGGCGGAGCAGGAAGCAACAAACAGATAAGGATGCGATGCTTCTCAAAAGAAAGCGGGAATGAAGTGGATATCTACGAAGAAATCTGCAAGTTGAAGCACGAGGGGAAACGCGCGGCGCTGGCTACCATCGTCAACGTGCGCGGCTCCATTCCTTCGGTGGTGGCTGCCAAAATGCTGGTGCGCGAGGACGGATCGATCCTGGGAACGGTAGGCGGCGGCTGCGTGGAATCCGATGTGCGCAAGGGGGCGATGGAAGTGTTGCGAGACGAGAAAGCGAAAACCTTCACCTTCAATCTGGATCAGAGACCCGACGACGACACCGGCCTGGTGTGCGGCGGATCGCTCCAGGTTTTTATTGAGCCGGTGATTCCCGCGCCAGAGCTCTATATCTTCGGCGCCGGACACGTTGGCTTGAATGTCTGCAAGGTGGCAGCGCTGGCCGGTTTTGAAGTCATCGTATGCGACGATCGCGAGCAGTACGCCAACCGCGAACGATTTCCCGATGCGCGCGAGATTCATGCCGGCGAGATGGATGTGGTCTTGTCTGAATTGTCGCCTAGCGCCGCCTCCTATATCGTCATCGTTACCCGCGGCCACCGTCACGACATGCGCGTACTTCGCTGGGCCTTGGATACGCCCGCGCATTACATTGGCATGATCGGCTCGGGGCGAAAGGTGCTCACCATCTTTCAGCAGTTGGAAGCCGAAGGCGTTCCGCACGAGAGCTTTCAGCGCGTCTATGCTCCCATTGGCCTGGAGATCAGCGCGGCCATGCCGGAGGAGATCGCCATCTCCATCGTAGCCGAGTTAATCGCTGTTCGCCGCCATTGTGCTGCTGCTTTGCCTCACTCGCGCAACCGTCTTCAGAAGAAGACAGCATAGCAGATATTACGAGCCTTATAAGTGGCCTCCTGATGATCGGCATATAGCGGTAATCCACTACAATGCAGGCAGCCCGCAGCCTGCGGTAAGCTATAAGTCCATGGCGACTGTGCCCAGTCCGGAAAAATCGATGGAGTTCCGCAAGCCGCATCGCCTACAGAGCGGTAGAACGCTGGCGTTATTGGCGCTGGTTCTGATTGCGGTTGCGCTTGGCTCGGCGGCCATCGGCAGCTATCCGATCTCGCTGCATGACTGGTGGAGTGTGCTGAGGGCGCCCGTGGCCGGCGGCACGGCGGAGATTGTGTTGCTGCAGATTCGCCTTCCCCGGCTCCTTGCCTGCATCCTGGTGGGCAGCGGGCTTGCTCTGGCCGGCTCCTCTTATCAGGGATTATTCAACAACCCCATGGTCTCGCCGGACATTCTGGGAGCCTCTGCCGGAGCGGGGCTGGGCGCGGCGGTTGGCATTCTGCTGGGGCTGGATTTTGTGGCCATTCAAGCTCTCTCCTTTGCGGGCGGGTTGGTGGCCGTGCTGCTGGCATGGGCGCTGGCTTCGGGGCTTTGCCGCCGCGGAGATCCCGTGCTCATGCTGGTGCTGGTCGGCATTCTCATCGGATCGATGTTCACCGCTCTCATCTCCCTCACCAAGTACATCGCCGATCCGATGAACAAGCTGCCGGCAATCACTTTCTGGCTGCTGGGCAGCTTTGCTTCCATCACTCCCAGGGATGTGGGCATGGCGGGCATTCCAATTGCCGCGGGCTGCATTCCCTTGCTGCTGCTGCGCTGGCGGCTCAACGTGCTGTGCATGGGAGAGCAGGAAGCGCGCACGTTGGGAATGAACACGCGCGCCATGCGCTTTACCGTGATCGTCTGCGCCACTCTGATTACCGCAGCCTCGGTTTCCATCTGCGGCATGGTGGGCTGGATCGGGTTGGTGGTGCCGCATCTGGCGCGCATGGTGGTTGGCCCGAATCACAAATATCTTATTGCCCGCAGCGGCCATCATGGGCGGCTGCTTCCTGCTGCTGGTCGATGATGTGGCGCGCACTGCGGGCGCACTGGAGATTCCGATCGGTATTCTCACCGCGTTGATCGGAGCGCCCTTCTTTCTCTTCCTGCTCATGCGGGAACGCAGGCACAAATCATGAATCTGACCCTGGAGCACGTGACCGGCGGCTACGGTTCCAGAACCGTTGTGGACGATGTCAGCTTCACGCTGCATCCCGGCGAGGTGGTCTGCCTGCTGGGCGCCAACGGCTGCGGCAAGACAACGTTGTTCAAGTTGATCTTGTGCCTGTTGCGTCCCCGGCTCGGTTGCGTGCGTCTGGGCGAGGAGAAGATTGCCGATTGGTCGCGGAGCCGCCTGGCGCGCTCCTTCGGCTATGTGCCGCAAATGCATATTCCGCCCTTTGCTTTTGAGGTGCGCGAGATCGTGTTGATGGCGCGCGCCGCGCATCTGGCGCCCTTTGCCTCGCCGGGCAAGGAAGACCGGCGCATTGCCGACGAAGCGCTCGACTATCTGGGCATTCTGCCTCTGGCTACAGCGCGCTATACGGAGATCAGCGGCGGCGAACGCCAGTTGGTGCTGATTGCGCGCGCCCTGGCGCAACAGGCGCAATGGCTCATTCTCGATGAGCCCGCGGCAAATCTCGATCTGGGAAACCAGATCAAAGTTTTCTGCGCCATCAATGATCTGGCCAAGACCAGCCTGGGCGTGCTCATGACCACGCACGTGCCTGACCACGCGTTCCTGCACGCAACGCGCGTCGTGCTGATGAGTGAGGGCCGCATCCTGGCCATGGATACTCCCGCGAATGCTCTTACCGAGCCCATGCTGCTGAAGGCTTATGGCGTGCCGGTCAGCGTCGTGGAAATCTGTGCCCAGCCAGGGATCAAGCCCGGAGTTAAGATGGTTGTTCCAAATCGATTGTGAGGGGAAAGCATGTCGAGAAAATCTTTGCTGTTCATTCTGTGCGCAACTATGATTGGCGGCAGCCTTTGCCGCGCCGCTGCGCCCTCTGGCGAAAAAGCCGCAACGCGCATCATGATTGACATGGCTGGCCGCAGGGTCGAAGTGCCCGCTCAGATTCACAAAGTGCTCTCTATGAGCCCAACGGGCACGGTCCTGATCTACACGCTGGATCCATCGCTATTGCTGGGTTGGAACTATCCGCCCGATACCGGCGAACGAGCCTTGTTGCTGGAGCCTTATCGCGACCTGCCGGTGCTGGGAGGATGGTTTGGCAAGGACAATACAGGCAATCTGGAAAAAATCATGCAGGCCCACCCGGACGTGATGATCTCCATGGGTGATGCTTTTGCGACTGCACAGGCGGATCGAGTTCAGAACCAGACGCATATTCCGGTCTTCATTCTCGACGGCCGCCTGGAGCATCTGCCGGAAGCCTATGAAAAAGCCGGAGAGCTGTTGGGAAGCGCAACCCGCGTGGCCGAACTGGCCGCCGAATGCCGCCGGACTCTGAATGAGATCCAACAGAAAGTCGCCAGCATCCCGCAAGGCAAGCGGAGGCGTTACTATTACGCCGAAGGGCCGAAGGGATTGGAGACGGAGCCGGGCGGCTCCCTGCACGTAGAGGCGCTGAACTTCGCCGGCGGCGTCAACGTGGCAACAGGGATTCAGGAGCAGACAGGTTATGGACGCTCTCCGGTCTCGATGGAGCAGGTTCTGCGCTGGAACCCGGAGATCGTTATCTCCGTGCGTGACCACACTTCTACAGCGAGCGAGTTCTACAAAACGGTCTGGACGGATTCCACCTGGCAGCTTGTCGCCGCGGTCCGCAATCGCGAGGTTTATGAGGCTCCGCAATATCCCTTCAGCTGGCTCGACCGTCCGCCCTCGGCCAACCGCATCATCGGCATCAAGTGGCTGGCAAATCTCTTTTACCCGGAGATCTTCCGCTACGACATGCGCCAGGAGACGCGGCGCTTCTACGAGGCCTTCTGTCACGTGCGGTTGAGCGAGGCGCAATTGGACGATCTACTGGCCACCGCCGTGAAGACTCCTGCCAAGAACACAAGATAGAATCTGCCGCGCGCAAGTCTTATAGTTTCTGACCGGTTAGGCCATTTGCTCCGGGTCCGCCACGCACATCCTCTTGCCAGCGCATTTCGCGGTACAATTCCAACAGGCCCCGTTCCACAGGGGAGTGAATCGGAAGCTGTCGTCGCGCGTCTAATTCTCAAGGTGAACCAATGACCGCATCCAGCGAAAAGGTTGAATCGTGCAAGTTACCCATGATGCCCCTAAGGGACATGGTGATCTTTCCCTACATGATGATGCCCTTCGTGGTAGGTCGCGAGTCCAGCGTGCGCGCCCTCGAGGAGGCGCTCACCGGCGACCGCAAAATATTCCTGGCCACCCAACATGATGCCTCGGTCGACGAGCCTAAAGCCAAGGAGATTTACCAGGTCGGATCCATCTGCAACATTGTGCAGAGCGTCAAGATGCCCGATGGCAACATCAAGGTTCTGGTCGAGGGTGTGGAACGCGCCAAGTCCGTTGAGGTCAGCGACCACGATGGCTTCTTCGTCGCCACGGTGCGCGTGGGCAGAAGACAGATTGAGATGACTCAGGCGGTTGAGCAACTTATGACGCGCGTCACCGGCCTCTTCGAGCAATATGTCAAGCTTCAACAGTCACTTAATTACGAGACCATTATTGCCACAGTGCGCATGGACGAACCAGCCAAGCTGAGCGACACTATCGCCGCCAATCTGCAACTCGGCGTCGAGGAGAAGCAGGAACTTCTGACCATCTTCGATCCCGCCGCGCGCCTGGCGCGCATTGCCGACATACTGGACGTCGAGATCGAAAAACTCGACCTCGATCGCAACATTCAGTCGCGAGTCAAGCGGCAGATGGAGCGCGCGCAGAAGGAATACTACCTCAACGAGAAGATCAAAGCCATTCAAAAAGAATTAGGCCGCGGCGAAAAGAGCGAATTCGACGAGCTGCGCAAAAAAATCGAAACCGCCGGAATGCCCAAGGACGTGCTCGATAAGGCCATTCAGGAGCTCAAGAAGCTCGAAGCCATGCCGCCCATGTCGGCCGAGTCCACCGTCAGCCGCAACTACATTGACTGGCTTTTGGCTGTGCCCTGGAAGAAGCGTTCCAAGGAAACGCGCTCCATCGAGTACGCCGAAAAAGTGCTGAACACGGACCACTACGGCCTGGAAAAAATCAAGGAGCGCATTCTCGAATTTCTCGCAGTGCGCCAGCTGGTCAAGAATCCCAAAGGATCGATTTTATGCTTCGCCGGGCCTCCGGGCGTGGGCAAGACCTCGCTGGGCATGTCGATTGCCAAGGCGACCGGCCGCAAGTTCGTGCGGCTCTCCCTGGGAGGGATTCGCGACGAGGCCGAGATTCGCGGCCATCGCCGCACCTACATCGGCGCGCTGCCCGGCCAGATCATCCAGCACATGAAACGGGCGGGCACCAAGAACCCTGTCTTCCTGCTCGACGAAGTGGATAAGATGGCCTCGGACTTCCGCGGCGATCCGGCATCGGCGCTGCTCGAAGTGCTCGACCCGGAGCAGAACTCCACATTTCAGGACCACTACCTGGACGTGGACTACGACCTTTCGCAGGTGCTGTTTGTAGCCACGGCCAACGTGATGCACACCGTTCCTCCGGCCCTGCAGGACCGCATGGAGGTTCTTCGCCTGCAAGGCTACACGGAACAGGAGAAGCTGGAGATCGCCCGTCAGTACTTGGTAAAGAAGCAGCGCGCGCAGACCGGCCTGAGCGAGAAAAACCTGGTCTTCACCGACGACGCGATTATCGAGATCATCCGCAGCTACACGCGCGAGGCCGGCGTCAGGAATCTGGAGCGGGAGATCGGCAACATCTGCCGCAAGGTGGCCCGGCGCGTGGTTAAGGGCGGAAAAAAGCACAAGGAAGAGATCACGGCAGCCAACATCGGAGAGTTCCTGGGCGTGGCCAAATTCCGCGACTCCGAGGTGCATGAAAAGAGCGAAATCGGCCTGGTCACCGGCCTGGCCTGGACCGAGGTGGGCGGCAGCATCCTCACCACCGAAGTGCAGGTGCTTGACGGCAAGGGCAAGATGACGATCACCGGCCAACTCGGCGACGTGATGCAGGAGTCAGCGCAAGCCGCGCTCAGCTACATCCGCGGGCGCGCGCAGGCGCTCGGCCTCAGCCGCGAATTTTATCGCAACATGGATCTGCATCTGCACGTGCCCGAAGGCGCCATCCCCAAAGACGGACCCTCGGCCGGCATTACCATGGCAACGGCGCTGGCCAGCGCGTTGGCCAAGATCCCCGTGCGCCGCGACATCGCCATGACCGGCGAGATCACCCTCCGCGGCAAGGTGCTGGCCATTGGTGGACTGAAAGAAAAGCTGTTAGCCGCGCTGCGGGCCGGCATCTTCGAAGTGATCCTGCCCCGCGCCAACGAGAAGGAGATCGCCGAGCTGCCCGACAACATCAAAAACACCATGAGGCTCCACTTCGTGGACAATATGGACCAGGTGCTCGCGCTGGCGCTGGAAGGTCCTCTGCCCGCGAGCCTGCCTGCTGCGGTCGAAGTACTGGCCGCCGTACTACCCCCTGAACTAGAGACAAACCTGCCTGCGCCGCAGTGACACACACAGGATTTCAGTATTCAGTGCGCTGAGATGCTGGCCTCTGCAGCTCTGAATAACCAGGCACGCCCGGATTCACAACTGATCGCAGATTTCGCGAAAGTCCCATGCGCCGAATTTGCCGGCAATCCACTCGGCTCCGCGAACCGCGCCCAAGGCTAAACAGCGGCGGCTATGAATTTCGTGGTGAAGTTCAAGAATATCTTCCTCGCTCGATGCGGTGACCACGTGCTCGCCCTTAGCGTCTCCCACGCGGTGAGAAGTAATCTCAACGGTTGTTCCGGGCCGCACAGTCTGGATAATCTCGCGCAGGGTGATGGCGGTGCCGGAGGGGGCGTCGAGCTTGGAGGTGTGGTGGGTTTCGGCGATGGAGAAGTTGTAGCCATCCAGTTTTGCCAGCTCGGCGGTCAGGCGGAAGAGCTTTTGCACGCCCATGGAAAAGTTGGTTCCGTAGAGCAGCGCTCCGCCATGCGCCGCGGCCAGAGACTTCATCTTCTCCAAGTGCGCGTACCAGCCGGTGGTGCCGACCACGATGCGTCCGCCGAGAGCCAGCATGGCGCGCATGTTTTCCACGGCGGCTTCGGGAGCCGTGAAGTCGATCACCACGTCCACGCCCTTGAGATTGGCGGCAGTGAGGGCGGAGGCGTGCTGGTTATCGTCGATGTCCAGCGCGCGCACCGCATGGCCGCGCTCGCGGGCCATGTCAGCGACCAGACTGCCGGTCTTTCCCTTGCCTAGAATGAGAAACTGCATAATGCCCTCAAGGTGACTTTGGATGCTAGAGTGGATATTAAATGATCAGCCTGAATTCAGCTCTCTAGCCCCGCCTCATACCCCCGCTTTCGTTTATCATGAGAGCCATGTCCGTCGATGTGAAATCGCTCTTGCAGGAAGGCGCGGCGCTCACCGAACAGGCGCTGGAGGAGCTTCTTCCCAGCGCGGAAACCGTGCCCGCCTCGATTCACGGCGCCATGCGCCACTCTGTCTTTGCCGGCGGCAAGCGGCTTGCGTCCGCTGCTGGCTTACCAGGCCGCCGTCACCATTGCCGGGGCGCTGCCCGCGGGAATCGCCCGGCTGGGCGCGGCCCTGGAGATGCTCCACACCTACTCGCTCATCCACGACGACCTGCCCGCTCTGGACAACGACGATCTGCGCCGCGGCAAGCCCACCTGCCACAAGGCCTTCGGCGAGGCCATCGCCATCCTGGCCGGCGACGCGCTGCAAACCCGCGCCTTCGAGGTGCTCTCCGGCCTCGACTCACCGCCCGCGGCCACCGTCCAGATCATCGGCCTCATCGCCAACGCCATCGGCACCGTCGAGGGCATGATCGGCGGCCAGGTGCTGGACCTGGAAAGCGAACATCAGAAGCCCACGCCGGAGCTGGTGATGGCCATTCATCGCGCCAAGACCGGCGCGCTCATCCGTGTCAGCGTCGTTTCCGGCGGCGTCTATGCCGGGGCAGCTCTGGAAGATGTGGCCCGCCTCACTCTCTTCGGCTGCAAGGCCGGACTGGCCTTCCAGATTGTCGATGATGTGCTGGATATGACCGTGGACTCGGCGCATCTGGGCAAGACCGCGGGCAAGGATCAGGCCACGGAAAAAGCCACCTGGCCGGCCGTCTACGGCATCGAGCAGAGCCAGCGCGACGCCGCCCGCCTGATCGAGGAGGCCTTTGACGCACTCGACGCCTTATGGCAGCCGCGCCGATGGATTGAAGGCCGTCGCCCGCTACCTGGTCGAGCGCAAAAAGTAGTTTTCTCGCTATGTGCCTGCATCTGCCGGCCAAAAGAAGAGAGGGATTCACAGCATGAGCCAGAACAATCCAACCATCTCCGCCGCCAACGCGGGAACCGTCCAGCTCGGAGACTGCACCGTCAATCGCCTGGGATACGGCGCCATGCGCATCACCGGCAAAGGCATCTGGGGGCCTCCGGCGGATCGCAATGCGGCTCTGCAAACCCTGCGGCGCGTCGTCGAGCTGGGCGTGAACTTTATCGACACGGCGGACTCCTATGGCCCCTACGTCTCCGAGGAGCTGATCGCCGAGGCGCTGGCGCCCTATCCCGCGGGCCTGGTGATCGGCACCAAGGGCGGATGGGAGCGTGTCGGCCCCGGGCAGTGGATTCATAATGCCAGCCCCGAGCATTTGCAGGCGGCCGTGGAGGGCTGCCTGAAGAGACTGCGCCTTCATCGGATCGATCTCTTCCAACTGCACATTCCCGATCCTGCCGTCTCCTTTGACGCCTCCATGGAGACGCTGGCCCGGCTGCGCGAGCAGGGGAAGATTCGCCACGTCGGCCTCTCGAATGTGACCCTGGAGCATGTGGAGCGGGCGCGCAAGATCGTGCCCATCGTCTCGGTGCAGAACCGCTACAGCTTCGCCGACCGCGAATGGGATTTTTTGCTGAATCACTGCGAAAAGAACGGAATTGCGTTCATTCCCTGGGCGCCGCTGGGGCAGAATCGGCAGGGAAATGAGCTATTGGAGAAGGCCGCCAAAGAACTCGGCTGGACCCCGCTCCAGGTTGCCCTGGCGTGGCTGCTCAGGCGCTCCAGCGTCATGCTGCCGATTCCCGGAACATGCTCCTCCGCTCACGCGGAAGAGAACATTCGAGCGGCGGGGCTTCAGCTGCCCGATGCGTGGTTCAGGGAATTGTCAGAGGTGAATTCGCCGCCGGCAAGCCTCCGCTGAGGCCGATTCTGGGATAGAACGCCGGCCTACGCCATCAAGGCCAGCCTCCTGCTTACCGGGTCAGAATCCGACGCAGGGCTTCGCGCTTGGCGTCAACATCTTCCACGGTAGTCTGCACCTGGTTGAGTACCCGCTGCACCTGGTCGATATAGCCGGGCAGCGCATTCCACCAGGAGTGCAGCGTCTCCTTCTCATTCAGTCATGGCCAGGGCCGTGCCCGAAGCGGCGGCCACCATCCCGGCGCGGCGCTCGCCCACCAGCAGCAGCAAACCGGCTGCCACCAGGGTTCCGCCCGCCGCAAATCCGATCCAGTTCATGGGCTCGGACTCTCGGCGCTCAGGCGTCAATGCAGAATCATTCTGCTGGTTTGGAAAGCGGAACAACCACCATCTTCTCTCCTTCCGTTCCGGACCGCAGTCTCAGGGATCGGTGCATCCAGTATCGCTCTAAATCGCCCTTCGCGCACAGCGCAGCAGGAAATCGGCCTAAACTCAAGTTTGGCTGCCTCGGCGCGGCCGTCAGTCCAGGTCAAACTCGCGCAATGGCTTGCCATCGGGGGCGTCCTTGGCCTTGCGCAGGGCCTCGGCAAACTTCTTCTCGAACAAATCTTCCTTGTTCTTCTCCGCCTCCACCGACTGGCGGAAGATCGACTCCTTGCGCTCATCGTGCTCGCGCATGGCCTGGGCCGCCGTCTCCAGGTCCTCGAACATCCGCTTGCGCGGCGCCGGGGTATGGCTCACCACCAGGCCCGTGGCCGCATCAATCTTGAGCATCGCCCCGCAATCCGGGCATGCAACCTCGAAAATTTTTTCCTTCGCTTTGGCCATCTCTTCCCTAGCGGAATTGTAAGCGCTGCCGAGGCAGAGTGCACAGAGGCTGCTTCGGCGGCCAAATGTACATAATGTACGTACATGAACGTACATTATGGTACACTGTTCTTATGGAAGTCCCTATTACCCAATTTCGCCGGGAAATCTTCTCGCTGGTCAATCAGGCGCTCGATGGCGCCGAAGTCTGGTTCACGCACAAGGGCCGCCGTCTCAAAATCGTCCCCGAAGGCAAGCCCGTCAGCCGCCTCAGCCGGATTACGCCCATGGAGGTTATGGTCGACCCGAATTTCGATATGAACGATCCCGCCTTTAAGGCTGAGTGGCTGGCCGAGATGGAAAAGGAGTGGGAGAAGGACTGGGCTGGCCTTTGATTGCCTATCTTGACACACACGTCGTTCTATGGCTTGCGGCGGGCAAAGTCAATCGCCTGAGTTCCAAAGCACGTGGCCTTCTTGACAGGTCAGAGTTGCTGCTCTCCGCCATGGCATTTCTCGAACTCGAATACCTCCGCGAGCTCGGAAAAACGAAGTTTCCCGCTCGGGATCTGCTGGAGAAGGTCAGCCACGAAACCAACCTCCGCCTCTGCGATCTTCCTTTTCGCAACCATCGCCAACGCCGCTCTCGACGAAAAGTGGACCCGCGATCCCTTCGACCGTCTCATCGTTGCCAACGCCAAGGCCAACGGCTTTGCCTGGCTCATCTCCGCCGACGAAGCCATCCACAAACACTATCCGCGTACGGTCTGGTAATGCCGGAACGGCCAAGACCCGATTGCTCCCGAAAAGAAGAATGCCCGAAGCGCCTGGCACGTTTCTAGAGTTCCAATAGTGAACATCCGAAAATATTAATCCTGAAATGGGCCAGAACCGTGAACGGCCTCACATTGCTTTGTGTTCTACATCACATTTGGCCGGGACATGCCGATATGCATAGTACGGTTCCAAGGAGGACCCCCGAGCATGATGACAGCACTTTCCGGAAGCGCATCTCAAGTCCAGGCGCTCGTTGCCACAATGCCTCCCCCAACCCCACCCTCGACTGCGACAGACCCGGCCGCAACCGCCGTCAACCGCGCCACCGCCCCCGACACAGTCACCATCAGCGCTGCCGGCCAGCAGGCCTCTCAAGCCTCGCAGGATGTTGACCGCGACGGCGACAATCACTAAAAACGGATTTTCCCAACCCGAACGACTGCATAGAATTGATCATTCCACCGAAGCAGGAGTAGCGCAGAAACCAGGTGCCCCACCTTCAGCACGTCTTTGTGCTTATGGTGGGGCGCTTGTATTTACAATCTCGATAGTTACAGCGATTTGCCCCGCATTACTCGATCACCACGCGAATCTCGAAGCGTTCATCCTCCGGCGTAGACGGCTCCCAACTGCGCACGTAGTGCAGTTTCAGTTCCCCGGTGCTTATGTGCCGGGGTTCAAAGGTGAAGACCTGGAAGATGGGCCGGCCCATAGCCGGTTTCGTGGACTGATCGGGCGGCTCGGTCTGCGTCTGATGATGCAGCTTCACGAGCGGCGTCGATTCCTTCTCCAGGTACCACATATACCCAGTGGTGGGATTCGATTTCAGGCGCAGCTCAAGCTGGTCCGCAAGCTTCAAATGAACTACGCCACCCTTGTCCGCATCGGTGATGACTTTGGTGGCCGCCAGGGCCGCCTGTGAAATGCAGGCGATAGCCACCAGCATCAGCAACCATCGAACGGCATCAATCCCGCAAACCGGTCGATCAAAAAACATAACGATTTCCTCCCGCCGCAATTGAAAGCATGTAAACCTTTTCATCCGGTGCACATACAAAGATATATCGATCTCACTCTCTGCGCAACGGGGAAGCGGTGATTTCCACAGAAATGACACTCGAATTTTTCTCTTGACAAGAAAGTTGCTCCCGTTTATATTTAGACAGTAGTCTAATTAGGCGGAGGCCTAAAGATTATGGGAAACAACGAGGCATTCAAGGCGCTGGCCGACCCTACCCGGCGGGAGATTCTCGCCCTGCTGCGAAAAGGAGAGAGGACAGCCGGAGATCTGGCAGAGAGATTTGACATGACCAAGCCCTCCATGTCGCATCATTTCTCTGTCTTGAAGGAGGCCGGTTTGATTACCAGCCGCCGCGAGGGCCAGCAAATCTGGTACGGGCTGAATACTACAGTGGTCGAAGATCTGATGGCCTGGGCCATGGACCTGATCGGTGACGGCAAAAAGAAAGGAGCGAAACAACCATGACACGCAAAATCTTTCTCTTCGAAAGTATTATGATTACGGCGGCGCTTGTAGCCACGGCAATTCTGTACCCACATCTTCCGGCACAGGTTCCCATGCACTGGAATCTGCATTTCCAGCCTGACCGCTTCGATCCCAAGTGGACACTCTTCCTCTTTGGTCCCGGTTTCATGGCCATGGTGATGTTGTTGACCTGGATCTTCCCGTGGCTCTCGCCCAAGCGCTTCGAGATCGACAGCTTCTGGTCAACCTATCATTGGGTGATGCTGCTGACATTCGGCATCATGACATATATCTATGCCATTGTTCTCGCGACAGCCTACGGGTGTTCTCTCGATACAAGCCAGGCACTACTGTGCGGAGTCTGTCTGTTCTATGCCTTCTTCGGCAATGTGATGGGCAAGCTGCGCCGGAACTTCTACCTCGGAGTGAGAACACCGTGGACACTGGCCAGCGAACGCGTGTGGAATGAGACGCATCGCTTTGCGGCCAGAATCACTGTGGCGGGCGGACTAGTGGGGCTGGCGCTCTCGATTGCAGGCCTATATCTCTTGGCGCTCGCGGCGATAGTGCTTCCGGCGCTGGCGTCGGTGATCTATTCACTCGTGATTTACAAACAACTGGAACGGCGCGGCGAACTCTAACGTACTATTACCCGTAGTGAAAGGAGAACAATGAAATCCTCTATCATTTCAAGGCTCGCCCTCATGGCACTTGCCGCACTGGCATTTGCGCCGTTGTGCGGCGCGCAAGCGCAAATTGCCGGAGACTGGCAGGGAACGCTGATTACCCCAGGACCTCAACTCCACCTGATTCTGCACATTGTCGCGGCCAATGGCGGCAGCCTTACCGCCACGCTGGATAGCGTCGACCAGGGAGCCAACGGCATCCCGGTATCCGCAATCACGCTCAAGGATTCCAAGCTCGCCTTCACCGTCGATGCCGCTCATATCGCATATGAAGGCACGGTCAATAAGGATGCAACTGAGATCGACGGCACTTTCACGCAGAGCCAGCCACTCAAACTCGATTTCAAGCGCGCCCCCGCGCAAACCGCTGCCGCGGCTCCGGCAGCCAAGCCTACGTTGGATGGCCTTGATGAATTCGTCACCCAGGCCATGAAGGATTGGAAGGTGCCGGGTCTGGCCCTGGCCGTCATACAGGATGGCAAAGTTGTTCTCCTCAAGGGTTATGGTTATCGCGACATGGAGAAACAGTTGCCAGTAACTCCCAATACTCTGTTTGCCATTGGATCAATTACCAAATCCTTCACCGTGACCACGCTGGGCATGGAGATGGACGAAGGCAAGGTCGATTGGGACAAGCCGGTCCGCGATTATCTGCCGACCTTCAAGCTCTATACTCCGGAGCTGACTGAGCAGGTAACTATCCGCGACCTGATTACCCATCGCACCGGCCTTCCCCGCCACGATCTGATCTGGTACACGTCGGACTTCAGCCGCGAAAGCATTCTCAGCCGCCTGCAATATCTCGAGCCCAGCAAGCCGCTGCGCAGCACCTTCCAGTACAACAACCTGATGTTCATGACGGCGGGTTATATCGCCGGCCAGTTGAATGGCGCCATTTGGGAAGACGCCATCACCCAGCGCATCTTCAAGCCGCTTGGAATGACCGGCACAAATTTCTCCGAGTTGGAGACGCAGAACAGCGCCGACTTTGGCCAGCCCTATCGCAAGGGCAACGACCTGAAGGCCGAACTGAAGCGGATACCCTTCGATGCGCAATGTCCCAACCGCTGCGCCATGGGGCCAGCCGGAGAGATTAACTCCAATGTTACTGATATGAGCAAGTATCTACTCTTCCACATGAACCACGGCAAAGTGGACGGCAAGCAGTTACTCAGCGAGAATAACTCCGTGCAGATGCAGATACCGCAGATGGTCATACAGGGCGCATCCCCTTACAAAGAGATGGGCGATACCAGTTATGGCATGGGCTTCATGATTTCCTCATATCGCGGGCATAAAGAAGTCGAGCACGGCGGTAACATCGACGGCTTCAGCGCCAATCTCGCTTTCTTGCCTGGCGAAAAGATCGGGGTCGTCGTGCTGACCAATCTCGACGGCAACCCCGTGCCCAACATCGTCACCATGAACGTCTTCGACCGCCTGCTCGGTCTCGATCAGATACCTTGGAGCCAGCGATTCCTGGCCTCCGAGTCGGGCGGAAAAAAGGCCGAGCAGGAAGCCAAGGATAAAGGCTACTCGTCCCGCAAACTCGGAACCCACCCGTCGCATGATTTGAAGGATTACGCCGGCGATTACTCCCACCCCGGCTACGGCATGGTCACCATCGAGCCTGACGGCGACAGCTTCAAGATCACGCTCAACAAGATCAGCAGAAAGCTGGAGCATTATCACTACGACATCTTCCAGACGCCGGTTGACCCGCTCGATATCTTCGAGAAGATGAAAGTCCAGTTCGTTACCGACCTGAATGGCGAAATATCGAGCATTTCCATGCCGCTGCAACCGGACGTGAAAGACATCGTCTTCACCCGTATGCCCGACCGGCAACTCACTCAGCGCAGCTTTATCGAAGCCTTTACGGGCGACTATGAGATACAGGGTTCTCCGGTGCCGCTGAAGGTCTCGCTGCGCGGCGAAAACTCGCTCATCATCAGCGTTCCCGGGCAGCCCGATTACAAGCTCAATCCCAAGCGCGGAACGACATTCGAGTTAGACGCGATCAAGGGCATCTCCATCGAGTTCAAGCGCGATTCCGCCGGAAAAGTCAGCGAAGCCGTCCTCAACCAGTTAGGCACGATGGTCGTCTTGAAGAAGAAACAAACGCCATAAGTCAGGCATTCAACTGAAAAGGCTCCGCTAGCGATAGCGGAGCCTTTCTGTAGAACAAAGTGAAAATGTCTCAGTGCTTTTCCGTCGCCGACGCGATCTTGGCTTCGGCTTCGGCGATGACGCGCAGGGCCTCGGTATAAGCTTCTTCGCGGTCTCCGGCCTGCTCCCACTCCTTCTGTCCGCGGGCCAGTTGATCCTGAGCACGGCTTACGTCGATCTCCTCGGGCTTGAGCGCGTCACTGGCCAGAATCGTGACCCGGTCAGGCAGAACCTCGGCAAAACCCCAGCTGACGTTGTAGCGCTGGTCGCCTTCCGGGCCGCCGTGCAGGGTCACGTCACCCGCGCCCAGCTCGGCCACCAGCGGCGCGTGGCCGTAGAGCACCTCCATGTACCCCGACTTCGAGGGCAGCTCGACCGCCGTCACCGGGTGCTCGAAGAGCGTCCGCTCGGGAGTCACCAGCCGCACGCGCAGTTGAGTTGGTTTCGTCAGCCATAGATTCCTTTCAGGAATCAGGGACTAGGGACTAAGGGACTAGGGACTGGAGAATGCCGCCACAGCGAACAAAGCGCGATCTCATCTACGATCCCTGCTCCTCAATCCCTCATTTCATGGCAGCTATAAAGCCGCCAATGCTCAAATCAGTCCCTTAGTCCCTAGTCCCTAGTCCCTTAGTCCCTAAACAGACGCCTTCAGCTTCTCGGCGGTTTCCAGCACTTCCTCAATCGCGCCCTTCATGTAGAAGGCCTGCTCGGGGATGTCGTCGTACTTGCCCTCGATGATCTCCTTGAAGCTGCGCACCGTGTCGGCAATCTTCACATAGGCTCCGGGAATGCCGGTGAACTGCTCGGCCACATGGAAGGGCTGCGACAGGAACTTCTGCACCTTGCGGGCGCGGGCCACGGTCAGCTTGTCTTCTTCCGACAGCTCGTCGATGCCCAGAATGGCGATGATGTCCTGCAAATCCTTGTAGCGTTGCAGAATGCGCTTGACGCCCTGGGCCACGTCGTAGTGCTCCTGGCCCACGATGCGCGCGCTCAAGAATGCGCGAGGTCGAGGCCAGCGGATCGACGGCCGGATAAATTCCCAGCTCCGAGAGCGGGCGGCTCAACACGGTGGTCGCGTCCAGGTGAGCAAAGGTCGTCGCCGGAGCCGGATCGGTTAAATCGTCAGCGGGCACGTAGACGGCCTGCACCGATGTGACAGACCCCTTGCTGGTCGAGGTGATGCGCTCCTGCAACTCGCCCATCTCCGTGGCCAGATTCGGCTGGTAGCCCACGGCCGAGGGCATGCGGCCCAGCAGCGTCGAAACCTCCGACCCGGCCTGCGTAAAGCGGAAGATGTTGTCGATGAAGAGCAGCGTGTCCGAGCCTTCCACGTCGCGGAAGTACTCGGCAACGGTGAGCGCGCTCAGAGCCACGCGCAAACGCGCTCCGGGCGGCTCGGTCATCTGCCCGTAAACCAGCGCGCACTTCGAGTTGGCCCAGTCGCCCGGCTTGATCACGCCCGACTCGGTCATCTCCAGCCACAGGTCGTTGCCCTCGCGGGTGCGCTCGCCCACGCCGCCAAAGACCGAGTAGCCGCCGTGGTTTTTGGCCACGTTGTTGATAAGCTCCATGATGACCACGGTCTTGCCCACGCCGGCGCCGCCGAAGAGGCCGATCTTGCCGCCCTTGAGGAAGGGCTGGATCAGGTCGATGACCTTGATGCCGGTCTCGAACATCTCCTCGTGGGTAAACTGCTCGTCAAATAGCGGCGCGGGCCGGTGAATGGGCATGCGCGACTTTTCGCCGATGGGGCCCAGCTCGTCCACCGGATCGCCGATCACGTTGATCACGCGCCCCAGCGTCTGTTTGCCCACCGGCATGCGGATGGGGCCGCCGAGGTCGATGGCCTTCATGCCGCGCACCATGCCGTCGGTGGCCTGCATGGCGACCGTGCGCACGCGCCCCTCGCCCAGGTGCTGCTGGACTTCAAGAATCACGCTGATGGGCGTGGGGACGGTGAAGCCCTCGCTGGTGACGCGCAACGCCTGATAGATGGGCGGCATCGTCGCTTCTTCAAACTGCACGTCCACCGCGGGACCGGAGACCTTGATTACCTTGCCGATGTTCTCTGCCATTTTTCTGCCTTTTCGTTTTACTGCGCCGCGGCGCCGGATACAATCTCAATGATTTCCTTGGTAATGGCCGCCTGGCGCACGCGATTCATGTGCAGCGTGAGCGCGTCGATCATATCCGAGGCGTTGTTGGTTGCCGAATCCATTGCCGTCATGCGCGCCGCGTGCTCGGCGGCCACCGACTCCGTCATGGCGTGATACAGCATGGAAGAAACGTATTGCGGCAGCAGGCCGTTGAAGAGTTCCTCGGCCGGCTGCTCGTAGATGTAATCCACCTGCGCGGTGCCGAACTTGCGCGCTTCCTCGTCGGCCTCGGCGGTGTCCACCGGCTCCAGCAGAATGCCCGCCGAAAGAGCGGCCTCGGCGGCGCGTTCGCGCTCTGCTTCGGTCGGCTCCACGGCGCCGGTAATCTGCGGAATGCCGATCTTCAGGATGGGCAACAGCCGCTCGACCACCAGCCGCTGCGCGATCACCGATTTGAATTCGTTGTAGACAATGTAGGCGGCGTCGATCTCCTCGTGCACGTAGCGGGAGATGACGCTCTCGGCCAGCTCGAAGACGCGGTTGACCTCTAGCTTCAACAGCATTCCCGGATGGTCGCCGGTGACTTCGACAGGAGTCTTGCGTTCGCGGGTCCTGATGGGATTGCCGTTTGCGTCTGTCTGTTCGGCGTAGACTGCTGCCGGATAGCGCCGCCGCATCTGGTCGCGGCCCTTGCGCCCCACTGCCTCGATGTCGATCTCTTTGTCGGTGTTGCCGTTGATGAACTGAAAAGCCGTCTTGAGAATGTTGGCGTTGAAGGCTCCGGCAAATCCCTTGTCGCCCGAGACCACAATCAGCAGCACCCGCTTTTCAGGACGAGTCATAAAGAGCGGATGACGCAATTCTCCAGTTGCCGGATCGAAGATCTCTGTGCGTCGCGTCAGAGATTCCAGCACGCTGGTGATCATCCTGGCGTAGGGACGGGCACTGAGCGCCCGCTCCTGCGCGCGACGCAGCTTAGCCGCCGAAACCATCTTCATGGCCTTGGTGATCTGCCGCGTGTTTTTCACGCTGCGAATCCGCCGCCGTAGATCGAGTACATTTGCCATAATCTTTCCAGTAATCTGCTACTTCGCCGCCAACTCCGCCTTGAAATTTTCCGCGTACTCCTTCAGCGCTGCGTGCAGCCTGCTGCGAAGATTGTCGTCGAGCGCCTTCTTCTTGGTCAGGTCTTCCATCAGCGCCGTCTGCGCGCTCTCGAAGTACTTGTACAGCCCAACCTCGAAAGCGCGAATATCGGCAACCTGCAAATCGTCCAGGTAGCCCTGCGTGCCGGCAAACAAAATCACCGTCTGCTGCTGCCAGGTGAGCGGCTGGAACTGCGGCTGCTTCAACAGTTCCGTCAAGCGGCTGCCGCGATTGAGCTGCTTCTGCGTCAGCGGGTCGAGGTCGGAGCCGAATTGCGCGAAGGCCGCCAGTTCGCGATATTGCGCCAGATCGAGCTTCAACGTTGCTCCCACCTGCTTGACCGCCTTGATGGCCGCCGAGAAGCCCACGCGCGAAACCGACAAGCCCACGTTTACCGCCGGGCGCACTCCAGAGTTGAACAAATCCGTTTCCAAAAAGATCTGCCCGTCGGTAATGGAAATGACGTTGGTGGGAATATAAGCCGAGACGTCGCCGGCCTGTGTCTCGATGACCGGCAACGCAGTCAGCGAGCCGCCGCCCTTTTTGTTGCTCAGCTTGGATGCGCGCTCTAGCAAGCGCGAGTGCAGATAGAAAACGTCGCCCGGATAGGCTTCGCGGCCCGGCGGACGGCGCAGCAGCAACGAAATCTCGCGGTAAGCCATGGCGTGCTTGGAGAGATCGTCGTACATCACCAGCGCGTGGCGCTTCGAGTCGCGGAAGAACTCGCCGATGGCGCAGGCCGCGTAGGGAGCGATGTACAGCATCGGTGCGGGCTCCGAGGCCGAGGCGGCCACAATCACCGTGTGCCCCATCGCTCCGGCTTCGGTCAGCGTCTGAACGACTTGAGCAATCGAAGACCGCTTCTGCCCGATGGCGCAGTAGATGCAGATCAGATCGTTTTTGGCGTTGTTGATGATGGTGTCCAGCAGAACGGCGGTCTTGCCCGTTTGTCTGTCTCCAATGATCAGCTCGCGCTGCCCCCTGCCAATGGGAATCATGGCGTCGATGGCCTTGAGTCCCGTGGCCATCGGTTCGCGCACCGGCTGGCGGTCGATGATGCCGGGGGCCAGCCGCTCGATGGGCAGCGAACTGGCAGAGGCGACAGGTCCCTTGTCGTCAATGGGTTGCCCCAACGCGTTCACCACGCGGCCAATCATGCCCTCGCCCACCGGAACGCTCAAAATCGTGCCCGTGCGTTTCACCTCGTCGCCTTCGCTCAGCTCGGTGTAGTCGCCCAGAATCACCGCGCCCACCGAATCTTCTTCGAGGCTCAGCGCCAACCCGGCAATGTTGTGCGGAAAGCTGAGCAGCTCGCCGGCCATCACCTTGTCCAGTCCGTGAAGCCGGGCAATGCCGTCGCCCAGCGACGTGATGGTCCCCACTTCGTCCACCTGGACCTTGGAGTCGTAATTCGCGATCTGATCGCGAAGAAGTTGCGTAATCTCGTCTGCCTTGATCTGAGCCATTTCTGAGTTCCTGTCCTTCCGACTTATCAATCAATCTCGATCCACCAACGGTATTTAACAACCGGTTGAATTACTTGACCATCCACAATGGCCCCTTCCCCTATGACATGCACAAGCTCAACACGATTTTTAAGTTTCGCTTTATATTTCTTTCCAGCCTCTACTGTAATATCTTGGCTGATATTTTGAGGTGGTTGAACAGTAGATACAAAAAATACGATCGTGTGCTTGCCAGGAAGTAGCTCGATTGAGTCGGGAAGAGGAGCTGCGATTCGAGGACAATTGGGATAAAAGCACTTTTTTACTGTTCTCGGAGTACCATCCCATTCATTAGCTACGGAGTGCCCATCAACATCCATAATGGATATACCGTAGCCTAGGTCTGCTCTGCTCACTATGGGGATATAAAGGACCGCAATCTGATTTCGAGGAAGATCAGGACCGGAGTAAGCGTGCCATGGCTTGGCAAATGCCGTCGAACACATGGCAATAACAAACATAACCAAAATCATTCGTTTCATTCCGACCCCTTTCTTTCCACTATATCCAAACCGAAATTCGATGCCAGAACAATCAATCGAACGGTCATTGAGTAAGTGCGTCCCTCAATCTGTCCAGCCGTCCGCGAACCGAACCGTCATAAACCGTGGAGCCGATGCGCACCACTGTTCCGCCGAGAATCGACCCATCCAGCTTAAAGCTGGCACTGAATCTCGGCGCCGGCCAGCTTTGCCCACCCCGTCCACGAGCCTCGCGCGGTCCTTTTCGCTCAGTTCGCGCGCGGTCACGATCTCCACCGAGCGAATGCCCTGCCGCTCCTGCATCTCCGCGCGATAAGCCGCGGCCACTTCACTTCACCTCACCGATGCGGTCGTTCTTGATCAGCACCGCCAGCAGGTTGCGCAGCTCCTTCTGCAGCTTGAGCTTCGCGTTCATCTTGTCCAGAACCGCAATCTTCTGCGGCGCGGCAACAGCCGGGTTGACCATCAGCTCGCGCAACTCGGCGCTTGCCTCCCAGGTGGCGAGAAAATCGTCCAGCTGCCGGTCCAGCGCCGCCGCGTCCAGCTTCTCCGGCGGTCACCACGTCGGCAAAGGCGCGGGCGTAACGTGCGACAAAGGCTGCCATCTACTTCCGCCCTCCCTTCGGTGCTGCGGCCACGGCCGCGTCGCCCAGAAACTCGGCAATCAGCGCCCGGTCAGTCTCCGGCGTAATCGCCAGTTGCTTCGCGGCCTGTTCAATGGCCAGATCCGCGGCAAAGTGGCGCAGCTGAGCGCCGCGCCTGGGCGGCCGCGGCTTCCATCTCCTGCGCGGCGGCGGCCACGATGCGCTCGCTCTCTTCCTTGATCGTGGACTTGATGCGCTTCTCGTCCTCCTTGCTTTCCACCTCGACTTGAGAGCGAATCTGCGCAATCTCTCCGTCCAGTCCGGCGAGCTTGGCTTCGATGGCGCTCAGCCGGGCTAGCGCATCCTCGGTCACTTTGCGGGCCGACTCGATGCCCGCGCGCACCTTCTCCGAGCGGTTGCGAAGCGTCTTGGGCAGAATGCGGAAAAGAGGAATGCCGACCGCCAGCACGATAATGGCGAAGTTGATGCCCTCGAAGATGCGCGCCGTGGTCTCCACATCCAGATGCAGCATCCTGGCCAGCGTCTGCACCATGGGAGCGTGCAGGTAAACGTCATTCGCGTCTGCCTCGGATTTTTGAGCCTCTTCGGGCTTGGCAGCCTCGGGACTGGCCGTGCTGTTTGCAGCTCGGTTGGGCCGCGGCAGTGGTTGCTGGGCCGAAACGCGGATGGGTGTGGTCAGCCCGGCGGCGGCAAACATCGCCAAAAACAAAACGTCGAAAAATAGAATGGGCTAAAACGCCTTGGCTGCATCAAATCTCTCAACGGGAACCCCCGGCGGCCACGGGCAGCACGGCGCGCACTACCTGGCGGGCCAAATCTCCGGCGGAGGCCTGAATGGCCAGTCTGGCCTGCGCGGCCTCGGCTTCCAGCGCCGCCTTGGCCTGGTTTACCTTGAGTACGGCTGCCTTGCGGGCGGCATCCAGAGCCGCGTCGCGCTCCGCATTCCATTGCTTCATGCGCGCCTCGCGCGCCTTGAAGACCTCGCCGCGGGCCTGGCGCAGCTTCTCGGCGTACTCGGTTGCCAGATCCTCGGCCTGGGCGATGGCCTGCTGCGCCTTCTCCTGCGCGCCTTCGGTGCGGGCGTGGCGCTCTTTCAGCGTGGCAGTCAGCGGCCCCTGTACCAGAAACTGGTAGGCCAGAACCAGCACGGTAAACAGCAGAATCGTGGGTATGGCGCTCAGCAGAAGCGTCCCGAGTTGTTGAATGATCTCTTGCATGCGTTGCTTCAGCTTGTCCAGTTTGTCCAGGCGGTCTATGGGTCTCTCGCGCGCGGGTGAACACTTTTTTGTAACAGGAGCGAACCGTCAAGTCAACGAAACTGGCCCTGATTACGAGATTCCCAGGCGTATTATGGGACTCCCGTGACGGCGGTCACTATTTGGGAACGAATGTTCAAAAAAGAACTTGATTTTGTCTAAAACAAGCCTAGACTGAGGTTATCACCTAGACCCAGTCCAGGGTCCAGCGGGCGGCCGGCTTCGGGAAGTCCTTCCACTCCCGGAGTCGGCTGCCCGCTTCTTCATTTTTCAGGCCGTTTTTCTTCCCCGTAAGCAGCCTGTTTTCACAGCCATTTCCTACGGTTTGGCGGCAGGTTTCTCCGTCGTCAGCAGCCCCTGGGCGCGCAGCCAGTTCTCCAGCAGGTTGGGCCACTGGTCCAGAACCGGCGTCGCCCTTGCCCAGGCCTACGCCGTGCGGTCCGTTGGCGAAGATGTGCGCCTCGGAGGGAACGCCGGCCTTGACCAGCGCCTCATAAAACCTCAGCCCCTGCTCCACCGGAACCGTCTTGTCGTTGAAGGTGTGGTACCAGAAGGTCGGCGGCGTCTCCTTGGTGACAAACAAATCCGGGGAGTAGGCCGTCCGCAGCGCCTCGCAGCTTGTCCATCAGCGTTGAAGAGCTTGCAGTAGCTCAGGTGCGGAAGTATCGCGAGAAATGGCGCCGATCCACGGGTAGCCCAGCACCAGGTAATCCGGGCGGCTGGAGACGCGCTCAATGGGGTCCTCGGCGTCCGGTTTTCCGGCCACAAACTGCGTGCCAGGCCAGCGCCGCCAGGTGCCCGCCGGCGGAGAAACCAATGATGACAATGCGGTTGGGGTCGATCTGGTAGTCCCTGGCCCGCGCCCGCACCGTCTGCACGGCGCGCCGCGCGTCCAGCAGCGGAACCGGCAGCAGGTAGCCGTGCGAGGCGAGCCGGTAGCTCAGAACGAAGGCGCGAAAGCCGCGCGCGGTGAACCAGTCGGCCACCTGCCGGCCCTCATGGTTGCCCGCCAGACGGAGATAAGCGCCCCCCGGCAGAATCACCACTGCCGAGCCGTTGCCCTGGCCATGCGCGGGCTCGAAGATGGTCAGCGTGGGCGTATCCTCGCAGGCCTGGCCTTTGGCCTCCGGTGCGTCGCCCGGCCACAGGCGGATGGTCTGGATGCCCAGAAAGTCATTGTTGTTGCCGGCCACCGCGCAGGGTTCTTGTTGCGCCTGCGCCAGCCCGCAACGCCAGCAAAACCACAACCAACATTGCAAAAAATCGTCTCATTGGAAACCTCACAATGGTTCGCGCCGATTATACAGGCTGCGGGAGACTCGCAGGGCCGGTAGATTGAGCTGATTTCCACACCGGCAAGCAAAAATCTCTCGCCGGGGGCCCGTGAAAACACAGTTGCAAATGGGTATACTTGTGCCGGTATTAATTCGAGTGGGGCGTGGCTTACCTCTGAAGGAGTTCCGTATGCGCCTTCCGTCCGCTGCTTTCTGCTTTCCACTTTCCTCCTCCTGCCTTTCACTGTCTCCTGCCGCTCGGCTACTTCCGTAATGTCGGCCACGTCATGGACGACGCACAACGATCCGGCCGGCTTTTCGGTCGACATTCCATCCGGCTGGAGCGTGACCGCCGACTCCACGCAAGGGCGCATCAAGATGCGCGGAACGCGCGGCGAGCAGGTCGTAATCTGGCCCATCTTCATCGAGCAGAAGCAATTGAACGCCTCTGGAGCGGCCCATCTGGTGATGCAATTGGCGCGCCGCCTGGATAACAGCCTCTCCTGGGCTCCCGCCAGTGCATCCGGGCAATGCGGCGCGGGTCATCGCCAAGGGAGCGTCGCGCAGCGGAGCCACGCTGCTGACCTGGTCCAACACCCCCAATGGCGCGGCCGTTAACGCTCTATGAGCTGGAAGCTCCGGCGGCTGTCTATGGTTCCTCGGCAAATACCTTTACACGCATTCTCCAGAGCTTCCGCGGATCGCCGGACAACGCATCCCGTCAAACCGGCGGGCACGCTAGCTCCGGGCCGAGTCACCTATGTCAACTGGAAGCGACCCGCAGGAAGGCGCTTTCACGCTTCAGGTTCCGAGGGGATGGCAAGTGGTAGGGGGCGCTTACCGCTTCAGCCGCCACCGATATCCGCAATTGCGTCACCATGATCTCGCCCGACGGGCAAATGCGCATCTTCATCGGAGACAGCAATATCGGCGGCTTCACCGAGCCTACGCAAATGCTCGCCTACAGCGGACTTCGCGAGAGGGCGGCTATACAGCCATGGGCGACGGCACCAAGCTGGAGATTCGCCGCTTTATGTCTGGTGCGCAATTCGCGCGCGCCTACGCGCAAAGCCGGTTTGGATCGCAGTGCTCCAGCGTACAGGTCAAGTCTGGCGGCGACCGCCAGGAATTGGTGACTACATTCTCGCAGGCGATTCGCGAGGATAACATGACGAGCGCAAAGTATACCGCTGGCGATGCCGTCTTCAATTGCACGGGCAGGAACGGCCCGCTGCAAGGGCACTTCTTTGCCGTTACCGTGATTCCGTTGCCCGGACGCTCCCAGATTTGGGAAGTATACCGGCTCTACGGATACCTCGCTGCTCCCCAGAGCCAACAGGCTGCTGAAAGCGTCTTGCAGCGGGTAATACAGTCCATGCGCGTCGATCAGCAATGGCGGACGCGCGAGCATCAGATTGCCGCCAACGCGGTCGCGGCGGATAACGCCCGCTCCCAGCAGCTTCAAGCCAACGCGCTTCATGCCATTCAGGAGAACCAGCGGCAAACCAGCGAGATGATCAACAAGGGCTACCAGCAGCGCTCACAGGTCTACGATGAAATATCCCGTAAGCGCGAAAACTCCATCCTGGGCACCACAGATGTAGTAGACCCGGTCAGCGGCTCGCAGTACAAGATCGACAGCTACTCCAACTACCACTGGATGAACAACCAGGGCGCCATCGTGGGCAACGATACCGGCTCCAGCCCCGGTTACGGCTGGCATGATCTGGTCACCCTGCCCTGATTTCGCAGACAGCAAGGGGCGTCACTGGCTCACTGCCACGACGCCCCTCACTTCAGCGCAGGAGAAAGGCGCGCCTTAACGCTTCGTTATCGTTACATATCGGTCCCTTGTCTGTTCATGGGGAACGCGTACATAAGGGATATTCTCATTGGAAATGCAGTAGCGGCAAAGGTCCATCTTTATTGGCGCTAGTGTTTCACCGTGATACAAGACTGATTTGTCTATTCCTGCAAGGTAATCGAAGCCCATCTCCCGGCTGTGTTTCGGGCTATTGAGGAACGGCTCTCCCTTAAGCACGGCTGCCCCGAAGCCAGTCGGTCCACAGTACGGGTAGACGCGATTGCCATATACCATCGGACCGTGGCAGTTGCACTGAGCGGGGAGCGAGTTAGGATAGGCCTGTTTTGGAGGCACACGAAACGTAACTTGATTGTAGCACATGAGCCGGAATCCATACCGGCGACTCATGGATTTGAGTCCGTCGAACGTGGTTATTTTGTTCGACGGGTATACGCTGACAACGACGCGCGAAAAGTACTGCCATGTCATGTTATCAACGCGGTCAAGTGATTGGCCGTTTGTGGTGAGCTGTATGTTGCCGATCGCGGGGGATTTGTAAAGACGGCGCACACCCTCATTGAAGTGCTTCCAGAGAGTAGGCTCGCCAGGGCCATTGATAAGCACATTTTCGATGAAGTATTTGGATTCCTCAGTTTGTCGGATAAATGTCTCCAGCTCATCCATCGAAAGCTGATATCCCAGATTGGCCGCCATCAGATCGCCCTGGGAACAGTAGTTGCATCGATTCTGACACTGTGAGCAGACCTGGAGCATGATGTGGGGCACAAATTTGCGGTACTTCCATGGAAATAGCACGGCGGCGGCGGTCTTCACTCGGAACGGAGACCGTTTGGTCAAAGTACGCGCAGTATAGAAGAGCAACCTGACAAAGTATGAACGGTTCTCATTGATTTTAAGTATCTTCACCAAGTCACTGACACCCATGCAATTTGCCCTTCCCCTTCTCCTACTTTTCTTTCGGCCATCCCGTACTGCCAAATCGTATGGTTCGCGGCAATAGATGTCAAGGAAACTGAGTTTGCGCGGAATTCGAATCCACAGAGTTCTCTTTTCCTTGACTCCTGATTTCTGTTACATCCACATTGCCGTGTGCTCTAGGCATGCGTTCGCGGCTTGCGGTGTCAGCTCCTCCGCCAGCCCAAAACCGTAGCGGGCAAAGTAATAAGCCGCGCCATGCACCCGCTCCTGCAACGCGCCGCCGGGATAAAGCGCCTGGCTGACAGCCTCGGCCTGGCGCGTGAGCGCCTCCTCGCGCTGCAACTGGAAGTTGGCCGCCAACTGCCGCAAGCGGCTCATCTGGTAGCGAATCTTGCCGGCCGCGGTTTCCGCCGATCGGCCCAGCCCCGCATCCAGCGAGCGCATCCACTCCAGCAGCGCCGCAAGCTCGGCCTCCAGCGCCGTGCCCGCGCCGCCAGCCTCTGCTTTCCCTCCTCCGGCATGGCCTGGGCAGCCAGCAGTTGCGCCAGCGACGCGGCGTTCTCGCGCAAAAACCCGCTCCAGCGTCAGCCCATGCTTCTTGAGCACTTCGCCGATCTTCGGCTCGATCAGCGTGGCTGAAAAACGCGGCAGCGCCGGCGTCACTCGGCCCAGAATGCGCTCGTAGAGCACGGCGGATTGGGCAAAGTAGGCAATCTCCGCCGGTCCGCCGACGATGGCCGAACTCGAAAGCAGAAAATCCTGGAAGACCGGCCGCAGCAGCGCCGAGGGCGAGATGCGCTCCGGCTCGGCGTCCAGAATGCCCGAGCAAATCCGCCGTGGAAAAGCTCTGCCGCCCCGCCTGCCACAGGCCATTCGGCTCCTGTGCGCTCGCGGCCAGCCGCTTGAGCGCCAGCCGCGCGCCCGTCCGCTCGTCAATGAGAAACAGCAGGCTGGACTGCGGCCCCACAGCCACCTGCGCGTGATAGCCGGCCGCCTCCAGCTCCCTATTGCGCTCCAGCAGCGCGGCATGCAGCTCATCGGCGCGTTCCAGCGCCGCGCGCAGCACCGGCGCGCCCATGCGATGCGCCTCGCGTCCGCTCGCGTCCAGCACCAGCAGCCCCTGCGCGGCAAAAACCCTGGCAATAAAACTCCGCAAAGGCCTGGGCCAGGGTGCGCCCCGGCTGGTAAGCCGCGGCCAGCGCCTCCATGGCCTCGGAATCCCCCAGCAGCTCCCGCGCCTCATTCCACCAGCGGGGTAATCGAGTCGTCCAGCACCATGCCGCCCACCGGCCGCGCCGCCTCGGGCGCCGCCGCATAAGTCAGCTTGCGCAGCTCGCGCCGCGCCGGAAAGACGACATGGTTGATCTCCGCAAAGTCGTGGTCTTCCGTGGCCAGCCAGAAGATTGCGACGTGAGGCCGTCCCGCCGCCGTTGCCTCTCGCGCGCGGGCCAGCGCCGTAGCCGCCTTGAAAGGCGTGAACAGCGGCCCGCCAAACAGCCCCACCTGCTGCCCGGTCACCACCACTCCCGCGCCGCCTCTGAGAGCCTCGAGGGCCGCCGCCGCAGCCGGTGAAGGCGACGGCATTCTGCCCGGCAAGCAACCCGACCAGCTCCGGCCAGTGCGCGGGAATCTCCGGCCGCTCCCGCCAACTCTCGTCCCAGCAGCCAGGGGCATAGAACGCCCGCGCCGCCGCCGCCCCGGAGCAGTACTCCAGAAACAGCCGGTGCAGCCCCGGCACAACGGTGATGGGATGGCGCTCTGCGGTCAGCAACTCATTCTCTTGGTGACAGGGAATCCCAGGGCGAACCCGATCTGCGCGCGCGGAGATGGGATTCGGCTCCTGTTAAGGATGCCACGCCGGACCCCATCGATGCACGAGTACGTTTTGTTTGCGGCATTTGGGCCGCGGCTATGCGTATACTCTGTATCTGATTGCGCATGTTGTCTGAGTGCGCTCCAATCGCCCCGGAGGAGAGACAAGAGATGCCCAAGAAGAAGAAGAAAGCCGCCAAGGCCGCCAAGCCCAAGGCAAAGAAGGCCGCCAAACCCAAGGCGAAGAAAGCCGCCAAACCCAAGGGGAAGAAGGCCCTCAAAAAGGCAAAAGCGCTGAAGAAGCCCAAGGCAAAGAAAGCCCTCAAGAAGGCAAAAGCCCGGAAGCCCAAGGCCAAGAAGGCTCTCAAGAAGGCAAAAGCGCTAAGAAGCCCAAGGCGAAGAAGGCGCTCAAGGCGCTCCTGCCCGCGATGGAGGAGACGGCTGAACTGCTCAGCTCCGAGACGGTCTTCGAGGGGCCGCTCTTCCGGGTGCTGCGCGACCGCCTCATCGAGCCGGGCGGCAAGCAGGCTACCCGCGACATCGTCCGCCACAACGGCAGCGTGGTCATCCTGGCCATCGACAACGCGAAAAACAAGCGCGACCCCTGGGTTGTGGTCGAGCGGCAGTATCGCCATGCCGCCAGCCGGTTCCTCTGGGAGCTGCCGGCCGGCAAGCTGGAACCCGGCGAAGACCCCCTGCTGGGCGCCCAGCGGGAGCTCGCGGAGGAGACCGGCTACCGCGCCAAGAAATGGAAGCCGCTGGTCGAGTACTACGCCAGCCCCGGCTTTCTGGGCGAGTCGATGAAGGTCTTTGTGGCCGAGGGCCTGGTGGCGGGCGACGCCCATCCGGAAGACGACGAGCAGATTGACTTTCGCCTGGTCAAACTCTCCGAGCTGCTGAAATTGATCGAAAAGGGCGCGATTCTGGACGGCAAGACGCTCTCCGCCGTGCTCCTGTACGCGCGCAGGATTGCCGGCAAAGCGCAAAAAATAGCGGCCGAAAAGGCTCCATTCGAGTAACCCATCCCAGCAGGGCCGGAGGCCACCATCCGGCCCTGTCTCATATTGTGCGCTTATTGTCTGTTTTTCTGCATCTTTTCACGGGATTTTTGCGTCATAATGCATAGCGGCGGGCATTCCCCTGTTCGATTGCCCGCCGTACATCACAGGATGTAAGGAAGGCAGGACCCTGTGGCTCAGTACAAAGGGAAGGTCAAGTGGTTCAACAACGCCAAGGGCTACGGTTTCATCGGACGTGAAGATGGGCCGGACGTATTCGTCCACTACTCATCGATTCAGTTGGACGGATACAAGACGCTGAAAGAGGGCGATGACGTTGAGTTCGATATCGTCCAGGGCCAGAAAGGCGCTCAGGCGGATGCAGTAATCCGGCTGCGGGGCACTACCCCGAGCTCACCCAAGCCGCTGCACCACCGCGACCTAGAGGCGCGGAAGACCGGGCGTAAAGAGCAAGACCGTCAACGGAGCGGACGCTTGGGGTGTGTCCGTTTTCTTCCCAGTGTCACAATTCTGCTCAGACCGCATCATGTCTTGTCCCCGTGTGTTCTGCCCAGAGCGCCTGTCCGTCTCGTCATACCAGGGTGTACTTTCGCCATTCAATGATATCATTGCTCTTGCTGTCCAGACGGCTGCATGATCCAGCCTTCTGCCGCAGAGGATACTCTCGATAAAAATTCTGTTGGTCCTATGAATATTGCTGCCCGGAGAGATAAGATAAGGGCGCTATGAGCTTACTCCATCAGGAATCCCCGCAAGATATTGACGATGCCGCCCGCGGTGAAGAGTTCACCAAAGGCACCAGCCACATGGTCTGGGCCGGCGTAGTCGCCGCCGTGGTGGTGACCATCGCCCTCGCCCTTTTCGTGCTGGCCTGCGCAAAAGCCGCCCGTGGCCAACGGAGAGATTGTTCAGGTCTGGGCTCACCCCAACCACGTCGTAACCTCGGGCTTCGACGCCAACGGCCAGCCCATGCCCAAGCAGAGCTTCGACCAGGTGCTGGTCTTCGCCCGCGTCAAGCTGCTGCAACCAGAGCAAGAACCCGCTCGTTCTTGAGGATGTGCTGGCCAAGCTCAAGCTGGCAGACGGCATCCTCTCCGTCTCCGCCGGAAGCGTAGGCCAATACGATGAGGTCTTTCTCGCCTATCCTGAGCTGGCCGCGATGCACGCCAACGCGTTCTCCACCCGCGCCACCCTTGCGCCAGGGCAGAGCGTGGACGGGCACCACTTTCTGGATCTTCCGCATGACCAGGCAGGAGTGGGAGGCGCGCAAGGATTTGAACTTCACCTTCAAGTTCCAGTATCAGGCCAACCTGGTGCTCACCCCCCACACCGCGGTTATGGAACAGTAGGCGGAACCGGCGCGCTCTTGGGCGTCGACAGGTAGCCGCGATACCTGATTCTTTGAGCTGACGGCGTTCACCACAACCTCAAAGAGCTGCGGCTCCTTGCCGCTGTAGAACTGCAGCGGCTCATTCATTCCCTTGTTGTTCTTCGGCACGGGCTTGTCATCCGACACTACCGTCAGGTTGAAGAGGTTCTTCTTGGGATCGGCCTTGGTCAGCTCCAGGCTCACCGTGCCCACCGGCTTCCTCTGGCCCTTGGTCAGGGTGAACTCGTAGTAGTTCCGGTCGCCCTTGTGCTTGAGCAGTTCCAGCTCATCGTGATTGCGGGCGATCAGGGTGCTGTGGCCGTCCAAATCCCCCTTCATCGACTGCAACTGGCTGATCGTCGTGGCCAGATCGCTCTGCGTCTTGCTCAAATCCGTCTTGACCCCGCCCACGTCGGTCTTCACGCCGGAGACATCCGAGGAAAGCCCGGTTACCGCCTGCGCGGTCTGCTTCTGGGCGCTCTCCAGCCGCTGGTTGTCGGCCTGCTCCCGGCGCAGAATCTCCTGGGCGCGGGCATCCATCTGCTTCTGCGTCAGCCCCAGCGATTGGCCCAGCTCCTCGGTAGCCACCTTGAGGCGGGCGTCGGTTTCGCGCAGATCGGACGCCAGCTTCTTGTTCTGATCCCTGGCATCGGCCAGCGCCGCTTCCTGGCCGCTCAGACGGCTGCTAAGCGACTAGCTCCAGATCAGGCCGCCCACCCCGGCCAGCAGGGCCACGGCAATGGCCGCCAACAACGCGCCCGAGTAGCTTCGGGGTGTCTCGTCAAGTACACTCATGTGTTTGCCTTTCTTTCGCGGTCCGTCTCGCGGGCCGTTGTCGTGATAGGGCGTCTTCCTGTACGGTTAGACGCCGCTGAAAAGGGATTTTCTCCCAAATTCCCGAAATCTTGCCGGGATTCCACCCGGAATGCCAGAATGCCGAAGCTCTGCGCTTCGGCGCCTTCAGGGGTGAATCTACAGAATATAGAAATATTCCCGCTTGTGCAGGGAAAGCTGTCCGTATTTGCACAGTGAGTACCCAATAAAGGGATTTCGAGGCTGTTTTTCGTCCCTGACTGTCCCACGTTTCGTGACAACCATGGAAGCGCTACGATATAAACATCTTACAGCGCATTCTGCGGCGGGCTCATTTTGCATCTCGGGTAACAATTGCCGCATCCACCCATTGAATCACCATGAGGGAGAAAGCCGAAAGTTATGTCGACCGCTGTCGCTGGGAAGGGTTTGGAGGGAGTTGTCGCGGCGAACTCCGGGATCTGCTGGATCGACGGAGAAGCCGGCGTACTCTCCTATCGCGGCATCGACATTCACGAGCTGGCCCTGCACTCCACCTTCGAGGAGACCACCAGCCTGCTGTGGAACGGCATCCTGCCCAACGAGCTTGAACTGCGCGAGTTCGAGTCGCAACTGACGCTGGCCAGGGGCCTGGACTTCCGCATCGTCGACATGCTGCGCGCCATTCCCGCCTCGGCCACTCCCATGGAGGTGTTGCGCACGGCGGTCTCGGCGCTCAGCTTCTACGACGCCGACGAGAAGGACAACTCCCACGACGCCAACGTGCGCAAATGCTTCAACCTGACCGCGCAGTTCGCCATGATCGTGGCCATCTACGACCGGCTGCGCAAGGGAAAGGAAGTGGTCCCGCCCGACCGCTCGCTGAACCATGCCGCCAATTTCCTGTGGATGCTCAACGGCGTCAAGCCCTCCGAGACGGCCATCCGCACGATGGACATGGCGCTGGTGCTGCACGCCGAGCACGAGCTGAACGCCTCCACCTTTGCCGCCCGCGTCATCGCCGCCACTCTCTCCGACGTCCATTCGGCCGTCACCGGCGCCATCGGCGCGCTCAAGGGACCGCTGCACGGCGGCGCCAACGAAGGCGTCATGCGCATGCTCTACGAAATCGACAAGGCAGGCGCCGACCCGGTCGAATACGTGAAGAGTATGCTGGTGGCCAAGCAGAAGATCTCCGGATTCGGCCACCGCGTCTACAAAACCGAGGATCCCCGCGCCACCCACCTGCGCAAGATGAGCGAGCAGCTCGGCAAGGACGCCGGCGTGCCCAAGTGGTTTGAGATGTCCCGCGCCATCGAGCTCTACATCAACGCCGACAAAAAGCTCAACGCCAACGTGGACTTCTACTCCGCCTCCACCTACGCCACGCTGGGCATCGACATCGACCTCTACACGCCCATCTTCGCCATCAGCCGCATCGCCGGCTGGGCCGCCCACATCATCGAGCAGCTCGACGACAACCGCCTCATCCGTCCCCGCGCCGAATACATCGGCCCGCCCTACCCCTCGCCGTATATTCCCATGGAGGAGCGCGGATAGAGCCTCACCCCTGCCGCTCCTTCCACAAGCAGATAAAGCCCCCACGCCGCCAGCGTGCAGCCGTCGCGAATCACCCCGTTGCGCATCATCTCCTCGAACTCCCCAACCGAAACCGAGCGAACCACCAGGTCGTGTTCCTCGGCAGTCCGGCTCCTTCTCCGCGTGCGTCAGCCCGGTGGCGAGATATACGTGCTGCTTCTGCCGCGTAAAGCCGTAGGCGATCCATAGCTCGCCCAGGCTGAATCATCTCCGCCGCTTCCAGGCCGGTCTCTTCTTTCAATTCGCCGCGCGCCAGCTCTTCGGGATTTTCTACTTCCATCTCCCAGCCGCCCTGGGGCAGCTCCAGCACCCGCTCCTGAATGGTGTAGCGGAACTGCTCCACCAGCCACACGCGCCCCTGGTCGATGGGCAGAATAATCGCTGCATCGTGCTTCTCCACTACGCCATAAATGCCCCGCTCGCCGTTGGAACGCAGAATCTCATCCTCCCGCACCCGCATCCATTGGTTGCGATAGACCTCGCGGCTGGCAAGCGTGGTGATAGCGAGTGTGAGGTTCATGGCGTCTCCTTCGTGCATCTTGGGAAGAGTATAAGCTCGCTGCGGCACGCAAGAGGGCAATCGTAAGAGCGAGGCATTACTGACCACTGATCACTGACCACTGGCTTTATTCTTCCCGCAGCCGGTACTGCCGCAGCCGCCCCACCAGCGAGGCCGGTCCGCTCACCCGCAGCCAGACAAGGTTGCCATCGAACTCTCGGCGGCGCATGAGAATGCCCGCTTCTCGGCAGCGTTCAATTATGCCGGGTTTGCGTTCGCGTCCATTCCAGCGCAGATATCCAATTCCAGCCCACCCCTGTGATGAATCCTCGATGAATTCTCCCGTCTCATATTGAGACTTGATTTCCGACCAGAAGCGGTGGACTTCGCACTTTTTCGATGGAGGATGCACCGCAACATCGTGGAAAGCGATCAGTCCGCCAGGAGCAACCAAGCTACTGTACATCTCGAAATCCTACTTCACATCGTTGTAAGTATGGCCCGCATCGATAAATAGATAATCGACCTGCTTTCCCCCCAGAAGCTTTCTGGTCTGTTCGAGCATTGTCTCACTGTGTGAATCGCCGCGCAGAAGCTCGATGCGTTGCCGGCCCATAGCGAAGGACTGATAAACAGGAATCCGCCATGCTACATAGCCATTGCCGAATTCGCCGCCGGGAAGATCAATGCTGAGCAAGTGCGCATCTTCCGAAGCAATCCTCGTCCAGAGGAATAATGTGCCACCCCGTGCAGTACCCAGCTCCAGCACAGTCCGCGGCTTTAACTCCCGCACCATTTCCAATAAAGAGAGAATCTCCGAACGCACCTGAATAGAATAGATGAATCCACGGTAAGCGGTATTTGTAAAATCTAAGAGACTCTCCATATTTTCAAAGGTTGGTTTTGTATTGATAGACCAGTAGGCGGAAACAGCCCCCAGAACTTCGTCCGTTCCACTCTTTATCAGAGCGCCAACTCCCCGCTTCTTCAAGACTCGAAGTGCTTTGCGTAATGTGAGAAAGATGGTTGCCTCCGACGCAATTGACCTGGGCCGATGCTATGCCTGACCACTTGCTCTTGGATGATTTCACCGGAATTACCTTCTGTATTCCCGGCTAAGTGCCATTCTATCTCAAGTTTTTCCCCCCACTGTCCGCTTACATTGTATGCTTTTCAATCCCAAAGACCCCGTCATATCGGATAGGATAGCCTTCGAGACACAACCGCCGGAAATTCCATTGTTTTCAAGCGATTCTCGGGCGCCGCTCCGTCAACTCTCCTCTGTCTTCTAATAATTTGGTTTCGCCTGGCTGCCGTGCCGACCCGGCTGTCGGAATCGTTCTCAAATCTTCTTTCTCGCCCCAAGGCTGGGAGAGCTCCTCTTAGTCTTCTCGTAGCCTGTACTGCCGCAGCTTTCTCACCAGCGAGGCCGGTCCGCTCACCTTGAGCCGCACAAGATTGCCTTCGTACTCACTGCTGTGCACAACCATCCCCGCCTCGATGGCCGCCAGCACCGCGCCCTCCTGCTGCGGAACGCGCAACTCCGCATCGATCACCGGATCGGAGTGCAGCGCGCTATCGATGGCTGTGAGCAGCGCCTCCATCCCTTCGCCGGTGCGCGCCGAAACCGCCACCTCGCCTGAAGCGTCTGCAACCGCTCTAGCAAGCCCTTCGCGCTCGTGCTCGCCCAGCAGGTCGATCTTGTTCAGCACTTCGATGCGCGGCTTGCCGAGCGATTCCAGCTCGCCCAGAACCTTCTCCACCTGCATTTTCTGTTCTTCGCCGTATGTCGAAGCCGCGTCGCGCACGTGCAGCAGCACCTCGGCCTGCGCCACCTCTTCCAGCGTGGCGCGGAAGCTGGTCACCAGCGTGTGCGGCAGGTTGCGAATAAAGCCGACCGTGTCCGACAGCAGAACCTTGCGGCGGCTGGGCAACTCGATGGCCCGCAGCTTCGGGTCCAGGGTGGCGAACATCTTCGGCGACTGCAAGACCTGCGCGCCGGTCAGTTGGTTGAAGAGCGTGCTCTTGCCGGCGTTGGTGTAGCCCACCAGCGCCACCGTGGGCACCGGCACCGACTCGCGCCGCTGGCGCTGCTGCTTGCGCACCCGGCGCACCGCGTCCAGATCGAGTCTTCAGCTTGTCGATGCGGCGCTTGATCTGCCGCCGGTCGGTCTCCAGCTTGGTTTCGCCCGGCCCGCGGGTGCCGATGCCGCCGCCCAACTGCGACATCGCCTTGCCCTTGCCGGTCAGCCGCGGCAGCATGTACTCCAGCTGCGCCAGCTCCACCTGCAACTGCCCCTCGCGGGTGCGCGCGTGGCGGGCAAAGATGTCCAGAATTAACTGCGTCCGGTCCAGAACGCGGCAGGGCAGCTGCGGCCTCCAGGTTGCGCAACTGGGTGGGTGTCAGGTCGTGGTCGAAGAGCACCAGGTCGGCCTCAACCGAGGCGGCAACCCCGGCAATCTCCTCCACCTTGCCGGAGCCGATCAGCGTGGCCGGATCGGGCCGCGCGCGGCGCTGCATGATCTCCGCGGCCACCACGCCGCCGGCGCTTGCCACCAGCTCGCGAAACTCGGCAAGAGACTCTTCCGCGTCCAGTTCCGTTGGACGAACGCGACGCCGCCGCTCTGGCCGGGGAAACGCCCGCATCCAGATTGCGCAGCCTGCATCGTACTCCGAAATCCGCGGCAGCCGGCTCCGCGCGCACCATCGCTCGCCGCGCGTCCGTCTGGGTTGCGTGGTTGCCGCGGGAGCGGAGCCCGAGGTCCACTCCCACCAAAACCGCCCGCTCTGGGCCTCCACTCTCGCGCCCCGAATCGGTGCAGAGATGGAAGTCCGAACGCCTGTCCTGTTTGCCTTGACGGCCAAAGGAGACCGCTTCCCGCCTGCTATCGCAGCTCCCCAACGGCTGGAGCCGCGGACGGCGCTGCGGCCGGGGCCGGAACAACATCGGTGGCCACGCCAGCAGGACGGTGCTCGCTATGCAGCACGCCCCGGTTGCTCACCACCGTCGATATGGCGTGCTTGAAGATCAACTGCTCCTGGCTGTTGTTCTCCAGAAGCACGGAATACTTGTCAAACGACCGGATCTTTCCGGTGAGCTTGACGCCGCTGACCAGATAAATCGTGATGGGGGTCTTGTCCTTGCGGACCGTGTTCAGGTACGTGTCCTGAATATTTTGTGCCGGCTTGTTTTCCATATGCCGATCTCCTGCTTTCCTTGGGGGGGTGGATGCTAATGAATAGCATGTATGCGTACAAATCAGCGGATGCGTGCGCCGGAAGCTCCGGAGCCGCCAATTCCCGCAATTTATTAACAATATATAGCTTTACAACCTTTTCAACCCCCACTTGCGTCAATTTTCTTTTTCCTGGCGTGTATACGCGATTTTTGCCGTTCGGATCGCCGGTTACCAGCATCTCGCGTGGCCTCGCAGGCTTTTCACTCGTTGCTGAATTCCCCGTTTTTGGGACCTGGGAAGCCACGCGGCTGCTAGCATAGTGGTGTGAAAACCGAGCCGAACCCGCCTCAAAATCCCGCCTCAACCGCCCAGCCGGTGCCCATGCTGGACCTCAAGCGCCAGTATCAGCCCCTCTACCGGGAACTCATGGAGGCCCTCGGCCAAGTCCTGGCCACGCAGCAATTCATTCTGGGTGAGTCGGTTGCCGCCTTTGAAAAAGCCGCTGCGGAGCAGTTGGGCGTGGCCCACGCCATCGGCTGCTCCTCGGGCACCGACGCCCTCTGGCTGGCTCTGGCCGCCGCCGGAATCGTCTCCCGGCCAAGCCGTCGTCACCACCCCCTTCAGCTTCTTCGCCTCGACGAGCGCCATCCTCCGCGCCGGGGCTACTCCGCTTCTCGCCGACATCGATCCCGCCACCTTCAACCTCAGCCCCGTCAGCCGTCGAAGCCCTCCTCAATGGCCCGCAAGGCGCAGTCCGTCCAGGCCATCCTCCCCGTCCACCTCTACGGCCAATGCGCCGACTGGACCGCCTTCGCCCGCATCGCCAAAGAGCGCAATCTCAAGCTCATCGAAGACGCCGCCCAGGCCTGGGGCGCCGATTGTCAAGGGGTAAAAGCAGGCGCTCTCGGCGATGCCGCCGCCTTCAGCTTCTATCCCACCAAGAACCTCAGCGCCGCGGGCGACGCCGGCATGGTCACGACCAACTCCGACGAACTCGCCGAGCGCGCCCGCATGTTGCGCCAGCACGGAATGCGCCGCCGCTACCACCACGACGAGACTCGGCTGGAACACGCGCATGGACGGCTTCCAGGGCGCCATCCTCGCCGTCAAGCTCAAGTACATCGACACCTGGAATCAGCTCCGCCGCACCGTCGCCCGCCGCTATCACGCGCTCTTTCACGCCGCGGGACTGGTCGAAGCCGGCCCCTATCCCATCCACGGCATCGTCTTTGCCGCAGGAGGTCCGCGGCACGCATCACGTTTGGCATCAATACGTTATCCGCACCACGCGCCGCGACGGTTTGCGCCAGTTCCTCACCGAGCGCAAGATCGGCTCGGAGATTTACTACCCCGTCCCGCTGCATCTGCAAGCGGCGTTGAAGCCGCTCGGCTACAGCGAGGGCAGCTTCCCCGAAGCCGAGCGAGCGGCGCGAGAGGTGCTGGCCCTGCCCATCTTCCCCGAGCTGCGCGAGGACGAGCAGCAGACGGTGGTCAGCGCCATTGCCGAGTTTTTGAGCTGAGAAAACAGGGCTCCAAAAGTGGT
Organism: uncultured Acidobacteriaceae bacterium; assembly: GCA_963845345.1. Taxonomy (GTDB): domain Bacteria; phylum Acidobacteriota; class Terriglobia; order Terriglobales; family Acidobacteriaceae; genus Telmatobacter. Next base: position 315,941 of record CAWJRQ010000005.1, read on the forward strand.
GAGCTATAGGTTATCGGTTTTTGTAAAATGTGAAGCTATAGGTTGCCGGTTTATCCCAAAACGTGAAGCTATAGCTTACCGGTTTTGGCGAAAGTGGAAAGCTCAAGCTTTCTGGTTTTTCGAACACCGTAGAGTTCCAGCTCACCACAATTCGGCACACCGGTTGCAAATCCCTCAGTAGTTTTCTGATGAGACTTATTCGCCCTGCACCGCGTCCCCATCACAGGCGGCGGATTCCATCTCTCCGCCAAAATCTTTTTCCTGGAGGAAATTCATGGTTCGCAAAGCGCTACTCGCTCTTCTCTTTCTCGCATTCGGTTCCGTCGCCATGCAGGCCGCGGACTTCAACGGCAAGTGGACCGCCGAATTCGACACCCAGATCGGCGTGCAGAAGTATACCTACGAGTTCCACGTCGACGGCACGACCGTCACCGGCAAGGCCACGAACGAGCATGGCGAAACCGCCATCACCGAGGGCAAGATCGACGGCGACACCATCACCTTCGTTGAGGCTTTCAACTTCAACGGCATGGACATCAAGATCACCTACACCGGCAAGATCGACGGCGACACGATCAAGTTCACCCGCAAGGTGGGTGACTTCGCCACCGAAGAACTGACCGCCAAACGCGTCAAATAGAGCGTCCGCAAGCCACGCGACACCCCAAGTCTCATTTTCGAGGCCTGGAGAATTCAGCGGTTCTCAAACGATCAGCCGGGGATCGAGAACGGTAATGTCTGCGTAGCGAGTGAAATCCTGGACGTTGAAGGTCAGGATGCTCATGGTTCCATGAATCATCATCGCGGCTACAAGACGGGCATCGTGGCTGTTCTTGCCGGATACGCGATAGGTGGTGACAAGCCGCTCCCATTCGCTCTGTAGCGGAGCTTCCGGCAGCAAGGTGAAAAGCTGCTTGAGGGCGAGCATTTGCCCCATCGCCTGCTCGACCGTAAAGCCAAGGCCGTTTTCAGTCAACGGCCGGGTCGCGACAGCCCAGAATTCAACCAGATTCTGCGAAGTGATGCACAACTCTTCATTTTGGATGCGAAGCGCATCGAGCGCACGTTCGGCGATTGTCGCATGTGCTGTATCCGGCTGCGATATCCGCAAAAGGATATTAGTGTCCACCAGAACCGCCATCTACAGCCCGCGCCCTTCGTAGATAGATTCCCGGCTGATTGCCTCGTCCGACAGCTCTGGCGTGTTTCTAGGATTGCGGTGTATCCAGGCGTGCAGTTCGCGGATCCATTCCTCCGCGCTCAACGGTGTGGTGGCGGGTTCCCGCGCCTCCAGGCGCTGACGGATGGTTTCAACCCCCACTCCGACGACATCGTCAGGAATGCGGATCAGCCCGGCATGAATTGCCTGCCCGACCACCTGCTCTTGCTCCGGGCTGAGTTGAATCGCCATGGGAAGCCTCCACTTCCATTTTTCCACTCTATCCGCTGGAAAGCAATCAGGAATGTGATGTGGTGGTCTCCGAACCGTGCAAAATCCGCGAAGAATGAGGTACACGATCTTGCGGACCAATCGAACGGCAGGCCCACCGCCTATCCCTTGTCCCCGAGCCCCATGAATACATACAGATCCTTCCATGCGCCCACCAGGTCCCACTTGGCCTTCTTGGCAATGGCGCGGTTTCGGTAAGCGAGCGCAAAGTCCGGATTCAGTCGGATCGCCTCAGTGTGATCGGCAATTGAACCATTGAGATCGCCCTTTTTATACTTCGCAGCGCCTCGATTGCAGAATGCATCAGCAAAGTCTGGCTCGATTCGGATCGCGTCGGTGAAATCGGCAATTGCGCCGTCGAAGTCACCCTTATTTCCTCGCGCAATACCCCGATTGTTGAATGCATTAACGGAGTCTGATTTGATCCGGATTGCCTCAGTGTAATCGGCAATTGCGCCGTCGGGATCACCCTTTGTTTGTCGCGCATCGCCACGATTATTACGATAGAATGCATATCCTGGCTCGAGCCGTATTGCCTCGTCGTAATCGCGGATCGCCCCGTCGAGATCACCATTAAACTCCCGCGCAATACCACGAGCATTAAAAGCACCACTGAGGTCCGGCTTGAGCCGGATTGCTTCGGTATAATCGGCAATCGCGCCGTCGCGATCACCCTTTGCTTGCCGCGCAATACCACGAAAGGAACGGTAGAATGCGTTACAAGGACTTAGCCGGATTGCCTCGGTGTGATCGGCAATTGCGCCTTCTAGATCGTCCTTTTCATACTGCGCATGGCCGCGATTTTTGAAAGCCTCACCGAAGTCTGGCTTGAGCCGGATGGCCTCGGAATAGCACAGGATTTGCTCATCGCGGTCCGTAGCGCTGCATCCGCGCTCGAACCACTGTTGCGCGGTCAGTTCCTCCTGCTTCACCGGCGCAGCCGCGCTGGCGGCTATATTCTGTGTCTGCGCCCCCGCCGCCGCCACCTGAGTCATGGGGTGCGACACGGAATCCAGCGGCACGCTTAACCGTTTATCATGCAGATCCTGCATTGCGTACTGGAAGAACTGCATCGGGACCTCAATCCCGTTGTAGCGCTTCAGCAGCTCCAGTTTGCCTGTGAGGCGCCGGGCAATGACAGGGGAAGTGAAATTGAATTCTTCCAGAAAGATGGGGACGATGTTGCGCTTGGTGTCGAGGGCCTCTTCGATTTCGCGGCGCAGCCAGTCGCCGGGTTCATCGCATCTCTCCAGCGCTGAGGGCGTCAGCAATACCAGGAAGTGCGCGCGGCCTCGGATATTGGCCAGAATCACCTGCTCAAAGTCGCCCGGCCCAATGCCGGTGAAGTCGAGGAAAACATCGTAGCCGCGGATCATCAAATCCTGGTAGATTGCCATTGCCCAGGGAAAGTTGGTGCGGCGGTAGCTGATGAAGACGGTTTTCTCGACGCGCTCGCTTGCCATTGCGGAGGCACCCGTTCGGATGATTTAGCCCGGTGCGACTATCATAACTCACTGAATGTGGGTCGATCCTCCTACGCCGTAGCCGCCTCCGCCACCGACTGCAATCCCCGCGCCTCAATCTCGAACTCGCGAATTTTGTACTTTTGTATTTTGCCGCTCAGCGTCGCCGGAAACTCGGTGACGAAGCGAACGTGTTCGGGAATCTTGTAGTAGGCGATCTGGCCTTTGCAGAACTCCTTGATCTCCTCTTCGGTCGCTTCGACGCCGGGCTTCAGCCGCACCCAGGCGGCGACAATCTCGCCCAGCCGCGCATTGGGAATGCCCACCACCTGCGCCTCGCCCACCTTGGGATGGGTGTAGAGAAACTCCTCCACCTCGCGGGGATAGATGTTTTCTCCGCCGCGAATAATCACGTCGCTTGGAGCGGCCGGTGAGGTGAATGCAGCCGTCCTGGTGCATGATGCCCAGGTCGCCGGTGCGCAGCCAGCCGTCTTCCTTGATCACCTGCGCCGTTTCCTCCGGGTCGCCGTCGTAGCCCTTCATCAGCGCGTATCCGCGCACGCACACCTCGCCCTGCTCGCCGACGGGCAGCGGCTCGCCGGTCGCCGTCGAAACAATCTGAATCTCGGTCTGCGGCATGGCGCGGCCCACGGTGTTGACGCGAATCTCGATGGGGTCGTCGGCGTCGCTCATGGTCACCACCGGCGAGGTCTCGGTCTGCCCGTAGGCAATCACCAGCTCGCGGCAGTGCATCTCGTTCAGCACGCGCTTCATCAGCTCCACCGGGCAGGGCGCGCCGCTCATCATGCCGGTGCGCAGGCTGGTCAGGTCGAAGCTGGCAAAATCCGGCAGCGCCAGCTCCGCCACGTACATCGCCGGAACGCCGTAAACCGAGGTCGCGCGCTCGTCATGAACGGCCTGGAGCGTGGCGCGCGGATCGAAGGTCCAGTTGGGCAGGATAATCGCCGCGCCGGAGTTGACCGCGCTCATCGTCCCGATCACGCAGCCGAAGCAATGAAAAAGCGGCACCGGCACAACGATGCTGTCCTGCTCGGTGTAGTGAAATCCCTGCGCCAGGAACTGCCCGTTGTTGACCACGTTGTGATGGGTGAGCATCACGCCCTTGGGCAGTCCGGTCGTCCCGCTGGTGTACTGGATGTTGGCCACGTCGTCCACGGCCACGCGGTCGGGCAGGCGGCCCTCGGCGTCCAGCAGCGCCGGCCACTCCGGCGAGTCGAAGTAGATGGTGTGTTCCAGCGCCAGCGTGAGTCCGTGGCGCGCGCGGCCCAGAATCTCCTCGTAATCGGCGCGCTTGTCCTTGTGCCACAGGAACAGGGCCTTCATGCGCGAGCGTTGCAGCGTGAACTGCAACTCGTGCGAGCGGTAGGCGGGGTTCACGTTCACCAGCGCCGCTCCGGCGCGCGCGCAGCCCATGTGCATCATCACCCACTCGATGCAGTTGGTGGACCACAGGCCCACGCGGTCGCCGCGGCGGATGCCCAGCGACCAGAGCCCGCGCGCCACGCGGTCGGCCTCGGCGCTCAGCTCAGCCCAGGTGAGCCGCTTTTGCTGGTGGCACGAGGCCACGGCCAGGCGGTCGGGAAAGCGGCTGGCGGTGCGCTCCAGCAGGCCGCCGATGGTCAGATCGAGGAGAGGGCGGCTGGGGCCGCATGAGTAGCTCAGAGTACAAAGGTTCTTCTTCAACAGGCATGGCTCTGTTTTGTTGGAACGAAAGGCAGTGTACACCCGCGCACCGGGCAGAAAATAGTGATCTGGCCCACAAATCTTGTAGTGCCTTTCCCGGTGCCCCCTGCGCCAAATCCAGCCCAGCCTGTTTGACCCTGCCAGCAAACCCTCATACCATGAATGAAGGGATTGCATTATACTCGGAGGGCTGGTGTGCCCGCTGCGGCAATCCGTGACAGTAGCCTGTAGACAATTGCGGGCGATTTGCGGCCTAAAACAACGGTTTGCGGCCCAAAAACAGGCAGTTTATTCCCCATTCTGGCATGATGTACGGCGCGCATGCGCCGGGAAGGTAAAACGTTGAGTTCCAGCGACACAGTCGAAAATAAAGCACAACCTGACGAGGCCCAGGCGTCGAACGATGGCCACGACCAATCTCACGATCACGAAGGCCACGACCACGATCACGATCACGGCGGTCACGATCACGAAGGTCACGACCACGATCACGGGCCGGTATGGAACCCCGAATGCACCCGCGAACTGGTGCTGGACATCCCCGCCGAAGAGGTCACTAAGGCCTATCGGACGGTGACCGGCAACTATCAAAAATATGCCAAAATTCCCGGTTTCCGCGCCGGCAAGGTGCCGGAATCGGTCGTCAAGCGCCGCTATGCCGACGGAATCCGCAAAGGCGTGATCGACGGCCTGCTGCCCGAACGCTTCAACAAGGCCGTACTAGAGCTGGGCATCAGGCCCGTGGGCGAGCCGCGGGTCGCCGAGTTGACCGTTGAGGACGGCAAACCGCTGCACGTGAAGGCAATCTTCGAGTTTATCCCGGAATTCTCCATCGAGGGCTATCAGCAGGTCACCGTGGAAAAGCCGCCGGTGGAGATCACCGAAGAGGAGTTTCAACGCGAAATGGAGCAGTTGCGCGAGTCGCGCTCGACCATTGAGCCGGTGGAAGAAGACCGCGCGCTACAGGACGGCGACTGGGCGCAGATCACTTACAAGGGACTCATCGATGGCGAGACGGATGCTGCCCCGGTGGCCGGCGAAGATACTTTGGTCGAAGTGGGCGGCAAGGACACCGTGGAGGCTTTCACCACTGCCCTGCGCGGCGCCAAGCCCGGCCAGGAACTGAAGGCCGAGGTCATTTACCCAGCCGAATATGCCGAACCCAAACTGGCCGGCAAGACCGTGGCCTATGAGGTCGAGGTCAAGGCCATCAAGAAGCGCATCGTGCCGGAGCTGACCGACGATTTCGCCAAGGAGTTAGGCCACTACGAGAACCTGGCTGAACTGGAAACCCGCATCCGCGAGCATCTGGCCAGCCGCAAGCGCCGCAGCGTGGAAGGCGAGACCAAGGACCGTCTGCTTGCCGCGCTTGCCGAGTGCTACCCCTTTGCGGTTCCTGAATCGCTGGTGCAGCAGCAGATTGACACGCGTCTGGAGCGCGGCCTGCGCGCCCTGGCGGCCCAGGGCATGAAAACCGAGCAGATGCGCAAGCTGGACTTTGCCCGCCTGCGCGCCGCCCAGCGCGATGGCGCCGTGGCCGAAGTTAAAATCAACATTCTGCTGGACCGCATTTCTACTGAGGAAAACATCAGCATCAGCGACGAGGAACTGGACCGTGAATTGCAGCTAGCTGCCTTGCAATCCCGCGAGCCGGTGGATGCGTTGCGGACGCGCTTGACGGCGGACGGCGGACTGGACAGAATCCGCGAGCAAATGAGGCGCGAGAAAACTGCGTCTGTATTGTATGAACGGCTGCCCGCATAGGGCGGCACAACGAAGAAAGAGCGGAAAGAGACTCTATGGCATTGGTTCCCATGGTAGTTGAGCAGACGAGCCGGGGCGAGCGCGCCTACGACATTTACTCCCGTCTGCTGCGCGACAACATCATCTTTCTGGGCACGCCCATCAGCGACGATATCGCCAATCTGGTCGTGGCGCAGTTGCTCTTCCTCTCCGGCGAAGACCCGGAAAAGGACGTACACCTGTACATCAACTCTCCCGGCGGCTCCATCTCCGCGGGCCTGGCCATCTACGACACCATGCAGTTCATCAAGAACAAGGTGGAAACCATCTGCATCGGTCAGGCATCCAGCATGGGCGCGTTTCTGCTGCTGGCTGGGACAAAGGGCAAGCGTTTTGCCCTGCCCAACTCGCGCATTCTCATCCATCAGCCGTCCATGGGGGGCTTGAGCGGCCAGGCTACGGACATCGATATTCATGCCCGCGAGATTCTGCGCATCCGCGAGATTACCAACAACCTGATCGCCAAACACACCGGCCAGCCCCTGGACCGCATCGAGCGCGACGTGGAGCGGGACTTCATCATGAACGCCGAGCAGGCCAAGGAATACGGCATTGTCGACGAAATCATCGACCGGCCGAGAACGTAACCGCTGGCGGAGCAGGTTAGCTCCGCGAATAACGCGAATTCAGCTATACTCGTCCAAGGGAGCTGGTAGATGAAAATGCGCACGGGACCCGAAGAAGCATTGCGCTGTTCGTTCTGCCACAAGTCACAGGACGCCGTGGCCAAGCTGATCTCGTCGCCCAGCGACTACCCTCGCGCCTACATCTGCGATGAGTGCGTGGCCGTCTGCAATTCGATTCTCGAGGACGACCGCAGCGGTGGCGGAGAAACCCCTGTTGCGGCCAACGTCGCCGGCCATCTGCCCAAGCCGCAGGAGGTAAAAAGCTTTCTCGACGACTACGTCATCGGCCAGGACCAGACCAAGAAGAAGCTCGCCGTGGCCGTTTACAACCACTACAAGCGCATCCAGATGAACAAGATGCGCAACAGCGAAGTCGAACTGACCAAGAGTAACATCCTGCTCATCGGCCCCACCGGCTCGGGTAAAACGCTGCTGGCCCACACTCTGGCCAAGATGCTCGACGTGCCCTTTGCCATCGTGGATGCCACCACTCTCACCGAGGCCGGTTACGTGGGCGAGGATGTCGAGAACATCATCCTCAAGCTCCTCCAGGCCGCCGACGGCGACGTGAACCGCGCCCAGCAGGGCATCATCTACATCGACGAGATCGACAAGATCGGCCGCAAGGACGAGAATCCCTCCATCACCCGCGACGTGAGCGGCGAGGGCGTGCAGCAGGCCCTGCTCAAGATTCTCGAAGGCACCGTGGCCAACGTGCCGCCGCAGGGCGGGCGCAAGCATCCTCATCAAGAATTTACCGCCGTCGATACCACCAACATCCTCTTCATTTGCGGCGGAGCCTTTGTCGGTCTGGAGCGCGTGGTGGGCCGCCGCGTGGGCAAGAAGGCAATGGGCTTCAAGGCCATGGACGCCGAGGCCGATGCCGCCACCACCCGTTCCCATCGCGACACCGAGCTGCTGCGCCGCACCGAGCCGCAGGACCTCATCAAGTACGGCCTGATTCCCGAGTTCGTCGGCCGCCTGCCGGTCGTCGGCGTCCTCGACGAGCTGGACGAAACGGCGCTGATCGAGATTCTCACCAAGCCCCGCAACGCCATCCTCAAGCAGTACCAGCGCCTCTTTGAATTTGAAAACGTCCGTCTGCACTTCACCGTGGAAGCCACCGCCGCCATCGCCCGCGAGGCCCTGTCACGCAAGATTGGCGCGCGCGGTTTGCGCATGATTCTCGAAGAGTTGATGCTCGACCTCATGTTCCACCTGCCCAACAACAAGAGAGTCCGCGACATCGAAATCACCAGCGACATGGTCGAGCGCAAGGATCTCTCCCTCTGCCTGCTGGAAAAAGCGGGCTGAGGCTGCTACAAATTCTCCTGCACCTTCAGCACCAGGCAAGTCACCGTCTGCTCGCCGGCCACCAGCATTTGATGCGGCAAGCCCGCCGGCACATGCGCCACATCGCCCGCTCGCAACTCCTGCCGCACTCCGCCCTTAATCGAGGCGCCGCGCGTCTCTCCCGGCTTGATCAATCGAGCGCCCGCCACCGTGCCGCCGGTTACCAGCGTGGCGCGCCCTTCCAGCACATAGAAAAAATCGGCGAAGTTTTCGTGAATCTCGGCCTCTCCGTCGCGGCTGCGAAACGAGAGCATGGCGCAATGCCGCGGATACTCCTTCAGCGTCTCGCCCGCCGAGCCATCGCCGTGTTTCGCCATCTTGTGCAGGTACGTCGCCCGCTCCAACAAAACAGCCGCAGTCCAGTGGTCCAGATGCAATGCAGGTTTCTTTCCTCCGGTCTGCGCACGCGCCGCCGGCGGCGCAACGTCCTTCTCCGCCGGTAGCAATTCCTTCAGTATTTCCTTTGCGATCTTGTCCATCACGTCTCCAGATTACAGCCGGATGTCGGCCAGCGCGGGTTCGGGAAAATGCGGGATAGTAAAGAAGGACGACGTAATCTGATATACGTCGATCCATATCACGAATCACTTTTCCGACGCTTGGCAGTCTGGAATATCAGGATGAGGGTACACAATCTTAACAATCTGGTCCCGACTTATAGCAGTAGGCGGCGGAATATGCTGGCTCCTGTTTCTCCAGCTATATGGATGCCATTCGTTTTCGTCGATCACATACACGGTCGAGGAGGTCTCTTCAACCACTCCTGCGGTCATCAACGACGGCGGGTTGTAGAAGAGAGAATCCCTACCTTTAATCCAAATGGTTGCCACGCGATTGACTGTATAGTCGCCGCCGCCACGGGTAGCTGGGATGTAAGGAAATAGAGAATACGCGAAGACCATCAGACTGAGATAGTACATAGGTCCTGCTATGGAAATAATCATGAGCCAAGCTAATGCGCGTAGACCAGCCGGCAATATTGGCACTTTCCGCTTGGCAATGTATACATAATAGCCAACGCCAGCCCAGCAGGTTAACACGAGTAATAGAGCGTTAAGTCTATGTTGCATCATCCCCGTGATGTAGGTCCAGTAGCTTTCGGTTGCGTTAGCTTTAAGGGGGAACCACGCCCAGACAATTTCGACTCCAACTACAACTTCGAGAAAGCACAAAAGTACAATAAATAATATAATAAGACGCAAAAGTAAAGTACAGAGTGTCATTCCCCGCAAGTTCTTAGCGTTAAAGTATCTCTCTAACCATGAAGTGAAAGCTATTCCTACCACCCCGACACATAGCATCAATATCAGCCCTCCGTGCACGAGTTCCGGGTGTGGAGCACATGTATCGATTGTAGGCGATGGTCGTCTGACAAACATTGCAAAACTATAAAATGTCAGTTCCATAATGAGAATAATAAATAAGGAGATTGTCACTCGCAAATAATGAAATACAGCTCCGAGGTTTGACTGCGATTTTAGATAATCAGAAAATGCAAAAATACCGTAGACAGTGGTAACAATCATTGCAGGAAAAGTGAGCGATAGCACACCGATATGGACGTATCTGGTTTTCCAAAGCTCACTACCCAAATCGCGGATTCCCAACGCCTCCAAGTGTGTAGTGACTACCAGGAACCCCGAGGCATAGATCAAGCCGACGATCCCCAAAAAATAGAAAGGGACAGTTCGCGCAAATGACATTGCAGCGTCATATTGGAATAACTTGCCCTCCTCCATAGTCTTACATTTCAAGGCAGATTAGCCCGACAGATCGACTTTGGAGCGGGTGTCATGATTTTTGCCTGTTTCTTTCACGTTCACTGGTATCTCCTCATTCAAAACCGGTTCGCACGGATTTTACCACCCTTGAGCGGTAGAAAAGGGGAAAAACTATATTATTTTTACAGGTGCCGGGTATGACCGCTACTCGGAAACGGGCCGATATTCCAGCCCCGCCAGCTTCCGCGCCCGCTTGAAAATCTCCAGCAGCATGGGCCGGGTCAGCTTGCCGGTGTTGGTGTTTTGCAGCGAGGGATGATAGCTGGCCATCACCGCCAATCCATTGGGCAAAGTAAACTCCACGCCGTGCGCAAAAATCAGGCCGGAACGCGAAGTGATCTGGCCCGTCCGCCGCGCGTGCGCCAGAAATCCGTCAAAGGCGATCTTGCCCAGGCAGACCACCACGCGCAGATTTTTCAGCAAGCCAATCTCCTCGTCGAGAAACGGAGCGCAATTGCGCTGCTCCTCGGGCGAGGGCTTGTTGGCCGGTGGAGCGCAGCGCACCAGCGCGCTGATCCACAAATCCGTGAGCTTCATGCCGTCGTTGCGGCTCTCGGACCTGGCCTGCGAGGCAAAGCCTGCCTCATGCAGCACAGGGTAGAAAAAATATCCTGACCCGTCGCCGGTGAAGATTCGCCCGGTGCGATTGGAGCCGTGCGCGCCCGGAGCCAACCCAAGCGCCATCACCCGCGCCCGAGGGTCGCCGAAGGAGGGTACGGGCTTGCCCCAGTACTCGCACTCCAGATAGGCACGCTTGCGCACCCGCGCCACCTCGGTGCAGTACGTGCGCAGACGCTTGCAGCGTTTGCAGGCCACGATGCGGGCATTCAAATCATCCAGCGAAGAACGGGCAACAGTCATGTTGAGATTCTAGGTCATTACTAACGAGGGCGGAATGTTGTTCTCTAATCCCTAATCCCTAATCCCTGTCTCTTCGCCTGTGCTATATTCTTACTTGCTTTTCAACGATCACTGGAGCAACTCAACGATGCCGCCACCGGCAAATCCCGAATTTTTGCGCCGCGCCATTGCGCTGGCCACGGAGAACGTGCTGCGCGGCGCGGGCGGGCCCTTTGGCGCGGTCATCATGCGCGACGGCCGCATTGTGGGCGAGGGCGTCAACACGGTAACCGCCGGGCACGACCCCACGGCCCACGCGGAGGTGAACGCCATCCGCGCCGCCGCGAAGGCTCTGGGAACCTTTTCGCTGGCCGGTTGCCAGCTCTACTCGAGTTGCGAGCCCTGCCCCATGTGCCTGGCCGCGGCCTACTGGGCGCGGATTGACGGCCTCTACTACGGCGCCAGCGCCGCCGATGCCGCCCGCGCCGGCTTCGACGACGCTTCCATCTACCAGGAGATTCGCAAAAACAGCGCCGAACGCAAGCTCCCCGCCACGCAACTGCTCGAGCGACGAAGCCTGGGCCAGCTTCGACGCCTGGATCGCCTCGCCGAACAAGACCGCGTACTGACTCTATGCCGTTGCTATAGAGGCTGAAACGCTCATGCTCCCTGGAAGGCTCGCAACAGCCTCGAATGAATTGCACTGACCGGTAGTGGTTAATTTGTGCTATGCTTTCAGGCAGCCAGATGTTCTTAAAATCTCGTGAGAGGTGTTTATGAGCGAAAAAGAATTGGCTTCTAGAATGGAAGCGGCGCTTGCGCACGTTGATCCCAACCGGCGTAAGTTCCTGGGAATCCTGCTTGCCGGGGTTGCGGCAGCTCCGCTGCTGAATTCTGCGTCCATGGCCGCCGAGGACAAGCCGGGTGGCCAGAAAGCCGAGGTATTCCCCAAAAACGCGACATCGGCGAAAGGAAGCCCGGCAATAAAGGATGGTTCAGCCAACACGATCAAAATAAATGATCAGAAAACCCAAAATATTAAGTACTGGGATAAGACAAGTGGCGACAGCAAAGCCCAGTTCCTCAAGAACAACAGCACGCTCAAGAACAACGGCGGCGCGATCAAGAACAACAACGACTCGATCAAGCTCACTAACGCTACGACGCTCAAGAGCCAGTCTGCCCCGATCAAAGGCGAAACCAAGGCGATCAAAGGCGAAACCAAGCCCACCCCGCGCTGATCCGCATCCATATGCCATCCGCCATATGCAACATGGCATGCGGATGTGTATTTGAATCATGCCCGAAGCGTCCATGAACCATCCCGTCCTCAACCCCGACGCAGGAATTTCGCCGGTCGAAGGCGGCTATCTGGCGTACGACTCCGGCCGCGACTATCTGCATGAACTGAACGCAACGGGCGCGCTGCTCGCCGAATTGTGTGATGGCAGCCGGAGCGTGGAAGAGATCCGCGCATTGGCCGGGCCGCTGATGCCCGAGGGCCATGCCGGCGATGTCGATGGCTGGATTGCAGCGGGGATTGAGGCCAGCCTACTGGTTTGGGGCGATGGCGCAAGAGTCCCGCCCCGTGAGCTCACTGCCGAGGATCTGACCAGCCTGGCCGCGCATCTGCAGGAGAGCGGCAGGAACGAGACCGCATTCCTGTGTCTGAAACGCGTGACGGAGTTGACGCCGGAGAATCCTGACGCGTGGCATGCGCTGGGCTGGGCGGCCCAGGCCGCAGGGCGGCGCAAGGAGGTGGGTGATGCTTTTGCGAAGTATCTCGAAGCCCGGCCCGAAGACGCCTCGATTCGCCATATTCTGACGGCGTTGAAGGATGAAGCGCCGCCGGCGCGCGCCTCAGACGATTGTGTCCTGCAAATCTTCCGGGATTTTTCCTCGCACTATGACACCAAGATGCGCGACAACCTGAGTTACCAGGCTCCTGAGCGCCTTCAGGAACTCATCCGAGCCGCAATCGGCGATGCCAGGTGCTTGGAGATTCTCGATATTGGTTGCGGAACGGGGCTGGCGGGCGTGGGCTTGAAGGAGCGCGCAGCGAGCCTGGTGGGGATCGACCTTTCACCGGAGATGATCGAGCATGCGCGGGAGCGCGGCATCTACGACCAGTTGGAGGTCGCCGAAATCACCGAGTGGCTCGACCAGACCGAAAGCCAATTCGATCTGATTGTTGCCTGCGACTGCCTGGTCTATTTCGGCGATCTTCAGCCGGTGGCGGTGTTGGCGGCCCGGCGGCTCAAGCCGGGCGGCTGCTTTGCATTCACAACGGAGCGAGGCGAGAAATTTCCATTTCATCTCACGGATTCAGGGCGCTATACGCATCATCCCGATCATGTGCGCGCGATTGCGGCCAGCGCCGGGCTGACAATCGTCCGGCTGGAAGAAGGATTCCTGCGCACGGAGCGCGGCGTGGAAGTGACCGGCCTGCTTGCGCTGCTGAGGAAATCGAATATCACTTGAAGCCAGGAACAGGCGCGCCATAAGGAACTGTCCATCCTCCCTCCACCCGCGCGTCGAACTGGCGGTTGAAGCGGATCAGCGCGATCCACTGGCCGTGGTCTTGCTGCTGCCAGACGAGGTCGCCGTGGAGCTGGCGGGCGATCTCTTCCGGCGGCAGGTCGTGGTGCAGGCCGAAGTAGCGCTCGTCGGCCGCGCGGCTCCTTGCGCCCAGAGTGAAGAGCGATGAATGCGGATCGTACTTGGTGGAGAAGACCAGGGCGGCGGAGTATTTTTCCGGCTCCTCGGCGGCGCGGGCGATCTGGCGGCGGTGAAGTCCGGGACAAGATAGACGGCGTAGGGCTGGCTGAGGTAGCCCAGCTCGGGGCGGGTAAGCTCGTCGGTGAGCGGCCAGGCGGAGAGCACGGTTGCGCCGGGGTAGCGTGCGTCGAGCTGCCGGATGCCGGCCTGATGAAGGCGGATGACGCGGGCGTAGGTGAGGTTGTCTTCCGGGGCAAAGCCGTAGGGGGGATTGATGAAGATTCCCAGAACAAAGGCCGCGGCGGAGAAGGCGGCCAGCGCCTGCCAGTAAGGAACGCGGCGATAGAAGGTGGTGACGGCGACCAGCAGCACCAGCGGGTACATGGGCAGCAGGTAGCGAGTGAGCAGCGCGCCGCCCAGAACGCTGAAGAGCACGGCATTGACCAGCAGCAAAAGGAAGATGCGGCGCAGGGCGGCGGGGGCGAGGGCGGGGCTGGGATCGCTGAGTCTCTGTTTTCCCGAGCCCTGATCCCTGTCCTATCGGGACGCGGCGCGAGCAGCAGTGCGGCGATGGCCAATCAGCACGGGCACAAAGAGGTTCATGTGCGCGGTCAGATGCAGGAGGCGGTGGTCGAAGGCGGCCAGGATGCGCGGGAGCGAGAGGTTGGCCTGGGCGTTGTAGCGCAGGAACTCGGGATTGCCGAAGAGGAAGCCGGTCTTGCAGGAGTGGTAGGCGTACCAGGCGGCCAGCGGCAGCACGCAGCTTGCGAGCCATGCGGCCTCGCGCCAGAGGCGGATGCGGGCCATGCCAGGAGCGCGGCAGCTTTCGACGAGGCTGACGGCGGCCAGGGTGAGCGGGATGGCGATGGCCGTCTCCTTGCAGAGCGCGGCGAGCGGCAAACCAGAGCGCGGCGGCCCAGGGCTTGCGGGGCGACTCGCGATGCGTGGGCGGGCAGCGCGTAGACCAGTCCCCAGAGCGTGCAGGCGGCGGCGAAGATGTCGGCGTGGGCCAGCGTGCTTTGGGCAAACCAGATGGGATAAAGGGCGGTGAGCGCGACGGTCCAGAAGGCGACGGCGGGCACGCCGGTCAGGCGCATGGCCAGCCGCCAGACCGCCGTGAGGCCGAGCGCGGCGACGGCGAGCACGGCCAGGCGCGTGACCAGGGGACAGAAGCCGAAGAGCTTCCACCAGAGCGCCAGATAGATGCTGGGCAGCGGCGGATGGGCGTTGGTCAGCGTGGTGAGGGGAATCAGCGAGCCGGTGCGGAAGAAGTCCCAGGCCGCGGGAATGTAGTAGCCGGCCTCGTCCCAGTAGTAGGGCAGGCGGAGCAGGGTGAAGTGGCTGGCGCAGAGCGCGGCGAAGACGCCCGGAAAAATTATCCAGGCGGGGATGGGCGCGTCCAGCCGCGCGAATGAGACTTCTCCAGCGCAAGGTGATCCTAGTTGACGGGCCCCTGCGGGAAGCTGTGGCCGTGCGGCTCCAGGTTGAGCGCGCCAAAGGCCTGCTCGTACTGGGCAAGATGCTGCCCCAGCATATTCCACAGAGCCTTGGCCTGCTGCGGGCTGAGGTAAGATCGCGCTGTGGTTGCGAATGGTGATCTGGTCGGGGGCCTCGGGGGAGGCCAGGCCGAAGACCAGTTGGAAGTCCCAGACGCTGGCGCGGATCTGGACGCTGTTGGCGTAGGACTCGCGGTAGTCGGGGCTCTGGACGAGGTTCATTTGCGGTGCTGCGCGGATGGACTCATGGTGTCTCCAGATTACTCCGGCGGGGTGGGGTGGCGAGGGCCGGTTGGCCGGGTTGCCGGGTGGGGTTTTGGTGCGAAAGGGGGGACTCGAACCCCCATGGATTGCTCCGCCAGATCCTAAGTCTGGTGCGTCTGCCAATTCCGCCACTTTCGCGAACTGCGAGGCTGGCATACTATTTTAGTCCGAAGTCGACTGTTTGGGTCTGAGCGGCAAAGGCTTGCGGTATGTGCAATCAATATGCTATCATTGATAGCATAGTTGAGAGGAGGTGAATCTCATGCCTGCCGTCACCGTTCGCAATCTTCCCGATGCCGTCCATCGCGCGCTCAAGTTGCGCGCGGCGCGCAATGCGCGCAGCACCGAGGCCGAGATTCGGGTGATTCTCGAAGAGGCCGTCTCGCCCAGGACGCGCATAAAAATCGGCTCGGAGCTGGCCGCCTTTGGAGAGCGCTTCGGAGGAATCGATCTTGACCTTCATCGTGATCCAACGCCGGTGAAGCCAGCGGTCTTCGAATGATCATTCTCGACACATGCGTGATCTCGGAGCCGATGAAGGCGCAGGCCAATCCGGCCGTTGCGGCCTGGCTGGACCGGCAAGAACAGAGACGCTCTATTTGAAAACCGTATAATAGTGTGACGGAGTGACGTGGTGATGAACAGCGCCGAGGTTATTCAAGCAACCTATTCGGGACATTTGCCGAAGCCGATCATGGTGCGCTAAGTCGTCCCAGAGAATAATCGGGTAAAAGTAGAAGATCGTGCAATTCACGATTGGTATAGGTTCGTCTTATCCTATCCTCCGCATCTGGTTCGAAATTACCTACAGCGGTTTGGCCTGTCAAAAGGCAGTCGCGTTCTGGACCCGTTCTGTGGCACAGGAACAACGCTTGTCGAATGCAAGAGGTTAGGCATCAATTCGGTCGGACTTGAAGCTAATCCGATGTCGTGGTTCACTGCTGTCCGGTTTAATTTAGATTGTAGCCGTCAAGTTTATTGGCACGTGTGGTTTACAGCAGTTGTTGGATGTCCACGATTTGAATTACGTGGGGCTCATTTGCGATGCTTTCGGGATTCAACAACCGGAAGTGCCGCATGAACACGGGCAAGACGCTGTTTGCGCAGGTGATGGAGTTCGTGCCGTGGAAGACCTTGGGACGCATCATCGAACGGCACAAGGGCGATGCGGGTGTGCGTACGCTTGGGTGCGCCGACCTGTTTCGCATCATGGCCTTTTCTCAACTCACCTGGCGCGAGTCGCTGCGCGACATCGAGGTTTGTCTCGAGGCCAACCAAGGCAAGCTGTTTCACATGGGCATCGCCGCGCCGCCGGCACGTTCCACACTTTCCGATGCGTTGAACCAGCGCGACTGGCGCATCAACCATGCGCTGGCTCTGCGGCTGATCTCCCACGCCAGGGCGTTGTACGCCGAAGATCCTTCGACCCTGGGTCTCGATGCAAGCGTTTATGCTCTGGACTCCACCACCATCGACTTATGCCTGAGTTTGTTTGACTGGGCGCCGTTTCGTTCCACCAAGGCAGCCATGAAGTTACATACCCTGCCGGACCTGCGCGGCGCGATTCCAGCTTTCATTCATATCAGTGACGGCAAGCTGCACGATGTCAACGTGCTGGACATTCTTCTTGTCGAGGCGGGCAGTTTCTACATCATGGACCGGGGGTATCTGGACTTCGCGCGGCTGTACGCAATGCATCAGGCCGGAGCCTTCTTCGTTACGCGCGCCAAAGAGAACATGGATGCGCGGCGCGTGTATTCGTATCCCGTGGACCGGGCCAGCGGAATCATCTGCGACCAGCGCGTCATGCTCAACGGCTTCTACTCGGCAGAGAATTACCCCGATCATCTTCGCCGCATACGCTTCCACGACCCCGAGACAGGCAAGACGCTGGTCTTTCTGACCAACAACACCGCACTGCCCGCCCTGACCATCGCCGCGCTTTACAAAAGCCGCTGGCAGATCGAGTTGTTCTTCAAGTGGATCAAGCAGCACCTCCGCATCAAGCGATTACTGGCCACCAGCGAAAACGCCGTGAGGACTCAGATCTGGTGCGCGGTTTCCATCTACGTGCTGATTGCTATCGTCAAAAAGGAACTGAAACTGGATGCCTCGCTTTACACTTGTCTACAGATCCTGTCGGTATCGATCTTCGAGAAATCCAAGGTTTCATGCGCCCTTCAGCCATATCTCCACAGAACTGAACATCCATATTTCTCTAACCAACTGAATCTATTCGACATCTAACCGGACACCAGTGAAAATATTTTCGCCTTTTATCTATAGGAATCGAGTATGCAATGAAAATTTCCGCCCTGCCCCGCACGATAAACTGAATCCGAGGGCCATTCTTGAGCGGGAACGATCAACAAGAGCGCGGAAAATCAGCCGGCGTCTCCCACGCCTGGCGCGCCCTGCGCCATCGCAACTTCCGCCTGTTTTTCGGCGGCCAAACCATCTCGCTCATCGGCACGTGGATGACGCGCGTGGCCACCGGCTGGCTGGTCTACCGGCTCACCGGTTCGGCCCTGCTGCTGGGCACGGTCAGCTTTGCCGGCCAGATTCCCACCTTTCTCGTGGCGCCCTTCGCCGGCGTGTGGGTAGACCGGCTCGACCGGCGCCAGGTGCTGGTCTGGACCCAGACCCTCTCCATGGTCCAATCGCTGACTCTGGCCGCGTTGACGCTCTCCGGCCACATCACCATTCCCCTGCTGCTCACGCTCAGCGTCATGCAGGGCTGCATCAATGCCTTCGATATGCCCGGCCGCCAGTCCTTCATGGTCATGATGGTGGACGACAAGCGCGACCTGCAGAACGCCATCGCCATCAACTCCTCCATGGTGAACGTGGCGCGCCTCATCGGCCCGTCGCTGGCCGGAATGTTGATCGCCGTCTCCAGCGAGGGCTGGTGTTTTCTCGTCGACGGCATCAGTTACATCGCTGTCATCGTCTCGCTGCTCGCCATGCGCCTTCATGCGCCCGTGATCCAGCGCAAGGCCACGTCAATGCTCGCCGAGTTGACGAGACGGCTGGACCTACGTCTCGGAGTTTCTGCCCATCCGCACCATCCTGCTGCTCTTTGCCTTGGTCAGCCTGATGGGCATGCCCTTTGTGGTGCTGATGCCCATCTTCGCCAAGGTGGTGCTGCACGGCGGGCCGCACACCCTGGGATTCCTGATGGCCGCCATGGGCCTGGGCGCGCTGCTTTCGGCGCTCTCTCTGGCGGCGCGCAGGAACGTGCGCGGCCTGGTCAGGATGATCCCCATCGCCGCGGCGGTCTTCGGCGCGGGGCTGATCGGCTTCGGGCTCTCGCGCGTCTTCTGGCTCTCCATGATCATGGTTTTCATTGCCGGCATGGGCATGATGCAGGGCATGGCCGCCAGCAACACCGTCATTCAGACCATCGTCACCGACGACAAGCGCGGCCGCGTGATGAGTTACTATACGATGGCCTTCATGGGCATGGCGCCCTTCGGCAGCCTGCTGGCCGGCTCCATGGCTCAGGCAGTTTGGCGCGCCCTTGACGGTGATGATGAACGGCTCGGTGGTCCTGCTGGGCGCGGCCTGGTTCGCGACGCGGCTGCCGGCGCTGCGCCGGCAGATTCGCCCCATCTACCGCGAGATGGGGATTATCCCGGCAGAGGGCTTGCAGTTGGTGGAGGAAGAAATACAGCAATGAGCAACGAAAAATCCGATCTTCAACTCGAACCCCGCCGCACCGCCATCATCGTCATCGATCTGCAAAAAGGCATTGCGCAAATGCCCGGCGGCGGGCCGCATTCACGCCCATCCGTCATCACCAACGCCGCGCGCCTGCTCAGCGCCGCACGCGCCGCCGGAGCGCAGCCGGTATTAGTCCACGTCGGCGGCGCACCCGATGGCGCTGACCGGCTTAAACCCACCTCCGATCAGCCGATGCGCTCACTTGGCGCACTCCCTCCGGATTGGAGCGAGCTGATTCCTGAGCTTGACCGTCAGCCCGCCGACATTGTGATTCTCAAGCGCCAGTGGGGCGCATTCTACGGTACCGACCTCGACCTGCAACTGCGCCGCCGCAGCCTCTCAACCATCGTAATCTGCGGCATCGCCACCGAGTTCGGCGTGGAGAGCACCGCCCGCGACGCCTACGAGCACGGCTACGAGTTGATCTTCGCCGAGGACGCCATGACCGGCTCAACCGCCGAAAGCCACTTGAATAGCATTATGCGCATCTTCCCCCGCATGGGCCGCGTCCGCTCCACCGAGCAGATCATTGCTGCGCTCCAGGGTTGAACTATTTCACTATTTTTGAATTGGGCGCCCCACCCCCGCCGTCTTTGCGAAGCACTGCTGGAGAAGAGTTGAGAATCCCGATTCTTAGTTGCTCTTTCCTGTTGCATCCTGGCCAAATCCGCTATAAGATGCGTCAATTGATGCATATGCCCTTTTTTGGCTCCAATTCGCCTTCTCCGCCGCCCGCGCCCGCCGTTCCGCGCATGCGCCTGACCAACCTGGGCAAGCTGTGCGTAGCCATTCAGGCCGCCTCCCCGGCGGAACTGATCGAGCGCGCCGAGGCTGCCCTGGCGGACTCCAGATTCCTTGAGTTCCGCCTGGATTCGCTGCCCAAACCGGCCTCGGCCCTGCCCAAAGTCAAGGAATTCCTTGCCGCCCACCGCGATGTGACGGTCATCGCCACCTGCCGGCGCAAGCACTTTGGCGGGCACTTCACGGGCTCGCTGAAAGCTGAGCTCGAGATCCTGCTGGCGGCCGCCGAGGCCGGCTGCCAGATCGTCGATCTGGAGGTCGAGTCGGCCGAGGAGGCCGCTCCCCGGCAGTTGGACCAGCTTCGCGACGGTTTGCGGGCAGCAGGCACGGCTCTGCTGGTCAGCTTTCACGACTTCTCGCGCACCAAGAATCTTGAACAGGCCGCCCTGCGCATCGAGGTCTTCCAGCCGGATTTCGTCAAAGTAGTCTCCACCGCCAAATCCCTGACCGACAACCTGGCCGTCCTCAAACTCATTCAGGAGCACTCCCGCTCCGCCGAGGTGGTCGGCATCGCCATGGGAGAGGAGGGGCTGGTGAGCCGCGTGCTCGGCCTTCGCGCCGGCGCGCCCTTCACCTTCGCCGCCTTCTCTGACGGCCCGGAAGCCACTTCCAAACAGGCAACCGCTCCCGGCCAGTTGACCGCCCGCACCCTGCGCGACCTCTACCGCGTCGAGCAGCTCGACCAGGCTACGCGCATCTTCGGCGTGGCCGGCGACCCCATCGCCCACTCGCTCTCGCCGCTGATGCAGAACGCCGCCTTTCGCCGCGAAAACGTGAACGCGGTGCTGCTGCCGCTGAAGGTGCAAAAGCTGGCCGACCTGCTGACCCTGCTGCGCGAGCTGCCGCTGGCTGGCTCGGCCGTCACCATGCCGCTCAAACAGGAGATCCTGCCGCATCTTGGCCAACTCCGACCCGCTCACCGCACGCATCGGCGCCTGCAACACCCTGCGCACCGGCGCCGACGGCAAGCTCTACGGCTTCAACACCGACGTGGCCGGCGTGGTTCGCCCGCTGGAAAGGCGTCTGCAAGCTGCAAGGGGCGCGCATCGCTGTCATCGGCGCGGGAGGCGCGGCCCGGGCCGCCGTCTTCGGCCTCGTCGATCAGGGCGCGGAGGTCTTCGTCGTCAACATCATCCACGAGGACGCCGTGAAGCTCGCCAAGCAGGCCAAGGCCAAGGTCGCTCAAGCGCGATCTGTTCGCCAAAAGCACCTTCGACGTGCTCATCAACGCCACCCCCTGCGGCATGGCGGGCAACAAGCAGCCGCTGCCCATCGCGGAAAACGAACTCAACGCCAGCCTGGTCTTCGACATGGTCTACAACCCGCTGGAAACGCCGCTCTTGAAATTAGCCAAAGAGCGCGGCATCCCCGTCATCAGCGGCATGGAGATGTTCGTCCAGCAAGGCGCCCGCCAATTCGAAATCTGGACCGGCAAACCCGCCCCCGAAGCGGAGATGATGCGCGTGGTGGAGCTGGAGCTAAGAAGGCGGGGGTGAAGGAAACCACGAACCACATCTGGCGCAGTCAGAAGAAGACGGCCTTCTATCCCGTATAATCAGCCATCAGCCCTGCAATCGTTCGCATGGGCAGAACCAGCCGCATCGACTCGGGCAGCGGGATGAATCCATGCGCCTGATAAAACTTGGCAGCCTTCTCGTCGATAGCATCCACCACCACCATCGAGGAGCCGATTACGGCGGCATCCTCATACGCCTTGGCCAAAGCCCGCGCCAACAGAATCGAGCCAACGCCGTGCCCCTGGATCTCCGTGCTCACCGCAAGCCGCCCCAGCAGGGTTGCGCTTACCACCGGGTAGCGTGGAATGTACTTTTGCGCCGCCTCGGGAACTGCGCCGGGCGAAACTCCATAGGCGCAGAGCGTGAAATAGCCGGCGATCCGGCATGTGAGCGCCCTCTGGAGTCAGCACAAAGACCGCATTGGCCTTGCGCCGCATATCCTGCGATGCCTGCGTTTTGAGGTAAGCGTCGAGACTTTCTACCCCGCACTGGAAGCCGTCCCGGTCATGCTGCTTGCCGAGCGGTTCAAGCCGGAATAGAAGATTTTCAATCTGTCCCATCAGGAGACGATTTGCTCCTCCGCCAGACGGAAGGCCTGCCGGAGCCGCGCATTCGGTTTGGGAGCATTTACCAGTGCATCGAAAAAGACTTCGCGGTCCCGCTCTGAAAGCGCAAGGCTCTCATGCCGGGCAATCGCCTCTCGCGTGGCCTGCGTGAGCGCAGTCAGGCAAAACTCCGTAAGGCTCCGCCGCTCAAGCGCAGCGGCGTGCTCCACAAGCCTCTTGGTCTCCGCATCTACGCGAAAACCAAGCCGGGTGCCGCGCCGGCGGCGTTCCACTCTGTTCACCAATGTTGAGGTCTGAGGCATGGCAATCACTCCAGTTCGGCGCACTTGCACTAGTGTACATCCAATGGCTGTACAAATCAAATTGTCGGGTATGGGGCGGGCCGCACGCCGCCTACCGCCGTTTCTTCTTCCCCATCCTGGTTGATTTGGGCTTGGATTCTGGCAGGTGGATGCCTTCATCGCCCCATGCGATGTTTGCTGGCGTTCACGGCGGCGCGGGCGTCGCGGTCTGCTTCGCGGCGCTTTTCCGTCTCGCGCTTGTCCCAGTCCTGCTTGCCTTTGGCCACGGCCAGTTCGCATTTGACCCGGCCGTTGCGGAAGTAAAGCCGGGTGGGGATGAGCGTGTGGCCCTTGATCTGCGTCTTGGAGAGTAGCTTGCGAATCTCGCCGCTGTGCAGCAGCAGCTTGCGGGTGCGGGTGGCGTCGTGGTTGGAGATATTGCCGTGGGAGTAAGGGCCGATATGCAGGTTGAGCAGGAAAGCCTCGCCGTTCTGGATGAGGCCGTAGGAGTCCTTGAGGTTGGCCTTGCCCTCGCGGATGGATTTCACTTCCGTCCCGCGCAGGCTGACGCCGGCCTCGAACTTTTCGAGGAGAAAGTAGTTGTGGCTGGCGGTGCGATTGTGCGCGGCGTCGCGCTGGCCGCTGGCCACCGGATCGCGGGGCTTGGCAGGCTTCTGCGGGCCGGGGCTGGCCTTCTGGTCGATGACGTGGCTGGTTTGGCGAGCCATCGGCAAGCCTCCTCGAATCTCAATCCTAGCATTGGCGCGGGTTTACAGACAGTTTTGCGCCGGGCTTTGTTAGAATGGGGCTGCGTCGAATGGAAGTTTTCACCAATCGGAATTGCGTCAAGATGCGCGTCTGGGGCGGCCAAGGCAGCCCGCAAGGGCCCGATGAGCAATGCGGGCCGGCGAAGACGCCGGGGAGTTCGATGAAAAGCCGCGTTCAAGCACAGGCTGCCTCCAGAATCCGTTGTTTCAGGAGCCTTTTTCTGGATTGCGCTTCTTGCCGTCCTGGCGGTCTTCAGCCTGTCCAGCGTTTCGCTGCGCGCCGAGTCGGCCAGCACCTTCTTCAAGCGCGGCCAGACCGCCGAGGCGAAGGAGGACTACGACGCCGCCTTCGACAACTACCAGAAGGCCTGCAAAAAGGCTCCCAAGGATCTGCAATTCCGCACAGCCTTTTACCGCGTGCGGATTACCGCTTCGGCCGTGCATGTGACCAAGGGCCAGAAGCTGATGGATGCGGGCAACGAGCAGGGGGCGCTGGCGGAGTTTCTGCACGCCGCCGAGATCGACCCCAGCAACGAGTCCGCGCAGCAGGCCATCGCCCGGGTGCGGAAGAAGCACGGCGAGGTGGCCCCAGTCTCCGAGACCAGCCTTCCCCAGCCCGAGGGCAAGAGGAGAACCTGGAAGCGATGGGCGCGCCGGCCGTTCTGCGGCCGGTCTCCAACGAGCCGCTCACCCTGCACATCCAGGAAGACGCCAAGATGGTCTACCAGGCTATCGGCAAAGCCGCCGGCGTCAATGTGCTCTTTGACCCGGAGTACACCTCCAAGCGCATTCAGGTGGACCTGAACAACGTCTCTCTGCTCGACGCGCTGCGCATTGTGGGCACCATCTCCAACACCTTCTGGAGGCCGGTCACCGACAACACGCTTTTTGTGGCCGCCAACACCCGCGCCCGCCACACCGAACTCGATGAGCAGGCCGTGCAGACCTTTTATCTGTCCAACGCCTGGCAGCAGAACGACCTGACCGACGTGCAGACCGCCATTCGCAACTTGCTGCCCAACGCCAAGGTCTACGCCGTGGCCAGCCAGAACGCCATCGTCATGCGCGCTACGCCCGGACGAGCTTCTGCTGGCGGAAAAACTCATCAACGACCTGGACAAGGCGCGTCCCGAGGTGGTGGTGGACATCGCCGTCCTGGAGGTGAGCAAGAACTGGGAAAGGACGCTGGGCATCGCCTGGCCCTCCAGCGTGGGGGTCGCGCTGACGCCACCCTCCAGCAGCACCACCACAACCACCGGCACAACCACCGGCACAACCGGCACGACAGCCAGCGCGGCGGCGGGCCTGACGCTCTACAACCTGGCCCATCTGAAGGCCACGGATTTTGCCGTCACCGTAGGTTCGGCCACGGCCAACCTGCTGCTGACCGACTCCAATACCAAGATCCTGCAGAATCCCCGCATCCGGGCCACCGACGGGCAGAAGGCGATGATGAAGATCGGCTCCAAGATTCCCATCGCCACCGGCTCCTACCAGACCGGCGCCGCCACGGCTATGGTCAGTTCGCTGGTCAACACGCAGTTCCAGTACCAGGATGTGGGCGTGAATATCGAAATGACGCCGACCGTCCACTTCGACCGCGACGTGACGCTGAAAATCAAGATCGAGGTCACCTCGCAGAGCGGCTCGGTGACCATCAGCGGCGTGACCGAGCCGATCATCAGCCAGCGCACCGTGGACCAGGTGATTCGCCTGCGCGAGGGCGAGGCCAGCATCCTGGGCGGCATTCAGGACAAGCAGGACACGCAAAGCTCATCAGCGGCATTCCAGGATTGAGTTCGATTCCGGGCCTCAAGTACCTCTTCGGCTCCAAGGATCACACCATTCAAGGACGACGAGCTGGTCTTCCTGGTGGTGCCGCACGTGGTTCGTTCGCAATCGCTGGAGCAGGTGAATCTGCGCACTGTGGACACCGGCGCCGGCACGTCCATCGAGTTGCGCCACACTCCGGCCGAGGGCTCCAGCTCGAATCCAGACGCGAAGCCGGCGACCAGTCCGGCGCACCCGTCCGCTCCGACGCCAGGCCCAACGTGGGCACGGTTCCCGGCCAAAGCGCCCTGGCCGCTGCCCCGGCGGCGCTGGAGCAGTTGCGCCAGGCCGCGGAGACCACTGGAAACTCCGCATCCCCCGCCAAACCGCCGGCATCTACTCCGCCGCCGTCCAGCGTGAACTTCATGCTGACTCCGCAGCCCGCACCGGTGGCTCCCGGCGCCACCTTCCAGATCTCCGTGGTGCTGAGCGGAGGAAAGGATATCGCTGCCGTTCCCTTGCAGATTTCTTACGATCCAGCCGCGCTTTCCCTGCTCAACGTGGACAACGGTGACTTTCTGGGCCGCGATGGGCAGGCCGTGGCGCTGGTGCACCGCGACGACGGGCCCGGCTCCATCAACATCAACGCCTCGCTTCCGCCGGGAGCCGCCGGCGTGAACGGAGCAGGGGTGGTCTGCGTGCTCACATTCCAGGCCAAGGCAGCCGGAGACAGCGTCATCGCCATCACCCGGCCGGGCGCGGTCAACAGCACGCAGCAGCTTTTGCCGGCCCAGGGCGCGCGCGTCAAGCATTCAGGTGAAGTAAGCCGATGAGGCTCTGTGATGAAGGAAGCCCGGCCAATCCGTATTGTCCGCCCCGGTGAGCGCGGACTTACTCTGGTTGAGCTGATTGTGACCGTGACGATTCTCTCCATCCTCGCCTCGGCCGCCTTGCCCATCGCCCGCTTTCAGGTCAAGCGCCAGAACGAGCGCTACCTGCGCTACGACCTGTGGATGATGCGCGACGCCATCGACCACTACAAGGACGCGGCCGACAGGAACGCCTTCCAGATCAAGCTCGACAGCCAGGGCTATCCGCCCGACCTGGAGACGCTGGTCAATGGCGTCGATGTGCAGGGGAAAAAGGTGAAGTTTTTGCGCCACATTCCCGTGGACCCCATGACCGGCAAGGCCGAGTGGGGTTTGCGCTCCATGCAGGACGATCCCGATTCGACCTCCTTCGGCGGGGAAAGCGTCTTCGACGTGTACTCCAAGTCCACGGGCACGGCCCTGGACGGAACCAAGTATTCTGACTGGTAGACCCACAGTTTGGCAGCAGAGGATTCAGTGAGCAGGATTCGCAAACAAGACGCGGGTTTTACGCTCATGGAGCTGATGATCGTCATGTCGATCATCGGCATGCTGATGATGGTGGCCGTGCCCCTTTATACAGCGCCATCAAGATGGCCAGGGAAGCCGTGCTCAAGGAAGACCTGCACGTGATGCGGGCGGCCATCGACTCCTACACCATGGACAAGCAGAAGGCGCCGCAGTCGCTCGAAGACCTCATCACGGACGGCTACCTCAAGGCCGTCCCCGTGGATCCCTTTACCCACACCAAGGACACCTGGGTCACCGACTCCAACGGTGCGCTGTACTCGTTGGACCAGACCGAACCCGGCATCGACGACGTTCACTCCGGCTCGCAGGAGTTGAGCACTGGCGGCCAGCCCTACTCCACCTGGTAGTAACTGCGCCGGATTCTCTGCGCGCTTCAGGATACAAATCCATGGCAACCAGCCCCAACTTGCCGGAGGTATTCGAGTTCGCCCTTCAGGTTGAGCGTTTCTACGCGGGCCTGATCC
Organism: uncultured Acidobacteriaceae bacterium; assembly: GCA_963845345.1. Taxonomy (GTDB): domain Bacteria; phylum Acidobacteriota; class Terriglobia; order Terriglobales; family Acidobacteriaceae; genus Telmatobacter. Next base: position 342,728 of record CAWJRQ010000005.1, read on the forward strand.
TGGCCGCGGTGCTCCGGCCCGGATGCGGAACCCAGCCTGGGCGGAAAACTTCTCTACGCCGGCCAACTCGACTTCCAGGCCCGCGCCCTGCTGGTGGCGGCCAACATTGCCGGCGCAGCCTCTCTGGCCGTTTCGGCAGATTCCGCCGCCGGAAAGCAGGCCATCCGCGACGGTGTCGTGGACTTCCTCGTCACCTCGCTCGACGAGGCCCTGCGCATCCTCAAAAACGAGATTCGCAAGCGCTCCACCGTCGCCGTCTGCGTGGCACTCGAACCGAATAAGCTGATTTCGCCCGCCAACTGCTCGAGCGCGGCGTGCTCCCCGATCTCCTGCCGCCGCGCTCCGCTCCCGCGCCGGAGTTCGCCGCCTTCCTCAGCCAGGGCGCGCGCCCGGTCGTGGCCATCCATCCCGATGCAAGCCAGGCGCTCCTTGCTTGGAGCGTCGCATCCGCACCGGCTCAATGGCTGCCCAAACTCGACGCCCTCGCCTTCGATTGCCTTAGTTCCGATCCGAGTCCTGCCGCCGCATCTGCCCGCCGATGGCTCCGCCTGGCCCCGCGCTACCTGGGCCGGAGGTCGCAGGGCATGCGCTTGCTGCGCTGCGATGAAAGTATCGCCGCAAATTTCCTTGAAGGTGTGCGCGAGCAGGTGGAACACGGCGAGATTGGCGTTCACGTTGAGATATTGATCAACCGCAACGAGCATCCGGAGTTCTATAGCTTCGCGCCGCTGACCCGCTGACTATCCCCCCAGCCGCCTCAATCCGCGCCCACAGTTCCTTTACCCCGTAGCCGGTTTTGGCCGAGACAGGCAGAAGTCTCGTCCAGCTCCAGCCCCTGCTTCAGCTCGAGCAGGTTGCGCGTGCGCTGGTTTCCGCTGAGCCGGTCAATCTTGGTGGCCACTACGGCAAACTCGCGCCCCGCGGCCCGCAGCCAGTCGATCAACTGCCGGTCACTCTGCTGCGCGGGCACATTCGCGTCCACCAGGCACACGCACAGTTTCAGCGTCGAGCGCATCGCCAGATAAGGCTCGATAAACGCCGGCCAGGTCGCCGAGATCGACTTCGAGATCTTCGCGTAGCCGTAGCCCGGAAGGTCGGCAAAGACCAGCTTCGGCCTACGGCTCGCGTCCAACAACGCAAAAAAGTTGATGGCCCGCGTCCGCCCCGGCGTCTGCGAAACTTTGGCCGCCTTCTCGCCCACCAGCTTGTTTAGCAGGCTCGATTTGCCCACATTCGAGCGGCCCAGAAAGGCGATCTCCGGCGCATCCGTCGCGGGAAACTGCGCCGCCGCCAGGGCCGAAAGCAGAAATTGTGTTGTATAGCGCATAGTGTGGACAAAAAAACGAACTACTTCGAGCATACAGCCTGATCCCGCTGCCAGCTTCGTGGCATTTTTTCTGGCTCCGCTTCTCTTCACCAGAATCAAATGGGCCGAAAACACGCCGGGAGGAACGGATTGATTCAAAGAAAGCCTGCAAACGACCCCATTTCCGGCTTAGTTCATTTCGGTATATTCTCTTGTTATGGAGACCACAGGTTGCGGTACTGCGATCGTCACGCCCTTTCGGGCGGACGGATCGATTGACGAAGCGGCGCTCAAGGCGCTGGTGAACTGGCAGATCGAGTCGGGCATCGACTTTCTGGTGGCCTGCGGGTCAACCGGCGAGGCAGCCACGCTGGACGAGGACGAGTGGCTGAAGGCTGTGAGCCTGGTGGCCGAAACGGCCGCTGGGCGCGTGCCCGTGTGGGCGGGATGCACTCACAACTCCACCCGGACGCTGGTGCGCCTGGCCGGCAAGCTCAAGCAGTTTCGCGGCCTGGGCGCGGTGCTGTCGGCCAATCCCTACTACAACAAGCCCTCCCAGGAGGGCCAGTTCCAGCACTTCCTGGCGCTGGCCAAAGCCGTTGACCCGTTGCCCGTTGTGGTCTACAACATCCCCGGGCGCACCGGCGTGAACCTCGATCCGGCGACGGTCCTCCGCCTGGCCGATGCCGCTCCCAACATCCAGGCCATCAAAGAATCCAGCGGCAAACTGCCGCAGGTCGCCGAGCTGGTGCATCTGCTGCCCGGCGGCTTCAAGGTCTTCTCCGGCGATGACAACATGGCGCTGGGATCCATCGGCGTGGGCGCCAAAGGGCTGGTCAGCGTGGCCTCCAACGAAATTCCCGCCGAGATGAGCCGCATGATCCATGCCGCGCTGCGTAACGACTGGGCCGAGGCTCAAGCGTTGGAGCGCCGCTACATCAAGCTGATTGACGCCAACTTCTGGGACTCCAATCCCTGCCCGGTAAAAACCGTGCTCTCGCTGATGGGCCGCTGCACCGATCATATCCGCTTGCCACTGGTTCCGCCCTCGGCAGCCACACGGCAAAGGCTCGAGCAAGTTGCCAGCGAATACGGGCTGCTCAAGCACTGAGGCATATCCCGCGCGTTCAACCATTCGCTTTTACATCACACGCGAGGCCGGGTTGGGCCCATCGGGCAAACCGGACGTCATTATCTCCAGTTCGATGCTGGCAATCTCACTGCCGCAATCACGGGCGCGGCCTTTTGTGCGACTGTAAAGATCGGTAAGCTGAACGTGTTCGCTCGCGCCCAGTTCCACCCCCGCCGCAACCAGCAAGGTGTAAATATCTAAACAAGCATTGCGCTCAAACTCAAACAGCATGGTCACTTTCCCCGTGTCGTTGCAGCCGCGGCTCAGTACCCAGCCGCCAACTCCGAGAATTGCGCCTGTAAGAGTCCGCACCAGCCGCGACGGTTCTTCGCGGGAGATGGCTTTCATTTGCACTGCCCAGGTCGTATTCATGATTTGTCTGGCTATCAATTCCCTGCTGATGATCTCACGATTGCAGCACTGAGGTCGAGCCATCCATGATCTGATCAGAACACACGTTCTTCTATGGAACGGTTAAATCCCGCTAATGCCCGGAACAATCCAAATGATTTAAGCTACTCAAATGTCGAGTATTCGCCAAGGGTCGATCCATCTGCTTTCGCATCGCTGGAGTTGATCTGTACCTCCATTGGTCCTGGTTTCTCGTGGCGGCCTATGAAATCGAGAGCCGCAAGGGCAGGTATTCATCTGTTCTTTGGAACGTATTGGAGTATCTGGCGCTGTTTTTGATCGTGCTGCTGCATGAGTTCGGGCACGCAATGGCATGCCGGCAAGTGGGAGGAACGGCAAACCAGATCGTGCTGTGGCCCCTTGGCGGGGTGGCGTATGTGAATCCGCCACAGCGGCCGGGCGCTACGCTGTGGAGCATCGCGGCGGGACCTCTGGTCAACGTGGTGCTCCTGCCGGTCCTGATTGCCGCGGTTATGATGAGCCGGTCGTTGGGATGGGCGCATGCACTGCCCGATGCCTACCAGTTATTGCGGGCGATTCTGTGGATTAACGTATCTCTGCTGGTCTTCAACCTGCTGCCAATCTATCCCCTCGATGGCGGTCAGATTCTCCGGTCGCTGCTCTGGTTTGTGGTGGGACGCGCCCGCAGTCTCCTGGCAGCCACGGTTCTCGGCATGCTGGGCATAACCGGGTTCTTCGGCCTCGCCATATACTTGCGATCCGTCTGGTTAGGCGCTATCTCCGCATTCATGCTGATGATGTGCTGGGGCGGGCTGCGGCAAGCGCGAGAACTGTTACGACTTGCCAGGTTGCAGCGCCGCGCAGGCTTTGCCTGTCCAAGCTGCCGGACAGCTCCTCCGCTGGGAGCCTACTGGCAATGCGGAAACTGCGGACAGCCATTCGACACATTCCAAACCGGATCCGTATGCCCGCACTGCGCGGCCCGGTTTGCCGCCACGCGCTGCCTGGACTGTGGGCAACTGCATCCTATGAATGAATGGTTCGTTGGCGCCTGAGCAGTATGTGGCGTGATGAGCAGCAGTTTTAGGAAATATAGAAGGAGCCTTCTGGTTTCAGAATCTCGCAATACTCCTCTCGAATGCCGATAGCCGTTTCGCCTTCGGTGTTGATAAGTACTCATTCGATCATGGAGTCTTGCACGCTAATGGCGGCCCATGCGGTAGTCGAGATAAAGAACGTGCGCCTTGATCTGGTCGCCCGCTCTGTACTGCGGCAGATGCGCCATTTTCAGCATTTGGAAAATCGCTCCCGGATTCCCATCGCTCCACTCGACAAGCGCGGGCAGAATCGCCCCCAGGTTGGAAGCTGATAGCTGGATTCTCTCCGCCTCGCGCTGAGCAAATTCCAATGCAATCTGCGCAGGCCAGTTTTTCACTTCCAGCCGCTCTGATTTGTTCGCGCACAGCGGCCGCAGCGCGCCGATGTCTTCCATATGTGGCGACCGCGCCGCAAAAATCACCGGCGTGCGTCCGTAGTAATGCAAGTCCTTGATCAGGCTGGTCACCACGCGAGACGGAGCATCGAGATGGTCAAGCACCATCAGAAAAGGCTGTGTATCTAGAGCCCGGTGCACAATGCCCTTGAGTGAAGAAGAGGTCAGAGTACCACCATGTTCCGGAACTCCGATTTCCGGGTCCGTATTATGTAATGCACGGAGTAAGTCGAGAAGAAATTCTCGCGGAGCTCGCACCTGCGCCACGTAGAGCGCAAGCGTCTGGTTTTCGACGAATGTAAGCAACAAACGCGATTTGCCCACGCCATCTGGCCCGAATACCAGCATGGTCTTTCCTACCTTCGCTTGGTTCCGCAGACGGCCCAACTCTTCCTCGCGCTCTACACAATTCAGATACTCAAGTGTCGGCTCGCGTTGTGCTGGGGATGACGGCATCGCGCCTCTTTCTCCGAAAACTTCTAGCTGGCGTTGGCTTCCATGTTGCGCCGATGGCTTGGTCGATTAAAAAAGGGCCGCTCCCTAGCTGGATGCGCATGTATGGGATTGGACGAGCGCCGAAACATCCTGTTCCAATCGGTTGAGCCGTTCAATTGCCGACTCGACGGCGGGGATTCCTTCTTCTTTGACTTTCCGCGCCCGGTCAAGCGCCTGCACTGCAATGCGGCTGATTTCATGCAGCAGCTTGCGAATCTCGGCCTCCAAACGCCCCCGGCTGTCCTGAATGCGATTGAAAACATCGTTTTGCACACGCGCGCTGTTCACTTCCAGCAAATGCCGCAGAAATTCTCTTGCCTCGTTGGTGATGACTTTGCGTGCGCCCACTAACGGCAAAATGACGTCGGCCAGCCATCGCAGCGGCGATGGGGGTTGTGCAGTTCCGATGAAGTCTTCGAAAATGAACCTGGAACGAACGCGCAACCCCTTCTCTGGATCGAGCGCATGAGGCATTCGCGTCAGTTCGCTGAGTCCCACATCGGCCAGCATTTTCAGAAAGTTGTTTCCCATCTCCACAAATCGAAGGGCCACGGCGCGATATTGGCGCTCACCCTCTTCCTGCTCAGGTTTCAGCCATGGCACAACCGTGCGGCGCGCGATCTCCTGGGCGAGGCGCATCGCCCGGCGCCGATAGTGCGGGCCAAAGCCAAGAGGTACGCGCGGTAGCTCCTCACCAAATTCTGTTCCAGATTCCTTCCATGCAGAAAGATAAAACCGTCGATGACGTTCACCGAAGAGATCCGAAATCCGATGCAGCTCCGCCATAAACAGGTAATCCAGTTCGCGCATGGAGCGCTCAGCCTCGTCGATGGTTTCCTTCATTAGCTCGATGCGCCGTTCGGATTCTTCGATTGGCCGCTGAAGCGCGTCACGGTCCTCATCGATTATTGCGAGCAATTGCTCGCTCAATCGCTGAAGGCCTCGGTCGCATGCGGCGCGAACGAGATTCGTGCCCGAGTCTTCAACCAGGCGATGCAAGCTCGTCAGCAGTTTTTCCCAATCCCGCAGCGGGCCGCGGTTTTCCATTCGTTCGGCGGCGCTCACCTCAAATACCTCGCCCATCGGGCGATGCAGCCGATGCTCCAGAAGCTCGCGCGTGAACTTGGCCGCCGCTGCACGTTCCGGATCGGTGGTGCGGTCGGCTTTGTTGATAACCAGGATTAAGTCCGGTACTTGCTTGCCGACTGCTTCCACCAGCGCCAACTCCTCACCCGCAATCGGCGGATCGGCTCCGACCACAACCAATGCTGCATCAATGTGAGGGATGAACGCCTGCGTGGTTGCTGTATTTCCGGTGAAGACCGAGCCCAAACCCGGCGTGTCCACAAAACACATGCCGGAGGACAACAAAGGGCTGGGCACGAATACTTCCGCGCCATCCACGGCCTTTTTGTTTTCGGTGTTGTGTTCTTCGGTCACGTATTCCTTCAAGTCGGCCATCGCAACGTCCCGCCAGGCCCCGTCTTGCATACGAACGCGCGCGTGAGGTTCGTCGCCAAACCGAATCACGGTAGGCACCGCCGTGACCGGAATATACCCGGTCGGAACAATTGCGTAGCCGACCAGAGCATTGAGTAGTGTGGATTTGCCGCGCTTGAACTGACCAATACATGCTACATAGAAACGTCCTTCGGAAACCCGCGCTGCAAGCTCACGTGCCTCATCTGCTACAGGCTCAGCCCCAAGTTCTTGAGCCAGATCAGCAAGTCGTAACAGACGGGAGGAGCCATCCATAGACACGGATGTCTCAGCCAGAAGGTTGCCGTAATCTTGCACTGTCGCGCTGCCGTTGCATTCCTGCATCTGTTATCGCCCTTGTGACCGTATGCCTTCCTGATGAACGTATCGGATATCCGCCCCTTCACGTTCACTGATACTTTATTCCTGATCCAATCGCAATTCCTCGCGGATACTATGCATTATGCTATGCACCAGAAGTCGAAGTTTATGGACGACTTCATTGAGACCTTTTACAGCATCTTCAGGGACGGCGCCACAACCGCGCAGGTGGCGGGGCATCAGTTCTTCGACTGCAATATCGATAAATCCCAGGTCCGTTAGCACCGATCGTGACACCGGAATCTCTGGCGGTTCTGGAGTCATGTGTTGCCATGCGAGAGTCCTCAACAGCTGAGTCCGGAGGCAGCGAATATGGTCCTCAATCACAGACGCCTGCGCAGGTGTGACGTCCACCACATAACGAGGAAAAGGAGATTCCGATGTCGCGCTATAGAGAGCATGCTCCATGTCGCAGAGCAAGCTGTCGATGTATTTGCATGTAATGATCAGACGCCTCTGCTGGGCCTCGTTCAATTCCCCCGGTTGCCGCGTCCTGCTGATCTCTGGTCGTAATTCGGACATGACTCCTCCAAGGCAGGTGCCGTCCTTTGCGTGGCCATCCCATCTCCGGCTGCTCGTTCGGCCCGTGAACTCAATGGACAATCATCACTGGACAGTGAGCATACTTCAGAACGCGCTCCGTATTTGAGCCCAGCATCCAGCGATGCAGAATGGTGTGGCTGCGCTTGCCCATTACAATGAGGCTGGCCTGGACCGTGTCGGCCCGGTGAAGAATCTGTTCCGCTGGATGGCCCACAACAACCTCCGTTTCCAGATCAATCCCCTTGTGCTTTGCGCGTTCACGGATGGGTACAAAACTGCTTTCGTAGCGCTCGCGCCCTTCGTCGAGAACCGCGTTGAACTCCGCGCTCTCGGCCACTTCCGGCAGCCGGATGACAGCCAGGACCAGCAGTTTGGCTTTCATATCCCCAGCCATCGACAAAGCGACATTCAAAGCGTGCTCCGCGTGTGGAGATGCGTCGAATGCCACCAGTATCCTTTGAAATCCAACAAATACAGGGCTTCCCATGGCGTTAGCCTATACCTCTTCTGCGGCTGCCTGCCGCTGGACTGACTGCTCTGATTTCTTGCTTGTGAGTGCGTGGGGAAGAAGATGCCTGGGCATGAAGAACCGGTTCGCAATCATGGTGGGAATCACTGCGCTGGCGATCACCGTGCCCACGATCCAGGAATACTGCTTCTGGTCGATGATGTTGTGATTGAGCCCGAAGAGCGCGGAGATGGTGCCGAAGGTCAGACCGGTGGACATCATCAGCGTGTAGTAAGCCCCGGAGTTGCCTTCGTAGCGGTGCGCCCGGACCGCCGGATACACGGCAATCGCCTTGGTCAGCGACTTGGCCAGGAACAGAATCAGCATCACCGCCGGAGCGGCGATCAGCACCGGCACCAGGACAAACGATCCGGCGCGGATGAAGTAGAACGGCGTAAGCAGGCCTAACGTAAGCGTCCGCAGGCGGCGTATCAGCGCATGGTCCTTGCCCACCGTTCCCGCCAGCACTATGCCGATCATGTAAGCCGGAAGCACTGCCTCGCTCCCCGCCCACACAGCCAGTCCGCCTAAGGCAAAGAGGAGAAAAAGAAGGTACTTGGCTTCGATCTCGGAGACGCGTCCGCCGTATTTCTTGAAGAATCGCGGCGTAACAAAGGGCAGCACTACAAAAACCGCGATTGCCACCACCACAAAGATCAGCGTCCGGATGGTGAATGGCGAAAAAATCAGTCCCAGCGCCACCACGGTTCCAATGTCGTTGATGAAGCACGCGGCCAGAATCGACTTGCCGTACTCCGTCACATTAAAGCCAAGCTCCAGCATCACCGCATAGACCACGGCAACCGAGGTGGTGGAGAGAGCGACGCCACAGAGCCAACTGGGCATCATCGCCCAGTGCAGCACGTAATACGCAATCGCCGTGCAGCCAAGAAAGGGGCCAAAGAATCCCGCCAGGCCAATAATCGCCGTTTCGCGCCATTTGGCTTTGAAAACAATTGGATCGAGTTCCGCGCCGGCCAGAAATGTGAGCACGATGGCTCCTGTCCCGGCCAGAAAGGTAATCCACGGCGTGTTGCCTAGCAATCCGCCCTGCGCAAAATACGCAACCGTAACCAACTGGGCAATCGTGCCCACCACAATTTCAGAAAGCGCTGTCGAGATTTTGAACCAGATTGCCAGCAGCGTCGCCGCCAGCGCCAATCCCACCCATAATGCCGCCAATGCCCATGTGTTCATCATGAACGCAAACTCCTGGATTTTCGTTCAGGGAACCCGCCGGGACACGTCTCCGCAACAGGGGTCCCTGTCAGGAGTCATCATCTGTCCGGCCAATTAGGGTGGACAGCAGTTAAGGGTGAACTCCTTCACCGCAACCAATACTCTAAAAATATCACATCGCGCCCTGATGAAAACTACTTCGGCGCGTCGATGCGAACCAGCAGCACGTCGTGACTGGCCAGTTCGAGGGGTTGGCCGTCGTGTGAGCGTGATGCGTTTGCCGGTCCATAAGTCCTTGCCGGTCTGCGGCCCGTGCAGGCCGAGTTTGGCCAGGCTCAGGTGGAAGGGGTGAGTGGAGTAGCGGTTGTCGCCGGCGTTGATGACGGCGATGGCCACCGCGCCGCCGGCCAGAGGCCGTTTCCACACATCCACTTCGCCTTCGCTGTAAACGCGGCTTCCCTGCTTGCCTAGCTTGTCCTGATCGATGGCGATGACGTCGCGGTTGGTGAGGATAGCCTTGATCTCCGGCTTCATGTTGGGCAGGTCGTTGCCGGCCAGAAGAGGCGCGGCGAGCATGGCCCACAGATGAGAAGTGAGAGCGGTTCTCTGCGAGCGTAAGCTTGCCGTTGCCCACTTCGAGCATGTCTGGATCGTTCCAGTGGCCGGGGCCGGCGTATCTCTCCAGTCCGGCCTGCTGGCTGGCGATGGCGTAGATGCGGTCCCAGTTAGGAGTGATGTCGCCCGTCGTCCGCCACAGGTTGCCGCCCACCGATGGAGCCCACTCCCACACCGCGTCCCATCCGTATTGGCAGAATGAAAAGACGATGGGCCGTCCAGTCGCCTTGAGAGCCTTGTCCATCTTGGCGTAGGCGGCAACCATCAGCCGCATCTGCGCGGCCTTGTCGTTGGGAGCCTGCTTCTGCATCACGTCGGGAATGAAGCTAGCACAGGTCGTACTTGAGGTAGTCGATGCCCCATTGGGCGTATAGCTGTGCGTCCTGGGCTTCGTGATCCAGCGAGCCCTCGTATCCAGCGCAGGTTTTGGGGCCGGGGCCGGAGTAGATGCCGATCTTCAGGCCCTTGGAGTGGACGTAGTCGGCCAGGGCCTTCATGTCGGGAAACTTTGCGTTGGCGTGCAGCACGCCATCCGCGTCGCGCTGGCCCTCCCACGTGTCGTCGATGTTGACGTAGACGTATCCGGCGTCTTTCATGCCGGTGGCGACAAGCTGGTCGGCGGCGTCGCGAATGTCCTTGTCCGTGACCTTCTCGAAGAAGAAGTTCCAACTGTTCCAGCCCATGGGCGGCGTCTGCGCCACCACCTGCCGTGGTGTCCGTGGCGCCTTGCGTGGGCGCCTTCGCCGGGGCTGATGTCTGCGATGCGGCGGTGAGAGATGTCAAAGCGAGAACGGCGGAAGAGAGCAAAGCAACAATGCGCATGGTGGCCTTCTTGAAAACGATTTCAGGACAAATTGTATGCCGCAAACACGGAAATCAGCAATCGCCGGCTTGCAGCAGGGATGAGCGGAAACGCAAGGCCCTCCGGCTAAAACCGGAAGGCCCTGGAATCGGCAGGAAATCCCCGCCTACGCCTTGACCGCGCGTGTGGGCTTGTAGCCGGAGATGCCGATAGTAGGCGATGAAGACGTAGCAGACGATCGGCAGGACAAAGGCGTACTGGAAGCCGAAACTTATCTGCCAGCATGCCAAAGAGCGGCGGAATCACCGCTCCGCCGAAGTTGCCGATGCTGATCACGCCCGAACCCTTGCTGGTCATCGGTCCCAGTTCGGCGATGCCCAGGGCGAAGATGGTCGGATACATGATGGAGTTGGCCAGGCCGCAGAGCACCAGGCTCCAGATGGCGACTTGTCCGGTCGTGAACATGGCCACCAGCAGCAGCACCACGCCGAAGATGCCCAGACCAGCCAGCAGTCTTTTGCGCCGTGATCGCCTTCATCGCCACGGTTCCGGCAAAGCGGCCGATCATGATGGCGAACATATAGAACGAAACCAACAGAGCCAGCGGTATCCTTGCTGTCGATTCCCTGCGCCTTGAAGAACTTGATGGCAATTGGCGGCGAGCGCGATCTCCACGCCTACATAAAAGAAGATGCCCACCATGCTCAGCACGGTGTGCTTATAGCTCCAGATGCTGCGGCCCGTCGTTGAGCGCTAACCTCTGCACGGCCGGCCCGAGGTAATCGCCGGCAGGTGCATGAACATCACGGCAAAGCCCAGAACCAGCAGCGAGATGGCAATTGCGATATAAGGACCCCGCACGGTGTGCGCAATGACTCGCCGCGGCTGGACGCTCTTGCTGGTATCGGTCAGAATGAAGTAGCCGCAAACCAGCGGCGCCAAGGCGGAGCCGAGGAGTTAAAGGCCTGCGCCAGGTGTCAGCCGCGCCGGAGCGCTAGACTCCGGTCCCAGAATCGCAGACATAGGGATTGGCTGAGAGTCTGCAGCAGCGCAGACGCCCGAGGCCAGCACAAAGATGGCTGTCAGCGTAAGAGGAAAGCTCACCATGATTGCCGCCGGAACAAACAACATCGCGCCTGCCACCATGATGAAGAGCGAGATCACCATGGAGCGCTTGTAGCCGATCTTCTCGATCAGCTTGCCGCTGGGGACCGAGAAGACCAGGTAAGCAAAGAACCAGGCCGAGGTCGCCAGCATTGAAGGCCACATGTGGTTCAGATTGAAGATCTCCTTCAGCTTGGGACCAGACTGGTTGTTCAGGTTGGTCAGAAATCCGAAGATGCCGAACAGCGCCGTGACAATGATGAACGGCATGAGGTAGTTGGGCGCGCTTGCCGCCGCTGGTTTGGTTTGCGTTGCCATGTAATTTTTCCCCGCTTCCTTGTTGAAAGAATTGTTGGTCTTTGTTGTTTTCCCGTGCTCATCCGTCGCTCTTCAGGAGTTCTCAACGAATCTGTCAAAAACGCGCTACGACACCCGGTGAGCGCCCCCCGAGGCGTGGCAGATGTGAATCTGCGGCTGGATGCCGGTTTTGGCGGCATAGCGGCGTCCCAGTTCCTCGGCAAAGGCCTTAGCCTTGTCCTGCTCCACCAAATTGATGGTGCAGCCGCCAAAGCCTCCGCCCGTAAGCCGCGCGCCAATCAGTCCCGGCAACTCATTCGCCAGCTCCACCATGGTGTCGGCCTCCGCGCAACTGCCCTCGAAGTCCTTGCTGTAGCTGCGATGCGCCTCGGCCATCAGCCGGCCCAGTTCCTTCATATCGCCCTTGAGCAGCGCCTTGGAGGCGGCCACCGTGCGCAGGTTCTCGCTGATCACGTGGCGAGCGCGCAGCAGCGATTTTGGCGCCATCTCATTGCCCCATTTATCCAGATCCTCCAGCGTCGCATCGCGCAGAAAAGGCACGTGGCCGCGGTGGCTGTTGATGACCGCGCAGGCGGCCTCGGATTCGGCGCGGCGGGTGGGATAGTCGCCGCCCGCGACCGAGTGTTTGACCATGGTGTTGGCAATGACCAGCGCCACGTTGGCCGGAATCGGCGCCAGTTGAATGCTCAAATCGCGGCAATCCAGCAGCATGGCGTGGTTCTCTTTGCCGTTGGCGGAGATGAACTGATCCATGATGCCGCAATTGGCGCCCACAAACTCGTTCTCCGCGCGCTGGCAGAGCCGCGCCAGCACCGGCGGCGGATAACTGGCGCCGATGAGCGAGAGAACGGCAAGCGCCGTGGCCACCTCGATGGCCGCCGAGCTGGACAGCCCGGAACCCAGCGGAACGTCGCTCCAAATGCTCAGGCTGAATCCGGGAATCTTATGGCCCTCCCCGGCGAGAATGGAGACCACGCCCATCGGGTAGTCGCTCCAGTGCTTGCTGCCCTTGGCCGGCAGCGATGCAGCCTCAAAGACCCGCTCCTCGCCATAATTCTCCGAATAGATGGCGATCTTGCCGTCCGTGCGCGGCCGAGATGCCGGCCAGTGTGGCGAAGTTGATGGCCGCGGGCATCACAAAGCCCTCGGCATAATCGGTGTGCTCGCCGATCAGGTTGACGCGGCCCGGCGCGGCAAAGACAGCCGGCTCGGCCTGGTAGCGGGCAAGGTGCATGGAACGGAATACGGCAGGATCATGCATGGCAGTTCTCTTTCTAAAGGGTTTGAAGATCGACAGTCATCGTCCAGAAGTCGGATTGGCCGGGAGATAGCTCGCGAGACCATGGCCCGGTGATCGCCAGAGAGTCCACGGGAGCGGTGGCAGGCTCCATCGCCACGCACATCTGTTTCGGCCCTTTTCTCTCCGGCCAGCCGCCGGAGCAGATCCAGAGCCCAAGGTAGGGCGTCGCCGCCGGGTCAAAGCCGACCTTGATGCGAATGCCCGCCTTGGGCCGCTCCAGCGCGCACCAGTTTTCCTTGGCGGACAACGGCCCTGCAAACAGCTTGTCGCCGATGCCCGACTTGGGCGGCTCAACCACGCTCAGATCGGTTTTTCCTAACATGCCTAGCTTGGCGATGGGCCAGGCAATCTGCTTTGCCGGCCTGCCCCAGCCGGCCGCCGCCGGAACCTTCCAAACGCAGTTCGTGAATGGACTCCGGCAGGACAATCTTGTCTCCTGCTTCAGCCGCGAACGAGGGATGCGCCGACCATGCCCACGGAACAGTCGATCCGCCGGTGTTGGTCACCGTGTAGTCGAGGCTCAATCGCCAGCCCTTGCCCTTCTCGGTCAGCAACAGCGTCCGCTCCAGCATCAGCGGCAAGGAGAAACACTCTCCGCGAAGGGTTACCGACCCTCCCCGCGCAACCCCTGTTCCATGCTCCTTGTGGCCGCTTCCCTCTTCTGTCCACGCCACTCTCCACAGGTCGCCGTGGTCGGGAACAGCGACCGCGCCATCGGCCGTCTCCACTGTGCAGCCGGCCACCGAGGGCAGGCACTCGTCCCAGCCGCTGGCGTCGCCCGCATCGAAGGCCATGGTTTTGGTGCGCGGCGCGTATGCGGCCAGCGGCGTCTGAAGCAACTCGTGGCCGTTCACGAGAATGGAAGCGATCTTGCCGCCGAGGTGGGGAAGGATGGTCACCGTGCAATTCCCATCCCGTAGGAGAATCTTTTCTCCCCCGGCCCCAGTCTTATTTGCCTCTGCCATTTGCCTAATTCTCCTCAATCAGGTCCAGCCACGCCCGGGCGCAGGCTTCGTTCACGCCGCGCACAGGCCGGTCTCCAGGATTGCGCCAATTGTACAAGAATCGGGGCAGGATGAGTTTCCTGCAATTCGTCACGAGCCCGCCTGCGCCGTCAGGCCAGCTTCCTTAGCTCCTGGCAATCGACACCACGCTCAGGCCGGTCACAAACAGCACAAACATCAGCGCCAGCAGCAGGTTCACCCGCCTGCCGCCTCCCGCAAACTCCCTCCACACCAACACGCCCCACAGTGCCCCCACCATCGTTGAACCTTGCCCCAGCGCGTAGCTGATCGCCGGTCCCACCACGTTAGCTGCCACAAAGTTCGAGAGCGTGCCAACCATCCACATTATGCCGCCCGCGATGCCCAGAAAATGCACCCATGAGCTGCCCTTCAAATAATCCGCAAATCTCAGCCGCGGGCCCGCGATAGGGAATCTCAAAAAGTAAAGGTTGTAGACAAACACTGACCCCAGCACGCCCAGCCCAAAAACAAACGCCACCGCATAGGGACCAAGCACCTTCTCGCCGTGCGTTCTGCCAATCTCTACCAGCGGATAAAACGTGCCCATCAACACGCCGGCGATGGCGCTCAGCCAGATGCCCTTCCACGTCGTAGCCCTTTTCGCCGCAGCGTCTTCTTTGTCGCCGGAAACGCTCTGGCTGACGGTGTGAGTGCGGTAGGCAATGGCGTCCACCAGAATAGCGGCCACAATCAATGCGACACCCAGGAACAGCAGCCACGGATTCCCCTGCGGTTTGACGGCATAGCTCCACACCACTCCCACCACCAGCGCCAGCCCCACGCCGATAGGGAACGCGACTCCCATTCCCGCGATCGAGACCGCCCCGATCAGCAAAATGTTTGCAAGGTTGAAGATCACCCCGCCCGCAAATCCGCTCAGGATATTCAGATTGCCCGCTTGCGCAAGATCGCTCGTGAAGCCGATGCCGTCCTGCCCCCACGTGCCGAAGCTCAGCCCGGCCAGCAGCGCGCACAGCGCCACTCCGATGGAGTAGTCGTAGTAGAGCAACTCAAAGCGCCAGCCCTTGGCGAACTTGAGCGCGTTGGCCCATGAGCCCCAGCAAAGCATGGTCAAAATCGTCAGCGCCAGTGCGGTTCCGTATAAATGCGGCAGAGTCATAAAATCTCCTTTAGCGGGGTGGAGCTTTGGCTTAGATCATCCGTGCCCTTCAGCGGTGCGGTCTCCGTCAGACGGCTTCCGAGCGCGTGCGCGAGATCAGGAATGTCGTAGCGCAGCAGATCTCCGGGGAGAATGTCTTCCGGCGCGCCGGTCGGCAAGGGCGCATCGAGCAGGCTGCGATAGCTGGCGAGCACATGGTCTATGGCGATGTGCTTCAGGCGCGAGTCGAGCACCGCGGCATGAAGAAGAACCAAGCCCATGTGGCCGCTGGCGACAGCGGTAATTCTGTTGGGGTCAACGTCGGCGCGGCGAGCCAGATAATCCGTCGCACGAATCACATCGTCAACGCGCAGGCCGATGAGCGTGCGGTCAACCAGGTCGGCGCGCAGGCTGAGCAGATAAAACGGGCCGAGAATAGGCGACTTCATCTCGTCTGTTCCGGGAGGCGACGGGCGAGGTGTGATTGCCAAAACAACATTGCCGGCGGCGGCGAGCGCGTCGAACTGCGCAAGATTGGCGCGCGCAATGGGGTTGTCGCCACGCATCGAATCGGGCACGAGCAGCAGCACGGCCGGGTGGCGGCCCGTGCTGGGTGGAACGCTCAGTTCGCCTTGCAGATGGAGCCCCTCGCTTGTGGGAAAGTCGAGCGCGCCGCTCTTTGCGGCCAGCAACTCCGCGCCGGGTCTGGACATGCCCGGTTGTACCTCCGTCCCGGTAACCTTGCGGATGGACGCGGCAAGTCTTCCAATGGTCAGGCCTGAACGGCTGGTGGGTATGATCCCGGCTGTTCGTTTCTTGTTGAGTGTGAAAACCGTCTCGGAGTTGGGATAGCTGGTAAGAACCTGGCCCGTGGGAGTGACCTGAAAGGCTTCCTTGGGGAGGCCCGTGAGCCCGTTGTTTGCATCACGCCCTCCGCCGTCGGAGGGCAACGAGAGAAATGAGTGGGTGGCGTTCACGCCGGGTTCGAGGTTGCGGACGAAAAAGCTGAGAATGTCGCTCAATATGGGAGCCAGTGCGCCGTGGCCGCCGGGTCCGGTGATGAATTGCAGATGCGGCCGTAAGAGGAATGTTGTTGGTGGTATCGCAATTGAGCGCGCGGTCAGTGGGCGTGGGCGGTGTGGAGGGTCTGGCGCGGCTGGAGGTAGTTCCGGCGCTGGCGGGATCGAAGAAAGAGTAGAAGCGGCGGGCCTCGATGACGCTCGAGCGCGCGCCGGCAAAGGGAAACATATCTGAATAAGTGGCGATGACCGCATAAGGACGGGGCGCGGCCAGCTCGATCCAGTCGGGAAAGTCAAGGCCGGAGGAGATGAAGCGGGGTATGGACTGCTCGCCGTCCTGGGGACCAAGCGCGGGCAGCAGCGCATCGAACGAGGTGATGTAGCAGGCAACGCCGATGGCGGCGACGCGCTTGTCCAGCGCGCCAACCATTGCGGTGATGGTGCCTCCGCCGGAGCAGCCGAAGGCGCCGATGCGCTCCGCATCGACCTCGGGTAGCTGGGCAAGATAGTCGATGCCGCGCATCGCATCCCAAAGTTCGTAGCGGGCAAAGGTATCGCCGATGAGCATCGGCTGCAGGCTGGCTTCGCCGTGTTCTCCGGTAGGACCGGTGGCAAGGGATGTTCCTGGCCTGGCCGGATCGGGATACTGAAGGCGCTCACCCTGGCCGATGGGATCGTAAGAGAGAACGATGAAGCCGTTGCGGGCAAATAGCGCGGCGGTGATCGGAGTCGCTGGCCTTGCCGGCAGGACTGATGTCCGGGACTCATCAGAATCGCCGGACGCTTGCCGCCCGCGGGCGGGCCATCGGGAAGGTAGAGCAGCGCGGTCACGGGAAAATTGGGCTGACTGTCGAAGAGAACCTTCTTGATTTGAAAACCGTCGGCCTGCGTAGTGCCGAGGACTCTGGCGTTAAGCGGTGTGCGTTCGGGAAGCCTGCCGATCAGCACCAGAACTTGTTTGCGGACCATGATTTGATGCTCTTCGGCTTCGGCGCGGCTGCGAATCGAGGCAATGTTTGCGGCGCGGGAAGCAGTGAATCCGGCTGCGATGCTGTCCAGAGAATGGGTGAGCTGGGTGCGGCCAATCTGCTCGGCGCTGTTCGGGTCCGGCCGTGCATGGGGAACGGGGACCATGCGCGCTGCGGCGTGGAACTCTGCGCCGCGGCGAAGACGGCCGGCAGCGCGCTGGCGAAGATCATGCAAAGAAGAGATGAAATGATTTTGGGTATCACTCTGCATTGATACTCTTCAACGGCGCGTTGGTCAACCGTTTCCGTGACATATATACGGAATCTTTGTGGCTGGCGATGCTCCTGCTGCTCTGAATGGAGCCCCCCCCCCTGAAAGCGCTGTCTCAGCCTCGAGGGATCATCAATCGCGTCAATTAGCCCGAAGTGGCCAAGGCCGTTTTACGATGGAGACGGGAGGCAACCGCTCTGGGAATCCCGGCGGCGGAGACGGATATTGTGGCGTCTACCTTCGAGCACGAGGGTTAGCACCGACAAACGCACGCAGGTTTCGATAATCAATGGGGATGTTATCGATTAACCGTTGTAAGTGTTAGGACCGAACCTACATCTGTTAAAGTCAAGGGCTTCTGACTGCTCAAGCGCTCCTACCTCTAATAATTAGGTGCGTGCAGCGGGAAACTGCACTGGCCAGTACCGGCGTAGTTCCGCGGGGGAAAGCTGCATGTTGACTATGTCAGTGGAATTCTCCCGTGCCAACGCGGTGAAGGCACATTGTTTTTCTTCCTCTCCAACGCGGAGCTCGTGAAGGAACTCATCCAGCGCAACCCGGTCGTCCAGCAGGCGCGGCTCCAATGCGCCACCTCGGCTCGCATATGGAGCGAACATCACTTGGTAGGGTCCCATTGCGCTGTGGCCGGCTGCAACAATCTTCAATGCACCCTCGATTGGTCTTGGTACCATATCGAGCACCTTTAGAATAGCTAGTACCGAGGAGAGACGGAGATCCTTTCCAGCCTCAAGTTTGACTACTGTAGGCAGGCTGACGCCTGCAACGGCAGCTAGTCCGCGTTGCGTTAGCTTCAACTCTTGGCGCCAGCGCTTGGCCGACGCTACGATTTCCGGCCAGTCGAGCTGACGATCTGTTTGAAGGTTCCGTTCCATCGTTTCCTCATGTAATCCACGAGATGGTTCTTGAGAGTTAGCGAGCCGTACGGTGCTTCTCGAACGGCTTCCTGGGCTGTCTCAATCCGTCTGCCCAAGTCTTGTGTCGCCTCACGCAGGGCCGCATGCCTCATTCCAAAGGAATTGGCCAGCGCAGTCAGATGCGGTTGCCCGATACCTGCCAGGCTGGTTGGATTCGTCCCTGGCCCCAGCTGCAATGCCATCCCGGTTTGGCTGTATTCGGGATACAGGGCGGCCGCCAGCACATCGTAGAAGGGGACCATGCGCAGCTGGTCCCCAAAATAGAGCAAGCCGAAATTATTCAGGTGCGCATCGTTGTAACCTAGTAAAACCGAGACGAGAATCCGCCGAAAGAGCCGGTCGACATCGAGCAAAGCGCAGCGAGGATTCCGCCGCAACACATTCGCCATATCAGCGTACTTCCCTGTGTACTTGTTTTCACTGGTATGCTCCAGGATTTGGTTAAACTCCTCGAAGTGCCGCTTTAGAATGGCCCCTCCTTCATTCGGTCGATCAAAACGGCGGATTAACAGACACTCTTCGGCGATGCCCTTGACTGCTGCAATTTGCATCTCAGCGACTTCGTCATCTGGCAGTAGAATGCGCGCGGCCAAGGTTGAGAGCTGTTCCATCTGGATAATCTCCCCAAGGCTGCCACTGGGAAGCTTGGCAATATATGTACTTAGCTCGCCTGCTTGTGCCGGTCGAAACCCAGTTTCAGTTTGAACCACAAGTAACTTGGCATGAACTCCGGAGATGGAAGCGCGGCTGGTGATCGAACAATTTCTCCGGCGGCTTCGGGCATCTCACCCGTCGCGAGGCGGGGCTTGGGATCGAGAACCGTGACCGCTCCAATGCAATCCCCGCCAAACGCCAGCAGCCGCGCGAAACGGTCTTCCACCGGAACACCCAGCCAGCGAGCCTGGACCGCGCCCATTCGCCCCTCAGCCAGCAGGTTGTCGAAAAACGGATGCAGCCTACCTGGATAGACATGGGCCTCAGTCTGCGGCGGCAGCGAGACCGCAATGGCCTCAGGCTTTCGCAGGAATTCGACGTCGTACGTAAACGAGCAGCGGTCTCCCGGCTCCTGTCTGAGCAAGCCTGCGAATCGATCATGATAGGAGACATGCCCGTAAAGGAATTTATCCATGATTCATCTTTCTTGATCTTATAGATATTAGGAGCAAAGAATCATTCTTAACTGATCCGTTGGACACGAAGTGAACGCTTGGATCAATAGACGTTGATTTCTTATCTGAATCGATTGTAGACTTCGAAGATTGCAGCTTATCTTTGTACTAACCCGGCGGAAGAACCGATCATTTGCGATGACAAATGTTTGCCCCTAAATTGGATGCAAATGGCTCGTGTAGTCCTCAATAGGCGTGCTCGGGGGTGTTCAGTTTGTCGGAAGGTGACGATAATTCGTAGAATTCTATGCCATCTTTCCTTCCGCTTCATCCTCCTATTTCAACCCCTCATCCGCTTTTCCAACCCTCCGTCCGGAAGCCCACGCATTTCCAGCATGACCGCATCTATCTTTCAGTCAGAGCAAAAGACGCTCTGGAAAGGGAACGGCTCATGGAAGAAATCGTCAATGTCGAAGCGGTCAGCCGAAGATTTCCCCTGGACAATATTCCAACCCACCACCCGGCGCACAGCTTTGTCAGCGCCCTCTCGAACGCCAGTCTGAGCGTCACCGCCGGCGAGTTTCTGGCCATTGCCGGTCCCAGCGGAAGCGGCAAGACGACCCTTCTGAACCTGATCGGCTGCATCGATCAGCCCACCACCGGCCGCATCCTGGTCGACGGCGTCGATACCTCGAAGCTGAAGCCCACCGGCATGACCACGCTGCGCCGCGAAAAGATCGGCTTCGTCTTTCAGACCTTCAATCTCATCCCCGTCTTCACGGCCGCCGAGAACGTCGAGTATCCGTTGCTGGTGCAGGGCGTCGGCAGCTCGCGAGCGCCGGCAGCGGGTGGCCGAAGCGCTGGAAAGCGTTGGCCTCTCTGCGCGCGCCAATCAGCGCCCCGATCTGCTCTCCGGCGGCGAACGCCAGCGCGTCGCCGTGGCGCGCGCCATCGTCCATCGTCCCGCCCTGGTGCTGGCCGATGAGCCCACCGCCAACCTGGACACGCACAACGCCACGCAGCTGATCGACCTGATGCACGGCCTCAATCGCCGTCTCGGCCTCACCTTCATCTTCTCCACGCACGATGCGCGGCTGCTCGAACACACCGAGCGCATCGTCCGCCTCATGCGACGGCGAAGTGATTTCCGACAGCCAACCGAAGGAGGCAGCCGTGGGTAAGTTTCTGCTTCTCGCATTCAGAAACATCTTTCGCAACCGCCGCCGCACCATCATGACTCTGTTCATGGTTGGCGGAGGCGTGGCCGGACTGCTGCTGGCCGGCGGATACTTCGCCTTCATGACGCACGGCCTGCGCGAAGACACCATCAACAACGGCCTCGGCCACTTGCAGATCTTCACCGCCGATCACTTCAAGCGCGACGAGGTCCGCGTCCTCGACACGGGCATCGAAAACTGGCGTCAGGTGGCCGCGAATCGTCAAGTCGGGTCAACCACGTGCGCGGCGTTGCTCCCCGCATCGACTTCTACGGCATGGTCTCCAACGGAACCAAGGCCGCCGGATTCATGGGCAGCGCCGTCGATCCGGACGCGGAAAACAGCCTCGGCTTTTCACCACATATCGATATCGGGCAGCGATCTCGATCCCAAGCCCAGTCCGGCGAAGTCGAGGCGCTCATCGGCAATCGGTCTGGCCAAGTCGATGAACGTCAAGGTCGGCGATGGGTTGACGATGCTGGCCATGACCTCCGACGGCGCGCTCAACGGCGTCGATGTTCAGATCGTGGGCATCGTCAATTCCGGGGTCGCTCGAAATGGATGCGCGCTATCTGCGCATCACCCTGCCCGCCGCGCAGCGCCTGCTGCAAAGCGATCGCGTCACCAATCTGGTGGTCGGCCTGGATTCCACGGATAACACCGACCGGGCCTACGCGGAACTGACTGCCGCGCCTTCGAACGGCCTGCCGCAAGAGATGGACGCTGAAGAAATGGATCGACCTGGCCACCTATTACAAGCAGGTCAACACCATGTTCAACGGCATCTTCCTCTTCATGGGCGTCATCGTCTTCTTCATGGTCCTCATGTCCAGCGTCAACACGCTGCTGATGACCATGTTCGAGCGCACCCGCGAGATCGGCACCATGCTGGCCATGGGCACGCCGCGCATTTGGATCGTGGCGCTGTTCATGCTGGAGGCCACGCTGCTCGGCATGATGGGCGCTGTCGCTGGCGTGGTGGTAGGCAATCTTCTCGGCGTGCTCTTGAACTCTTCGGGCTTGCATCTGCCGCCGCCGCCGGGATACACGCTTCCCATGCCCTTCAAGGTTCGCCACGTGCCCGGCCAGATGATCGGCTCCTCGCTTGCTGGTCATCGTCTCGCTGGCGCTGGCATCCATCCTGCCGGCGATTCGCGCATCCCGGCTGCAAATTGCGGAGGCTCTCGCTCATGTCTAAGATCAATCGCATACTGCGCACGTTCCTGCTGCTCTTTGTTGATCGGCTTTCTCTCGACGTGCGCGCTGGTTTGCCGCGCCGCAACTCCCGACGCCGAAGCTCTGCTCAAGCGCTCCGACGCGTACCGCAACGGCTGGCCCTCGTATGTGCTGAAGGTCAAGATCACGCACTACGAATCCGGCAAAGCGGACGAGGACAAGCTCTACGAGGTCTCGCAGAAGGGAACGGAGAAAACCTATGTCGAGTTTCTCAGTCCGCGCGAAAAAGGCCAGCACCTGCTGATGCTGGGCGACGATATGTGGGTCTATCTGCCCGACACCAGCCGCCCGGTGCGCATCACTCCGCTGGAGCGGCTGAGCGGCGACGCCTCCAACGGCGACGTGGCCCGCACCAACTACGCCGTCGATTACAACCGCCGTTTATCTGCGCACGGAAAAGGTTGGCAACTGAGAATTGCTACGTGCTTGATCTGACCGCCAAGCGCAAGGGCGTCGACTTATCAGCGCATCCTCTACTGGCTGCGCGTCGAGGATGCGCGCCCGGTGAGGGCCGAGTTCTATCTCACCTCGCGGCAAGCACATCAAATCCGCCACCTTCGACGAGTATCATGACCGTGGGCGGCAGAGCCGCAGCTGCGTCGCTTGACTCTCTACGACGAAATCCGCCATAACTCCCACAGCGTGCTGGAGTACTCCGGCATCGCTCCGCGCGAGCTGCCCGACAAGCTCTTCTACCAGGGACGCACAGACCGCTTTTGAACCTCAATCGCTCTACGAAAACCATCGCGAAAGGAAACTGAGATGAATCTTAAACGATTGTTCGCTTGTTTCTTGCTCTGCTGCACGCTGTCGATGATGTCCGTCGACCGGCTTGCGGCTCAGGCACAAGCGGCGCCAACGCCAGCACCAGCGCCCGCACCTGCGCAAAGCACTTCCACCCTCGCCATCCGGATTACGGGATTCCGGAATGCGCATGGAAGAATCAACATTGCCCTGTTCCGGGACGCAAAGGGGTTTCCGTCAGAACCTGCTAGCGCCGTTGCATCCCAAAGGCTTGAGATCAATCCTCAAATTATGAGCGCAACGGCTGTATTCAAGGATCTCCCGCAGGGAACTTACGCCGTGTCCGTGCTCCACGATGAGAACCTGATCGGAAAGATGGAGTTCGATGCCCAGGGCATTCCTCTGACTGGGTACGGCTTCTCCAACAATCCCGTCAGCAGCCAGGGTCCGCCGTCTCCCGATCAGGCAAAGTTCACCGTGAACCAGGCGGAAACCACAATCGAAATCAAACTGATCTATTGGCAATGAGCGACTGCGATGACGATGAAAGAACCGACAATCCAGAGCGCACGGGGAAGTGAGAACGGCCCTGCAAAGCCGCGCGCCCTGCACACCGAGCCGGGTCGGCTTAACAAACTCCGCGTCCCGGCCGCTCTCCCAGGGTATGAATTGCGATGAAGCATCGGTTTCTCATCCCGGCAATACTCCTCGCGGCCTCCTTGCCATTGGCGTCCCAGGACAATCCGGCTCAGGATAATCCGGCCCAGGAAGTCCTGCAGCCCGAGTCTCACCATGACTTTCGTTACTCCTTTGCGGTTATCGACGATGCAACCTTCTACAGCAGCCTTCAGCCGCCGCTGCCGGCGCCTGCGAACCAATTTCTGAAGGATCCGATTGTCACCCTGTTTCAGAATCAGTTGCTTCTTGAGCCTTCATTCACTCTTCGCTACCGGTCCCGCTGGAGCGTCGCATCGAGCGTGGTGGGTCTGGCCGAAACATTTCACGGCTTATCCGCCGCGCAGTTCGATCTTCCGCCGGGCAACACCGCCGCCGCGTCTGCCCTTAACGCCGCGCTGGACGCGATATACCGGCACGCACATCCAGCTTCGCGTGAAAGAGACCTATGCCGGCCTCTCCGCCGGAGACTTCGACTTCATGGCAGGGCGCAGAATAGTGCGCTGGGGAACGGGTTATGCCTTCACCGCGGCCGGCGTTCTGGACCCGCCCCGCATACCCACCAACCCCACTGACCGGCTCAACATCAATGAAGGCCGCGACATGGTCAAGGCCGACTATGTGCATGGACCGCACGCATTCACCCTCGCGTGGTCCTCCGCCGTGCTGGCCCCGGCGCAATCCAATCTGCACGACACCACCGCCTTCCGGTATAACGTTCTGGTGCATGGCTTCGACACTGCCCTGATCGCCGGCGACGACCGCGGCGGAGACGCCTTTGGCGCTCTCACCTTCACCCGCGTCCTGGGCCAGGCCTGGGAGCTGCACGGCGAGGCGGCCTGGCGCGAGCATGAAGCGATTCTGCTGGGCGGCAAATACACTACCAAATCCGGGATTACTTTCATCGGCGAGTTCTACACCCCGCCCAATATCGCGTACTATCGGGACATGACCATCTCCCCTCTTGCCGGGCGTCAGCACTATCTCTTCCTCGACGCCGGAAAGAACCGGCTCCGCGAGCGGCCCGGCTGGAAGGAATGGGATCTGGGCGCATACATGGTCGCTAACCTTAACGACCGGAGTTTCACCGCCATCTTCGACGCCAACCGAAGGTTCGGCAAGCGCTTCTCCTCCTATCTGCACTTGCAAATCCCGGCCGGCAGCAGCACATCGGATTACGGCGCTACTCCTTACTCCGCGGCCACTTCAGTGGGGGTTCGTTTTCAGCTATGACACCACTAACCAATCCGGCACATGACCGATCTATCCGCAAAGCCAGGACTGAACGAAGGCTTCACTTCGATGCTGTTCCGAGTCGTATTGGCAGTTTGCGCGGTAGCGCTGTTCGTCGTTGCGGTCTTGTCTCTCACTGGGCAGTCATACGGCTGTCGGAGACCGGGATCACTGTTCTGACTGCTTTTGTCTATTCCATGACCATCGGCATGCCTTCGGCATTCCTACTCACACTGGCTTGGCCATCGCTTTGCTGACAAATTCCCCCGCTTGGTGGTTCTGATGTACGCGCTGGCCTTGGTAGGCATGGCGACATTCGGTTGTCTTGCGGCCAGCTTCTTCCTGCAGGCTGCTGGGGTCTTTCCCCGTGCCATGTATTGGCAGCGATTCCGAGCAAACCTGCCTTTCTGCATCGTCATCACGGTTGTTACCGGGCTTGTCATGGCAACCTATCACACGCTTCTCTATCAAACTCCAGGCCGCCACGCTCGAACTGCGCACCAGGCAAGTGGAGCAGGAGCGCGCCTACAAGCTGCTGGCCGAGGCGCAACTCTCCTCGCTCGAATCCCGCATTCATCCCCACTTTCTCTTCAACACACTCAACTCTATCGCCGCGCTGATTCCAAGCGACCCGCAGCTCGCCGAAGATACCGTCGGCAAACTCGCCTCGCTGCTGCGCTTCTCGCTCAATGCGAATCAAAGCGGCCTCGTCCCGCTCAGCCAGGAACTCAAAATCGTCCGCGACTATCTGGAAATCGAGAAGACCCGCTTCGGCCCGCGCCTGAGTTATGAAATTGCCGTCCCCGAAACCCTCGAAGACGTAAAAGTGCCTCCGCTGGCGCTTCAGTCCCTGGTGGAAAACTCCGTGAAGCATGTCGTCTCCCAGCGCAGCCAGGGAGCCACGATTCAGATGCCGGATCGATCATGGGGCCGAAAGATTCCGGCCGCATCCTTCTCGAAGTCATCGACGACGGACCCGGCTTTTCGCTCGACGCCATCACGCCCGAACACGGCCTGGGCAATCTTATCGCGCGCCTCGAACTTCTCTTCGGCGGCGCAGGCCAACTCGAAGTAACTCGCGAAAACGGAAAGACAGTTGTCCGCCTGTCTTTTCCCGCATAATTGAGACGCTTATGGAAACTGCTCCGCTTCGCGCCTATCTCGTCGATGATGAACCGCTGGCTATCGAGCGGCTTGAACGCGCTGCTCGCGCAACTTCGACGGCTTACGCATCGCAGGCAGCGCCACCGATCCGGCGCAAGCCCTCGACTTCTCTGAATCAGCGAATCCATTGACGTCCTCTTCCTCGACATTCAAATGCCCGGCATGAACGGCTTCGAGCTGCTCTCCCGGCTCAACGAGCAGCCCTTCGTCATCTTCACCACCGCCTACGACGAATATGCGCTGCGAGCCTTTGAGGTCAACTCCATTGATTATCTGGTGAAGCCCATCGAGCCCGAGCAGCTGGCGCGCGCGCTCAAGAAGCTCGAGCGGCTGCGCCCATCGGCCAAGCCGGATTGGCAGCGGAACCCGGAGCTGCCCGCCCTGCTCAAGGAACTGGCCGCTTCGCTCCGCGGAGAGCGGGCCGACTATCCGCGCCGCATCGCCTCGCGCGTCGGCGAGCGCATCTCATTCCTCGACCTCGATGCCGTAACTCATTTCCTGGCCCACGACAAGCTCACTTACGCTATCGTGAACGGGCACCGGCACTGTGTCGATCAGACGATCGCCGAACTCGAGCGGAGGCTCGACCCGGCAAAGTTTCTGCGCGTCCACCGCTCCGCGCTCGTGAATGTGGACTGGATTCACGAGGTAAACTCCTGGTTTGCAGGTAAGGTCATCCTCTCCCTCAAAGATGCGCAGCGCACGCAGATTCCCGTTGCGCGCGATCGCGTTCGCTCCCTGAAATCGCGCTTGGGAATCTAGGGAAGCCGAATCGAGAGTCGAGTCGTTGTGCCATAGGAGAGTCCGGTACTGCATCCGATTCGCAATCGACAATGGAGTGGGACAGATTCTGAGCAGCAGTTTCGGTTGGCGGTTTTCGCACCTTGGGACTCAGCAAGTAGCGGCTAGTAGATGGACTGCAGAAGTCACCAACTTCCTCCGATTATGCGATTTGCGGGTGATTTGTACCGGGAAGTCGGTCAGGGTTCTGCGTAGCAGCGCGCATTCGATGCGAATAGCCGCTGCCGGCATTTCTATTCCATAGCCATGCGTCCCTTAGCCAATGCACTAAGCGGCCTGTTGCGGACGATCTCCGGTTTCGGCAGCCGGAGGCCTGTCTGCCAATTCCGCTTTGTGGTGTGCCTGTTTGCCCATGCCGCATGGCGGTAAGATAAGAAGCAGAGGCAGCTTCGATGCTCATTGTTCACGTGCATGTTCACGTCAAGCCCGATTCTGTGGAGGAGTTCAGCCGGGCTACAGTCGAAAACGCCCGCGCTAGTGTTCGGGAGCCGGGCATTGCGCGCTTCGACGTGGTGCGGCAGCAGGACGATCCGGCGCGCTTCGTGCTGATCGAAATTTACCGCGATGCGGAGGCGGCGGCTGCGCATAAGCAGACTGCTCACTACGCAAAGTGGCGCGACGCGGTTGCGCCCATGATGGCCGAGCCGCGCTCAAGCGTGAAGTACAACGCTGTCTTCCCCGATTTACATGACTGAACAAGGCTGAAAATATGCGCTTCGAGTTTGCCACCGCAACCCGCATCGTCTTCGGCGAAGGCACGGCCGCCATGCTGCCCGAACTGGTTCGCAGTTTCGGCGCATGCCCGTTCGTGGTCACCGGCTCTTCACGCGAGCGCGTGGCGTGGCTTGTCTCGGCGCTCTCGGCGGAAGTCCTTGCCGTTCCCGGCGAGCCGACGGTCGGTCTGGTCCGCGACGGCGCCCGGCGCGTGCGGGAAGCTGCTTGCGATGTCGTGGTTGCCGTGGGCGGCGGCAGCGCGATCGACGCCGGAAAAGCGATTGCCATCGTCGCTTCGAACGGCGGCGAGCCGCTGGAGTTTCTTGAAGTGGTGGGAAAGGGGCGCGAAATCAAAGCCGCGCCGCTGCCCTTCATTGCCGTGCCGACCACTGCTGGGACAGGTAGCGAGGTCACGCGCAACGCTGTGCTCGCATCGGTGGAGCATGGCGTGAAGGCGAGCTTGCGGAGCCCGATGATGCTGCCCAAAGTCGCACTGGTCGATCCCGAGCTGACTTGCTCACTGCCGCCTGTGGTAACAGCCAACACGGGGCTGGACGCCCTGACGCAGTTGATCGAGCCGTACGTGAGCACACGCGCTAATCCGATAACCGACGCGCTTTGCGTAGAGGGGATCAGCCGCGCCGCCGGGGCGCTGGGCCGCGTCTATCGCGACGGTGCGGATCGTGAGGCGCGCCGCGAAATGGCGCTGGCCAGCCTCTTCGGAGGCTTGGCGCTGGCCAACGCCGGGCTGGGCGTGGTTCACGGTCTGGCTGCGCCGCTGGGAGGCGGGTGGAATGCGCCGCATGGAGCGCTCTGCGCGGCGCTGCTACCACATGGCATGGCAGCCAATGTGGCCGCTTTGCAGTCCCGCGCGCCGCTGCATCCGACGCTGGAACGTTACGCCGCCGTTGCGCGCCTGCTGACCGGCCGCAAGGAAGCTACCGCGGAGGACGGCGTTGAATGGGTGCGCGAGCTTTGCGCCGATCTCAACGTTCCTGCGCTGCGCGCCTGGGGAATCGCGCCAGCCGATCTGCCCGCCGTGGTGGAGAAGGCAGCCCGCGCCAGCAGCATGCAGGCCAATCCGCTTCCGCTAACGAGCGAGGAGCTACTGGCCGTGGTCTCGGCCGCGTGGTAGGCGCCGGAATTGGCGAACAACGCTGCAGCGGGCCTTCTGGAGCATATTGGCCAAATTGGCGGCGCCGTCAGAAACTAGACGAACTGAAGACAATAGAGTCGTTAGCGCTCCGAGTCGTGTTAAACCAAGGGCGCCAGATTCCAACGAGACGGTCCTCTTCAAAGAAGCGTTCAGCGATCGCGTTTTCTTGAAAATCCGTGGTCTGCTGGAAGGGAGTTCAATTCAGCACCCTCGGAGGGCGCTTGAAAGAAGATGTCACATCCATAAACCTTTGATTCTACTTTGTTTATGGCGGGGACGACGGGGCTCGAACCCGCGACCTCTGCCGTGACAGGGCAGCGCTCTAACCAAACTGAGCTACGTCCCCAACAGAAATTAGTCTATCAGAAGCTGCGACCCTTGGGAGAGCGTAGGCCGCGTGAAAAGGTGCCCGCGCGAACCGCCAAAAGTAATCCCTCCCCCGCTGCGGTTGTCAGTCCCTCCTGCCACATCCTGACTCTAGGCTGGCCACACGGCGCGGTTGCCCCGGCCGCCGGGTGCAAACCCCATATCCACTGAGATGCCGCGCACGCATTGCAGCAGGTGGGTGGCAATCGAGGGCAGCTTCTGCGCCGTTACGCGAAACGATGGCCCGGAAACGCTCACCGCCGCCACCGGCAGCCGCTGCGCATCCAGCACCGGCACGGCGATGCAGCGCAGGCCTTCCTCGAACTCCTCGTCATCCACGGCATAACCGCGGCGGCGCGTCTTCTCAATCTCCGCGCGCAGCGCCTCCACCGTTGTGATGGTCCGATTTGTGAACCGTTCAAAACGAAGACGGCCCAGAATATCAGAGAGCCGTTCCTCGGGCAGGAATGCCAGCATCGCCTTGCCCACCGACGTGCAGTGTACCGGGTTGCTGGCCCCGATGCGGGTTATCATGCGCACCGCGCGCGTCGGTTCGATCTTGTCGATGTAGACTACGTGCGCGCCCTCCAGAATGCACAGGTGCGCCGTCTCCTCGGTCTCGTTCACCAGGCGCCTCAGATGCGGCTGCGCGCGCTCGCGCAAATCATATTGTTCTATGGCGCGATTGCCGAAATCAAAAAGACGCAACCCCAGGCGGAACTTGCCGCCAGCGGTGCGTTCCACCATGCGGTGCTTTTCCAGAACCATCAGAAATCGGTGCGCCGTGCTCTTGTGCAGTTGCAGCGACGAGGCAACCTGCGCCAGGCCCAGCGGCGTTTCGCTCTCGCCCAGCAAATCCAGTACGGCGAATGCCCGGTCCAAAGCCTGAACTTTGTAGGTGCCATGTGGAATTATTTCTCGCATATTGGTCCCTTATCTCGCAATTTGGCTCTTCTTTCAGTCTGCTCGGATTGGGATGGCATGTCAAGATATGGTACGTAATTCCATCATCTGCTTTCCCATGAAAAAGCGTGTGCCGAACGCGAAAATGGTTTGCCGCTCTGCTCAAACAAACTGCGCCCGACACTATCGCCGGATTCGCTCCTGCCGATAACTCATGATGAGTCGTTGTTAAGTTTCCGTGGGCCTGCACGCTTTCTCGCCCTGGGAATTCTACGCCTTCTTGGCGGCTGGGAGCAGCCATCTCGCTATGTCAACCACTATCCGTATTCCCGATACTCCGATCAACTTCGGCGATTTGTCCATCGCGGTCATCAGTCCCGACGAGCAACTGCGTAACGCTGCAACCATTGCTCTGGGCGAATGTCATATCGGGCCCATCCGGGAGTTCATTTCCTACCCTCCCGACCTGAATGACGTCGCGCGCTCCCTGGGGAGTAACTTCGACATCATTTTCGTCGACCTGGACAGCGACCCGGAATATGCTCTCGACCTGGTGGAGAGCATCTGCTCTCGTGGCATGGGAACCGCAATCGTCTATTCCACGCAGGCCGACCCCGACCTGCTGGTTCGCTGCATGCGCGCCGGCGCCCGCGAGTATCTTATGCTCCCCTTCGTCAAAGAGGATGTTGCCGACGCTCTGGTGAGGGCCTCTGCCCTGCGTTTGCCCGCTCGTCTCTCAAATAAGACCAACGGCAAGCTGCTCGTATTCCTCAGTGCCAAAGGCGGTTCCGGCGCCACCACCCTGGCATGCAATTTTGCCGTATCGCTGGCCCAGGAGTCCCGCCAAAAAACCCTGTTGATCGACCTCAATCTACCCCTGGGAGACGTGGCGCTTAACCTCGGAATCCAGGCTCAATATTCGATCGCCAGCGCCTTTCAGAATTCCAGCCGGCTTGATGCGCATTTCCTTGCCGGCTTGCTGGTGCAGCATAGCTCCGGATTATTTGTGCTCGCGGCGCCCAGTGAGCTGGCTCCCACCTATGTCTCCTCTGACGTCATTGACAAGTTGCTGGAAGTCGCCTGCCAGAACTTCGATTATGTCGTGGTCGACGCCGGATCCAGACTCGACTTGCAGCGCAAGCATCTCTTCAACGACTCCGCCACCATCTACCTGGTCACGCAGGTCGGCATTCCCGAACTGCGCAATTCGCATCGCCTGATTACGCAGCTCTCCGCCGAGGGCAGCCCCAAACTCGAAATCGTAATCAACCGCTACGACCCTAGCTCCCTGGAAATCGATGAAGAACACATTACCAAGGCACTCACCCGGCCGGCGCAGTGGAAAATTCCCAACAATTATGCAGCCGTGCGCAGGATGCAGAATACGGCTACTCCGCTCACCGAACACAATTCGCCCATCGCGCGCGTCATCCGGCAGATGACACAATCGGTTTGCGGCCAGCCGGCCATTCCGGAAAAGAAAAAAAAGTTCAGCCTCTTCCGTTGAGAACGGGGCGGATTTCCCGTCCTGCGCGGATTTTGGCCGTTATACCACACTCAACATTCGAAATATATCTCCCGCCCGCCTCTTGCGCTATGATTGTATTCAATAGGCTGTGCGCTTTAATCCCCTACTCGGGGGGGCATCTGAGTGTTCGCTGTCTCGGCTTTTCCGGCATTTTTGTTCTGATTTTTCCGTGGCCATCCTCATTGCTCATGGCTAGGGTTATTCCTTGAGAGATTTTGGCTGGTTCTGCGTTCCTGCCGGGCGATTACGACCATCCGCATGGCCTGGGCCGAAGCTATCGTGGGTCCCGAGGGTAGGTTGTGCTAGTCTGTCTCTTTCACGAGTGCGGGCTCTGACCGCTTACGAATTCCGCCTTGACTCGCGTCGGTATATCACGCATCTTGGAGCCGTTATTCCGTCATGTCAGCCTCGCCCCATCCTGCTGATTCCCCTGCCCCTGGCGCATACGTAATGGCCGTTGCGATCATCAGTCCGGATAAGCAATGTCGCAGCACCTTAACAAGTGCTCTGGAAGAATGTCACAACGGTCCGATTCGCGAGTTTTCTACCTATCCTCCCAGTCTCGACAATGCATCGAGTATGTTGGGACACAACTTCGACGTCGTCATCGTTGACCTGGACAGTAACCCCGAACAGGCTCTTCATCTGGTGGAGAGCATCTGTGTCCTTGGCCAGGCAATCGTCATGGTCTTGTCGGAGCGCAAGGACCCCGACCTGCTGCTCAAATGTATGCACGCGGGAGCGCGTGAGTTTCTCACTTTACCCTTCGCGCCCGGCGCCATGGCCGAGGCTTTGATGAGGGCATCTGCCTTGCGCTCGGTGCTTCGCGCTCCAGTAAAAACTGACAACCGGCTGCTCGTTTTTGTCGGCGCCAAAGGCGGTTCTGGAGTCACCACCCTGGCCTCCAATTTTGCGGTCTTGCTGGCCCGGGAATCCGAGCGAAAAACCCTGTTGATCGATCTCAATCTCCCCCTAGGAGATGCGGCCATCAACCTCGGAATCAAATCTCAGTACTCAATTGTCAACGCCTTTCAGAATTCCAGCCGGCTCGATGCGCATTTCCTTGCCGGCTTGATCGCGCAACATGGTTCCGGGTTATTTTTACTCGCGGCGCCCAGTGAATTAGGCCCCACGTATGTCTCCTCGGACGCCATTGACAAGCTGCTGGAAGTCGCCTGCCAGAACTTCGATTTTGTAGTTGTAGACGCTGGATCGAGACTCGATTTGAAGTGCAAACATCTCTTTTATGAGTCATCCACCATCTACCTGGTCACGCAGGTTGGCATTCCCGAACTGCGTAACTCGCATCGCATGATTGCGCAACTCGCCGACGGGGGCAAAACCAAGCTTGAAATCGTGATCAACAGATACGACCCTCGCGACATCGAAATTGATGAAGAACATATAGACAAGGCTCTCACCCGTCCGCCGCAATGGAAAATCCCCAATGACTATGCCGCTGTGCGCCGTATGCAGAACACGGCGACCCCGTTCGCAGATGATGACTCGCCGATATCGATGGCCATCCGGCAGATGACCCAATCGGTTTGCGGCCAGTCGGCCATCCCGGAAAAGAAAAAAATGTTCAGCTTTTTCCAGTGAGCGATTTGCCTTTATGGACAGGAAATTTAGTTGTCCGCCCACACTCGGATTCGTCGATGGATGAGCATGAGGATTGTCAGTCCCGTTGCAACTAACAACAGAGTGCCCGGCTCCGGAATGACGTTTGCCTGTGGTCCTACAGTTGTCTGGTCTGAATAATTTGTCACGGTTGTTGAACCATTGAGGTTGACATTCACGATAAACGCAAACCCATCGGTTGTATCGGTCGTCAATACTGGAATTGTGCCCGCGGCATCCGAGAACATGCTGAATGCAAACGTGCTGCCCGATGTAGACAACCCATCCGGTGAACTCAATGCAGGTCCGTAGAGACTCACGTCGAACGAGAGAATCGAGCCATAGGTGAACCCCTCGAAATAGTCGTTGTATCCCGTCCCGTTGTCAAAGGTTACGGTTGATGGCAAGGTTCCGCTGATATCTCCGGTCAGTTCAGGGCTGCCCGCCAGGAACCCGTCACTTGAAAAGCCAAGTATTTGAAGTGACGCGGACTGTGTTGTCAGCGAACCAGGGTTGAAGTTCAAATCCAGAGACCCCGTAGTACCTGCGACAGAGGACGTGTTAATCGTTACATCATATGTGATGGGGGCGGCTGACGCCGACACCGCAAGGCATAATAGCAATGTACCGAAAAGCACTTTGCGTATTTCCATGTTTGTCGAAGCACCTGAAATAGATTGCTGGGCTGAAGTTGATTATCTCGCGACATTGATCGTAACGGCGTTACTCCAAACTGGTGGAACCTCCGGATGCGGAATGAAAGTTGGGTCATTAAATCGCAATCGGAAGGTAACCTTTTCAGATTGTCCCTTGTCAGCCATGAGCACCAGACGGACCGGCACTGCTCTTTCATACGTCTCTCCGGACTTGAGTCTGACTCCCACGGGAATAAATTTCATACATGCTTCTCCGATTACATGGATAGAAGGATTATCTGAGTTCCATTCGTCTAAAAAACCACATCCAACCGCCAATTCCCACACTTTACTTCCGGAGTTGATCAGCGTAGTGGAGACTGAAAAAGTCTCGTTGTTTTTTACCGCAGTTTGGGTCAGCGCAATCCTGGCCTTTAATGGCGAGACTTTAACATCATCGCGGGTATAATCCGGGTGATGGCTTTTGCTACGATCACATGCGACGAATGACGCGAAGCATAACAGTAGCGCAATGAACAGCACTATGAGTTTGTTCATGTCAGTCAAAGCTCCCGGAGTAGATTACTTGGCTGAAGTTGATTATCTCGTGACATTGACCGTTACAGCATTGCTCCAAATCGTTGGAATCTTCGGTTCCGATCTGTAAGTTGCGGCATTCAATCCTAATCTGAAGGTAACCGGTTCATTTCGATCTCTTCCAGCGCCAATCTCTACCCGGACCCTCACAGTCTTTTCATATATTTGACCGGGCTTGAGTTGAATTCTGATGGCGGAATTTCTCGCGCACCCTTCAATACAGTCTGTATGCACGAAAGGATTATCCGTGGTCCACAGCATTGAGTAACAGCAGAGCAAAACCGCAAGCTTTTGCTCATTCTTGCCGGTATTGCGGATTACGGTGGACACCGAAAAGTCCTCATTGTTTTTGACAACGGTCTGTGCGGGTTGAATCTCGACCTTTAGGTCCGAGGATTGGCCATATACGGCCAATCCTCCGAAGCAAAACAGCATAGCATACAATAGAACTTTGCGTTTGCCCATTTTATTCGAAGCTCCCGGAGTAAACGGCTGGGTAGTAGTTGAGGATTTCGTCTGATGGGTTGGAGAATCGCACAGCGGCCGTTGCCGACTGACCAGGTTCGAGGCTGGTCACATTCGGGACGGTAATGTATGGCCAGCCGCCGAAGATGCCTGTTGCATTCGCCAGCGTCACGTTTGATTGCAGTGAATCGAGAACAATCTGAAACGGACCCGTGATTGTTTCGCTGCTATCGTTGGTGATGGTCAAGGTTCCGATAAACAATTTACTTACACGGCTGTAGGCCAGCCCGGATCCTGTAGTCGATACTTGAGACACTGCTAATAATGTAGGAAGTGACGATGCCCCAGACTGATTGTACGAAGTTTCACTTACAGCTGTAATCGTGATGCCGCCAGTTCCGCTTCCCATGTCAACTGGACCTTTGCTTCGGCTCATAGATATACCTCCATGAGTTCCGTTATACGTGCTAGTCCAACTGAATCCTATTCCCGTGTCTATTACCGCAGCCCCCGGAAGGTCTCCCTGAAGTCCGACAAGATGGGTCGTAAAAGCCATCATGCTGCCAGGTGGAGCCGTCTGGCCGTTACAATCTGCTCCGGTTCCGCCTGGCATGCAGTTGTTAGCTGGAGCATCGTCAAAATAGAGTGTGTTAGTGTCAGTTGATGTATAACTAGATAGCGCATAGTTGTCGGATGGACCACTGAACGGATTGTAATATAGTTTCAATGGATCAGGGCTATGCGGATTATCGTAGTCGTATCCATTTGGCGGCGGATCATTGAAAGAGGGAGGTGCGTGAAGAGGAACATTACTTCCTGCTTCACGGAGTGGACTAGGAAGTGGCCATGATGTAATTGTCTGTTGCCAATCAAACTCAATAAAACCGCACACTTTGGCCGCCTGTGCAAGGGTAAATCCATAGTTAGGCGTGAAAGTTGCATTTATTTCAGTCGGGCTAACTAAATAAGGTGTTACGGAACCCTGGACAACGTCCGAACATTTGACCTGCCAGGGTTCGGAGGTCTGTGCCACCCACCATCTACTTGGAGTAACTAATGCATCAGAGCAGAATGGAGCAGAACCTGATAAACAATACTCATATGGGATAGTCTGAGGCGCGCAAGTGCCAATTGCGCCGCATGTTACATCCACGGTGTTAATTGCTAATGGACTTACATTCGAACTTACACCTGGATAATTAGGTATCGGAGGCCATGGATTCGATGCACCTGGATTTATCGAATAGTAACCCAGAGGATCGGACCAGCAAAACTGCAAACCAAGCCAATTGTAATTGGGTTGGCCGCAAACCGTGCCTGACGGATCGCGATTGAATAAGAGTGCATGCCAGGAATTGATGGTATAGATGACGTTTGGCTGCGGCACAAATTCAGTAGTGCACAGGATGGAGGGATTACCAGACTGATATCCCGAACCACTTGGACAAGACGTGGAAACGATGGTGGTTCCATCGGATGGAGTCAGGGTGCAATACGCGATAAACTTACTGTAATCCGCCGCTGCCGGCGAATTCTGGCCGGTGGCGGGATCGACGACCGAAGTGCTGCAATAGGCGGTTTCGGTTTGGTTGCCCGGCGTGAATGTGATTCCAGATAAGCTAACCGGTGTCGCCGGCGTCACCAAGAATCCGGATGTGACCCAGATTTGGGCATTGGCGGATTCAGGCAGAGCGAGGAAAAAAGCTGCGGAATGCAGCAGAAACAGCGTGGCGGCGTGGAGGAATGGCCTTCCAATTGCCCCCCCCCCCATTTACCCAAGAGCTTGCGCATGGGTGCAATCCTTTCGTGGGTTGGCTACGAATCGCGGCTGAAAAGCGATTCGGGAGAATTGTACCCTCGATTTGCGGCAAAGTGTTACGAAAGAATACAAACTTTGGTAACCACGCGACAAGGACGTGGTTGAGGTGGAGCGGAGAAGCGCATTTCGTGTGACGCGCGCCCTTTGCGTTATCATTGCGTCTATAGGGTTGAGCGGCTCGTTTCCCCTCAAGGGCCGCCCCGGTGGTGCGCGTGTCTCGATTTTTCCAGCGTTTTGTCTTTGTTCTTTCCGTAGCCATCTTTGCCGCTCTCGGCCTGGGCTTTCTTTTCGGCGAATTTGGCTGGTTTGGCGTTCATGCCGGCGGCCAGCAGGATGGCGCCTACCGCCAGATGGTCATTTTCCGGCAGGTACTCAGTAAGATTCAGACCGAATACGTCACCGAGCCCAACATCAATAACGTGACCACCGGCGCCCTGCACGGCCTGTTGGAGTCGCTGGACGCCGACTCCAGCTACCTGACCCCACCCGAGTACAAAATCTACAAGGAGCGCCCGGTCACGGGCGTCGCCCAGGTGGGCATTACCGTCTCCAAGCGTTACGGCTACGCCATCGTGGTCAGCGTTTTGCCCGGTTCGCCTGCCGAAAAGGAGCATATCGCCGATGGCGACGTAATCGAATCCATCGGCGGCCAGTCCTCGCGCGAGTTGTCGCTGGAGGTCATCAGGCTACTGCTGGAGGGCAAGCCGGGGACCTCGGTTACCCTGTCCGTGGTGCGCCCTCGCAAGCAAGACCCCGACAAGATAACCCTGACCCGCTCCATCACCAGCGTGCCTGCGCTCGCCGAGCAACAGTTCGAGGGGGCGACCATCCTATATCTGAAGCCCGGGGCGCTCTCCGCTTCCCGCGTGGACGAAATCGCTGCTGTCCTCAAATCCACCAAGGATCGAAAAGTGCTCGTGGATCTGCGCGACTCCGCCGATGGCGACTACCTGCAGGGCCTGCGCCTGGCCAATTTTTTCGTGAAGCAGGGGACGCTGGCAACGCTAGAAGGCCAGAAGTTTCCCCGTCAGACCTTTTCCGCTGACCCCGCTCAATTCCTCTCCGGCGCGCCGCTGGCCGTGATCGTGAACCGCGGCACCGCGGGCCCGGCTGAGCTGGCGGCCGCCGCCATCCAGGACTTGAGGCGTGGCGATGTGGTCGGCGAACGGACCTTCGGCCAGGGCTCGGTGCAAAAGACCATCGAACTGCCCGACGGCGCCGCCCTCTTGCTCACCGTGGCCAAGTATCAGACCCCCGCAGGCAAGAAGATTTCCGATGAGGCCGTAACCCCCGCCCTGACCGTCGGCCAGGCCTCCGAAGAAGAATTCGAGGAAGCGCCGCCCGCCAAAGGTGACGCGCCACTCGACAAAGCGCTCCAGTTGCTAAAAGCCAATAACAGCGACCACGCCACCATCCCCGCTGCGGAAGTGGCTCCTGCGGTCAGCGCAAGCGCCGCCCCGCCCGCAACCCCGACGCCGGCAAAGAATAAACCCGGCTTTTTCCGCCGCCTCTTCGGGTCGAAATAGCCACATATTACCGGCTTTTTTCATCTGTGAATCATCGCCCCGCGCCACGCCCTTGCACTGCATGGTTTGCGGAAACCGCCATTCACTGCTTTACTGTTTCGTGCTAGCCTTGGGCTGGAGCATTTCTTTTCAGTACGCCGGAGAAATGCCTGCGAGGCCTGAATCGCTTGATTTTCAACCCAACCGAGCCTCCCGAGTCGCACGGCCTTGGCCGGAGCCATCTGCTTCGCACCGCGCCAGTACCCGCGCATAAGAGGCGCAAGCTGGCCGGCAAGCTTACCTTGACTGCGCTGCTCGTTCTGGCCGTGATTACCGGCTCGTTGGGTGGGCTCATGCTGGTTTACTCCGTCGATCTGCCCCAGATTCATGACCTGGAACGCTTTCGCCCCTCCACCACCACCGATCTCTACGACCAGAAGGGCCGCATCATCGGCTCCTTTGCGCTGGAGCGGCGCATAGTAGTCAACTACGATGACTTTGCCCCGGTGCTGCGTCTGGCGGTGATCTCCATTGAAGACAAGAGCTTCGAGTCGCATTGGGGCATCAACATACTCCGCGTCGGCGGGGCACTGTGGCATGACCTGCGCACCCACGGGCGCGCGCAGGGAGCATCCACGCTCACCATGCAATTGGCGCGCAACCTCTTTTTCTCCTCCGCGCGCACCGCCAGCCGCAAGGTGCAGGAGGCCTACCTGGCCATTCAGATTGAGCGCGCCTTCACCAAGCAGCAAATCTTTACCCTATATGGCAACCAGATATACCTGGGCCACGGAAGGTACGGCTTTGAGGCCGCTTCCCAGTTTTACTTTTCCAAGCACGCCAAAGAGTTGACGCTCCCCGAAGCGGCTCTATTGGCCGGATTGCCAAAGGGGCCGGTCGCCTTCTCGCCGCTGCTCGCGCCGGAAAAAGCGCTCCACCGGCGCAACCTGGTGCTTACCGAGATGGAGCTTGATCGGGTCATCTCCCACCAGCAGGCGGAGCAGGCTCGCAACGCTCCGCTGGGGCTGCGTATCGCCCCGCCTGAAACGTTAGTCGCTCCATGGTTTCAGGAGGAGGTCCGCCGGGAGCTGGAAAAACGCTTCGGCAGCGAGCAGGTGCACGAGGCCGGCCTTAAGGTGGAAACCACGCTCGATCTGGACCTGCAAAAAACCGCCAATCACGCCATCGCGGACGGCCTGGCTGCCTATGAGCGGCGGCGCGGCTGGATGGGCAATGGCTCGTCTGGCAAGCTGGAAAACGTGCTCGCCTGCGGCAGCACCATCGAGGATTTCAAGCATCCCGACTGGGCCATGAGTTCCGGGCCCGGCGACTACGTCCATGCCGTGGTTACCCGTGTTCTGCCCTTGGAGATCCATGCCCGCGTGGGCGACGCCCAGATTCTGCTCCTGCCCGAGGACTGGAGATGGACCGGGGAGCGCTATGGCGACGCCCTGCGTCAAGCCCGGCGACGTGATCTACGTTCACCTAGCCGATGCCGTGGAGGGCAAGGCGCAACGCGCCACGCTTGAGCAGGACTCCGGCGCCCAGGGCGCTCTGCTGGCCATCGACAACACCAGCGGCGACGTGCTGGCCATGGTCGGCGGGCGCGATTACGCGCTCTCCCAGTTCAACCGCGCCACCCAGGCCCAGCGGCAGACCGGCTCCAGCTTCAAGCCCTACGTCTACACCGCCGCCATTGAAGACGGCGCCAAGCCCAGCGACATCATCGTCGATGCCCCGGTCAGCTTCGGCGGCTATACTCCCCACAACTACGAAAACGACTTCAAGGGCATGATGACCCTCACCGAAGCCTTCGCCGAGTCGCGCAATATTCCCGCTCTCAAGCTGGCCGACCAGGTGGGCATTCAAAAGGTCATCGACGTGGCCCACCGCTTCGGAATCACCTCTAACATACCCGCCTATCTGCCGGTAGCTCTGGGCGCGGTGGATGTCTCGCTCGAAGAGCAGGTGGCCAGCTACGCCGTCTTTCCCAACGACGGGTTGCGCGTGAAGCCGCGGCTTCATTAAAAAGGTCTCCAACGCCGACGGCATCACGCTGTGGGAGGAGCCGCCCGCCGTCAACGAGGTGATCAGCCAGCAAACGGCGCGCACCATGATGACCCTTCTTCGAAGCCGTCATCCGGCACGGCACCGGAGCGGCTGCGGCGCAACTCAACCATCCGCTCGGCGGCAAAACCGGAACCACCAGCGAATACACCGACGCCTGGTTCCTGGGCTTCTCGCCCTCCATCACCTGCGG
This sequence comes from uncultured Acidobacteriaceae bacterium, assembly GCA_963845345.1. Classification (GTDB taxonomy): domain Bacteria; phylum Acidobacteriota; class Terriglobia; order Terriglobales; family Acidobacteriaceae; genus Telmatobacter. The sequence continues at coordinate 382,818 of CAWJRQ010000005.1, forward strand.
CGTCTGGGTCGGCTTCGACACCAATCAGTCCCTGGGAGAAAAGGAAACTGGAGCCCGCGCGGCCCTGCCCATCTGGATAACCTGGATGCGCGCTGCCATCAGCGGCAAAGACAACGAAAAATTCCTCGCCGACGAACCGGAAAATCCCTCACACAAGACAGCCGCGCAGCCGCCCGCCAGATTCAAAGAAGCCGGCTCGCCCTCCATCCACGTGAAGGCCAACGCGTCAGCCTATTTGCCTCTGTCCGTCAATCCGCCGTCATCATCCGCCGCTGTCAGTCCGGCAGCCGCTTCGCCTGCGGCCAGTTTGCCCGCCAAAGCTCGCACATCCTCCAAATCGATTGCCCCGGTATCCAAACCGCCCGCGCATCCCGCCGCAAAACCGGCCGTGAAGCCAGCCGTCAGCGCTACAGCAACCGGATCGAGAATCAAACCGGCATTAATCCCACAGATCGTTACAGGAAGGCTCGCCGGATCCGTCAAACCGGTGATCGCTCCGGCGGCTTCTTCAGATACCCCCCGCACGACAAGAGAGCCGGCACCTGCAGTTCCACCCGCGCCGATTGCTCCCATCGGCCAGACTGCTAAGCCGACGGCGCCAGTGGTTGCGAAACAACCATTGCAGCCAGTTGCAGGCGTGCCCTCGGCAAATTCGAAGGTGAAAAAAGCACCCTTGGCTCGGCCGTCCGCTCCCGACTTGCCAAAAGTAACCGTCAAACCGGCACTCAAATCTGCTTCCAGTCCAGCCAAACCAATTAATCCGTGATAAGTGAGGCCTGTTCCTCTCGATGGCTATGTGTCTAGAACCCATCTCATAAACATTTCCGGATCGAATTTCTGCGAAACTGTAGTAGCTCAAGGCGTCTCCGCAGTCGGCTATGGCAGGTCGCTGGGAACTGACAGACGAACAGTGGGAGTTGGTGGAGCACGTGCTGCGCCCGTCGCGGCGTGAGGATAATCGGGGTCGTCCGTGGCACGACACGCGCGCTGTGCTCAACGGTGTGCTTTGGATTTTGGGCAGTGGTGCGCAGTGGTGCGAACTGCCTGCCAGGTATCCTCCGTATCAGACCTGCCACCGGCGTTTTCAGCAATGGGTTCGCCAAGGCAAGCTGGTTCTGATGCTGCGTCTGTTGGCCCGGCAACTGCATGAGCGAGGTAAGCTTCATCTCGACGAGGCTTTTGTAGACGCTACCTTCGCGAGCGCCAAAAAGGGGGCTTCGCCGTTGGCCCGACCCGGCGCGGCAAGGGCACCAAGATTGTCGCTATCGCCTCTGGTGACGGTCTTCCTCTCGCCGTATCTGTCGAAAGCGCTTCGCCTGCCGAGTGCCGGCTTGTGGAAGCTGTTTTGGCCGGATGCTTCCTTGACGAGCTGCCCGAAAGGTTGATTGGAGACAAGGCCTACGACTCAGACCCCCTCGATCAGCAATTGGCCGCGGAGTATGGCATCGAGATGATCTCGCCCAACCGGGCCAAGCGCAAACGGATAACGCAGGACCGACGCCCGCTGCGCCGCTATCGCCGTAGATGGAAGATCGAGAGGGTCTTTGCCTGGATGCAGAACTACCGCCGATTGGTCACACGATGGGAATACCACGTCGAAAACTTCCTTGGTTTCGTGCAGCTTGGATGCCTTCTCATGCTGCTCAGACATTTATGAGATGGCTTCTAGATCATTGTCTGACGGCTTGGCCTTCCGAAAAAGCACACCTGCCAGGCCGAGGAGGCCGGTGCCCAGCAACAACAGAGACTCGGGTTCCGGTGAGGAGGTCAGATTTCCTTGTGCTGGAGGTGAGCCGTCCGACGAACCGCCCGAATCGCCTGAGCCGCCTGAACCGCCTGAGCCGGTGGGGATGGGAGTGTTGACGTAATACGTGCCGTTGTCAGCAAAATAGAAGTATCCGGCGTTGCCATTGGTGCTGTCGGAGAAGATATTGAGTATGTAACCGTTGTTGGTGGAAAAGAGCAGGCCGCCCCAGTCCAGTATCCCGTTGCCCGTTGCCGTTGCGTAGAGTACATTGTCGAATTGGAACCCGTATTCATTGGCGTAATTCGGGGGAAATGCGTTGCCGGCGGAGATCACCGTGGCGGGATTCGAAGAGGAGAGAGTGACCACTCCATTGGTATCGGGGTCACCGAACCACCCGGTAACGCCCGTGATGGTGTAGTCGCCCGGATGGCCTGTAATTTGTGTGGCGGTGAATGTAAGATCGGCGCTGAAGTTCTGGCCGTTGATAGAGTAAGTAAACGTATCAGCCAAGGCAGCCGGGACACTCACTAGAGTGGCTGCCAATAAGAGTAACGTCAATGATAATTTCCTCATCGTTCGTTTCCCCTATCCTGATTCCGCGCGGAATCTGTTCCGTATACACTTCCGCGCTAACCTTATGTAATCAAAGGCACTATAAATTAATCTATCAGAACATCAACAAAAAACAATATATTACAAAACTTTCAGCATAGGAACTTGCCCTGAAGTAACAATATTTAGCACCGGAGTTACCTGAATTCATGCTAATTTGTCCAGCTGAGTGCCTCAACATCTTAGCCTAGGTTTCCACATTGCTGTTGCGGACTGAACAGCCGCTATCGCGTGAGCGAAAAGTACTTCTTCGCATTGGCTATATCCTTTAGAATCTGAACTTTCAGCGCCTCCGGCGTGGGCCACTGCTGCTCGCCGCGCAGCCGCAGCAGGAACTCGACTACGATCGGCGTCTGGTCGTCCAGTTCGATGGGCTCAAAGTCCAGGATGTGCGACTCGACGGCAAACGACGCCTCGCCAAAGGTCGGCCGGTTGCCTACGTTGGTGACCGCCTGGAAGCTGCGCCCGCCAATCGTGAGCCGCGTGACGTAGACGCCGAAGGCGGGAAGCAGGCCGTCGTAAGGCGCGAGGTTGACCGTGGGCACCAGCAGCCGCGTGCCGATGCCGCGTCCGCGAGCCTGGCGTGGAGCGAATCTCAAAGGGGCGGCCCAGCATCCAGCGCGCGCGGGTCATGTCGCCCGCCGCCACGCGTTCGCGGATCGCCGAACTGGAAACCTCCAGCCCCACGCACATGCACCGGTGCATGTACGTGGACGGCAAAGCCAAACTCCGCGCCAAATATTTTGAGATCGGCCACTCCGGCCTCGGCGCGATGGCCAAAGCGGAAGTTGCCGCCTTCATGCAGGCCGCACACGGCGAGAGCGTCCACCAGAATGCGGCGCACAAACTCCCGCGCGGAAAGCGAGGCGAGCGCCGCATCGAAGGGCAGCACCACGACCGCGTCAATGCCGGTGAGGGCCAGCAGGCGCAGGCGCTCGTCGATGGGCGTGAGCAGCCGCGGCGCGGTCGAGGGGCGCAGAAACTGCTCCGGATGAGGGTCGAAGGTGATGGCCACGGCCCGCGCGCTTAGCAACCTGCGCTTCGCGCACCACCGCCGAAAGAATCTCCTGGTGGCCCAGGTGCACGCCGTCGAAGTTGCCGATGGCGGCCACGCTGGGGCCGAAGCCGGCGGGAATCTCCGCGAGCGAATGATATACAGAAATCACCTTGCCTTCGATCATCAGTTCGCGGTCTCCAGGTTTACCGGCAGGCTGAGGCCGTCGTAGGCCAGGCGGATGCCGTCGGGCAGCGCGCGGTTGGTCTCTTCGTGGCCCAGATCGTGGGCGATGTGCGTGAGCCAGGTCTGGCGCGCGCCGATGCGCCGCGCCCAGCCGACGGCCTGCTCCACGGTGGCGTGGCTGGGGTGCGGCTTGTGGCGCAGCGCGGAAAGAACCAGGTGGTCCAGCCCTTCCAGCAGCGCGAAGCTCGATTCGGGGATGGCGCTCACGTCGGTCAGGTAAGCGGCGCGGCCAAAGCGGAAGCCGGCAATCTCCATCTCCCCATGCTGCACCGGCACGCGCAGAAACTCGACGCCGTGAACCAGAGTGCGCTCGGCCAGCGGCATGCAGTTGGACGCGCGCGCGGTTGGGATAAGTGGCCTGCGGCGAAAAGGTGTACTCGTAGATGCGCTCCAGCGCCTCGGCCGTCTCCGGCGCAGCGTAGAGCGGAATCGGCCCGCCCTCGCGGATAGACTGCAAAGCTGAGCGGGCGCAGGTCGTCCATGCCCAGAATGTGGTCGGCGTGGGAGTGGGTATAAAAGACCGCGTCCACGCGCGTCAGGCCGTTGCGCAAGGCCTGCTCGCGGAAGTCCGGGCCGGTGTCGATGACCACCACGCGCTCGCGCCCGCTGCTCGTCTCGCGCCAGCGCACCAGCACCGAGGGCCTGAGCCGCCGGTCGCGCGGGTCGGCCGAGGTGCAAACCGCGCAATCGCACCCCAGCGTCGGAACCCCCATCGAGGTTCCCGTCCCCAGAAATGTGAGTAAACCGTCCATGCGATGGCAGCTCTGCTAAGCCTTCTTCGGAGGAGGCGGCGGCTGCATGCCCTGCAGCGGTGATCATGCTGGTCAGCTCCAGGAAGGCCATCCGCACCTCAAACAGAACCGTCTGCAGGGTCTTATCCTCGGCCTCGGTGAGGTTGCCGCGGGTCTTCTCCGCCAGCACGCCCAGCAAATCAATGGTTGTCCGCGCGCCCAGGATGTCCACCCTGCGGACGCTGTCCCTCCTGCGTGCCCGCCCCCATCTGAATCATCGCGGAGACGTAAAACTGCTGCACCAGGTGCTCGAAGCTGATCTGCGGCGGCGCGCCCACGGCGGGGTTCTGCGCCCGCACCATCTCCTCCAGCCTCTGCGCCGAGGCGTCGTAGGCCGCCTTCTGCTCGCGGCTCTCCTGGGCCGTGGGCGGAGAGGCAACTCAGCTTCAGCCTCCGCCGCTGCCTCGGGAGTGGCGGCGGGCGCTGGCTCTCGCCGGGCCTCGGACTTCGATTCGTTGACCACCAGCCGCGGACCGCCGCCTGACGCGGCTGCGCCGGTGCGCTTCTGCCGGAGTCGCCGGCTGCTGCTGGCCCTCCTGCTCTTCTTCCGCCTTCATCTTGCGGCGGTCAATCACTTCAAACTTCGGTTTATCGCTCATGGTTTTCCGTTTCCTATCTGAATTTCTGATTTCCGACTCGCTAACTTGCTAACTCGCTAACCCGCTTTCAGCCCCGGCGGCGCGGCCAGAATCCGTGCCGTGCCCGCGACATGTTCCGGCTGTGTAGGTAAAGGTTGGATTGCCTCGCTCCGCCTCGCCGCGCATCATGCCCAGAGCAAAAATACGCGGCCCACTTGCCAGCGGCAGCTCCGCCGCGCTGGTGATCTGCGCCGGCAACCGCTCCGCCGTCCAATGGTCAGCTCGGCTCCCGCAGCCGGAACGGGTCCAGACAACTCCAGCTGCCGCAGATGCCGGTGAACGCTGCCGCGCGATCGGATGCGCTCCACGATCTCCTGGCCCAGGTAGCAGCCCTTGTTAAAACTGAGCGCCCGCATCTGCGAGGTCTCCTGCGGCAGGTCGCGCTCGGCAATATCGATGCCGTAAGCGGGAATCCCTTCGGCGATGCGAAAAGCCTCCAGCGTGGCCGCTCCCACCGGGCTCGCGCCGGCCTCCATCAGCGCCTGCCACAGCGCGGGAATCTCCGCCGCCTGCACCCAAAGCTCATAATGCGGCGCGAGCACGCCGTAGCCGCGCGCAACTCGCAGCTTGCCTGCCCGTTCCACTCAGCGCGCGCGCTGGTCATAGGCTCGGCGGCGCGGGCAGGCCCAGCCGCTCCAGCACACCGGCGGCCAGCGGACCGGCAAGCCCCAGCGCCGAATCTTCACTCAGCGGCGCAAGCTCCACATCGTCCATGATGATGAAGCGCTCCAGATGGGCCAGCAGCCGGTCGTACTGATCGGCGGCAATCGTCCAGATCTAAGCGCATCGCCCTCGCGCCAGACGTGCAGGTCGCCCTGGATGCGCCCCTGCGCGTTGAGCACCAGGTTCCAGGCGCCGGCGTTCGTCCCTAGATCGTTCACCGTGTTGGTGACCATGCCGCTGAGCCAGCGGAAGCGGTCTTCGCCGCGCACCGCCACGCGCCGCAGCCAGCCCAGGTCGTGCACCGCGGCTCCGGAGACCAGCGCCGCTGTTTCCCTCTCCGGCGCGTCCAACTCCCGTGGGGTCAGCCGCCGCGATAGGCCACCAAGCTCCGGCGCCGCCAGTGGCCGCTTGAGCCAGCAACGTCGCGAGTGGTTGTAGCCAGTAGAGGGATGTCTGTTTCCGTCATAGGGGATCTTTTTGCCGGTTCAGGCACAGATTTTCAGAGGAAATCGCGCTCCAGGCCGCATCCTGATTATAGCCTTGGAAGAAGATAGGGAGAATCGATGAGCAAGCAGCACGGAAAGTTCGCGGATGGGCCTTGGCGGCAGCGTTGTGTCTTGCAGCATAAGCGCGCTGCTGGCGCAGTCTGCCGCCGATCCAGTCAGCCGCCCCAGCCGCAGTCAGCCGCGCCGCAGGCGCAAGCCCCACCAGTCCGGCAAGATCACTCCCGAGCAGGCGAGCCAGCTCTTCTCGCTGGTCGATGAGCTGATCAAGTTCTCCTCCGACGAAACCGGCCTGCCCATCAAGAGCGCCGTCAAGCGCCAGATCACCTCCCGCGCCACGGTCGAAAGCTATCTCAAGCAGAAGTTCGAGGAAGACGAGAGCGCCAAGCGCCTCCAGCGCAGCGAGATCGTGCTCAAAAAATTCGGCCTGCTGGACCGCGACTTCGCCCTCAAGCCCTTTCTGCTGGCGCTGCTCAAGGAGCAGATCGAGGCCTACTACGATTCCAAGACCAAGACCGTCTACATGCTGGACTGGGTGGACATCGAAGAGCAGAAGCCGGTGCTGGCCCACGAGCTGACCCACGCCCTGCAGGACCAGCACTCCGACCTGGAAAAGTGGAACAACCAGACCCCCGACGATGTCTCGCTCAACTCCCCCGACGACACCGACCACCTGGCCAAAGACGAGATGGACACGGCGCGCGAGGCCGTCGCCGAGGGCCAGGCCACGGCCGTCATGATGGACTACATCCTCAAGCCCATGGGCAAGAGCCTCGTCAAAGACCCGGAGGTGATCGGAATTCGTCAGGCAGCATATGGCCGCCTCGGAAGATTCCCCGGTGCTGGCGCGCGCGCCGCTGCTGCTCTCCGAGTCGCTGCTCTTTCCCTATCGCGAGGGCCTCAGCTTCGAGCAGGATGTGTGGATGGACCAGGGCCAGGCAGCGGCCTTTGCCGGAACCCTGGACCATCCGCCCACCTCTAGCTGGGAGATCATCAATCCGCGCGAGTACGAAAAGCGCCACGTGCCCGCCGTGCCGCTTCTGCCCAACATTCACCCGCTGGTGGACAAGCTCTACAAGCCTTACGACATCGGCCAGATCGGCCAACTCGACCTGCACATTCTCACCCAACTCTTCGGCGGCGACCAGGCCGCCGGCAACCTGACCCCGGCCTGGGACGGCGGCCTCTATTGGGCCGGCCAGCGGCTCAGCGCCAAAACCCAGCAAGAGCAGGCCAGCACCAACTCCATCGCCCTCTTCTATCTTTCGGTCTGGAAGAACGCCGCCTCCGCCCGGGCCTTTGCCAGCCTCTACGCCGATGAGCTGGGCCGCAAATACTCCGGCGTCAAGCTCGACTCGACCGATGAGCGTCGCCGCTCCGGCCAGCTCCCTCCGCCGGATTCACGGTCTTCCCGCCTCCCGCCTCTTCCGATGAGGAGCAGGTCTACTCCACCAGCGAAGGCCCGGTCGTCATCACCATCCGCGGCAAGATGGTCTTCGTCGCTGAGAGCTTCCCGCTCGACCTGGCCCGCAAGCTCACCACTCTCATCCTCGACGCGCAGGGAACCGGCGAACTCAAGATGGCGGAAGCTACACAGCGGGTGCCCCAGGTCTCGATTCTGAGACCCGGGAATCCGCTCACCGGAAACCTGATCCGCTTCTTCTCCAACTGCGGCGTGATGAAGGCAGCCGTGGATGCTGCGGATCAAGGCCGCCGTCTCCGCAAAATAGGCTGCAGTTTTCAGCTATTGTGACGTGATTGAAAGGATGTGCTATTCTCTCCGGCGAGTAGTTGGGACACCAATTTACCCATGAAAGGTGCTACTGAAATGCGTATGTTCAAGACACTTGCCACAGCAGTTCTCGGGCTGTCGGCTTTCTTGCTCTTTGCTCTGGGAACACCGGCTCAGGCCCAGCGTCCCCACTATCTCCATGCCCTTTCCAACCTGCGGGAGGCGCGCGAACTGCTGCAAACGGACAGCCGGCCTGGATTTACCGGCGCGCGGGACCGCGCCATCGAGGAAATTGACCGCGCCATCCATGAAGTGAGAGCAGCGGTGCGCGACGAGGGAAGGAACCCCCACCACACTCCCCCTCCGGTCGGGGAGACCCGAATCGCCCCATGCGTTCGGCGCTGGGTCTTCTGGATGAAGCACGCGGGGACATTGCCAGCGGGACCGATGAGACTGGACATGTCGGGCTGCAGATGCGCGCGCTCCATCACGTTGACGAGGCGCGGGAAATCCTCGAGCATGCCCTGCACGAAATGGAACGGGAACACGAACATCGCTACTAGTCTCTGACGATGCAAAGAGCGGCTCCCCAGGCCTCATTTTTGAGGCTTGGGGATTATTCTGTCTGATTCGCTAACCCTCTCTCTTCCCGCCCAGCATCGACCCCGCGATGCCGTTATGGAACCGCAATCTGCCGGATGCAATGCGAGCATTGCAGGAGAGAGTCGAATTATGCCGAGAACCTGATTCGCCAAAGCCTCAACAACGGAAACCACCCGTCAGCGCAACCGGAGTAGATTTCAAGCGCTCTCTTTACTTGAGCATTGGGCGCAATGACGGGAACCGGAAACGATCACGCCGCGTCCTTGTGGACGAGATATTCGTCAAGAAGCACGGCCACCAGCACAGCCGTGGGAACCGAGACCATGGCTCCGAGAACGCCTCCAAGCGCGGAGCCGAGCACCAGGGAAACGAGGATTGCCAGGCCGGGCAGACCGACTCTGTTCTTCATAATGCGCGGAATGAGATAGGAGTTTTCAACCTGTAGATAGATCACGTAAAAGATAGCAATGCCCAGCACCCGGCCCCATGAGTCAATGGCCGCCACCAGCAGCGCAAGCGCGATGCAGACCGCGGCGCCCAGCACGGGGATGATGTTGAGCAACCCCGTCAGCACGCCCAGCGCATAAGCATAGCGAACGTGGAGCGAGAGATAGACGATAGTGCTGGCAACTCCCAGGATGAGCATCAGGCTCCCCTGGCCCAGCAGCCATTTGCCCATGCGGATCTCCGCCCGCTGCAGGGTCTGGTCGAGACGTTCGCGGCGTTCGAGCGGGAAAAAGGAAAGAAACCACCGGTAGGCCTGGTCGCCTTCCAGAATGAAATAGATGGTAAGGATAAAGCCCATGATGAAATCGAATAGCTTGCCCGCCCAGTTGCTGAGAGAGAACAGCAGATAAGTGGCTGCCTGGCTCACGAAATCCTGAAGCCGGGAACTGAGATCCGCGGTATCCAGGTGTTGAGCCAGGGGAATACTCTTGAGTTTCTCTATAAGTACGGGTAACCGTGTTGGCATCTCCCGGGCGAACCCCTGCAGGTCGCTGATGACCGGGGGCAGAGCGAGGAATCCGAAGGCGGTAAGCGCTCCGGCCGCAACCAGCAGAAGGAGAAAGATGGCGGCTGAGCCCTTGAATGGCTGCCAACTGCGAATGCGGAGCCGGGAAGTAAAACGCACCATCGGGCTGAGCACAACGGCAAAGAGCGCGCTGACATAGAGCAGCACGAGCACATCGCGGATCAGCCAGGCCAGGTAGCAGGCCAGGGCAAGGGCGAAGGCGAAGACGATGTCGCGACGAAGAGTGCGCGGGCTATCGGAGGGCTCAGTCATGCGCGGAATTCCTGCAAGCCGGAGTATACGGCATCTGCAATGCATTCGGCGAATTTTGTGGCCATCAGGCTTCCGGCCTGAAAGTGCATGGTCCGGTGCCGCTCTACTTGTTCCCGCCCAGCATCGACCCCACGATTCCGCCCAGCAGCGCGCCGCCCGCGGCCGGTCCCGCTTGCCGGCTCTCGCCGCGCGGAAGGTACTCGGCAATCTGGTGCGCCAGCCGCGAGATGGGCAGCGTTTGCAGCCAGACCGTTCCCGGCCCTTGCAGCACGGCCAGAAAGATGCCATCCCCGCCGAAGATCATGTTCTTGATCCCCGGCACCGTCGTGATCTGGAAGCCCACCGACGCCTGGAAGGCGCCCACATGGCCCGGATGCACCCTCAGCACCTCGCCCGGCGCCAGGTTCTTCTCGATCAGCTCGCCGGATAGCTCCAGCCACGCCGTTCCCTGGCCGCCCACCTTCTGCAGCAGGAAGCCGTTGCCGCCAAAGATGCCCGCCCCCAGCGACTGCTGGAAGCCCACGCCGATGGTCACCTGCGTCGTGGCGCACAGAAACCCGTGCCGGTGGACCATGTACTCATTGCCCGGCGCGACCTCGACCGGCACAATGTGGCCCGGCACCTTGGTGGCAAACGACACCACGCCGGTAGCCCCGCAGGCGCGGTACTCGGTCATGAACAGGCTCCCGCCCCCGGCCACGCGCTTCAACGCGCCAAAGATTCCCCCGCCCCCGCCCATCTGCGTGTGGGTGGTCATCTGGATCGAAGCGGTCATCCACGAAAGCTCCCCGCTCTCGCTGAACACGCTCTCGTTGGGTTCAAGCTGCACATCGAGCACGGGCATGGTCGTGCCCTGAATCCGGGTCTGCATGGGTGATTCTCCTTTTCGTGAATAGTGTACCTGCCCGGACCTGTGGAAAGCTGAGTTCTGATCCGGTTTCTCCATGAAGATTCGACAAACATTAAACGCAATGCTTGTTTCCTGACCTATAATTTGCCGTCAAATACTGTAGGTGCCGTTCCCTCTTCGCAGAAGGCGGCCTGATGCTCTACTCTTTCCTGAGACTCTTATGCCCTCATTGATTCGCAGCTTACGCAAAGCCCTCTGGCTGGCGCTGGAGCACGATGTGCTCAACTCGGCCAAGGCCGTCGCCTATTCGGGCATGCTGGCCCTGTTTCCGGCGCTGGTGGTCCTCACCGCGCTGCTGGCCCAGGCGCCGGAGGGAACCTCGCTGGTGGGCGAGGTGCGCGGCGCCTTCGAGCAGTTTCTGCCCGAAGGCGCCATGTCTCTGTTGCAATCCGCCATGGAGACCCACCGTATCCACTCCGACCAGTTGATCTTCTCCGCCGCCGCCCTCTCGGTCTTTGCCGGCCTGGGGATGATGCTCTCGCTGATGGAGGGCTTTCGCCGCGCCTACCTGCTGCCGCTCGATCATTGGGGCTTCTGGCAGCGGCGGCTCAGGGCCTTGTTGCTGGTGCCTATCGTGCTGGTCCCGCTCTCGCTGGCCACTCTGGTGCTGGTCTTCGGCCGCCAGATCGAGGCGTGGATGATCGACAACTCCACCCATGAGTTGCGCCACATCGTGCTCTTCTTCTGGCGCATGGTCCGCTGGGCCATCGCGCTTGTCACCAGCGTCAGTGTCCTCGGCGCTCTCTACCACTTCGGCACAGGTCACGTGAAAACTCATGCGAATTCGTGGAGTAGTAAACGATTAGCTCTGTTAGTGATTGTGGCTGGTGCATGGATATCTTTCATGGTAAATGCGATAGTCTCTGGCAGGGTCCACAGAGCACGGGAACTCTATATTACAAATCCATCGCTTTTCAGTAATTGTTGGAGTCGGCTGCTTTATTGCGTTTTTATTTGTTAGATACATACTTCCGCTCCACCAGCGCAAGGAGCACTGGGACTTGGTGGGACCGGGCGCGGTGGCCGCCACCCTGGTCTGGTTCCCGTCCACGCTGGCCTTTGGCTGGTATGTCACGCGCATCGCCAACTACTCCATGTTCTACGGCTCCTTTGGCGCCGGCATCGCCACCCTGATCTGGCTCTACATCACCTCGTTCAGCGCGCTGCTGGGCGCGGAACTGAACGGCGTCCTTTTTCGGGAACGACAGGAGCGGACTTCCGCGCGCTCCAAACGGAATCGCTCCCGCCGGTAACCATTTTCACCGGCCATTCACTGCATTTCCCGCATAATAGTGAATTGGGTGGTGTGCGTCCCATTCCCGCGTCTGACATAGCCGCCGCGTGCAAATCCGGCCCATGGCCCATTCAACCTTTCCTGGAGGATTCCCCATGTCCTTCGCACCATCCAGCCTGACCGATTCCGCCTCCCAACGCCGCGCCAAGATCGTCGCCACGCTCGGCCCGGCCTCCAACACCGTGCCCGTCTTCCGGGATCTGGTCCGCGCGGGCGTCGATGTGGTCCGCCTGAACTTTTCCCACGGCACCCAGGAGGAGAAGCTGGCGCTGATCCAGATGATCCGCAAGGTCAGCCGCGAGGAGCACAAGCCGCTCTGCATCCTGGGCGACCTGCAGGGGCCCAAGATTCGCACCTCCACGCTGAAAGACCATCAGCCCGTGCTGCTCAAGGCCGGCCAGCAGTTGACCATTACGCCGCGCGACGTTCCCGGCACGGCGGCGCTGGTGGGCACCACCTTCAAAACCCTGGCGGAAAACGTCGAGCAAGGCTCGCGCATTCTGCTCTCCGACGGCCTCATCGAGCTGCGCGTCCAGGAAGTCTCGGGCGGCGACGTCATCTGCGAGATCGTCAACGGCGGCATGCTGGGCGAGCACAAGGGCATCAACCTGCCCGGCATTCCGGTGCGCACGCCCTCGCTGACGGAAAAGGACTCCGACGACCTCGAATTCGCGCTCAAGAACGGCGTGGACGCCATCGCCGTCTCCTTCGTTCGCACCGCGGAAGACGTCAGCCTGGTGCGCAATCGCGTTGCCGCTTACGGCGGCGAAACCTGGATCATCGCCAAGCTGGAAAAGCCCCAGGCCATCGAGCACCTGGACGCCATCCTCAACGCCGCCGACGCCATCATGGTGGCCCGCGGCGACCTGGGCGTCGAGCTGCCGCCGGAGCAGGTTCCCGCCATCCAGAAGCACATCATCCGCCGCGCCGCCGAGTTCCGCAAGCCGGTCATCACCGCTACCCAAATGCTGGAGTCGATGATCGAAAACCCGCGCCCCACCCGCGCCGAGGTCTCCGACGTGGCCAACGCGGTCTACGACGGCACCGACGCCGTCATGCTCAGCGGCGAATCGGCCGTGGGCAAGTACCCGGTCGAGGCCGTCTCCATGATGGCCCGCATCGTCGTCGATGCCGAGCGCAACATCAAGGAGGCGGAGTATTCCGACCGCCGCAAGCAGCGCAGAGCTCACCTCTCCATCGCCGAGACCATCTGCGAAGCCACGGCCCACGCCGCCGACGACCTGGACCTGCGCGCCATCGCCCTCTTCACCGAATCGGGATCGACCGCGCGCAAGCTCTCCAAGTACCACCCCTCGGCGCCCATCTTCGCCTTCAGCCCGCTTGAGATCACCATCAACCGCCTCAACCTGCTCTGGGGCACCACTCCCATCCTCTGCCCCAAGATCAACTCCAACGAGGCCATGGTCGAGTGCGCCGAGACAGTTGCTCGAAGAGGGCGGCTACGTCAAGCCACGCGAGGTCATCGCCATCGTCGCCGGCACCCGCACCAAATCCGGCTCCACCAACTTCCTCCGCCTGCACGTCATCGGCGAACACAAGTAGGGCGAGCGATTCTTTGCCCCGCGAAGAGGTTCCGGCAAAGAAAAAGTAGTAGGCCAAATTGTCCAGAAAAAACGCCACTCCCAGCCGGAAGTGGCGCTTTTAGGCTTTACGCGCTATGATTTTATCTTCCGATCTCCGGAACTGACAATCCCCGGCAAATCTTCCGCGCCAGTAGATCGGCAACCTCTCTGTGGCGCGGAATCGCTTCCGTCTGTCCTGTCTCCGGATTGCACCACAAGGAATGCGAGCCGCCTTCGCGTTTGAGATAGCATCCATGCAAACGCAAGTGTCGCAACAGCGATTCGCGCTTCACTGGATGGTTACCGTCTCGCGAAGAGCGTCTGCCGGAGCACCGCGAAGACCATCTTCGCGGCGGTCTTCCAGAATCAGATGAATGGCTGCGCCCAGGCTCTCACGGCATTCTTCCACACTATGCCCTTGCCCGTTGGCGCCGGGAATCTCGGGTGACCAGGCGACAAACCATTCGCCGTCGCGCTCTATGACTGCTGTGAATTCGTTACGCATGGAATAAGTATAGAACGAAAAGTGTTGCCTCAGAGCGGTAAAAGATTCGATTTTCCAAGGTTGCACTTGGAACATAAGGTTTGCAGATTCTCAAAGATCGCTTTGCCGTCCTTGCTCCGCGGATGAATATGGTCCACGTGCAGTAAGACGCCCGGAGTGATTGCCGGACTTGCTCCACAAGCACAGCATTTGAAATTGTCGCGTTGGAGCACGCACCAGCGAAGACGAAGAGAAGGGTCGCGCCCAGTGTTCTCCTGGCTGTCATTAACGGACTCAATTAAACTTTCTGGAACTTCGGTTCCAGTTCCGTTGGCATAGTCCACGAAGGCTTTCAGCGCGTTCATCCATGAGCCAAAAGCAACGACGATATGGCCCCTCCGAAAAACCCGATGATTCAGAGGCGAGTTCACTTTGTCGAGGTTGACGACCATAATGCTGCCAAAGAGTGAGAATATTCTCGAACAATTCCTCGTCGGGGATATTCATTCTATTTGAAATTGCGAGTCCGGCTCGGGAGAGCGCTTCATTCCAACTGCCAAATCGCTTCGACTGCGTGGTGTGGGAGTACTGCCCAAGCAAAAGATATTGCGGCCTGGGTACGGTTTTCGTTCCAAGTTCGCCGGCGACCCGGCACAAATCTGCGAGCAGTTCCTTATCCGACACCGGAACGCCCTGAACGTGAGACAGTTTGAAAACAGGTTCGCTCATTCCATAAATTCCACAGCGCACGTCAACATAGGCATTTTATTACACCATGCTAACACTGGAGACTCTTACTTCCCCGCCAACTGCCGCAGCACGTACTGCAAAATCCCGCCGTGCTCGAAGTACTCAATCTCCTGCGGCGTATCGATGCGGACCCTGGCGGTGAAATCCTTCGCATGGCCGCTAGGATCAGTGGCACGAACTGAGATTAATCGCGGATCCGAAACAATGCCCTGCCCACTATATTTCTTCTCTCCTTGGCCGGGCGTTGCGGAGATCGTCATAATCTTCTGGCCAGTGCGAATTGCACCCAGTCTCACCGCAAGGTCGGCAAAATCGTAAACCTCTTCGCCCGTCAGCCCCAGCGACTCCGCGTTTTGCCCCTCGCTGCAAACTGCAACGGCAGAATCCCCATCCCCACCAGATTCGACCGGTGAATCCGCTCGAAGCTCTCGGCAATCACCGCCCGCACTCCCAGCAGCTTCGGTCCCTTGGCCGCCCAATCCCGCGACGATGCCTGACCCGTACTCCTTCCCCGCCAGAATGACCAGCGGCACTCCGCGCTCGGCATACTTCACGCTCGCGTCGTAAGATCGACATCTGCTCGCCCTCGGGCAGCAGCCGCGTCACGCCGCCCTCGGTCCCCGGCGCGAGTTTGTTTCTCAGCCGCACATTGGCAAACGTTCCGCGCACCATCACTTCATGATTCCCGCGCCGCGAGCCATAGGAGTTGAACTCCGCCGGCTTCACGCCATGCTCCGCCAGATATTTTCCCGCCGGCCCGTTGGCCTTGATGTTGCCCGCCGGCGAAATGTGGTCGGTCGTCACCGAGTCGCCCAGCACCGCCAGCACCCGCGCGCCCAAAATATCCGTCACCGGCGCCGGCGTCTTCGTGATGCCGTCAAAGTACGGCGCTTTGCGGATATAAGTCGAATCCGGCTCCCACTGGTAGACCTCGCCGGTGGGAAACTTCAGTCCCTGCCAGTTGGCGTCGCCCCGGCTCACCGTCGCATACTCCCGGCGGAAGCCCTCGCTGGACAATCCCTTTTCAATCGCCTCGGCCACCTCCGCCTGCGTCGGCCAAATGTCTTTGAGATAAACCGGCTTCCCTGCCCCATCCACGCCCAGCGCATCCGTCTCGAAGTTGTGCCCGATCCGTCCGGCCAGCGCGTAGGCCACCACCAGCGGCGGGCTCATCAGATAATTGGCCCGCACATCCACATTCACGCGGCCCTCGAAGTTGCGATTGCCGCTCAGCACGCTCACCGCAACCAGCCCATGCTCGTCAATGCTCTTGGTGACATCGGCGGGCAGCGGCCCGGAATTGCCAATGCAAGTGGTGCAGCCGTAGCCCACCACGTTGAAGCGCAGCTTTTCGAGATACGGCAGCAAGCCCGCCTTGGCGTAGTAATCCGTCACCACCCGCGAACCCGGCGCCAGCGAGGTCTTCACCCACGGCGGCACAGTCAGAGCCCTTTCTCCACCGCCTTCTTCGCCAGAATTCCCGCCGCCACCATCACCGAGGGATTCGAGGTGTTGGTGCAACTGGTAATCGCCGCAATCACCACCGAGCCGTGATCGAGATACTGATCCGGATCAACGCCAAACCGGCCTTGCACCGTGTCGTCGGCTGCGTGAGCCTGCAGCCGCAAGCGCCGCATCCGTCACCGCTCCCCGCTCCCACTGCAGCCGCCGTCCGCGTTCCCAGCGGCTTGGCCGTGGGCGAAAGCAGCGTCGGGCAGTTGCTCGCGCAAAGCTGGCCGCCGCATCCCGCAGCAGCACGCGATCCTGCGGGCGCTTCGGCCCGGCCACGCTCGGCTCGACGCTCGCCAAATCCAGATCCAGCGTCTGCGTGTACTCGGCCTCCGGCGTCGCCGCCGTGTGGAACAGTCCCTGCTCCTTGTAATAAGCCTCGCACCAGCGCAATCTGCTCCTCGCTGCGCCCCGTCAGTCGCAGATAGCGCAGCGTCTCCTCGTCCACCGGGAAGATGCCGCAGGTCGCCCCGTACTCGGGCGCCATGTTGCTGATCGTCGCCCGGTCGGCCAGCGGCAGCTCCGCCACGCCCGGCCCGTAGAACTCCACAAACTTGCCCACCACGCCCAGCTTGCGCAGCGCCTGGGTCACGGTCAGCACCAGGTCGGTCGCCGTCGCGCCCTCGCGCAGTTTGCCGACGAGCCGGAAGCCCACCACCTGCGGCACCAGCATCGAAACCGCCTGGCCCAGCATCGCCGCCTCGGCCTCGATGCCGCCCACGCCCCAGCCCAGCACGCCCAGGCCGTTGATCATCGTGGTGTGCGAATCGGTGCCCACCACCGTGTCCGGATAAGCCACTAACTTCGCCGTTCGATCTCCGTCGGTGAAGACCACCCGCGCCAGGTACTCCAGATTCACCTGGTGGCAGATGCCCATCCCCGGCGGAACCGCCGAAAAGTT
Source organism: uncultured Acidobacteriaceae bacterium (assembly GCA_963845345.1). Lineage (GTDB taxonomy): Bacteria > Acidobacteriota > Terriglobia > Terriglobales > Acidobacteriaceae > Telmatobacter. The sequence continues at coordinate 400,063 of CAWJRQ010000005.1, forward strand.
CCGGAACGCCGTCTGCCCCCACTTCAAAAACGCATAGCGCTCGCGGTTTCTTTGGAACTCCAGCAACGTATTGGCGTCAAGAGCGCCCGCCGTGCCGTACTCGTCCACCTGCACCGAGTGGTCGATCACCAGCTCGGCCGGAACCAGCGGATTCACCCGCTCCGGATCGCCGCCCAGCGTCCGGATCGCGTCGCGCATCGCGGCCAGATCCACCACCGCCGGCACGCCGGTAAAGTCCTGCATCAGCACCCGCGCCGGCATGTAGGCAATCTCCCGGCTGGGCTCGGCCTTGGCCTCCCATTTGGCCAGAAACTCAATCTCCGCCGCCGTCACATTCACGCCATCCTCGCGGCGCAGCAGGTTTTCCAGCAGAATCTTCAGGCTGAAGGGCAGCCGGCTCAGGTTGAAGCCGCGCGCCTCGAGCGCCGGCAGACTGTAAATCGTATAGGTGCGGTTGCCGGAGGTGAGTTTGGTCCGGCTGTCAAAACTGTTCATCATGTGGGAAGCCTTTCTTCTCCGCGCACAAGCGGATGGATTCAATCGACCAACGCAACCCTCCCTCTATCATTTCAGAAATCGCGCCGCAACGCTTACCATTTATTTGTATGCGCCTGTTCATCGCAATCCCTCTCGCCGCAGCCGTAATTGACGAACTCCGTGCGGCCTCAGCGAGTCTCGAATCCGCTGCCGACGGCCTCCGCTGGACCGCGCCCGAATCCTGGCACATCACCCTACAATTCCTCGGCAACACCAATCCGGAACAATGCGCCTGCGTCATCGCGCGCCTGCGTGAGCTGCATGCCCCGCCCGTTCCTGTCAGCCTCGAAGATCTGGACTGCTTCGAGCGCGCCGGAGTTCTCATCGCCCGCGTCCGGCTCACGCCCGAGTTGCTCTCTGCTTCAGCAACGCGTCACCGCGGCCACCCAGCCCTGCGGCTTCCTCCCGGAATCGCGCCCCTTCCAGCCGCACATCACGCTGGCGCGCAGCAAAGGTCCACGGCATGACCTCGGCGAGCTCAAAACCAAACTCAGCCGTCCAACCAGCTTCACCCGCTTTCAAGCCCGCGAGTTCCTCCTCTACGAAAGCTTCCTCTCGTCCGCCGGCTCGCGCTACGAAATCCGCGAACGCTTTCCCCTCGCCGGGGGTTGAGCATTTTTTCCTGTTTAGAGCGAAACCAGAGTTAACTTGCCCTTGTTGATGCTGTGCAAGGTGGCTTTTTCTTAAGGAAAAAGCCACTTGGCGGAGTTGCTTCTGGGGTACAGCTACTCTGGTTTCGCTATAGTCGTCCACCAGCTTTGACGACCTACGAGGCATGAAACTGTAGCGCCGGCCTCCTGGCCGGCTGTTGCGTGGGCCTCCCGGCCCACGCCGCACTCTACACCATCTATCTAGGGTGGGATAGAACGATGTCCGCCCGCATTCCTACACTTTGATCGTCGCTTCGCCCTTGTGCCAGCCACACGGCGTCAGCCCGCCGTTCTGCAGCGCATCCAGCACGCGCAGAACCTCCTGCGGATCGCGGCCCACTGACAAATCCGTCACGTAAACAAAGCGGATCACGTTCTCCGGGTCCACGATAAAGGTGGCGCGCTGGCTCACTCCGGCCTTGGGATCCAGAATGCCCAGCGCCGCCGATAACTCGCGCTTGATGTCGCTCAGCATGGGGAAGGGAAGGTTCTTCAGCGTCGGCTGCTCGTTGCGCCACGCCCAGTGCACGAACTCCGAGTCGATGCTCGCGCCCAGCACCTGCGCGCCGCGCGCGGCAAACTCCGGGTTCAGCGCGCCAAAGGCTGCAATCTCCGTCGGGCAGACAAAGGTAAAATCCTCGGGCCAGAAAAAGTAGACCTTCCACTTGCCCGCATAGCTCTTGTCGCTGACGGGCTGGAAGGCCTTCTTGAGGTCGAGATCGACCACGGCGGTCACTTCATAGCTGGGAAAACTTGCGCCTACAGATAGCATTCTTGAATTCCTCCGGGATAGTTTGATGAAGTTGATGAGATTGATGGGGTTGATGGTTTGACGGAACGGAGGGTAAACCAGCCTCCGCCTGCGTGCCCGCAGCGGGCTACAGCAAAATCAGAGTAGCTATACCCGGAAGCAACCCCGTCAAGTGGCTTTTTCATCAAGAAAAAGCCACCTTCAAAGATCTCAACAAGGGCACGTATACTCTGATTTTGCTCTAGAGGCACCACGCTGCAAGGCAGCGTTCTCTCTCATTAGAAAAGATGCGCGCCGGGGACAAAGAGATTCGTTACCAACGTGAAAATCGGGCCAGGGAAGCGTAAATACTTTTTCCGGCGCGTATTGCAGATAATTACCTTCCCTTGGTGCACGATATTCATGAGAGGTCCAGACAACCAATGAGGTCGAACTGGGTCAGAATGTCGGAAGAGGCCGATTGGAGCGGGATAACCTATCCATAATGTAGGACATACGCCCGGTTTATACCGTTTTAGGTACCCCCTCCCCCCCGGGGGTCACTTCGATATTTGTTCGCTTTTGCCTGTGCATCTATGGACATGTGAAACTGTGACCGTAATGGCATATCTTGGTTGATTTTGCGTGAAAAATCCACTTTGTTCTCAAGTTCTGGCTGCTACTGCCGATAACCCCCTTGGTAAAGCTTCATAGACAAACCCAGCCCGGCAAACCGGGAGAACGGATGTTCCATGCCTGTCAATTTCGGCGACATTACTACATACCACCTTGAAGAAGCTGCCCGGCATCATGCGTTGGCCAAGGCAGCGCGCGACCGGGGATGCCTCGCTGATGCTGACTTTCAGGCCGGCTTGGCTGCGCGTTGGGAGGAAGTCGCCCTACAGCAAGTGATCACGATGCGGCAGCCACCCGTACGCCGCATCGCAAAGCCGAGGCAAATCTCCCCGGCTCCTAAGACGATGCCCGAACCATTTTCAGTTGTCAGTCGGTTGGCCCTTGTGCGCGGCCTTCAATACATCGCCGAGATGCTCTCACCAACCATGGTCAAGCCGGAGACTCCTCTCCACGTCGTGCCGCCCCGCTGATCGCGGCCCGCAATTACACACCGATAACCTGTCATCCGGAGCGATGATGGTCGCGTCCTTGTGGGCACGCTGTCCTATTTGGGGAGCCGGATATTACAGCAGCTTGAATGCTTTCACGGCAATGGCGTTGGGCGCGCGGCCGGCGGGGAGCAGGGTAAACAGCGAGTGCGAGGCCGTGCGTACCACGGCTACGTCGCCGGAGCGCGAATCAACGACAAACAGCAGCAGACCGGAGCTGGAAAACGCCAGCGCCGAGGATCCGTCGCCGGCATGGATGGAGCCGGCGCGCTGGCCTTCATCGATGGCGTAGACGGTGACGTACGGGGAGCGGAAGTTGGCCACATAGAGCATGGCGTTGTCAGCCGAGACCAGGCCGCGAACCGGCGTGTCTCCGATGATGGTGACGCTGTTGACGTCATCGGTGCCGGTGATGACCTCGGAGATGGTATCGGAGAGCGAGTTCAGGGCGAACAATTCGCCGCCATCAGGCTTGAGGGCCAACTGCATTGGCGCCTGGCCCACATCAAGCAGGGTTTCCAGCCGGTCAGGCTGGGCGGGAACGAACGGAGCGCGGCCCGGTTGAGCGGAATGAACTTCGGGGTGAGCCAGGGCGATGGCCATGATCTGGTGACCGGCCGAGCAAGGCACAAAAACTTTTGAAGAATCAGGAAGAATGACGGCATCCGAGGCGCCGGGGCAACCCTCGAAGATTGCGCGCAGGCGGCGTGTTGCCGGATCGAAGAGGCTCACCGAGTTGCCGCGCCGGTTGGCGACGGCCAGGGTCTTGTTGTCGGGGGAGAGGCGAGCGGCGACCGGCTCCTCGCCGGCGCCGATGGCCGCGATTTCGCGCCGCGCTTTGAGGTCCAGCACAGAGATGGTGTTGGAGCCGGAGTTGGCCACATAGGCCCGGTCGCCAGTGGAATCAATCTCGATGGAGACCGGCTGGCGGTGGACAAGGATAGCGCCCGCCACGGTATTGTTTTCCGCATTGATCACCGACACCGAACCCTGTCCGTCCGCTGCGCCGGAGTTGACCACGTAGACTTCGTTGCGGGTGGGGCTGGCGGCCACGGCCACAGGCTTTTGGCCAACCGCAAGCTCGCGATCCACGCGCACATCCACCACGTCCAGAACGGTGACGGTGTTGCTGCCGCCATTGGTGACGTAAGCGTATTCGCGATAGTTGGACGGGTACTGCGGGAAGTCGTGGGAGCGGCATCCGGTCAGCGCCAGCAGGGCAACAACGGAAAAGCGGGTGATCGCGGCGTACGGTGATAGCATCATGCGTTCACGCTTTAGCAGCCTCCACGCGGACGCCGCGGGGCAGATTGCGGCCAACCACCGGGGCGATCTGTTCCAGTTCGTCCATCATGCGGGCGAATTGGTCGGGATAGATGGACTGGGGGCCATCGGAGAGAGCCTTTTCGGGGTGGTCGTGGACCTCGACGAGGATGCCGTCGGCGCCCGAGGCGACCGCGGCGCGGGCCATGGGCAGCACGCTGTCGCGCTTGCCGGTGCCGTGGCTGGGATCGACCAGAATCGGCAGGTGGCTCACCCGCCGGACGGCGGGAATGATGCTCAGGTCCAGGGTGTTGCGGGTGTGGTCGGCAAAGGTGCGCACGCCGCGCTCGCAGAGGATCACCTCGTAGTTGCCCTCGCTCATCACGTACTCGGCGGCCATCAAAAACTCTTCCAGCGTGGCCGAGAGGCCGCGCTTGATCAGCACCGGCTTGCGCAGTTGGCCGGCGCGCTTCAGCAGGGAAAAGTTCTGCATGTTGCGCGCGCCGATCTGCACCACGTCGGCCCATTCGGCAACCAGCTCCAGGGTTTCGTTGTCGATGGCCTCGGTGACAATGCGCAACCCGAAGCGCGAGCGAATCTCGGCCATGATGCGCAGCGCCTCCAGGCCCAGCCCTTGAAATGCGTAAGGGGATGTGCGGGGCTTGTAAGCGCCGCCGCGGAAGAACTGCGCTCCCGAAGCGGCCACCAGCTCGGCGATGGCGAAGGCCTGTTCGCGGCTTTCAATGGAGCAGGGCCCGGCGATGATGGCCAGGTTGCGGCCGCCGATGGCGCGCATCCGTTCCGGCGAACCGGATGACGGTGTCTTCTTCCTTCACGTCCCGGCTGGCCAGCTTGTAGGCCTTGGAGACGCGGATCACTTCGGCGACGCCGGAGAGCTCTTCCAGGTTGCCGCGGTCCACTTCGCCCTGGTTGCCGGTGATGCCGATGGCGGTGCGCTGGGCTCCGGGAAGCGGGTGAGCGCGGAAGCCCAACCGTTCAATGGCTTCGCAGACCGCCTGGATTTGCTCCTGCGTTGCCTGCGCCTTCATGACAACCAACATGGCTGGACCCCTCGAACCCTCAGTCTAACGGCTGCGACGGCGAAGGGCAATTGCGGGAAGGGCGCAGGCTGCGCGGGAACATCATGATTCCTGAGCGCTCACGGCTCTGCCGTGTAGCTCAGAATCCAGTCTGCCTGCTCCTGCGTGTCGGGCACAGGGACGCCGCGAGCCGTCTTCAATGGCCTCCAGCGCCGCCTCGGGCTGCCAGCCCAGATGAATGAGCGCGCAGGCCGCAACGATGAGAGGACCTGCCGATGCTGCCCCGGCAATGGATGCCAACCGATTCGCCGGCGCGGAGGCGATCCGCCAGCCCGGCCACAAAGTTCCGGAAGGAATCCGTGTCCATCGGAACATGTGTGTAGGGAAACGGGTAGGAGAGAAAATTCAATCCAATATGCACGGCTGCGCGGGCCTTCATTCGCCAGGCCGAGTGAGCCCGCTTCCCAGTGTTCCAGCAAGGAAACCAGGGTTTGGATGCCGCTGCTTTTCAATCGGAGCAGTTCGTCTTCCAGCCAGTCGTCGCCCAGCGGGCGAAGGACAATGGCCAACGGCGCGGGCGGATTGCCTTTGATCCAGAAGATGTCTTTCATCACGCTCAGACTCCCACGAGCACTATTCGATGCGGCCGCGGACGCTGGGGATGCCGGGGCCGAGCGCATGCGCCATCTATCAGATCAGCGGAATCAGCTTATCAAACTCCGGCCAGGAGTGGGAGCCGGCGAGGGCGATGCGTGCCGGATGGTAGAGTTCCTTGCCTTTGATTCCAGTCGAAGAAGATTGACGAGGTAGGTAAAGAATGGTATCTTTACTTCAAGGAGATTAGGTAAAGATGCCGCCATCCAGCACCATCAGCAGCAAAGGGCAGGTCACTGTGCCCATTGAAGTTCGCCACCGGCTGGGCCTCAAAGAGGGTGACCGCGTGGAGTTCGTCTATGAGGAGGGCCGCACCGTTCTGCGGCCCGCGCGGACGGAAAAGAATCCATTCACCGCCTATCTTGGGGCCTTCCCTGCATTTTCGTCTCTGTGAAGAGATCAATGCCTTTTATCGCGAACTTCGCGACGATGATCCATGGGTGGTCAAGAACCCCGAAGAAGGTAAACAGTGAGAACGGCAATCGACTGCCAATATCATTTCGTCAATTTGGTCGATGGGAGCCGACCGCGGAGAAGGTTGTCGAGCAGTTGGGAATGGCAAGACAAGAGGGTGTGCTGCTTATCTCCCCATTCGCATTTGCGGAGTTGCACGCCCATCCAAATATGACAGCAGGTGATGTCCGCTCCTTCCTGGATGCAACCGGCATTGTCATTGATTACAAGCTGGAAGAACATGTGTGGACCGAAGCAGGCTTGCGCTATGCCCGATACGCGGCGCGGCGCAGACAAGCCACTGGCGAAGGTCCGCGCCGCATTCTGGCCGATTTTCTCATTGGCGCGCACGCGCTGGTGCAGGCGGAGCGGCTGCTGACGCTCGACCCGAAACGTTACAGCAGGATTTCCCGGAGTTGCGGCTGCTATAGGCTTTCCTGCTTTCTTTGAACTCCCTTCGCCAGTTTCTCCGTATCGAAGCTCTGTTGGGCGGCCATCATCTGGAAGATATTCTTTTCGGCCCATTCGCGCAGGGCATTGACAGGCGTGGTGAGGTCCGCGCCGAGAGGCGTGAGCGAGTATTCGACTGTGACCGGAACGGTGGCGAAGGCACAGCGCTCCACCAGCCCATCGCGTTCCAGTTGCTTGAGAGTGTGTCCCAGCATTTTTTGTGAGATTCCATCCAGGCGGCGCTTGAGGGCGTTGAAGCGGACCGGACCGGCGTCGAGCGCACCCAGCGCCAGCACCGTCCACTTGTTGGCGAGCTGGTCCAGGACCACGCGGGTAGGACACTTCGCGTTAAAAGCGTCGCCTTGAAAGGAATCGGGTTGGCCGGACACGGTTACCTCCAGGTGACCAGAACACCTTCTGGTATCTTCTTGAAACTTACTTTATTTTAGCGCCTAATTAGTGCATCGGGAATAGGGATCGCATGGAAGATGGTTTTGCGTCCCGCTCCCGGCAATAAAAAACAGGGAGATTGAGCATGAAAGTGGTATTGTTTGGAGCCTCCGGAATGATCGGAAGCCGCATTTTGCAGGAACTCGTGAGCCGTGGCCACCAGGTGACGGCGGTGGTTCGCAATCCAGAGAAAGTCACTGCCACGGGCGTGAAAGCGGTGAGGGGCGACATGACGGACCCGCTCCGTGTGGCCGCCACGGCGCAGGGTGCGGAAGCGGCGATCAGCGCCTATGCTCCACCGCAAACTCAGGGGGAGACGTTGCTGACGGCGACGCGGTTTCTGCTGGCCGGCTTGACGACGGCTGGCGTTCGGCGGTTGATCACGGTGAGCGGCGCGGGCAGCCTAGAGGTTGCGCCGGGAGTGCAGTTGGTGGATACGGCCGAGTTTCCCGAGGCCTGGAAGCCGATTGCGCAAGCGCATCGGGATGCACTGCCGATTCTGAAAGGGTCGAGTCTGGAGTGGAGCGCGCTCAGTCCGGCGGCATTGATTCAGCCTGGTGAGCGGACGGGTAAGTTTCGTTTGGGCGGCACGCAACTGGTCACCGACGCAAAGGGCGAGAGCCGGATCTCCGCTGAGGATTATGCCGTGGCGCTGGTGGACGAGTTGGAGAACCCCACGCACTTGAGGCAGCAATTCACCGTTGCCTACTGAGGCGGCCAAACCTTGAGCGCAAGGAGCGTGGCAATGAACGGCAAATCGTTTTGGACTATTCTGACGGCAGGTGTTTCCTTTCTGGTGGTCTGCCTTCCACTCGCGGCGCAGGAAACAGTCGCGCCGGCTGCATCCGGCACGCAGGTGGAGATACGGCAGCAGGTTGCAACCTACATCCAGTCAATTGACACTGCCGACACAAAACTCGGAGCCACGGTTTGGTCTCCAACGCCGGATGTGACCTTCATTGAACCCACAGGACACGAGCGCGGTTGGGATGAGATTGCCTCCGTGTTCTACGGCAAGCTGATGGGTCAGACATTCACCAAGCGCACATTGAAAAACGTGGGAGATGTGGTCATTCACGTGTATGGCAACGCAGCAGTGGTGGAGTTCGACTGGGACTTTGTGGCGATTTTACGTAGCGACGGAAAAACTGTCCACACGACCGGGCGCGAGAGTCAGGTATATGTGAATTTGCCGGGAATGGGATGGCGGCTGGTTCACGTTCACTACTCAGGGCCGCCGGTCTCATTGACAAATAAGGCTGCTTTCTGACCCGAATAACGCAGTGCGGGAGTTAGCAGAAATGCTCCCAGCCCTGCGGATCGACGCGCTGGCGCCCTCGCGCCGTGATGAGCGTGATTGCCGGCCGGCCCGCGCGGGCTTTCAGAATGCGTCCGATTCTGGTCACCGGAACGCCCGCGATGGCGCGGGGCAGGCGGGCGGCAGCCGGCGCGGTAAAGAGCAGTTCGTAGTCCTCGCCTCCATGAAGCGCCTGGGCCAGGTTTGCGCCCAGACCAAGCGGCACGAGCGTCGCATCGATCTCGGCGGCCACGCCGGACTCCTCGCAGAGATGAGCCAGGTCGGTGGAGAGGCCGTCGCTCAGGTCAATAGCGGCGGAGGCCAGGCCGCGGCGTTGCAGCCGGAGACCCTGGGCAATGCGTGGCTGGGGGTAGAGGTGCGGGGCCAGCAACGCTTCCAGCTCTTTGGGAATGCGCGGCGGATTGGGGCGAGCGGTTGAGGCCAGCTCGGCCAGGCGGGCCAGGCCAGCAGCGGCACCGCCCAGAGCGCCGGTGACGTAGATCAGGTCGCCCGGTTTCGCTCCGGAACGGAGCAGCGCCCGTCCTCGTGGAACGGTGCCGGCCAGGACAATGTCGGCTACGGCTATCGGGGATTCGGCCAGGTCGCCGCCGGCCAGCGGCGTGTTGTGGGTCTGTGCCAGGGCCAGAAAACCGTCGAGAAAGCGCTGCATCCAGGTGGCGCGATGGCGGCCTGCGGCCGTGGTAAGCGAGCGAGGTAAACCTAAGGAAAGAAAGGCAGCTATGGGCCGCGCGCCCATGGCTGCCAGATCGCTCAATCCGCGCGCCAAAGTACGATGCCCAACGGCCTCAGGCGGATGCCAGTCGAGGCGGAAGTGGCTCCCCGCGATCGACAAATCCGTGGTCACAGCCAGCTCCTCGCCCGTGCGCGGAGCCAGCAGAGCGCAATCGTCGCCAATGCCCAGGCGGAGGCCGCTTTTCTGGCCGAGACTGGCGGTGCCGGTTGCCCGTTGGCGAATCTCCGCGAGCAGGGCGAGTTCGCTTGGTCCGCGGACTGTGCTGGAGTGGGTCTGTTTCATCCCCACTTAGAATATGACCAAAGGGGAGGAGAAGATGACTAATAAAGGAAATTCTGGCCGGCTGGCCCTCGCGCTGCGGCCATTTTGTGCCGATATTGCACCAAGATAGGCATGATTCCTTGATGCATTTCAGGTTGACTGGGAAACTATGGTTTGTTAGCCTTAATAGACGTTCCTGAGAGTGCGCCAGATTGGCGTGTGCGTTGTTTTGGGGCCGGAAGGCTCCGTTGCCTTGGGCTTTTCTTGAGTACACGGCGAATTGCGGCCCTGCGGGCAGCAGGGATGAAAGGCGAAAATGCTGCGCAAACGCTATTACATTCTATTTGTTGCCAGAGATGAGGACGGGCGGATTCGCAAGATTCCCCTGCCGCTTCGTTATGCTTATGGATTTGTGGCCGCGGCGCTGGTGGGAGCGTTCACCATCGTTGGGCTGGCCGGCTCCTACACCCGCATGCTGCTCAAGACCGAGAGCTACAACCAGATATTGTCAGGATCGCGAGACGCTGCGCAAAGACTACAAGCAGATGGCGCAGATCGCGCATGACCGCAATGTGCAGGTGGCCTCGCTGGGCGCCCTGGCAAATGAAGTGACCGCGCTCTACGGACTGCGGCAGAACAAGCTGGCCGCGACCAAACCGGAGGCTGCCTCCACCGCCGCCGCCGAGCCCACGCCCGCCAGCCTGGGCCTGACAGACGATGTCGACACGCAGCAGGTGAAGCTCACCATCGACCAGTTTTATGTACTGCGGGCGCAGGCCATGAGCGGCCGGATATCCCGCGCCCTGGAGGGCGGCCTCTCGCCCAGCTTTACCGGCGACTGGACTGAACTGGCCGATGCGCCCTCGCTTTGGCCGCTGGAGGGCCGCGTGGGCTCCGGCTTCGGTCAGCGCCAGGATCCGATCAACGGCGAAGGCGCCTTCCACTCCGGCATCGACATTGACGCGCCCATCGGCACGCCGGTGCGCGCCGCGGCCGATGGCGACGTGACCGGAGCCGCGATGGTCGGCGGATACGGCCGCGAGATCGTGATCGATCACGGCCACGATGTGCTCGACAATTTACGGGCATCTTTCCGCCATGGCGGTTGTAGTCGGCCAGCATGTGATTCGCGGCCAGATCATCGGTTACGTGGGCCAGTCAGGCCGCGCCACCGGCCCGCACCTGCACTATGAGGTCCGCGTCCACAAGGTTGCGGTCAATCCGCACAAATATCTGCGCACCACCTACGAGCAGATCGCCTTCAGCGACCTCGGCGAAACCACTCCGCCGGCCATGTAAGATTTTCGCCGCAGCTCATTCTTTATAGGCTCCCCAACACGGGAGCCGATGCTGTTTTGCTTCATGTTTAGTTGTGAGAGGGATCCGGGTTGCTACTTCGGCCCGCCCCCGCCTGTGGGTTCTCCCGCTGGAGTGTTTTCGCTCCCGGCCGATCCGCTGAACAGCGCCGGCGACAGCGTGGCCGTGATCGTCACCCGCTCGCGCTTCTCGGTGATCTCCGCGGTCCTCAGCAGCTCTTTCAGGCTGTTATTGGCGGCGTTGTCGGCCAGGGGGGCGGCAATGCCGCGGGTCAGAATCAACAGCATGTTGAGCGCATTGGCCTGGCGGGCGGCTATGCCGGCGCTGGGCGCGATCTCCACCACCTTCACATTCAACGCGCCACCCAGCGACAAGGCCGGCGTCACGCTGGCAATGATGGTGGAGTCAGCCTCCAGCGGCAGCGAGAAGCCAAAAATGTTGATCGACCCGCTCTCATTAAAGGGCAGTCCGATCTGGCCCACGCCCCAGGCCAGCGAGAGCAGCGAGGCACATCGTGGTAGTGCTGCGCGGAGCAGCGTGGAGCCGGCAATAGGGCCATGCGGCAGTCGCGTGCCGGTCGAGCATGGAGTGAATCATCTCCGGCGTCGGATAGTTGGAGACAGCCACCATGTCGTAGCCGATCTGCGCTACGCGCACGGTGCGACCCTCGGAAGGGATGCTGTAGATGGTGTGGCCGGCGTAGGATTCGCGGCTGATGGCGTGGGCGTCCAGCCATGCGTTGAGTCTCTTGCCGGTAATTTTGCCCACCAGCACCATCGAATAGGCCACTGGCCCGTTGGGTCCGTTGGGGTCCGTCATGCGATGCAGCGCGATGGCCGCCTCGTCCAGGTCGCGCTCCGGGTCAATGCCGATGGCGTCAATGAACTGCTGGTACTCCGGCACGCGCGCGGGCGGCTTCAGATCCTTGTGGAAGAAGGCCCGCACCGGCCTGAGGTTGACGTAAACAATGCCGTCGGACTCGGGCAGCAGGCGCGCCGCCTCCGGAGGGGCTTTGGAGCGAAGGAAGATGCCACGGCCAGAAAAACCAGGACCGCGGCCACTATCCAGAGCGTTCTGCGCGTGCGTCGGTTCATCTACTCCGGCTAACCAGAGCCGTCAGAATCAACCCTAACATCTCCGGCCTACTGCGCGGGAGCTTGCTCCAACTCCGCGTTCAGGTGGATGCTGCCGCCGGTAACGTTGAGGGTCTTGGTCCAGCTAATGAAGCCCTTCTTCTTGATGGCAATCTGATGGCTACCCGGCACCACTGAGATGGTAGAGGGTGTGCTGCCGACAAACCCGCCATCGATTTCGATGTCCGCTCCGGACGGGGTGGATACGACGATAAGGCTGGCCGCTTGTGTTGGAGCGGCGGAAGCGGGGACCTGGACCGCCGGTGTGAGTGGCGGCACAACTCCGCTCGGGCTAGCAAGTTGATCTTTTTGGAGGTCGCCAAGAAAGTTCAAGACAATATCTTCGACGATCTTGGCGAAGGCTTCATCCGTGGTCATGGACGGAAGATCCTCTGGGCCTTTGGCGTGACCGATTATGGAGTGAATTGCATGTTGATAGCCGGACTTAGCGAATTTTTTGCCCGCGATAGTGGCCGTTGCCTGCATCTCGTAGTTATCGGTAACCGTGGAACCCTTTAGAAAGATAGTGGACCCCGTTGCGAAGCCCTTCCTCCTGGCCTCGGCGAGATCGGCAATATTGTTGACTATGATCGATATCTCGCCGGAAGCGGGTTCGCCGTTGGCGGCAGGGACCGCAAACCCCGATGCCTGGAGAACGCGAACCACCTGTTGCATGAGAATACCGTCCGCTCTTGGCAAGTGCGATCCGTTTCGCTGGAACTCCACATTGATTTTCAACTTATACGGTTGGGCGGGTTTGACGATATCGGAGTATTTGACCCTCGCATAACTCGGATCGACATAGGATTTCGTCGCCGCCGCATATCCCGGCATGGATGCCAGCAGCGCAAAAACGATGACATTTTTCTTCATGAGTGCTCCTTCCATTGCTTAGGTTAGGGGCCTGAGTATCCAGTGTAAAAGATATTATCGACTCAAATCCCGACCTCACGCAAGAAGATTTTCTATCTCAACGTCCGGCGACCAACGTCACAAAGCTGTATGGAACGATGCTGAGTCGGGGGCGGGGATGGCCGGCAGTGAGTTCGGGATGAGGGCCGAAACGGCGGTGACGAGATAAATGCCTTCGGACTCGGGCAAGAGGCGCGCCGCCTCCGGAGGGGCTTTGGAGCGCAGGAAGATGGCCACGGCCAGAAAACCAGGACCGCGGCCACTATCAGGAGCGTTCTGCGCGTGCGTCTGTTCATGAAAGCCCGTCAGAAATAACGTATCACCTCCGGGCGGTAAGCCTGCAGTACCACATCCGAGTCGCCCAGGAACACTCCTCGATGAAAAATGCTGGTGTACGCGATACCCTACCCTGCTACGTTGCCGAATGAAGAACTACTCCCCACAGCTTGATTTCTTCATGGTCAATACAAACTCCCTTGCGTCTTCCCTGGATAGCTCAAGATACGCAGACTTCAATGCAGGATTAGCCCCAGTGGGAAACTTTCCGTAGGTTTGTCTTGTAGAGACGGAGGTTTTGAATTTGAGCTTGCAGCCGTTGGGATACTCGACCCTCCACGTTGTCATGATAGAGAGCTCCTTGTTGAATCCCATCTTTGTGCCCCAATAAGGATTGGCGTTCGCACATACGTAAGGCTGATTCTGCGCGGCGGCATCGGTTGATACAGGAGGCGTCGCGCCTGCCGAGTCAGCCGGCTTCTCGCTCTTCACATATTGAATTGAGCCGCTCTGCATGATAGCGGTCTCGTAGACATGCTGGACCTCTTGATTGATATTGGCAAAATACTCATGGCGACGGGAACCGGCGATGGCAGCTCCAGTGAGGCCGCCAATCATTGCGCCGTTGTTACCTGATGCGGTAGTTCCATTCACTTCGAATTCGCATAGACTCAGCCGTATTTGCGGTTCTGCTTTAGGTGGAACCGGCGCTATACCGGAACCGGCGGCTGGAGCCGGTGCGGGTACTGCGGGCGCAACCGGAGCAGGCGCACTGGCCTTCGCCACAATCGCCGCGATCACCTTTTCGCTGACGCCTGCAGTCTTGAGAGCGATAATGCCATCCGCCGTGGTGTCATAACTTCCGGGCGAACCGTTGATGGTGGTAACGATCTGATCCTCTGACAGGCCAGCCTTGACCAGCTTGACGATGGAGTCATTGTTGAGCGCCTGCTGGGCAACAAGCAAGGGACAGATGGACAGAAATATTACTGCGAGTATGAATTTGCGCACGAGTACTCTCCTTTACATTTCAAAACCGCCAAAGCTGTTCAGGAATGGTAATAGAATCATCTACTGAAACCCCTGCTCTTCGCAAGAAGTATTTTGAGTGACAAATTAATAGCAGACGCTGTACAGGAGGGCATGTTCATGAAAGGCCGTCAGGAATAGCGTGTCATCTCTGAGTGAAGATGGAGATGCACACGCTGACCGCGTAAGTCGCTATTGCTGCGCCGGAGCCTGCTCCATCTCGGCATTCAGATGTATCGTGCCGCCGGTGACATTGAGGGTCTTGGTCCAATCGATAAACCCCTTCTTCTTGACGGCAATCTGATGGCTGCCAGGAGCGACCGTGACCGTCGATGGCGTGTTGCCGACAAACGCGCCGTCGATTTCGACGTCAGCACCGGGTGGTGTAGAGTCGATGATTAGCGAAACCTGCGTTTGGGCAGCCGTAGGAGCAGGAACCTGTGCCTGAGCAGGCGCTGATGCTGCATCAGTGAAGTTGGCCATATTCAGATGCATATCGCCTTCAACAAAGGCGGTTATTTCGGTTCCCTGAGGAATTGTGATGTCCTTACCATGCACAAAAAGAAAAAGCGGCGCGGCGGGAAAGAAGACAATAGATGTAGCTACAATGGCTCCAGTCACTGCGCCAACATGTCCTCCACCTTTATTGTCTTGCGTCGCTCTTAATGCAACCTTCTCCTGATCCTTGAGTCGCGCATAGCTGATCGCGATATTCAGCTTACCAGCGCGCCCCATGCTCTTCTTGTGTTCGGTTTCGGTTACGGTGGCAATCGCGGTCGACCCTTTTGGAAGGACAACAACTTGATCTACGCTAATGTCTTCAACGACCTCGAAGGGGATTTCCTGTCCCACCTTCGTGTCCCCGGAGGAAATCGTCTGACTGAGACGCAGTTTTACCGGCGTACCATCCAGCAGTGTATGTGGAGGTGGGGGAGTTGAAGGTGCGGCTTGAGGAAGCGCCGCAGATGTTTCAGGAGCGGGAAGTGGCTGCTGAGCTATAAGCAAAGGACAAATTGTCAAAAGCATGACTGCGACAGGATGATTACGCATGAGTTATTCCTTCCATTTCAAAACCGCCTAAACTCTGAAAGTTTGACAACAGAATCATCAACCTAAATTCTTCTTTTCGCAAGAAGTTTTTTGCAGCGGTCCAAAAAGCCACAGGGCCGTCCCCAATCTCCGGAAACGACCCTGCCGGTTCATCTGCCAAACGCAAGCACATTCGGCCAATGCTGCCTGATTTTACTCGCTCACGCTCACGCAATAAATCTTCCAGCTTTTGCCTTCGGAGGCGTCGCGCGGCTTGGGCGGGAGCATCCCATACTCGCCCTTGCCGAGGTGGGCGCTGAGCATGAGTTGGTAGACGCGAGGCGCAATCTTTTCTGAAGAAAAACTAACGGCGTTCTTGTCCAACTCATCATTTTCAACGGTTGCCGTGCCGGAGGTTATGGGAAAGACGCGCTCGTTCTCCTTCGACTTGACCGTAAACCGGATCAGCCTATAGTCCGCAATGGTGCGGCCTTCCGGCACGTAGACCGCTATCGTTGCGGGCAGGGTGACTCCCGTATGGGCCCTGACGCCGAAAAGATGGCCGACCGTGGTCCTGTTCCCAGTTTCCTTGGGGTGAAGAGGGCTGATTTCAAATCCACCGAGCCTTGCGATCACAGTCTCAGGCAGAATCGCCGTCCATACGCCGCTCCTGTCCTGGTAATAGACGCCGACATCGGTGATGCCGTCCGGAAGGGCGGAGGCAACTGCCACAGGCGGAACCGGCGGGACAGGAGCTACGGGCGCTGGAGGAGGCGCAGGGGCCACCGGCGCAGGAGCAGCCGGCGGAGCAGGAGTAGACGGCGGCGGTGTAGGAACAGCCGGTGGTGTCGGCGGAACAGCAGGCGCGGGGGCAGCCGGCGCGGTTGGCGGTGCAGATGCTGCCTTGACCACAATCGCCTGGACCACCTTGTCGCTGGCGCCGGCACTCTTCAGCGCCATCTGTCCATCGATGGAAATGTCATAATTCCCAGGTAGCGTGTTGATGTTGGTGATAATCAAATCGTCCGACAGGCCTGCCTTAACCATCTTGATAACAGAATCATTGTTGAGCGTCTGCTGGGCAAAGGCCAACGGACCGATTGCCATTGCCAGTAATACGACCGCGAGAATGTATTTGCGCACGAGTTCTCTCCTTGCAGTTCAAATCTGCGAAAACCGCTAAACTACGGTAATAGAATCATCAACCTAAACCCGGCTTTTCGCAAGAAGTTTCCGTGCCGCCGGAAATTCGCTGTTAGAGCGGTTCCACAATTCACGTGCCCTTTCTAGCATCGTGCAGGGTGGCATTTTCTTGAGGAAAATGCCGCTTGAGGGCAGTGATTTCGGGGTACAGCAATTGTTGAACCGCTGTAGCCGCCGGGCAGCATTACTCGGCGACGCTGACGGTGTAGATCTTGCCGCTGGTTCCCTTGTTGGAACTGGTTGTCGCGCCCGGAGCAAGTAGTCCGTACTCGCCACGTCCGGCGCTGGAGGTCAACGTAATCTGGTAGAGCCGGGGTGCGATCTTTTTGGGTTGAAATTCGACTTCATCCCGGGCCGCTCCGGCAGAGGTGTGAAGCGCTCCGCCGGCCGCTGATAGAAATTGGCGTGCTCCCGCGTTGGCATGAAGGCGCAGCAACTGGTACTCGGTGATGGCCACGCCTTCCGGCAGGTAGACGGCAAAGTTGACCGGAAAGGTCGCGTTCAGCCTGGAACGGGAACCTTCGAGGCGGCCATTGAGGTTGCCTTTGACGATGCCCGCCGAGGCGATGTTCTTGAGCTTGCCGGAGCTTTCAAAGATCACAATTTCAGGCAGCATGGGCGCCCATGCGCCGCTGGCGTCCATGATGTAAACGCCGGCATCTTCAATGCCGTTGGGCAGGCCGGAGGCTTGAGTTGCGGGAGCGGATGGATTGGAGGCGGCAGGCGCGGCCCCGGAGGCCTTGAGCAGGATAGCCGCGATGACCTTGTCGCTGGCCTTTGCTTTTTTCAGGGCAATCAGGCCATTGGCGGTTGTGTCGTAGTTTCCCGGTGAAAGATTGATGGAGTTGACAATCAGATCGTCCGACAGGCCGGCCTGTATCAGCTTGATGACGGCACTGTTGTCAAGCGCCTGCTGGGCAAGGAGCAGTGGGCAAAATGCCAGAAATACAACTGCCAAATAACATTTGCGCATACGTTCTCTCCCTCTGATTCAAAACCGACAAGTCGGTCAAAGAATGACATTAGAATAATCGGTTTTCATGCTGTTTTTGTGAAGTATTTTTAGCGTTCAACAAGCCGCAAGCATGATTTCCCACTCCTTCATAAGAAAGAAATCGCAGGGACGGAACACGGAACACCTTTCTTTACCGTCCGGCAACCAGCACCACAAAACTGCCGGGAATGATAGGGGGGCGAGGGCGTGGATTTTCTGCGGTAGGCTCGGGACGCGGGCCGAACTCGGCGGTAACCAGGTAGATGTGGTCGGCAGCCGAATCATACGCCATCGTCCGTGCGCCGCGCTGGGTTGCCAGAGTCTCAATGGTGGGATAGCCGGCGGCGCCGGCATCGATCACCGAAAGAACTCCCTCGCCGCAGGAGGCGAAGGCCAGCTTGTCTTTCGCGTCCCATCCGGCGGCGTCGGGGCCGTTGCCAATCTCAGCCAAGGCCAGAACTTTACCGGTTTTGGAGTCGATCACTCCCATCTTCTTCCCATCGCATACGGGAAAAGCCGTCCGCCGGCAACGTCGAAGGCCAATCCGCTGGGCCCATCACAGCCGGTCAGAGGCCACTCGGCTGTGAGCTTGTTGGTTTTGGCGTCGAGGCGGACGATTTCGCTTTTATCCTCGATGTTGTTGAAGACCATTCCATGGCCATCGACGGCGGCAAACTCCGGCTTGCCGGGCAGCGGAATGGTCGCGACTACCTTACGCGTTGCAGCATCAATGACAGTGGCGTCCTTGCTGCGTCCGTTGAAGGCCCAGACAGTTTGCGTGGCTGGCTCAAAGACGATGGCGTCGGGATTGGTTCCGGCGGGGATGATGGCCACCGTGGCCAGCGTGGCGCGGTCAAAGACAACCACCGCGTTGCCGCCGCCGTCGGAGATGTAGCCGAATTTTCCGGCGTCATCGAGCGCAACGCCGTGCGTGCCATGCAGGCCGGCAATGCTGCCCGAGAGCTTTCCGGTCTGCATATCAATCACATCGACGCGCGCGCCGCGGGTGATGTAAAGCCGATGAACCGGTGGGTCGGCCAGCAGGTAATCCCAGCCGCCTTCGCCGCCAACCTTCCAGCGGTCAATGATTTTATAGGGCTTGTCTGCGGGAGTCAGAGTTGAGGCAGCCTGGGGCTGTTGTGCGGCCATGGAAAGAACAGCGCCCAAAAGGCCGTAAAGCAAAGCAACAGTTGCAAAGGAACGGGCAATAATACGCAGGTTCAGCATGAAACACCTCCTGATACTACACGGGATAATACCATCGATGGATGGCGGCGGAGTAATCGCTCCTTGGTAACGTAGACGGCCTCTGAGATGCAAAAGTTTATAACAAAGCTCGCAAGTCAGCCTCAGCCTCAATAGATTACCCTCATACATAGAGCCAACACCGGCCCGGGGACCTCATATTGCGCGTTGTTCTCTCGAATATCGGCACACTTGGCGATAGCAATCCGCTGATCGCCATCGCACTGGAACTGAAGCGGCGCGGGCATGTGCCGGTGATGGCGCTGCCGCCGGTGTATGAATCAAGAATTCGACCTCTGGGGCTGGAATTCCACGCTATCCGGCCGGACATCGACCCCGCCAACACCATCCTGGCGGAGATGGTCTACGACATCAAGAACGGCACCGAGCATGGGCTGAGGGATTTTCTCTTTCCCGTGCTGCGCCAGACGTACGACGACTTGCTCGATGCGGCCACGCGACCCGCGCGCGCCGATCTGCTGCTGCTGGGCGAGCTGAACTACGCCGGGCCGCTGGTGGCCGAGGTCACGGGGATTCCCTGGGCCAGCTACGTGCTGGCGCCGCTCTCGTTCTTCTCTGCCTTTGACCCGCCGGTGCTGCCTCCGTATCCGCGGCTGGCGCGGGCCGACAAGGCGGTCCCCGGCTTCGGCAGGGTCATCAAGCGCGTAGCGCGCTTCGTCAGCCGCAAGTGGCCGGAACCAATCTACGAACTGCGCCGCGAGCTGGGGCTGCCTAAGGGCTCGAATCCCCTCTTCGACGCCAAGCACTCGCCCAACCTGGTCTTGGCCCTGTTCTCCCGCGTGCTGGGCGTGGAGCAAAAAGACTGGCCTGAGAACAAGCTGATTACCGGCTTCTGCTACTACGACGCGGAATGCAGGCAACCAGGAACTGCCTCCTCACCTGGAAAAATTCCTCAACGAAGGACCGCCCCCGGTGGTCTTCACGCTGGGCTCGGCGGCGGTGCTGGCTGCCGGAAAGTTCTATGAGTTTTCCGCGCGAGCAGCCATCCGGCTGGGCATTCGCGCGGTGCTGCTGATCGGCACGGACCCGCGCAACCGTTGAAACCGCGCTGCCGGAGTCCATATGCGTGGCCGAGTACGCGCCGTATTCGAAGCTGTTCAGCCGCGCGGCGATGGTGGTGCACCAGGGCGGCGTGGGAACCACGGCGCAATGCCTGCGCGCCGGCAAGCCGATGCTCATCATGCCCTACTCGCACGACCAGCCGGACAACGCCCGGCGGATGCAGACGGCTGAAGGTGGCGCGGGTGATTCAGCGCGGCAACTACAAGCCGTGGCGCGTGGCGCGCCGCCTGAAGGCGATGCTCGCCGAGCCGCGCTTTGCCCAGGCGAGCCGAGAGCGTTGCCCAACGGCTAAGCCACGAGGACGGCGTGCGCACCGCCTGCGATGCGCTGGAAGAGCTGTACAAGAAGACACACTGATCAGCCATTTTCGCGAAGTTTGTGCAATCGATCAGCGAGCGGCTGGCCGCCAGCGCAGAATCGGCTTGCGTGCCGCCTGCACCTCGTCCATTCTTCCTACGCGCGTCGAGTGCGGCGCCGTCTTCACCAGCTCCGGCGTCTCTTCCACTTCGCGGGCAATGGCGCGCATCGCTTCAATGAACAAATCCAGCTCCTCCAGCGACTCGCTCTCCGTCGGCTCGATCATCAGCGCGCCGTGAACGATCATCGGAAAGCTGACCGTGTAGGGATGGAAGCCGTAGTCGATCAGCCGCTTGGCGATGTCGCCGGTCTTCACTCCCTTGGCCGCCTGCAGCTTGTCGCTGAAGACCACCTCGTGCATCGACGCGGTCTTGTAGGGCAGCTCATAAACGTCCTGCGAGCTTGGCGCGGATGTAGTTGGCGTTGAGTACGGCGTCTTCGGTGGTCTGGCGCAGGCCGTCGGGCCCGTTGGCCAGAATGTAAGCCAGCGCGCGAATGAACACGCCCACGTTGCCGTAGAAGGCGCGAACCCGGCCCACCGATTGCGGCCGGTCATACTCCCAGCGCAGTTCGTCAGTACCTAGTCCCTCAGTCCCTGAGTCCCTTAGTCCCTTTCAACACGGGGATGGGCAGAAACGGCTCCAGAAACGCCTTGCAGGCCACCGGCCCTGAGCCGGGACCGCCGCCGCCGTGAGGCGTCGAGAAGGTTTTGTGCAGGTTCAGGTGCATCACGTCCACGCCGAAGTCGCCCGGCCGCGCCTTGCCCACCAGCGCGTTCATGTTGGCGCCGTCCATGTAAAGCAGCGCGCCCTTGGCGTGAAGAATCTCGGCGATCTTCGCAATCTGGCTCTCGAAAACTCCAATCGTCGAAGGGTTGGTCAGCATCAGCGCGGCCGTCTCCGAGTCAACCTGCCGAGTAAGCGCCTCTAAGTCAATGCCGCCCTCGGCATTGGACTTCAGATTCTCCACCGTGTAGCCGCAGATGGCCGCGGTGGCCGGGTTGGTTCCGTGCGCCGAGTCGGGAATCAGAATCTTGCTTGCGCGGATTCCCCTGCGACTCATGCCATGCGCGAACCAGCAGAATTCCCGTGAACTCGCCATGCGCGCCCGCCGCCGGTTGCAGCGTGATCGCGTCCATGCCGGTGATTTCGATCAGGCAGCGCTGCAACAGATCGATCACTTCCAGAATGCCTTGCGCCAGCGAGTCCGGCCGGTAAGGGTGCGCCTCGGCCAATCCCTCAATGCGGGCCACTAACTCATTCACGCGCGGGTTGTACTTCATGGTGCAGGAGCCCAGCGGATACATTCCCAGATCAATGGCGTAGTTCCACGTCGAGAGCCGCGTAAAGTGGCGGATAATTTCGATCTCGCTCAACTCCGGTAGCTCCGCCTGTACTTCGCGTGCGGCGGGGCCAAGCAGAGCCGCCGCATCAACAGAGGGCACGTCGAGCGGCGCCAGCTTGTAGGCGCGCTTTCCGGGCGAGGACTTCTCGAAGAGCAGCGCCTCGTTCTGCGTCGGGTGGGGACGGACTTTGCCGTTGATGCGTGAAACCGTAACTTCAGATGCTGCCATTTTTGCCTCGCTACAGATTCTATGAGTCCATTAAACTACTTCCCATTGATTGAGGTCGGCTCTTCGTCACCATGAAGGCGTCTTTCTGACCAACTCCATACACAGAGTCCACAAACATATCCTGCTAAAGGCCACACCAGTGCGCTAACCAGCATAAAGGACCAACTCAGACTTCTGTGATTGACAAAAACCTGAAAGGTCGTCATAACGAGGAACATGAACCCGCCCCATCCCAACACTCCTCGGTAGAGAATGAAGGATAACTTTCCACGTTTACGGATCTTCTCCCACGATTGACGTTGCTTCTCAAATTTTATGGATTTCTTGTTGTCACTCACCAATGGTGTTATTCCATTCACTTCCGCCATAATCTCTCCTTCCAATCAAATTTGTCGGAGCTAATTATCCTTGATCGAATTCTGTTGCTTTATGTCGCCCCCAAAGCGTCTTTCGTTCACATACCATATGCACCGTGCCCAAACATATCCTGCGAGAGGAGAGGCTATCAGCAAGCTGACCACAAGCCGCCAATCCAGTTTCATGTGGCGTGCAAGAACACTTGAAATCGTGGTCAGCACGAACATGATGCCGCCCCACCTCAGCACTCCCCAGTAATAAAGGAAGAATCGCTTGCCACGCCTCCGCTTCTTCTCCCATTTCTTGAGCTGCCTGTTGTGCATCGGCGGTTTTGAATTTCTCGAACATCCGCATATCTCCACTTGCAAAGGCAAACCACGCCGTCCGGATTTGCCTGCCTATCCCTTCTTCGCTCCGCCCGCCAGAGCTTTGGCCGCGGCGTCAATCTGCTGCTCGGGTAATGATTTCCGTTGCGCACCACAGCGTGCAGTTGCGCAGCTCCGGATACCAGCGGCTCAAATCAATGCCGCCGACGATCTTTGCATCGAGCAGCCGCTGGCTCCATTGCTCCGGAGACTCCTCGGTTTGCAAAACAAACTCGTGAAAACGTGGCGCGCCGGTGAACAGCAGCTTTGCTCCGGGTTGCGCGGAGAGCGTCTTGGCCGCATAACTCGCCTTCGCCAGATTATGCTCGGCTAACTCGCGGATTCCCTCCTTTCCATAAACCGATAAGGAAGATAGTAGCCATCAGCGCGACTAATGCCTGATTGGTGCAGATGTTCGACGTGGCTTTCTCGCGCCGGATGTGCTGCTCGCGCGTGGAGAGCGTCAGCACATAGCCGCGATAGCCGGAGCTATCGACAGTTTGGCCGACCAGCCGCCCGGGCATCTGGCGGACAAACTGCTCTTTGGCCGCGATGACGCCGCAGAAGGGCCCGCCGTAGCTGAGCGCCACGCCAAAGGATTGCGCCTCCAGGCTGACGATGTCCGCTTCGACCGGCGGGCGCACGACGCCCAGCGAAACCGCTTCGGCAATGGAGACAATCAGCAGCGCGCCCTTGGCGTGGGCGATTTCGGCTATCGCCGGAATATCTTCAATCACTCCGAAGAAGTTGGGGCTTTGCACGAGAACCGCCGCGGTTTCATCGGTAACTGCCGCTTTCAGCGCCGATCAGATCGATGCGCCCGGTCTCGCGGTCGTAACCAACAAGCGCCGTGGGCAGGCCCTGATGCTTGGTGTAAGTGTCCAGCACCTCGCGGTACTCGGGATGAACGGTCGCAGCGACAACTGCCTTGTGGCGTCCGGTGGCGCGCACGGCCATCATCACCGCCTCCGCCGCGCCCGTTGATCCGTCGTACATGCTGGCGTTGGCCACGTCCATGCCGGTCAGCTCGGCGATCATGGTCTGAAACTCGAAGATAGCCTGCAGCGTGCCTTGACTTATCTCCGCCTGGTAGGGCGTGTAACTCGTCAGAAACTCGCCGCGCTGAATCAGGGAGTCGATGATGGCCGGACGGTAGTGGCGATAAGCTCCCGCGCCAAGAAAGCTGGCATAGTTAGTGGCGTTCTTCGCTCCCGCCGCGCGAAAGTAGTCGATGATCTCGCTCTCAGCATGCGCGCGGGGCACGTCCAGGTCGCGTTTGAGGCGGTGCCCGGCGGGAATCACGGCGAACAAATCATCAATGGAGGCCGCGCCGATTTCGGCCAGCATCTTTTCGCGTTCGGCGGGAGATTTGGGCAGGTAGCGCATATTTAGCTTCTAGCTTTCTTCCGCGATAAAGGCCTCATAGGCGGCGGCGTCCAGCAGGGCGTTTAACTCGGCGGGGTTGGCCAGCTTAACCTTGATGATCCAGGTTTCGTGGGGCTTCTCGTTGATCTTGTCGGGGGCGGACTTCAGCTCCTCGTTGATCGGCGGTGACCGTGCCGGTAACCGGCGAAAAGAGGTCGCTGACCGCCTTGACGCTTTCCACCGAGCCGAAGGTGGCGTTGGCGGTGACCGCGTCGCCCACCTTGGGCAGGTCCACGTAGACGATGTCGCCGAGCGAGTTCTGGGCGTAGTCGGTGATGCCGATGGCGCCGATGGAGCCCGCCAGCTCAATCCATTCATGTTCGCGGGTGTAACGGTAGTTTGCGGGATAGGCCATGCGATTCCGCTCCTCCATATTGCGAAACCCCAGTGTACGACTTGAGGGGGGCCGAAGGAAAACATGGGTCTGATGTCAGAGATTATGGGTCAAAAGCCCGCTGTTTCCCTCACGCCGGGCCGAAGCCGGGATAGGGCGCAAGCGGGACAATCACCAGGATTTCCAGCATTCCGGCCTGAGCGATGGGCAGGCTGTCGAGGGCGGCGCGGACCTCGGCCTCGCTGGCCGCCTCCCACAGGATGGCCGCGCCGGGAATGTCGCCGCGACGCCAGACCTGGCGCAGAAGGCCGGAGGCGTAGAGTTCGCGGACGCACTGGCCCTCGCGGGCAACCAGCTCCGGGGTAAAGGCTTCAGGCGGAAAAGCGTCAACGCGGCGGCGGGAAAGCGATAGAAATTGCATAGAGAAATTGTAAAGGCAATGAACGGCAGCGTTGTTTGCCTTTCTATGATTTATTGATTACGGCACATCGGTTTCCGATACTCGGCCACAATTCGTACAGATACACTCCAAAATGCGATATGATTTAGTTACTTGGCGCAAAGACTTAGGAGGTCTTCCCCATGCCGAAGTTCGTGATTGAAAGAGAAATTCCCGATGTTGGCAAGCTGTCGCCTGAGCAATTGAAAGCGGTCTCGCAGACGTCCTGCGGTGTTCTGCGAGCGATGGGTCCACAGATTCAGTGGGTTCATAGTTACGTCACGGACGACAAAATCTACTGCGTTTATATCGCCCCGGATGAAGAGGCCGTACGGGAACATGCTAAGCGCGGCGGCTTTCCAGCCAACCGTGTCTCGCGTATTCGCTCGGTAATCGATCCCACTACATCGGAATAGTAGAGGGAATTGTCTTTCGAGACTTCTCCTTCCCTACTTATCAAAGAACTTCCCACGCCCTCCGTTCGCCCACGGGTCATAGTGCAATGCAAAGTTGGCGCGGGTCTGGACGCTGGGGTGGTTGTAGGTCCAGAACTCGACGAAGGCGCTGGGATTGGGATCTTCCAGCCAGGCTTCTCCTAAGTGGTTGAAGGCGGAGACAGCGGTTTTCTGCGGGTCGGCGACCAGGCCGTGGATGGCCTCCTGGCCGTAGACGTCGGCTTCGTGCTCAAAGTGGCGGCTGAAGGTGCTGGCTGCCGGTTGCAGAATGATACCGGCCACCGAGAGAGCGAAGAGCAGCACCAGAAATCCCTGGCGGCTGGCGAGCGGGGCTGATCCCTCGGTCGTCGACCAACTGCCATCGAGCGCTGTAGCGGCGCGCCAGCCAGCCGGCAAACCCCGCGCAGGCCCAGAAACACAAAGAACATTCCGGCGGTGCATGCCGCGCCAGTTCCTTGGGAATGTGGTTGAGAACGTAGTGGCCGCTCTCGTGGCCGAAGATGAAGAGAATCTCGTCGTCGGGCATCCGGTCGGTGGCCGTGTCCCACATCACGAAGCGCTTGGTGGCGCCGATGCCGGTGACATAAGCGTTGAGACCGTTGCTCTTCTCGCTGGCCTTCATCAGGAACATGCGCTCGGGCGGAATCTTGGTTCCGGTGCGGGCGACGACTTGCTCCAGCTTGACCACCAGCGCGGCATGAGTTTTTGTGAGCGGTTCAAACTTGTTGAAGATGGGATCGAGATCAGCGGAGACGCAAAGATGGAGAGCACGATGAGCGGGAAGCGAGACCAGCCAGATCCATAACCAGTAGCGGCGCGGCGAGACGCGGACCATCCAGTTGAAGAACAGCAGGATGGGAGCGCCAATGAGCAGCGAGATGCCCAGGCCTTTGCCCAGATCGCCGAACCAACTGCCCCAGCCCTGAACGCTGATTCCGTAGTGGCGGCTGACCGCGTGGCCGATGGCGTCCAGCGGCAGGTCTGCCACAGCGCCGATGACCAGAAAGACGGCGAAGAAGAGCAGCCCCTGCATCCAGCGGCGGCGCAGCAGGCGCTCCGTCCAGGCAGCCAGGCCGGCGGCCCAGCGCAGGCTGAGCAGCAGCCAGAGAAAGACCAGTCCCCAGAGTGAGCCCACGATCTCCAGCGCGAGACGAATGTGGCTGAGGGTGATGGCCTTGGCCAGCTTGTCGGGCGGCAGGTTGTAGGCCTGCGTGCTGGCGGGCTGGGCCGGAGTAGCGTGGTGGCCGGCGTAGTCTGGGCCGGAGCGGGCTGGGCGGGCGCGGGTTGGCCGCAGCAAAGGCGCGGGGTAAGGCCGGCGAGCAGCAAGGCAAGGCAAAGAGTCGGCAGTATTTGGCGCTCAAATCTCATGGGTCGTTTCCTCTTGAGTAGCTTACTCTGAGACAATTCCTTTGGAAGATGTTTTATCAGGTTTTTCAGCCTATGAGAGAGATTTCTTTTGCCTTCGTAAGGCGGACGGCCAACAAGCCGGTATCCGCGCGATTTTTGCCGTTTTCGCGTTGGCCTTGCCCGTGGCTGCCGGGGCGCAGCAGCAGGCCGCGCCGGTGCTCCTCGACGCGATGACCACCGAACTCAATCGCGCCTTTACCTCGCTGGGCAAGCAGGGCGACGCGAAGCAGTTGCCGCCCTACTTCCTGAGTTATTCGGTGAGCGACGCCAGCGCGGTTGTGCTGATTCGGCGCGCAGTATGGCGCGCTGGTGAGCAACGCCGACCAATCACGTGCGCGTGGCCGACGTGCAGGTGCGGCTCGGCGAGCCCAAGCTGGACAACACGCACGGCGCCCATCGCAGCTCGGCGGTCAACAGCGCCACGCTGCCGCTGGCGGACGACCGGGAGGCGCTGGCGCGGTCGCTGTGGCTGGCCACCAACGCCGGCTACGGAAAAGCGCTGGAGAATTACCTGCGCGTAAAAACGGAAGCCGAAGTGCGCGCCAAGGAAGAAGACTCCTCGCCGGACTTCAGCCAGGAGGCGCCGCAGGTCTACCTCGGCAAGCCGGCGCCGCCGGTCAAGATCGACCGCGCGGCATGGGAGCAGCGCGTTCGGGCGCTCTCGCGCGTCTTTCCGCGACTTCCCGGATGTGAACCTGAACATGGTGATGCTCGCGGCGCAGAACGAGACCGACTACTTTGTCTCGTCGGAAGGTTCGCGGGTGGTGACGCCGCACCTGCAGGCACGGGTGTTGGTGCGTTGCCATGACCCGCGCCGACGATGGCATGGACCTGTTCCGCGTGCAAGACCTTCGAGGCCGAGACGGCGGAGGGTTTGCCCGCGCAGGCGGAGATGGAAGCGGCGGTGCGCGAGCTGGGCAACAGCCTGGAGGCGCTGCGCAAGGCGCCGGTGACCGAGCCCTTTGACGGGCCGGCAATTCTCTCCGGCCGGGCCGCTGCGGTCTTCTTCCACGAGGTGCTGGGCCACCGGCTCGAAGGCCAGCGCCAGCGCGGCGACGAGGAGGGCCAGACCTTTACCAAGGAAGTGGGCAAGGAGGTGCTGCCCACATTCCTGTCGGTGGCCGACGATCCCACGCTGACCACCTTCGGCAAAACCTGGCTCAGCGGCAACTATCAATATGATGACGAGGGCCAGAAGGCGCAGCGTGTCGCCCTGATTGAGGACGGCGTCCTGAAGACCTTCCTCATGTCGCGGCTGCCCATTGCCAGCTTTGCCAACTCCAACGGCCACGGCCGCGCGCAGACCGGCAAGGTTCCCACCGGGCGGCAAGGCAACCTGATTGTGACCTCGACCAAGAGCGTGTCCGAAGCCAAACTGCGCAAGCAGTTGATCGAGGAAGCGAAGAAACAGGGCAAGCCCTACGGGCTTTACTTCGAGGACATCTCCTCGGGATTTGCCGTGACCCAGCGCCGCTCGCCGCAGGCATTTGAAGTAATTCCGCTGGTGGTTTGGCGCGTGTATGTGGATGGCCGGCCGGATGAGCTGGTGCGCGGCGTCAGCATTGTGGGCACGCCGCTGGCCGCCATGAAGCGCATCCTGGTTACCGGCGACAAGAGCGAGGTCTTCAACGGCGAGTGCGGCGCGGAGTCGGGCACCATTCCGGTCAGCGCCGTGGCCCCGGCCATGCTGGTCAGCGAGATGGAAACGCAGAAGCAGCCGCAAGGCACGGCGCGGCCGCCGATTCTGCCGATTCCCGGAGCGAGAAGGACAGTTGCAACAGTCGCGTCAGTAAGAAGGAGAGCGCAATGAACCCGATTCGTTCTCGAGTTGCACTGACTTTGCCGGAGCCGGAATTCTTCGCGAGTCTGATCCTCGGCGCAACCTGCCTGAGCGCATCCGCTGACAAACAGTCTGCCCCAGCCCACCCGCGCCGACGCCGAAAAAGACCCCGTGCTGAAGGCCATGCTCACCGAGCTGGACCGCAGCAAGAGCCAGTTGCAGTTGAAGGACTTTCAGAAGCCGTTCTTCATCCAGTACCGCATCGAAGAGATCGACAACTTCGAGACCAAGGCGGAGTTTGGAGCCACCAGCAGCTCCCGGCGCAATCATGGGCGCGTGGCGCGCGTGACGGTGCGCGTGGGCGACTACAAGACCGACAGCTCCGGAGGCCGGGGCGACGGCGCTGTCCAACTGGCGGCTCTGGACGACGACCCGATTGCGCTGCGGTCGGCGTTGTGGACGGCCACCGATCAGGCATACAAGAGCGCTCTGGCGGCCTATGCGCAGAAGCAGGCCGAACTCAAGCAGGTGGAGACGCCTCCGCAGGCCGACGACTTCAGCAAGGAGACGCCGGTCATCTCGCTGGCCGAGCCGCTCAAGCTGAAGGTGGACGAGCGCGCGTGGGAGGCCAGGGTGGCGCGGACAGCGGGCTCTACCGCACCGACGCCACTGTCAAGGACGGCCAGCGCGACGTGCAGTACTCCGCGGGGAGTTTTTCCGCGCGCGTGACAACCACCTGGCTGGTCACGAGCGAAGGCGCCATCGTGCGCAAGTCGGCAGCCGGCTACCAGGAATCTTTCGCGGTGGGCACGCAGGCGGCCGACGGCATGAGGCTGGACCGCTCCTATGCGACCACCGGAACGTCTCGCTCAAGGATCTGGATACGCCGGAGGTCTTCGAGAAACATGCGGTCGCAGCTGATCGCCTCGCTCACCGATCTGCGCAAGGCGCCGCTGGTCGAGGAGGAGTATCACGGGCCGCTGCTGCTGAGTTCCGACGCCGGCGCCGATACGCTGCACGCCCTGGTGGCGAGCGGCGTGACGGCGACGCGGCCCAAGCTGGGCACCGAGGCGCGCACCAACGGGCCGTTTGCCTCCAGCTACCATGCGCGCGTGCTGCCCGAGTTTCTTGACGTGGTCGATGATCCCGGCCTGAAGAGCTACAACGGCAAGGGCCTCGTGGGCGCATACGACGTGGACGACGAGGGCGTTCCGGCGCAGGCCGTCAAGCTGGTCGTCGCCGGCAGACTGGAAAATTATCTGATCGGCCGCGAGCCGGTGCGCGACTTTCCGCAATCGAACGGCCACGGACGCGCCGGGCTCGCCGCGCCGCCCAGGCCTGCCATCGGCGTGCTCCAGGTGACGGCGAAAGACGGACTGACGGACGAGGAGCTGAACAGCAAGCTGCTGGAGCTGGCCAAGGATCGCGGCCTGAAGAATGTCTATTACGTGGCCACCATGGGCGGAAAGCTGACGCCGCGGCTGCTCTATCGCGTCACTCCGGACGGCAAGCGGGAACTGGTGCGCGGCGCGGAGACTCGGCGACCTGGACCAGCGCGCGCTGCGCTCCGGCGTGGTGGCCGCCGGCAAGCAACTGTGGGTCGCCAACTACTTCGGCGAAGTGCCGGAGACGGTGCTGGCCCCGGCGCTGCTGATCGATGACGTGACCATCCGCCGCGCCAACAAGAAGAACGACAAGCTGCCCTTCTATCCGCCGCCGGAGTAAGCTAGTTCAGTCCTTCTACCGCGCGGCGCAGTGCAGCCCGCGCAAGCAGGCGGCGTGGAATCAAGCGTGGGCAGCGGTGAATTTGAATCGTTCACCATCAACGGAATTTCGGTGCAGCCCAGCACAACTGCGTCGCAGCCGTCGTCTTTCATCCGGCGCAGGACGCGCTGGAAGTACGCGAGCGACTCGGGCTTGAAAACGCCGTAAACAAGCTCCTCGAAGATGATGCGATTGATCTCTTCGCGTTCGGCTGTATGCGGGCGCGCATAAGCCAGGCCGCGCGCGGCGAATTTTTCCGGGTAGACTTCGCTCTCCACCAGCCATCGTGTCCCGGTGATGCCAATGCATCGGTAGCCGCGCTCGACTGCCTGGACGGCCACGGCATCAGCAATGTGCAGCCACGGCAGCTTCAATTGCGGTTCAACATAAGCAAGCGCCTGGCGAATCGTGCTATCGGGGCAAATGAGAAAATCAGCGCCGCTTTTGGCGAGCTTCTCGGCGGAAGGAGAGCATCAAGTTCCCCCACGCCCTGCTTCAATCGCCGCGATAAATGCATTGGTCATAACGTTGCCAGGGAGTGCGTATGCATCGTTACTTCCGGATGATCGTGAGGACCAAGCAGCTGCGCGCCTTCCATGCAGATCGTCCGGTAACAAAGGAGACGCCCCCTCGGCGGAGCAGGCAACAATTCCAATATGCTTGGGCATACGTTGATTCTATATAAAATTCTTAGTCCAGCCGCGTCAGAAAAGCCTCGCCCTCGGCGGGACGCAGGTTGCGGGCGATGCGCTCGGCCTGCTTGCGGTTGTCGCCCTCGGGACGGATGCGCACCCAGTAGCTGTCTTCGCCGGAGAACTCAATCACGCTGGCGCCGGGATACTTGCGCTCCAGTTGCGCCTTGAACTTGTTGGCCTTGCGCTCGCTGGTGAAAGCGCCAATCTGCACGCACCAGCGGCCGCCGGTGTTGATGGGCTTGGGCGTGCGGTAAACATCCATCCGGACGCGCGCCGTGCCGGCCAGGTAGACGCCCGTGGCCTTGGCCGAGGCGATGGAGAGATCGATCACCCTGCCCTCCACAAACGGGCCGCGATCGGTGATGCGCATGGCGGCGGATTGGCCCGTCTTGAGATTGGTCACCACGATCAGCGAACCCATGGGCAGGGTGCGATGCGCGGCGGTCAGAGCGTGGTCGTTGAAGACCTGGCCGTTGGCGGCTTTGCGGCCCTTGTAGGGCGCGGTATACCAACTCGCCACGCCCTCCTCGGTCAGGATGGGCTTGTGCGTCCTGATATATTTCCGGTCTTCGGCGCTGACCCGCTCCGCGGCGCGGGGGTGGGCGCAATGCGTGCTGGACGGCGCGTGGCGCAGGTGCCTCAGCCGGTGGCGGCGCGGCCTGTTGTGCGGGCTCAGCGCGCCTGCAGCCGACCGAGCGGCGCTGTCGGTCGCCCAGGCAGCGTGACCGCGGTTTGCTGATGCCCGCAGCCGGCATCAAAATCAGCAGCGAACGGGTCGCCAGCATCAGAGTAATCCGGGGCATCTTCATCAGCGGCGCGGGCTCCCGTTCTGCTCAAAGCGGTCGGCCAGATCGCGCAGTTTGCCGGCCACGGTGCGCAGGGCCGTGATCGATTCCTTGCGAACCTGGGGAACCACCGCGTCGTTCACGTAGGCGATGGCGTGGCGCAGTTCCATCTCGATCAGCTCGATGGCCTCTTCAATGCGGGCGCCGCGCTCCGCCCATGCCGGGCGGTGGGGCGGGCGGTGGCGGCGGCGGATAAGAACTCATAGTGATGCACCTCGTGCAAGAAGATTCGATCAATCCATCTCTTCTCAGTCTGCGATGCGCGCCGCGCTCGCGTCAATCGCCTTGAGGCCGAAGGTGCCGCAATGGTCAATACGGGAAATGGTTTCCTCGCGGCTGCATTGCTGGCACTCGATTTCCCTGTCTGTGACTTTCCACAGAAAATGCGCGTCAGATTCAGTAAACTCTCAGCAACGGAGTTTCTGCGGTTGCGCGTTGCAGCCGATAATCGAACCGGGTTTTCAAATCATTTTCTGTTCGAGCAGCCTGTAATTTCCGTCAACGAGGGACAGATCTTTTGCAAAGCGATTGGAGAGATAAGCTTCGGAATCACTGTGCCTGGCCGATGGCAATTCGGCAGTGCGCAGAGGCCGCGTTGCATTCTCTTGCTGTTGGTTGCGGCCTCAGTGCTGCTCGCGATTCCGGCGTGGGCCGCTCTGCCGGAGAGCACCTGATCTGTCGCTGCCGGATGCTCCTCAACCGCAAAACTCCACCCCCGCCGCCGCGCCGGCAACAGCGCCCTGTCCGGCTGGGAACGTCGCCAAACCCGCGGCCCCGGCAGCCGGAAACGTGCCTGCAGAGCCCAGCGCACAACCCGGAGCGCAACCCGCGCCCTGCCCGCCCCAGCCGGAGATCAACTGGTATATGCGGTTCACCAATGGACCGCAGGTGAAGCCGATGACGCCCAGCGAGAAGCGCTGGCTGGCGGCGCGTAATGTGATGGATCCCTTCAACGCCCTCACCATTCTGGGCATCTCGGCCATCGACGTGGGCATCCAACGCGCACTCTCGCCTCGGCCCCGGCATGACCGGCTGGGGACGCGAGGTGGGCATCAGCTATACAGAAGACATCACCGGCGAGTTTTTCGGCACCTTTCTGATTCCATCCATCATTCACCAGGACCCGCACTACCATCGCATGCCCAAGGCCACCATCAAGCGCCGCATAGGCCATGCCATCGAGCAGGTGGTTTGGACCCAGGGCGACAACGGCAAGCCGATGGTGAACTACGCCGACATGGTGGGCTTCGCCATTGAAGACGAGATCGCCAACTTCTATGTGCCGGGCCGGCAGAACCAATCTGCCCTCCAGCGCCGAGCGCTACGGCATCAGCCTGGCGCTTGCGCCCACGGACAACTTCATCACCGAGTTCATGCCCGACGTGGCCCGCCGCATTCACGTCCGCGACGTTCTCATCCAGCGCATCATCAACCAGGTCGCCAAGACAAGCGGTCCCTGATCGCCGTAAGTTAGTCTCTGGCTCGGTTCAACCTCTGCCAACACGCCGCAAGAGTTGAATTACACATTTAAAACTGGCTAATCAGGAGTATCATATTGGGGTGATTAGCGTTGGGAGGATATTCCTATGCTAACGAGAAAGTATCGTCTTCTTTCCACATTCCAGTTTGGATGCCTGCTTGGATTCGCCATTCTTTTGCTCCCTGCCACAGCGCAGACAACCGCCCCAGGCGAATGGACATGGATGGGCGGAAGCAACACGTACAACCAAGCTGGAGTCTACGGTACGATGGGTACACCTGCTGCCGGAAACATCCCCGGGGGTCGTTATGGCGTTGCGAGCTGGACCGATAGCTATGGCAATTTCTGGCTCTTCGGAGGCAACGGCATCGATGCCAACGGCAATATGGGCTATCTCAACGACCTCTGGGAGTTCAATCCTTCCACCAACGAATGGGCCTGGATGAGCGGAAGCAATACGAACAACCAGCCCGGAATGTACGGTACGTTAGGAACGCTGTCTGGTGGGAACATCCCCGGAGGCCGCAGTGGAGCTGCAAGCTGGACTGACAATGCCGGCAATTTCTGGCTCTTCGGGGGATCTGGCTTTG
This sequence comes from uncultured Acidobacteriaceae bacterium, assembly GCA_963845345.1. GTDB lineage: Bacteria > Acidobacteriota > Terriglobia > Terriglobales > Acidobacteriaceae > Telmatobacter. Next base: position 433,813 of record CAWJRQ010000005.1, read on the forward strand.
ATGCCGCCAGAAATGTTTCTACGCTTGGCGACCTATGGGAGTTCAATCCTTCTACAAACGAATGGGCTTGGATGGGAGGAAGCAATTGGGTGGGCGACCAGCCTGGAGTGTACGGCACGTTGGGAACACCTGCTGCCGGAAACATTCCCGGAAGCCGCAGCTTGGCTGTCGCCTGGACCAATCACAGTGGCAATCTCTGGCTCTTTGGGGGTGAAGGCTACGATTCGGCCGGCAATCAGGGCACTCTCAACGACCTATGGGAGTTCAATCCTTCCACAAAAGAATGGGCCTGGATGGGAGGTAGCAGTACGTTTCTCACGACTATGTCGAATTCGAGTCAACCTGGAGTATATGGCAGATGGGAAACGCCTGCTGCCGGAAACATCCCCGGAAGCCGCCTGACGGCCGTTGGTTGGACTGACAGCCACAACAATTTCTGGCTCTTTGGGGGCCTGGGCGCCGATTCCAACGGAGATTATGGAGTGCTCGACGACCTGTGGGAGTTCAATCCTTCGACAAACGAATGGGCTTGGATGAGCGGAAGCAGTACCACGGTGAATTGCAGATTCTATGGCTCATATGGATGTGGCCCTGCCGGTGTATACGGCACGTTGGCCGTGCTTGCCGCAACAAATATCCCCGGGAGCCGCATGAATGCTACAACCTGGACCGATATGGCCGGCCATCTCTGGCTATTCGGGGGCGAAAATTACTCTGAACCAACGTCTAGTTTAGTAGCAGGCTATCTCAACGATCTTTGGGAGGTCGATCCTTCCATATACGAATGGGCGTGGATGGGTGGAGGCAGTACGCTGGGCATCAACAATGTCCAGACCGGAGTGTACGGCACATTGGGTACGCCCGCTGTCCCAAATATTCCCGGAGGCCGTATGGAGACTTCGAAATGGACTGACAGCAGCGGCAATTTCTGGCTCTTCGGGGGCTATGGAGCAGATGCCAACGGAAGTATGCGCCTATTCAACGACCTATGGGAATATCAGCCATCGTCAACTCCCTCCTATCCGACAACGGCAAAACCCGTTCTTTCTCTAGCCCCTGGTACCTATACGTCTTTGCAGTCCCTCGCCATCACCGATGCGACCCCGGGAGCGGCTATCTATTACACAACCGATGGGGTTACTACTCCGACGACCAGCTCGACCCAGTACACCGGTCCAATCACGGTCGGGGCCACACAAACCATCCAGGTTGTCGCAATCGCTACGAATTACCTTAACAGCGCCGTGGCCAGCGCAAACTACATCATCAATCTTCCTCAAGTCGCCACGCCAAATTTCAGCTTGGTTTCCGGTGCCTACACATGGCCGCTGACGGTAACCATCAGCGATTCAACGGCGGGTGCCACCATTTACTACACCACCGACGGCTCTACGCCGACAACAAGTTCTGCCGTGTACAGCGGTCCGATCACCGTGATGTTGTCGGGAACACTCGAAGCCTTTGCGACTGCCAGCGGATATATCACCAGCGTCGTGTCAGTTGCGAATTATCAGATCTATCCGGTGTTGCCAGCGCCGATGTTCTCACCCGCTGCTTGGATTTATCCCACTCCGCAGACGGTGAGCATCAGCGATTCGACAGCGAGTGCCACCATTTATTACACCATCGATGGAACCACGCCGACTGCGAGTTCGGCTGTATACAGCGGCCCGGTCGTGGTGAGTGCGACTAAGACATTGAAGGCCATTGCGGAAGAGACGGGCTACACCAACAGCCCTGTTTCAGCAGCGGTCTACACGATTGGCTCGCTGCTACAAGCGCAGACCACCGCCCCAGGCGAATGGACATGGATGGGCGGAAGCGAAACGGCGCCCCCACTTGGAAGCGGCTCGAATGGCCAACCCGGAGTGTACGGGACTTTAGGAACGCCTGCCCCGGGAAACATTCCTGGCGCCCGCTATGGTTCTTCAACCTGGACAGATAGCAGCGGCCATCTCTGGCTCTTTGGGGGCGGCGGAATCGAAGCTACCGCTGTGAGCTTCAACGACCTTTGGGAATTCGATCCCGCCTCCAACGAATGGGCCTGGATGGGCGGAAGCAGCTCCAGCGGCGGGTCCCCGGTATGGGGCACCCCGGGAGTGCCTGCGGTTGGAAACATCCCCCGCCCCGCAGAATATGCCCCGACCTGGATCGACCATAGCGGCAATGTGTGGCTGTTGGAAGGCAACGAATTTTGCAACGATCTATGGAAATTCATTCCTTCCACGAACGAATGGGGATGGATGCTCAGAGGCATACCCGCGATCGGCTACTCCTCCACGTTTTGCAATTCGGGCATACTTGTCGATACGATGCCCCAGGGCCGCGTGCAAGCTGCTACGTGGACCGACAACAGCGGCAATCTCTGGCTTTTCGGAGGCAATGGCTGGGATTCTGCCGGCAATTATGGCCTGCTTAACGACTTCTGGGAATTCTATCCATCCACTCTCCAATGGGTGTGGAGGAGTGGGGCGACCACCATCCCTTTAACTCCGATTACTTATCCCATACAAACTAATGTATGGGGCGTCCCAGGTGTGTATGGAACATTGGGCACGCCTGCACCCGGCAACATGCCCGGGAGCCGCAACAGCGCCGTAACCTGGACCGACAGCGCCGGCAACCTATGGCTCTTTGGGGGTAATGGGCTGGACGCCAATGGCCTCACCTGCGATCTCAACGACCTTTGGGAGTTCAACCCTTCCACCCTGCAGTGGACTTGGATGGGCGGAAGCAGCACTGTGAGCTACATTATCAGTACGTCCATCATGAATCCCGGGGGATCTTGCGCTACTCCGGCCGCCGAATTTGGCAAGCTGGGGATAGCTGCCGCCGCAAACGTCCCGGGAGGCGACTCGGGCGCCACTGCCTGGACCGACATCGGCGGGAATTTCTGGCTTTTCGGGGGCGAGGGCTTGTGGGGTACGAACATCCTTTGGGAGTTCAGCCCCTCCACCCTGCAGTGGACATGGATGGGTGGAGGCAGCGCAACCAGCCCGTCCGGTGTGTATGGCATATTGGGAAAGCCTGCAGCCGGAAACATTCCTGGAGATCGAACAAGAGCCTCAGGCTGGACCGACAGCAGCGGCAATTTCTGGCTTTTCGGGGGTACCGGCTTTGATTCCGTCGGAACTACAGCCTGGCTCAACGATGTATGGGAATATCAGCCACCTTCACCGGCAGCCACACCAGCCTTCAGTGTGGCAGCTGGAACTTATTCCGCGACGCAGACTGTGACGCTCTCCGACTCAACCACTGGGGTAACCATCTACTACACCACCAACGGAACCACGCCGACAACGAGTTCGACCGTATACAGCGGTTCGATCACCGTCTCGTCGACCGAAACGCTGGAGGCAATCGCAGTTGCCAGCGGATATTTAACCAGCGCCGTTGCTAGTGCAGCGTATACTATCAATCTTCCGCCGGACTTCACCGTCGCTATCAATCCAACATCTCTCTCTGTCCAATCCGGACAGAGTGGCACAACTAGAATCACCGTGCAGGATGAGGGTGGCTTCAACTCCAATGTCTCCTTCACTTGCTCAGGGTTGCCCGTGGGGGCCGCGTGCAACTTCTCTACGCTGACTGTGCCGACGCCCGCAGGCATCTCGTATACCACATTGACCGTAACCACATCCACGGCAACCGCTATCCTTCAGCGAAACTCCATCCCGTTGCTTCCCGGCTCTGCTCTGGCGGTTGCGTTCTGCTGCTTCAGTTTGCGGAAGCGGCGGCGCTTGCAGATTCTTCTTCTGCTGGCGGTAAGTGCAGTCGCCTTCGGCTTACTGACCAGTTGCGGCGGAGGGGGATCAGCTTCTAGCGGTGGTGGCGGCGGCGGCTCTAAGTCTGTCACCTCGACAGTCACCGTAATCGCGACATCGGGATCGCTTTCACATTCAACAACCTTTTCGCTCACCATCAACTGATCGCATCCCAGCACTGGCCCGAAGCAGTATCGCCCCTTCGGGCCAACCATTCGGCGCACTCTATTGACCATTCAGCAGCAATATTCTCCATTCGCTGCAATCCACCTTTGGCTTGACCGCACTCCCCGGTTACCCTAGAACTGGATTTTCAGACCCTCGGACTCCCTCTCTATAACGGCGCCCAAGGTCTAGCCAGGCGTGAGACCGCTGGAATAGTCAGCCGCAGGCGACAATTTCATTCGAGGAGACCACAACATTATGGCAAAAGCAGTCAAGTACGCCGAGAAAGCCGTCGTCTACGCGGCCAAGGGCGCGTGGGCCGTTTTTGAGCGGCTGAACCGCATCAGCCCCAACCCGGGATTCACCCCCAAATGGTCCGACAAGCCCCTGCAAAAGTCCTACGAGAAGGAGAAGCCGCCCCTGGGCTGGCCGCGCGCCACTGACTCGCTCTGTCCCAAGTGCGTGCCCGAGATTCGCAAGCAGATTCTCGACGGCAAGCTGCCCTACGAAGTCCTGCTCAACGAAAAAGTCGGCGAGATCAAGGCGCAGATCATCGAGCGCAACGGCGAGATCTGGATGGTCAAGGACTGCCCCAAGCACGGCCACTTTGAAGACATCATGTCCACCGACGCGGCCTTCTTCAAGCATCTCGAAGAGAGCTTCCCCGGCCGCGACATGCGCGCCCACAACGACAAGCGCCTGCACAACCACGGCACCTCGACCGTGACCCACGGCCGCGGCGCGGTGCTCACCATCGACCTCACCAACCGCTGCAACATGATGTGCGATCCCTGCTTCATGGACGCCAATCAGGTCGGCTTCGTCCACGAACTCAGCTGGGAAGAGATCAAGACCATGCTCGACAACGCCATCACCCTCAAGCCCAAGCGGCAGATGAGCGTGCAGTTCAGCGGCGGCGAGCCGACGCTCTCGCCGCACTTCCTCGACGCCGTCGCCTACTGCCGCAAGGTCGGCTACAACAGCGTGCAGGCCGCCTCCAACGGCATCGAGTTCGCCAAGAGCAAGGAATTCTGCCGCAAGGCCGCCCTGGCCGGCCTCCGCTACGTCTACCTCCAGTTTGACGGCATCGGCAACGCCGCCAACTCGCATCGCAAGGTCGGCAACCTCTTCGATGTCAAGCTGCAGGCCATCAACAACCTGCACGAAGCCGGCGTCGAAATCGTTCCCGTCACCACCATCATCAACGGCATCAACAACGAGCAGGTGGGCCGCATCATCCAGTTCGCCCTCGACAACCCCAAGACCATCAGCTTCCTCAGCTTCCAGCCGGTCAGCTTCACCGGCCGCGACGAGGAAATCACCGACGAGCGCCGTTTCGCCCAGCGCTACACCCTCTCCCACATGGCCCACGACATCAAGAACCAGATGGGCTTCGGCGAGCCGGAGCGCGACTGGTTCCCCATCAGCTTCATGAGCACCTTCAGCGACTGGGCCGACCTGATTCACGGGCCCGCCGCCGAGTGGGGCCAGCTCTCCTGCGGCTGCCATCCCAACTGCGGCATCGGCATGGCGCTGATGATCGACAAGGAAACCAAGGAAGCCGCGCCCGTCACCGCCTTCCTCAACATGGACAAGGTGGCCAAGGATCTGGCCAAGGTCAACGACGCGGCTCGCGGCAAGTGGCTCTCGGTCATCGGCTTCGCGCTGGCCCTGCTGCGCAACTACGATCCCTTCAAGTCGCCCACCCACTTCAAGATCACCGACATGCTCAAGAAGATGGACAAGACCTTCAACGCCACCGGCAAAAACTACGGCAGCGTCAAGGGCGACCGCACCCTCGAAGACATCAAGCTGCGCCGCCCCGACCGCTGGAACTTCCTCTTCATCGCCGGCATGTGGTTCCAGGATCTGTTCAACTACGACTTCCGCCGCACCGAGCAGTGCATCATCCCCTACGCCACGCAGGAGGGCGAGATCAGCTTCTGCGCTTACAACACCGGCGTCGGATGGCGCAACATCATCGAGAAGATGCACATGACGGCCACGCTCACCAAGTGGTATGAGGATCATGGACGCCACGAAATCTTTGTCGGCGGCAAAAAGGTCGACATGCCCGAAGTCGGCCACGAGCTCCAGTTGAAGCATGGAGCACGTCAACGCCGACCGCAATCACACGCTCGACGATCTGGGCATCGCCAAGACCGCCCGCGAAGAGCAAATCCGCGCCCGCGACGAAAAGCTGAAGCAGGACGCGGAAAACGCCCGCATGGCCAAGCTCTATCGCGAGCACGTCCTCGGCGAAAAGCCCGTCGAGGGCCTGGTCAGCCTCAGGCTCCATCGCCCCCGCCAAGCCAGCCGTCAAGCAAGAAGAAGGCGAGCTGGTCGCCGGGGACTAGCCGTCCAGACAACCGCGCCTTCGGCGCAAATACCACTAAGGCCGCTCCCCATTAAGAGCGGCCTAAGTTTTTTGCTGGGGTATCATATCGGTGGCTAGTGATGCTATAGTGTTTGCTATATACTTTGCCAGGTAGGCGAATGGGTTAAACGGGCACTCGGATGGTGTCCAATGCGTTTTAGAAGGAGGCTATATGAAGTCCGTTCTCGATCTCGATCTCGGATATACAGACGCCGAGAATTATCGTAGGCCAGAAAATAAGGAAATGTTCAACCATGTATTCCTTAGGAATGAACATTTGGAAAAACTATGTGAACATACAATTTCTTTCTTGATTGGTGAGAAAGGAACCGGGAAGACAGCATACGCAGTTTACCTCTCAAACAATGAGTACAAGAGGACGCGTGGGTTGACGCGCTTTATCAGGGAGACTGATTACCAGAAATTCTTGTCATTAAAGAATGAAAAGCACCTCAATCTGTCGGATTATACGAGCATATGGAAGGTCATTATATATCTTTTGATATCGCAACAGGTGAAAGAGAAAGAAGGTGGCATAGAATTCCTGACATAATTTACGAAGATGAAAGCAATTCAGTCTGCGATTGATGAGTATTATCAAAAGGCATTTTCCCCTGAGATTATTCAAGCACTGCAATTTGTTCAGGAGTCGACTCTCACTGCTGAGCTTATTTCTAAATACACGAACTTAGGGGCAGGTGAAAAAGATACATTTACAGCTTCTGAAAGCAGGTTTCAAGCTAATTTATTCTATATTCAACGTTCATTTGAGACAGCACTAAAGCAAATACGCCTAAAGAGTAATCACATTCTATTTATCGACGGAATAGACATTCGCCCAGCAACGATCCCTTATTCAAATTACCTTGAGTGTATTCGAGGTCTCGCAAACGCGGTTTGGGAGGTAAATAATGATATATTCCCCGCAGCCAAGGGTTCGGGCGTCAGAATGCGTACAGTTCTATTGGTTCGTCCGGATATATTCGCATCACTCGGATTGCAAAATCTGAATACTAAGATAAGGGATAACGCAGTTTTTTTGGATTGGCGAACTGACTACACAAGCTCGAGGTCATCCGATCTCTTTAGAGTCGTTGACCATCTGCTCGCCCACCAGCAGACAGATAAAGTTGTTGAAGGGGAAGCGTGGGATTATTATTTCCCATGGAACGCGCCATCGCCGAATACCGAACATAAGGATCAATCCTCATTTATCAGTTTCCTCCGGTTCTCTTATTATCGACCAAGAGATATTATAACCATGTTGTTAGTGTTACAGGATATTGCTAAGGAAGTAGGAAGTGAGAAGAATAGCTTCTCTTACGGTGATTTTGATAATCCGGCGTTCAGGCAACGTTACGCCGACTACCTCCTTGGTGAGCTAAAGGATCAACTTACATTTTATTATTCTACAAACGAATATGAACTGTTTCTAAAGTTCTTCGAATTCTTAGATGGTAAATATCGATTTGATTATGCGGAATATTTAACAGCATTTGAACGGTTTCAGACTTCTGCCGGTGAGCGCGCATCTCATGAGGCAAGATTCATGACCAGCCCCGGTGCATTTCTGCAGTTTCTATATGATCTCAATGTGATTTGTTACATTGAGTATCCAGAACATGATAAATCATATTTTAGGTGGTGTTTTCGAGAACGGAATTATGCAAATATATCTCCAAAGGTTAAGGAAGGAGTCGTTTATGAATTATTCTATGGGTTGGGCAAAGCTCTCAATGTTGGTCAGAGGTTCACAAAGCGGGGGAAACGAGGAGGAGCTCGGCGGTGAATGATTCATCATTGTGACGGATGTATTAGGTCCGGATTTTCGGACCTGGGATATTTAAAATCAGACCCTTCATAGACCTTCACCTTAATTTTCGAAGGTTTCTTGTTTATGATTGTTCGTCATGTCAGATGTCAACTCATTGGGTCGATTCAAACCAAGAATCCATTTGACTGCGACGTGCGCCGCCTCGGTTCTGGACTTCACTCCGAGGGTATGCATTGCTTCATCGGCAAGTTTCCTATTAATCCGTACACGTGTCATTTTCACAGTCATTGCATTTATATTATCGGCGAAATCATAAGATTGAATACTGGGAATTCGCTTAGGGTTTCCTAAACCAGCCCGTTGCCTGCGCCGTAGGCGCAATGGTTGTTAGCCCCGCGCTTTAGCGTGGGGTTGACAAAATCATCAATTCATCCGGAGTCCCGTAGGGACGGTGCATGATGATCGTCGGCTGCCCCAGCTCCCGCTTTGCGGCCCTGGAAATGCAGGCTCCGGCAATCTCTCCTGTCCTCACTCACCAACCAGAAACTCCACCCGATTCGTCCAGTCTGCTTTTCCACTCTCCCGGTAGATCCTGGCTAGCGCCCGCACCAGTCCGCCCACATTGCTCGATCGGATCTGCCGTTGCGAGATGAAGATAACCCCGCTATGGGACCGTCCGCCACGCGCAACTTCCCCAAGCAGTCTTGGAATCGTGTCCAGATCGTAGGTTGCCAGAGTCAGGCCCGCCGAAGCTGCCTCCTCCAGAATCCGCTCGTCCGGCTCTCTCAGATAACTCCCGCCGCGCCAACTCCGCAACGCATGAACCTCGATCCCGGAGTTCAGCCTCACCAGCCCCGCTGCAACTGCGGGTGGCACGTGCTCATCCAGCAGCAGCTTCAGCATCGTCCTCACTCAGTTGTACGACCCGCTCCTGAATGTTCGGCAGCATCCGTTTCAGCGCCGCAAAATCAATCGCGTCATAATCCGCCAACTGCTCGGCGATCTCCTCCGGAAAGGCCTCGATATAATTCACCGCCGCCTGCACGCGAAAGCTGGCCATTCCAGGTGTTTCGCCACCGCCTCCGCGTTCTGCTTGTAGCCGCGCAGCAGCTCCGCCACCTGCCATACCGCCAGACGACTGCCCTGCATATACGCCTGCCGCCCCGCCGCCGAGTCCCGGAAGTCGATATACGCAAACTCAGAGCGGCGCAAGACCCTCCTCCACCAGCCGGGCGCTGGCGTCGCTCGTGGTCCATCCATGCCGTCTGGCCATGCGCTTGAGGCGTTTTCCGCTCTCCGCCGGAAGGCGCATGCTAACCACAATCGAAGAAGTTGTACTCATGGCAGAATCCTTACATCGTCACTCATGTAAGTATTGTAACTCATATCCGATGGAAATCGAACCTGAATCATTCACTGTCTCGGGTGCTCAGAGCCTGTACTGAGAGAAGTCGAAGTATCCCTCGCATTTGGGGACCCGGGATACCACGAACCCCATGAGCGAATCCTTCCGTATGATCCCCTGATCACTGACCACTGATCACTGACCACTGTTTTTAATGCAGATTATTTCCCATCTTTGTGCACAATAATCCTTAGAAGCTTCCCTCCAATCGTCCCGGCATCTCCTTTTCGCGCCGCCTTCCAGCCGGAAGAGGCCGAAACGTCCCGTAACTCCTTTGCCTGGACGATTTTGCAGGGAACTCCTTTGTTTTGACGATTTTACAGCGCAACCCCGTCTGTAACCTCATGAAAACAACGAATTTGCATCCAAAATAGGGGTGGGGGTACCTGATGTTCCAGCTTTGCCGGCCTAAGCAGGGAGCTATCCCAACTGGCTGACCTTCACCTGTAATTTTTCGAACTCCACCGTGCCCAACCCGCGCGCTGCGGCCATCTCCAGGTAGGGCATCTGCGCAACCTCCAGGTTCCAGTACGCTTTGGCGACATAAGCGTCAATCGCCACCGGATCGGTTCCGGCGACGATGGTCTTCTTCAGCGCCACGTCTTCCAGGTTGCCGCCCGTTGGCCCGTTGCGCAGCAATACGCGGTAGCAGTCCATGATGGTGAGCGTCGGCAGCATGAAGCTGGCCAGGTCCGCCAGGCTCTGGTGAATCTGCTGGTGCAGCCGGTTGCGCTCCCCGCCCAGTATGCCGTACCAGTTCTTCATGCCCAGCGTTGCGCCGGTCAGCACGTGGTGCTTGGCGATGGGCAGGTTGAAGATTTTGTCGGCCTCCAAAAACGGCGTAAAGACCGGCCAGGTTTTCAGCACCATGCCGCCCAACTCAACTTCGCGAAAGAGTTCGGGATCGGGAAGAATCACCTCGGCGTGCTCGGCCAGCGCCGCCGCCTGAATGCCGGAGCGATGGAAGCAGCGGCGCGGCTCATTGCAACTGACGTCGGTGACGATCACTCGCTTCGCTCCCGCCTGCCAGCACTGGCGCACAACCTCGGCCACCAGTTCGGGATTGGTATTGGCAGCCTGCTCCGGCGTGCGGTCCCACGCGATGTTGGGTTTGATTACCACCACATCCTGGCGGCTGATGAAGCGGCTGATGCCGCCCAGATTTTCCAGCGCCTTCTCTACCAGCGCGCGCGGCTCTCCGTTTTGTACCACCGTCATATGCGGCCATTGCGGATCAGCTGCAATGCGATGGTCGCGCCGCGCCTTCTTCAGCCTGTGCCGGAACCGGGCGGAAGCTGTGCTCGCTGAGCCACGCGGCCACGCCCGCCGTGCCCGCCGCTGCTCCGCCCAGGCGCAGCAATTGCAGCATCGCCTCGCGCCGCGTCATGCCCTGCGCGCCGCCCTTTGTCTCCTCCGGCTTCATGATCGGTTTTCCCGGCCATGTGTTTCTCCCGCTCAAACTTCCATGAGATGAATCCGCGCTGGATCGTTCGTTCCCAATCTGTGAGCCTGGTCGGCAGCCGTGGCAATGTAATGTGGCGGGCGTCCCGCGGCCTCCAGCGTCGGCACGCCTGCCTCGGCGCGTTTGCGCGCGATCATCTGCCAGGCGATCTGATCGACGGCCACGCGATCCTCACCCACGATCAGCGCGTTGGGCTGCCACAGGCGCTCCGGGCGAAATCCCGGCCCGCCATCGTAGACCGATGTCATGGCGTCGCCGATGGTAAAACGAACCTTCTCGCGGATCGCCGGGATGCAGTTCAGATCGGCCACGCCGGGGTTGCAGTTGCCTGCGTGCAGGCTCTGTGGGCGATCAATACGCCGTACATATTCTTCATGGCAAAAGTGACACCTGCCAGCTCGTGGTCCTTCAGAATGGGCAGATCTGATCACCATCGCGCAATCGCGCGTAAGTATCTTCGAAAGCCGGATGTGCGCCGTTCCCCACGACTCCGGCTGATCCTCATAGCCGGCCACATCGCTACCGTAAACACGGATGCGGCTCGGGTCGGTATTGATGGTGAGGCCGCATGCCTGCAGGTCGCGGACGTTGCGATCCCATACGATGATCTCTCCCGGCTTTACGCCCGCCTGTTGCAGCCGCTCGCAGACCGCCATCACCAGTGTCTGGTGAGACGAGATGCCCCTGCCGCCCAGACCGTTCACCTTCAGTCCGATCACCTTGCCCACTGGGACAACGCGCTTCCACGCTTCGGCCGGATTGTCGCGGCCGGTGTAGGAGGCAATGGCTCGGTCGAGCAGCGCCAGCACGCGCTTTTCCTCCAGTTGCGCGCCCGTACCGTGGAGGCCCGCATCGCGTGCAACCACGACTTTGGATTTCGCTGTCCCTGCATGTTGGTCGAACATGCCGGCCAGTCCCAGCTTGCTCTGTGTGCCCAGCAGAACAGCTCCCGTCGCGGCGGTCATCATAAATTCCCTGCGGCTCTTCATGGCAATCCTCGAAATTCTTGATGCAGTCGGCGATCCGGCCCGTGTTACAGTTTCGCTTCTACGCCGCGCGCCAGAGCCAGCAATGCCTGCGGCGTGTCGGGCGTGGACTCATAGGCGACAATCCGAACCAGCGAATTCCCTTTGCGGAAGATGATGCTCTGCGCATAGGCCACGCCCGCGTCGCCCAGCTGAACAGGCTTGGCGTCTTTGGTTCCGGTTTCCAGAATCTTGCGCGCGCCCTCCGCGCTCGCCATCGTGTGCACGTCCACGGTCGCCTCCAATTGCCCCTTGTATTTGTAGTCGGAGGTCGAGGTGGAGACAACGCCGGCCGAAATGTACTCCTCGGCGTCGCCGTCGATGTACTGGTAAAGATCTTTTGCCGCATAGGTGCGCGTCTCGCCGGTCTTTTCCCAGCCCGCAATCGCGCCCGATGCCGGGAACGGATCCGGCCCCTTCTTCTTGCATCCTGTTCCGGCGGCCGCGGCAAAAATCACAATCGCCGCAACGGCCCATTTCCAATTCGATTTGAACTTCACGGAGTTTTCTCCTTATTTTCTGTTGAGCAAAATCTGGCTGCTCGGCGAGCGGCTTTCGCCGATGCTGGTGACGTAAACTGCCGGGTGCTCCTGCAGCGGGCAGGCGTACTCGCACGCGCCGCAGCCCACGCAGCGGCTGGGATCGACGCGCGGCTGCTTCACCGTCTTGGTGTTGCCCGCCGAATCGATCACCTGCGCCTCCTGCACATAAATCGCCTTGGGCGAAACCGGGCACCACTCTTCGCAGACAATGCAATCGATGGCCATGGCCCACGGCAAACAGCGGCCGCGATCATAAAACGCCGTTCCCAGGCGAATCGGCTGGCTTTGCCCGCCCACGCCGACAACCCAACCCTTTTCCTTAGGCGTAATCTGCCAGATCGCGCCCGTGGGGCAGACCTCCGAGCAGAGCACGCAACTCGGCTCGCAATAGCCGATGCGCGGCTTTGAGCGTCGGCGTCCACAATCCTTCCAGGCCAGCCTCGTCGAGCGTGGGATGCAGCGCATATGTTGGGGCAAACCTTCATGCACTCGCCGCAGCGAATGCAGCGGGAGAGAAAATCGCTTTCGTCCAGCGAGCCCGGCGGCCGCAGCAGCCGCTCGTTTCTGCTCTTGCCCAGCCCGGTGTTCGCGCGCATCAGCGGCACAATCGCCGCGCCCGCCGCTAATCCCGTGATCGTCCTGCGCCGGCCCAGGTCGGGCGAGGCAACCTCTTTCTCCTTGCGGAAGAATTTGAAGACGATGCCGTCGTGCGGGCAAGCGCCCACGCAGTTCATGCACATCAGGCATTCGGACTTGCGCCACAGCACGCCGCCGATGGGATCGTCGCCGCCCTGGCAGTGAATCAGGCAGCGGTTGCAGTTGTCGCAGCTCGACTCGTCCTTGTGCAGCCCTAGCACGCTCCACCGCGAAACCGCGCCCAGCAGCGCGCCCAGCGGGCAAATTGCCCTGCACCACAGCCGTGTCACGCGCATGCTGAACGCCAGAATCGCAATGAACAGAATCCCCAGTACCAGTCCCTGCGCGTAGTGCGGCTGGCGGAGATCGAGTACCGTGTAATGCAGTATCGAGTGCAGCGTCGTGCCGGTCGCTTTGATCGCCGCCACGTGGCTGTGCTCCAGCGGGGTCAGCGCGGCGCGCGCGGCCGCGTTGATGGCCGGCAAAATCGACAAGCCAAATGACCGCACCAGCAGGCTGAAGGGATCAAGCCAGCCAATCGCCGCCGAGCCGAAGCAGGCCGCCACCAGCCCGGCAATCAGCACAACATATTTAATGGTCTGCCAGCGCTTATACCGGTTGGCTTCGATGCGCTGCTTGCCCCGCTTAGACTCCGAGGGCATATTGCCCACAAAGTGTTGCAGCGTGCCCATGGGGCAAATCCAGCCGCAAAAAAAGCGCCCCAGAAACAGCGTCGGCAGCAGGATCACCAGGCTCCAGATCAGCCCGCGATAGAGCGCGTGCCCGGCCAGCGCGTTCACCAGCGCCACCAGCGGATCCCATTCAAAGTAGAGGCGCACCGGCGCGCTCAGGTGAATCTCGGTACCGCCGCCGGGAAAGAGGCTGATCGAGGTGAAAAGCAGCAGCCAAAGAAACAGCAGCAGGAAAAACACCTGCGAAATCCTGCGCAATCGCGGCAATCTGGTTCGGTTCACTTGTCGTCTCCTCGCGCCGGGGGTAGCTTGTCTCTCTTGTCCCATGATTGATGTTCCGGCAACCACCAGACTGTGATCTGTATCACCGGCTGGCGGCTCGCTATGGAGGAAACAGGGAACTTCAGTCCCCTGAATGTGAGCGTAATTGGAGGGGCCTTCATGCTCGGGCCTTTGCCGCTTTCTATTGAAAACAAATTTGATAGCAACTTTTATGTGGCTTGACCGGGGGGTAGGTTCTTCATCACGTCTACACGCTCCATGCAGAACGTGGCATAACCGAGGTCTTTCATGTCCTTCCAACGATTCTCAACTTTGCGCTGCGCGCTGAAATTCAGCCGGTGTTTTTCGCATCCCTTGCAGCGTTTTATTTCGATGGTGGAGGAAAATACGCTTGCTTTTTTGATCGCGGTAGACCCTGTTTCCGCATGAAGCTGAATGGCTTGCTGGAGTTGATTGTCCTTCACTTTGGCCATAAAGCCCGCAACCGAATTCTGCATCTCTTCCGGATTCTCGAAGTAACGCTTTTGATCGCCCTTTTTGCTGAGATATAACTTGCAGTCATCGCAGTATGAGAGCGATATCAAGTGACCACAGACACCAATCCCGCCGATTGCGAAGCCTAGAATTTGCAGAGCAGCATAAAGGTATCCGCCAAATCCTATATTTACCGCGTTACGAATTGGATGGCCTCGCAGACTGAACCGCATCGCAGTATGCGAGAGTGAATAATTCAAATACTGGCCGTACGAAACGGCATCTCTGATGGAATTTCCATCCACTTTTATCAACACATACTTAAGCCAGTAGATGAAGAAAAATGTTCCCGCCGAAATAGCTACTATGACCCAAAGAAAATTGCGTGTGGGACGGAAATTAAGAAGGCGAGCGCCGTAGTAATAGCCGCTGGCGGCGATTAACCCCGCGCCGATAGCGCCTGCCGGGATAACAAACCAAAATGTAATGCTGTAAAGCGCCCATCCAAACCGCAGTTCTACAAAAACAAGAATGGCAGCAGTGATGGCGCTGGTAACTGCCCCAAACAAGGTGACAACGAGATTTTGGATGAGCCGGTTCATAGGCATCCTTAAGGGCCCGCCGTTTAGAAACTCAACCACAATCATAGAGCGGCCTTCTTGTTGTTAACCCCAAAAATGACATTTCGGCGCGTGGCCGGCTGCCCCAGGTTCCGCTTTTGGGACCTGCGAATCCACGAACTCCATGGCGCGTAAGCGCCGTCTGTCTCACTGCAGTTGGTTTGCAGATAATTACCCTCTTCCGGCGCACAATAGAAGCAGTCGCAAACGCGAGGCCCAATGACCACCCTCTCTCCAACGTGCTCAATCCTAGACCCTAGTCCCTGGTACCTAGTCCCTTTCTCCGTTTCTTCCCCTAAAATCGGCTTCCCCCCACCCCCCCACGCTGTGGAAATCTTTTTTCGGCCCTTCCACAGCTAGTAACTTGTACGAAGTCAACAACTTACACTTTCACCCTGTTGACGAATCAGTAACTGTAAACCCCCGATTTTGCCCGCTTTTTGGCTCAAAATGAGGCCATTTTGGCCTGAAAAGCCCTCTTTTTTACGTTTTCTGAATACCCACAAGTACCGCAATTTGGAATTTTCGGAGCGGGGCTTTACTAGTCCTTAGCTCCTGGTTCTCGTCAGGCTCCAGCCTTCCGGCCCGCGCGTGAGTTCAAATTTGAACCCGAAGCCTCGCGCATTGTCGATGGATCGGAAAAAATCAGGCTGAAGGCAATGCAAAGCGCTGTGGCCAAGAACCAGGCGCGGCACGCGTCCCAGCTTGAATCGCTCGCAGTAGGTCTTGATGAGCGCGGCCCGGCGTTCCGGCTCGGTCACTTTGCTCACCGTTCCGCTCATTTGTACGCCGCGAATCTTCTTCCAGTTCTCCACGCTGCGGTATACGGTTGCCGCCGCGTGCGGTCTTCGGATCAGGTTCAGGCTGTGCAGGCTGCTCTCGGAGGAGAACCAGTAGAGCGAGAGTTCTTCATCCGCGATGTAAAAAAGCGGCGCAACACAGGCCCGTCCGTCCTCGCCGCTCGTGGCCAGCGACAAGGTCGTCTCTTCACGCAGAAGCGCGGCAATCAATTCAAGTTGTTTCCGCGCCTTCCTCATCGCACTTCTTCTCAGGTTGAATGGAAGCGAAAAAGCCTTCTTCGGATTTGTTACGGAATGGCCAGGCTGTCCTCTGAAAGAAACGGCCAACCCATCCTTGCCGCGGCTACGTGCATGCGGCAAGGATGAGAGGCCAATCGATCGATTCTATTTCGGCTGTGCTGGTGCTGTGGGTGCCGCTGGCGCGGTTGCTGCCGGTGCTGCTTGCTTGGGCGCGGTTACCGGGGCTGGAGCAGCATTCGGTGCGCTGCGGTCCGGAACTGGAGGCCGGCAGGCCTCGGCGCGCGCCTGGTGCGCCGGGCATAGGACGACCGCCGGGCATCGGGCGCATCCCGCCCATCGGCGGGTGGTTGGCCGGCATGGGCAGATCAGTCACATCCACCAGCTCGACGTCGAAGATCAGGTTGGCCTTCTCTGGAATTCCCGGATGTTCTTTGTCTGGCCCCGGACGGCCTTTTGCGCCGTAAGCCAGTTGCCAGGGGATGAAGATGCGGCGCTTGCCGCCGATCTTCATGCCTTCCAGGCCCTGGTCAAAGCCGGGAATCAGGCGGCCAAAGCCCTGCGGGAACTGCATGGGCTGGGGAACATCCAGCTTGGGCTTGCCGTCGTCGCCCATCACCGGCTTGCCTTCCTTGTCCCTCAGCGGAGGCCCGGGATGGTCGTAGGAGGAGTCGAATTTGCGCGCCGTCATCGCGGCTGTTTCGCCGAGCCAGCCGGTGTAGTGAACCTTGTACATCTTGTTGGGCTCGGCCACGGCGCCGTCGCCGACCTTGATCTCCTGGTACTGCAAGCAGAAGGCTGTTTCCTTGGTGGTAGTGACCGCTGGAATTCCGGGAGCGGGAACGCCCAAAGGCAGCTTGGGAGCAGCGGCTTTCGCTGTCGGTGCAGTAGGCTTCGAGGCAGCGCCGAAGTGACGACTCCACCAAGACTGACCCGAATCTCGAACCGGATTTCCCGCAGTCTTGACAGCAGGTGCATCGGAGGGCTTGGCAGCCGGGTTTGCCGGCTGCGTCGGGGCTTGGGCGCTTGCGGCCACGGTGCTGGCCGCCAACAACAGAATCAGGGCTGAATGCTTCATGGCGTGTTAACTCCAGGTGGTGCTAGTGGCGAGTTTATCAGGCTCTCCAGCAACTCCGCATCCCGCCAGCATGCCCGCCAGCAGTGCGGTTCTGGAAGCCAGATGCTCCACCACGATGGATTCGTGGCGGGCGTGCGCTCCCTCGCCCACCGCGCCCATGCCGTCCAGGGTGAGAATGCCCAGCGCCGAAGTGAAGTTGCCGTCTGACGCGCCGCCGCTCAGGGCCTCTTCCAGCGCGAAGCCTAGTTCGTGCGGCAAGCTCCCTGGCTTGGCGGTAGAGCCGTACGGTTCCGCGGTGCGCTCCATCGGCGGACGGTTGATGCCGCCCTTCACGCTGAGCGCGCACCGCTTGTCCGTCGGCTTGAGCGTGGTAAATTTCCTTTCCATGCGCGGGCCATCGCCCTTGCGGACAATGCGCAGATCGATCTCCGCCCAGGCGTGAGCGGGGATCACGTTGGACTTCGTGCCGCCGCCCACAACGCCTGCGCTCACCGTGATTCCCCGCTTCAGGTCAGTCCAGCCGGAGACAGTTTCGATCACGCGCGCCAACTCGCGAACCGCGCTCGCGCCTTTTTCAAAGTCCACGCCCGCGTGCGCGGCCACTCCGGTCACGTCGATGCGCCAGTGCCCCGTTCCTTTGCGCGCGGTTTTATAGGCCAGCCCCTGCGCCGGTTCCAGCACGAAGACCTGGGCGCACTCCGCCGCCAGCCGCTCGATTGCTGGCCGCGATGCCGGGCTACCAATCTCTTCGTCGCTCGTAAGCAGCAGGACGATTTCGCTCTGCAACACTCCAGCCTCGGTCAGCATTTCGATAGCGGTAAAGGCCATGGCCGCGCCCGCCTTCATGTCCAGCGTTCCCGGGCCCCGGAGCCGGCCTTGGCTCAGGCGGCAGGGCATGGTCTTGAGCGTTCCCAGCGGCCACACGGTATCCAGATGGCCGAGCAACAGCGTGCGGCTGGCTTTATCAGCGGCGCCGATTTTGGTTTTTGGCCCGAAGCGCGCCTCCAGCAGATCTCCATAACCGCGCTGACGGTGAAGCTTGACGCGCCCGCCCAGAGTCTTAGCATGGACCGCGGCCAGCGCAATGCACGCGTCCACGGCGGCCTTGTCGTCGGAGGGCGACTCAGCCCGCACCAGTTGCTGAATCAGATCAAGCAGGGCGCGCTGCTTGCGTCGCGCTCCGGCCAGCAGCGCGCGCATGGGAATGGGAAGATCGATGGTTGCAGGCATTTTTACGCTCCCATCCGCTTGCGCAGTTGCCGCTGCGCCGGCTTCTCAACCAGCAGCATCGCCGCCACGGCCACGGCCAGCAGCACAGCGAAGCTGATCCACGGGTCAAAGCGCGCCACTCCCAGCCGCTCCGGCAGATGAGTATCGTGGATCCAGTTCCACAGGTTGAAGTGCAAGATGTAAAGGCAGTAGCTGGCCTCGCCCAGAAAGACAAACGGGCGAAAACCGAACGCGGCAGAGAGCAGGTTCTCCCCTGCCAACCCCAGAACAATGCAGCCAAACAAAGGCATCAACAGGGCGTCGTGGAGCAGAACAAAGGGCACCATCGGCCCCATCTCCAGCAAAATGAAGACCCCGGCAAATCCGAACACTCCCAGCAGCAGACGCAGGCGGCTCGAGCGCGGAACCAGCGCATCCAGGCCCACCAGCAGAATGCCAAAGACAAAACTGGCCAGATGCGGCAGCGGCGTGTACTTGAGCGCCCACAACCAATATCCGTAGGTCCAACGATCCGGATGCGCGATGCCGTCCGGCTGGAAGGCCATGTACAGCAAGCCGGGAACCATGCCCACGACCCACACCCCGGCCAAAAGAAGCCAGATTGCGCCATACCGTTACGGGCCGTTTCACTTTAGCCAGCCAGGGAAAAAGTGCGTACATGAAGGCTTCAGCCGGCATCGCCCAGGCCGGCGTATTCAGAAAGGTGGCTAGCTGTGGAACCCAGCCCTGCAACAGCAGCGGCGTCAGCGCCATGCCCACCCAGAACATTCCGTGCTGCCCCGTCAGCGCGGTGTATTTCCAATAGACCGGTTGCGCATGAGCGCCGTACTCCGCCGAAACCATCCTCCAGCTCATCAGCAGGCTTAGCAGGTAGACGGGATAAAGCCGTGTGAAGCGCGCCTTCCAAAAGCGCGCCTTGTCCAGTTTGCCCTCACGCGCCTGGCCGCCGTAGTTGTACCCCAGCACGAAGCCCGAGAGCAGGAAGAATAATCCCAGCGCAATGTAGCCGTTATTGACCACCGGCGCAAGAAAACCAAACAATTGTGGATTGGAAAAATGAAAAAATACAATATTGATAGCCGCAAAAAAACGCAGACCCGTCAGTGCATCTAACCGTACTGGCTTTTGTGTTTCCACGAAGTTCTTGCGCGTCTCCAGTCGAACGATGCGAACATCCACGCCAGCATGAACTTCGCATGCCCTATTCCCTATTCCCTAGTCCCTAGTCCCTAGTCCCTGCCTTTACGCCGTCACCAGCGATCCCACCTTTTCGCCCAGCACCACCCGGCGAATGTTCCCCGGCTCGTTCATGTTGAAGATGACCATGGGCAGGTTATTGTCCTTGCACAGGCTCACGGCGGTCAGGTCCATCACCTTCAGCCCCTGGCGCAGAATCTCCATGTAGGTGATGTGGTCGTACTTGACGGCCTCCTTCACCAGCACCGGGTCGGCGTTGTAAACGCCCTCCACCTTGGTGGCCTTCAGCAGCACGTCGGCCTTGATCTCCATGGCCCGCAGACTGGCCGCTGTATCGGTCGAAAAGAAGGGGTTGCCGATGCCCGCCGCGAAGATTACCACGCGGCCCTTTTCCAGGTGGCGCACGGCCCGGCGGCGAATATACGGCTCGGCGATCTGGTTCATAAAGACGGCGCTCATCACCCGGCAGGCAACGCCGCGCTGCTCCAGCGCGTCTTGCATGGCGATGGCGTTGATGACCGTAGCCAGCATGCCCATGTTGTCGGCGGCCACGCGATCCATCTCTTTGGCCTGCTCGGCCACGCCGCGGAAGAAGTTGCCCCCACCCACCACCACGCCGATCTCCACGCCCAGAGCGTGTACATCCACAAGCTCGCCGGTTATTTCGGCGACCTTGGCGGCGTCCAGGCCAAAGCCGCGCGCGCCGGCCAGCACCTCACCCGATAGTTTGAGAACGATGCGTTTATACATACCGTTTCGAGTATCGCACATATGCCGCGTTGCATTCTCGCAATTTGAAAGGCTAGTAGTGTAGCGCGCCACTAACGGAACTTCATTTTGTTGGCCAGTTCTCTCACCTTCTCAAGCCGGGGTCCGATTTGAGCCAGCACTGCCTGGGTGAGCTGTGGGCCTGCCATTTCCGGCGTTCCGGCAGCGAAGGGAGGATGCGGATCGTATTCAATGCTTAGCTGCACGGCCTTTGCCACATTCTCCCCAAGCAGTATTGAAAGCAGTGTGAGTCCGAAGTCAATTCCCGCCGTCACTCCGCCTCCGGTGATCCGGTTTCGGTCAATGACGACTCTCTGATGCACTGGCACAGCGCCAAAGAGCGGTAAAAGATCCCGGTATGCCCAATGGGAGGTCGCCTTGTATCCGCGAAGCAGACCAGCGGCTCCCAGCAACATGGACCCGCTGCACACCGAGGTCACATACTTCGCCCTGCCTCCCCGATCGGCAAGAAAATCCAGAAACGCCTGGTCTTGCATGGCATCGGTAAGGCCTGGCCCTCCGCCAACAAAGAGCACATCGAGATCTCTCGGGCAGTCTTCCATGCTGGTGGTCGGCTTCACTGCGATGCCCAAATCCACCGTGAGCAGGTCAAGGTTCTTCCAGATCAGATGCACATTTGCGAAGTGAGCAAGGACCGTATGAGGTCCGATCAGATCCAGAAAATTCAAACCGGGGAACAATAACATCCCGATCTTAGGCCGGCTTTTTGTGGGTTCACTCATACTGCTCCTCTCCTGGGCGGCTGGCTGCACTGCTTCTGTCTGGCTGAGGGAGGCAAAGGCTCGGGGAAAGGCTGAGAAAACAGCGGTTCCGAGTACCGGCTTGAAAAATTCTCTACGCTTCAATCCAAACCTTCCTCCGTGTAATAATTCTTTTCATTCTACAGTTTTTAGGTAGAGGCGCCGTCTTGACACACAAAACGGCCAAGGGTTTGCGCCCCGGGCCGTGGTTGATTCTCGAAATGTTATCGAATGTTACTCGGCTGCCGCTTCCACTGGCTTGGTCGTCGCCACGGTCCACTCCGGAGCACCCACCTTGAAGCGCGCAAAGCGCCGCACGGTGATGTTCTCGCCCAGCTTGCCCACCTTTTGCCCGATCAGCTCCTTGATGCTGACGGTCTGGTCCTTGATGAAGGGTTGCTCCAGCAGGCAGACCTCCTCGTAGAACTTGGCCATTTTTCCCTCGACGATCTTCTCGATCACCGGGGCCGGCTTGCCGGTGGCGGCGGCCTGCGCGCGATAGATCTCCTTCTCGCGCTCCATATCGGCCGCGGTCACATCCTCGGGCTTCACATAGCGCGGATCGCTGGCCGCGATGTGCATCGCGATGTCCTTGAGCAGCTCCTGGAAATCCTCCGTGCGCGCCACAAAGTCGCTTTCACAATTCAGCTCGATCAGCACGCCGATCTTGCCGCCGGCATGAATGTAGGCGCTCACCGCACCCTCGTTGGTCGAGCGCGCCGCCTTCTTCTGCGCCGAGGCCATGCCCCGCTTGCGCAGCACCACAAAGGCCTCTTCCATGTTGCCCTTGGTCTCCTGCAAGGCCTTCAGGCAGTCGCCCATGGGCGCGCCGGACTTTTCCCGCAACTCTTTTACCTGCTTGGCATCAATCTTTTCGCTCACTGTTTTTCTCTCTTTTACCTAGTTATCAGTTCTCAGTGGTCAGTTCTCAGTTTTCAGTGGCCGGTATATGTCAGACAAGCCGCCTCGCTGCCAATATCGTTGTTCCTGACAACTGAAAACTTTTTCGCGGCAACGATTACAGCACGCTCTCGGCCACTTCAGCCTCATCCAGCGCCGCCACAACGGCGGGCGCCTTGCGAATGCCGCCGCCCAGGGCCGCTTCCAGGTCCACGTCTTCGATCGGTGCGGCCTCGGCGGCCTCGGTATCAGCCTCCGGCTCGGGCAACTCCTCGGCAAAGGCCTTGTCGCCCACCAGGTTCACTCCCTCGGAGGCCGAGTCGGCAATCTTCGAGGTAAACAGGCGAATGGCCCTCAGCGCGTCGTCGTTGCCGGGAATCACGTAATCCACCACCGTCGGATCGCAGTTGGTGTCTACCACGGCCACCACCGGAATGCCCAGCTTGCGGGCTTCCTTCACGGCAATTGCCTCGTTGTTCGAGTCCACGACGAACAACGCGTCGGGCAGGCGCTTCATCGTCTTGATGCCGGCCAGGTTGGCCTGCAAATGCTTGCGCTCCCGCTCCAGCTTGATCACTTCCTTCTTGGTCAGCAGATCATAGCGGCCATCGGTGGCCATCTCGTCGATCTCCTGAAGGCGCTTCACCGACTTCTGCACCGTCACCCAGTTGGTAAGCAGGCCGCCCAGCCAGCGCTGGTTGATGTACGGCATTCCCGCCCGCGCGGCCTCCTCGGCCACGGCCTCTTGCGCCTGGCGCTTGGTGCCGACAAACAGAATCGTCTTGCCGCTGGCGCACAGCTCGGTAACGAACTTCGACGCTTCCTTGAACAGCTTCAGCGTCTTCTGCAGGTCGATGATGTAGATCCCGTTGCGCTCGCCAAAGATGTATTCCTTCATCTTAGGATTCCAGCGCTTGGTCTGATGCCCGAAGTGAACTCCCGCTTCGAGCAGCTCCTTCATTGTGATCGTGGCCATTGGCCTCCTTCGTGAGTTGCATCCGGGTGGTCGATGCCGGCGCCCGGATTGAACCCGCTTATGCGGGAATTTGAAACACTTCAGATACTGTCAGTGATTTCACTGACGTTTTGCCCCTTGTCAAGGCTGACAATAGCGACCAACAATCCTGCGCCGCCATATCCGTCGATCTTGGAAATCTCAACCTTGTCCTTATCGGCAAGCTTGATGAGGTCACCCTGCCAAGTCTGCACAGGCTCTGACTTACCGTTAACAAAAAGACCAAATTTTCTCAGCTTATCAGCGGATTCCATCTGGCCTCTTTCCACACAACAACTACCGCTTCGAGAACTGGAACCTCTTGCGAGCGCCCTTCTGCCCGTACTTCTTGCGTTCCTTCATGCGCGAGTCGCGGGTCAGCAGGCCTTCGGCCTTGAGCGCCCCGCGCAACTCGGGATTGAACTGCACCAGCGCCCGGGCAACGCCCATCTTGACGGCATCGGCCTGCGCCGATACGCCGCCGCTCTTGACCGTGGTCACCACATCGAAGCTCGATGCCAGCTCCACCAGCGCCAACGTGCGCTTGGCGGCCACGCGCTGCTGCTCGGTCACAAAATACACATCGAATGCCTTGCCGTTGACCTTCCACTCGCCCGTGCCAGGACGCAGAAAGACGCGCGCGATCGCCGACTTGCGCCGCCCCGTCCCGTAATACTGAACCAAATCTGCCATTCGTTTCCTCTTAGCTCTCAGCTGTCAGCTTTCAGCCATGTCATGCTTCCATTCAATTCTATTCGCCGTCCTTGACCTTCCACACCAGCCGGTAAAACTGAAAGCTGATAGCTGAAAGCTGACGGCTGCTCTTACGCAATCTCCAGCGCCACTGGCTTCTGCGCCTCGTGGGGATGCTTGTCGCCGCGATAGACCTTGAGCTTGGTGGCCATCTGGCGGCCCATCTTGCTCTTGGGCAGCATGCCCTTGATAGCCTGCTCCAGAATCAGTTCCGGCTTGCGGTTCAGCAGCGCGCGTGAACGACTCCTCGCGCAGCCCGCCGGGGAAGCCTGTATAGCGGCGATAAAGCTTGTTCTGCGCTTTCAGGCCGGTCAGCCGGACCTTCTCCGCGTTGATCACGATCACGTGGTCGCCCACGTCGATGTACGGCACATACTGGGGATTCAGCTTGCCGCTCAACACGTCGGCGGCCTTGGTCGCCAATCGGCCCAGCGTCTTGCCGCTGGCATCCACTACAAACCATTTGCGGTCAATATCCTTGCCGCTCGGAACAAAGGTACCCATCTCTCTCCTGCCCTCTAAACGCATTAAAAAGTACACAAAAATCCAGCGCAAAACGCTCTTGCCCGCGCCAAACCGCGCACGGGCCCATTTTCCACCCACTGCCAAACAAATCTGTTCGGGTGAGGATCGCGGGGGCTGGCCCTGAAAAGGGCTCTGGCTGCGCCGGAGACGCCCAAAACAGCGCCTTTAACTCGAATCCGGCAGCCGACGGCCTGTTCCAGCCGACCCCCTTCCGGGCATCAACCAGACGGGTCCGGGTGAGCACACCAAAACCCCAGGCGCAACACCGCGCAAGGACTCTAGAATACCCGAATCAGGCCCCGGAGTCAACGTTCACCCCATCGCTAAGAGTTTGTCTCCACTTTATGCAGTTGCAGAGGTTGAAATATTGTCTTTGAAGATCATTCCAGTGAATTGACGCACGCGCGGCTGCTCTGCGAAACATGCCCGCATGGAATATATAGGGAAGGTTGAGTATGCCCGGTAACGGAAGATGAGGACGCGACCGATTTTGACGGGAGAGGGCATGGCGGCGGATCAAGATTTGAATCCCAGGTCCCAAAATCGGGATCTGGGGCACACGGCAGCGCGACGGCGGTCTCCGCCTTTCGTCTGTTTTCGGAACGGGCTTGTGCTCCGTTCCAGACACACAATTAGACGGGGTCCGCTATGACGCGAACCCCATCCTTACGTTCACGAGTTCCGGAGCTCTAATTAGCCGAAGGAAAGATTCCCTCGACACAGATGGAGTATTGCAGCCCCAGCGGCGCAAATGGGCGCAGATCCGGAAGCCCAAAGGTAGTGTGGCCGTCACCTCCAAAGGTTGTTCCCATTACCGAAAAGGCAGCCGTCCATGAAGCAATCGGCAGTAGGCGTCCATCTGCGGGCATCGCTCCCGTCCCGTAGCCGTTCACGGAAAGGACGATGTCGCCGATTTCGCACAAGCCGGTGTCACGGGTGAAGAATGTCGGGCCGAGAACCGCGTACCCATTTCCATTTGCGTAGGGAGCGGTGCTGAGCGCGCCGGAGAGTGCAGTAATATTAGCCGGGATCGTGGCATTCAATCCAGCCGGGCCAGCCGGTCCCTGTGGGCCGGGATTGCCCATCAAGCCCTGTGCACCTGTGGCTCCGGCAGGGCCAGCGGGGCCGGCCGGGCCTGTTGCGCCGATCGGGCCGGCAGGACCTGCAGGTCCAATCGCACCAGCCGGGCCAGTTGCGCCGGTCGGTCCGGCAACTCCGGCAAGGCCTTGTGGTCCAGCGGGGCCAGTTGCACCGGTCAAGCCAGTTGCTCCGGCCGGACCAGTTGCTCCGGCCGGGCCAACGGGACCTTGTGCACCAGCGGGGCCAGCCGGGCCTTGCGCGCCGGGTGCTCCCGCGGGTCCGGAAGGCCCAGTTGCGCCTGTCGTGCCTTTAGGCCCGGCAGGGCCGGCGGGGCCCTCTTCATTCCAGGAAACAGCCTGTTCGTTCGCGTGGCAGTCGATGACCGCGGGGACTATGCGAACGTCGCCGGTGGACTTGTTGTAGCATGCATGGATCACGGTCGCTGCCGAGGCGGAGATGGCCGCCGTTCCGAGCAGCAACGAAGACACCACTGCGGCGAGAGACTTGAGAGAAAACATAGATACCTCCAGATGTGTTGTGCTTCAGTTAGGGGAAGGCGGGGCATCGCATCCTGAGATGAAATCAGGCCAATCGGCGCCTGATTCCTCCACAAAATACATGCTCCGCAAGAGTTTTGCAGTACTGTTTCTCCGCGCGCATGAATTGATTTCTGTGTCCGGCCCAGGGACGGTGATTCTGCGGACCAGCAGAACGGCCGAATGAATCGTTGCTGCAAACATCGGGAGAAGATCGAAAGCCAACAGCCTCGCACCGGACTCCGGGTGATCGGCGATCAAGTCCATGCCCGTATTGCTGAAGGATTCCAATTCTGAGTGGAAGCATACTACACTCCATAGTGGATCGAATACGTCTAATAAGGATTCTTTTTATTCTCGATTGAGCCCGTCACGGCCGGCAGGAAGGCTTGCCGTGGCCGAAGTAGCCTGATTTTCTCTATCGTGTTACTCTGATGTTTCTCCTGCCGCTTTGGAGAGTCGATTGGCTTTGCGGGTGTGCCTATGGGCGTTCTGAGCAGAATCGGCATTGCGCTGGATTCAGAGCTTCTGAAACGGTTTGACCGCTCCATCGAGCGGCGCGGCTATACCAACCGCTCTGAAGCCTTTCGCGATTTGATTCGCGACCGGCTGGTAACCGAGCAGACTGCGGCGCCGGACGCGATTGTCGTGGGCACGGTCACGCTCATCTTCGACCACCACGCCCACGGCATCACCGAAAAGCTGACCGAGGCGCAGCACGAGCATCACGAGCTGGTGGTCTCCACCAGCCACGCCCACCTGGATCACGATTCCTGCCTGGAGGTGTTGATCGTGCACGGCAAATCGGCCCAGGTTGCCCAGTTTGCCGATCTGCTGATCGGCCTCAAAGGCGTCCAGCACGGCCGTCTGGTGATGACCGTCCCCGAGCATGATCTGGACGCCGCCCTCCGAGAAACCGCACAAGCACCCGCATAAGCATTGATCAGTGGAAAGTTGAGCCATTTGCAAAATTCCCTGAAAATTGCGAGAGGCTCAGTGGTTAGAACCTTTTACTGACCACTGTCCACTGTCAAAAGCTTCTTCCTAACGCGAATCGCACCAGAAACGGTTCGATGGGGTGGATATACGCGTCCGAATGCCGGCGCGGCGTGTTGGAGCGTAATTTGGTAGATATAGGCGTAGTCAATGTCGGCATCTTTGCGGTTAAGCATATTCAAAAATTCGGCCGTAACGTGCCATTTCTTTTTGAATTGATAACCGAGCTCCCCATTGAGCAACACCGTTTGACTTGACTGATAAAGTCCGTCAGACGTCAAATCGCGCGGGCCAAAGTAGCGCAGGCGCAAACTCGACGAAAAGCCTTGGTAATCGTGCAGTGTGATGCCCGATGAAATCACCACCTTAACCGCTTCGGGCACAAGCTTGCCGCCCGGGCCTTGCACAAGCTGGCCGCCCACGCTGGTGTAGGCCGCATCATCCGGGTCTATTTCGGTAAACTGGGCCCTGGAGTCCGCAAGGTCAAAATCAACAGCCAAATGTTCCGCTGGCGTGTAGTAGTTCGCCCATTCCAGGCCATAGCGGTTGCTCGACTGTTCTGAAGCAGACGTGCCTCCGGTGTCGCCATCCTGCATCAGTTCGGAATTACTGTGGAGATACCAGAGCGCAAGGGTGCTTTGCAGATGCGGGACGGCCACAGTGCGCACGCCGATTTCCCCGCCTTTGGTTTGGACCAGGGGGGGGATTTTCGCACTGGGCGTATTGGGGTAAGGATTATCCGGCGAAACCGGTTCCACCGTTTGCGTTGCGCCACGCCCGTCGTTCGAGTGAAAACTGAATCCGCCCTGCAGATAGAACTCAGTATTGGCCCACGGGCCGAAAATCAAACTTGCTTTTGGGCTGGGCAGAAACTTGGCTGGCCGAGCCGGAATTGGCCGCGTTAACCGAGGCCGAGTAAGCCAGGCTGGTGACGATCAAATTTTTCGTCGTCGCCGCGCAGGGCCACGACCGAGCGGAATTTGTTCGCCCACTGGATTTTATTTTCCACATAAGCACTGCCTATCGTGTCCGTAAAGTTATCCCGCTCCGTGGTCGCGGGCAAAGTTGGGCAGCTGATCGAAGTGGGGGCGGGGCAGGTGGGCAAAGTGGCGCCGGTGGCGTAATAATCGGTTTTGGCCGTGCGCACGCGATTTTCCGTCCGGTAAAGGCCGTTGTTGATCCAATCGTTGCGGAGTTGCAGGCCGAAGGTATTTGACATCTTGCGGCCATACCATGTGCTGAAAATCGTGTGGTGCGCGTCCAACCCACCCACCCAGCGCCTGTCCTGCTGTTCGAACTGGTCGCCTTTGTTGTAGTCCACCAGGTAGTAAGTGAAATCAGAAAATAAATCCAGATCGTAATAAAACACATAGGCCGAGATTTTCGACTCGGAATTTGCGCCTTGGCGATGCCACTCACCCTGCAAGCTATAACGCTGGCTGTGGCCGCCGTCAGTCGGGTTCAGTGTGCCGAAGAAACCAACTTTTAATGGTGTGGGGTTGACTGGCGGTTACGGGGATTTGATCGCTCGAGTTCCATTTTCCGTGGTAAGCGCGGGCCGTGATGCTGGCGCCATTGGCGTCGTCGCCCTGGCTGTAGGTTAGCAATGCCGTTGATTTTGTTATAAGCATCCGGATGCGTCCATGGGCCGTCATAGTAATACTCTTCTCCGCCGTACAGCAAATTGCCCTTGCCGAGCTTTTGCGATGCGCCGAAAACGGCCCGCCCATAGGTATACGTGCCGCCTTCCACCTTGAAGAAGTTCTGGGGCAGCGTCTTGAAAAATTCCACATGGGCCGCTCCAGCCGAGCCATAGTTGCCGACATCCGCGTAATAAGGGCCTTTCTCGAAATCCACCCGCTTCACAAACTCCGGGATGACGGTGTTCATGTCCGAGTAGCCCTCGCCGTGCGCGTGCGACGGCAGGTTCAGCGGCATATCGTCGAGGAAAATGGCGATATCCGTGCCGTGGTCGAGATTGAAGCCGCGAAGAAAATATTGGTTGGCCTTGCCGCCGCCGGCGTGTTGCGTGATGATGAGACCGGGAACCGTCTCCAAAACTTCTCCCGAACGGAGAATCGGACGATCCTGGATTTCCGTTGCGCCCACCGTGCCTTGAGAGCCGGATTCGGCAATTCCGATGAGGTCATCCTCCCGGCCCTGCACGTTGATGGTGGTGCTCACGGCGCTCACTGCCAGAGAGATGCGCAGCGGGGCCGGCGCCCCGGTGGTCCCTATGGTGACAAGGATTTCTTTGCTTTCAAAACCGGGATTCGATACGACGAGTCGATAATTGCCTGCCGCGAGTCCAGAAAGAATGAAGGAGCCGTTCGTCTCCGACTGTGTCGTTCTTTGTACAGTGCCGTTCGCGCTTCGAACCTGCACGGTAGCCCCGGCAATCACCGCGCCAGACGTGTCAACGACAGTTCCTGATAGCTGGGGCGGATAAGCCTTATCACTCGCGGCGAGCCGGCGTCTTCTCCTGCGCGGCAAGGAGGCAAGGGGCAAGCAGAAAGAAAAAAATAGCCAATCTTCTTCAGAAACATACGTGGCAACTCCAGACGGAAACGAAATGAAGGCAGAAAGGCTCAACAGAACCCGATCTCTCGCGCGCTATGCGGCTTGAAGACGGAAGCGGAACCAGCGCCTTGAAAATGATTATTGCATGCGTAGCACGAAATTCGTATTAGTATGTGGCATAATATTATTAAATTCGTATGCGTCCGCGGAGGGGAATCTGCTATCCCGCGCCGGAGGATGACTATGCGCCCAATTTCGACTGCTTCTGCAAAGCCTTCTCGCGGCAGGCATGTTCCTGGCCGTTCGCCCATCTTCTCGCAGCCCGCAAACCCGCAATCGCTGACTGTGCCGCTCGTATGCCCGCAGGGAGATTGCCCTCTGTTGCACGGCGTTCCTCAAACGGCTGGAATGCGCAGCGGCTTTGTGCGCCTGAAGCCCGGCGCCACGGTCGGCTGGCACACTACCGGCAAGAATGAGGAAGCCCTGGTGATCCTGCACGGCCAGGGCGAAGCGCAGATCGACGGACAAGCGAAGCAGCCATTCACGGCCCCGGCGCTTGTCTATATTCCGCCCTGCGACACGCCACAACGTGGCGAACACAGGAAACGAGTTGCTTGAGTATGTGTATATCGTTGCACCCGTGAATACACAGTAGTTTCTTTCAGCTCCCATCTCAAGCAGCTTAAGGCAGAGTCGCGGGCAAATCTTCAATTTTTTGCGCGGGCAGAATTTTGATAGTCCGCAGCCATGTCGCAACACTCTCCGGCCACCGGGTCAATGTCAGTTCCGTGCGGCACGCTGCCGGCCAGTGACCAGAGACCATGAAAAGCCCTCCGCCTCACCGGCCGGCCGCCGCAATCTCGTCCTGGCCCGCCTCGTGCTCGTCAAGCTTCTCAGGCTGATCAATTACAGTTAATTACAAGTCCTAGTACAATCGTTGCGCGCCACTCCCGCAGGAGAGGCTGCGCTTCCGATCTTTTCGGGAGCAAGAGATTCCGGGGGCTTTTCGGTAAACGGGACGGTCGGAATGAGAGATTTACGGTTGGTTGCGGCGGTTTGGCTGGGAATTGGACCGAGCCTGATGTTCACAGCTTGCGGAGGCGGGGGTGGCATTGCTCCCCCTCCACCCGTCACTACCTACGTGCTCACGGTGGCTTCGACCAGCACGGCAAGCGGCGTGGCCGTGGCCGTCTCTCCCGCCGATAACAGCGGCATGGCCAATGGGACGACGAGCTTCACCCGCACTTACAACGCCGGGATTGCCGTTACTCTGACCGCTCCCGCCACCTCGAGCAGCAATAGCTTCTCGTCGTGGACGGGATGCACCAGCGTCAGCACCGTTACCTGCTACGTGACTTTGAACGCCAACACCACAGTCACAGCCAACTACACCACGTCACCGGTCACCGTAACCCCCAATCCTGCGGCCGCATTGATCGGGAGCCAGGTGCAGTTCACAGCCGCAATCAACGGCTCGGCAAGTTCGGCGGTAACATGGACCGTGGCCGCCCCAGCCGGCAGCAGTCTGAGCCCAGGCACCATCACCACAGGCGGCCTTTACACCACGCCCTACCCGGCGCCAGTCACCGTTACAGTGACTGCCACCAGCAACACGGGCACGACCAGCGGGATGAGCGCCAGCGCAACCGTGACCATTAGCCAGCCGGCCGCTGCCGCCGGCCCGGCGCTTTCGGTAGATGCTAGTGCTGCCGGCCAGACCCACGCTATCAACCCGTACATCTACGGCATGAATGGCGGCGTCAGCAATATGGCCGAAGCCGCGGCCTTCCGCCTTCCCATCGATCGCTGGGGCGGAAACGAGGCCACCAGTTACAACTATCTGTACGACGCAGATGCAAAAGGCAGCGACTGGTACTTTGAGAACTATATCGACAACAGCAACCCTATCAACACGCCCAGCGGCGCCCCCAACACCAGCACATTCAACACCCTGGTGGAGAACGATGCCGCGGTTGGAGCCAAAACAATGGGCACGGTGCCCATTATTGGGTGGGTACCTGCTGACAACTCGGCGTGCAGCTTCTCCGTCGCCAAATATGGGGCACAGCAGGCGGTCGACCCCTACCGGACCGACTGCGGCAACGGCATCCTGACGAATGGAAACAAGGTGGTGAACAATCCCACCGACACCTATTACCAGGTCACCCCCGCCACCTTCAATGCCACCTGGGTAAGCTACTTGCTGAACAAGTTCGGCAGCGCGGCCAATGGCGGCGTGGCCATCTACGAGCTGGACAACGAGCCCAGCTGGTGGGACGGCGTGCACGTCGATGTGCATCCCCTGCCCTTCACCTATGATGAGCTGACAAACAACAGCATTGCCACGGCAAAGGCCGTCAAGACCGCCGATCCGACCGCTGAGGTAAGCGGTCCTGTGATGGATTACTGGTGGGATTACTTCTATTCCAAGAAGGACGTGGAAAGCGGTTGGGGCAGCGGGGGAGGGCCCTGCTGGCAGCCGTGGAGCAATCCAGTCGACCGCAAAGCGCACGGCGGCGTCCCGTTCATCGAGTACTACTTGCAGCAATTCGCGGCTGCGTCCAACATTATGGCTCCCGCCTGCTGGATTACCTGGACTTGCACACCTATTATGCGGCCACATACAACGGGAATGGCGTCGCCTTTAGCACCGCCGGCGACACCGGGGAACAGCAGGCCAGGCTGAACTCGACGCGCGTCTTCTGGGACCCAGCCTATACCGATTCCAACGAACCGCAGCCCAACTACATCACCGACCCGAACTACACTGCAAGCTGCAATGTTCCGTTACAGGCCCCGCAACTGATTTCCATGAGCACAGGCTGGGTTGCAAAGGACTACCCCGGCACCAGGATCGCCTTTACGGAATACAACTGGGGCGGACAGGAGCACATCAACGGCGCCCTGGCCCAGGCCGATATTCTGGGCATCTTCGGAAAGTACGGCCTGGATATTGCCACCTTGTGGGGAACTCCCGATCCTACCTCGCAGGTTCCCGGCCTGATGGCATACGAGATCTACCGCAACTACGACGGAACACACTCTATGTACGGCAATACGGCTCTGACCTCGACGACCGGCAACCAGGGGATTCTGTCCGTGTACGGAGCGCTGCGCAGCGCGGACAACGCAGTAACCGTGGTGGTGATCAACAAGACCTATGGCGGCCTGACCAGCACGCTTTCGATCAACGGCCTGGCTGCAACCACAACCACTGCGCAGGCCTATCTTTACAGCAACGCCAATCTGAATGCCATCGTCGCTCAGCCTGCCGTCACTGTGAAGCCCGGAACGGGGGGCGCCGCCAGCACCATCGCCAACTACACCTTCCCGGCGCAATCGATCACGCTTTTTGTCGTGCCTGATTAGGGCCAACTGCCACAGCGTAACAATTCCATGCCGGGCGGCTCTTCCATCTGCAATCATTTCGGATGGATGGCCGCTGTTAGCTGCTCTATCACGGTCTCACGCCGGGCGGAATCAGCAGGGTCACGGCCTGGGGAACAATCTCGATGCGAACCGGCAGATCGCCGAGAAACTCGCCATCCGCTTCAACCAGGATGCGCTGCGAGGAGCCGTTGCGGGGACGGCACTCGACTGAGATGGCGTCCAGCACTTCGATCTGGCGCGAATGCCCGTGGCAGGCCGAGTAGGGCGGCCATCAAAAAGCGGAAGTAGCTTAGACGGCTGCGAGTCTTGAAGGCCACCAGGCGCAGCCCCTCATGGTGCAGTGTGGCGCCGGGAATAAAGTGGTTGAGCACGCCGCCGAAGTTGCGGATGCGCACCGCCAGCAGCTCAGAGATTTCTTCTATGCGCGGCTGGGCTCCGGCGCGCTCCTCAATTGCGGCTTCAAAAAGCGGAAAGGAATGCCTGGCCCACACGCGGAAGCCCTCGATCATGTAGAGGAGATAGCCGAGCCGCCGCTTGAGACCGGGGTCAAGCCGGGAAATAAACAAGGCGTCCGCGCCCACGCCGGCGGCCACGGTAAAGTAGCGCGAACACATCGCGCCGGCCGCGTCCCGGTAAGAAATTTGGCCCACGGAGACCCGCACAGGTGAGGCAGTCAGCAGCTTTTTAACCACCTTTGACGTAGAGAGGCGCAAGCCGAGATTCGCTGCCAGCGCGTTAGCGGTGCCCAGCGGCACCACCCCCAAAGCTACATCCGTGCCAACCAGGCTCTGCAGAATTTCATGGACCGTACCGTCGCCGCCACAGGCTATTATCGTGTCGCATCCCTGGCGCACCGCCTGCTCGGCCAGCACGCCGGCGCTGTTTGGCGCAAAGGTTTCGAGCGCTTCGGCTTCCACGCCCGCTTTGCGCAGAATGGCAAGCGCCTTGTCGATGGTCGCGTGATGCCTCCACGAGTGCTGCCCGGAAGCCGGATTGTAAATAAGCGCAACGCGGCGCATCGCGAGTTTCTCCTTGAGAGTTCGTGCCCGGCGCTATCATCAGGACGGGAGCGATCTCCTTAATCTTCGCATCTTTACGGCGGCTGGGTGGTTGGCATTGCGGGTTCCCTCCGCCAGTGCGGAGACTGCGGCCTGGGAATCCCCGCTTCGGGCTCGGCGCTCCCTGTGAACCATTCTTGCTTTGCGCGCGTACTCTGAGTAGAATTGCCGTCTGAAACAATGGAAAGGATTCAAAATGCCCGTACAAATGATGAAGAACCCTCTGCGCAGCCTACGGCTGCAGCTGCTTGCCGGACTGGCGATCAGCCTGATGATGTTGCCTTTGACGGCCGGCGGACAGGCGAAGCCGGGCCACAAGAACAAGCCAGCCGCCCCGGCAACGCCGGCCGCTGCTGTCAAGCCCGCCGCTCCTGCCGATGCGCCCCGCTACAAAAACGCCAGCCTGCCCATCGAGGACCGGGTGGCCGATCTGATGTCGCGAATGACGCTCGAGGAGAAGGTGGAGCAGCTTGCCAGCGGATGGGAGAACCAAATCGAGGTCATCGACCCCACGGGAACCTATACCACCGAGACCGCGCGCCAGACGATTCTGAGCACATGGGGCCCGGAGTTGAAGTTCACCGCGCGCCAGGCGGCGATTCTGCGCAACGGTGTGCAGCGCTATCAGCGCGAGAAGACGCGCCTGGGCATACCGGCGCTGTTTATGGGCGAGGCCCTGCATGGCCTGATGGAGTACGGCAGCACCAGCTTTCCGTCGACGCTGGCGCTGGCCAGCACCTGGGACCCGGCGCTGGTCAAGCGGGTCTTCACCGCGGCCGGCGACGAAGCCGGCTCGCGCGGCGTGGGCCAGGTCTTTTCGCCGGTGCTCGGCATTGCCCGCGATCCGCGCTGGGGCCGCACGGAAGAGACCTATGGCGAAGATCCCTATCTGGTATCGCGCATGGGGGTCGCGGCCATCGAAGGGCTGCAGGGCGATTCCTTCCTCATCGACCGCCATCACGTGATGGCCACCGCCAAGCACTTCGCCGTGCATGGCCAGCCCGAGGGCGGCACCAACACCGCGCCCGGCAACATCTCCGAGCGCGATAATCCGCGAGAACTTTCTTGTGCCCTTCAAGGCCGCGGTCCAGGAGG
This sequence comes from uncultured Acidobacteriaceae bacterium, assembly GCA_963845345.1. Taxonomy (GTDB): domain Bacteria; phylum Acidobacteriota; class Terriglobia; order Terriglobales; family Acidobacteriaceae; genus Telmatobacter. The sequence continues at coordinate 468,949 of CAWJRQ010000005.1, forward strand.
CCCGAGTGGGCAGCGTGATGGCCTCCTACAACGAGATCGACGGCGTTCCCTCGCACATCAACCACTGGCTGCTGGACCGGGTTCTGCGCCAGGAGTGGGGATTCAAGGGCTACATCACCTCCGACGACGTTCGGAATCCAGATGATGGTGCAAACCCATCACGTGGCCGCCAACACCGCGGAAGCGGCGCGGCTGGCGCTTGCGGCCGGCGTCGATTACGACCTCTCCGACGGCTCCGTCTATCGTTCGCTCGCGGATCAGGTCAAGCAGGGCCTGGTGCCGGAGAGCGAAGTGGACCGGGCCGTTGCCCGCGTGCTGGCGGCCAAGTTCCGCCTGGGACTCTTCGACAATCCCTACGTCGACCCCGACTATGCCGAGCGCGTGACCAACAGCGAGGAGCACCGCAAACTCGCTCTGGAAGCGGCGCGAAAGGCCGATCGTGCTGCTCAAGAACGACAAGAATCTGCTGCCGCTCGATCTGTCGAAACTGAAGACCATCGCGGTGATCGGACCCAACGCCGCCGACGTCCACATCGGCGGATATAGCCGCGATCCCGTCCACGGGGTGAGCGTTCTCGACGGTATCCGCGCGCGCGTGGGAAACAAGGCCAGCGTGTTCTACGCCGAGGGCTGCAAGATCACCACCGCGCCCCAGGGCTACAGGGGCTGGTATGCTAATAATGTCCAGCTCGTCGATCCCAAAACGCAGACCGCCTCCATCCAGGCAGGCGGTGGAGACGGCGCGCAAGGCCGACGTGGCTATCCTGGTGGTCGGCGAGAACGAAAGCACCAACCGCGAAGCATGGTCGGAAGACCATCGCGGCGATCGCGATTCCCTCGACCTGCTGGGCGCGCAAAACGACTTGGTGAAGGCCGTAGTGGAAACGGGAACCCCGACGGTGGTGCTGCTGCTCAACGGCCGGCCGCTGTCGATCAACTACATTGCCGAGAAGGTTCCCGCGATCCTGGAGGGCTTTTATCTGGGCGAGGAAGGCGGAACCGGCGCCGCCGAGGTCATCTTCGGCGATGTGAATCCCGGCGGCAAGCTGCCCATCACCTTTCCTCACACCGTGGGCGCGCTGCCCGACTTCTACAACCACAAGCCCACCGATAACCGCAGCTATGAGTTCAGCACGCGCCAGCCGCTCTTTGCCTTCGGCTTCGGGTTGAGTTATACGGCCTTCCGCTTCGACAATCTGCGCGTCGAGCCAAAGGAGATCTTCACCGGCGGCACTGCCAGGGTGAGCGTGGATGTGACCAACACCGGCAAGCGCGCCGGCGATGAGGTGCCGCAGCTGTACGTCCATCCAAAGGTCTCCTCGGTCACCCAGCCGGTCATGCAGTTGAAGGGCTTCGAGCGCATCACGCTCCAGCCGGGTGAAAAGAGGACCGTAGAGTTCACCGTGACGCCGGAGATGCTTTCGATGCTGGATCTCGACATGAACCGGGTGGTCGAGCCTGGAGTCTTCGAGCTGATGGTCGGTCCCAGCTCCGACAAGATCAGCACGGTGCGCCTGAGTGTAACCGGCCTGCACATGGATTCTGGCAAGACAGTGCTCCCTCCGCCGCCGGCCGGCTCCGAGTCGGGCATGGTAAGCAACTTCGACGACCTGAAGATTGCGGCCATTTATGGCTCATGGATGGGCGCTGGAGACGCCATGAATGGAGGAAAATCGACCGCCTCCCTCGCTGTAGTCTCGCCCGGCGCAGACAACACCAAGGGAGCATTGCAGGTGACCGGAGAGGTGGTTGCCGGGCAGCAGTTCCCCTTTGCCGGGGCCCTCTACTCGCCGGGCTCCGCGCCCATGCAGCCCGTGAATCTTTCAAGCAAGAAGGAAATCAGCTTCTGGGCCAAGGGCGACGGTGGCACTTACACGCTTATCGTGCTGACCGAAAGCCGCTCGGGAAACTCCGGCCAGATGCCGGCCATGACCCAATTTGTCGCCGGCCCGGAGTGGAAGCTGTATTCCTTCCCGCTCTCGACATTCGAGACCGACGGCAGCGACCTGAGCGGGCTGGGCTTTGTGAAGGTGATGTCGATGGGCAAGTTCCAGTTCGAGATCGATCAGCTGCAGATCAAGTGAGCGGGGCTGGATCTGTCTAATAGAAAGAACCGCTCTCAACGTGCCAGCCAACAACGCCGAAGTCCCCTGGACTTCGGCGTTGTTGTTGCTTTCAGGTGCGGCTTGCGCGCTACAGCTCAACTCCGCACAGATGAACTTCCAGTCCCATTTTGTGGAACATCGTTGCCTTGGCGGCCAGCGCGCGGTCGGCCTCTTCGGCTGAGGGCGCGTAGGCCACGTTGATGTGGTTGGACGGATGGCGCGCCATGAACTGGTTCTGGTCGACGCCGTGCAGACACCACGTGCATCACCGGCCATTGCGGCGTGACCTCGGCCCAGCGGCGATTGGTCTCCGCTTCCGGCAAGGAGATCGCCGTGGCGCGGCCCAGGTCAACCTTGAGGCGGCCCTTCTCCACGTAAGACGCGGCTCCAGACCACTTCGCCGGGTTTGCAAACGCCCTTCAACGTGCCGCCGCCGAGACGGAAGTACATGGACGGCTGGCGCTCGCTGACGGCTCCCTTGTAGCCGCCAACCAGATGCGAGGCGGGCACGGCGCCGGAAATCTGGAAGAGCCAGACGAACTCATCAGCGTAGCGCTCGCCCCAGCGGACATCGTGCAAGGTCGTCGCCGGATCAAGCCCCATCGCCGTCCACACGCGGTTGGTGACCACCGAATCCACGCCCACGCACTCGTCCACTTCATTGAAATGCGGCAGCGGCCTGCCGGCATAAAGCTCGCGCCCATCGCGGCTATAGGCGGGCGGGCGCTCGACGTTGTTGAGCAATCCCTCGACGAGATCGGAGGCGGGCACCAGATCTTTTAGCCCCTGCTGGTACTGAATTCCGACCGCGTCGCAGCCGAACTCATCGGCGATGCGCAGCACGGCGATGTACATGCGGCACTGGTCGAGAATCTGCGCGTCGGTCAGGTCGGTGGCTTCATTCGTTCCCGTGTCGAAGCGCATCCCGCTCGCGTCGAGCCAGTTGCGAATCTTCTGCGCTTCTTCCGCCGTCACCTCGCGCATCGCGGCATAGAGCGCGGACTGGCTGAGCCGCTCCTTGTAAATGCCGGCGGGGTTCATCAGCGAGTCTTCGACGATGGCGTTGGCCATGCCCATGCAGCCCTCATCGAAGACGCCCAGCAGCGCCTTCTTGCTGCGCAGTTCGTTGGCCAGCGCCGTGCCCAGAGTGCGTTCTGCCTCGCCCACTTTGGCCGGATCGAAGGGATGCACGTGCGAAATGTCGTGTGCGAAAGTTTTGTTTCTTATCCATTCCCGCAGCCCGCGCTTGAAGAGCGGATCCGTGAAGTCCTTGCTCCATAGAGTCGTAAAGGGAACGCCGCTTTTGCGCAGGCAGCCGTTCAAATTCAACATGCCCACCAGGCCGGGCCATTGGCCGCTCCAGTTGGCCACGGTAAGAATGGGGCCGCGATGCGAGAGCAGTCCGGCCAGCACATGGGCGCTGTATTGCCAGACCGCCTCGGCCACCACGATGGGTGCATCGGGATGAATCTGCTCGAAGACCCGCATCCCCATGCGCTGCGAATGAATGAATCCGTGCTTCAGCGCAGCGTCATAATGGATGAGCGCGGCGCAGCTTGACCCCCTCTGCGAGAAAAGCCTTCGTCAACATCTCTTCCAGGCCGGCCTGCGCTGGCCAGCAAACTTCGTTGGCCGATTGGCGCAGATCGCCGCTGGCGATCAACAGAACTTCGTTCAGCGCCACCGGCTTGGGACTCGCCACCTCAGGAATTGCATACGCTGCCATTTCATTTCCCTCGCGTTTCCTTCTTGCTGCCGTCCATTCTATCGCGCAGCGCTGCCTGGGAGGCATTGCTATCGTCACGCCGCCATACTGGCAAACGGACCTGGAGCAGCCGGTCCTTTGCCTTTATACTAGAGCGTGTTTCATATGCCCGCTTTGTATCAAGGCACGGCTTTACAGCTTGCGGGGAAATGCAAACGGAGTAGCAAGAAGTGTCAGGGCACGGCTTTAGCCGTGCCGCAAGAACAGCAAAATGAATGAGGGCTTTAGCCCCTGCGGTATGCTTTTCGGGTTTTTTGCTTGAAAATCAGCCTTTTTCCGCAAGCTGTTTAGCCGTGCCGCATATTGCTCAATAAAACTGGGGGCTTTAGCCCCTGAGGGACGTTTTCTATGGCTCAGGCGGAGATTGGCATCATCGGCGGCAGCGGGCTGTACTCCATGCCCGGATTTACGAACGTGCACGAAGAGCGCGTGGAGACGCCCTTTGGCGCGCCTTCAGACAGCTTCATTTTGGGCGAGCTGGAGGGGCGCAAGGTGGCCTTTCTGGCCCGGCATGGGCGCAGCCACAGCATCCTGCCCTCGGAGCTGAACTTCCGCGCCAACATCTACGCCTTCAAAAAGCTTGGCGTCGAGCGCATCGTCTCCGTCTCCGCCGTCGGCTCGCTCAAAGAAGAGCACAAGCCCACGGATTTCGTGATTCCCGACCAGTTCATCGACCGGACCTTCCATCGCATCGCCACCTTCTTCGGCGAGGGAATCGTGGGCCACGTGGCCTTTGGCGATCCGGTCTGCGCCACGGTGGCCAAGGCTGCCGTCCCAGGGTTGCGCGGCGGCGGGCGTGGTGGGCAAGCTGGGCGGAACCTACGTCTGCATGGAGGGTCCGCAGTTCTCCACCAAGGCCGAGTCCCATCTCTATCGCAGTTGGGGCGCGGACGTGATCGGCATGACCAACCTGCAGGAGGCCAAGCTGGCCCGCGAGGCGGAGATCTGCTACGCCACCATCGCCATGGTCACCGACTACGATTGCTGGCGCGAGGGCCACGACGCGGTCACCATCGAGGAGATCGTCCGCGTGCTCCACCAGAACGCCGAGAACGCCGCCAAGGTCGTCAAAGCCGCCGTCGCCGCCATGCCTAAGTGAACGTAACTGCGCCTGCGCCTCGGCGGCCAAGTTCGCCGTGCTGACCAAGCCGGAAGCAATTCCCGCAGCTGCGAAAGAAAAGCTGAAGCTGCTCTTCGGCAAGTACTTGGGCTGGTAAACTCCAAAGTCGGAGAGGACAACGCAATGACGGCGCTATCACAGTCCGCACCGCAGACCAATCAGCAGCTCGCTACCAGTTTGGCAAAACTATGGCCGCATCGGGAGCACGAAGCGCCCTCATTGAGCGGTGTGCTGTGCTGGCTTGGTCTGCATCGATGGCGCTCGCTCAACACCGCTGAAATCGCGCCTCAAAAACACGTGCGCTTCTGTTTTTGGTGCTCGGTCTTAAAGATTGATGGACACATCTACACGCCCTGAGCCAAACAGGCGCTTGCTCAGCGATTGAGGAGAACCTATGGCAATTACCGTAGTAGGCAGCGTAGCATTCGATTCCATTGAAACCCCGGCGGGACGCATGGAGCGCTGCCTGGGCGGCGCGGCAACGTACTTCTCGCTCTCCGCCAGTTTTTTTACCGATGTGCGCGTCATCGCCGTGGTCGGCGAGGACTTTGGCAAGCGCCAGGAGGCGGTCTTCCAGGCGCGCAAAATCGACACGCGCGGCATCGAGCACACCGCGGGCAAAAGCTTCTTCTGGGAAGGCTCCTATCTCGAAAACCTCAATGAAGCCAAAACTCACATCACGGATCTGAACGTCTTTGCCTCCTTCAATCCCAAGATTCCCGACGCCTACCGCGACTCCGAGTTTCTCTTTCTGGCCAACATCGATCCGGTCTTGCAGCGGCGCGTCCGCGAGGCGATGCCCGATGTGAAGCTGGTGGCCGGCGACACCATGAATTACTGGATCAAGGATCATCGCCCGGCGCTGCTCGAAGTCCTCAAGGGCCTCGACATTCTGCTCATCAACGATACCGAGACCCAAATGCTGGCCGGCAACAACAACCTCGTCCAGGCCGCCCGCGCGGTGATGGCCTTGGGGCCGAAGGCGCTGGTGGTCAAGCACGGCGAGTATGGGGCGACGCTCTTCCAAACGATACTCAAAACGGACGCACCTTCCGAGCGCCGGCCTTGCCTCTGGAAGAGGTCGTGGACCCGACCGGCGCGGGCGACAGCTTTGCCGGCGGCTTCTTCGGCTACCTGGCCTCGCAGCCCGAGCAATCTCCGGCCGCCTTCCGCCGCGCGATGTTTTATGGCAGCGTGATGGGTTCCTTCGCCTGCGAACGTTTCGGCACCGAGCGGCTGCAAAAGCTCACGCGCCCGGAGATCGACGAACGCTTCAACCTTTTCCGCGAGTTGACGCACCTTGCCTGAGAAGTCCAATCCGGCTCCGCACATCTCGCGCGCGGAGTGGCTCATCGTCCTGGCCTGCTGCGCGGCAGCCTCGATCACCGCGATCCTCTGGAGCTGGCGCAACAACGCCATGCTCAACTACGGCGACGCGGTGGCCCATCTGCACATTGCGCGGCGGGTCTTCGACGCGCACCAGCCGCGGCTTACCGAACTGGGCTCCGTCTGGCTGCCGCTGCCGCATCTGCTGCTGATTCCCTTTGTGCAGATTTATAGCTGGTGGGCCAGCGGCTTTGCGGGCGTGATTCCCTCGGCGCTTGCCTATCTCGCTGCCTGCGCGGGAATTTATCGCCTCGCGCGTCACTGGCTGCGTCCGGCTCCATCGGCATTGGCTCTGGCCTTCTTCGCGCTGAATCCCAACCTGCTCTACCTGCAAACCACGGCCATGACCGAGCCGCTCTTTATCTGCGAGATGGTCTGGGTTGCGGTTTGGCTGGTGGAGTGGCGTGCGAGTCTTGACGCAGACTCCGAAGCAATCCCGCCGCCTGCATTGGTGCATTGCAGCTGGCGCTCATGGCCGCCGATCTTTACGCGCTATGACGGCTGGATCATGGCTTTGTCGGCCTGGACGTGCATGGGCCTCACTCTCGCTCGTCGCGGCCGTCTGCGCTCGCCGGGCTTCTGGATTGCCAGCGTCCTTCTCATCGCCGCGCCAATAGCGTGGTTCATTTACAACTCCGTCGGCTTCGGCGATTGGCTTTACTTCCTGCGCGGCCCCTATTCGGCCAAGGCAATCGAGATTCGCACCTCCGTGCCGGGATTTCCGCCGCATCCGGGATGGCACAATCCGTGGGTTGCGCTGATTTTCTTACATCAAGGCCGCGGAGCTGGACGCGGCCGCTCTGGCCTGGGGCAACACTCTGCTGACCCTGAGCCTGCTGGGAACAGCGTGGGCCTGGCTCACGGCGCGCAAGCGTGCATTCACCTGGGCGCTGCTGCTGTGGTTTCCGGCCGCCTTCTATGCGTATTCGGTCTCGTATGGCTCGGTGCCCATCTTTCTGCCCATCTGGTGGCCGCACTCCTGGTACAACCTGCGTTACGGAATGGAGCTTCTGCCGGCCTTTGCGCTGGGGCTTGGCTTTGCCGCGCAGATTGCATTCTTTCCGCCGTCGATGAGTTCAAGCCGTCGCGCGGTCAACCATGATGGTTTCGGTGCGCGGCGCTTGCTTCTTTGCGTTCGATGGCCCTGAACGCCGCGCAAATGCTGCGCGAGCGTCCCCAGGTCTATGTCGAGGGAACCAAAATCATCGAGGCGCGCAGGCCCTACGATGAGCAGATTCCTCCCGCGTTGCGCGCGCTGCTGGCCGAGCGTCCAGGCGGCGTGGTGCTGATGGACACATCGGTATTTCCGGAGATCGTCGCCTTCACCGGTATTCCCCTCCGCCAGACCATCAACGAGAGCGATCTGGAGATCTACCGCGCCGCGCTGGCCGCTCCCGCCGCGCACGCCGCAATCGTGCTGGCCTTCGACGGCGACGAAATCGACCGCGCGGTCAAGGCGCATCCCCAGAATCTCACCGCGCTTCGCCGCTTTTCCACGCCCGGCAAGCCCTCCGGAACACTTTACGTTTCCGGTACACAGGCGCAAACCGCTTCACCACCCAGGGCGGAGCGGTGATAGCATCGCCAATATAGCGGTTCCACAATGGTTATACTCCGAAACCACTGCCCTCAAGTGGCATTTTCCTCAAGAAAATGCCACACTGCACGATGACAGAAAGCGCACGTGAATTGTGGAACCGCTCTGGAAGCGAGATGAGCATGACACTGGCACAATTCGCGCAACCTTTTGACTTTGACCGCCTGCAGCAGATCGTGGTGGTGAACGGCGCCATCGGCCGTCTGCTGGTGGCCTGTCTGCTGGGCGGGGCGGTGGGCCTGGAGCGGGAGTTCAATCGCAAAGCCGCCGGCGTGCGCACCAACCTGCTGATCTGCATGGGCGCGGCATTTTTCACGCTGCTCTCGGCGGTGCTGGCCGGCGACGCCAATCCCGACAAGGGCCGCGTGGCCTCGAACATCGTGCAGGGCATCGGCTTCCTGGGCGCGGGGCTGATCCTGCACAATCGCAGCCGGGTTAGCGGGCTTGACCAGCGCAGCCAGCATCTGGGTGGTCGCCTCCATCGGCATGGCCTGCGGCGCGGGACTTTATGCTGCGGCCGTGGTGGCCACCATCATCGTCATCGTGGCGCTGGAGGCGGTGGGCTTTCTGGAGCGGCGCGCCAATCTGAAAGGTCTATCCGCTGGTCTATGAGGCGCGCGGACAGCGACCAGACGCGAATGTTGGAGTCGATTCTGGATGCGATGGACAAAGCAGGCCAGCGGCTGACGGGCGTCGGACCGCGACTGCCATCGGCGAGTTGCAGCGAGTGAGTTTTTCCCTCACCGCGACCAAAAAGCAACATGAGCGGCTGCGCGGAAAGCTGCTCGGCAAACCGGGCATCGACGCTCTGTTCACCTTCCGCGATCCGGAGGAAGATTGATTCCCTTTACCAAAGCTCACGCCTGCGGCAACGACTTTTTGATTGTGACCGAAGAGGCCGCTCACGGCCGCGATCTGGCGGAGTTGACGCGGCGGCTGTGCGCGCGCAACACCGGCATCGGCGCCGACGGCATCGAGTTTTTCGCCTGGACCGGTCCCAACTCCGGCCGCATCCGCCTGCACAACGCCGACGGCTCCATCGCCGAGATCAGCGGCAACGGCACGCGCTGCGTGGCCGCATGGATGGCGCTCGAACGCGGCTTTCATCCCGGCGATGAGCTGCGAATCGAGACCGATGCGGGATTGCGCCTCTGCCGCGTGAACTCACTGAAAACAGATGGCGAGTTTACCGTGGAAGTGACCGCCGGCATGGGCGTTCCCAGCTTTGCGCCGCGAACTGTTACGTTGGCCAATGGGATTGCGAGTTGCGAGGCGTCGAGGTCTCCACCGGCAATCCGCACTTCGTCGTCATGGTGGAAGACGCAGAGTTTACCGTTGCCGGCCAGAGCTGGCAGGAGATTGGCGCGGAGATTTGCCGCCACTCCGATTTTCCCCGCCAGACAAACGTCGAATTTCTGCGCATCGTCACTCCCTCTAAGATCGAGATTCGCATCTTCGAGCGCGGCGTCGGGCCAACTCTTCCTCCGGCACCGGAACTTCGGCCGCGGCCACGGCAGCGATGGCCTTCAACGGCTGCCAATCTCCGCTCACCGTCGTTGCTCCCGGCGGCGCGCAGACCGTCGAGTGGGACGGGCCTGGGCACGGAACTCATGCTCACTGGACCCGCATCGCTGATTGCCCGCGGAGAGGCTTGGCCGGCATGATCGCGCTACTCGAACGACTTCAACACATACAGGCGGAAGGTTTCGCATGATTTTCTATCTCATCTTCATGGCCACCATGGTCGTCACCGGAATTCCCACGGCGATTCTCTTCATTCCCTGGTGCGCGCTCACCGGCAATGTGCTGCCGCTCTACAAAGGCACGCGCTTCATGCTCTCCAGCAGTTGCTGGATGGCCGGGGTGCGCTTCCACGTCGAGGGCCGGAGAGCATACCCCGCGACCGGGCGTGCATCTTCATGTCCAACCACGTTTCCAACCTGGACCCTCCCGCGCTGATCTCGCTGATTCCGGGGCGCACCTCGGCCTTCATGAAACGCGCGCTGATGAACCTGCCCATCCTGGGAACCGGCTTCCGGCAGGGCGATTTCATCGCCGTGGACCGCTCCGGCAGCCCCACAGACGCGGAGAAAAGCGTAGAAGCTGCCAAGCGCGTGCTGGCCAAGGGCGTGCACATGACCACATTTGTTGAAGGCACTCGCTCGCCGGACGGCCGCATGCTGCCCTTCAAGAAAGGCCCATTCTTCCTGGCCATGGGCTCCGGCGCGCCGTGCATCCCGGTTTCCATCTCTGGCACGGAGAGCATCCAGGGCAAAGGCAGCCTGCGCATCAAGCCCGGAACGGCGCACGTGGTCTTTCATCCGCCCATCGACCCGGCAGGCTTTGCCACGCGCGAGGAATTGATGCAGGCGGTTCGCACAGCCATCGCCTCCGGCCTGCCGGAGTGGATGCGTACGATAGCCGGGGAACGGAACCCTCATGATCATCTCGCTTTTCGTATTTGTCACCATTCTCGTATTGAGCATTCCCTCGGCGATGGTCTTCATTCCGCTGGCCGCTCTAACCGGCGACATACGGCCGCTCTACAAGGTGACCTGCCTGATCGTCAGCGCCGGCTATTGGGTGGCCGGCATCCGCATCCGGGTTGCCGGGCGGGAGCAGGTTCCCGCTCACACCGCGTGCATCTTCATGGCCAACCACGTGTCGAACCTGGACGCGCCGGCGCTGATCTCGCGGCATTCCGGGGCGCACCTCCGCCTTCACCAAGCGCTCTGTCTTCAAGATGCCCCTCTTCGGCTACTGCCTCAAGCTGGCCGAGTATATTCCCGTGGATCGCACGGGCAACGAAGTCAGCGCGAAAGCCAGCGTAGCCGAGGCGGTGCGGCTGCTGGCCAAGGGCCTCCACATCACCACCTTTGTTGAGGGCAGGCGCTCCAACGACGGCCGCATGCAGCCTTTCAAGAAAGGCCCGTTTTATCTCGCCATGCTCTCCGGCGCGCCCTGCATTCCGGTCTCCATCTACGGCACCGAAACCATGATGGCCAGGGGCAGCTTTGCCATCAAGCCGGGCACGGCGCACATCATCTTCCACGCGCCCCTCTATCCGCGCGATTATGCCTCGCGCGAAGAGCTGTCGCAGGCCGTGCGCGCGGTCATCGCCTCCGGCTTGCCGGAGTGGATGCGGAACTAAGAATTTTTATTCGTTATAGCGATCCGGGAATCCACAAATCTCATGGCGCGTAAGCGCCGTTTGCCCCGCCACAGGTGGTTAAGGCTGCACAATCGCGTTGTACCCGTCGTAGATCAGCTTTTTCCGCATGGCGTTGGCGTCGTTGCGGTTGTTGAACGGGCCGATGCGCACGTGGAACTGTTTGTCGGCGGCATCCCGGCTTACGCTGACCGCGTAACCCCGCTTGTGCAGCGCGCCCACCAGCACATCCGCGTCTTCATGGTGAGAGACGGCGGCAATCTGGACCATCAGCGCTCCGGCTGGTGAGATGGGGGGTGCCGGCCCGGCCTTGGCTGTAGGGGCAGGCTGCGGCTTCTGAAGAATGCTCTGCGTAGAGGTGGAGCGCTTGGGTAGCGATCCGCCGGCCTGCGCAACGGCTCCTGCGCCGGGCTGCTGGCTCGTGGCCGGAGATTCGTGGGCGCTGCGGATGCCCATCGAGTAGCCCACTCCAAAGCACAGGCCGCACAGCAGCATCAGGCCCAGAAAAATGCTTAGCAGCATCATCGGCCCCAGCGTCACCTCGGTGTCGGGCCGGTACTCGGCTGGCCGAAACTCATCCGGGTTAAAGTCATCGTCCATTCCCGGCCTCTGGAAGACGAATGTAGTTTCCATCCGGCCCGCGATGAGCGCGGACCGGACAAGATTCGTGCTGCCCCACCCTATCGCCATAACAAAGCTAAAGGAAGGGGCACAGAGATTTTTCTGACGCGCTCGCTGTTCCGTATCTCCGCCGGAACGGCGAGTACGCCTATACAGCCCGCCCTGAGCCTGTCGAAGGGGCCAGTCCTACTTCTTTTCCGCCGCAGCCATGGCCGTCACGCCCAGCTTGTTGAACAGCGTCATCATCTCCAGCGGCAGCGGGAACACGATCGTCGTGTTCTTCTCCACGCCGATCTCGGTCAGCGTTTGCAGGTAGCGCAACTGCAGCGTCATGGGCTCGGTAGCCAGCAGCGCGGCCGCATCCACCAGCTTCTGCGCGGCGTTGAACTCGCCCTCGGCGTGGATGATCTTCGACCGCTTTTCGCGCTCCGCCTCGGCCTGCTTGGCCATGGCTCGGAGCATCTGCTCCGGCAGGTCCACTTGTTTCACTTCCACCGAGATCACCTTCACCCCGAACGGCTCCGTCCGCTGGTCGATGATGGTCTGGATCTTCAGGTTGAGCTTGTCGCGATGGCTTAGCAGCTCGTCCAGCTCCACCTCGCCCAGCACCGACCGCAGCGTGGTCTGCGCGAACTGCGAGGTCTGGTAAACGTAATTGGCCACCTTGATCGCCGCGTCGTTGGGGTTCACCACGTAGAGCGTGACCACGGCGTTCACCTTGAGGGTGACGTTGTCGCGGGTAATCACGTCCTGCGGCGGAACCTCCAGCACGTCCTGGCGCAGCGAGATGCGCACCATCTGGTCAAAGGGCCGGAAGACCAGGATGATGCCGGGGCCTTTGGGCGTGGGCAGGGCGCGGCCCAGCCGGAAGATCACTCCGCGCTCATACTCGCGCAGAATCTTGATGGAGTTGAGCAGGTAGAGAACGACGATGGCGACAAAAATCAGAACCGGTGTGCTAGCATCCATTGGAATTCCCTCACTCACGACGGATTGTACTCCTTATACAGGGGGCTGCGGCGGACTTTGCGGACGGAGCCGGCTCCACGTGCAGCAGGTATTTGTCCAGGCTAATCACGCGCAGCGGCGCGCCGGCCGTCACAGGCGTGGTGGAGACGGCGCGCCAGATTTCGCCCTCCACCAGAACGTGACCTTCGGGATTCAGCGCCTCCATGGCCCGGGCGCTGCTGCCCACCAGTGCTGATGGTCCCAGCCGCGATTTCATGCGCCGCGCGCGAACCGCCAGGCGAACCAGGAAAACGGTGATTGCCCCAAAGGCGGCGCTGACCGCCAACGCCACCCAGGGGCTGACGGCCATCTCCGGCACCGGCGCGGCCACCAGCGTCAATGTCCCGAAGGTAAGGCAGATAATTCCCGCAATGGCCAGCGCGCCATGGCCGCCAAACTTGGCCTCCAGCAGCAGTAATACCAGCGCCGCCACCAGCAGCATAACCGAGGTAAATCGAATCGGCAGCAGGTTGAGCGCAAAGATCGCCAGCAGCACCATCAGCGTGCCCAGCGCGCCGGGAACAATGGTGCCGGGAGTGTTGAATTCCAGATAGATCAGCAGCGCCCCGCCTACCAGAAACAGCAGCGCGATGTTGGGATTGACCAGCCAGCCGAGCAAATCCTCGCGCAGCGTGGGCTTCAGCGTTTCAATCCGCGCTCCGGCCAGATGCAGCGTCAGCTTGCTTCCGTCCATGCGCGTAATCTCGCGCCCATCGAGATCCCTGAGCAGCTCCCAGTCGTTCGAGGCGATCAAATCAATCAGGTGCTGGTCCAGCGCCTCCTGCGGGGTATAGGAGTGCGACGAGTGGACGGCGGCCTCGGCGGCTTCGGCGTTCCTGTTGCGTTTTGTCACGTAGGAGCGCAGAAAGGCTTCCGCGTCGTTTTCGATCTTCTGGCTCATGGTGGCGTCGGGCTGGGGACCGAACTCAATCACCGGATGGGCCGCTCCGGCGTTGGTGCCCGGAGCCATGGCGGCGATGTCCGCCGATTCCAGCAGGAAAAATCCCGCCGACCCGGCCCGCGCTCCCGCCGGAGCCACATACACAATGATCGGAACCTTCGAGCCGAGAATCTCCCCGGCCATGGTGCGGGTCGTGTCCAGCAGTCCGCCGGGCGTGTCCAGCTCAATCAGCAGGGCGCTGGCCCCGTCGGAGTTGGCTCTTGCAATGGCCCGTTCCAGCTCGCCCTGCGTCACCGGCTGAATGGTGTCGGCGAGAACAAATTTATCCACAACAGAACTGTGGGGCAGTGGCTGCTGGCTATAGGCCGCCGAACTCAGCCCCAGGGCCGCAATCAAACCCATCCCTACCGCCAACCTATTACGCGCTGCATCATGGCTTGCTCCTAAACGCTCTTCCCTTGGCGATTTTCTCAGCTCTCTGATAACTTGACTGCCGAGTAACATGTAAAACATGCCGACCAAAAAGATAGTCGCAAAGCACATGGGAACCACGAACCGATTCTCTTTCGGAGAAAAGAATCCTTTGCCGCTCCAATAAAGAAAAAGCGGGGCAAAGGTAACGGCCACTCCTTGCAGTGACGCAACAATCCAATAAAGAGGGGAACGCACGATTCTCACCCATATGGAATTAACTTCAATGGTTACTTTACCCATGCCAAACTCCCCTTATGATGAGTTCACTGATAAAGCATTTGGTTAGGGTCCCATCCTTTCACCTTTTTTCGGCGAAAGGATGGGAATCCGCCTCACTTCTTCAGCCCTCCCTTGACCGCAATCTGCCGCCGCAGTTCCAGCGCCGGTTTGCTCTGCGGGTCAATCTCCAGGGCTGCTTCTGCATTCTGTTTCGCCTCGTACAGGTGGTTGGCCGCCAGGTCCAGCCGCACCAGCACCAGGTACGCATCGACCGAGGGCAGCAGTTCCAGCGATTTAACCGCCTCTTTGCGCGCGGCCTGCGGTGTCGCCGGTGCGCTCGCGAATCTCGGCGAGGCCGGCGTGGGCCGCGGCGAGCTTGGGATCGGCGGCCACGGCGGCTTGATAGAGCCGTTCAGCCTCCAGCAGCAGGCCGTGGTCCAGGTACTCATGAGCCTGGCCGGAGAGCTCTTGCGCGCGCTCCCGCGGCGGAAGCGCGCTCAGCCGGGCGCTGTTGATCTGATCCAGCATGAGGGCGGCCTGGCGGAAGGCGACTTCGTCAAAGCTGCGCTGAATGCGCTCCAGCGGATCGGCCTTGGCCTCGGCTTCCTCCTCCGCCTCGTCCGAGCCGGCGGCCGGCTGCGCCGGCGTCTTCACCGCTCCGGCAGCTGGCGGGCTTCGCCGGGCTTTGTCCAGGCCTTCTGGACCGCCAGTGCCTCGCTGTCGTTGGGACGCAGCCGCAGACACTGGGCCAGCTCGGTCAAGGCTTCGGCCTCTGTCGCCGTGGCGCTTCAGGCTGACGGCCAGGCTGAAGTGGTAGTCGGCCCCATTGGGGTCGGCGGCCACAGCCTGGCGAAAGAGCGGAATGCCGTCCTTGCCCTGGCGGGCCAGCGCCACTCCCTGATTGTTCAAAACCTCGGCCAGCGGCAGTACGCGGGCCACGCCGGCAAAGGCCTCCTCGGCGCGGGCGTAGTCGCCGGAAAACAGCAGCGAAAGGCCGCGGTAGAAGCCGGCCTCCAGGGCGTCGTCGGCGTTGGCTCCGTTGCCCCCCGCCTTGGCAAATGCCTCCGCCGCCTGCTCGTAGTGCTGCCCGGCGTACTCCTCGCGCCCCAGCGCCATCCACGCCGGCGAGAACTCCGGGCTGAGCAGAACCGATTGATTCAGATGCCGCAGACGCTCCTGCTGGTCGGGCTCGGTGATGCCGCGAATGTACTGCTCAAAAGCGTCCAGGCGCAGCCCGGAGCCGGCGGCCACAAAAGTCTCTTCGGTAGACTTTGAAGCCAGGATCGAGTCTGCCGCGCCAGCTTCCAGGCCAGCGAGTCGAAGACTGCGATCATCTCGCGCATCTCGCCGCGAGCGGTGACCGGCTGGCTCATGCGCAGGTGGGGCACGTCCACCAGCCGCGCCTCGGCCACAATACCGGCGCCGTCGGTCACGTAGCTGCCCACAATGATCGAATCCGCGTCCAGCGTTTCGGCCAGCTTGAGCGAACGTGGCCCGCGAAGGGTGAAAGCCCTGCGGCAGCCCCAGGTGATCCAGCGCGTAGATGCGATCCGCGCGGCTCATCGGAGTGCAAATCCCGCCGACGCCAGGCGGCTGCTCAGAATCTCCGCCGAGGCCTCGCGTATCCACTCCAGGCTGGGTTGCCCGGTGCGGTTGTCAAAGGGCAGCACCAGCAGGATGCGGCCCCGGAGGCGGGGCGGCTCTCCGGCGCCCGTCTGCGCTTCGAGCGCAAACCGTCAACAGGAGAGGCCAGCGCCAGGCCCAGCCCGCCGCTAGCCGCCCCAGCCCGGCCGAAACGCGATGAAGGAAAAGTATGCACAACAGGCTGATTATAGGCGTTCAGCCATGCCGACGGGAAAGGCGAGCGGCATCGGCCTGGACAAATGCAGCCAACAGCGGTGAACCTCCGCCGGTTCGCGCATCCGCAACAAAAAATCTAGAGTAATTAGTAAAAGCAAATCTTGTTGCAGGCCACCCGTGATTGCAACGCATTACGGCGCGGAAAATCGCGTACTTATATCCGTTAAAAATTACATAATTCTTATCTAACTGATGCACTTCGCTTCATCTTATCTCTTTTGGAACTTTATATTTGGACCTGTTAATGAATTAGTCAAAAGTAATCTTATGAAGCTCTTATTCATTGACGATTCCTTAATCATGGCAGCAAATTCTTCCACTGCTGAGCAAACGTTAAGGAGCTTCAATGCAATCCGCCCGTTCATTCCTGAAATCGTTGATTGTCGTCTTTGCTGTATCCCTGGCATTGACCTGGGCGACGCCGGCGTCAGCTACGGCCCCGACTCTCCTGAGCCTGACTCCCAGCTCGGTCACGGCAGGCGGCACGGCCTTCACGATGAATATTTCTGGAATGAACTTCACGCCCGGCGCAACGGCGAACTGGGACGAAATCCCGCTGGCGACGACTTATACCAGCGCCACCGAGCTCACTGCTGTCGTTCCTGCAAGCCTGTTTGCCTCCGCCGGCACGGCCTACGTCACGGTCAGCACCACGGAAGAAACCTCATTCGCCGTTGCCTTCATCGTCCTTCCGCCGCAACCCACAATCTCCAGCCTGATTCCAGCAGTGGCGGTTGCGGGCAGCGCCATCCCGCAGAGCATCAACAACACCAACGCGACCTCGACGTGGAACGCAACCCCTTTGACGCCGGCCTATAGCAGCGCCTCGCCGCTCATGGCTGCGATTTCCGCCACTCCGGCCGCCACCTCCGGGGGTAACCCTTCCGAAGCCGCGCTCACCGTCAATCCACCTGCTCCCGCCAGCCCCACTACGGCCCCGGCTCCGGCACCTGCACCCGCTCCGGCCAGCCTGAGCACCTCACAGCCTGCGTCGAGTGTCGTAGTCAATCCGCCCGCAGCCGCCAGTTCCGCTCCGGCTCCTGCTCCCGCTCCCGCACCCGCTCCAGCCGGCCAGAGCACCTCACAACCAGCATCGAGTGTCGCCGTCAATCCGCCCGCAGCCGCCAGTTCCGCTCCGGCTCCCGCTCCCGCACCCGCTCCAGCCGGCCAGTGCACCTCACAGCCTGCGTCGAGTGTCGCCGTCAATCCGCCCGCAGCCGCCAGCTCCGCTCCGGCTCCCACGGTCAGCATGACGCCTGCCGGCACCGGCAGTGTCTCCTCCCAATCCACGCCCGACAACTCTTCCACTCCGCCCGTGCCTACCGTCACCAGCATGAGTCCAACCTCGGTGCTTGCCAGCAGCGGGTCCTTCACACTGACAGTCTATGGCGCCAATTTTCTTCCCGGAGCTGTCATCAGGTGGAACTACGGTGTTCCGGTGACGACAACCTATGTCAGTTCCACCGAGGTCACGGCAGTCATTCTAGCCAGCCAGATTCCCCTTGCTGGTTCGTACGGGGTTTCGGTGGTCACCACCGCCGGAATCTCATCCTCCCTTATGTTCACCATCAAACCGGCCCAGCCCGTCATCACCTTGCTGGCCCCCAATTCTGTCACCGCGGGCGGTGGCGCCTTCACGTTATTTGTCTACGGCTACTACTTTGACTCGACTGCGGTCGTGAACTGGGGATCTACACCGCTGGTCATGATCCGTGTTGGCAGTTCGCTCACAGCCACAGTCCCGGCCAGCCTGATTGCTACCGGCGGTACAGTGAACGTCACGGTTACCACCGAGGGTGGAACATCGGCGCCGGTCAGCGTCCCCGTCCTTGCTATGCCCCTGATCACCAGCCTCAGTCCGGCTTCTGTTCCGGCCGGGGGCGCTTCATTTACTCTGACCATCAACGGAGTCAACTTCTTGACTACCTCGGGAGCTGTGTGGATAGGCGCCTCCGGATCTACCTGGATGGGCGCAACCTACGTCAGCCCCACGCAGCTTACGGTCGACATCCCGGCTAGTATGTTAGCCATCGCCGGCGTGGCCAACGTCGTGGTCTACACTCCCGGCGGCTATGGCTCTACGCGTCCGGTCACCATTACCATCAACCCAGCGCCGCCCGCCATCACCAGCCTGAGTCCTTCCTCGGTCACCGCCGGTGGCGCGGGGTTCATGTTGACCATCACAGGAACGGCCATCACCCCGGACGTATCCGTCATGTGGGGCTCAACCCCGTTGTATACGGTCTACGTCAGCCCTACGCAATTGAGGGCTTCTATCCCCGCCAGTATGATCGTGAACTCGGGCACGGGCAGCATTACGGTCACCACGGCGATTGGCACATCCGCTCCGGTTACCTTCACTATCAAGCCGGCGCCACCGGCCATCTGCGGTCTGAGCCCCGGCGTGACCACGGCCGGCAACCCGGCCTTCACGCTGACCATCAGCGGAGAATACTTCACTTCCGCCTCCACCGTGAAATGGGGATCAACCGCCTTGTCGACGTCCTATATCAGCCAGTCTCAATTGACCGCCGTGGTTCCCGCCAATCTTATTGCCGCCGCCGGCACGGCCAGCGTCTCGGTCACTACCTCGGCTGGGCACATCGGCTGCGGCTCCCTTCACCATCAACCCGGCCATCAAAATTACAACAACCACGCTGCCCGCCGGAACCGCCGGAAATAACTACGCCGGTTCAATCAATGTAACCGGCGGCTCTCCCGGATACACATGGACGGTGACCGGCCTGCCCGCCAGCATGTCCTTTTCCAATACCAGCGGAAGCATGCTGACCATCACCGGAACGCCTGCCTCTTCCGGTGCGATTACCTTCCAGGTCTCGGTGCAGGATATTACCGGTGCTTCCGCCGGCCCGGTAAACTACACCATCAATGTCGCCGCCGGCCCCAGCGGCGCCAACAACGGCAGCCTCAACGGCAGCTACGTCTGCCTGTTCCAGGGCTCGATCGACACGGACGGCACGCGCTGGGCCACTCTGGCCAGCTTTCAGGCCGACGGCCAGGGCAACTTCATCAGCGGCATCTTCGACACCAACAGCTATGACATCGGCTCGGCTTCGGGCACAATCTCGGCAGCTACAACATCGGCGCTGACAATAACGGCACAGCCTCCATTCACACCAATCTGACCAATGGGGCCGCCGGAATCCTGACCACCCAGTGGGCGATAGCAATCAGCAGCGCCGCACAGCCGGCGCAGCACTTCCGCATGGTTGAAGCCGATGATCTGGGCACATTGCCTTCCTACCAGCAAGGCACAGCTAACTGCTACCTGGCCACGGCCAGCGCCTTTGCCTCTAGCACCATCAGCGGTTCGAGCTTCGCCTTCGCCCTTGACGGCGAAGACAACAGCGGCTACATGAAATCCGCGCTGGGCCGCTTCAGCGCCTCCGGCGGAAAGATCACTAACGGTTATATCGACATCGCCCAGGGCGGCAGCGCAACCGTCCAGTCCGACGCCTTCTCCGCCACCTACACCGCGCCGGATCCCGCCTCGGGCCGCTTCACCATGGAACTCAACGGCGCTGGCAACTCCACCGGCTTCACCGTCTACATCATCGACGCCAGCCGCATGTTCATTCTCGACAACACCTCAAATGACGGCGAGCAAGCCGGCAGCATGCGCACCCAGCAGCAGGCCTCGTACTCCGCGGCTCGAGCATCGACGGACCCTTCGTTCTCTATCTGCGCGGTGCCGAATTCAACTCCAGCGGCAATACGCCGTCAGGCTTCTACGCGGACGTCATTCAGGGCACGGGCGACGGCGAAGGCAACATGACCATCAACCAGAGCTATGCCAACAATGCCGGCGTCTACTCGGCCGGCAGCTCGAACGGCGGTCCTGTCGCCTCACCTTTGACCCCGCCCATCCCGGCCGCGCCTCCTTCCATTCAGCCTCAGGCACAACCTGGCTCTACCTGTTCAACAACAACAGCGCCTTTGAAATGAGCGTGGGTGATAATGGTTCTCTGGATTCAGGATGGCTAGAGTCGCAAACGGCTACGCAGACGCCGCCCGTCTTCACCAACGCGGCCCTGGCCGGCAATTACCTCTTCGGCGATCTCCCGCAGTTGAATATCGAGCCGACGGGCACCGTGGGAGTCTACGGCGTAACCAGCAGCGGAACGATCAACGCCGCCCTCACCATCACCAGCCGGGGCAACCTGTCCTGGGATCAATCCACCAGCATGAACTATAGTTGGGACTCGACTGCTCCCGGCACAGGAACCTTCCTCATCGCCAATGGCACGCAGGCGGGAGCAAGCTGCGCGGTCATCAGCGCGACAAAGTTCGTTTGCGCCTCCCAGACCGACTCAGCCCCCAGCGTCGAGGTCATGCAGCAGTAAGCAATCCGTACGACGCTTGTCGTCCGGCAGAGCCGAGGGTTTCCCCTCACTGAATGAAACCATAGGCAATTCTCGAATTGCCGGCAATCACGATTCAACGTCATTCCCGGATCGAAGGGCGTTTTTCAGGATTAATCCTGCTGGTGAGGCAGAAATCGGTCGAAGCTGGGGTCACGGTTCACGGCAAGTATTGACCATAGAGTAATTTCCTAATAGCCGACAATCCTGACATCATGCAATTTCGGAAATTTGCCAACAAGCAGAAGTTTCAAAGATCCGACGGGCATCGCGTCAATCTAATGCGGTAGAGGATCTAGCTGAATCACTGTTTTGGAAGTTGCTTCCAACTTAAGCCAAACGATCAAGGTGGTTACACCTTCGTTGTGCGACACCCCGGTCCGAACAAAATCCTTGCTGGATATCGACTTATCGTTTACGCGCACCCTGGCTTGTCCGTCCCAGTTCTCTACCATGAGAGCCGGATTTACGATCGGGCTCTCACGAGTAGCCATCAGCGTGATGGTGAGAGGCTGCGGTGAGATGGCTGCATCCCTGCGGATGACGAATGCGCGCTGCGCAGGATCGTATTCTTGCGCGAGGACTCCCCGCCCGGTTGCCTCAATGGGTGCCGGCGAGAGCCACGAACGCGCCAGGGTCACCACGCCAGCCGCGTCTGGAGTAGTAAGTCCGCTCAGCAGAAGTTTGCTCTCCATGTCCTGAGTTTTTTCGTATGGATCCCAGTAGATATGAGAAAGTGATGCCTCCGAAGGGCGGTCCGGAGTTACGGCAAGACGGAAACTGTTCGAGATCGGCGCTACCGGCCAATGGTTCCACCATTCGAACATCGAATTGCTCATCGTATCCTTGTAGGGAGAAAACGAAGTTCCCCGTGTCCAGACAACCTGAAAGGGATTTTCTTTTGATTTGAGATGAACGATTTGGATATTTGCGTTCACTGGTTTATCCATCGTTTCCGGCCCCTTGGGATAGCTGAAAAACCGGTCTGTCTTTGGAGCCCAGTGATAAGTCACCGAATCTCCCGCCATGTTTTTCAGGGTAAGAGCGTCGTTCTCAATGTTGTCTTCGGGGCGCTGCCCCGGACCATTGATGACAATCGTCTCCTGCCACTCGTGAGGACCGTCGTCGAGGTGCGAACTCCACAGCATCTGCTTGCGCACGGCCACTCCGTCGGGATAGACCGTCCAATACTCGTCCGCCCAGTCGAACCAGCCGGTCAACGGGTCGGCGTTGCCACCCTGGTAATTGATAGCCTCGGCGAGAGCATAGCGCCAGTGAACCACCGCGCGCGCATCTGAAGACTCAAGGATGCTGACATGCGAATAACGGCCTTGCTTGTCTGACATGGGTTCGCAATCGCCGCCGTCCGGGCAGCGCGGTCTTCCCCAGGTCTCAAGAAACTCGTCGGTGTACCACTTGCCATTCTCCGTGACCCAGGCGGGAATAAAGTTGGTTCCCTGCCAGAAGACAAGCCGCATGGGCGATTGTTCGAAACGGACGACAACGTCCTGATCGGGCCCGAAACGCCGTGGACGGTCCCAGCTCCGCTCGAATTTCAAGGTTGCATAAAATGCGCCGAACGGGCCTGCTCCCGGTGGTCCCGAGGGCATGACCGCAGTACCAATCACGTCTCCGCCTGGGGCCTTCACCATTTCGAACGCTGTGCGTTCCTCGTCGGCGGTGCGAGGCCCATCTTCAATTTCAAGGTCATCCAGATAGCCATCGAGGGAGTAGCTCACCGGATCCCTGAACGAATCCAGCCATGAGGGATAAGGTTGCTGAGGAGTGCGTACCCTTCCGACGATCAGATCGGTTCCAGTTGCCTGAGTAAAATCCCCTTTAACGTTGAGGCTTCCGGCAGGCTTTCCGTCTACATAAAGCGAAATGCCCGAGAGCGGATCGAAGGTTGCCGCGATACGGATGTATCTCTTTAACGGAAGCTGCACCGAGGAAACCAGTCGCTGCCACACCCCATCAACGCTCACATTCACCCCGGGATGGCCCATAGCGTCTATCCCGAAAAAGAAACCTATCTGGTCGTCTGCGTCCTGATCGGCAATGGGAACCCAGTTCCAGGGATAATAATTGAGCGCCACCCAAGCCGATACGGTAAACCCTCTCTTAAGGTCGGGCACCTTGTTCGCTGCGCGAACTAGCCGCGTAGTGTATCCGTCGAATTGAAGTGCATTGCCCTCGACGCCCGGCACTCTCCACCAGAAACCCTCAATCTGGTCATCCATATTCCCAATTGAATCGTGTGCCGAAGTACCGGATGTCTCATTGAAGGTCCATCGAATTCCGCTGGACTCGACCTGCGCTTCCAAATACTGCTGTGTCGAAACCGCTGCCATGGCCGCCACCAGAACCGTCCCTAGAACCTTGAGTGCCTGCATTGACCCACCTTTCTTACTAATGGTCGCCAACTGAAGAGAAAGTGTCCAGAGTTTTTTCGGGCATGCGATCTTTTTTGTTACATAGGAAGATTTTTGGGTTGAAGTAGTTTTGCTTCCGGCCCCCGATGGGGCCAGCAGCAAAGGCGCTCAGTCAACGGCTGCGAACTCAGCCAATCCGTTCATTTGCACCTGAATAATACACATCGGCTTTTGCACTACGCCCGGATGACCGGCTATGCGGAAATTACTACTTGATAAACACCCCGCACGCTTTCGGTGCAGTGGCCATGCAGGAGGCCGCGACAGTGTTGATAGCCGCTTTCGCCCTGCTCTTGGCGGCGGAGACGAGCCCAACCAGAATTTTGCCGCTGATGCGTTCAGAAGTAGAGCATCCTCAATAAAGGATTTATTTTCTGCTCACTACAGGCTTGGTCCCGGATTACTAATATAAAGTCGGCTAGTCGGAAGCATTTGATGGGCAACCCGTAGCCTGCCTTGCCGCTCCGCCGAAGGCCTGCCCTGAGCGTAGTCGAAGGGGCAAGCCCTTGCAGATTATTTCCCCATTTCGTGCACAATGATTCCTCAGAAGTCTTTCACTCCAATCGTCCCGGCACGTCCTCTTCGCGCCGCCTTTCAGCCGGAAGAGGCTGGAGAGGCCAAAACGGCCCGTAACTCCTTATCCTGGACGATTTTGCAGGGAACTCCTTTGTTTTGACGATTTTACAGCGCAACCCTGCCTGTAACCTCAAGAAAACAAGGCGTTTGCGTCCAAAATACGGGTGGGGGTATACCACGAAACTTAAGCGAAAGTATAGCGAGCGATTGGCCGGGTGCCGGGTGCTCCATATCTGCGCGTCTTGTGCGGCAGATGGGTGAAACCACGAACCTCAACTGCCCTGTTCCCTGATCCCTGATCCCTGTTCCCTGTCTTTACTTCTTCCCCGGCAGCATGGCCTTGAGCTTGTCCATCAGCCTGGGCTTACGGCGGAGCGCTTGCCGCAGGCTTGGCCGGCGGAGCGGCTGGAGGCTTGCTGGAGCCGCCGTGGCCGGAGAAGCGGCAGGGGACGCAGCGGGAGCTGCGGGGGTCGAAGCAGTGTCGGCGGTGCAGACGGCGTGGCCGGCTGCGCGCCCTGCGGCTTGGCCCCGTTCTCTGCCGGAGCGGGCGTCTTCGCGGAGGCCGGCAACGGCGTGCTTCCATTCACCACGCCCTCCGCCGAGAGCTCCGGCACCTTTTCATTGTCGTTCTTGACCAGAATCGAGATGCGCCGGTTGGAGGGATCGGTGGGATTGTTTTTGTCGCGCAGCATTTGGTCGGCGTAGCCGCGCACCTGGGTCACCTGGTCGTTGCGCACGCCGTCTTGCTGCAAGATCCTCCGCGCCGAGTTGGCGCGGTCCGCTGACAGATCCCAGTTGCTGTAGCCCTGGCTGCTGGCATACGGCGTGGCGTCGGTGTGGCCTTCGATCAGCAGCGAATTAGGAAGCGTCTTCAGCTCCTTACCCAGCAGCGCCAGCAGTTGCTGGCCGCTTTCGCTCAGTTTTGCGCTGCCGCTCTGGAAGAAGGTGCCGTCCTTGCCCTCGATCAGCTCTATGCGCAGTCCCTCGGGCGTGATCGTAATCTCAATCTGCTTGGAGAGCTTCTCCAGCTCCTTGCGCGCCTTGATCTCCTGCTCCAGCTTTTCCTTCAGCTTTTCCAGCTCGTCCGTGGACGCCTGCGAGATGGTCGTGCCCGTTCCCGGTCATGGTCGTGCCCATCGGCTTGCCGGTCCCCTTGGGGTCGTTGAAGTAACCGGCCACGGCTTTCTTGACCTTCTCGCTCGAGCCCATCAGCCAAAGCACGATGAACAGCGACATCATGGCGGTGACAAAGTCCGCATAGGCCACCTTCCACGCGCCGCCGTGGTGGCCGCCGCCGTGGCCGCCCTTCTTCTTGATGACGATGATCGGTTGCGTCTTGGCCGCCATGATGCCCTGTTTCTCCCTAAAGGGTTTCCGGACCCTAGGCCGCGGCCGCCGCGGCCGGTTCAGCGCTGGCTGCGTGGCTCTTGCAGTTCTTTTCCATCTCGTCGAAGCTGGGCCGCACATGCGCGGGAATCGCCCGCCGCCCCATCTCGATGGCGATCATGGGAGCCGAGCCCTTCAGAAACGACAGAATCAGCACCCGAAGCACGTGCAGGTATTGGTTTTGCGCGTCGGCCGTCTTGGCCATGTTCGAGGCCAGCGGGCCTACCGCGCCGTAGCACAGCAGGATGCCCAGAAACGTTCCCACCAGCGCCGCCGCCACCTTTTCGCCGATCTCCTCCGGCGGGCCGCCCAGCGAGCCCATGGTGATCACCACGCCCAGCACCGCCGCCACAATGCCCAGTCCCGGCAGCGAATCCGCCACCGTTGTCAGAGAACTGACCGGCATGCGTCGCCTCGTGGTGATGCACCTCCATGTCCAGTTCCATCATCTGGTCCATGTCGAACGGCTCCACGCCCCCGGTGATGGCCATGCGCAACGTGTCGCACACAAAGTCCACGGGCATGATGGTCGGCGAGAAACTCCGGATAGTTTTTGAAGATCGAGCTTTCCGTGGGCTTCTCCACGTCCATCTCCACGCTCAGCAATCCCTCTTTGCGCACCTTGTTCAGAAACTGGTACATCATCTTGAGCGTGTTCAGGTAGCGCGCTTTGTCGAACGGCGAGCCTTTCAGTACCCCCATCAGTCCGCGGCGATTCCTTTGATGATATGCACCGGATTGGCCACCAGCAGCGTGCCCATCGCCGCGCCGGCAATGAGCAGCAATTCGGCCGGCTGAAGCAGCACCAGAATATGGCCCTTCTCCATCAGGAAGCCGCCGATGACCGATGCAAAAACCAAAACAATGCCTATGATGGCGAACATACTTGCCTCCCCGGCGCGGACGTGATCTGGTTTCCGCCCGCATGAAAGCTGGTTAACATTGCGGCTTTTGCCCTTTCCAGCAGATTCGACCAGGCTACCCTCCTGTTCCGCCTGAGCCGCGCCGATGCTTACCGTCAGCGATGCGCGGTCGCCCCACCAGCGGAAGTCCGCCGTCCGGGCCAATCCGGCCAGCACCTGCGCGTGGGCCGCCAGCATCTCCGGCGTGCGCTCGTGCGACAGGATCAGAAACTCATCGTCGCCCCAGCGCCCCATCTCCTCGGCCGGCCGCAGCCCGTTGGCCATCGCCTGCTCCACCTTTTCCAGCATCGCCTCGCAGGCGCCGGCGCCGTGCGTCTTGCGCAGCTCCGCGCGCCTGATCGACGGAAATCCACAGTATGCCGAACGGCTGGCCGCCACGCGTGAAGTCTCCAAACATCGTCGCCAGCCGGTCCTCAAGGACCGCCTGGCTGGCCTTCACGTCTCCGCCTTGCTCACACTCTCCGTGCGGCAGCGCATCCAGGCTGTCGGCGGGATGAAAGAGGACCGCCATGCCCATGCGCCCGCCCATCCCGTCGCGCAACACAAAATATCGCGCCATCACCGGCACGTCGTGGCCCAGCTTGTGCAGCGCATGAACCAGCGTCCTGTGGCCCAGTTGCCCCCCGGCATCCGGCTCCATGTTCCCCAGCCGCGCGCTGGCCAGCAGCAGCGGCTCCAGCGGCTCTGGCGCTTGCCGCGACAGCAGGTCTGCGCTCGCGTACCCGGTGATCGCCTCCGCCGCCCGGTTCCAGAGCATGATCTGGTCCTCGCCGCCAAGCAGCGCAACGCCCTCCGGAAAACTATCCAGCGCAACTTCAAGAAGTTCCGTGCGATCGGCCATCCATACCTCTCCATCTCTTACATCGGCAGCGCGCACACCAACTTCACCGTCCTGCGCTGTGGAGAATGTCAGGTTGAGTTTTTCTAAGGGAAGAGATCTCCGGCCTGCGCGCGCGCCACGGTCGAAACAGAACCTGCCTCGCTTCCTTTACCTGTCCACATGCCTCATTAGTTCAACGAATTCCACAATTGCCGATCGCAAATTTTCGTGACCCTCGGCATCATCAGGCTGTAATCTCATTTGTAGGAAAAAATTCGGAGAATATCGAAGGTTTTTCCCTGAGCAGTCACCAAAGGAATATGTTCCGCTCCTTTTTGTTGCAGATTGAAGCAGTTCAAGGGTTTTCCGGGAATCTGCCGATAGTGTTGCAAAGAGAAGAGGCATTGCCGAGCCTGAACCTGCGTTTCCGGCGTGGCGGGAACCGCGGGCCAGGCGGGCTTCAACTCGGGCTTTCGGGATTATGCAGCGGATGAGGCGCGCATCATGAACAAGATCATTCTGGCCGATTCGCAGGCTATTTTTCGGGCCGGCACAGCCAAAGTGCTGGCCATGGACGAGGACATGCGCATCATTGCGCAATGCACCGACCTCGACCGCATGCAGCACGCCATCACCACCTTTCCCGGCTCCATTGTTCTGTTTGCCGCCTCCTTGCGGCCGGATATGGATCGGCTGCACGCGCTGCTGGAGACCACCGGCAGCCGCGGCATCGTGATTGCCGAAAACAACGAAAACGCCGGCGCTTACCTGCATCAGGGCTTTCGCGGCGTGGTCTTTCGCAGCGTCACCGGGCCGGCTCTGGTGGAGTGCGTGCGCGCGGTGGCCGCCGGCGGCACCTGGCTGCCTCCGCAGCTCATGGTGGCCGAATCGCCCGAGGAAGACATGGTGGGCACGCGCGTCCGCGACCGCCTCACCCCCAAGGAGATGCGCATCGTCGCCCTCATCGTCCAGGGATGCAAGAACCGCGAGATCGCCACCCGCCTCAAGACCACCGAGCAGGTCATCAAAAACTACCTGCGCTCCGTCTACGACAAAACCGGCGTCAGCGACCGCCTCGAACTGGCCCTGTTCACCATCCACCACCGCGTCCTGGCCGCCGCCGCCGCCGACGTGGGCAGCAAGCTCGAAGCCGAGGAAGCCGCCCAGCCCCGCGTCATGGTCTAGCCCCACGCCCACGCTTTCCGCTCTTCGCGCCTCCCCTTTTCCCTTGCCCTCCCGCCCCCCGGTGCTGCACACTGGAAGGCGCAATGATTTCCCCCCTCGCCATGGAACTCTCCGCCGGCCTCGGCGCAGCGGCCGGTCTCGGTCTGGCTGCCGGCGGCTTCGCCTACGCCTCCCTCTGGCCCGCCTCGCAACTCTTCGGCTCCTCGCTCATCGCCCCGCCGCACCCCGGCGAACTCGCCCTCACCTTCGACGACGGCCCCAACCCCGCCTGGACCCCCCGCCTCCTCGATCTTCTCGCCCGCCGCGATGTCCGCGCCACCTTCTTTCTCGTCGGCAGCCACGCCCAGGCCCATCCCGCGCTCGTCCGCCAGATCGCCGCCGCCGGCCACCTCATCGGCAACCACTCCTGGTCCCATCGCAACCTCGCCCTGGCCTCCTCCGCCGCCATCGAAGAGCAGCTCTCCCGCACCAACCAAACTCTCGCCGAGATCACCGGCGCTCCCCCGTGCTTCTTCCGTCCGCCCTTCGGCGCGCGCCGCCCCGCGACGCTGCGCATCGCCCGCCGCCTCGGCCTCACTCCCGTCCTCTGGAACGCCATGACCTCCGACTGGAAAAACCCCTCCGCCGACGCCATCGCCCTCCGACTGCAAACCAAAATCGACCGCCTCTACCGCCGCGGCCTGGCCGCCAACATCGTCCTCCACGACGGCAGCCACTCCGACCCCGCCGCCGACCGCGCCCCCTCCGTAGCCGCCGCCGCCCAGCTCATCGCCCGCTACCAGCCCACCCACCAGTTCGTCACCCTCGACGCCTGGGGTGGTGATTGAGCGCTGCGCAATCCTGTAAACAAAACGCGCGAACACTCCGTTTAGTGCATCCCGTAGGGAGGCTAGGATAATAGCCCAGGCTCGGGGACCCCATCGTAGACGTATTGCGTGATGAGCAGACCTTTCACAGCCTGGCTCTGCGATCTCCGATCGCCACTCTCCTCAGTCGAATAGTCCCTCTAAAACAGCCACTCTGCTCAAAACCGGTCCGCCTATTCGCCCAGGGGCGTCCTCCCCGCTTGCCTTGCGCAGCCTGGACAGCAAAGGCTCGATCTTCTTCCACTGCCCATCGGTTAACATCGGGCCGCATCGTGGCATCTCGGCTTCCTCCTGCCACCTTATCGCCCAACACCAACGTCCTCGCCTAGTCCCTTCCTTGATCCCTAATCAGGTTATGAAACAGCTTCTAGCAAAAACCTTGGTAAAACTTCAGTACGAGCGAGAGCGAGATAGAATGGTCTTTTGGCCCCTAAGCGACACCAAGCGAAGCACTTAGAGTTTGTCCTTTCAGTGTTCGGGACCAGGGGGTCGGAGGTTCAAATCCTCTCTCCCCGACCATCTTTTCGAATACCCTATAGAACCACAGGGAAATCCGTAGTCAGAACGTGTCGTGCGTTATGGCGCACAACTGCGCGGCGATTGTTTTCTGGTCTAATGTATTGCGGGTCAAACCTCGAATGTAAAACCATATACAAAACATTTGCAATTTGCGCGGTCAATATCGCCGATTCCGGACAGAATATGAATGTTAGTGGTAGGCGAGGCGGGAATCGAACCCACAACCCCCGGCTTAGAAGGCCGGTGCTCTATCCGATTGAGCTACTCGCCCACGTATAGTTATTTTAACGTCGCGTGGGCTCAAAACGCATCTGTCAATGCTGCCAGCGCAGCTTCGAGCGTCCATTCGGCCTCCGCTGGGGACTCTCCGCAGGAGGTCAGGTAGGCGGTGACTCCCAGGCCCATGAGCTCCGGGGTGATGGAGGCGCGGCGAATGACCAGATCTGCCCGGCAGCAGCGGAGCGGGACTGCATTGAGGAGGCCGCAGATGCGCTTGCACGCCTTCTCGGCCATGGCTGGCAGACGCCCATTGCTGGTCGCTTTTTGGAAGCAGGTCAATGAAACAGCCCATGGCGTGGGCTGTGCAACCGGGCGGCGCATCCAGCTCATCGGGGTCAAATTCGTCCGGCTCCAGGTGAGGCCAGTAATCGCATTTCGAGGTCCAGACATGCGAATCAGCGGCATTCAGCCTTGCCAGGGCCTCAGCCAGCGCGGGAAACTGAGCGGCTTCAGGCAGATCGCTGGCGCGTTCCGGGGCGCGTTGCAGATCGACAAACCCCGCCCAGTGCGCCTCGATCACCGGCGCATCGCCACCTACCTCGAACTCCCAATCAGCTTCCATGAGACTCGTCCGTCACCGCCAGCAGAAACCGCATCACCGTCGCCTCCGCCCAGTGAATTTCGTTGCCGGGATCGCGGGAAAGATAGGCGCAGTGGCCGCCGTGGCGGGTCTCGATAAAGGTCACGTGCGGGTTGGCGAGCAGCTTGGCGCGGGTCTCGGGCAGCAGGCGAATGAAGGGGTCGTCCTGGGCGTGTAGCATCAGCGTGGGAACCGCTATCCGGTCCACCACGCGGGCGGCGGCGGCGCGGTCATAGTAGTCGTCGGCGTCGCGAAAACCCCAGTAGCGGGCCACAATCTTGTCGTCGAATTCGCGAATGGAACGCACCGGCCCGATGGCCTTCCTGCTGGCATAAATGCCGGGAAACAGCTTCGCCTTGCGCTTGTAGCGCGCCAACAACCCGCGTAGAAAATTCCACTCGTAGAGGCGGTTGAGTCCCTCATGCAGGGCGTCGGCTCCGGGCGCCAGGTCGATGGCCGGGCAAACCGCGGCCACGGCGCACAAGGGTGGACGATTGCCCCACTCCCCGGCCAGCTTCAGCACCAGGTTGCCGCCCATCGAGTAGCCAGCCAGCGCCACTCGCTCCAGGCCGAACCGCTCCGCATAATGGCGCACCACCACGCCCACATCGCCCGAGAGTCCGGAGTGATAGAGCGTGGGCGTCAACGTCTCCGTGCCGCCGCAGGTGCGCATATTCATCCGCACGACGTTCCAGCCGGCAGCCCAAGCGCGCGCGGCGATGCCCTGAATGTAACGGGAGTCCGACGAGCCTTCAAGGCCGTGAACCAGCACCAGGGTCAGCCGTGCAGCGCGGACCGGTTCGCTGCTTGCCAGTGGCAATGGCACAGCACGCGGCTGCCATCCGCCGGGTCCACCTCGACCGTCTCCGAGACAGCCGCCAGGCGGAAGGCCGGCCGGGGGTAAAAATTCCCGGCAATCGTCTGCAGGTGGCCGTTGCTCAGGCCGCGGCACGGAACAAACGCGGGAAAGCCTGCCGGCAATTCGGAGGAATTGTTGTCAAGCCCTGTATTTTCTTTGATTTTCAGGATCACAAAGACTCGGTAATCGAGTAGGTTGGCTCTTGCCGCAAGTGCAAGTTGGGGCGGCTAGTGGGGATCGAACCCACGACATCCTGAGCCACAGTCAGGCGTTCTGCCGCTGAACTATAGCCGCCGTATACACCGATTGTAGCATCGAATCAGAATTTTCTGCCCGTGGAGCAGGCGAAACCAGTAGCTTCGCTGACAGCAAACACTGATACAATCTTCCTGTTTTCAATAAGCGGTCTTTCCGAGGAGGAACATGATGAAGTTTCCCGTTAAGAACATCGTAATTTCCGCACTTTTGACTTTGGCAATGGGCCTGTTCATGACTGCTTTCGCACAGAAAGCGATGGCGCAATCGGTCATTAACGTAACTGGAACAACCTGGGTGGGCACAGATTCCGATAACGATTACTACGAGTACACGTTCGTGGCAGGTGGCGTCCTGTATTTCAAGTCACCAAACGGGTTCTTTACGAATGGCACCTGGCAACAAGATGGAGATTGGATCTACATGCAGACGTACTACAAGGATACACGTAGGAAATACGCGGAACGATTGGGTCAAATCAAAGGCACGCATATGGACGGAGCAGCTGCAAACGTCACAGGCAGAACATGGAAATGGGTTGCGGACCTGAAATCGTCGACGCCATGACAACGGGTTTGATAGGCAGTGATTGATGTTGAGCTGGCGAGCAACCCTGAACTGCAAGTTTGCTCGCATGTAATCTGTGGGTAAACAAGCCAAATATCGATCCCAAGGCGCCGCAGTGGGAGGCAGGCAAAGCCAGTACAACCGGTCTCATAAATAGCTTAGATTTCATTCTGTCGGCTGTGAGACCCGCGAACAACACGGGTCTCATGCATTCCGCGACTCATTGCTGATAGTTTATGAGACCGGTTCTAGTGTCGCTGCCGCAAACACGGAACCCTTTTGATTTTCAGTGAGTGGTCTTTCTCCGAGGAGGAGTAATGAAAAATCCCGTCAAGCACATCGTAATATCCGCACTGTTCACTTTAGCAGTGGGCCTGTTCATGACTGCTATCGCGCAGCACGCGAGGGCGCAATCGGTCATCAACGTATCTGGAACTACCTGGGTTGGCACTGATTCCGATGGCGATTACTACGAGTATTCATTCCAGGCAGATGGCGCTTTGCACTACAAGTCTCCGTCAGGGTTCTGGATGAACGGAACCTGGAAGCAGGATGGAGATTCCATCTACATGGAGACGAACAATAAATACTCCGAATATCAAGGTCGAATCACAGGAACGCATATCGAAGGCAATGCCTGGAATATCAAAGGGCGAAAATGGACCTGGGTAGCAAACTTGCTGAACGCGTCCACACCCTCCGCAAATGGCACCGTTGCCAGCATTGCCGGAAGCTCCTGGACCGTTGTGGAGACAGATGGCGATAATGACATCTTCAATTTTCTGGCAGACGGCACGTTGTCCTACTCGTATCAGAAAGGGTCCTATACAAACGGTACGTGGAAACAGTATGGTGATTCGATCTACATCCAGATGAACAATAAATTCGTCGAATATACCGGTCAAATCACCGCCACGCATATCAAAGGCGACGCCTCAAACGTCAAGGGAAAACATTGGACGTGGACGGCAGATAAGAGACCGTGATAAGTGGACGGCCGGATCGCCCGAGCCTCCCCGCTGATGGACCTGCCGTCGGCGCTCCAACAGGAAGCCAATCCGCGTTACAATCTAAAAGTGGCGGGGCGTGGCGCAGCCTGGTAGCGCATCTGCTTTGGGAGCAGAGGGTCGTCCGTTCAAATCGGACCGCCCCGACCAGTAACTATTGTATTTGCTATAGTTTACCTTAGTGTCAGAAATGGCTCTATGTGGAACCTTGTGGTTCTCTGGGGATTCTACAGCTACAGAATCGACTACAGGCTAGAATCCTGAGGTCATCAGGACTCGCTATACACTTGAATTTTTAGTGGTTTTAGAGCAGGGCACAAAGCAAACCATCTGCTTCTATGACAGATGTGCTCCTGCAATGCGGACGCCTGATGCAACGGAGATTCCCAAGTGCAACTTGAACCGTGACCATGGCCAGCGAACGCGGACTCCGGTAGGACGCGAATTATTGTCCGTTTCAATCCCGACCAGAGTCGCCGCATAATTGCTCAATACGATTTGTCTGGATCAGTAAATCTCGGCTGAAGGTATCTCCGTTTGAAGACGACGGGCTGTTGCCGAAGAGCAAGATATTCTAGCTGCAAAATGTTGCTGGAACGGAATAATTGCGCAAATAGAACAAAATTGAAGACTATGCAGAAGCGGTATAAGACCAGTTTTGCACGGGGATAGCCCCAAGCCGATGCACATTCGATCTGCTTGGAGCAACATCAGATCGGAATTTTGGCGAGTCACAATTACTAATTTGAGGCCTCTCCCGCATTCATCGTTTTGTCATGCTATCGCCACTTCTTATTCACATTAGTCGGCCATAATGCTCCTATCGAAACACGATGCTACTCGATAGCAGCTACGGCGCCTACCAGCGCCCCTGCTGATTCAGGGGAGAACGAGCTTGCAGACACAACTTACCTGGTACGACCACGACCACTCCATCCTACGGCACTTCACCGCCGGTGTCTCTATACACAGCCATACCAATCGCTCACACGAGAGCTTGGGCTTCGTGGAACGCTCTTTTGCATCCAATTTTCTATTGCGAGCTTTCATTCTTCATCAAAACGAGATTGCGCAAAAACGGGCTGGGATCAAGGTCGACTTAAGCCGTGCATATTGGACACCGCCTTTGTGTCCACGCTCGGCCTATGAGGTGGAGCGAGAACAGATCGAGAATAAGCTTGGTCTGAAGGCCATGATTTCACTTTCCGACCACGACTCAATCGAAGCGCCCCAACTGCTGCGAATCGTCATCGGTGATGCACCGATTTCGCTGGAGTGGACCATTCCATTTAGGACTTCCAAGTTTCACCTCGGCGTACACAATCTGCCAGCGGCAACGGCACGACTGTGGATGGATGACCTTGAGGCGTGCACACACTCCAGATCTGTGGAACTAGTTTGCGATACATTGTGCGCGCTCCATGCTGAGCAGGATGTGTTAGTAGTTTTCAATCACCCCATGTGGAATCTGTATCGCAATCCGCCTGCAGAATTCGCGCGTAATTTGCAGGAATTCCT
Source organism: uncultured Acidobacteriaceae bacterium (assembly GCA_963845345.1). Classification (GTDB taxonomy): domain Bacteria; phylum Acidobacteriota; class Terriglobia; order Terriglobales; family Acidobacteriaceae; genus Telmatobacter. The sequence goes on from CAWJRQ010000005.1 coordinate 503,328, forward strand.
CAAGCTGAACAACCATGCAATTCACGCGTTTGAATTGAACGGTTTGCGCAACTGGGAGGAAAACCGCCGTACAGCAGAATTAGCAGTGCTTTGGCAACAGATTGTCGTTTCTGGCGGTGACCGTCACGGTCTTGAACCGAACGCCAATCTGAACCTGACATGCGCGCGCAGCTTTGCTGAATGGGTGCAAGAAATTCGCATTAAGCGGCGAAGCCATGTGATGTTTATGCCGCAGTATAGCTACTCGTTGACTGCCCGCTGCTGCCAGACGTTTCTGGAAGTTATTCGCGAATACCCCAACCAGGGCGATGGTGCACCGCGGTGGGATCAACGCACATTTCACCCTGGGCGCAACGGTGAGGTCCAAGCCCTGAGCGAGATTTGGCGCGGCGCCCCTCCTTTGCTGCTGATGATTCTGAACACAGCTCGATTCGTCGAAAGTACAAACCTGCTTGACACAATGCGCGTCCTTGGTGGGCGAAACGTGGCGCAACAGGCACGGCTAAGCAAAATCGAAGGGAGCACGATGTGAAGGAGAATCCGGTTCGCGTTGCGCTATTTCCGGACTCATTGCACGAGGTTAACGGCGTAGCGAACACGTTTCGTCATTTTGCCGATTACACGCGAATGCGCGACTTACCCCTGCTGGTTGTCCATGGCAGCGCCCCAGACGGAATTCGTGAAGAAGCTTCTGTAAGATACTTTAGTCTAAAGCGTGGGCCCATCTCCTTTCCAGTGGAGAAGGACCTGCGGTTCGATGTGGCATTTGCGCGACACCTCGGACGCGTGCAGGAGGAATTGCAGCGATTTCGGCCGGATGTCGTGCATATCACCGGTCCAAGCGACATAGGAATATTAGGCGCGATTGCGGCGCGTAGACTCAGTATTCCGCTGGCTGCCTCGTGGCACACGAATGTGCATGAATATGCGGCGCGTCGGGCGGATAGAATTCTGCCGAAATGGCTGATACGGGGCAGAACGCGCTCATTGATACTGAATACGCTCGAAAATACAGTCTTTCAACTCTTGATGCTTCACTTCAAGCTGGCGCGTTTTTACTTTGCGCCGAATCCCGAGCTGATTGAGCGTCTGCAAACTGCGACCAAGAAGCCATGTTGGCTGATGGAGCGCGGCATTGACCTGGATCTCTTCGCGCCACAAAAACGTACGCGAAAAAATGATGGTGAGTTTGTCATCGGATATGTGGGCAGACTCTCAACAGAAAAAAAGATTCGTAGCTTTGCACCGCTGGCTCAGTCCCTGAGCCAGGCTGGGCATCGGCACGTACGCTTCGTGTTTGTGGGGCACGGAAGAGAAGAAAGGTGGTTGAAAGAAAACATTCCCGAGGTCCGGCTCACAGGCGTGCTGAAAGGTAAAGCGCTGAGCCGTGCTTATGCCGATCTGGATTTGTTCGTCTTCTTTTCAGAGACCGACACATTCGGCAACGCCGTGCTGGAAGCTTTAGCTTCGGGCGTGCCTGCTGTGGTGAGCGATAAAGGCGGTCCGAAGTTCATTGTCAAAAATGACTGTGGATTCGTGTGTGCATATGATGAAGAGTTTTTGCGGGCCACAATGCTTCTGATTGAAAACCAAAGCCTGCACCAGGCAATGTCTCTGGCAGCTCGAAAGCGAGCAGAGCTCGCTTCATGGGATGCAGTTTTTAATGCCGTATATAACGCCTACGAATGCGAGCTGCGGGTAAAGGACGACGCATTCGAAAATAATACGCTCACGTCTGCCCGCCTCACGAAGAATGCGTAGTGATGGAGGTCATATGAATATGCCGTTCGCACAAGTGACCCGTATGATTCCGATCGCAGTGATTGGATCCGGTTATGTCGGTCTCGTAGCCGCCGCGTGCCTTGCCGAGCTTGGGCATGAAGTCGTCTGCGTTGACGTTGATCGAACGCGCATCGAGCTGCTTCAGTCGGGCGGTGTACCCATCTTTGAGGAAGGCCTGGACGCATTGTTGGCCCGTCACCGCGGACAACGGTTGCGCTTTACCTGTAATTTGGCCGAAGCTGTTCGAAATGCGCAGGTAATATTCATCGCCGTCGGTACACCTCAATCACCGACGGGCGAGGCCGATCTATCTCAGGTGGAAAGCGCTGTAATCAGTATTTGTCCGGCTCTCGATTCTTATAAGGTCCTGGTTGAGAAATCCACCGTGCCTGTGCTTTCGAGTCAATGGATTGCACGTACCTTACGCCTGAATGGCGCCTTGGAAAAGAACTTCGACGTTGTCTCCAATCCGGAATTCTTGCGCGAAGGCTCTGCCATCACCGATTTTCTCTATCCTGATCGCATTGTAGTTGGCGCCGATACTGAATGTTCACGCCAATTGCTCCGTGAACTCTATCAGCCGCTCATCGATGGCAGTTACTACCGGCGTGGGAACCGGGTTGACGGTCCCGCCGACCTTTCCGGCGGCGTCTATTACATCGAGACAAGCACTAATAGCGCCGAGCTGATCAAGCAGGCCTCCAATGCATTCCTTGCCCTGAAGGTCTCGTTTATCAACGCTGTCAGCAACCTCTGTGAGCGCGTTAACACTGACGTTGAAGAAGTTGCTCGCGGCATCGGCGCGGACAGGCGCATTGGTTCGCGCTTTTTGCGTGCCGGGATTGGTTATGGAGGATCCTGCTTTCCCAAGGATATTCGCGCCTTCGGCAAGGTCGCGGAAGCCGTAGGGTATAACTTCGACTTGCTCAAGTGCATCGAGCAGATTAACGAAGACCAGCAAACTGGATTTCTGAAAAAGCTCCGTACTGCCCTGTGGTCTCTAAAGGACAAACGCATAGCTATTCTCGGCCTTGCCTTTAAGCACGGCACCGACGATATTCGCGAGTCTCCCGCTATCACGATTGTTCGCAAGATACTGGCGGAAGGCAGCCACGTCTCTATCTTCGATCCCGCCGCCATGCAAAATTGCCGGACAATGCTCCCCGAAGGTGCGCAGATCCAATATGCAAGCGACGAATATGACGCGGTAAAGGGCGCGCATGCGCTGGTTATTCTGACCGAATGGCCGCAGTTCGCCAATCTCGATCTCGCTCGCCTTCATCAGGTAATGCGGTATCCGATTGTGATAGATGGTCGTAATCTGTACAGCCCGGCAAGAATGAGTACCGCTGGTTTCTATTACTACAGTGTTGGCCGGCCGTCTGCTGAGCCACTTCCTGAGGCATATGTTATTGCTGAGGATAATTCGTCAATGATGGAGAATGGATTGCTTAATCACAGCTTGATTGCGTGATGCCCTCGCCTATCAAGAAACTACTTTATTACGGTACACAGCGAATCTCAGTACTGCTTTAACCGCAGCTTAATCTTCCATTGATAGTGCATACGCAATCATCGAAGTATGGCTTTGATGCGCCGTTCCACTCTTCTCGCGAAGCTGTTTTCCTGTTGGAATTGGAAGTGTGCCCTTCTCGGCGCAACTGTCCGTTCGCTGGTCTACTTGGCGGCCATGGTCCATGCCCGTCGTGCGGATACGGGGGCGGTTGTTCTGGTCGAGATGGTATACGTCACTCTTACAGCAGGAATATTTGCTGCCCTGCAGCAACGTTCACTTAATATTCGCTCACATTTTTTAGGCAATCTGGTTGTAGTCGTGGGAGTGCCAGGTTTGGCACAGACCCTGGACTGGATTGCGCATTGCGTCATGTGCGCAGTGGCTCCAGGGCGAGCTATATTGATTGTCTGTCTCTACAGTGTTATTTCAGCGCTCATTCATTTGCATTTTATGCGGAATGGAGTTCTTCTCACGGGCTGCGGCCGATCGCTGGCTGACGACGTTTACCGTATTCCAAAGCTCGTTGTCGGATTCACTTCCAGACCATTCGTCTCCCTGGCCAAATGGAGCACACATTCCGCTGTACTTCTTGAATCTGACGATGCGCTTTAATATCAATGACGGCCGAAATGGGCCCGAATATAACTAAGCAATACCTCGCCAGAATCCTATTCGGATGAATACGAGTGGATTTTCACTCCGTGAGGGCAAGACAAATAGAGCCAAAAACCTGACAAGAGGCAGAGAGAGAGAAAATGAGCGCGCTGTTGCCGCTGCGTCGCCACACTGAAGCGAGCGGGAATTTATGGCTGTAGTCGAATTTGTAACTGTCAAAACACCCAGAAACCACAAGGATCATCAGGGGACGGCAAGCATACGGTAAACAGTTCAATCAAAAGCATTTATTTTCACTCAAATTCAACAGGTTTCCATAAACCTTTTGCCCTGTTTTGGGAGCAGAGGGTCGTCCGTTCAAATCGGACCGCCCCGACCAGCGTATCCTATTGCTATTAAAAGTTATATCGGCCATCTCGGTGGGTTGGCGCGTACCCATCCCTGGATTTCTAATGAAGAGAGAACCGGTTTTCAAGACCGCCGGTTTCATCCGCTTACCCATCCCTACGCGAGGTATGGGGCTTTCTTCGATTGTCTGTCGAAAGAGGATTATTCCGTCAGGATTTGGCGCCGAGGGACTGGTAAAGCAACAAAAAAGGGAGCCTGAGCGGCTCCCCGTTTTGTCGATGGTGATGAGTTGTTACTTCTTTCCTTGCAGTTCGTCAGCCAAGGCATCGGTGCCGTAGAGCTTGCGCAGCCCTTCGATCATGCCGGCTGAGTGTACGGCGACGGTACGATTCTTTGTGCCGTCATAGACGAAATCGCCGGCCAGGGACTCGATGTTTCCGTCGAAGACCAGGCCCACTAGTTCGCCGTCGCGATTGACGACGGGCGAGCCGGAGTTGCCGCCGATGATGTCGTTGGTGGTGACGAAGTCGAGCGGGGTGGAGAGATCAAGTCTGTTGCGGCCGGCAGTTTCCTTCGGCGTCAGGTCGAAGGGTGGCTTGTTGCTGAAGCTGGCGGCGCGGTCATAGAGCCCATAGAAAGTGGTGAAGGGCGGAGCGATGGTGCCGTTATAGGGATAGCCATCGACAGCGCCGTAGCTCAGCCGCAGGGTAAAGGTGGCATCGGGATAGGCATCCTTGCCGTAGACCAAGAAGCACGCCTTGCCCAGCTTTTCGCCGGCGGGGGTGAGCACGCTGCTGATGGAGTCGCGAATGCGGAGATAGGTCTGGCGGTTGATGGGATCAACACGGCGCGCCGCCACGATCATGGGATCGGTGGAGGCCGCCACGGCAGCTTCGCCGCCGTCAATAAGCGATTTACGGAAGGCCGTGTCAGCCAGCTTGGTTCCGTCCACCAGTTCGTTGACGGTCTTATCTACGTCGCCACCTTGCAGAATAGCCTGCACGTAAGCATCGTTCTTGCCCATCTTCTCCTGGCACAGCTTGAGAGCGGCGGCCATATACAGCTTCTCCGTGGAGGGATAGATCGGAGCTGGCGAAAACATCCGATAGCGGAGCGATTCCAGGCCAGCGTCGTGGAACTGCGGCAGCCGCTCTCCATCGGGCTTCTTGATTTCCGTTACGTATTGGACGATCTGCAGGGCCAGCGTAAATAGCTGGCTGTCGGTGCGGCGGAAGAGCTGGCCCTTGATCTCCGGCTTCACCTTTTCTTCAGCACGGGCAATGTCGTCCCAGGCTTTGCCATAGGCTTTTTTCCATTCTTTATTCGCATTCACTTTGGCGCGGAAATCTGCTTCCTCGGCCTGCTTCTTGGCCAGGATAGCGGGGTCGGCGAGCGCATCGCGGCGTCCCAGGTAAACCTTGAGGCTGTTCTGCAAACCGAAGATCAGGGTGCCCACCAGGCGCTGATTCTCTGTGCTCTGCGCGGCAAAGGCCTGCGCCGTGGCAATGCGGCGCTGGAGGTACTCGGTTACTGCCGGCCCGACCACGTCGCGCTGCAGCAGCAACTGGGCCACCGTGTCGTCGCGCTCCGTAGCGCCGGGATGACCAGAAACGAAAACCAACTCGCCCGGCGCGGCGCCTTTGGCGTTCCACTTGAGATAGTTGGCGGAGTTGATCGGCTTGCCGTTTTCATAGACGCGGAAGATGGCCATGTCCAGGTCGTAACGCGGATAGGTGAAGTTATCCGGGTCGCCGCCATAAAAGGCGGCCTGCTCCTCGGGGGCGAAGACGATGCGCACGTCATTGTAAGCCTTGTAGGTGTAAAGCCAGTACTCGCCGCCTTTATAGAAGGAGACCACGTCAGAGCGCAGGCCGGTCTTGTCTTTACTCTCTTTCTCGATGGCGGCAATCTCGGCGTCGCGGGCTTTTTCCGCTTGGGCGGCGCCTGCAATACCTTTTGTCGCGCCCTGCACGCGCGCGGTCACGTCCTGCATGCCGACCAGCACGTTCACCTCAAGGTCGGGAGACTTCATCTCCTGATCTGGCGTGGCGGCATAAAAGCCATCGCGCACGTAGTCGTGCTCGGCGGTGGAGTTTTTCTGCAACTGGCCGCGGGCGACGTGGTGATTGGTGAGCACCAGGCCGTTGGGGCTGACAAACGATCCCGAGCCGCCGTCCATGAAGCGCACGCTGGAGAGGCGCACATGGTCCAGCCATGCCTGGCTGGGATGGAAGTTGTATTTGGCCGCCAACTGCTTGAGCGGCGGGTTGTCAAAAGTCCACATGCCTTCTTCGGCGTGAATCACAGGTGCGGCGGCCAGCAGCAAGGCGGCGGGCAGCAGCACAACGGAACGAATTTTGCGAGTCAACATATGAGTCCTCATGGGTTGAAAATAGCTTTTAGCCACCAGCTTCTAGCTACTAGCATGACATTCGCAAAGAGAAAGCTGGAGGCTGGCAGCTAAAAGCTTGAAGCTAGTTATTCGGCAACACCAGCATTTCCACGCCAGACGCCGCGTCCTTCTGGCGGAAGATTTGCTGGGTGGCTTTCTGAAATTCCTCCGGCTTCGCGTTGGGAATGTCGGTGAAGGTTTGCGGATTGCGATCGGTCAACGGAAACCAGGAACTCTGCACCTGCACCATGATACGGTGGCCGCGGCGGAAAGTGTGGAAGAGATCGGGCATGGTGAAGTTAATGTCAGTTTGCTTGCCTGGCGTCAACGGCTCGGGCTTCTCCCAACTCGAGCGAAATTTTACACGGAAGGGCTCGCCGCGCACCAGTTGCTGGTAGCCTCCCATATGCAGCGGCGGCGCGTCGAGAATGCGCTTGCTGCCGTGGGAGGTGTCTTCGGGGTCAGGGTAGTTTTCCGGATAAACGTCGATGAGCTTCACGTCGAAGTCCGCGTCCGTGCCGGAGCTTGCGATCTTGAGTTTCGGCGAAATGGGTCCGGCAATGGTCACATCCTCTTCCAGCGGCTCAGTCTGGTAAACAAGCACGTCGGGCCGGTAACTGGCGAAGCGCTGGTCGTCTATCATGTAGCGCTGGGGAACGGTGTCGGTGGTGTAGCCCACAAACGGAACGGGGTGGTTGGGGTCGCTCACGTACTCATCCGCGCCGCTCTGCTCGGTGGGCGGATCGAAGCTCAACTTGCCGCCGGCGTGGAAGTAGAGCGTTTGGGGTGTGGCAGCTTTGGGCGGCCAGGAATCAAAACTGCGCCACACATTTGTGCCAGTTTCAAAGACCACCGCTCTGGGTTGCGCCTCGCCCTTGCCCTTGAGGTAATGCTCGAAGAAGGGAAACTGGATGTGAAGGCGGAAGTAATCTGCGGTTTTGGAGTTGAACTGCACATCGCCCAGATGGGAGCCGTCGCCGCGTGCCCAGCCGCCATGCACCCAGGGGCCTTCCACCAGTGTTGTGGGCGTCTTGGGGTTGAATTTGCTGATGGCATAAAAAGTCTTGTAAGGGCCGCTTAAATCCTCGGCGTCATACCAGCCGCCAACGACCAGCACAGCGCAGCGCACGTTCTTCATGTGGCGCGAGAGGTCGCGGGCCTGCCAGTAACTGTCATAGGTCGTGTGACTGGCCTGATCTTTGAAAAGCCAGTTGGAGCTTTTGGGATAGAGATTGGCGATGTCACCGGCCTGGAGATAGAACTTGTAGCTGTCGGGCGTGCCGTAGTCGAAGGGAATGGATGGTTTTGGGGTCAGCGGGTTCTCCTGCGGCTTGAAGAAGGAGTAGAAGCTGAAGTTGGCGCTCAGCATAAAGGCCCCGCCGTGATAGGCATCATCGCCCAGAAAGAGGTCGGTCATGGGTGCTTGCGGGCTGGCGGCCACCAGCGCGGGGTGCGAGTCGATGATGGACGCGGATGTGTAGAAACCGGGATAGGAGATTCCCCAGATGCCCACCTTGCCATTGTTGTTGGCTACGTGATGGAGGAGAAACTCGATGGTGTCGTAAGTGTCAGAGGAGTCGTCCACGTCGGCGGGTGACTTTTTGTCGTCGATGTGCGGACGCATCTCCTGATACTCGCCCTCGCTCATCCAGCGTCCGCGCACATCCTGGTAGACAAAGACGTAGCCACTTTTTTCAAACTCCTCAGACGGGCCCAGATGGCGGGGATACTGATCCTCGCCGTAGGGGCCGACGCTGTAGGGAGTGCGGTCCATCAGAAAAGGATAAGGTCCGGCGGCGGCATCCTTGGGCACATAGACTGCTGTGAAAAGCCGCTTCCCGTCACGCATGGGGATGCGGAATTCGTACTTGGTGTAATGGGCGCGGACGTAGTCTTCCTTAGGCGCGTCGGGGGCCGCGGGCTGGGCGCGAGAGTGCGGCGGGAAGGGCAAAAACTGCCAGAACAGCGAAGAAAGAGCGGAACAGCTTCAGCATTTTCGGCAAATAACTCCTGAGCAACCAGATTACTCCAGCAGGGCGGGCGCTGGGCAGGGCCAGGCCTCGCAGAGCAAGACCCCGCGGCGCTGCCGGGCATCTTTCTATACTGAAATGATGGCCAAGACTCCGGTTTGCGGATGGACGCTGGAAGAGGCCGCGCGCGGTCGCGGCGCGCGTGCGCATTGCCGGAGTGGACGAAGCGGGGCGCGGGCCGCTCTTCGGGCCGGTCGTCGCCGCCGCTGTCATTCTTCCCAAGGGCTGCCGTCTGCAAGGCCTGACCGACTCAAAGAAGCTATCGGCGAAGAAAGCGCACGGAGCTGGACGCGGCGATTCGCGCTCATGCGGTATGCTGGGCCATCGCCGAGGTGGACGCGGAGACCATCGACCGCATCAACATTCGCCAGGCGTCTTTGCTGGCCATGCGGCGACGCAGTGGAGCAGTTGGCGCATCAGCCCGGATTATCTGCTCATCGACGGCCGCGACACGATTGACTGGGATTGCGAGCAGCAGGCCGTCATACGGGGCGACGGGACAAGTTTTTCCATTGCCGCGGCGAGCGTGCTGGCCAAGGTTTATCGCGACCGGTTGCTGGTGGAGCTGGACGAAGTGTATCCCGGCTATGGCCTGGCGCGGCACAAGGGCTACGGCTCGCGGGAGCACATGGCCGCCCTGGATCGTCTGGGGCCGACGCCGCTGCACCGCATGAGTTACGGCCCGGTGGCGCAGGCGATGCTGCGATTCGAATAAGACGAGGTTCTCAGGCTGGGCGCGGCTTGCGGCGTTGCATCCATTCTTGAATAGGCCGCGCCAACAGCAACACTGCCAGCACAACTGTAATAGTCAACGGCGTGCGCACGCCTGGCTTGACCTGCCACCAGTAGTGAATCACTCCGCAGACGGCGGCTGCGTAGACCAGCTTGTGTAGCCGGTTCCAGCGCTTGCCGCCAAGCTTGCGGATGGCCCAGTTGGTCGAGGTCGCGGCCAGCGGAAGCAATAGCAGCCATGCGGCCAAGCCGACGGTGATGTAGCGGCGCTTGGCGATGTCGGCGGCCATGGCGTTCAAGTCGAAGCCGGCGTAGAGAGCGACATACGTCAGCAGATGTAGCGAGGCGTAAAAGAAAGCGAAGAGTCCCAACAGGCGGCGGAATTTAATCAGCCAATTCAATCGCGGCGAGAGGGGGCGCAAAGGGGTGATGGCCAATGAGATAGTCAGGATGCGCAGCGTGGCAAGGCCGGTTGTAAAGGTGATGGCAGCCGTGGGGTCCGCGCCGAGGATGATTGGTGGCTGCGCCCCAGAGGAGCCAGCACAGCGGCCAAAGGCAGACCAGCCAGGTGAGGGTCTTGAGCGCGATGAGGGTCGATTGTTTCATAGGTAGCTTATGAGCGGAGTTAGCGTTGTTAGTGTGGTAGCGGAGTTAGTAACTGCCTTGTTAACTTCGTTAACACGCGCGCAGCGTGGCTAACACCGCTAATCCGCTTCAGAAATTCTTCCGCAGATCCATGCCGTTGTAGAGTGACGCAACCTGATCGCCGTATCCGTTGAACATTAAGGTGGTGCGCCGCTGGGAGTAGAAGGGCTGGCCGATGCGGCGCTCAGTCTTCTGACTCCAGCGGGGATGGTCCACGTTGGGATTGACGTTGGAGTAGAAACCGTATTCGCTGGATGCCTGGTCGTTCCAGGTGGTGGGCGGCTGCGGTCGAGGAAGCGTACGGCGACGATGGATTTCGCCGATTTGAAGCCGTACTTCCACGGCACCACGATGCGCATGGGCGCGCCGTTCTGATTGGGCAGCACCTCGCCGTAGAGGCCGAAGGTCAGCAAGGTGAGCGGGTTCATCGCCTCGTCCATGCGCAACCCCTCGGAGTAAGGCCAGGAGATGGAGGTTTGCGACGTGCCCCACTTCTCGATTCTCTTGTCGTAGTAGGAGAGGAACTGGAGGTATTTCGCGCTGGGCAGCGGATCGCATTGGCTGATGAATTCGGATAGCGAGTAGCCGACCCAGGGAATGACCATGCTCCAGGCCTCGACGCAGCGATGGCGATAGACGCGGTCTTCAAGCGGGCGCAGCTTGAGCAGATCGTCGATGTCGAAGGTTTTGGGCCGCTTGACCAGACCTTCCACGCGCACGGTCCAGGGACGGACAGGCAGCAAGCCGACGTTTTTGGCGGGCTGGTCCTTGTCCACGCCGAACTCGTAGAAGTTGTTATAGTGAGTGACGTCCTCGAAGCTGGTAAGTTGCTCGCCGGTGGTGGTGAGAGGGCTTTTCACGGTTTCGAGTTTTGTGCCGGCCAGCACGGAAACAGATGGAGAGAAAATTTCAGCAAGGCGATTGGCGCCGAGGGCGGCGGCTCCAGCGGTAACCGCGCCGGAGACGGCCGAACGCAGAAAGCGGCGGCGATTGAGGTATTGGTCTTGAGGCGTGATCTCCGATGAGGGAATGCCGGGCGGCCTGGCGATGAGCATGAAGCGACCTCGCGCGGGAAAATGCTGAATATAGTGATTGGATGGAATGGAGGGGAAACAAGTCGCAGGATTATTGGCGTGATTTGGGATTTCCCATTCTTTTCACGTGCCTGGCGAAAAGGGCGTGAAGTGAGCTACCCGCCTGAAGCTTCATGCCCGGATAATGCGGACTCCCTGGTACTCAAAGGGCGCCAGCGCTTCTGCCGGCGCGCCTGTATCGGTAATCAGTATGTTCATCTCGTTGATCGGGCAGATGAATGCCGGGCTCACTTTGCCCAGCTTGCTGGCATCGGCGACAACAATCACCTGCTTGGCCTGCTTGAGCATCTTGCGGTAGATCAGCGCCTCGTCGGATTCCAGCGTGGTGGCTCCGCGCTCGGCATCCAGCCCCGTCACGCTCAAAAACACCTTGTCCATGTAGACGTTTTCGAGAAAGGTGAGGGCGGCGTTTCCGGTGAGCGAAAACGACCACGCCCAGGGAACCACGCCTCCGGTCAGGTAGGTGCGGATGCCGGGCTGGTTGCACAGTTCCATGCCGATGTTGATGGCGTTGGTGACCACCTGAATCTTCTCGCGATGGCGCAGGCTGCGGCCGATGTGCGTTGTGGTGGTTCCCGCGGTCAGGCCTACCGTTTCGTTGGGCTGGATGAGCTCGGCAGCGGCCAAGCCGATGCGGCGTTTTTCCTCGGCAAAGCGCTGCTCGCGGGCCAGAAATGAACTGTCGTAGCGGAAAGGCTCGTAGAGCAGAGGCTCAACCAGCGTTGCTCCGCCGTGAGTGCGGCGAATCAGCCCACGGCTTTCCAGCTTGGCCAGGTCGCGCCGGATGCTGGGAGCCGACGAGCCTGCAACCTCAAGAATCTCTTCCACCGTGGCAGTTCCGGTGCGGAGCAGGAATTTGATGATCTGTTCACGGCGGCGATTGAGTGTATCGGCCATATCGCACCGATTCTACCCTTTCGGAGACTAACAAAGAAAGGCCTGAACGTGTGTATTTTGAGCGATCTGTGATAATGTTCGGGAATTCACTCAAGGGTATTTGACCAACTTCTTCGTATATGATCGATTTGGGGCAAGATCGGCGTCCAAGAAAGTTCTGTGCCAAAATGAGCGTTTTCAACAGTTTTGCCCACGAAATGCTGCGCGAAATCTATGAACAGCCGGCTGCCCAACGAAATGGAATCTTGTTATTTCGAGACTGGTTGTAAGCCCCCTTCATAAATCTCTGCAAGGCGTTTTCAACAACCCGATCACGGCATCGGAAATAATCTGCAAAGGCAATTCTTGCGTTTTGTGGGGATTATCATTGGAAGTTGTTGATTCCAAGGAGGTTCATAATTATCTGCAAGTTTCCACAGGAAAAATAAATATTGGAGGGGGGTAGGGGGGTACATTTTGCCGGTTTCGCAGTTTCATAAAAAGCGAAGAAACGGAAAATCGGACCCCGTGGGGGAGGGTATGCTTTGGGGGGGGGATAAACCGGGCGTATGCCCTACATTTTGGACAGGTTATCCCGCTCCAATCGACCTCTTCCGACATTCTGACCCAGTTCGACCTCATTGGCTGTCTGGACCTCTCATGAACATCATGCGCCGAGGGAAGGTAATTATCTGCAAAGACCACCTGCGGTGAAGGGACTGGCCGTCCACTCAGAAGGCGCTTGCGCAGCACCTGCGGTGCGAAAGACTGAGCTGGCGCGCCATATTTATGCCGCATAAAAGCATAAATATGCTATTCTCTTCCTATGCGGACCACCATCGACATTCCGGACGAGACCTATCGCCGCCTCAAGATCAAGGCAGCGGTCGAGAATAAAACCATCCGTAAAATCGCACTGCGCGGAATACTCCGCGAGATTGACGAGCAGGATCCCCCACCGCTTCCAAGACTTACCGGGCCGATCCTGAAGACATATGCCCCGGGCTCCATTGACATTGACAACGAGAAAATCTATGACCTCATCGGTTTTCCTTGATATCAACGTCTGGCTGGCCCTGAGTTCGCGCGATCACAGGCATTTTGAATCGGCATGGGCATGGTATCGGACACTGGCACCCCAGACGTCACTGCTATTCTGCCGCATCACCCAGCTTGGATTGCTCCGCCTTCTTACCACGCAAAGCGTGATGGGTTCGGGAACTCTGACACAAGCACAGGCCTGGGAGGCATACGACCGGCTCCTTAAAAGTGCCGGCGCGGATTATATCGATGAACCTGTGGGCATGGAATCGATCTTCCGTTCCCTCTCCCGCTCTCAACAGGCATCCCCCAAAGACTGGGCCGATGCCTATCTGGCCGCATTCGCCGAGGCGGCGGGGTTGACGCTGGTGACCTTTGACCGGGTGCTGGCGGGGAAGGCGAAGGGGGCGGTGCTGCTCAGTTAACCTTGTACCATGAATGATTTTCGGTGCAAGATTCACGTTTCTTTCTGCATTCTTTTGCCCATTCAGCTTTTGTGACTAGCAATGGCCCAATCACCTCGACCTCTTCTAATTTGTCAATACGTCCGAAATGTCCCGACTGAAGGCAGAGCATATAGACTCTTGCCGCTCCTCTCCGAAAGTGATAGGTCTTCAGGTGAATATTTGGAAAGCAATGTAATTGCTCTCTCAAGCGATTGATAGTAATTTCAGCGAATTGTTTTTGCGGGAGATGATGATAAATAAGAAGAGACTGTCCACGATCCCAATAATGTCTCAAGTCAGAAAGATATACATGGTAGGGTGACAATCCGAGTTCGCCGCCAATTCCATTATCTGGGTCAAAAAACACCAGATCAGCTACATCAGGAGTAAGCAAACGGAAGGCCTCTCCATCACGAATGATCCGAGCGACATTCCCGTCGAAGTATTCTGAATAAAATACTGTATCTTTCGAGAATTTACGAATGAGCTTCTCCAGATCGCTAATCTTGCGTTTAGGCTTCTCTGTCCTGACGAGCGGTACGATGCCTTCAAGCAGCCTTCTATCACAACAGCAGAGACAATTCATGCCGTGATAGTTGACATAATTTCTGTGTTCCCCTGCGTTTGTTTCGTCATTATGCGTCAGCACCCAATTGACGCTTATCTTGAAACCGATTTCGGCAAGGTGCTTAAGAAGAAGCACCTTGCCGAAATCGCCGATGTCGCCGACGTACTGAGCTTTCATGCTAGCTCCCCCTCTCTTCATATAAATAAGAAATACATAGTTCTATTTGACACTCTCGAAAAGCATACCTCAGGGGTTAAAACCCCGTATTCATTATTATCCTTTTCGGCACGACTGAAGTCGTGCCCTGACGCTTCGTGCTACACCTTTGGCACTGTTCCGCACTTGTGAAATCGTGCCCTGATACAGAGCATCTCGATGGATCAGACCATGAGAATAATAAATGCAGGTCCTTCGACTCCGCTGCGCTCCGCTCAGGATGACAGCGCGTTGGTGAGAGTTGAAGCTTCGCTTTGCTCCGATGTTAGACGCTTCTGGCGGCTGGCGTAACTGGCAGTTATGAACTCGCGGAAGATGCGGGTGCGGCTCCAGTGGCTTGGATTTGAACTCGGGATGGAACTGGCAGCCGAGAAAGAATGGGTGGCCGGGAAGCTCGACGATCTCGACATAGGTGGAGTCGGGAGTGGCGCCGCTGATGCGCAGGCCGGCGCCGGTGAGCAGGGCTTCGTATTCGCGGTTGAACTCGTAGCGATGGCGGTGGCGCTCGCTGATCTCGGTCTGCGCCATAGGCGCGGGCGGCCAGCGAATCCTCTTGCAGGACGCAGTCCCATGCGCCCAGCCGCATGGTCCCGCCCATCTCTTCGACGCCCAGCAATTCGCGCAGCTTGTAGATGATGCGGTGCGGGGTGGCGGGGTCGAACTCGGTGGAGTTGGCGTCCTTGAGGCCGCAGACATTGCGGGCAAATTCGATGCAGGCGGTCTGCATGCCCAGACAAATTCCGAAGTAAGGCACCTGCTTTTCGCGGGCATAGCGGATGGCGTTCAACATGCCCTCGATGCCGCGCTTGCCGAAGCCGCCGGGGACCAGGATGCCGTCGAATCCTTCTAACTGCGACTCATAACTCCGATCCTCGGGGAAGTTTTCGACTCCAGGCCCTCGCCGTCAATCCATGTCACTTCGAGTTTGAGGTTCTGCGAGATGGCTCCGTGGGTCAGAGCCTCCTTGAGCGACTTATAACTGTCTTCATACTCGACATACTTGCCGACGATGCCGATGTGAGACTTCATCTTTGGGGTGGTAGCAGCGGTCGACCAGCTCCTTCCACTTCGTGCAGGTCGGCTTCGGGCGCTTCCTTGTGCAGGTATTTGAGGATGAGCGCGTCCACGCCTTCCTGGGCAAAGCAGAGCGGCACCTCGTAGATGGAGGGCACATCGATAGCGCCGATGACGGCGCGCTCCTCGACGTTGCAGAAGGCGGCGATCTTCTGCTTCATCTCGCGGCTCCAGCGGCGCGTTCCGAGCGGCAGAGCAGTATATCGGCCTGAATGCCGATGGAGAGCAGCTCCTTGACGGAGTGCTGCGTGGGCTTGGTTTTCAGCTCCTGGGCGGCGGCGATCCACGGCACCAGCGTGAGGTGGACAAAGACCGTGTTTTCGCGGCCCAGCTCCTGGCGCATCTGGCGGATGGCCTCAAGAAACGGCAGCGACTCGATGTCGCCCACCGTGCCGCCGATCTCGATGATGGTGACGTCCGCGCCATTGGCAGCTGACCTTGCGCATGGCGTTTTTAATTTCGTTGGTCACGTGGGGAATGACCTGGACCGTTTTGCCGAGGTAATCGCCGCGCCGCTCCTTCATAATGATCTGCTCGTAGATGCGCCCGGTGGTGTGGTTGTTGTCGCGGGAGAGCGGAGCATGGGTGAAGCGCTCGTAGTGGCCCAGGTCGAGGTCGGTTTCGGCGCCGTCGTCGGTGACAAAGACCTCGCCGTGCTGGAAGGGCGACATGGTGCCCGGATCGACGTTGAGGTAGGGGTCGAACTTCATCAGGTTGACGCGCAGGCCGCGGCTTTCGAGCAGGCAGCCGATGGAGGCCGCCGCCAGACCCTTACCTAAACTGGACACAACTCCGCCCGTCACAAAGACATACTTTGCCGACATGGGTGCAACCTCATTTTTTGACTGTTGGGATTGGACCGTACGAGGTGGACACTATCGAGTATGACAGAGATGGGACGCGAAGGAAAGAGAAAAGTTAGAGGCGGCGGATTGCGACGGGCAATGGCCCGAAGCTTGCCTGAATTCAAGAGTTTAGGGAACAAGAACCTTGGAAAGGCTAAAGCCGCCGAAGCCTCGACCTGGCTGGCCCTTGCCTGATTGAGGCCAGCATCCTACGATGCAGGATAGAAGGAAGCGAAAAATGACGGCAACAGCTATGCAGCGGCGCAAACTGGGGTCGACCGGCCCCGAGGTCTTTCCCATTGCCCTGGGTTGCATGGGCATGAGCGGGATGTACGGCGCGACGGACGAAGCGGAGAGCCTGGCGACCATCCACGCGGCCATCGAAGCGGGCGTCAACCTGCTGGATACAGGCGACTTCTACGGCATGGGGCACAACGAGATGCTGCTTGGCCGGGCGTTGCGACTTTCTGCGCGAGAAGGTGGTGCTTTCGGTGAAGTTTGGCGCGCAGCGGGCTCCCAACGGCGCGTGGCTGGGTTTTGACGCGCGGCCTGTGGCGGTGAAGACGGCGCTGGCTTACTCGCTGAAGCGGCTGGGCGTGGAGTACATCGACATTTACCGGCCGTCGCGGCTGGACCCCACAGTGCCCATCGAAGAAACCATCGGAGCCATCGCGGAGATGGTCAAGGCCGGTTACGTGCGCCACATCGGCCTCTCCGAGGTTGGCCCGGAGACCATCCGGCGAGCGGCGGCGGTGCATCCCATCGTGGACCTGCAGATTGAGTACGCGCTGGTGAGCCGCGGGCCGGAGGCGAAGATTTTTCCCGTGCTCACGGAACTGGGCATCGGCGCAACAACCTATGGCGCCCTGTCGCGGGGACTGCTTTCGGGCTCGCAGCCGGCTCCGGCAGGCGACTTCCGCGCCTATCTGCCGCGCTTCACCGGCGCCAACCTGGAAGCGCAACCTGCAACTGGTTGCCAAACTCAAGGAGATCGCCGCCGGCAAGGGAATTACGCCTGTGCAGTTGGCCATTGCATGGGTGCTGGCCAAGGGCAGCTTCATTGTTCCGGTGGTGGGCGCGCGCACACGGGCGCAACTGGCTGAGAGCCTGGGCGCGCTGCAAGTGAAGCTCACCGCCGAGGAGATTGCGGCTCTGGAGGCTGCGGTTCCGGCCGAAGCCGTGGCGGGAACCCGCTACGATGCCGCCCAGATGCGGGTGCTGGACAGCGAGAAGTAAGGGAGCGGCAGTGAAAGACACGATACTGGTCACGGGCGGGGCTGGATTTATCGGCTCGAACTTCATTCTGGATTGGATGAAAGAGACACGCTCGTCCGTGATCAATCTCGATCTGCTGACTTATGCTGGAAATCCTGCCAACTTATCATCGCTTCAGGGCGACACACGCTATCTGCTGGCTGTCGGCGACATCTGCGACGCGGAGCGCGTGGCCTCGCTGTTGCAGGCGCATCAGCCCAGGGCCATAGTTCACTTTGCGGCGGAAAGCCATGTGGACCGCTCCATCGCTTCGCCCGAGCCGTTCATTCGCACCAACGTACTGGGAAGCTTTGTCCTGCTTGAGCAGGCATTGCTTTATTGGTCGAAGCTCGGGGACGACGGACAAAGCAGCGTTCCGGTTTCTGCACGTCTCCACCGACGAGGTGTACGGCTCGCTTGCGCGCCGACGATCCGCCCTTCGCTGAAACCGCGGCGTACGCGCCGAACAGCCCCTATGCGGCGTCGAAGGCCGCTTCAGACCACCTGGCGCGGGCCTATCATCACACCTGGGGATTGCCCGTGCTCACCACGAACTGCTCCAATAATTACGGGCCCTTTCAGTTTCCGGAGAAGCTGATTCCGCTTATGATTCTGAACGCGCTGGAGGGCAAGCCGCTGCCCGTCTATGGCGATGGCGGCCAGGTGCGCGACTGGCTCTTTGTGGAAGACCACTGCGCGGCCATTCGCACGGTGCTGGAAAAAGGCCGCGTGGGCGAAACCTATAACATCGGCGGAAACAGCGAGCGCAAGAATCTCGATGTGGTGAATGCGATCTGCGATCTGGTGGACGAGATAAGTCCCAACGCCGGACTCGGCCCGCGCAGAAATCTCGTCACCTTCGTCAAGGACCGCCCCGGGCACGACCGCCGCTATGCCATCGACGCCTCGAAGATCGAGCGCGAGCTGGGATGGCGTACCCGCGGAAGGCTTTGAAAGCGGGTTGCGCAAAACGGTTCGCTGGTATCTTGACCATCTGGAGTGGGTTGAAAGCGTGCGCACCGGCGCTTACCTTGATTGGATCAGGCAAAACTATACTGAACGCGCCACTCCCTGAGCCCGCGCATGAGCCGATGTCCGGCTCTCCGTTCAGCGCTTGTTCTTGACAGACGAGGGCGGTTAATCGCCCATTGAGCGCTATCGGACGCGCGCGAAATTCCGATTCCCGTACAATCGATCATAAGGAGATTTTTTGATGAAGCGAGTTTATATGGACGCCAATGCCACTACACCCCTGCTGCCGGAGGTGATGGAGGCCATGCGCCCGTATTGGATGGAATGCTTCGGCAACGCCTCCTCGATTCACCTGGACGGCCAGCAGGCGCACACCGCCCTGGACCGCGCCCGCGCAACGATGGCCGAGTTCTTCAACTGCCACGAGGCCGAGGTGGTCTTCAACTCCGGCGGCACCGAGGGAGACAACACTGCCATCTTCGGCCTGTTGCATCCCGGCGACCACTTCATCACCACTTCGATTGAGCACTCCGCGATTCTCCGGGCGGCAGATCGCGTGGCGCAGCACGGCGTGGAGACGACCTTTGTCGCGCCGGAGAAGAGCGGACTGATCAATCCGGCGGAGATTCTGCGCGCCCTCCGGCCTGAGACGCGGCTGATCAGCGTGATGCTGGCCAACAACGAGACCGGCGTGCTGCAACCCGTGGAAGAGATCGGCAAGATCGCCGCCGATACCGGCGTTTTCTTCCACATCGACGCGGTGCAGGGCGCGGGAAAAGTCAAGTTCGATGTCCGCCGCTTCGGCTGCCACCTGCTGTCCATCAGCGCCCACAAGATGCACGGCCCCAAGGGCACAGGCGCAATGTTCGTTCGCCGCGGAACGCCGCTTGAACCGCTGCTGGTGGGCGGCAGCCATGAGCACCGCCAACGCGCCGGAACCGAAAACGTTCCCGGCATCGTGGGCCTGGCCAAGGCCGCCGAGCTGGCCATGCACTCGCTGGAAGATGGAACGATTGACCGTCTGGCAAAGCTGCGCGACCGGTTGGAGGCTGGGATTTTGCAGATTTCCGGCACCGGTGTGAATGGAGCGTGGGATGGCGACAAGCCAGTACCCCGCGCGGCCAACACCACCAACATCTGGTTCGATCAGGTGGAAGGCGAGGCGCTGGTGATCTCCATGGACCTGAAGGGCGTGGCCGTCAGCGGCGGCTCGGCCTGCCACTCCGGCGCAACGGAGCCGAGCCACGTGCTGATGGCTATGGGTCTGGACAAGACACGCGCCCGCGCCAGCCTGCGCTTCAGTTTGCTGAAGACCGCAACCGAGGCCGATGTGGATTATGTGTTGAAAGTAGTTCCCGAGGCCGTCGAGCATCTGCGGGCGATTTCGCCGGTGGCGGCGGGGACGGCGGGATAAGAACAGCACATCG
The DNA here is from genome assembly GCA_963845345.1 of uncultured Acidobacteriaceae bacterium. Classification (GTDB taxonomy): domain Bacteria; phylum Acidobacteriota; class Terriglobia; order Terriglobales; family Acidobacteriaceae; genus Telmatobacter. The sequence goes on from CAWJRQ010000005.1 coordinate 523,201, forward strand.
ACTCACTAACTTGCAGAGATACTCAATTCATGACCAAGCCCGAAACCATTGCCGTAGCCATGTCCGGAGGGGTGGACTCCTCGACGGTGGCGGCGATGCTCGCGCGCGAGGGAGACGGCTCCGCCAATAGCGTCATCGGGTTGACGTTGCAGTTGTGGGATCAGAGGCGGCTGGCTGGGCGGCATGGGATTCCCGACGCGCCGAAGGCCGGCCGATGCTGTTCGATTGACGACGTGTACGACGCGCGGCGCGTGGCTGAGCACTTGGGAATCCCGTATTACGTAGTTAACCAGCAAGCCCGCTTTGAGCAGGATGTTGTCCGGCCCTTTGTCGCCGAGTACCTCGCCGGGCGCACGCCGATTCCCTGCTCTCTTTGCAACAACCACCTCAAGTTCGACCAGCTTTTGAAGACGGCGCAGAGCATCGGCGCGGAACGCATCGCAACAGGGCATTATGCGGTAAATGAATATGACCCGGCGCGGGGCCGCTGGATTCTGAAGCGGGCCACGGATTCAGGCGAAGGACCAGACCTACTTTCTCTTCGGCCTGACGCAGGAGCAGTTGGCGCACACGCTCTTTCCGCTGGGGCGGAAGACGAAGACCGAGGTGCGGGAGATTGCCCGCCAGCACGGACTGGCGCTGGCCGAGAAGCCCGACTCGCAGGAGATCTGTTTCATCCCCGGCGGCGACTACAAGCAGTTTTTGACCGCCTATCTTGAGGAGCAGGGCGAGCTGCTGCCGGAGACGGCCGGCGAGTTGGTGAATTCCGTCGGTGAGGTGCTGGGCCGGCACGAGGGGATTTTCAATTTTACGGTGGGGCAGCGCAAGGGACTGGGCGTCAGCTCGCCTTCGCCGCTTTACGTTCTGCAAATCGACCCGGTGAGCCATAGCGTCACTCTGGGCGCTGACGAGGAGCTGGCCACTCGCACGCTGCACGCCCGCGAACTGAACTGGATTTCAATTACAAATTTATCCGGGCCCATGCGCGTCCGCGCGAAGATTCGCCACCGGCACGAGCCTGCCTGGGCGACGCTGGAGCCGGGTGGCATGGATGAGGTGTTAGCCACCTTCGACGAGCCGCAGCGCGCCGTGACGCCGGGCCAGTCAGCGGTTTTTTATGACGGCGATGAGGTAGTGGGCGGCGGATGGATTGTATAGAGCAGCATCGCGCCACCCGCGAGATGGCGCCGTATTGGCCGGCCTTTCCCGGTCAGTGCATGATTTATACGATGACTTCATGAATTGGCAATGAACCGTGGATGAGCGCGGGCGAGAACCCCCGCGCTACATTCCTGCCATTACTTCATCACGCGGTTACGGTACTAGAGCATTTTCGGAAATAGTGTAGTCCAAAATTCCATTGGCGTCCCACCCATTCCGCAGAAAAACGCGGAATGGATGGGGCACGGGAGTCTATAGCAAAAACTAAAACACTCTAGCGCGATGGAGCTCCGGGTCCGCGCAGCGATTCGATGACCGATTTAACCACCCCGAGGATGCCCGATATCTGGCGTACCGGTTTGCTGACGACATCGGAGACAAAGTCCCCGGCACGGTCCACAGTATCGAGGAAGCTGGAGGTCATGTTATCCAGGCGGTCGCCTTGCTTGCGCACCTTATCCATAATCTCCGTGACTGTGGATTGCACTTGCCCGACCTGCGCATGCATACCTTTGGTGATCGCCGCCAGGTCTCCGGCGGCGGCCTCGACCTTGGGCGAAACACGGGTTAGAAACCCCTGCGCGTTGGTGAGGAAAGCCTGCGCGCTGATAAGGGTATCCCGTGAGCTGGCAATGAGTTCCTGCGTGTCGAAGAGGACGGGCGTGAGCGAGGCGCGCAGAATCTCGACCTCTTTCCGAATGGCGCCCGCCGACTTGCGCATGGAAGCGAAGATTGCCAGCAGGATGATAGCCTGCAGCAACACAGCCAGCCCGGTTACAACCGCAAGGGCAAGCAGGATGGTTTGATTATCCAGTTTTGGTATTGGCATTGAAGTAGCCTCACGCAGTCAATCTGCAGGCTCTGGTTCTGTCCTCTTGTACGCTCCCCAAACCAGGCCGAAGCGATCTCTCCGGAGCCTGCGCTTGAGCCGATGTTATCTTGCGCAGAACTCCGGACGGATAATGAAACGCTACCGGCCCGGATCAAAACCGCACCCAGGGGAAACGACGGCTCAAAGCTCCGTGGGTTCGCCGGGAACGGGGGGATTCTTGTAGGCCTGGCGTCCGGCATCAACGGCCGCTGTCACCCTGCTGGTCTGTTCGGTAACCAGGTTCTTGCCGCGCTCCACAAACTCTTCCCACTGCGCCCTTCCGCGATCCACAACCTCGCGGCCGCGCTCCACGTATTCGCCTACCTGCTCCTTGCCTTTATCCACCAGGCCGCTCACTTGTTCGGCGGCTTGCCGGGTACGGGCGCGCAGATACTCGGTGCCCTCACGGGCGCCGTTGAGCAGGTCTTCACGGGTTTCACGGCCGCTCTTGGGGGCATATAGAATCCCCACCAGCGCGCCGACACCTAACCCAGCGATAAACCACGCCAAACCGTTGATTTTGTTATCCTCTGCCATGATGAAAACTCTCCTTTGGCTCAGTTCGATGATGGCCTGAGCGTATCAAATTTCCCGGTGCGGGGCAAACTGCACCCTTATTGCTGGTTTTCCACAAAAATCCTCGTGCAACCCCAGTATAAGGAGTGGCGGTGCGAAGCGGATAAACAAAGGTAACTTTTCGCCTTGGCGATAAGTGTTCAAAATTGCTCATCAGCCCGGTTGACGCCAAGAAACAGGCGCAGACCCAAGGCCTGCGCCAAAAAGTGAAGTCCTCTGCCTGGACCGAGAATGGTCTAGCCAAAGCTAGCTGGCGGACTCCTTGTAAAGAGCCGCACCGGCAATCGCGGCAACCACGATCTCGACAAGCGCGCCGGCAGTTGTGTACGCCGCAAGGTGACGCCCAAAAAGACCCATCGCGCACATGAAGCTGAGGTTCGGAATCAGCACGCCAACCACCCAAACGGCCAGGCCGGCGTAGATTGCGGTCTTCACTCCGGCGCCAAAACGTGGCCGGATGGCAGCATAGATCCAGACCAGCGCAATGCCAGTGACCAGCCCGAGCAGGTTGAGCTCAATCAATTGCGTTGACGATAAAGCGGGATGGTTGAGTTTCTGCATCCGGTCATTCCATATAGACCCGAGCAACAAGCCATCTACAAGGTAACCCAGGACATCTGCAACGACCCCGGCGACCAGACCGCCCAGGATTACTCGACCAATGTTGATTTTTCCCATAATACCTCCATGTCAATGTGTTGAGGTGTAAACCACAGAAAACAGTTGCGTTTGAGCAACTACCGAGGAATGCCGCAAGTATATGCACAGGATTGAGCGCAGACAAGGATTATTTATCAGAATTTTACGCAGGTCTTGATGTTAAAGGATGGGGGAGAGACGCCGGGCGCCACCCAGAGTGTAAAGCTAACTATATATTATTGATAATAATATACTTAATGGCGGCGGGGCGGGGACGGATGATTCGAGAGCGCTGAAAAAGCTAGAATTCGTGGAGAAGACAGCACATAGTCAAACTCAAAACACGGCTTTGCAGGGTCCGTTCCAGGATTGCTCTACGGAGAACTTCGAGCGTAGCACGAGCTTCGATTTCACCTTTGCCCCGCACACGACGTGGTACTCGAACTCAAGCTGGTCAAAAAGGGAGTACCACAGAATAGGAGGAACGATGTCAGGCAATACAATTCCTGTTATCCATTCGAAGGATGAGGGCATGTCCAATCCCGAGCCGGGCCTGCGCCGCCAGGTAATGTCCTATAGCCCGGCGATGATGCTGGTGCGCCATACCATGGTCAAGGGCTGGGCCGGCGCGCGGCACAGCCATCCTCACGAGCAGATGGTCTATATCGTGCGCGGCCGCATCCGCTTTGAGCATCCCGGCGGCAGCGTCAATATGGGTCCGGGGGACAGCTTTTTGCTTCCCGGCAATGTGGAGCACCAGGCCACGGCGCTCGAGGACTCCGAGGTGCTGGATATCTTTACGCCGATGCGCGAGGATTACGCGGCGTAACAACAGAACATCGACGATTTGCACGTTTTTTCTGGCCAGCCTAGGGGCGCTTTCCTGCCACATTCAAGCATGTCTGGCGATTTCGTTTTGCTCAACAATCATTTCTCCGCAGTATGGCCGAGCTGACTAACGCCACCCTGAAGTTATTCCTCGAAAACAGCCTTCTCGGCATACTGGCGAGCTTCCCCGAGAGTGCCTGCACGGCCACGCGGTTCCGGAGGTAACCAGTTTCCATAATCCATTGGCCAGTGGCATGATATATTGATATATTTGGATGTAAAATAAATCTTGAGGAGAGATGCGATGTCGAACGAACGAGACAGTTTTGTTGCGGCCAAGTTGGCGAAAATGACCCTGGAGGAGAAGTGCGGCCAGGTTCTCACCTTCACCTGGCGCGGGGCTTACCTGACGCCTTCAGGGGTCGAACAGATCACCAAGCTGCACGCCGGCGGCCTTTGTCTGGAACCGTATGCGCTGGAGACATGTAAGAACAAATATTGGGGACGTTCGCAGGTCGACCCCAACTTTAAGAAGCCGAAGGACTGGTTCGACATCGCGCATACCTACTTCGACGATCGCAGCTTCGGCGTGAGCGTGACTCCGGAAGAGCTCACCGGCAAGCTCAACAAACTGCAGGAAATCGCCATGAAACGGCCTTCGGGAATCCCCCTGCACATCACCATCGACATGGAAGGCGATTTCAAGAACGATTACACCGCCGGTCACGTCCTGCAGTTCCCGCCGCCAATGGGAATGACCGCCATCGGCGACCTCGATCTGGCCTATAAGGTGGCGAATACACTGGGCAAACAGATGGCCCTCATCGGCATCACCCAGTTCTATCACCCGGTCTGCGACGTCAATATCAATCCGTTGAACCCCGAAATCGGCGTGCGCTCCTTCGGCGACGATCCCAAGGTTTGCGCGAAGTTTATCGATGCCACGGTGCGCGGCTATCAGGATGCCGGCATTGTCGCCACGGTCAAGCACTTCGCCGGCCGCGGCGATTCGGGGACCGACGCGCACGACGTGCTGGACACGTGCCGCGGGGACCTGAAGCGGATGCGCGCGGTCGAGCTGGTCACCTTCCAGGCGGGCATCGATGCGGGCGCCAAGGCCCTGATGACGGCGCATACCATCTTCCCGGCCTTCGACAAAGAATTCCCCGCCACGCTCTCCTCGAAGATCCTCGTCGATCTTCTGCGGAAAGAGATGGGATTCAAGGGCGTGGTGGTTTCCGACGCCATCGGCATGGCCGCCGTCCTGAGAAAGTGGCCGCTCCCCCTGGCGTGCGCCATGGCGATCAAGGCCGGCGTGGACACCATTCTGCTCAAGGCGGACGACGAATCCCGCTCGCAGTGCTTCTTCGGAATCAAGGGCGCCGTGGAGCGCGGCGAGCTTCCTATCGAGCGGCTCAACGACGCGTGCCGGCGGTTGCTGTGCATGAAGTACGACCAGGGCCTCTTCGAGAAGGCCGGGAAGATGGATCCGGCGAAGACCGCAGCCCACGTTCACAGCAAGGAAACCCAGGAGTTCTCCCGGGAAGTGGCGCACAAAGCCCTGCTGGTGGTGCGCGACGACAAGAAGCTGCTGCCGGTGAGCAAGGACAAGAAAATCCTGGTCATCGAACAGGTCATTCCCTACTCCTTCCTGGGCAAGGATCTTTACAGCCACCCGCACATGTTCTGCGAGCAGATGGCCAAGCATTCCACCAACCTCATCCTGGATGACACGGCCTTCTACGCCGGCGACGAGGAAGTGGAGGAGGCGCTGAACTGGCGAAGCAAGCGGACCTGGTGGTGATGACAAACTATTACGCGCGCATTGAAAAGCGCGGCAACAACCGGCACCTGGTGCAGGCCTTGAAAAAGGCGGGACATACGGTCATCGTGGTGACCAACTTCCCGTACCGCAAAGGCGTAACCACGGAAGCCGATGCCGTGATCTGCAATTTCTCAGGCTCGCCCGATTCGATCCGCGCGGCAGCGGATCTTGTCTTCGGCGCGATAAAGACTTATCCATCGACGAAGATGCCGATCGACCTGAGCGCCGAGAAGAACCTTCCCGACGAGAAGCCCGCGGCTCCCCGAAGAAGGCCGCAAAGAAGACGGGGAAAGATTCCAATCCGTGGGCAGGAAAGTGCTAGGGGAAAGCGCCCTGCACCAACCGGATTCAATCCATGATTCCGGGCGCCGGCAACGAATCTGAAATTCCGTGCTGGCGCTCGGAAGAGCAACTGGAAGCTAAGAACATATCAGGTACTGCGCCTGCGGGCGAAACTCAAACGACTCATGAGGGAAAGTAAAATGCCGAAATCCACTGCGTTCGACGTGCGCGATGTTTATACCATCCCCGGACCCAAGGTTACCGCCATCTATGAACACAACAAAATGGCGGTCCACTTCCAGGGTATGTCCAAGACCCTGCAATTTCCGCAAACGGTGGCCCTGCAAGGAGCGCCCACGTGCTCGATTGGCATTTCCCCCTACGGGCTGTACAACCGCCTGAACGACGCGGGCCGGCTCATCATGCTCAACCAAACGGCGGTCCAGTTCGCCTCCGCGCCCTTCATCCGCATCGGCGATAAGTTCGCCATGCTGACCCAGAAGCAGCCGGGAGCTCCCGAGCTGCCCGACGACATTCCGGCGGTCAAGAACTACTATCACCCGGCGGTCCCGGAAAAGAACGTCGCCCTCACCATCGCCACACCGTCGCTGGAAATTGCCTACAAGCTGGGGAAGGTGAAGGTAACCCGGAGACTGATTTCTCCGTTGCTATCCGGCGGAGACCAGGTATTGATGCCGTTCGGGGTCGAAGAGTTCGAGGTGGAAAACAGCCGGGAATGAGGCTGAGGAGATCACGCTCGTGGTGCCCCGGCCGTCTCTCGTCAACCTCCAGGAGAAGGAGCTCAAGCCGACCGACCAGGACAGCGTCTACGTCGGCATCGCCGCGGTCGATGGCCAGAAGCATGAGGAGTTCGAGTCGGCGGGCATCCGGGGCGTGGTCATGGGCAGCAAGGAAAGCGCCAACCGCATGGTGCTGGCTGTTCCCGAATTGCCTGGCGTTGCGGTGGACATCCAGCCTTACTTCTGCCTGAACAAGTACACGGGCGATCTGCTGCTCAACGAGGACGGGAGCTTCTTCGAAAAACGGCAACCGCTCCTGCGCAGCGACTACGGAGCGGCCATCAGCCTCACCTTCACTCTGGAAGCGAAATCCTCCAGGAAGATTCCGGTGGCCGTGGTGCTGGATTTCCCGGAACAGGTTTACATCGACGGCAAGAAATTCCCGCGCAAATACATCAAGAGCTTCAAGAACGCCGAGACACGGGCGGTCGAGATGACAAAGCTCGCCCTGGACAGCTATCCGCAGTGGTGGGACCGGACAGTGACGATTCAAAAACGAATTTTTGACAGTATCCAGTCCAGCCCCGCCTACAAAGGTGACCGGCCCGGCGCTTTGCGCCTGACCCGGCTGATCCTGAATGAACTCCATTTCCCTCTCTCCAACGCCATCGTCTGGATCGAGGACGAGAAGGGAAAAGAGCGCGCCCGGTTCCTGGAGTGTTTCGATTACGCCTATATCGACCCGTCGGACGTGGACTGGTATTCGATGGTGCTTTTGATGCTCTTCCCGCGCGTGGAAAAAGATCTCTGCCAGGGTTTCATCGATTCGATTCTGGCCGAGGATTCCTCGCTGCGCTTTTACCACAATCACGCTTCGAACGTTGAAGCGCGGCTGCATTTCAAGGAGCACCCGGAACAATATGAGGGCATGAGGCTGACGCAAGTCCGCGACGAGTTCAAGACCAAGGGCAGCGTGGCGCACGATCTGGGCGCCATGCCCAAGGGCCATCCGCTGCGCAACGTGAGCGATTACGCCTGGTACAACAACAATTACTGGGTGGACCTGTTCCCCAAACTCATGATGCGGGTGCTGCGCAACGTGAAGTTCACCGGGGACATGGATTTCCTGAAGAAGAACTGGGAGACGCTCAAGTTTGGGCTCGATGCGGCGTTGAAACTCGATTTCGACGACGACGGCATTCCCGAGGGCTATCCCGACGATGTGAAGAACACCTTCGACAACCTGGTCCTCTTCGGCGCCGACGCCTACGACGCCACGCAGTTCCTGGGCGGCTGCCAGGCCATGATCAAAATGGCTCGCATGCTGAAGGACAAAGCCGGCGAGGCGCACATCCAAAAGGTCTTCGACAAGGGCTGGAACAGCCTGGAGAAATTGTGGCGGGACGGGAAGAACAAGAAGGGCGAGAAACTCCAGTATTACGTCACCTGTTTCGATCCCGCGAGCGGAAACACCAACACCGATGTCTGGACCAACCAGCTCGATGCCCTGTGGTACCTGATCTCCATCGGCGAAGAGCCGTTCATCCCGGAAGACCGCGCCAAAAAGATCCTCAAGACGATCTACAAAAACAACCGCTCCTTTATGGGCTGGGCCATGTGCAAAACCAAGGACGGCAAGCCCGTGGAGTCGGATCAGGGAAAAGACGTCTACACGACCTCCAATTACGTCTTCGCCGAGTTGCTGGATTATTACGGCATGGCAAGAGAGAGCAAGGAAGTTTACAAGGCCATGGACCGGGTGGTCTTCGATTACGCCAATTCCATGATCACTCCGGACAATCTTCGGGCGGAGCTGGAAACGGAAATGGGGGAGACGTCCCCCGGCCCGCACTACATCGTCGCCGCCTATCCCCGGCCGGGAGCTGTCTGGACGCATCTGGTCATGAACTACATCAAGGACCTGCAGGCGAAGAAGAAAACCAGAACAATCGAGTCGCAGGACCTGATGCCGTTCTTCCCCGATCTGCTCAAGGGTTAGGGCAGCGGAAGATGAAAGTTAACCGCCGGATGCGCATGGATTGGACACGGATAAGAGGGGGCGGGAAGATCGCGAATCGGCCGGAAAACCGGCGTGAACTCGTCTTCCCACTTTCTGATCCGTGTGAGCCCGTGTCCATCCGCGGCCAAAATCACTAACGCTCAACGAAGGAATCCATCGATATGCCCAAGAAGTACGACATTACGTTCGTCGGCCACATGTGCTACGACGAGATTATCCCGTTCGGAGGGAAACCCCACATCGCCCCAGGAAGCGCCGTGTTGTGCGGCGCCATGGTCGCCGCGCGCATAGGAAAGCACGTTGCCGCGGTAGTGAAGATGGCGAAAAAGGACGAAGGCATCCTGCAACCGATGAAGGATGCTCGGCGTCGAAACCTACGTCATCGCGAGCGCGGAGACCACCTATTCGAGGGTCTTGCACGAGAGTGAAAATGTCGATGAACGCAAACTCACGCTGGTCAAATCCGCCGGTCTCATTTCCATCAACGACGTTCCGGAGTTGCGCTCGACGTGCGTTCACCTGGCCGGGATTTCCGACACCGAATTCGACATGCCGCTGATGAAGGGCTTGAAATCCAGGGGCTACAGCCTGTCGGCCGACATGCAGAATTTCGTCCGCCACGTCACCCCGGTGACCCATGAAATCGAGTTCAGCGACGTCGCCAACAAAAAAGAAATTGCGGCCATGATGGACAAGCTCAAGCTGGACGTCGTTGAAGCCCGGATTCTGACCGGCACTGAAGATCTGGAGAAAGCCGCCATCATCGTCGAGTCGTGGGGTTGCCCGGAGATACTGATCACGCATTCCCAGGGCGTCCTCGCCCGGGTAAAGGGAGTAACATACTACGAGAAGTTCTCCAACAGCAACGTCTCCGGCCGGACCGGCCGCGGCGACACGACCTTCGCGGCGTACCTGTCCTGGCGGTTGGATCACGATGTCCGGGAATCCCTGAAGTTCGCTGCCGCGCTGGTTTCAATCAAAATGGAAACCCCCGGCCCCTTCAAGGGAACGCTGGAGGACGTGCAGAAGCGATTGAGGGAAAAGCATTCTTCCTAGTCATGCCAGAAATCCGCGGCGAAAGCGAGTACGAAATCGATGAGCGTCACAAGCATGAAACTCTCCTTCGGGGAAAAATTCGGATACGGCCTGGGCGACCTGGCCGCCAACTTCGTCTTTCAGGCTGTGATGGCCCTGCAGTTGGACTTTTACACCAAGACCTATGGATTGACGGCGGCCCAGGCGGGCAGGATGTTTCTTGTCGTCGGCCTGAGCTCGGCCGTATTCAATCCCGTCATGGGCGTGATCGCCGACCGCACCCACACGCGCTGGGGCAGGTTCCGTCCCTGGCTGCTGTGGACCTCGGTGCCCTTTGGCGTCATCGGCATTCTGACCTTTACGACGCCAAACCTCAACCCGGTCGCCAAGCTCATCTATGCCTGGGTCACTTACCTGCTGCTGCGCCTCATCTATGCCGCCAACAACGTGCCTTATGCCTCGCTGACCGGCGTGATGACCGACGATCCGAACGAGCGCAACAGCATCACCTCCTACCGCCAGTTCTTCGCCAACAGCGCTGGATTCATCGTTGGGAGCCTGGCTGTTCCCATGGTCGCCTTCCTGGGCCATGGCAACAATGCCCTGGGCTATCAGTTGACGATGGGCAGCTTCCTTGTGCTCTCGGTGATCTTTTTCCTGATCGCCTTCGCCGTATCGAAGGAGAGGATTCAGCCTGATGCGCGGCAAGAGAGCTCCGTGCGCCGCGATCTCGGCGACCTGATCCACAACGGCCCCTGGATCGCGCTCTTCCTGGCGACGGTCTTTTATTTCACCGCGCTTCTCATTCGCGGCAACGTGATGCTGCCCTACTTTGAGAACTGCGCCGGCAACAGGATGTTCTTCAGTTGGTTCAACGGCTTTGGATTGATCGCTCTGCTGGTGGGCGTCACCTGCTCGACGGCGCTGACCAAGCGGATGGGCAAGCGCTCGGTCTTCCGCTGGAGCATGCTGCTGACGGGCATCCTCGCCGTGGCGTTGTTCTTCTTGCCGGCGACCGCGATTGTGCCGATCATCGGCCTGGAAGTTGTGCGCCAATTCTTCTTCGGCTGCTCCGGCCCGGTGCTGTGGGCGATGATGGCCGACGTGGCCGACTACGGCGAATGGAAGACGGGACGCCGCGCCACCGGGACGGTGATCTCGGCGGTGGTCTTTGCGCTATGGGTCGGCGTGGCTCTGGGCGGCGCAATCGCCAGCTGGCTGCTCTCCTTCTTTGGCTATCAGTCCAAGCGGCGTGCAGACGGAGCATGCGCTGCTGGGCATCCGCCTGATCGCCTCGGTCTACTGCCGGCGCGGCTTTCCTGGCCGTTGCGGTCTGCCTGCTCTTCTACCGCATCGATAAGAAGCTGAACCTGGAACATCTCCAACGAACTGACCGAGCGGCGCAAGAGTTTTGCTCGCATAAGGACCTCATTGCCTTCCCATTCATTCGGCAAAGGAACAGAACGGAAGTACCATGTTAAGGAAAATGCGAACAATAGCACTCTTGGCAGTGTTGACAGGACTTATGACTGTTTTTGCGGCTACCGCCCAGACGCCCACCTCTCTGAAAGAGGCCTACAAGGGCAGCTTTGTCATTGGCGCGGCCATCAACACCGCCCAGATCACGGGCCAGGACAGCCGCGGGGATGCGATCATCGAGACGCAGTTCAGCACCATCTCGCCGGAAAACGCTCTCAAGTGGGAGAGCATTCATCCCAAGCCGGACACCTACGATTTCGATATTCCCGACAAGTACGTGGCCTTCGGGGAGAAGCACCACATGTTCATCGTGGGCCATTGCCTGGTGTGGCATAACCAGGTTCCGGCATGGGTCTTCCGCAATGACAAAGGAGAACTTGTCGACCGCGAAACCCTGTTGAAGCGCATGCACGACCATATCTCCACGGTTGTCGGCCGCTACAAAGGCCGCATCCAGAGCTGGGACGTGGTCAACGAAGCGCTGAACGAAGACGGCACCCTGCGCCAGTCTCTATGGCTTAAGATCATCGGCGAGGACTATATTGCGAAGGCCTTCCAGTACGCGCACGAAGCCGATCCCCAGGCGCAACTGACCTACAACGACTACTCGCTGGAGAATGAACCCAAGCGCAAAGGGGCGCTCGCGCTCATCGCCAGGCTGAAGGCCCAGGGAATTCCTATCTACCTCCGTCGGCATACAGGGCCATGACAATCTCATATGGCCCACGGTTGAGGATGAGGACGCCACCATCTCCGCCTTCGCCAAGCTCGGGGTCAAGGTGGCGATCACGGAGCTGGACATCGACGTGCTGCCCCACGATCCACGGATGTACGGCGCCGAGGTCACCCTGAAGCTGCAACAGGATCCCAAGCTGAACCCGTACACCAGCGGCTTGCCGGAATTCGCGCAGCAGGAGCTTGCCAGGCGCTATGTCGGCTTGTTCGGGGTCTATCTGAAGCACCGCGATGCTGTCAACCGCGTGACCTTCTGGTGCGTTACGGACGGGGATTCCTGGTTGAACAACTGGCCGATCCGCGGGCGCACCAGCTATCCGCTGCTTTTCGACCGCAGCGGCCAGCCGAAGCCGGCCTTCCAGGCAGTCATTCGGGCAGCCGCGGAAGGCAAGACGATCAATTAGATTTAAAGCGTTGAATGATTTGTCTGGAATTGCGATCACGCCAAGATCCTACATCGGACTGACCGCGCGCGAGATCAGCAGCCTGTACTTATTCTCTCGCTCGGCGCTCGATAGATCGCAATTGTTTTGCGCGCAATATCTCTGGCTGGTCAGGTAGTCGTAGATGAGCGAGGGAATATTGTAGTGGTGGATGGTCTTGTGCCGCACCACCTTGCCGTCCTCCACCACCACGATGCGGTTCAAGTGCGTACTATCGTCGATGTTATCGAGGTAACGAAAATCCTTATAGCTCTTCGTTCCCTCGTCGAGTGGCGGCACATGATCGGATACCAGGATGATCAGGCTCTTGGGATCGAGCTTGATCAGGGCGCGGATATAGCTGGCGATCGCCTGCGTGCGGTACCAATACTGGTTGGCGGCCCGCAGCAACTGCTGGTCGTCATGCGGCGCTTTCATTGACAGAACCAGCGGCCGCCTCTCGGTGTCAATTTCGTGGGGCGCATGGCCGTACATGGTAAGCACGTAGTTGAAGATCGGCTGCCCCGGATGTTCCCGCAGCGTTCGGGCGATAAAGGCGAGATTCTGATTGAAGAGATCCCCATCGAACAAATACGTCTCGTCATCCGATGCGTTGGCCACCGTCAGGTAGGTCTCGCGATCGCGCGCGTATTCAATCGGATAGTAAAGTTTTTCGAACCCGGTTCCGGTATAGGCATTGGTACTGTTGAAGTAGTCCGGCTGATACGCGTTGCTGACGTAGGTTGCGTAGCCGGCCTGATGCAGGATGCCGGGCATGCAACCCGCCGCATGCCCGGTAAAAACATCGAACTCGATATCGGAAAGCTCCTGCAAAGCCGGCACTCCGCACAGAGCCTCGAACTCCGCCTGGGCGGTTCCGCCGCCGAAGACGGGCGAGATGGAGAACCCCTGCTCCTCTCCAACCAACTGCGTGAAATCGGGGTGCCGCGGATCCCTTGACCAGGTGACCGCGCGAAATAGCGTGGGATCCACCCAGCTTTCAAGTACGACCAGATACACATTGTGGTGATTCCCGTTCTTGCGGATGAAATCCGCCGTGGCGCGAACCTCCTGGTCATACTCGCCGCGCTTGCGGTAAGCGTCGGTCTGCTTGATCGCGACTCTCCGCGTTGCCTCAAAATACAGCGCCATGGTGAGACGGCCGTTGTCATTCACGCTCTGCGCATCGGAATATACCGCCACATCCAGACGCGCGAACTGAAGTCCTGAGAGAACCGCATCCGGGAAGAACTCCACCGCCGCGGTCCCCAGCAGCGCCAGCCCAGCTACGGTTAGCACGCGCCAGTATCTTCGATAGTTGACGAAAGCAAGCAGCAGAGCAGGCGGCAGGCTCAGAGCCAATATCAACCCTGCCTTCTCGGCGAAAGGCAGCACCTTCAGAAGCTCGGGCAGGTTTTGCAGGTCGATGATGCGCAGGACGTCCCCGTATGCAACGAAGAAGACATCGCAGGCAACATAGGCTATCACGAATGGCAGCGCGGCAATGGACGCCGGCAGCTTTCCCGGCCGGAGCGCGAAGTTGAGCGCCCAATAAAGCGCCAGCAGAAGAGGCGCTTCTATAAGGAGGTGAGAACGGAGCGGGGATAGTCCGCTCTGCCAGCCCAAAACTTCAGAGAGCGCTTCCATGAAGATCAGGAAGACAAAATAGCGAATCCCCACGCGGCGAATCTTGTCCCCGGTCCAGGAAATGCATCGCCGAAAAAAAGAACGATCGACTGCGACATTCCCAGGCGCGGGTACAACGCCGTTATGACTGCTTATCTTCAACTTGCGCCTCATTGAGTGCCGATTCTCCTCCCTGACCGGTCGCCTATGTACGCTTCGCTCCCTTTCCACAATTGACTTCCTAAATCAAAACGTTACGGAATTCGATATGTCGGCCGCGGGAATGGCGATGGTTCCGCTGGTTTTGTTGGTGGTGCTGGTCTTCACAATCCCGCCGCAATTGCCGATGGCCGTCGTATTGTCATAAATGTCGTTGTTATCGAGGCGGATCTTCGACGATGTGCCAGAGCAGACCCCGGTGGTATTGGCGGTGATCATCGAACTGGCCACGCTGATCGTGGCGCCATATCCGGCGAGAACTCCAGTACCACTCTGCGTGATCACTGAACCGGTGATCTCGGTCATTCCGGTGAATGTCATGACGGCCATATTTCCAGCGTCCAGGATAGTGACATTCTGCATCGAGATACTGACAGCTCCAGTATTTTGATCAACAACTAAGCCGACGTTGTTTGCTGAAACAGGCGAGGCATTAATGACGGTGTTTCTTATCACAACATTCTCCGTGGCATTGCCATGAATTTCGATGCCATTCGCCCCGCCCTGGAAGGACTCGATCCGGGTGTTCTCAACGGTCAGATTTCCTGCGCCATTAAAAT
This sequence comes from uncultured Acidobacteriaceae bacterium, assembly GCA_963845345.1. Classification (GTDB taxonomy): domain Bacteria; phylum Acidobacteriota; class Terriglobia; order Terriglobales; family Acidobacteriaceae; genus Telmatobacter. Next base: position 538,219 of record CAWJRQ010000005.1, read on the forward strand.
CTATGCCGTCCCCATTGAAGTTGCTGATTTTGCAATTGTCGACGATCACTGTGCCGCCGCTTGTGACGCCTATTCCAACACTTGCAGAACCCAGGCCGTTGATGGTGAGATTCTGCAGAATGACATTGGCCGAGGCCGTAATGGTGATTACAGTGCCGCTGCTGCCGGTATAGGTAATGCTGCCGAGATTGTTGCCGTCAATGGTGACCGACTTGTTGATGGACACTACGCCGAAGTCGCCCGCGTCCTTCGCGGTGATGGTGCCTCCGGCGGCAGTATTGGACAACGCTCCCTGGAAGGTGGCGCAGGGCGAGGCGAAGGTGCAGGTGTTGGAATCGCTGCCGCTCCCGGAAACCCAGGTGTGGGATAGCAAACTCGTACCTGACATGGAAGCCGAGCAGAAGAGCACGGCGGCTGAGGTGAGCAGAATATTGCGAATTTTCATGGGAATCTCCTGTCTTGAATTTGAATAGCCTGGAACTAAATACATCCGTGCGATTGAGGGACGTAGGCTGACGGACGGAGCCGCCCAATCGGCTGCCAATTGTAATCTCCGCAACATACGGAGCGTATAACCGATCAAGACTGATGGGGTTGGCAGTAAAATGATCTATATCAGGTGAAGAGGACTATTGGCAATATCGATTTGAATGATCTCGCCAGATTACTCCACGGCATGGGAAGCCGGATATGCGAGGGTGTAGCGTGGGGAGAAGATGCGACTCTCCCCCTATGCTGGTTGGTCGTTCCATCTTTGTCTTATATTCGTTGTCAAAACAGCACGGTAGCAGACACATCTGCCGCGGGTATGGGATTTCCGCTGGTATTGCCGCTGTCGCGGTTGTTGCCGTTGGTCTTCACTGTCCCGCCGCAATTGGCGACCCCTGTACCATTGTCGAAGATGTCGTTGTTCTCCAGACGAATTTTCGCTCCTGTCATCGAGCAAACCGCTTCCGTATTGAGCGTGAGCATGGAGCTTTCCACGCTGATTGTGGAACTGCTGAAGGCATAAACGGCTGTGGCATTCTGCGTGAGCACGGAGTTGCTGATTTCCAGGAGTCCGATGTTGGTAACGACGGCCACATCCTCGGCGCCCTGGATGGTTACATGGTCCAGTGAAACCATGTCGGGCCCGGACCCCGAGTCGGTCAGCACGCCGTATACGCCGCCCACGATGGTAGTATTTCTCACAACTACATTTTCCGCCGCGTAGCTATATATTTCAATGCCGACCACGGTGAAGCCTTCGAACCGGCAATTGTTGATAGTCACATTCGCCGCGTTTTGAACACTGATGCCTCTTGTTCCGGTGCCCTGGCCGTCAATGGTGAGATTGTGGATAACGACATTGATGGCGGTCGTGGTAGACGGCGAATCAATGTATATTCCTTCGCTTTGGCCTCCGAACCCAATGCTGCCCATATTCGCGCCGTCGATGGTGACCGACTGGGCGATGGTCACCGTGCCGAAGTCGCCCGCGTCCTTCGCGGTGATGATGCCGCCTGCTGTGGTCTTTGCCAGCGCGCCATTGAAGGTAGCGCAGGGCGAAGCGAAGGTGCAGGGGTTGGAATCGCTGCCGCTGCCGGAAACCCAGGTGTGGGATAGCAAACTCGTACCTGACATGGAAGCCGTGCAGAAGAGCACGGCGGCTGACGTGAGCAGAATATTGCGAACTTTCATGGAAATCTCCTCTCTTGAATTTTGAGTAGTCTGGGGATGAACACATCCGCGCGATTGAGGGTCGCAGGCTGACGGACGGAGCCGCCCAATCGGCTGCCAATGGTTATCTCCGCAACATGCGGAGACGTATGACAGATCAAAACTAATGGGGATGGCCGCGGAATGATTTATATCATCGGAAGATAACTGTTGGCAATATCTTTGGAAATAATATTGACAGCTCAATTCACCCGAACCGGCGTATGCGCACTTGCATATACGGTGGTGTGGCAGGGGAGGATAGGCGATTTTCCTCCCTTGCCGATTGCCTTTGTTTTCTTCGCGTCACTTCCGCAATGAACTTCCGCAATCAAAATGTTACGGAATTCGATACGTCGGCCGCGGGAATGGCGATGGTTCCGCTGGTTTTGTTGGTGGTGCTGGTCTTCACAATGCCGCCGCAATTGCCGATGGCCGTCGTGTTGTCGTAAATGTCGTTGTTATCGAGGCGGATCTTCGACGATACTCCAGAGCAGGCCCCGGTGGTATTGGCGGTGATCATGGAGCTGGCCACGCTGACGGTGGCGCCGTCAATAGCATAAACACCATAAACACTCTGCGTGAGCACGGAACCGGTGATCTGGGTGGTTCCGGCCCCGACATCGACGGCTGCTATTGAGGCGCCGTGGATAGTTACATTTTGCAGCGAGGCATTGACGGTCCCGCCCACCTCGTCGACCTGGAAGCCGGTATCCCCCCCCGAGATGACGGTGTTTTTTACCGCGACATTATTCCCCGTGGCGTCGATTTCAATGCCATAGTATGCGAAGCTCTGGATCCGGGAGTTCTCGACGGTCAGAGTTCCTCCTGCCGTTGTCCAAATGCCGTCCTCTGTGAAGTTCTCGATCCAGCAATTGTCGACGGTTACATTCGCAGTGCTTTCGACGAGGATGCCAACGGCTCCTACACCCACACCGTTGATGGTGAGATTGCGGATGGTGACATTGCCGGAGGATGCGTTGATGCTTATCCCTGCCGTGTCCGTGGTGGGGACCGTAATGCTGCCGAGACCCTCGCCGTCGATGGTGACCGACTGAGTGATGGTCACCACGCCGAAGTCGCCCGCGTCCTTCGCGGTGATGATGCCGCCCGCGGTGGTTTTGGCCAGCGCGCCAGTGAAGGTGGCGCAGGGCGAGGCGAAAGTGCAGGCGTTGGAATCGCTGCCGCTTCCGGAAACCCAGGTGTGGTACGAGGTGGTGGAAGTAGCGGAGATGGAAGCCGAGCAGAAGAGCACGGCCGCTGACGTTAGCAATAAGCTGCGAATTCTCATGGAATCTCCTGTCTTGAATTTGAGTAGCCTGGGGATAAATACATCCGCGCGATTGAGGGTCGCAGGCTGACGGACGGAGCCGCCCAAATCGGCTGCCAAGGGCAATCTCCGCAACATCCGGAGACACACAACCAGTAAAGACTGAGGGGGATGGCAGCAGAATGATTTATATCAGGAAAAGAGAGCTATTGGCAATGCAACGCAAACAGGTTCAAAATCTGTTGTTTGAAGGCGATCTGGACTACTCGCTGAATCGGGCTTTTTGAACCGCTGTAAATCGTCTCTTCTTAACGCACTAGAAACCGTCGATCTAAAAAAACAAAATGGTGGAGGCGGCGGGAGTCGAACCCGCGTCCGAAATCGCTGTCAGCCAGGAGTGTTCATGCTTTGCCCGGTTCCTTTGGGTTCGCTCCCGGCGCTCAGAACGGACAAGATGCGCCGAAAACTAGTCCGATGATCTCGCGGTTACAACACGGACCGAGCCGTAAACCGCCAGCCTACTGTATGACGTCCGCTCACAGCCCATAGGCAAAGCCGTGGAAGACGGCAGCTTATTTAATTAAGCTGCAAGTGGCAGACTGTAGTCGGCAACTTTTGTTTTGCAGGCGATTACAGGTGCCCACACCCTGACATGACTCCTTTGCCGCAATCGATCCCGTCGAAACCGTGACGCCCCCAATTCAGGGAAGTACCGGGCCAACTGGCTCGTGCTGCTACTTCCATTCTACGCCAAATCCTGTTTTGCCGCCCGCTTACTGCTTCTCCAGATCGATGCTCTCGTACTCGTGGCGAATGATGGCGGCGCGAATCTCTGCTGGAGTCTTGCCCAGCTTGGTCTGCTGGTAGGCGAAGAAGCCCTCCTTGGCGCAGTGGGAGCACTCGGTCGAGTGCGTGGTCTCATAGCAACTGTGCAGGCTGGTGTGGCCCAGGGCGCGGTCGCAGCGGCAGTAGCAGGGAAGCTGGTAGATCACGCTGCTGATCTTGATCGCCTGCTGGTAGCAGTGCACCTGCCACGGATAGCGGAAGTGTTCGCCGGTGAGTTGCTTGCCGGAGAGAATCGGCGGCAGGGCGCTTCAGATTGAGCGGCGCGGAGGGATGATAGGCGGGAATATCGTCGGCCGGGTTCGACCACTGCGCAAAGCTGGCGGCGGTCACGGCGCAAACAGCCAGGCCGAGAACCCAACGGCGCTGCATCCAGTTGTTCGTCATAAGACCCTCCTGGCGACATATTTTAGACCGGAGCGAGCATGAATCGAAAACCGAAGCCGCAACCTCAGGCGCAAAGTGTGTTCAGGCATCGATTTTGGCGCAAAAAAAGGCGGCACGAACGTTTTTGCTGTTCGTGCCGGGAGGCCAGTGACGCAAACTACTTCCAGAAGGGAGGATGCCTCCTCCGTGACTGGAATATATACAGCATAGCATAGATTCAAAAGATGTCAAATACAAAAATCGAAATTATTTTATGACTGCCGACAAGGCATTAGCTGAATCAGTTAGTGTCCCAATTCGAGACACTTTGCGGGGAAAACGGCGCTACTGGCCAGCTTTCAACACATTAAATCCATAGTAAGTCATTTTTTATCATTCTTTCACTTGCAGATATAATAGGCATTTTCTCCCCAACTTTCCGGCAAAGCAGTAAATGCCGCTTTCGCATGGGCGATTTTCAGAGGGTTGACGGCTGCTTGAAGGCGCCGGAAGACGGCCAGACTCTGTTAACCAGGCGGGTTCGGGCTAAAATCCAGATTTCAGGATTTACAGGCTAACCCGCCGCCCGTGCGTCCTAAAAAACCGCCCGAACCTGTGGAAAAATTATCCCTTTAGCAGAAGGGCGCGCCGGGCAGCGGCCCAACCTTCCTTGATGATCTGGCGAGTGCGGCTCACCGCCAGCGAGTCCGCAGGCACGTCTCTGGTGATACAGGAGCCGGCTCCGACGTAAGCTCCATCGCCCACGGTCACCGGTGCCACCAAGGTGGAATCGCTGCCGATAAAGGCACCCTTGCCGATGGTCGTCTTGTGCTTGTTGATGCCGTCGTAGTTGCAGGTGATGGTTCCCGCGCCGATGTTGCTTCCCGCGCCAACCTCTGCATCGCCCAGGTAAGTGAGGTGGTTGGCCTTCGCTCCCTTGCCCAGCCTGGCCTTCTTGGTCTCGACAAAGTTGCCCACATGAGCGTCCTCGCCGATCTCGCTGCCCGGACGCAAATGCGCGAAGGGACCGATCTTTGCGCCATCCGCGACGGCGCTCTCGGTCAGCACGCAGCTCTGGCGAACCAGCACATCGCGGCCCAGAGTGCAGTTTTCAATCACCGTGAACGACCGGATCCGGCAACCGACGCCGATTTTAGTGCGGCCCAGCAACTGCACAAACGGCTCGATCACTGCATCGGCCGCAATCTCGACCTCGGCGTCAATCACGCAGGTCTCGGGCCGCTGGATGGTCGCGCCCGGCCATTTCGAATTCGATTCCACTCGTAAACTCCTCTTGAACAAACTCATTCATCTTCTCTTCCATTGTAGTTTCCCGGTTCGATGCGCTTAACGGCGATGCATTTACCACACGAAAAGCGAAATTCTGGTCATGCGGATTTGAGTGTTCGAACTTATGCGCCAGCCGCAAAAAAAGTTTTTTCAGGCAAAAAACGGGATTTTCCGGCATTTTCCGGCGATTTCCAGAGGCCATATCTCACCATGTGGGATATTTTGGTGCTGGATATTTTCCACAGGCGTTGATTCCATTCCATTGGTTTATAAATGGCGGATTCAACAAAGAGGCGCCACGGGTTGGTTAGAGTGTAACTGTTCCCATAAGACTTGGTGTGGCGTTTTGTAGCCGAGGCATTTTCTTGGCCGGTGGTTGAGCCGGTGCTTGGTTAAAGCTAGCTCATCGTCAGTCACTTCTTCGAGCTTGCGATGCTTGGGAAAGAACGGACAGACAAGGCCGTTGAGGTTTTCGTTGGCGCCTCGTTCCCAAGCGGCGTGCGCATGGGCGAAGTAGTAGTTCCGCTGGAGCGCGGAGGCGATCCGCTCGTACTGGGCGAACTCTTTGCCGTTATCGGTGGTCAAAGTATGAACCAGGCGGGCAAAAGGTCTGAGTTTTGTGACGATGGCCCGGCGTACGACGGGTGCCTGTTTACTGGTTACGCGCTGAATCAGCGCATAGCGGCTCTAGCGTTCGTTGATGGTCACCAGCGCTTGTGAGTGGCACGCGCCGACCACCAGATCGGCCTCCCAATCGCCGTACCGCTCTCGTGCGTCAACAATGGCTGGGCGCTGGTCGATCAACACCTGATTGGGGATGGTGCCGGGTCTTTCGCGCACGCCGCGTCGTTTGCGTCGTTGCTTGTGAATGCGCAGCGCCAGGTGGAGATGGCCGCCCCAGCTTGGCCCCGATGGACCGCATGGACCAACCAGCCTCCTTGAGGGCGGAAATTGGGTATCGTCCTTCTTGGATGAGATGGTGGTAGCGCATTCGGCAAACCATACTTGGTGGTTAGGCTTCCTGGTTGCTACCCCATCCCATCCACCTGTCGCCGGAGTTGCCGTTGCACATCGTTGTTGAATCCGCCCGGCAATGTCAGGCTCCGGTTCCATGATCGTCTGTATTGAGTTCGGAACATTTGAAGCCTCGTCACATGCAAAAAAGCCTGAACGGGAGGTTTCGCGTGGTGATTTAAAAATTATCAAGCGAAAACCGCCCATAATTATGAATATGTGCTATAGTTCATAGTGTTAGGCAGGCCTATGAGGGTCTTCAAGACCAGGTGGTTCGCCCGCTTTGCGCGGCAGGAGAAGATCGCGGATGCCGGTTTGCTCGAAGCCATCGCACGGGCCGAACGCGGCCTGATCGATGCCGATCTGGGCGGCGGCCTCATCAAACAGCGCGTTGCCCGCCAGGGGCAGGGACGGTCCGGCGGCTATCGCGTGATTGTTGCCTATCGATTGAGAGATCGTGCCATCTTTTTTTACGGATTCGCCAAAAGCGAGATGGAGAACATCACTAAAGACCAACTGGCAACGGCACGAGAGTTCGCAGCGAAGTGGCTACCTCTAAGCGACGCGCAAATTCGACAAGCCATTACCGAAGGCGAGTTACAGGAGATCAAACATGACCAAAAAGCCGAACCGATTAACTGAAGCACTTCTAGAAACCGCCGAGGGGATGCTTCGCACTGGAATCATGAGCGACGATGAATATCGCAAAATCACCGTCCGTTTACTCGGCCCCCAGGCCCTTCCCACGGCCAAGCCCATCAGTAGCAGGCAGATTCGCATCCTGCGGGAACGCGCCAACCTGAGCCAGGCCGCCTTCGCTCGCTACCTCAATCTCACCACGGGCTACATCTCGCAATTGGAGCGCGGCGTCAAGCAGCCCAAAGGCCCAGCCCTCGCCCTGCTCAACGTCATTCGCCGCAAAGGCTTTGAGGCGATTCTGTAGATAGTATTTCGAGACATGGAAGGTTTCCAAGATGATCTCTGCCCCTCTCACGAACCTGGTGAATCGTACGGGAGGGCCGAGGGAGGTTTGAAATGCAATGCATGTTCTCAGGACTTCATGATGTCGAGGCAGGCGATGACGCGGAAGTGGACCTCGGAAACGGGTTCTCTTTGGTGAAGCCAAATGACTATCTCCTGTCGGCGAGGAACAAATACTCAATGACGGGCTTGCAATGGAAGGAGAGCGCTGAATTTAGTCGATACCTCATATACAGGTATGAACCTCTGACCCTTGAGCCGCCGTCATATTCAGCAAAGACATACGAAGAGATGAGGAGCGCCTTTCTGTGCGGCTTGATGGCACTTCAGGTACTGAAGCCTGTACAGACGCAAGGCCTTCTCTTCTTCTGCCAGTCCTACGATGCAGCTCATGATGCTCACTCCGAGTTGCAGGCAGCAATAGAACGTTGCCCCCCAATGGAGCCCGGGCCGTGGGCGATAAGAAGAAGATTCGATCACGAATTGCTTAAACGGGTGCCCGGTGCAATCGAGAGCGTCAAGCAAGTGATGAATGGGCCAAACGCTGAGAGAAGAAACGCAGTCATCCTGCTTCAGCTAGGCCTTGAGCATTTTCATCCCTTGATCGCTGGACTCCTTTGGGTGATGGGTTTGGAAGCCATTTTCGATAGTGCGAACAGGAACTGCTTCAAGCAGAAGCTTTGTGACTGTCTCGGACCATCCACAAGGGTGTTCCCCGATTGGAATGCCAACTCGCCCCCCGATACCGTAGAGGATATAGCAATTCACCTGTATACCCTGCGCAGCAAGCTGGCCCATGGAGTCGACCTGCGCAAGGCTGCCGCCGATAAGAAATCTCCAGTCGACCTCCTCCAAACGCGAATGCTTCCGGATTCAGCAGACGCAGTCTCGTATGCCTCGTTTCTGAGCGAAGCGTCCTGCTATTTACTCTGCCAAGTCTTAACGAAGGAAATTGCAGTGCCGTAGAGCCTTGGCAATGGCAGCAAGAACCTTGCCATCTGGTTAACTCATTGAGGGCTTGGCTGCACAGCTTCCTCAGAGTGTATATCGCAAGCTAGGTCCGGCCTTGGTCCTGACGCGATGTTTTGTATGATGATAACTCTGTACAAGCGGCCTTTCTTCTTCGCTCCCTGTGGAAGATCGATGGTGCTCCTTTCCACTGGCCACAGGTGCAATGGAGAGAGGTCGGAAACGACATACTCATCAAGAGCTGTGTAGATTCTGCCCGGATCAGGGGCTCGCCTTCGTGCAGTAGAGTACATAGGACATTTGTTGGCCGTATCCTGTCACCGCATAGAGTTCCAACGACTTACTGAACCCCACGTTTCTCTCAGGTCCAAGGCTGCGAACGTTCGTAATGTGCAGATCGAATGGTCCAGCGCGCCTAAAGAGATCCTGTGCGTGAATCATCCCCGCCCAAATTATGGCAGAGGCCACAACGATCAATAGCGTCACCCTAGCGAATTGGCTCGCTCGCATTGACTTGCTCCTTTTGCTACTGGCTTTGAGGGGGCCGTAAACGGTCGATTTTAGAGTTTACATCCGAATTCAACCAAACGCAAAAAAGCCATGCCGTAATGGCATGGCTTTTTGCTTGAATTAATTGCCGGCAATCACCTAATCTCCCACACAGTCACCCGTGCAGTACCATCGGCCCAGCGAGGCTTAACTTCCGTGTTCGGGATGGGAACGGGTGATCCCTCGCAGTATGGTCACCGGCAAACTTGATGGCGCTTGGCGGGTGGTTGCCCGCAGCCTTTCCGCGGCGTCTAGTTTGTCCCGGATGGTTTCTCCCGGGCCGAGTAGGAACGCGGATTGCAATCTGGCGCCAAAATCTTGCCGAGCGTGTTGCTTTGTTGGCAACACGCTCGTAATACGAAATTGATTGGTCTTACAAGGCTTGTTAGAAGAGCATCCGCCTATCGGTTTCACAATTGCCATACTCCGGAACCACCGCGGTCCAGTGGCATTTTCCTCAAGAAAATGCCACCTTGCACGATGATAAAAAGAGCACGTGAATCCCCGGGAAAACGATCACGCTCGACGTAGGCCCCGTCTGAGGTAGGCAATAGACAGAACGGACAAAAATCGCCACAATACCTGCCTACCGTCTCCCTCACCGGCAAGGCGATCATGGAAACAAGAGACGGCCAGCGGAGAGTGTCATGCCCGACGTGTTGTCTGAGACGTTGAAGAGAATCGGCGAATTGAAAATTGTCCCGGTGGTGGCGTGGCGCATCCCGACACCGCTGCCGACGCCAGTCCGCTGGGCGACGCCCTGGTGGCGGGGGGGCTGCCGCTGGCGGAGATCACTTTCCGCACCGCCGCCGCCGCCGATTCCATCAAAACCCTCTCGCCGATCGGACATTCTTGCTCGGGGCTGGACCGGTTCTCAATGTCGACACCGTCAAACAGGCCGTCGATCTGGCGCCAAATTCCTGGTCTCGCCCGGGTTCAACCCCAAGGTCGTGAGCTGGGCGATTCAAAACAAGATCCCCATCACCCCCGGCACCGCGACGCCGACCGATATTGAAATGGCCCTGGATCACGGCTTGAGCGTGGTGAAATTCTTCCCCGCCGAGGCCATCGGCGGCCTGAAAGCGCTCAAGGCGATCGCCGCCCCTTATGGCATGATGCGATTTGTCCCCACCGGAGGCATCGGGCCGGACAATCTCGCCGACTACCTCAAATTCAAGCCCATCCTCGCGTGCGGTGGAAGCTGGATGGTCACCAAGGAACTCATCGCCGGCAAACAGTTCAGCAAGATCACCGAATTGACCCGCCAGGCGGTCCAGTTGGCCGCCTCGGCCCGGCCGTAAATGTCAAACTCTCGGCCTCATTTTCCATCACCCTGAATCACACCCTATTGCGAAGGAGAGATTTCTCATGTTGAAAATCAAAGACGCCAAGAGCTGCAAGTACGACCTGGTCAGCCTGGGCGAATGCATGATTCGCCTCTCCCCGCCGGGGCACGGCCGCATCGAATTCGCCCCATCCTGGAAGTCTGGGTCGGCGGCGGCGAGTACAACGTCGCCTACGCCCTGGCGCGCCTGGGCCTCCGCTGGCTGGGTCGGCGGGCTCGACGACTCGCCCATGGGCCGGATCATCCTCAACCACGCCCGCTCCGTCGGCGTGGATGTCTCCCACGTGGTCATGCGCCAAGTACGACGGCGTCGGCCAGACGGACCGCATCGGCCTCAACTTCACCGAAGTCGGCACCGGCGTCCGCGGCAGCGTCACCATGTACGACCGCGGCCATTCCGCCACCGTGCACATGAAGCCCGGCGATGTCGATTCGACAACGCTGTTCGCCGAACGCGGCGTCCGCTGGCTCCACACCGGCGGCATCTTCACCGCCCTGTCCGACGCCACCGCCGCGGTCTCGCAGGAGGCCCTGGTCAAGGCCGCACACGAGGCCGGCACGATCGTCTCCTACGACCTGAATTTCCGCTCCAAGCTCTGGAGCAGCCAAAAGGCCCAGGCAAGTCACCAAGGACCTGGTGCCGTACATCGACTGCCTGATCGGCAACGAAGAGGACTTCCAGAAGGTGCTGGGCTTCGAGGTCGAAGGCGTCGACGCGGAAAACCTCGGCGCACTCGACACCTCCGCCTACAAGAAGATGGTCGAAACGAGTCGTCGCACGACTACCCCAACATCAAGGTCGTCGGCACCACGCTGCGCGAAGTGAAGACCGGCCTGGTCAACAACTGGTCGGCCATCCTCTGGCACGACGGCAAGTTCTACGAATCCCGCCTCTTCAAGGACCTGGAAATCGAAGACCGCGTCGGCGGCGGCGACGGCTTCGCCAGCGGCTTCGCCTACGGCTTCCTCACCGGCATGACCCCGCAAGAATGCGTGAACCTCGGCGCCGCCCACGGCGCCCTGCTGCAGACCACCCGCGGCGACACCAGCCAGATCACCTAAGAAGAACTGATGCACGTCGTCGGCGGCGGCAGCGCCGGATCAAGCGGTAACGCCCACGACGGTCAGACTGCCCCAAGTGATTGGATCCCTGATAGCCGTGGCCGGAAGGCCCGGTTGCTTAAGTTCGCAGGCAACCGGCCCTTCCGGGCACGGCTATCAGCTTTTGGTGCGATGAAAGAGCACGGGAATGGCCCCGATCGAAACAATCGAAGGCACATTTGGCGTCTTCTGGTATCACTAACCGACGCATCTAACGACTCGGCAAACGGATCGCGGCATGAGTCGGGGAAGTCATCGTGGAGGAGCGTCTGGACGGGACAATGCACGTGCGGTTCAAGAAACGATACCTGCGGTACAAGGCCCCGCCGGGCGGCCAGGATATGGGGGCTCTGCCCCCAAACCCCCGGAGTTTAACGAATTCGCTGATCCCGGCAGGGCAGGCCCCGGCCACCGAGGCCAGCAGGGACCCGTGCCGTCCATCAGGCCGTCGGGCACTCGGGCCGTGCTCTCCTGCGTTGCCCTGCCCTCCCGACGGCAAACGTGTTGCGGCGTACGAATCGTCCAGTGCCTGATGATCCCTGGCGTGGTAGAGTGTTGCTGAAGCGGACATTTCTATTTGCGCATCACATGAATCGTCCGCGGACTTTCCAACACGCCCGGCCGTCCGTATGATTTGATCATTCGACTGGTGTGGTTGCCCCTCGCGATGGTGGGGCATTCTTGGAGAATTGAACGCATGGAACGTCGCAAATTCGGAAATACCGCCTGGAAGTTTCCGCCATTTCCCTGGGCTGCTGGATCTTCGGCGTCGACTGGTGGGGCCATTACACCGACGAGGACGACGCCCTCCGCCTCATGCAATTTCTCCTACGATCAGGGCATCACCTTCTTCGACAACGGCGACGCCTACGGCAACGGCCGGGCCGAAACGCTCTTCGGCAATTCGCTGAAAACCGTCGCCCGCGACAAAGTCGAGATCGGCGGCAAGTTCGGCTACGACTTTTACACCGATCCCGGCGAAGCCGGCAGCCATCGCGAACGCAAACAGGATTTCTCCCCGAAATTCATGCGATCTGCCCTGGAGACAATCGCTCCAGCGGCTGGGCACCGACTACATCGACCTGTACATGGCCCACAACATCAAGCTGCCGCAGTTCCGCGACGAACTGTTTGCCGAACTGGAGAAGGTCAAAGCACGAGGGCAAGATCAAGGTCTGGGGCGTGTCGCTCGGCCCGGCCATCGGCTGGCGCGAAGAAGGGGTCAAGGCCATGATCGACCACGAATGCCAAGGCGGTCCAGACCGTCTTACAACATGTTCGAGCAGGATCCCGGCCGCGAATTCTGCGAGGTCGCCCGATCCCGCCGCGCCGGCGTGCTGGCCCGCGTCCACGACAACAGCAGCATCCTCAAGGACGTGGTCAAGATCGACACGACACATCGGCGCCAACGATCACCGCAAGTTCCGCGATCAGGCCTGGAAAATCTACGGCCTGAAAAAGCTCGAACTGGTCCGCCATTACGCCACCGATCATGGCATGACCGTCCACCAACTCGCCTGCAAATGGCTGCTCAGGACCCGGCCCTGACCAGCATCACCGGCACCTTGCTCAACGAGCAGGAGATCAGGGAAGCCTGCCGAGTCGGCTGACAAGCCGAATCTGTCGCAGAAGGAGATGCGGCAGATCGCCGAGGATTACGCCCGCGACTGGGACCTCGGCCCCGACGCCCATCCCTGCGACATCAAGAGCAGCATCGACCCCGGCGGCACGGATGCGCAGCAGCTACGTTCCGCCGCCGGTGATGATCGCGCTGATCTGCCGTCACTTCCTGCTCTTGCTCTTCGTCCGCTCGTTCTCGATCGGACCCCGGAGCGATCAAGAGCAGGAGCAGGGGCAGGAGCAGGAGCAGGAATAGTATCAGTGGCGTTCAGAATCTTCGGTGCCCGTGAAAGTTTTCACGGAGCATATCGCAGCCCATGACCCCGACGCGTTTCGTCATCCTCCATCACGAAGGCATCGCAGACCCGCACTTTGACCTGATGTTCGAGACGTACCCCGGGCTCGCAGTTGACGACCTGGCGGAGCACGGTCTGGCCCATTGTCCATCCTGTCGTCCTGGTTCGTCTTCGGGACCATCGCCGGGCGTATCTGGAGTATGAAGGGGAGGTCAGTGGTGGGCGGGAAAGGTGACGCGGGTGGCGGCAGGGGCTTGCCAGATCGAGGTCGGCGAGAACGCTATCTGGACTGTTCACTTTCCGCCGGGCCTCACCCCTACAACGTTACTCATCAGTCAGGTAAACTCTGACAACTGGCGTGCGGAACCAGTCTGATCCAAGCCTCCCCTCGTCTTAACCAAACTCCGCAATAAAAAGGGTGGCGTGGTCCTCTCGGCTACCACGCCACCCAGGGAAGGAGGTTTGTACACCTATTATACGCTACCTCACTGGGCGGGTTCGACATCGATAAAAAATAATGACGCTCACGCCGCTGCCGCGGTGAGCTGGGCAGACCTTGCCGTTGGTTCTTACGAGGATGCGTCCGATAGCTTTACTTGCCGGACTTCTCCACCTTGGCCCACGTGTCTTTCAGCGAGACGGAGCGGTTGAAGACCAGCTTGCTGGCGGTCGAATCCTTGTCGACGCAGAAGTAGCCGAGGCGTTCGAACTGGTACTTGCGGCTCACCGTGGCGCCCTTGACGCTCGGCTCCAGCTTGCACGCCGGGACGGTCTCCAGGCTGTTGGGATTGATGTTGGCTTTCCAATCCTTGCCTTCGGGGACATCTTCCGGATCGGGCTTGACGAACAATGTGGTCGTACAGCCGGACCTCGGCATCAATGGCCTTGTCGGCGCAGACCCAGTGGATCGTCCCTTTGACCTTCCGCCCGTCCGGCGAATCGCCGCCGCGGGTGACGGGGTCGTAGGTGCAGTGGACCTCGGCGATGTTGCCGGCTGCGTCTTTGACCACGCCGGTGCACTTGATGAAATAAGCGTACCGCAGGCGCACCTCGTTGCCGGGGAAGAGCTCGGGAAGTACGGGGGCCGCGGCGTTTCCTTGAAATCGTCCTGCTCGATGTAGAGCACAGGCGAGAACGGCACCTTCCGCGTGCCGGCCGACGGATCCTCGGGGTTGTTCACCGCGTCAAGTTCTTCGACCTGGCCGTTCGGGGTAATTGTTTAATGTCATTTTTCATTATCCTGTAATGAGAGCCCCTAGTTTACAGCCATTTTTACGGGGTTTTTTCGGCTAAAAATCGCAAAAAAAAGCACTGACTTTGTTGCTTTGTATAAATATAATATACATAACAAGGAGATAAAATCGCACTATCGTATTGGTTTGTAATTTTTTTACAAAATTTTGGGACACTCCTGCTGGATGCAGAACACGCAGACTGGTTAGCACAAGGCGGACTGTTTGAAGCAATACAAAACCCTTTTTGGTAATACTTCCGCTTGTCGGTCCACGTGTGTTTTGATATTTTGATTTCAATATTAAACACTATGGAAATAGCGTCTTTGTGTTTTGTGTTCTTTATGAATAAAGGAATTATATATGAACTGCGTTGTTGCATTGACAATTGTGTATTTGTTTTATGTTGTTTGATAGAAGCATATGAAGTTAAACGAACACAGATACCATTCACTCACAGGCGATACCTTGGTGTATCAGTTCGTTAGAGAAAAGTCCACTGCCAATTCAATCCCATGGGATTTGCATCCAGTGGCTGAATACACAGATGACTATGTGGATCAAGAAGATGAACACATCATGCGATTATTAGTTGAAGGTGTGCGTCTTAAGAATATGAAAAAAGGCGATGCTGGTTGGATGGCGCGTCGTGAAGCCGAAGCTGACGACATGCGAAAACGCCGCATCTCTAGTTATAGAACATGTGCTGGTCTGTTTTATTAGAAGAACAAGAAAGCTGGTTCTAGTGCGGCATGCACAATGGGTTGCAGAACAAGAACAATATTTTTATGGAAAGAGTTTTGATCCACGTAAATTTATTGATGAGCAAAATGCATTGTTGGAAATACAAAGTCGTAGAAGCTTGTAAAGATCTCAAAAAAATTACGTAAGGCTATACGTGATGCAGAACTTGCAGAGATTTTTAAAGAACAACAAGCAAAATGGGAAATAGAACAAGCAGCGTTGGCAGAACAACGTGCAAAAG